>OZ251487.1:0-1117500 GCA_965242685.1 Gammaproteobacteria bacterium | reverse complement strand
CACCCCTGATAAGGGTGAGGTCGGAAGTTCGAATCTTCCCAGACCCACCACTTTCACTGATGGTAGTCAAGGGGCCATAGCTCAGCCGGGAGAGCGCCTGCTTTGCACGCAGGAGGTCGGCGGTTCGATCCCGCCTGGCTCCACCAGACCATATAGATACAATTTTCAGCGCTAACTGGTTGTCTATCAGAGATGATTGGCACTGACTTGTTAAGTGTTCTCCGGGATAAATTTTCGGAGTGTTTTTTAAAAATTTGGAAATCAACTAGGCGATAGATAAATCACTAAAACGTTTTATCTCGAGTTTTGTCGTTTAATTCATACATATATCTCAAATGGCGATAATGTACGTTGTTTGTGTGTACCTACTTGCCCTTAATTAATGGAAAATAGGTTAGCAAGCGACAAGCAAGTTTGTTTGAGGTTATATGATCAAGTGAATAAGTGCATGCGGTGGATGCCTAGGCGGTAGAAGGCGATGAAGGGCGTGGTAGTCTGCGATAAGCCTCGGTTAGCTGACAAACAAGCGTTTACCCGGGGGTGCCCGAATGGGGAAACCTGACCACTTAGGTGGTCATCGCTAACTGAATTCATAGGTTAGCGAAGCGAACTCGGGGAACTGAAACATCTAAGTACCCGAAGGAAAAGAAATCAACTGAGATTCCCTTAGTAGCGGCGAGCGAACGGGGAACAGCTCTTAAGCTTGTTGTGTGCTAGTAGAACACTCTGGAAAGTGTGGCCAAAGATGGTGACAGCCCAGTATACAAAAGTAAGCAATAAGTGAAATCGAGTAGGATGAGACACGTGAAATCTTGTCTGAACATGGGGGGACCATCCTCCAAGGCTAAATACTCTCTACCGACCGATAGTGGACCAGTACCGTGAGGGAAAAGTGAAAAGAACCCCGGCGAGGGGAGTGAAATAGAACCTGAAACCGTATGCATACAAGCAGTGGGAGCCCCTTCGGGGGTGACTGCGTACCTTTTGTATAATGGGTCAGCGACTTACTTTCAGTGGCGAGCTTAACCGCATAGGGGAGGCGTAGGGAAACCGAGTCTTAATTGGGCGAATCAGTCGCTGGGAGTAGACCCGAAACCGGGCGATCTATCCATGGTCAGGGTGAAGGTAGGGTAACACTTGCTGGAGGCCCGAACCGGGTAATGTTGAAAAATTATCGGATGAACTGTGGATAGGAGTGAAAGGCTAATCAAGCTCGGAGATAGCTGGTTCTCCTCGAAAGCTATTTAGGTAGCGCCTCGTGTCTGACTCTAGGGGGTAGAGCACTGTTATGATTAGGGGGTCATCCCGACTTACCAAACCATTGCAAACTTCGAATACCTGGAAGTCCAATCACGGGAGACACACGGCGGGTGCTAAGGTCCGTCGTGGAAAGGGAAACAGCCCAGACCGCCAGTTAAGGTCCCCAAATTACAGCTCAGTGGGAAACGATGTGGGAAGGCTAAAACAGCCAGGAGGTTGGCTTAGAAGCAGCCATCCTTTAAAGAAAGCGTAATAGCTCACTGGTCGAGTCGGCCTGCGCGGAAGATATAACGGGGCTAAGCTGTATACCGAAACTGCGGATGCAATATATTGCATGGTAGAGGAGCGTTCCGTAAGCCTGTGAAGGTAGATTGAGAGGTCTGCTGGAGGTATCGGAAGTGCGAATGCTGACATGAGTAACGATAATGCGGGTGAAAAACCTGCACGCCGAAAACCCAAGGTTTCCTGCGCCATGCTAATCAGCGCAGGGTTAGTCGGCTCCTAAGGCGAGGCCGAAAGGCGTAGTCGATGGAAAACTGGTTAATATTCCAGTACTTTGTATTACTGCGATGGGGGGACAGAGAAGGGTAGACAATGCCGGCCGGGCGATGGTTGTCCCGGTTTAAGTGCGTAGGCAGAAGGCTTAGGTAAATCCGGACCTTTAATGTCGAGACACGATGACGAGCACCTTTTTAGGAGCGAAGCGGTCGATCCCATGCTTTCAAGAAAAACCTCTAAGCTTCAGGTAATGCAGAACCGTACTCCAAACCGACACAGGTGGGTGGGGTGAGAATCCCAAGGCGCTTGAGAGAACTCGGGTGAAGGAACTAGGCAAAATAGCACCGTAACTTTGGGAGAAGGTGCGCCTCCACTGGTGACCAATGTACTTTGTGAGCTGTTGGAGGTTGCAGTGACTAGGTGGCTGCGACTGTTTACTAAAAACACAGCACTCTGCAAACACGCAAGTGGACGTATAGGGTGTGACGCCTGCCCGGTGCCGGAAGGTTAATTGATGGAGTTAGTTTTCGGACGAAGCTTTTGATCGAAGCCCCGGTAAACGGCGGCCGTAACTATAACGGTCCTAAGGTAGCGAAATTCCTTGTCGGGTAAGTTCCGACCTGCACGAATGGCGTAACGATGGCCACACTGTCTCCACCCGAGACTCAGTGAAATTGAAATCGCTGTGAAGATGCAGTGTTCCCGCGGCTAGACGGAAAGACCCCGTGAACCTTTACTACAGCTTTACACTGAACTTTGAGCTTACTTGTGCAGGATAGGTGGGAGGCTTTGAAGTAGCCACGTCAGTGGCTATGGAGCCAGCCTTGAGATACCACCCTGGTATGTTTAGAGTTCTAACCCGGGTCCGTAATCCGGATTGGGGACAGTGTATGGTGGGTAGTTTGACTGGGGCGGTCTCCTCCCAAAGGGTAACGGAGGAGTGCAAAGGTACCCTAAGCACGGTCGGAAATCGTGCGGTTTGTGCAAAGGCATAAGGGTGCTTGACTGCGAGACAGACATGTCGAGCAGGTACGAAAGTAGGTCTTAGTGATCCGGTGGTTCTGAATGGAAGGGCCATCGCTCAACGGATAAAAGGTACTCCGGGGATAACAGGCTGATACTGCCCAAGAGTCCATATCGACGGCAGTGTTTGGCACCTCGATGTCGGCTCATCACATCCTGGGGCTGAAGCAGGTCCCAAGGGTATGGCTGTTCGCCATTTAAAGTGGTACGCGAGCTGGGTTTAGAACGTCGTGAGACAGTTCGGTCCCTATCTACCGTGGGTGTTTGAGACTTGAAGGAAGCTGCTCCTAGTACGAGAGGACCGGAGTGGACGTACCTCTGGTGTTCCGGTTGTCACGCCAGTGGCATTGCCGGGTAGCTATGTACGGCAGGGATAACCGCTGAAAGCATCTAAGCGGGAAGCCTCTCCTAAAATGAGGTCTCACCGGGAACTTGATTCCCCTGAAGGGCCCTGGAAGACGACCAGGTTGATAGGCCGGGTGTGGAAGTCCAGTAATGGATGAAGCTAACCGGTACTAATTGCCCGTGCGACTTGATCATATAACGCTCAAGCAAACTTTCAAAACACCGGCCTAGTTGATTCCAAAGAATTCGAGATGAGTGCGGGGATGCACTTATCTCGGCACAGTTTGCCTGGTGGCAATAGAGTGCTGGTACCACCCGACCCCATCCCGAACTCGGAAGTGAAACGGTACATCGCCGATGGTAGTGCGGGGATTCCCCGTGTGAGAGTAGGGCACTGCCAGGCATCATATTTTAAAACTCCTCGTTTTTTAAGATGGGGAGTTTTTGGGCTTTTATGCCTAAATATGGCACACAATGCACACATGCCATCCAGAAAAAAAGCATTATTCTTCTATTAGTATGTTGCCTTCCCCCTCCTTCGCAGCCTCTCATTGAATAACACGAGTCATTTTCCGACCTCTCGCGGTGCGTGGATGGTCTTCGTACTCTTTCTGTTAGTAGGCATTGCCGTACTCGACGATTACGGCGTGTCGTGGGATGAGGAAAAAGAACGGCGTATCACCGAAAAAAACATTAATTACATATTGGAAGGAAACAGTGAAGCTTTGCCGAAAATACCTAATATACTTTATGGGATTGCATTCCAGTTACCTTTGCTATGGGCGGAACGCCTCCTTGGACTAGAAGATACCCGTACCATCTATCTCAGCCGTCATCTCCTGACCCACCTGTTCTTCCTGTTGGGCGCGGTCTGCTGTTACCTGTTGGCCGTGCGCCTGTTTAACAACCGTCTGCTGGCCCTGGCCGCCATGCTGCTGTTCCTGTTGCATCCCCGCCTCTATGCCCATTCCTTCTTCAACAGCAAGGATATTCCTTTCTTTAGTATGTTTATGATTTCCTTGTTACTGATTCATCGCGCCTTTGCTCTCAACACCGTGCGGGCGTTTTTGTTGTGTGGTGCGGCGGTGGCGGTGCTGATCAACCTTCGGGTGATGGGCGTCATGCTGTTTGTTGCGGTGGTGATGATGCGGGGCTTGGACGTTTGGCATGCCAAAGGCAGACCGGAGCGCATACGGGTGCTCAAGACCCTTGGCGGCTTCATACTGAGCAGCGTCCTTACCTTGTATGTCATCTGGCCGTACTTGTGGGAAGACCCAGTTGGACGTTTCACTGAAATCATTTCAGTATTTTCTAAATTTTCCGATTTTCCTTCTAAAAAAATTGAATTATTCCAAGGTCAATTTATCGATGGAACTAACCCTCCAAAGGATTACCTTTCCACCTGGTTTTTAATTACGACGCCGTGGGTGGCGTTGTTGTTGGGCTTTATCGGTATCGTTGCGGTGGGGTATCGAGGTCTCACCCGACCACGAAAGATAGTGCGCAACACGCCGGTGCGCTTTCAGTGGTTGCTGCTGGCCTGTTTCGTATTGCCTGTGTTGGCGGTTACGCTGTTGGGGTCAACGTTCTATAACGGCTGGCGACACATGTACTTCATCTATGCGCCGTTCTGTCTGCTGGCGGCATTCGGTTTGTATCAACTGGTATCTTTTTGCAGGCAAAAGTCCTGGCGGGCGGCCGTCTACACTCTGACGGGAGTCGGTTTGGGAATCGTCGTCATGGAGATGATGCAGATCCATCCTCATCAAAATGTCTATTTCAACGCCCTGGTAGACCGTCACACGCCGGAATATCTGCGCACCCAATACGAGATGGACTATTGGGGGACTTCCTATCGTGAAGGACTGGAATATCTTCTGGCGCGCTATCCCAACTCGTCCATCCGTGTTTACGGGAAGTATGGCCATGTAAAAAGAAACCGGATGATTCTTCCCGCAACGGAGCGACAACGCGTGAAAGATACAACGCGTGCCGACTTTTACCTCACCAACTACCGTGAATATATCTGGAAAGGAAAAAAGCCAGACATCTTTAATTCTATCTATACGCGCAAGGTCTACAACAGTACCCTTTTTACTGTGCAGAGTATGAATTTGGCATTGTTAGATGAGTCCAGTCAAGCTTTCTATCGGGACGTCCACCACAAGGCAAAGGCCGACGTGCCAGTCACTCGTTCCGTCTTTGACGTATACCGATACAAGGACAAGCTGGTCTACCTCCGGGAATCCTGCAACCCGGAAGATCTGCGGGAACGCTTTTTCGTACACGTCTTGCCGGTCAACGAAACGGACCTTCCCAGTTGGCGAAAGCCATATGGATTTGATAACCTGGACTTTGACTTTTACATGTATGGAGTAGGTTTTGATGGCAAGTGCATGGCAATTCTGCCGCTTCCTGAGTACGACATTAACGCTATCCGAACTGGACAATTCACCAATGAAGGCAATATCTGGCAAGCAGAGCTTTCTTTTGGTAAGTAAATGAATAGTAAGTTAAAAGGTTGGACGAGATAGCCTCCCGCCCCCACGTTGTGGTGATTGGTGCCGGTTTTTGTGGCCTGGCCGCCGCCTATGAGCTTGGTAAACGTGGCATCCGTGTCACAGTACTGGAGCGGGATACCGAGGTTGGTGGTCTTGCCGGTAGCTTTGTTGTAGGTGGCGAGCGACTCGAAAAATTCTACCACCACTGGTTTACTAGTGACGTGCACGTGACGCGACTTATCGAAGAATTGGGTACGTCGGATCGTGTACTGTTGCGTTCTACCCGCACTGGTATGTATTACGCGCATAGCTTCTTCAAACTTTCGACGCTTATTGACTTGTTGCGTTTTGAACCTTTGTCGTTTCTAAACCGGGTCCGGCTTGGGTTGCTTGTGCTCAAGGCGCGCAAAATCAGGGATTGGCACAGTCTGGAAAATCGCACTGCCGCGGAGTGGCTGCGAGAATTGGGTGGAGAACAGGTCTACCAAGTCGTGTGGGAGCCGCTTCTGCGCGGAAAATTTGGTGACTTGGCGGAAGAGGTCGCAGCAGTTTGGTTCTGGAATAAGCTCAAGCTTCGGGGTGGCAGTCGCGGCAAGAGTGGAGAGGAACGATTGGCTTACTACCGAGGCGGTTTTGCCGCGCTCGTCGATGCGTTGGTAGATGTTATTTATATTCAAGGCGGGGAAGTCAGAACCGGTTTTCCCGTTGTGCAACTACAAGTGAGTGCCGGGCGCGTCACCGGGGTTGTTTCAGGGGGGACGACCCTCTGTGCTGACGCCGTGATCGCAACGCCTGCATTACCGATTGTCGCCGATCTCGTGGAGCCTCATGGGTTGACTGAATATGCGGAGCGTCTACGGCGTATCCGTTACCTCGCCAACGTGTGCGTTATTCTAGAACTGGACCGAAGCTTGACAGACCTCTACTGGATCAACGTCAACGACCCCGACTTTCCTTTCGTGGGAGTTATTGAGCATACCAACTTTGAACCTACATCAAATTATCAGGGGCGACATATCCTCTATTTGTCCAAGTACTTGCCAGAGAACGACTCGCTCTATCGAATGTCGTACCGAGATATAATTTCCTTTACGCTCGTTCATCTTCGTAAAATGTTTCCCGAACTGAGCGATGATTGGGTGTTGAACGCCCATGTTTGGCGTGCCCGGTATGCGCAACCGGTTGTAGAGCGAGGTTATCGAGCACTGATTCCTGGCACTCGAACGCCTATAACGGGGTTTTTCCTATCTACTATGGCACAGATCTATCCGCAAGACCGGGGGACCAATTACGCAATTCAACAGGGGCGAGAGATTGCCCGAGTCTGTGCAGAGGCGCTACAAGGCGATCTCAAAAGCGGGAGGGCGGCTTGATGTCCGGCGTCGAGGTTGGCCGCGCATAGTTTGATGGTTCTGTTTCGTTTCGATGAAGCCCGGGATATTTTTAGTGGGCTTCGATCTGGTACACTGCAAGCCTGCCGATTACATGTCAACTAGCTGTTGTCGCCTTGACGCTGCCCCGCTATGCTGGGCAATATCCTGGTTTCAAAATCATCGCACAGTGAGGGAGGATCATAGATGACTTTCCGGCCGTTTACACTGGCCGTACTTCTGCCGTGCCGCAATGAAGAGGAAACCGTCGCGAAGGTAGTCAAGGCCTTTCACGAACAATTGCCCGAAGCACATTGCTACGTGTATGACAATGCCTCTGTTGACCGTACAGCCCTGGTAGCCGGCGACACGGGTGCGGTGGTGAGGTTTGCTCCCGTGGTGGGAAAGGGTAACGTCGTGCGACGCATGCTTGCGGATATTGAAGCCGATATTTATATCCTTGTTGACGGTGATGATACCTACGATGCAACCGCCGCCCCAATCATGGTGGAGAAATTGATCGCCGACAATCTGGACATGGTGATCGGGGTACGGATCAAGGCAGGGAGCAAGAATCCCTATCCCCCGGGGCATAGATTGGGCAATGCCTTGCTGACTAGGGCTATCAACATGCAGTTCAAGGAGAGGCCGGGCTTTTCGGACGTCTGTTCGGGTTATCGAGTTATGTCGCGGCGGTTTGTCAAATCGTTTCCTGCTACCTCGCGGAAGTTCGAGATCGAATCTGAATTGTCGACACATTGCGCACACCTATGTTTGCCGTATGCGGAAATTCCTACCTGCTATACCAGTAGACCACCGGGCAGCAAGAGTAAGCTGCACACTTTTTCTGATGGCGGGGGCGTCCTTTTTGCTATCGGGTTGATGGTAAAAGATATTTTTCCGCTCTGGTTTTTTTCGACTATCAGTGCGATGCTTGCGTTGGGCACGTTTGTATTGGCAATCCCGCTTTTTGCCATGTACCGGGAAACGGGTCTGGTGCCGCGCTTTCCCACTGCCATGCTGTGCGCGAGCTTGGGGTTGCTTGCATTCGGCAGCTTTTTTACAGGCGTTATTCTGGATAGCTTGAGCCGCGGTCAGCGTGAGTTGAAACGGTTGATGTATCTGCGTTATCCGTCTGTTTTGGAGACCTGCCGCCAGTTGGGACGGAAGGGCGGGGAACATCGGGATGAATTGGCTCCCCGGGACGGGCTCGAACCGCCGACCTAGTGATTAACAGTCACCCGCTCTACCGACTGAGCTACCGGGGAATTGGAAAAATGGTAACGATTCATTATAAGGCGGTCAACTTCGAGTGTTTTGTTCAGCTTGTAAAGTAAAGATTTGACGGAGATAAGGAGAGGGTTTCCTTACAGTTTTTTGAGTCGTGTGATTGCATCTTCCAAAACGTCCATCCCGACGGCGTATGAAATGCGTATGTGTCCGGGTGAGCCGAAGGCACTGCCGGGTACCACTGCCATACCCGAAGTGTTAAGCAGGTATTCTGAAAGCTCAATGTCATTGGAGACGTTTACTATTCTTTCCACCATGCTCGTGACGTCGGGGAAACAGTAAAATGTCCCGTCACCAGGCGTGCAATGAACGCCGTTTAAGTCGTTCAGAGCGTCGACGATGAAGTCGTGGCGTTGCTCAAATGCCTCGCACATGGTCGCCACACAGGTCTGGTCGCCCAGTAACGCCGCTTCTGCTGCGGCTTGTGAGATGGAACTTGGGTTTGAGGTGCTTTGTGACTGTACACCGATCATCGCCTTTATAATGGCATTCGGCCCCGCTGCGTAGCCTATTCGCCACCCGGTCATGGAATATGCCTTGGAGACGCCGTTTAAAATAATAGTACGATCTTTGAGCGTCGGCGCGGTATTTAGAATGTTTGTGAATGAATGTCTTCGAAAAAGGATGTGTTCATACATATCGTCGGTGATGATGTAGATGTGTTTGTGTCTTTCTAAAACATCGCCTAGTTCGGCCAGTTCGCTGTTGCTGTAAGCCATTCCGGAGGGGTTGGAAGGGCTGTTAATGACGAACAGTCTTGTTTTGTTCGTGATGGTTTTTTCCAAGTCTGATGCCGTGACCTTGTAATGATTTTCGTCACTGCCGGGAATGATAACCGGGCGGCCTTCGGCAAGTAACACTATGTCCGGGTAGGATACCCAGTAGGGCGCGGGGATCAGCACTTCGTCGCCCGGGTTGAGAAGCGCCTGGCACAGGTTGTAAAATACTTGTTTGCCACCATTGGAAACCATTACTTCGTTGGTTGTGTAGTCAAGTTGATTGTCGCGCTTGAATTTTGTGACGATGGCTTGTTTGAGCGTGGTGGTACCGGAAACGGGAGTATATTTGGTCTTGCCGGCCTGTATTGCTGCGGTGGCCGCCTCCTTAATGTGTGAGGGTGTATCAAAATCGGGTTCTCCCGCCGCCAGGTTCAGTACGTTTCCGCCCTCGGCGCGGATCTGGTTTGCACGTGTCGCTATTGCCAACGTGGCGGACGGTGTAATGCGAGAGAGGCGTTCGGCGAATGAATTTTTCAAAATAAGTTTTCCTGCATTGTGTACGTTGATTAAAACACGTTTATTGTATAGGAGCATTTCTTCGTACTGAAGTTTAAAAGAGTAATTAGGGATGAAAAGGCGTTTTCAATTACATTCAAGGTTTACACCGGAAGGGGATCAGCCGAGAGCAATTACTCATCTTGTTGAGGGTCTTAATGATGGGTTGGCGCATCAGACATTGCTGGGGGTAACCGGTTCGGGAAAAACTTTTACGGTTGCCAACGTAGTGCAGCAAGTGCAGCGACCTACAATTATTTTGGCGCCGAATAAAACGCTGGCCGCTCAGCTTTATGGGGAGATGAAGGATTTTTTCCCCGATAACGCCGTAGAGTACTTTGTTTCCTATTACGATTATTATCAGCCGGAAGCCTATATCCCCTCTAGTGATACGTATATTGAAAAAGACGCATCAATCAATGATCACATCGAACAGATGCGCCTATCCGCAACCAAGGCATTGTTTGAACGTCCTGATACCGTGATCGTGGCTACCGTGTCGGCGATCTACGGGTTGGGCGACCCAAAAGTTTATTTGAACATGGTTATGCACCTTGATCGAGGCGACCTCATTGATCAGCGCGAGTTGTTGCGTCGTTTGGTAGAGCTTCAGTATTCGAGAAACGATATCGAACTGCGTCGCGGTACTTTTCGAGTACGGGGCGAGGTGATTGACGTGCATCCGGCAGAGTCGGAGCGCGAAGGTATTCGTATCGAGATGTTTGATGATGAAATTGAAAGCCTGAGTTACCTTGATCCGCTTACGGGAGAAATCATTCGCAAGGTACCGCGTTTGACTATTTATCCAAAGACGCACTATGTGACGCCCGAGGATATTTTGTTGCGCGCAGTTGAGCAGATCAAGGAGGAGCTTGAAGGACGATTGAATGAACTTATTAGGGCGGATCGTTTGGTCGAGGCACAACGCCTGGAGCAACGAACCCACTTCGATTTGGAAATGATCCAGGAGATTGGCTATTGTGCCGGTATCGAGAATTATTCACGGTATCTATCTGGTCGGCGGCCAGGCGAGCCACCGCCTTGTCTGTTGGACTATTTGCCTGATAATGCTTTGATGGTAGTGGATGAGAGCCATGTGTCAATACCACAGTTTTCAGGTATGTATCGCGGCGATCGTTCACGTAAGGAAACATTGGTTGAACATGGCTTTCGGCTTCCTTCGGCACTGGATAATCGTCCCTTGAAGTTTGAGGAGTTTGAATTGCTTATCCCGCAGGTCATTTACATTTCAGCCACGCCGGGGCTGTACGAGGAGAAAAAGTCCGCTGCCATTGCCGAACAAGTGGTGCGTCCTACCGGGCTGGTTGATCCTGAGATTGAGGTGCGGCCAGTCTCGTCTCAGGTTGATGATGTGTTGTCGGAAATTAATCAGCGCGCGCAAAAAAATGAGCGCGTGTTGATTACTACGCTCACTAAACAACTGGCGGAGGATCTGACAGAATATCTGGCCGAACATGAGGTACGTGTACGTTATTTGCACTCTGATATTGATACGGTTGAGCGTGTCGAGATTATTCGCGGGTTACGCAAAGGCGATTTTGACGTGATAGTAGGTATCAATTTGTTGCGTGAGGGACTGGATATTCCGGAGGTTTCGCTGGTGGCGATCCTGGATGCCGATAAAGAAGGCTTTTTGCGTTCGGAACGTTCATTGATACAAACGATAGGCCGTGCTGCGCGGCATATCAATGGTAAAACTATTATGTATGCCGATGAGATTACGGGTTCTATGCGTCGTGCAATGGATGAGACCGAACGTCGGCGCATTCGGCAGATTGATTTTAATAAAAAACACGGCATTACTCCCAGAGGGATTGAGAAAAAGGTGTCCGATATCATGGAAGGTGCGCGCAGGTCGCCTTATGAATATGATTTGGGGAAATCTCGATCCGAAGTTGCGGAAAATATTATCGCCTATGTAGCTGTGGCCCCGGAGCATGGTATGAAAAAGGTACAGCAGCTTGAGCAAAAGATGTATCAGTATGCCAAGAATCTGGAATTTGAAAAGGCCGCTGAAATGCGAGATGAAATTATTCGTTTAAAGGATATTATTCTCGGAAAACCGCAAGCGAATGCAACGGGCTAGGTCAAAATGATACTATCTCTTCAGGCAAAGCTATGCTAGTTTCACGCAATTTACAGGCGCGTAGCTCAGTTGGTTAGAGCGCTACCTTGACATGGTAGAGGTCGTTGGTTCGAATCCAATCGTGCCTACCACGATTCAGAAAATAGTAGAAATATGATTCTGCGAAATACTTGGTCTTGTAGTGGCCATCAGTGGGGGCATCATGCCGACAGTCACTTTTCCTGACGGTGCAAAAAAAGTATTTGCCGAGCCCGTAACCATTCAAAAGATTGCTGAATCAATAGGGCCCGGTCTTGCTAAAGCCTCAATCGCGGGTCGTGTCGATGGTAGGTTAGTTGATGCGTGTGTAGAGGTCACCGAAGACGCAAACATTGAAATCGTGACCAACAAAGACTCTGATGGGGTCAATATTATACGTCATTCTTGTGCGCACTTGATGGGCCATGCCGTTAAACAGTTGTTTCCTGATGCAAAAATGGCTATCGGGCCGGTTATTGAAAACGGATTTTACTACGACATTGAATACAAGCATCCATTCACCCTGGAAGATTTGGCGACTATTGAGAGGCGTATGTGGGAATTAATTGAGCAGAATTATGATGTAGTACGAGAAGTTGTTACTCAGCAAGAAGCCATTAACACATTTAAACAGAGGAACGAAAATTACAAAGTAGAAATTGCATTGGAGATTCCAACCAGTGAAACTGTTGCACTGTATCATCATCAGGAATATGTCGATATGTGTCGCGGGCCGCATGTACCAAACACGCGACACCTGCGCGCCTTCAAGCTTACCAAGCTTGCGGGTGCCTATTGGCGTGGTGACTCCAACAATAAGATGCTACAACGTATCTACGGGACGGCATGGGCGGATAAGAAGCAACTCGAGACCTATCTGACTCGGCTTGATCAAGCGGAAAGGCGTGACCACCGAAAGCTTGGGAAGAAAATGGGCTTATTTCATTTTCAGGATGAAGCCCCGGGAATGGTATTTTGGCATGATCGCGGTTTTACATTGTATCGACTGATTGAAGCGTACATGCGAAGTAAAATTCGTAGACACGGTTACCAGGAAGTGTTGACGCCACAGGTGTTGGATCGAAGTTTATGGGAACAGTCGGGGCACTGGGACAAGTTTGGCAGCATGATTTTTACGACGCAATCCGAAAATAGAGAGTATGCCATCAAACCCATGAATTGCCCGGGACACGTGCAAATCTATAAGCAGGGTTTGAAGAGTTACCGTGATTTACCATTTAAACTGTCTGAATTCGGTTTGGTACACCGCAATGAACCTTCCGGAACCTTACATGGCTTATTACGTGGGCGGCGCTTTATTCAGGATGATGCCCATATCTTCTGTACAAAAAGTCAATTACAGGATGAAGTAACCGAGTTGATCAAACTGACCTTTGACGTGTATAAAGACTTTGGTTTTACAGAGGTTGAACTTTTGCTTTCTACTCGGCCACCGCAGCGTGTAGGTGAAGACAGCTTGTGGGATGAAGCTGAACAGGCGCTGCATATGGCGTTAACGGATCACGATCTGGCGTTTACATTGCAGCCTGGTGAAGGCGCTTTTTATGGTCCTAAAATCGAATTTATCTTGCGAGACAGTATTGGTCGTGTTTGGCAATGCGGGACGATTCAGGTGGATTTTTCCATGCCTGGGCGCCTTGGCGCGGTGTATGTGGAAGAGGATGGGTCTCGTCAGGTGCCAGTAATGATCCACCGTGCAATACTGGGATCTTTGGAAAGGTTTATAGGGATCTTGGTTGAACACTATGCAGGTAACTTACCTTTTTGGTTGGCACCCGTACAAGCCGTATTAATGAATATTACTGACCGACAGACCAGTTACGTCAGTTCAGTTTTAGAGATATTCGAGAATCAAGGATTCAGGGTAATTTCTGACTTGAGAAATGAAAAAATTGGCTTTAAAATCCGTGAGCACACAATTGCTCATGTGCCCTATATGTTGATAGCGGGGGATCGTGAGGTCAGTGCGAACCAATTGACCGTTCGTAGACATAATGGTGAAGATTTAGGGACGATGAGCTTAGATGATCTTGTACAAAGATTCACTGGGGAAAATGTGCGTCGCGGATTAGTTTTGGAGGGTTAAATATCAGCGTAGCGAAAGAGAACCGCTTGAACGGAGAGATTACGGATCGGGAAGTCCGTCTTATTGACATAGATGGCAAGAATGTTGGCGTGATGGCCATTGATAAGGCCCAACGAATTGCCCTGGATGCAGACCTTGATTTAGTAGAAATTGTTCCGAATGCTGTTCCCCCCGTGTGTAGGGTGATGGACTATGGAAAATTCAAGTTTGAACGGAATAAAAAGGCACAGGTTGCGCGTAAAAAGCAAAAGCTGATTCATGTAAAAGAGATCAAGTTTAGGCCTGGCACTGAGGAAGGTGATTATCGAGTCAAGCTGAAAAAGATTATTGAATTTTTAACAAGCGGCAATAAAACAAAAGTAACCATTCGATTTAGGGGCCGAGAGTTAATGCACCAGGAAATCGGTTCCAAGTTATTGGATCGAGTTGAGGTTGACTTAAAAGAATATGGTGGAGTTGAGCAAAAGCCTAAGTTGGAAGGGCGTCAGTTGGTGATGGTGTTTGCTCCATTACGCAAGAAATAATTTCAAATAAAGTAATATGGCTAAACTAAAAACAAACAGAGGGGCAGCAAAACGTTTTAAGGTGACTGCAAAAGGTCGTTATAAGCGTGCTCAGTCGCATGCGAGGCATATTCTTACCAAGAAAAATAGCAAACGAAAAAGACAGTTGCGAACGTCTGCCTTGATAGCCGGCGCAGATCACAAATCTGTAAGGCAAATGCTTCCGTATGTTTGATGTCCAGTAACACAAGGATTCAAAGGGTCATATATGCCAAGAGTTAAACGATCTGTGGTCGCACGTGCCAAGCACAGAAAAGTTCTGGCTAAGGCCAAGGGTTATTATGGTGCGCGTAAAAACGTATTTCGTGTTGCAAAACAGGCTGTTATCAAGGCTGGTCAGTATGCATATCGTGATCGTAGACAACGTAAGCGACAGTTTCGGTCTGTGTGGATTGTGCGTATTAATGCCGCTGCAAGGCAGTTTGGCTTATCTTACAGTCGTTTAATGGATGGATTGAAAAAGGCTTCTGTAGAGATTGATCGCAAAGTATTGGCTGATTTGGCGGTTAATGATATTGATACCTTTGGCAAGCTTGCCGAGAGAGCAAAAGCAAGTTTGTCAAATTAGCTCCGAATTAAATGGGTTGAACCGTCTATTGTCAAAAACTTGTTTTGTTAGCAGATAATTAGAAGATAAAGGGAAAGGAGTTATCCTTTCCCTTTTTTGTTTGATTGGCCCGGTTTAGCTTAATATAAAATGCCCACTCTTGACTTTGTGAAAGCTCATGCACTTGAGGAGATTCGGTTCGCTCGTGACATGGACACCTTGGAATCACTACGTGTTCAATACTTAGGCAAAAATGGTGTACTTACCAAAAAGCTTAAAGAAGTTGGGAAGCTTTCCAAGAAACAACGCCCCAAAATTGGGCAAGAAATAAATCTGATAAAAGCTCAAATTCAACACGCAGTAGAAGAAAAAAAAATCCAATTGCGAGAAGTTGCAGTTGATGAACAATTAAAAAATGAGGTGCTGGATGTCACGTTGCCAGGACGAAGGCAGGAGCGTGGAGGTTTACATCCTGTTTCTCATGTCATTGCTCATATTGAGAAGTATTTCCAGCGTTATGGTTTTGTTGTAGCAGAAGGCCCGGAAGTTGAGGACGAATTTCATAATTTTGAGGCCTTGAATATTCCAGCGCATCATCCTGCTCGTACAATGCATGATACCTTTTATTTTAAAGATAAGATGTTGCTTCGTACGCATACTTCATCTGTACAGGTTCGTGTCATGAAGGAGCAATCTCCTCCAATACGTATCATTTCCCCCGGACGGGTTTATCGATGTGACTCAGATCCCACGCATAGTCCCATGTTTCACCAGGTTGAAGGTTTGCTGGTAGACAAGCAAGTTACACTGGTAGATTTGAAAGGCATGATAATTGAGTTTCTGAGAACGTTTTTTAAGGACGAAAAATTAAAAATACGGTTTCGTCCTTCGTATTTTCCGTTTACCGAACCCTCCGCGGAAGTCGACATTGCCATGGCTCGATCTAAATCTGAAGGCATAAAATGGTTGGAGGTGGTGGGGTGCGGTATGGTGCATCCAAAGGTATTTAAAATGGTGGGCATTGACGCTGACAAATATAGCGGTTATGCGTTTGGTTTGGGAGTTGAGCGCCTTGCCATGTTGCGTTATCAGGTTCCTGACCTGCGCTTATTTTTTGAAAATGATTTGCGTTTCTTGAAGCAATTTTGTTGAGCACTGATTATGCGGGTGAGTGAGAGTTGGTTACGTGAATGGGTTGATCCACCCGTTACTACACAACAGTTGGTAAATACACTGACTATGGCAGGGTTGGAAGTGAGTAGTACGGCCCCTGCCGCGCCAGTTTTTACAGGTGTAGTGGTGGCAAAAATAGTTGCTGTGGCGGTGCATCCTGACGCAAATGGACTTCATATATGTACAGTCGATGATGGATCTGTACAGCCTGTTACTGTGATATCCAGCGCTGGAAATGTGTGCAGTGGATTGACTGTCGCTTTTGCAAAGGCCGGTTCGGTTCTTCAAGGTAGTTTTAAGGTTAAGGAAAAATCATTTTATGGAGTGGAATCATCTGGAATGTTATGTTCAGCAACCGAGCTCGGTTTAGCTGATTTTTCAGAAGGCGTACTCGAGCTGCCCGAAGGTTGCGCGGTGGGTGCTGATGTTTATACGAGCTTGGTCCTCGATGATATCGTGATGGATATCGATTTAACACCGAATCGTTCAGACTGCTTAAGTATTCAGGGTGTCGCACGAGAAGTATCGGCGCTGCTGAATACGGACATGCAGGATACAGTTACAGTGGCTAATATCGAGGGCACCGGCCGGAAAACTTTCCCGATAGTGGTTAGGGCTATTGAGGATTGTCCGCGCTACATTGGTCAAGTAATTGAAGGGGTAGCAGGAAAAAAGCAAAGTCCTTTATGGATGCGAGAAAAATTGCGCCGCGCAGGCATGCGTTCTGTTAATGCAGTTGTCGATATTACGAATTATGTAATGCTGGAGTTTGGACAACCTATGCATGCCTTTGATCTTGATAAATTACATGGTGGTATTACAGTGCGGTTTGCCAATCCGCCTGAATCTTTGGAATTACTTGATGGCCAAGTGTTGGAATTGCAGATTGACGACTTAGTTATTGCAGATGCCGAAGGTCCGGTTGCGCTGGCTGGCATTATGGGTGGGAAACGCACGGCAGTAGACCATCAAAGCAAGAATATTTTTTTAGAAAGTGCTTGGTTTAAACCAGAGACTATTGCTGGGAAAGCGCGACGTTATGGCTTGCATACGGATTCATCACACCGGTTTGAGCGTGGAGTTGATCCACAGTTGGCTCGACAAACCCTACACAAGGCAACACAGTTGCTGTTTGATTTAGTTGGTGGTACAGCAGGTACGGTAGTTTGTAAAGAACATCGGCCCGCTTTGCCACAACCCATGCAAATTGATCTTGATCATACCAAGATTGAGGCTTTGTTGGGTATCGAGATATCGATTGGAGAAGTGCAAGAGTTGCTAAAGCGTTTGCACTGTGACGTACAAATTGAGGGGAATAGTTTGCGTGTTGTTCCTCCCAGCTTTCGTTTTGATCTCATTATGGATGTTGATTTGATCGAAGAAGTTGCACGTTTAGTGGGCTATGAAAACATACCCGCTAAAATAACGACAGCTCTACCGCCTCGGAATTTTGTTAGATCAGGTGCCGATAAGCTTGTATCGTTGAAGCAAGCCTTAGTTTTTCGTGGCTATTATGAGGTGATTTCATTTAGTTTCGTGGACCACAAAATGGAAGAGCTATTGAATCCTGAGCACGATGTAAAAGAACTGGTAAATCCGATCTCTCAAGAGATGTCAGTAATGCGCAGCAAAATTTGGTCGGGCTTGCTGAAGGCTGCACAATATAATTTAAATCGCCAGCAAACCCGAATTCGTATGTTTGAGAGAGGCTTGCAATTTATTCAGAAGAAAAATTGTCTTTTTCAGCTTCCCGTTTTGTCGGCACTTGTTTCGGGAGATTGTGAGCCACAACAATGGGCGTCAACATCCAGAAAAGTGGATTTTTACGACATTAAAGGTGATGTAGAATGGCTACTAGAAGCCGTGGCACTACCTCGTGAACGGTTATGTTTTAAAACGCTGGATAGCTCCACCTTACATCCGGGGCAGTCTGCAAAAATACTGTTTAACGATAAATTGATTGGCCAATTGGGTAAGCTGCATCCTCGTATTCAATCTGCACTGGACCTTGATCAGGAGATTTTTTTATTTGAATTACATTTGAATGAATTACAGCATGAATTTTCTGAAGTGGTTTTTCAGCCCCTATCAAAATACCCGTCAATCCGCCGGGATATTACGTTAATTGTGGACGAGGCTATTAATGTTGCAGAAATTGTGTCGAGTATTGAACAAATGGGAATTCCATGCCTGAAAAATATTGAAATTTTTAGTGTCTATGTGGGTGAAAGTACCCAACATACTAAAAAAAACATCTCTTTAGGATTGATTATGCAAGGATTTTCCTGCACTCTTACGGACAAAGAAATAGAACAAACGACCTCGTTAATTGTTTCTAATCTTACCAATAAAGTTGGGGCAGAAGTAAGAAGCTGGACAAAATGTGACACTAACCAAGACTGGAATGGCAAAAAACTTGTTTGAGGAATTGGGCCTTAACAAGCGTGAAGCTAAAGAACTCGTTGGAGTTTTTTTTGAAGAGATTCGTATCGCCTTGGAAAACGGCGATGAAGTGAAGTTGTCGGGGTTTGGAAATTTTATTTTACGGGATAAGAATCAGCGCCCTGGGCGTAATCCAAAAACTGGCGAGAAAATACCTATTTCTGCACGACGTGTCGTTACATTTCGTTCTGGTCAGAAGTTGAAAGCCAGAGTTGAAGCATATGCCGGGGGCCAACAGTAACATCGAATTACCGGTTATTCCCGGCAAGCGTTATTTTACGATTGGGGAAGCTGGTAAACTTTGTAAAATAAAGCCCCATGTATTGCGCTATTGGGAACAAGAGTTTCCATCTTTAAGGCCAATGAAACGGCGTGGTAATCGCCGCTATTTTCGACACCGTGATATAATTCTTATTCGACAAATTCGTAGCCTTCTCTATGAGCAGGGGTATACCATTGATGGAGCGAAACAAAAGTTAGCCGGGCCGTTGGCAAAAGAGGATAGCAGTCAAAGCCAACAAATCGTTCGTCAGATACGAATTGAACTGGGGGACTTGCTGCAAGTTTTGAAGCGCTAGGTAATCGTTTCTTCTTTTGACTTAATGCCATTTATCGGGGTGTAGCGCAGTTTGGTAGCGCACCGCAATGGGGTTGCGGTGGTCGGAGGTTCAAATCCTCTCACCCCGACCACAACTAATGGCGAGCCTGTAAAAAAACAGATGCAAACAGCTGCTTATTATTATTCCACATTATTCCAACTTAACCTTGCCTTAAAATTAAGCCGCTATTAATTTTTTCGTGTTTTACCATACTCAGATTGATTATTTAGTCATGGAAATATACAGGGCGGCCAAGGCTGCCTTGCAATGTTTGGTGGCAACTGAATAAATAGCGTCAATGCCTCTGAATGTTCATTTTGATTTAGAGTTTGCTCTGTTAGTCGGTGTATCGCTGACGGGAGTTATTTGGTTGACAGACAAGCTTTTTTTACGCGGCAAACACCGAAGACCTCCAAAGAAATCTTGTAATATAAGCGGTAGACGAGAAGCTGACCAAGTTGTTCATAAAGGCTATCATGGACCTTGGTATGTAGAAACATCCAGGTCTTTTTTCCCAATTTTATTTATTGTCTTGATTCTTCGTTCATTTGTTGCGGAGCCGTTCAGAATACCCTCAGGTTCAATGATGCCGACATTGCTGCACGGCGATTTTATTTTGGTGAACAAGTTTGCTTATGGTGTAAGGTTGCCAGTATTACATACGAAGATTTTAAATGTAGGATCTCCACAAAGAGGGGATGTAGTAGTATTTCGGTTTCCTAAAGATCCGTCAAATGACTACATTAAACGAGTTATAGGGCTACCTAGAGACCATATCTTATATAAAGGTAAGGTTTTATTTATCAATGGTAGGCGTGTTAATCAAGTAGCAAACAGGATGTATCGAGGTACGGGGGCAAACAGTGTAATGAATGGTGCTGTTGTTTTGCACGAGGATATTGAGTCTGTAAAACATGATATTTTGATCAATTATTCACGGTTTAATGGTGCTGGTGAATTCAGCGTTCCTGATAATCACTATTTCGTTATGGGAGATAATCGTGATCACAGCAGTGATAGTCGCGTGTGGGGATTTGTTCCAGAAGAAAATCTGGTTGGACGTGCCTTTTTAGTATGGATGAACTGGGATTTTTCCGGCAGGAAATTTAATTTCGAGCGCATAGGACAAGAGATTATCTGATCCCGATGCGGTGACAACAATATAATAGATGTAGGGACATAAAAATCTTGTATGTAAAGTGCTTCCTGAGTCGCAAATAGATCAATAGGTAATTATTACCGCACCACCAAAATATTAAGTAGTTGATACATTGAGTCTTGTTGAAAAGTTAGGGAAACACTTTTTAAGTTCGGACTATTGCCATTGTGCACTTACACATCGCAGTGCTGGTGCAAAAAATAATGAGCGGTTGGAGTATCTTGGTGATTCACTGCTTGGGTTTTTTATAGCGGAGTGGTTGTTTAATGCTTACCCAACTTTTTCTGAGGGTGAGCTTACTCGTTTACGTGCCCATTTTGTTAAAAGAGACACGCTTGCAGAAATAGCGCGTGAACAGAACCTTGGCGACCATCTTATACTGGGGAGCGGAGAGTTGAAATCAGGCGGTCTTCATCGTGATTCCATTTTGGCTGATGCCTTAGAAGCCTTGATCGGCGCCTTGTATTTATCCGAGGGCCTGGAACAAACGCGAGCTTTCGTAGTCAATCTCTATAAAACTCGGTTGCAGAGCATTCCCGCGATTGATCAATTAAAGGATGCAAAAACTCGATTGCAGGAAGTACTGCAGTCCGAAGGAGTAGCGTTGCCCACGTATGTATTGAAAAAAAAATCAGGGAATAATCCTGGTGATCAAGTATTTACAGTGGTGTGCGTAATTGAAAATTGTTCGCGGCAATTCGCGGGAATGGGGAAGAATAGACGACGCGCAGAGCAGGATGCTGCTGCGCGAGCACTGACCTATGTTTTAAATAAAAACGTTAAACACGCGTAACGCTGCTTTATAGATGGTAGCCAGAACACGATGCGGATTTGTTGCCATTGTAGGCCGTGCAAATGTTGGTAAGTCCACATTGTTTAATAACATGCTGAACGCACAGTTGTCTGTTACCACATATAAGCCGCAAACTACCCGACACAACATAAGAGGTATATTAAGCTCGGATATTTGTCAGTTGATTTTAATCGATACTCCGGGAATGCGGCTCGGGAATCGCCGTTTGATGGATAAAGTGCTAACACGTAACGTACTTTCATCCTTGCAGGCAGTGGATGTTATTTTGATGTTGATAGAGTTGGATCGTTGGACAAATGAAGACGAATACCTTCTTATGCAGATAAAAGATATTGGTTGTCCGGTTATCGCGGTCATGAATAAAGTGGATAAAATTAAAGACAAAAGTAAATTACTTCCCATGTTGGACGATATAAGAATGCGGTACGATTTTACCAGTATCATTCCGTTTTCTGCTCTGCATGATGTAAGAACGGGAGTTTTGACGGAAGAATTATGCGTGCTTGTTCCCGAATCCGAATTTTTATTTCCTGAAGATACATGTTGGGATCGTGATGATGAATTCGTGATTGCCGAGGTTGTGCGTGGGGTGGCAATGCTGCAATTACGAAAAGAGCTTCCTTATACCATTTACACGGAAGTAGAAGAGTTTTGTTATGGTCAGGACGTAATAACAGTCACGGTGATTATTTGGGTAGAGAAAGAAAGTCAAAAGTTAATTGTTATTGGTAAAAAAGGATCCAAATTAAAAACAATCGGTGCACAGGCCAGAATAAAACTCGAAAAGCTGTTTCACAAAAGAATTATGCTGAAGACGTGGGTAAAAGTTAAACGGGGCTGGCAGGACCAGCCGGAAGTGGTCGTTCAATTTGAACAGTAGCAGATATATCTGGCGACCGTGAAAGTGCAATTGCAACAAGCCTATTGTATACACGGCAGGGCATATCGTGAGACGAGCCAAATTGTAGAGATGCTGACGCCCGATTATGGTTTGGTGCCGTGCGTGCGTCGCGGGTCAAGGAAAAAGAATGCATCTTCTGGATTTCTGTTTGCGCCTTTATTGATATCCTGGAATGGAAGAGGCGACCTTTTCACGCTTACGCATGTGGAAACGACGGGCGTTGCACGGATTACTTCACCTGCCTTGTACGTGATCGGCATGTATCTCAACGAATTAATTTTCCGGTTAGTACCGAAAGCGAGTCCCTGTAAGGAAACTTTTAATCTCTATCAGCATATTATTGGCACATTGGATGTAGGTGAAGGACAAGAAAAACTGCTTCGTTTGTTTGAAATAAAATTGCTGGAACTATTAGGGCATGGTCTTTCATTGGATAAAGAAATTGATAGTCAAACACCGATTGAAGAGAGTTGTTTCTATCGCTATGACGTAGGTTTGGGAGCGGTTAAAGTTACACATGAAAGTAATAATGCTTGGAACGTGATCAAAGGTGCTACCTTATTGGGTTTGCAGTCACCTTTAAGTATGGACTCAGCCTGTTTAGCGGAGGCAAAGCGATTAATGCGCGGGATCGTTGACTGGCATTTGGCACATCAATCTCTGTGCAGTAGAGAAATTTTGAAATTTATGCGAGCGTGATTGCTGTTTTATGAACGTTGCATCCAAGGTGCGTTTAGGTGTAAATCTTGACCATGTCGCTACGATTCGCCAGGCACGTTTCACGACCTATCCAAGCTTGGCACAGGCGATCGGAGAAGTAGAGCGTGCCGGGGCCGATGGAATTACCATGCATTTACGGGAAGATCGTCGTCACATTCAAGATGAAGACGTGTACCTTGCCAGACAGATTATCCGAACCAGCATGAATTTGGAGATGGCGGCGACTGAAGAAATGCGTGATATCGTCCTGGACGTGAATCCGGAGAATTGCTGCCTGGTACCAGAAAAAAGACAGGAATTGACTACCGAGGGTGGTTTAGACGTTGCTATGCACCAAGCGTTTGTTAAGGAACTCGTTACAGCTTTGAACGAAAAAAATATTAATGCTTCTCTATTTATTGAGCCGGACTTACTGGCCATTGATGCCGCGGTAGAGACAGGCATACGTGCTGTGGAGCTACATACCGGAACGTATGCGAATGCGCGGGGTACTGCCCAGCAAAATGAACTTGCCAAGCTCAAGGCGGCGGCGGCGCATGCCGTTTCATTAGGCCTGATCGTCAATGCAGGGCATGGCTTACATTATGAAAACGTTGCACTGATTGCAGGTATTGAAGGCGTACATGAACTCAACATCGGGCACTCAATCGTGGCGCATGCATTATTTGTAGGATTGGGGCAGGCAGTGAAAAAAATGAAAACGGCGATGCACGTGGCGGGGTAAAGATGAGCGTCATCGGATCGGGCATTGATATAGTAGACATTCGTCGCGTGCAAAGAGCATATACCAAGTATCCGCGAACTTTTGCAAACAGAATATTACACAAAGTTGAATTGGCAGAGTTTTATCGGCAACGTAATAAACCGCAATACCTGTCGAGTCGTTTTGCAGTAAAGGAAGCTATTTCCAAGTCGTTTGGCACGGGTATACGAGGAAAGATCTCATGGAAAAACATATATATTACACACGATAAGTTTGGCAAACCCATTGCCAACTTCGAAAAAACAGTAGCAGATGAAATTGACATCGATAACATAGAAGTTTCCGTCAGTGTCTCGCATGAGAAAAATTATACCGTTGCACAGGCAATAGCATTCAGTAAGACCTAACGCAAGTGAACGTCCCTACCATAGAGAGATTTATTGGCAATACACCGTTGGTGCGTTTGCAACGCTTGCCCGGTCAAACGTCAAATTTGATGCTGGCTAAATTAGAAGGGAACAACCCGGCGGGTTCGGTTAAAGACAGGCCGGCCTTGAGTATGATCGTTGAGGCGGAAAAGCGTGGTGAAATCAAGCCGAGCGATCACTTGATTGAAGCAACCAGCGGCAATACAGGCATTGCCTTGGCCATGGTTGCTGCGATGAAAGGCTATCGCCTGAAGCTTATCATGCCGGAAAACATGAGTTTGGAACGGCGTACATCTATGCAGGCATTTGGGGCGGAACTGATCCTGGTTTCCGAGGAAGACAGTATGGAAGGTGCTCGTGATTTAGCTTTACAAATGCAGGCCGATGGCAAGGGGAAAGTATTGGATCAATTCTCTAATCCAGATAACCCTTTTGCACACTATCGGGGAACCGGGCCAGAGATATGGCGTGATACAAGAGGAAAAGTTACCCATTTTGTGAGTGCGATGGGTACTACCGGTACCATCATGGGCGTATCCAGATATCTAAAAGAACAGAATGCCAACATCCAGGTTATTGGCGTGGAACCGTCCGAAGGTTCAAAGATACCCGGAATCAGAAAATGGCCGAGGGAATACATTCCTCAAATCTTTGATGCGTCCCTGGTGGATCGAATGATAGACGTCACTCAGCGGGAAGCCGAAGACATGATGCGTAGGCTAGGCAAGAAAGAAGGGATATTTTGTGGCATATCATCCGGGGGCGCAGTGGCCGCCGCACTGAAGATTTCCGCACAGGTGCAAAATGCGAACATTGTAACCATCATCTGCGATCGGGGTGACCGCTATTTATCTACCGGCCTCTTCTCTACCGAATAGAAAAGCAGTTCGCCTTGTCGTTGGACAAGTCAGCTTACCAAGCACACGTGAAAGACCGACCGGCTTTCAACCTTGACTACATCCCCCTCTCACAGCCTCTCAATGAATAGCACGAGTTATTTCCCGACCTCTCGCGGGGTCTGGGCGGTCCTCGTACTCTTTCTGTTGGCCGGCATTGCCGTCCTCGATGATTACGGCGTGTCGTGGGACGAACCTTCACAACGTACCATCGCTACCCTGAACGCCGATTACATCTCGGGAAAGAATAATGACCTTTTTTTCAAGCCCCTAAACAGGAGCTATGGCGTCGCCTTCGAGCTCCCCCTGCTGCTGACGGAACGCCTCCTTGGACTGGAAGATACCCGTAGCATCTATCTCAACCGTCATCTGCTGATTCACCTGTTCTTCCTGTTGGGCGGGGTCTGTTGTTACCTGTTGACCCTACGCCTGTTCAACAACCGTCTGCTGGCCCTGGCCGCCATGCTGCTGTTCCTGTTGCATCCCCGACTCTATGC
This sequence comes from Gammaproteobacteria bacterium, assembly GCA_965242685.1. Lineage (GTDB taxonomy): Bacteria > Pseudomonadota > Gammaproteobacteria > UBA4575 > UBA4575. The sequence continues at coordinate 1,092,265 of OZ251487.1, read as the reverse complement.
CCATTCCTTCTTCAACAGCAAGGATATTCCTTTCTTTAGTATGTTTATGGTTGCCTTGTTGCTGATTCATCGTGCCTTTGCGCGCGACACCGTGCGGGCATTTTTGTTATGCGGTGTGGGGGTGGCGGTGCTGATCAACCTTCGGGTCATGGGCGTTATGCTGTTGATTGCGGTAGTGGGGATGCGAGGCTTGGACGTTCGGTATGCCGAAAGTAAGCAGGAACGCATACAGGTGCTTAAGACCCTTGGCGGTTTCATACTGAGCAGTGTATTGGTGCTATACGCCATTTGGCCATACTTGTGGGAAGACCCGCTCGGGCGGTTGATGGAGGCCATTACCGCCGCTTCTCGTTTTCCTCACGAAAGTCCCGAACTGTTCAAGGGGGAATTTGTCAGCAGTGTTGCTCTCCCCTGGGACTACCTTCCCACCTGGTTTTTAATTACGACGCCGTGGGTGGCGTTGTTGTTGGGTTTGATCGGTATCGTTGCGGTGGGGTATCGAGGTCTCACCCGACCACGAAAGATATTGCGCAACACGCCGTTGCGCTTTCAGTGGTTGCTGCTGGCCTGTTTTATATTGCCCATACTGGCCGTCATTGTTCTCAATTCCGTACTCTACGATGGCTGGCGGCATATGTATTTTTTGTATGCACCGTTCTGTCTGTTGGCGGCGTATGGCCTACATTTGCTGATATCTTTCCAACTGGTATCCCTTTCCAGGAAGAAATACTGGCAGGTCGGTGTTTATGCGGCGGCGGGGATTGGCCTGGTTGTAGTGGTCATCGAAATGGCACAGATTCATCCTTACCAAAATGTCTACTTCAATGCTCTGGTAGACCGTCACACGCCGGGATACCTGCGCACCCAATATGAGATGGAGTACTGGGGAACTTCGTACAAGGAGGGGCTGGAATACCTGCTAGAACGCTATCCCGTTTCTTCGTCTCTGTATGTGCATACAGGTAGCCATATATTTGGAAACCGGCAAGGGTCTCGTAACTGGATGATTCTCCCCGCAACCGATCGGCAGAGGATCATATTTGATAATACGCGTGCCAGTTTCTACCTCGCTAACAATCGTGAATATACGAGGAAAGGGAAAAAACCGGATATTTTCAATTCGGTCTACACGCGCAAGGTCTATAACAATACTATTTTTGCCATACAAGGGATGGATTTGGACTTGCTGAGTGCACCGGCCCAGGCTTTGTATCGGGACGCCTACCAAAAAGTAAAGACTGGCGAACCGGTGATTCATTCCGTCTTTGATGTGTATAGGCACGACGGCAAGCTGGTCTATATCAAGGAGTCATGCACATGGTCTGACGTGAGTAAGCGTTTTTTTCTACATGTTTTTCCAATGTACGAGGTCGATCTCCCCGGTTGGCGCCAGCCATATGGTTTTGATAACTTGGACTTTAATTTTTTTATGCACGGCGTGCGCGTTGGCAACAAGTGCATAGCAATTGTACCGTTTCCCGAGTACGATATTGCCCGCATTAAAACCGGGCTGTACAGCTCTAAAGGTCGTGTCTGGGAGGCGCGTGTGGAAGGGCATGAATTACTACAAAAAATTGAGTAATTAGCGACGCTATTCCAGGAAAATCTTGACCATGAATGTTCTCGTCTTTGATATTGAAACGGTGCCGGACGTTGAATCCGGCAAGCAAATCTATGCTTTACAAGGATTGTCTGATACAGATGTAATCAAGGCCATTGAGCAGGTTCGCAATCAACAGACCGGTAGCGGGTTTATGCCGCACTATTTGCAAAAAGTTGTGGCGATCTCCACGGTACTTTTTACCGCGGATACTTTTAAGGTATGGTCGCTGGGGGACGTGCAGTCCACCGAGAAAGAGTTGCTTGAACGCTTTTTTGACGGCTTGAGAAAATATAGCCCGACTCTAGTTTCTTGGAATGGGGGCGGCTTTGATTTGCCCGTCATACACTTTCGATCCTTGTTGCATGGGGTTGAAGCGCGCCATTATTGGCAGCTTGGTGATGAAGATCACAGTTTTCGCTATAACAACTACCTTGGTCGATATCATTGGCGGCATATTGATTTGATGGATGTTTTAGCGGCATATCATCCCCGGGCATTTGCCAAGTTGGATCACATCGCCACCATGCTCGGATTTCCCGGTAAGCTCGGCATGGATGGAAGCCAGGTATACGATGCCTACTTGGCGGGCAAGCTGGAGGCCATCCGCAACTATTGTGAAACGGATGCGTTAAATTCATATCTGATCTATCTCCGTTTTGAACTCATGCGCGGCAAGCTTCCGGAGAGTGAGTATCAAGCCAGGTGTAAGCAAGTCAAGACCTTTCTTGGTGAATCGGACAAGCCGCATTTTTCAGCGTTTCTTAAGCACTGGAAAGGCTAAATAAGAAGTTGTTTCATGATCTTTTCATATATCGTGGCAAGTTGGTCAAGCGCCTCTATGTCAATGTGTTCATTGGCTTTGTGAATGCTTTCGTTTACCGGCCCCAGTTCAACGACTTGCGCGCCGGTGGGGGCAATGAATCTCCCATCCGAAGTGCCGCCGCCGGTAGATAGTTTGGGGCGGATGTTCATTGTTTCGTAAATGGCCGCTTCGCAGGCCCGAACCAGTTCGCCGGGTAGGCAGTAAAAAGGGTTGCCGGATAGGTGCCAGTCAATTTCATAGTCTAGATGGTGGTTTTTTAATACCTGCTCAACTTTGGTTTTAATTTCGTCAACCGTGATCGCATCTGAAAAGCGCAAGTTAAATTCTGTCGTTAAGGTCCCTGGGATGACGTTGTTTGCCCCCGTACCGGCGTTCAAGTTGGAGACTTGCAGGCGGGTGGCGGTAAAGCGTTCATTGCCGGTATCCCAGTCAAGGGCGGTAAGCTCGGCGAGTGCCGGTGCAAATTGGTGAATCGGATTGACGGCCAAGTGTGGATAGGCGACGTGCCCTTGTAGTCCTGTTATCCGGAGGGATGCGGAGAGCGATCCCCGCCGCCCGATTTTAAGCGTATCCCCCAAGGTGGCCGTGCCGGTGGGTTCGCCGACGAGGCACCAGTCAATCTTTGTCTCGTGAGCTTGTAGTTGTTCAATGACTTTGGCGGTACCATTGATGGCCGGGCCTTCTTCATCGCTGGTCAGTAATAATGCGATGGAGCCGCTATGATGTGGATACCTTCGCACGAAGTTTTTGCAGGCGGTAGCGATTGCGGCAAGGCTGGATTTCATGTCCGCGGCGCCGCGCCCGTAAAGGTTGGCCCCTCGAATGGTAGGCTCAAAAGGAGGGGATTGCCACTGTTGTAGCGGCCCGGGCGGCACCACGTCCGTATGTCCGGCAAAGACGAGTAGCGGTGCTTGAGTCCCGCGCCGCAGCCATAGGTTTGTTACGTCGCCGAAAGGCATCACTTGAGGTTGAAAACCGGAGGTTTTCAGGTGTTCGGTGATGATCGCCTGGCAGTTGCAATCATCGGGCGTGATGGATGGCTGCCGGATGAGTTGTCGTGCCAGTTCCAGTGTAGCCGACATGCCCTTAACCTGGGTATGGGCGATACTGTTTAATCGAATTAATCAAAGCACGAGGTTTTTGAACGAGGACATGAGAAGGGTGTGGTCCGATGTATAACCTGCGTTCCGAAGCAATTTTGTCGAGCGGCTCTTTTTTGTAAGGTGGTTTGGAAAACCGTTCTGACTGGATCGCAATGATGTTTGGATCAAATGCCTCGACTTCAGCAACCAAGAATTCGCCTTCCAATTCCTCATCAATAATGAAGTCTCGATCCTTTCTACCCCTTTTCTTCTCGCGGCCGCACGGCTCGAACTTGTGATAGTTGGTGAGGGCGATATAAGACAATGGATTTTCTGACAGCAATTTGTCCTTCTCCTTCAGCAATGTTTTACAAGCTCTTTGATTACCTAGTTGCTCCCAATACTCGGTCCACTCTGGATATTTTTCTGGAGATTCTTTTTGCAGATAGTAAAGAGCCGTCATGTATGAGCCAGCACTATGATGACTGTGATCGTTAGGATCATTCACAACTTCGACCTCATACCTATGCCGACGTTCTTCAAAAGATTGGATGCGTCCCGGTGTCTTATCCTGGCCGATACGGATGCCAACAATCAGGAGCTTGCAATGATTGGGTTCGCCGTATTTGGAACCGATGTGAGGATACGTGGCAAACTTTTTGTCGCTGTCTGGCTTTGGCAGCCTTCCTGTTTCCCGGTCTATTTTAAAATACTCAAAGAAAAAATCGTAAGCATCTTTAACCCTCTTAACGATGTCAGTGCGCATAACTTTACCTTCTTGCCCGTTTAATCATTGTCGGGATTCTAAATCGGGTCAACATACGTCAGTCAGTGGTACGTAGTAGTTCATTGATGCTCGTTTTGCTGCGCGTCTTTTCGTCTACCTGTTTTACGATGACCGCGCAATATAAGCTGTATTTTCCATCTTTGGAGGGCAGGTTTCCCGGCACCACTACCGAACCCGAAGGAATACGGCCGTAGTTGATTTCGCCGGTTTCCCGATCATAGATTTTTGTGCTTTTGCCGATGTATACGCCCATCGAGATTACGGAACCTTTTTCAACCACTACGCCCTCGACAATTTCGGAACGTGCACCGATAAAGCAGTCGTCTTCTATAATGGTGGGTGCGGCCTGTAACGGTTCAAGTACGCCGCCGATACCCACGCCGCCTGACAGGTGAACGTTTTTGCCGATTTGTGCGCAAGATCCTACAGTCGCCCAAGTGTCCACCATGGAGGCTGAGTCAACATAGGCGCCGATATTTACATAGCTCGGCATCAGTACCACATCGGGGGCAATGTAGGCGCCGTGCCGTACCATGGCGGGGGGGACGATACGCGCACCTTGTCGTTTGATGGCGTCTTCTCCCATCTTTGAGAACTTGGTGGCGACCTTGTCGTAGTATTTTGTAATCCCGCCGTCGATGATTTGGTTTTTGTTTATTTTGAATGAGAGTAACACGGCTTTTTTGAGCCATTCGTTCACTATCCAACGACCCCCTTGTTTTTCAGCTACACGCAGCTCGCCTTTGTCAAGGAGATTGAGGGTATGCTCAACGGTTTCACGTATATTTGAGTCTACGGAAGTTGAGGTGAGGGTCGCACGGTGCTCGAAGGCTTTTTCTATAATTTCTCGTTCGGGTTCATGCATTCGTTTTTCCTTAGCAGTGTTTTTGGTTTCTATTTTGTAGAATTTTTTGAATCAGGTTGCCTTTTGTTATCGCTTGTATTGCGTAGTTTGAAGTTATGGTAAGGCATTTTTCTTGCGTAATATCAAGATGTTTGCGATTTTTTACTTCGATGAGCTCTTGTGTACGGTGGGAGGAGTGGGTTGAAATTCTTGTAGCGATTGACGAATAGCTGCTTCCAAATCGTTTTTTTGTCGCGCATTTAGGGGCTTATTTTCGAGGTTGCTGACTTGAAAGATGTTGTGTACGCGCTCCCCCAGCTTTGAGATTCGTGCGTTGTGTGTAGCAATATTACAGTGCGTAAATGCGCTGCCCACACATGCAAGCAGTCCCGGAAAGTCAGGTGCTTTCAGCTCTAAAGTGGTATAGATGTTGTCCGCACTTTTGTCGAATTTTATCTCTATGGGGACTCGTAGTTCTCTGATTTTTCTGGGTAGTTTTTGCTTGGGAACAGTAATGCTATCGGCTGGATTTCTGATCACCTCGGTAATTTTTTCAGCAACTGATTCGCATCGGTGCTTATCGTTGATGGGGTTTCCATTGGCATCCAATACCAGAAATGTATCCAGGGCATGGCCTTTTTTTGAGGTGATGATTTTTGCATGAACAATTACCAATCCGAGTCGAGTAAGGGCGGAAGTGATATGCGCAAATAGATAGTTGCGATCGTTGCAGTATATGAATATCTCCGTGGCGCCTCTTGCGCTGTATTGATGTATGTTGACGACGATATCGCTGCTTCCTTGGTGGGTGAATATGGCAAGTATATGACGTGCCACCTCATCGTCGGAATGACGTAAGAAATAATCTTCTTCAAGCTCTTGCCAAAATGTTAGACATTGCTCTCTCTCAATTTTCTGTGCCACTAATTTCTGTAGAGAGGACTCTTTTACTTCGCTGATTAGCTTTTCACGCTTGATCAGCGCGCCCGATCCACGCCGTAAATACTTTGATGTGCTTTGATAAAGTTGGGCCAACAAGGTACTGCGCCAACTGTTCCAAAGTTTTGGATTTGTACCCCGTATATCTGCGATCGTTAATAGGTACAAATAATTTAAATGTGTAAGGCTGCCCACATTTTCAGCAAATTCTTTTACGACTCCCGGATCATCAATGTCACGATGTTGCGCAGTAACAGACATTATTAGGTGGTTTTTAACCAACCAAGACACTAAGTTTGCATCAAACTTGCTAAGATTGTGTTGCAGGCAGAATGTCCTCGCTTCTTCGGCTCCCAGTGTTGAGTGGTCGCCCTTTCGACCTTTAGCAATGTCGTGAAAAAGTGCGGCCAAGTAGAGTAATAAGGCTTTCGGCGTTTGGGTAAAAATATCATGGTATACTGAAAGCTCACCTTCTGTGTGCGCTGCTCCAAACTGGCATACATTTTCAAAAACACGCAAGGTATGTTCTTCAACGGTGTAGATGTGGTAGAGATCAAATTGCATCCTTCCAGTCACCATTTCGAAACTAGGCCAATATTTGTTTAGAACGCCCAATTGGGCCATGCGCCGAATTTCTCGGCTGTTCGTTTGTGGTTGATTTAGGATTGAAATGAACAGGTCCTGATTTTGTTTGTTGTTCCTAAATTTGTCGTCTATTAAGTGCAAATGGTCAAGCAGGAGCCGTACAAGTCCATCGCTTGGACCACTTAAAGTGTGGTACTTTTGCTGTAGTTGAAATAACTCCAGAATGGATGTTGGTGAGCGTGTAAATATCTCTGCGTGTGTGGCTTCAAGTTGGTTGCCGCGCACATAAAAGCGTTCATTGATGGGTTTGATTTTTCGTTTTAAAAGGGTTGGGAAAATTTTTGTGCGCAACCGCTTTATCAATAGCTCTACGAGCGTGGATACTTGATTGGTGGTTTGATAAAACACTTGCATGAATTCTTCGACCTGCAAGTTGCGATCGTCGTTGTTAAAACCCAATAGGGAAGCTATATCGTATTGGTAGTCGAACAGTAGGCGTTCTTCGTTGCGTTGTGTGTACAGGTGTAGGGCAAAACGAATATTGGCAAGGGTTTTGTAGGCTTCCTGTAAAGATTGCAACTCGCTGTTTGTTAAAAATTTCTTAGAGACCAATTCGTCTATACGTTTGGTTTTGAAGTGACGGCTTGTCACCCATTGAAGCGTATGCAAATCACGCAATCCCCCGGGGCTTTCTTTGACATTTGGCTCAAGATGGTTGGCGGTATCGCTGTATTTGTGGTGCCGATTTGCCAGTTCTTTTATCTTTTCCGTAAAAAATTTTTTACTTGGCCAAATTTTGTTGCGGTTCATTATTTTTGGAATTTGGTCAAATAACTTTTTGTCTCCGGCCAAGTAGTGAAATTCCATCAAACTCGTCATTACGGTAACGTCTTGTTTGGCTTCATTTATACAGTCTTTTATGGTGCGTACAGATTGAGAAATAGGTAACTTTATATCCCAGAGGAAAGTCAAAAAGGCCTTGACCTTCGAGTTGATTGTTTTATTTGTGCCTTTGTCAAGCACAATCATTAAATCGATATCGGATTTAGGGAAAAGTTCCCGGCGACCATAACCGCCAATGGCAATCAATGCGACAGAATGAGTAGGGAATTCATGTAGTTCCCACATTTTTTTTAAGAGTTTATCTATAGTGCACGTGTTAAATGAAATAATTTTGTTGATGTTGGTTTTATGCTGGAACTGTTCTTGCAGCAAAGTTGACAGCATGCCAAGAATTTCTTTGTAACGAGGGACAGTGAGCTTTTTTATTTCCTGTGAATTTAGCAGCCGTGAAATGGAAGCAGTGTCCTCAGCTGAATTAAAGACGCTTGGGTCAGGCATTAAATAGATTGCCGTTTGATTGGCTTATGTTACAACCTTGAGGTGTATCAGGTTTATATATTTTCACCTTCTCGTAAAGTAAGTACTTCATAACCAGTGTCGGTGACAAGTATCGTATGCTCCCATTGGGCAGATAGGCTATGGTCTTTTGTTACGACGGTCCAGCCGTCAGGCAGTAAACGTACATTTCTTTTTCCGGCATTTACCATTGGTTCAATGGTGAACGTCATTCCAGTTTGTAGCTCCATACCGGTGTCGGGCCTTCCATAGTGCAGGATTTGTGGCTCCTCGTGAAACATGCGGCCGATCCCATGGCCACAGTACTCTCGAACTACTGTAAAGCGATTTTTTTCAACAAAGCTTTGAATGGTGTGCCCAATGTTCCCGAGTTTTATCCCTGGCTTAACTTGATGGATCCCGATTTTTAATGCTTCGTAGGTTATGTCTACCAGCCGCTTTGCGAGTATTGAAGGTTTGCCAAGCATGAACATCTTACTGGTGTCGCCATGGAAGCCATCTTTGATGACGGTAATATCGATATTGACAATGTCACCGCTTTTCAAAGAGCGTTCACTAGGAATACCATGACATACTTGATGATTTACCGAGGTGCAAATTGATTTCGGGAATCCACGATAGTTTAAGGGGGCAGGAGTAGCCTTTTGTTTATTGACGATATATTTATGGCAGATTTTATCTAGCTCGAGGGTGCTTATGCCCGGGACAATGTAATGTCCTATCATATCAAGTACCTCGGCAGCCAATTTGCCCGCGGTTCGCATTTTTTTTATTTCTTCAGCTGATTTGATAGTTACGCTCATTTTGATATGCCGCATACTTGGAATAATTAAAATTAAGTCTAACTAAGTAATTGTTATGAATGAATAGTCATGTTATAAAATGCCCGCTTTAGTGCTAGGTGCACTTTGAATTCACACGCGCATCGTCACATCTGGCGGGGTGCTCGTAAGGGTTGCCACATGGGGTGTGCGGAGGTTTAACCCACAAGGAGATATATTATGGTAAATGTCACGATGCGCCAGATGTTAGAAGCTGGCGTGCACTTTGGGCATCAAACTCGCTACTGGAACCCGAAAATGAGTCCTTATATTTTCGGGGAACGCAAAAAAATTCATATTATTAATCTTGAGAAAACATTACCGATGCTTCTTGATGCAGCGGCGTTCCTCAGTGATATGGCAGAGAATAAAGGCACTATTTTATTTGTAAGCACGAAACGTTCCGCACGAGACGTTATACAACAAGAAGCAGTGCGTTGTGGGATGCCTTATGTTAACCACCGGTGGTTGGGGGGCATGTTAACTAATTTCAATACAGTAAAGAAATCAATCCAAAGGTTGCAATATCTTGAGCAAATTACGAGTGGTGACGGTATTGAAAGGCTAAGTAAAAAAGAAATACTTTTACTTAAACGGGAATTATTCAAATTGGACCGTAGCTTAGGTGGTATCAAAAGCATGACGAGCCTGCCCGATGTTTTATTTGTTATTGACGTGGGTTATGAAGCTGTTGCAGTAAGTGAGGCAAATAAACTTGGTATCCCCGTGGTTGCAGTGGTGGATAGCAATAACAAAATTGATGGCGTTGATTATGTTATACCAGGCAATGATGATGCCATTCGCGCTATCAAACTGTATGCTTCGCATATTGCAGATGCGGTTTTGGAAGGTAAAGAGAATCTGCGTACCGTACTCAGCGATGAAGAGGAACTTGTAGAAGTTGATGAGGGAGGCGAAATCAAGCAAGAAAAAAAGAGGACTGACTGAATAATAATGTATTCAACTCAAGAGGATAAGAGTGTACGTGAAGATACAACGGTCTAGCTAAAAAGCAAAAAATATAGCATGTTGTGCTATAAATAACCTGGGCAAGGCTTTAACAAAAAAAGTGTTAAGGGTCTGAAAGTAATAACAATCAGTTGATTTAGAAATAATGATGCAAATAACAGCAGCAACAGTTAAAACACTTCGTGAACTTACCGGTGCGGGCATGATGGATTGTAAAAAAGCCTTGATGGAAAGCAACGGTGATATCCAGGTGGCAGTTGAAAGAATGCGTAAGTTTGGGCAAATCAAGGCCGATAAAAGGTCTGGGCGCATTGCCGCGGAAGGAGCAATTGCAATTGCCATGTCGAATGATGAAGCACAAGCGGTAATTGTAGAAGTGAATTGTGAGACAGACTTTGTTGCAAAAGATAAACAGTTTCAAATGTTTTCAAGGCAATTAGCCGACATAGTGTTAGAGAATGGCATCAACACAGTTGATGACCTAAGTGTAGCCATCATGGAATCAGGTCAAAAAGTTGAACAAGCGCGCCTTGATTTGATTGCTAAAATAGGTGAGAACATTCAAATACGTCGTTTAGGGACGCTGAGGATCAAGGGTGCTGCTGTAAGCTATTCTCATGGGAATCGGATAGGGGTTCTCGTAGATATTTTAGGGGGGAACAAGGACTTGGGGAAAGACATTGCTATGCATATTGCCGCAAGTAACCCTATATGTATAGCTGCGGAAAATGTGCCGGCTAACTTGTTGGCAAAAGAAGAAGAAATTTTTACTGTGCAGGCGGAAGCCAGCGGCAAGCCACCACATATCATTACAAAAATCGTGCAAGGAAAACTGGAAAAACATCTTCAAGAGATTACCTTGCTAGGACAATCATTTGTAAAAGATACGGAGTTGACAGTTGGTAACTTGCTGAAGAGTGCTGAGGCTGAAATTGCTGGATTTATCCGGTTTGAAGTAGGTGAAGGGATAGAAAAAACATCTGAGAACTTTGTAGATGAAGTAAGAAAGCAAGTTGATCAAAGCGCAGATTAAAGAGTGGTAAAAATGGAGGTAAGTAAGAAAACGGCACTTTGTTTTGCGTTTGGAAGCTGATGTTTAGTAGCAAGGCTGCTTATCAACGTATACTGCTCAAGCTGAGTGGCGAAGCTCTGATAGGGAACTGTGAGCATGGCATTGATTCAAACGCTGTTGTGCGAGTTGCTGCAGAAATTGCGCATGTAAGTAAGCTTGGAGTGCAAATCGCCGTGGTTATAGGTGGTGGCAATATACTTCGTGGTGTAGGGCTTGCGCAGACTGGAACGGATTGCGTGACAGCTGATCACATGGGTATGCTGGCAACGGTAATAAACGCATTGGCTTTGCAGGATGCGTTGGAACGTGTGGAGGTGTATTGCAGGGTCATGTCGGCAATTAAAATTAATCAGGTGTGTGAAGATTACATTCGGCGACGCGCTGTGCGACATTTGGAAAAAGGTAGAGTCGTTGTTTTTGCAGCAGGCACAGGTAACCCATACTTTACAACTGATTCGGCAGCGAGTTTACGAGCTTCAGAAATTAATGCAGATATCATGCTTAAAGCAACCAAGGTAGATGGAATCTATGATGATGATCCGCATAAAAATCCAAATGCAAAAAAATACGCAAGAATTAACTATGATGAAGCTATAAACAGGAAGCTTGCTGTCATGGACACAACTGCATTAGTGCTTTGCCGGGATAATAATATTCCTTTGCGTGTGTTTAACCTGTTTAATGTGGGTGATTTAACCAGAGTCGTACAAGGTGAGAATATTGGCACTGTGGTTACGGGGACATAAGCGTGATTGAAGAGATCAAGCAAGATGTGCAAGACCGCATGTATAGAAGCATTAATGCACTGTCCAATGAGTTTTCAAAGGTACGCACTGGGCGAGCAAGTGCGGGCCTGCTGGATCATGTAATAGTTGAGTACTATGGCAACCAGGTACCTGTTAGTCAAACAGCTACCGTAGCGGTTGAAAATGCGCGCACTATTACTATTACGCCGTGGGAAAACTCTTTGGTACCTGTAATTGAAAAGGCCATTATCAACTCTGATCTTGGTTTGAACCCAACTACTGTAGGGACTGTGATCAGGGTAATTATGCCGGCGTTGACGGAAGAAAGGCGTAAAAACCTTGTTCGAAGCGTCAGACAAGAGGCAGAAAAAACTCGAGTGGCAATACGCAATATTCGTCGTGATGCAAATGCAGACTTCAAAGTACTTGTGAAGGAAAAGGAAATTTCAAAAGATGAGGAGCATCATGCTCAGGAAGATGTTCAGGGTCTTACCGATCAGTTTATTAAGAAAGTTGAGTTACTTTTAGAGCAAAAAGAAAGAGATTTAATGGAAGTCTAGTGTTTGTCCAACCCGTATTTGGTTAAGTACCTTTATCGTCGATTTTTATCGAGCACCTTTTAAGAAGTTACATGTCTGGTAACGTTCCTACACATGTTGCCATTATAATGGATGGTAATGGCAGATGGGCGAAGTTGCGCAAATTGCCTCGTACCGCGGGACATGGGCAGGGAGTCATAGCGGCCCAAGAGATAATAAAAGCGAGTAGTGAGGCAGGGGTTAAGTATTTAACCTTGTTTGTATTTAGCAGTGAAAATTGGCAAAGACCTGAGGGTGAAGTCTCTGCATTAATGAATTTGTTTATAGAAACACTGCGGAACGAGGTGCAGAATTTGGTGGAAAATGGCGTGTGCCTCAAGTTTTTTGGTGATAAGGATGGATTTTCAAAGGAACTTTATCAGCAGATTCAGCAAGCGGAGCAGCTTACGTTGACGAATAGTAAATTGTTTTTGAACATTGCTGCAAACTATGGGGGCAAGCTGGATATCCTGCATGCAGTAAAAAAAGTTATTGGAGAGGTACAGCAGGGTAATTTGAAAGTAGAGGATATAGATGAGGAAGTTTTAAGAGAGAAGCTATCTACCGGAAATATGCCTGCACCGGATCTGTTTATTCGCACGGGTGGCGAACAACGCATCAGCAATTTTTTATTATGGCAGTTGGCTTATACTGAATTATATTTTTGCGATGTGCTTTGGCCGGATTTTACTCGGCATGAGTTGGCAAAAGCGTTTGAAAATTATCGCTTGAGACAAAGGAGATTTGGTCGCACACAACAGCAAGTGTCACCATAGCAAAGTGTTAAAAAGCAGAATCATCGCCGCGGTTATCCCGGGAATACTAATTGTGTTGGCGGTTTTTACGTTGCCGAATTATTTGCTTGCCTTTATTTTTGCCTTGGTTGTGCTGCTGGGTGCTTGGGAGTGGTCAAGCTTGATCGGCTTCTCAGGCGCAAGCCGGAAAATCACATATGTCTTTTTTGTTGGTGTTTTGCTTGTGGCCACATGGATTTTTGCCGAACCGCACCACGTACGCATAATTTTGTTTATTGCAGCATTATGGTGGGCAGGCGTCGTAATAATGCTGGCTGTGTACGAAACTCACTGGTTGGAAACGAAATGGTTGCCGAGAATGCTAGGATATTCTGGCTTTATTGTGCTTATACCGGCTTGGCTGGCACTTATTGAGCTGCATAGAAAAGATGTAGAGGCGGTGATGTTTGTATTTGTGTTGGTATGGGTAGTTGATATTACAGCTTATTTTATAGGCAAAAGGTTTGGTAGGCGAAAACTTGCTCCGCAAATCAGTCCCGGCAAATCTCGTGAAGGGTTGTGGGGTGCATTAGTAGCGTCTCTGATACTTGCGGTTGTGGGGATTCATCTGTTTGAACTCGATAAGGCGATGTGGGTCTATTTTGGGTGTTTATGTTTATTGACTACTTTAATTTCCGTGGTGGGTGATCTATATGAAAGTTTATTGAAGCGCAGGGCAGGAGTTAAGGATAGCGGTAGAGTTTTACCTGGGCATGGCGGGGTGCTTGACAGAATTGACAGTTTGACGGCCGCTGCCCCGGGATTTGCCTTGGGCATTGGATGATGTGAAGCCATGGCGATTGCAAAGTCTGCGTTTGACGATACGGTGAAAGTATCGATCTTGGGGGCTACGGGTTCTGTTGGGATTAATACGCTTGATGTCATACAGCGGCATCCGACAAGGTTCTCCGTTACGGCACTTACTACGCATAGCAAGATTAACCTTTTGTACGAACAATGCCTGAAATTTCATCCGCGGCTTGCAGTAGTTGCCGATGAAAGGCTGGTCGACAAGTTTATTGCGAAGTTTAATGGTAGCGGTTTTAAGCCAGAGGATATCCTTGTTGGGGATGTTGGTTTACAAAGGGCTGCAAGTCTAAGTGAAGTTGATTATGTAATGGTAGCAATTGTAGGTGCTGCGGGGTTACCCGCAACGTTAGCTGCAGCACGGGCAGGTAAACGAATATTGCTCGCAAATAAGGAAGCATTGGTAATGTCTGGTAATCTTTTAATGGAAACGGCAAATCAACACCACTCTCATTTGCTACCTATTGATAGCGAGCATAATGCCGTGTTTCAGTGTTTATCCGAGAATGGCGACAAATGTGAAGCCGTCAAAATTATTCTTACTGCTTCTGGAGGGCCGTTTTTGCACACACCTTTGGATGAATTTGAAGAGATTACGCCAAAACAAGCATGCGCACATCCAAATTGGAAAATGGGAGAAAAGATTTCAGTAGATTCTGCAACAATGATGAATAAGGGATTGGAAGTGATAGAAGCGTGTAAACTGTTTGCAAAAAGTATGAACGATATAGAGGTAGTGATACATCCTCAATCCATAGTCCATTCGTTGGTTGCATATTCAGATGGTTCCATGCTTGCACATTTAGCTTATCCAGATATGCGTGTACCTATTGCACATGCCTTGGCTTGGCCAAGACGCATATCTTCAGGTGTAAATATCATAGATTTAGCTATGGTTGGCAGTTTGGAGTTTGATCATCCCGACAGAGAACGTTTTCCTTGTTTGCAATTGGCATATGATGCGTTGGGGGCAGAAGAAAGTGCCACAACGGTTTTAAATGCAGCCAACGAAATTGCGGTTGAAGGATTTTTGAAGAATCAAATTCGCTTTACAGATATTCCAACAATAATTGACGCCGCACTGCAACATGTTGAGCACGAGAGAGTACACGAGTTGGAAATGGTTTTGGAAAAAGATGAGCAGGCACGTGCATATGCACGGAGTTTTATTGATAAGTTTTTGGTGAGGCACTAGCTGTGCAGATAATTGGTTATTTGCTTACTTTTATCGTTGCCGTAGGCATTATCGTTACGGTACATGAGTTCGGCCATTACTGGGTTGCCAGGAAACTTGGCGTAAAGGTATTACGGTTTTCGGTAGGGTTTGGCAAGCCCTTGCTTAAACGTGTGTCAAGTACGGATAAAACCGAATATGTCCTTGCCAGCATCCCCCTTGGCGGTTATGTAAAAATGTTGGATGAACGTGAGGGAGAAGTGCCGCAGGATATTGCCCATCAGGCCTTTAACAAGCAATCGGTTTGGAAAAGGTTTGCCATAGTTTCTGCTGGGCCTGCATTTAATTTTATCTTTGCTGTATTAGCTTACTGGATGGCTTTCATGGTGGGTGTAGAAGGGATAAAGCCTACTGTTGGAGAGGTGTTGCATGACAGTATTGCAGAGAAGGCAGAGGTTAAGCCGGGCGACACGTTTATGTATGTAGGAGATGTTGCCGTGCAGACTTGGAAGCAAACTTTGATTCAATTGCTGGATAGGGCACTCGAATCTGGATCGGCTGAAGTGACTTTGCGTAACGAAGACACAAGCCAAAGAGTTGCTGTATTGGACATGAGTGATACCAGCCATTTATTGTCAGAGGGGGTTTTGCTTGAAAAAATTGGTATCACGCCTTGGCGGTATCGATTGGAGCCAGTATTTGGTGAAATCAATTCAGGCATTGCCAACACTGTAGGTATACGGACAGGTGACAGGGTAATAAGTGTAGATGGGAAAGAGGTAAATAGCTGGTCTGATTTGGTTACATACGTACGGGCGCATGCTGGTATTGAAATTGATATGTTGATCCGACGCAATAATGAAAGTATGAATTTTGTACTGGTGCCTAAACCTGTAGATGAGGACGGTAAAACTGTTGGACGTATAGGGGCGTATCCATTTGTAGATCAGGCGCTACTTGATCGACAAAGAGTTACTGTTCGTTACAATTTGTTTGATGCAGCTGCTAAAGGGATAGTTGAAACTTGGGAATACTCAGTATTAACACTAAAAATTCTCTGGAGACTTGTAAAGGGTGAGGCTTCACTGAAAAATATCAGTGGCCCTATAACTATTGCCGAGTATGCAGGAGGTTCTGCAGCAATCGGTTTTTCCGCCTTTATAAGCGCACTGGCATTTATAAGCATTGCTATTGGAATTCTTAACTTGCTTCCTATCCCGATACTTGATGGTGGGCATTTATTTTACTATTTGATTGAGATTGTCAAGGGTAGCCCGGTTTCTGCGCAATTTGAGATCATTGGCCAGCGTATAGGAATAGTTATGTTAATTGGTTTGATGAGCTTGGCTTTCTATAACGACATACATCGGTTGCTGCAGTAAATACAATTATTATGTTTTCACTTTTTTGGCGGGGCATATTTGTTTTTTTGATCGGCACAGTTGCTTTTCCGACTTTGGCGGAGAGTTTTCGCCTTGAAGATATTCAAATAGAAGGGCTTGAGCGTATCGAGGCTGGAACGGTTTTTACCTATTTGCCAGTCAAAGTAGGTGAGCAGATGGACGATCGTAAAACTGCGGATATCATTCGTGCTTTGTATAAAACGGGGCTGTTTAAGGATATACAGTTGCATCGTGAAGAAAATATACTGGTTGTAGCAGTACGGGAAAGGCCCGCTATTGCAAGCATAGAATTTGATGGCAATAAAATTCTTAATGACGAGCAGTTGACTGAAGTGTTGACAAGTGTAGGGATTGCCGGAGGCCGTGTATTCAACCGTTCCGTATTGCAGAGATTGGAAAATGAATTGTTGCAACAGTATTTCGCGTTCGGGAAATATAGCGTCAATATTGATACCCAAGTGAAAGATCTACCACAGAACCGTGTAGACATTGATATTCGCATCGTGGAAGGAGACGTGGCCAAGATCAAACAAGTTAAAATAGTTGGTAATAATACTTTTGAGGAAGATGAATTGACTGATAAATTTGAATCTGGCCTGAAGCCTTGGTACCAGCTATGGGGTACACGGGATCGTTACGCCAAGCAGAAACTTCAAGGGGACTTGGAAACGTTACGCTCACATTACCTTGATCACGGTTATCTGAAGTTTGACATTGAGTCTACACAGGTTTCAATCAGCCCTGATAAAGAGGATATTTTCATTACTATCAATATAGACGAGAGAGGACAATACACGTTTACGGGCTTTGAGTTAGTAGGAAAGCTTCCTTTTTCGGAGGAAGAATTAACGCCCTTGATTTCTATTGTCTCGGGTGAAACCTTTTCGCGCGCAAAGATTTTGCAATCCACTGAAATGATCACACGAAGATTAAATGATGATGGGTATGCTTTTCCAAATATAAATCCGGTGCCGGAAGTAGATGAGGAAAGTAAGACTGTTAAAGTCACGTTTTTTATCGAGCCTGGGAAACGGGTTTACGTACGGAGAATAAACTTTCGAGGGCATAAATCCAGCCGTGACGAGGTGTACCGACGAGAGCTCAGACAAATGGAAGGAGGTTTGTACTCACAAACAAATATCGAGGTCTCGAGGCGCAGGATACAACGTTTGGCTTACGTGGAATCGGTTGATATAAAAACTCAGCGGGTAAAAGGAGTGGATGATCTGGTGGATGTGGAAATTGTGATTAAGGAGCGTTTGGCAGGCAGCTTTAACATCGGTGCCGGCTATTCAGATAGCCAGGGTGGCGTTCTTTCAACCAGCATCAGTCAGGAAAATTTTCTTGGTACGGGTAAGACGGTTTCATTTTCAATCAACACTAGCAAGGTAAATACTATATATGCCGTTAATTATATTAATCCCTACTACACTATTGATGGGGTTAGCAGAGGGTTTGGTTTTGAATACGTATCTACAGACGCAAAGGAGGCCAATGTTTCCGATTTTGATACTGATCAGCTTGGGGTCAGTGTCAGTTACGGCATACCGTTGACTGAAAACGATCGCATTAACGCAACGGCACGGCTTAGAAGGACAGATGTCACTGAAAGAAGTAATACGTCGCGTGAGATCAGAGAATTTATTGAAAAAAGTGGCGATAAGTATGACAGCCTTACACTTACGTCCAGTTTTATACATGACACTCGTGACCGTGGTTTATTTCCGAGTGAAGGTAATCGGCAACGCGCAACAGTAGAGGTTGCCGTGCCGGGTAGTGACTTGGAGTTCTATAAAATAAATTACGATGGTCGTTTTTATTTCTCTTTGAATAAGACTTTCACGCTGTTTTTGGGTAGTCAGGTAGGGTATGGCAGTGATTATGGGAGTACTGCCGATTTGCCATTTTTTGAAAAATTTTATGCGGGTGGGTTCAGAACGGTACGTGGTTATAAAAGTGGAACCTTGGGTCCCCGCGACTCCCTGGGTGCCTCATATGGCGGTAATTTTTTGACGACGGCAAGAACCGAGTTACAGTTTCCGGCGACGTTCCTGCCATTTGTAACTGAAAACAATGCCAAGCTCAGCCTGTTTACAGATGTTGGTAATGTTTTTGAAGATTTTGACGATTTTGAAACGAATGATCTCCGTGGCTCTTTTGGGATCGGCATTAATATGATAACTGGCTTTGGCGGTATCAGTGCGGCGTTTTCAACACAATTTAATGATAAAAGTGGAGATAAAACCGAATCGTTTCAATTTAGCTTGGGGACAAGCTTCTAACGCTTGGGAGGGATACATGAGATTTTTTTTAAGTAGAAAAATTCTGGTCCTAATATTTTTATTATGTCCGGTTGCGGCAAGTGCAGCAATCAAAATTGGGTTTGTTGATATGGTCAGGATTATGGAGAAGGCGATGGAAGAATCTCCACAGGCCAAAGCTGCACATAAGGCTTTGGAAAAGGAGTTTTCAAGTCGCGGTGAAAAACTTCAAGCGGTACGTGATGAAATCTTGAAGATTGAAGAAACCTTAGACAAGAACACGGATATTTTAAGTGATAATCGGCGCGATAAGTTAGAGAAAGAGATGCTAGTCAAGAAAAGGGAATATCAGGAGCAGCACAACGAGTTTAGAAAAGATTTAAACGTTCGTCGCGACCAGGAAATAAACAAGCTACAGCAAAGTGTACACGAAGTCATCATCAAGGTTGCGGAAAAGGAGAATTATGACTTAGTCGTTACACAGCCGGTTTTATTTGTAAGTAATCGCATTGATATGACGGAGCTTGTTCTGCAAATGCTACAAAAATCTTGGTAGATTGATTAGCCGTGCCCTTCACCCTTGGAGAGTTGTCCGCATACACTGAGACGACCGTATCGGGTGATCCGAAATGTGAAATTAACAGTGTTTCCAGTCTGCAAAATGCCGTTGCGGGAACGATTACATTCTTTGTAAACCCTAGGTTCAAACGACAACTGAAAAAAACCAAGGCCTCGGCGGTCATTTTAGACAAAAAATTTATTGATCTCTGTCCCGCCTATGCACTGCTTACAGATAATCCGTATCTAGTTTTTGCAAAGATTGCCGCATTACTGCATCCCGAGCCCGAACCTGTAGCAGGCATTCATTCTACGGCAATCATCTCGGCCAGCGCGGAAGTGGGCGAACACTGTTCCATTGGCCCACATACCGTTATTGAAGAAAACTGTGTAATTGAAGCAAATACCTTCATTGGTTCAAATTGCGTGATTTATAAATCCTGCACGCTGGAAAAAGGCTGTTATTTATTTAATAATGTAACTCTGTGTCAGCGTACATCGTTAGGAAAGTGCGTTACCGTTCATCCTGGTGCAGTGATTGGTAGTGATGGTTTTGGTCTTGCCAATGAGCAAGGCAGATGGGTTAAGATTTCCCAGTTGGGTAGAGTCCGTGTCGGTGATGATGTGGAAATAGGTGCAAATACGACCATCGACAGAGGAACGTTGGAAGATACAATCATAGAGGAAGGCGTAAAGATCGATAATCAAGTCCAGGTCGGGCATAACGTTTACATTGGTGCACATACAGCCATTGCTGCGTGTGTAGGTATTGCAGGGAGCACCACAATCGGCAAGTATTGTCGCATTGGGGGGGGTGCGGGCTTTAGCGGGCACTTGAAAATTGCTGACAATGTTGAAGTTGGTGGCATGACAAGGGTGACACGTTCAATTAGCACGGCGGGGACTTATGTTTCGGGAACTCCCGTACAACCATATAAAAAGTGGCTGGAAAGCTCGGCGCTTTTCAACAGGATTGATAGGTTGGCAAAGCGAATCAAAATTCTTGAAAGGTCGTAAAGAAAGTTGACATCCACTTTAAACATTCATGACATTTTAAGGTGTTTGCCTCATCGCTACCCGTTTTTGTTGGTAGACCGTGTCTTGGAACACAACATTGGAAAATCAGTATTGGCAATGAAAAACGTCAGCTATAACGAACCATTTTTTCAAGGTCATTTTCCCTCTGTTCCGGTAATGCCCGGGGTATTAATCCTTGAGGCACTTGCGCAAACCTCGGGGATCCTTGCTCTAAGCAATCCAGAGTGGCGCCCTGATAATGAGAGCCTGTACTTATTTGTCGGTATTGATAAAGCTCGTTTTAAGCGACAGGTCGGTCCGGGGGATCAACTCGCGTTGGATGTCAGGATAATAAGGAACAAACGTGGCTATGGAGTGTTTGACGCTACCGCCTCGGTGGATGGTGAAATTGCTGCAACAGCCGAACTGATATGTGTATTCAAAGAAATAGAAACAAAGTGACTACTGACTGACTCTCATGCCTTCGGTAAAGATCAATGAGAACAAGAATGTCCACTCAACTGCGATTGTTGAGCAAGGTGCTCAACTTGGCGAAGGTGTTTCGATAGGTGCTTATTCAATTATCGGTACAAACGTAATTATCGGCGAGAACACTTGGATAGGGCCGCATGTCGTCATTAGTGGGCATACTACGATAGGTTGCAGAAACCGAATTTTCCAATTCTCATCAGTTGGAGAAATTCCACAAGACAAAAAATACCAGGGTGAACGGAGCACCTTGGTTATTGGAGATGACAATACAGTCAGAGAGTACGTGACCATCAACTGTGGCACCGCACAAGGTAAAGGGTGTACAAAAATTGGCAATCGCAACTGGATCATGGCATACGTACATATTGCTCATGATTGCAACGTTGGTGATGACACAATATTTGCGAATGGCACGAGTTTGGCGGGACACGTAATAGTTGAAGAGTTTGCCGTATTTGGGGGGTTTACTCTGGTACACCAGTTTTGTCGCATTGGTGCCCATTCGTTTTGTGCAATGGGCACGGTCTTGAATAAGGACCTGCCTCCTTACGTGATGGCTTCTGGCAATTATGCAACCGCGTGTGGGTTAAATAAGGAGGGTTTACATCGGCGAGGATTTTCCAAAGATTGTATAGGAGCCTTGTATAAATCGTACAGATTACTAATACGCAAAGGAAATTTAAGGAGTGAAAGCATCTCGGAAATTGAAAGCCTTGCGGCGCAGTATAAAGAGGTCAAGAAAATGCTGGATTTTACTGTTGCCAGCAAGCGGGGTGTGGTTCATTCGGCAACGTCATCAATTAACAGATGAAATTAAATTTGCAGCGAGCCGTGCGGTCGCAATAGAACCGTCTTTCTCACCTAGTTTTTTTCTTATATTGACCATTTCTCTTTTCATCGTCGTTATATAAACTTGATCGGACAATAACCGCTCAAGCTCGCGAGCAATGTTTCCAGGTGTTGCCTCGTTTTGTATGAACTCACGGCATATTTCTTTTCCGGCAATGATATTGGTAATGCCTGCAAAAGTAGAGTGCACTAATTTTTTCAGCATTTGGTACGTGAGGGGAGAAGTTTTGTAAACGATTAAAAGAGGGGTTTGCATAAGTGTTGTTTGCAAGGTAACCGTGCCCGAGGTGGCTGCTATGGCGTCACATGCGTTGATGGTGTCATATATGTTGGCGGTAGTTGTTGTAATATTGATGAGTGAACGGGAGATAAATTGCCCGACAAAATTTTCCGTGATAGTAGATGCAATCGGTGTGATAAATTGCACGTCGTTTCTTTGGCGTGACAGTTTTAGTGCTGCTTCAATTAGTGTTGGGAAATTATCTGCAACTTCATTTTTCCGGCTACCGGGAAAGATACCGATGAGCTTTTTGTTTACGTCGAGATTGTGATTGCCGAAAAAATCACTTTTGCCAGTGGTTGTAAAGGCATCTTTTAATAAAGGGTGACCTACGTATTCCACGGGTATGCCGGCGTCTTTATAGAACTTTACTTCAAATGGGAATACAACCGCCATTACGTCCACACGTTTTTTTATGATCTTGACGCGGGAAGGGCGCCACGCCCAAATTTGTGGACTGATGTAGTACATTACTTTTATGCCGTACTTTTTAGCAGTTTTTGCTAAACGAAGATTGAAATCCGGTGCGTCAATCAATATTAGAAGGTCGGGTGAACTGGATTTCAGTATGTGGCGCATTTTTTTGAGAATACTTCGTAGGCGGGGATAATGTTTGATCACCTCTACCAACCCGACAATGGAGAGCTCTGAAGCATTGATACGAACGTCAACACCTGCTTTACGCATTTTATCTTCTCCAAGGCCATAACAGGTTAGATTGGGTATGATTTTTTTCATTTCACTGACAAGATTGGCACCATGTAAATCACCGGAAGCCTCACCTGCAACAATCATTATACGAGGCGAATGCTTATTCATAGTCGATATAGACCTGCTTCATGGCATTGGCTACGGTTTCGATTTGTGCTTCGGACATCTCGGGGAATATCGGCAGGGAAATGCACGTGTTGCATATCATGCTGGTGTTCGAAAGACCAAACTTTCGTACAGCACCGGCTAGTGATTTTTGTTCCGGCAAAGGCATGGGGTAGTAAATCGCATGATCAATTCGCGAGGCGTGTAACTGTTTGGCAATCCGGTTACGAAGCGTACTGAGCAACGTGTATTGGTGAAAAACGTGGGATAAATCATCTTTGAAGACGGGAAGTTGGATAGGTAGCGAGGTGAGTAGCTCATTGTATTTTTTTGCGACGGCAATACGTTTTTGGTTGAATCCGTCAACGTGTTTCAGTTTTATTCTCAGTACGGCGGCTTGTAATTCGTCAAGACGGCTGTTCCAACCAATAATTTGGTGTTGATGAGATGTTTTGCTGCCGTGATTCCTCAGTAACATAAATTGTTCCGCCAATTCATCCGAATTTGTGGTGAATAATCCACCGTCTCCGAAGCATCCAAGGTTTTTGCTCGGGAAGAAGCTGAAACAACCTGCATCGCCAAACGTTCCCGTGTGCTGGTGCCCGATGCGTGCACCGAAAGATTGTGCACAATCTTCAATTACCAGTAATTCATATTGTTGAGCAAGCTTACATACGGCATGCATGTCCACCGCTTTTCCGAAGATGTGAACGGGAAGGATCGCACGTGTTTTTTCGGTGATGACGTCACCGATCCTCTCCACAGAAAGATTATAGGTGATTGGATCGATATCAACGAAAACTGGAGTAGCGCCAACGTGGCAAATAGCCTCGGCAGCCGCTACAAAACTGAAGGGAGACGTTATTACTTCGTCGTTTTTACCAATGCCGCAGGCACATAAAGCCAGGTGCAGGGCATCCGTGCCCGAATTACACGAAATTGCGTGTTTGACCCCCAGATATTCTGCAACCTCTATTTCAAATCGCTTGACGTTGATACCCATTATGTACTGTGAATTGCGCAATACAGAAGCTATTGCCGCGTCAATTTCTGCTTGCAGCATTTCATACTGCAATGTCAAGTCCAGCATTGGAATCATGGGCTGTCCCATTCGATGTTGGTATATGGCTAGGTTAGCGCTTCCATGATTTGCATTGCTGTTTGTAATGCTCGTCTGCCATCGTGCCCGCTGATTTTTGGTGAGGAGCGGTTTTTTATACTTGTCAGAAAATGGTCAATTTCCGCTAGCAATGCATCCGATTTTTCGTACGTGGTTTCATGCATGACAATGTCTGCAATTTTGGGATATGCTTTGGTTTCACCCTTTCGATAGACGGCCAGTTTTCGGTGATGGAAGTCCACGGAAAAATAGGTTTCATGTTGAAAAATTCGCATTTTACGGTCGGTTTTATCACTTACGCGACTTGCCGTAACGTTTGCCACGCAGCCATTTTTGAAAATGATGCGCGCATTGGCGATGTCAATGTCTTGCGAGAGTACCGGTATTCCACGCGCATCAATATGCTCTATCTCAGAATCAACAATAGTGAGAATGATGTCAATATCGTGAATCATCAAATCAAGAACTACGTTTACCTCGGTTCCTCGAGGGTTATAGGGTGCCAAGCGGTGCGCCTCTATGAACCTGGCTTCGGTCAGCTTTTGCTCCAAGGCGGTCATAGTGGGGTTGAATCGTTCCAGATGACCCACCTGTAGAATGCAATTGGATTGTTTTGCCAGCGTGATCAGTTTGTCGGCTTGTTCAAGCGTAGCGGTGATGGGTTTTTCAACAAGTACGTGAGTGTGGTGGCGAAGGAATGCGGCGGCTATTTCATAATGAAGATGCGTAGGCACTGCGATACTGACGGCGTCTACCTGCCCAATCAGTTCATGATGGCTGGCAAACGCCTTGACACCGGTGATAGCCGCGACTTTTTGTGCTTTTTCGATGTTTGTATCAACGACAGCCAACAACCTGTTGTTTTTCAGTTGGGAATATTTTTCTGCATGAAACTTGCCCAAATAACCAACGCCGATTACAGCAGTTCGTATCTCTGACACTTTATTTCCGGTATCCTTTGCAACGAATACGTAGTATACGGATTAGGTTATGAATACCCAACCTTGTACTCCCTTACCTTGTAGGCCTACTTTTTGTCAAACGTGTTGATACGAAAAAGCGCAGATCGATTTGTGCGCATTGCGGGGATTGATGAAGCCGGGCGCGGGTCACTTGCAGGCCCGGTGGTTGCCGCTGCGGTTATATTATCTCCAAAAAATTCTGTGCCGGGGCTTGCTGATTCAAAGAGGCTTACAGCCAAAAAACGTCATCAACTTTGTCGGGCAATCAAATCAAGTGCTATAGGTTGGGGGATCGGGCTTGCATCTGCAAGGGAAATTGATGAATTGAACGTTCACCACGCCACGTTACGGGCGATGCAGCGTGCGTATCATGCAATGCACGTCAACGTTTCGCGTGTGTTGGTAGATGGACTGCATTGCCCGAAGTTACCCGTCAAATGTATGGCTATTGTAAAAGGTGATCAGAGGGTACCTGTGATCAGTGCGGCCTCCATACTTGCCAAGGTAACACGTGATGCTGAAATGGAAAGCTATCATGGTACATTGCCACAATATGGTTTTGACCAACATAAAGGTTACCCAACAGTGCGACACGTTGCTACCCTGCAAAAGTTTGGCCCCTGTGTTTTACATCGTAGAAGTTACGGGCCGGTAAGAAAAGCCATGACGTTAAAAGACAAGTTAAATCGGCGGGTTGAATAAGAATTTAGACTTGTATTGAGGCGTGAATAGACCACATCAAAGCCAGGATTTCATTATGAAGGAATTTGTGCATTTGCATGTGCATACTGAATACTCGCTTGAGGACGGTATCATTCGTATACCTGAGCTAATGCAACAGCTACGCGCACTTGGAATGTCTGCCGTTGCTTTGACGGACGTTAATAATTTGTTTGCATTGGTAAAGTTTTACCAGTCGGCGATCAAGTATGGCGTTAAACCCATCATTGGTCTTGAAGCACAAGTCGCAGGTTTGTCAAGCAAGGAGCCTGATGCCAGAGTCGTTTTTCTGTGCAAAAACGATAGAGGCTACAGGATGCTGACCAAGCTGATTACCAAGAGCTATTTGAAAGGCCAGAGGGATAGTGTTCCCACTATGCAACGTGACTGGCTGATTGGTCTTGAGCAGAACCTGATCGTGTTATCGGGTGCCCGAGAGGGAGATGTGGGGAAGGCGATTATTTCCGGAAACAGAGAACTAGCTGAAGACTCCCTGCGATTTTGGCACGAGAATTTCCCTGATAACTATTATATCGAGCTGCAACGCACGGGGCATCAAGAAGAAGAATTGTATACCCACCACGCATTACAGCTTGCCGCCAAATTTTCCATACCTGTAGTTGCGAGTAATAACGTGCGCTTTTTGCGTCGTGAAGAGTTTGGTGCACATGAAGTTCGCGTGTGCATACAGGCTGGCAAGGTTTTGCATGATCCTCGGCGGCCACAAGCGTACTCTGAATGGCAACACCTTCGCAGTAGTGAAGAGATGTTTGAGCTTTTTAAGGATATTCCTGAAGCGATTACGAATAGCGGGGAAATAGCAAAGCGTTGTAATGTAATACTATGTCTTGGTGAAAGTTTTTTACCTGAGTTTCCCATTTCGGGCGGGCTTGCACCGCAAGAGTATATGCGCGGCCAGGCAGACAAAGGTCTGAAGCAGCGTCTCACAAAAGCCGCTATCTTCGACCAAAGTGTAATTGAGGCCTATACAGACCGGCTCAATATGGAACTGGAAATGGTCAATTCGATGGGGTATGCGGGATACTTCCTCATCGTTGCAGATTTCATTCGCTGGGCGAAGGGGCAGGCCATACCCGTGGGGCCTGGTCGAGGTTCGGGGGCCGGGTCATTGGTTGCTTATGTGCTTGGTATTACAGATATTGATCCGTTGCGGCACGATCTACTGTTTGAACGTTTTCTGAACCCCGAACGAGTATCCATGCCCGACTTTGACATTGATTTTTGCATGGATAACCGTGATAGGGTGTTTGAATACGTTGCACAAAAGTATGGGCGTTCTCACGTAAGTCAGATTATTACCTATGGAAGCATGGCAGCGCGTGCCGTTGTGCGGGACGTTGGTAGGGTGCTTGGGCATTCTTATGGTTTCGTTGATCGGATTGCCAAATTAATACCCTTTGAGGTGGGTATGACGTTAGAGAAGGCGATGAAGTATGAGCCGATATTACGGGAACAGTATGAAAATGAAGAAGACGTACGTGCGATCCTGGAAATGTCCAAAAGTCTTGAGGGCCTTGTGCGCAATGCAGGCAAGCATGCGGGTGGCGTCGTTATTGCGCCTAAGGAGCTTACCGACTTTACTCCATTATATTGTGAGGCAAACAGGGCCAACATCGTTACTCAGTTGGATAAAGACGACGTAGAAGCAATTGGATTAGTTAAATTCGATTTTTTGGGGTTACGTACCCTTACCATTATTGACAGTACAATTCGGGTGGTAAATGAGAAACAAAAACAAGAGTCATTAATCACGATTGATGAGATTCCTTTAGATGACGTGGCCACTTATGAAACGTTACAGCACCAGCAGACCACCGCAGTTTTTCAGCTTGAATCCAGTGGTATAAGGGACATTATCAAGCGACTTAAGCCCGACAAATTTGATGATGTCGTAGCACTGGTGGCCTTGTATAGGCCGGGGCCTTTGCAATCTGGCATGGTAGAGGATTTTATCCAGCGAAAACATGGTGCCCGCGTGGACTACTTTCACCCGGATTTACAGCCGATATTAAAGCAAACCTATGGCGTTATCCTGTATCAGGAACAGGTCATGCAGATTGCGCAGGTGTTAGCGGGGTATACGCTTGGCAGTGCTGATTTGCTGCGTCGTGCAATGGGTAAGAAAAAGCCCGAAGAAATGGCGCAGCAGCGCGAAGTGTTTGTTTCAGGAGCGGTAAAAAAGGGAATAAAACAGAAATTGGCAAATCATATCTTTGATTTAATGGAAAAGTTTGCCGGCTATGGCTTCAACAAGTCGCATTCGGTTGCCTATGCACTACTGGCTTATCAAACTGCTTGGCTGAAGACACATTTTCCTGCTGAATTCATGGCATCGGTTATGTCCTCGGATATCGACAAAACGGATAAGATAGTAAATCTTATTGACGAATGTCGGGGTATGGGCATCAATGTCATGCCACCCGACATCAATAGCTCGGATTACAATTTTATAGTGTCTGGTGACGACGTCATCTTATATGGCTTGGGAGCGATCAAAGGTGTAGGTAAAGCTGCAGGCGAACAAATTGCTCAGGAGCGTAAACGGAATGGCGCCTACCGGAACCTGAATGATTTTTGCATGCGTCTTGATGCGAAGAAAGTCAATCGTCGTTGCATTGAATCGCTCATTCGCGCAGGGGCCATGGATAGCTTTGGGTATACGCGCGCCAGTCTATTTCAACACGTTGATAAATCAATACACTATGCAGAACAACGGCAACGCGACCGTGATAGCGGTCAAAAGGACATATTCGGAGATATAAAGGCAGATAAAGTGCAGGAAATAGCGGAGTGGAGTGACGAAGAGAAGCTGCTTGGAGAGCGTGAAACTTTGGGGCTTTATTTAACTGGACATCCCGTTACTCGATATCAAAGTGAATTGGAAAAGATTACCAGCCGGAATATCGGACAATTTTTAAATGATAGACATAATGTCCAAGGGCCTTGGCAGGTTGGAGGAGAAACAAAGACAGTACTGGTTGGTGGTTTGCTGGATCAAATAAGGCGGCGCAGTGGTTCCAAGGGGCGCATGGCGTTTCTGACCCTTGATGACAATAGCGGGCGTATTGAAGTTGCCGTTTTTGCGGATGACTATACAAAGTGTGCCCATTTGCTGGTTAAAGACGCAATATTGATTATTAACGGCAGTATCGGTTGGGATGAATTTACCGGCCGTACTCGCTTGCGCGCCAACAAAATATGGAATTTTGACGAATATCTGAAAGAATACGGAGAAATATTAAGTATAGGCATTGAAGCGGAGGGGGGGGCATCGTCTTTGATACAGGAACTGGAGTGCTTGCTACTGCCGCACAAAAACGGTAATTGTCGGGTGCTGGTTGAGTACCGGAATAATTCAATTATTGCAGGATTGGAGTTTTCGGAAGACTGGAAAATCTCTCTCGACAAAGAGCTACTGTACCGCCTGAATGAAGTTTCCGAAGTCACCGCTACCAGCGTCACCTACGGAAGGCCGCTACAGTTATAAAGGGTGAAAATGCCGCGTCTATATTATCATCACTTGGTCATAGCTTTTTTACGTAATATCTGATGAACCCCGATTACCTCGATTTTGAGCAGCCCATTGTTGATCTTGAGGCCAAGATCAGTGAATTAAAATTGGTTGGTAGTGATAACGAATTTAACTTAAGCGAGGAAATTGCCAGGCTGCAATCCAAGTGCAACAACCTGATTAAATCCATCTTCTCCAGTCTGAGTCCGTGGCAAGTTGCTCAACTGGCACGCCATCCTAAACGACCGTACACGCTGGACTATATCGAAAGATTGTTCACCGACTTTACCGAGTTGCACGGTGACCGCATGTATGCCGATGACGCGGCAATTATTGCGGGCGTAGCAAAGTTTGAAGGTACATCAGTGGCAGTTATCGGGCATCAAAAAGGGCGCAACACCAACGAAAACATACGTCGAAATTTTGGTATGCCGCGTCCCGAAGGTTATCGCAAGGCATTAAGGGTTATGGAGCTTGCCGAACGTTTCAAGCTACCGGTATTTACCTTTATTGATACACCGGGTGCGTATCCGGGTATCGGTGCGGAGGAGCGCGGTCAAAGTCAAGCCATCGCGGCAAATTTGCAGCGTATGTCTTGCTTGCGCACACCTGTTCTGTGCACGGTCACGGGAGAGGGGGGGTCGGGGGGTGCCCTTGCCATAGGTGTGGGCGATTACTTGTCGATGTTGAGTTACAGCATGTATTCCGTAATTTCTCCGGAAGGTTGTGCGGCCATTTTATGGAAAGATGCGAGCAAGGCTGAAGAAGCCGCTACGGCACTTGGAATTACGGCGCAGTGCCTGAAGGAATTACAGCTGATTGATGAAATCATTGAAGAACCTCTGGGCGGTGCTCACCGCGACATTGATACAACGTGCAACAAAGTGCGTGCCACGCTTGCTACCGCACTGAATAAATTTTCCTCGAAAAGCGTAGATGATTTGCTTGCAGCGCGTTATCGGCGCCTTATTCGGTTTGGAGTATTCAAGGAATCTTCCTGAGTTTGTTTTTACTTGTGCCTGAGCGTTACATAAGATGGCGTTGACGGTCGCTTCTCTGCAACGGACGTTGAGCGGGCTTCATCATGCGTTTTCTTCCAAATACATCGTTGCATTTAGTGGAGGGTTGGATTCAACGGTTTTATTACATGCGATGCGTGCATTGGGCCTTTCTCTTCACGCCGTACACATTAATCATCACTTGCAGCCTCAAAGCGATCAATGGGAGTATCACTGCAAGGAAGTTTGCAACGCGTGGAACGTGGCCTTCTCTGCGCAACATATAAGGGTAAAAAAGAAGCCGCGAAGGAGCGTTGAAGAAGATGCGCGTGAGGAAAGGTACAGGAAACTGGCAGAGTTTATAGGTACGCAAGACGTTTTAGTTACTGCGCATCACAAAAATGATTTAGCGGAAACT
Source organism: Gammaproteobacteria bacterium (assembly GCA_965242685.1). Classification (GTDB taxonomy): domain Bacteria; phylum Pseudomonadota; class Gammaproteobacteria; order UBA4575; family UBA4575. The sequence continues at coordinate 1,061,856 of OZ251487.1, read as the reverse complement.
GTACTGTTGCAGCTATTGCGTGGTGCGGGGCCTGCCGGGCTTTCGGCCATGGTGGTCGAACAGAACTTTTCTTTCAACACGCATTTGCGGCCATTACTTGGCCATACGCGAAAAGAATTATTTGAATATGCGCAGCAACACGCCTTGCATTGGATAGAAGATGTATCCAATGAATCATTGGAGTTTGATCGCAACTACTTGCGCGAGGAAATTATGCCCGGGCTTGTGGCCAGGTGGCCCGGAACGCTGCAAACCCTTACGCGTGCGGCAGATCTACAGGCACACGCCGCAAGCTGTCTGCAAGACCTCGCAAATCTGGATGTACGTGCTGCCGCCACGGACGATTCTCGGATACTAAACGTCAAGGTTTTACAAAAATTAGGTTATGCAAGGTTGAATAACGCACTGCGAGGTTGGGTCAAAAATCATGCGATGCGGGTACCTAGTAAAAAGGTGCTGGATCACATCGCTACGGATGTCGTGTACAAAAACGCACCTCGATCTTCCCCGGTACAAACTTGGAAAGAGGGAGAAATACGGCGTTATCGCAACCGAATTTATTTAATGCAGCCGTTGTCTGAGCATAACTGTAATCAGGAATACCGGTGGGAAATAAGTCGGCCCTTACATATTGCCAGCCTAGACCGGATTTTACAGCCTGCTGACCTAGACAGATACGGGATTATCTTTCCCGAGGGTACGCGAGAAATTACCGTGCGCTTTCGCAATGGCGGCGAGAGGTTAAGGTCGTTCGGGGGAAAGCACTCCAAATCATTGAAAAAATTCTTTCAGGAAACAGGCGTGCCGCCTTGGAAGAGAGACCGTATACCCCTGCTATATCATAACGACCGGCTTATCTCCGTACTGGGTTTTTGGAATGCCCCCGTTTACTGTGAAACTTCATAGACTGCTAAGATCATGTTAATGACGTTGTGACGGCGGCCTAGTTTTGATACGCTTTAGTGCCATCTTGAAAATATTTTCCTTACACATGCGTCGCTACATTCAATCACCAATGCCGACGTGTACAAGGGTTGTATGACCCGTTATATCTTTATCACGGGGGGAGTGGTTTCATCGCTAGGCAAAGGGATTGCTTCAGCCTCCCTGGGTGCCATCCTGGAAGCTCGTGGACTTACGGTCAGTTTGATGAAGCTGGATCCTTATATAAACGTGGATCCCGGCACCATGAGTCCTTTTCAGCATGGGGAAGTCTTCGTTACTGCGGATGGTGCGGAGACCGATCTGGATTTGGGACACTACGAACGCTTTGTACATTTTCGTGCCGGCAGGAACAGTAATTTTACTACTGGTCAAATATATGAAAATGTAATTCGTAAAGAGCGTCGCGGCGATTATCTTGGTGGTACGGTACAGGTTATTCCTCACGTTACGGACGAGATAAAAAAATGTGTTGAGCTTGGGGCCAGAGATGCGGACGTTGCATTGGTAGAAGTTGGCGGGACGGTGGGCGACATTGAATCCCTGCCTTTTTTAGAGGCCATCCGGCAACTAAGCATTGAACTTGGTCACGGCCACACGATCTACGTCCACCTGACGTTGGTGCCGTACATCGGTGCTTCCGGAGAAACGAAGACCAAGCCCACGCAACATTCCGTCAAAGAACTTCGCTCCATCGGCATTCAGCCGGACATCCTGTTGTGTCGTTCGGACCGACCTTTGCCGGAAGGGCAGCGCAAAAAAATTGCACTGTTTACCAACGTCGAAGAAAAAGCCGTAATTTCGGCGGTCGACGTCAACACGATATACAAGTTACCTCTATGGTTGCATTCACAGGGGCTAGATGCGATTGTCGCCGAAAAATTCCGCTTTGATTTACCTGCCGCAGACTTAAAGAGCTGGAAAGAAGTCGTTCATGCCATTGAATTTCCGAAGGCTGAAGTGACTATCGGCATGGTTGGCAAGTACGTTGGTCTTACGGAATCCTACAAGTCACTGAATGAAGCACTTACTCATGCCGGCGTACATACTTGTACCAAAGTAAATGTTCAATATATTGATTCCGAGAGCATTGAAGCAAGCGGTACGGAGGTTCTGGAAGGCTTGGATGCGATACTTGTACCGGGCGGCTTCGGCAATCGTGGCATTGAAGGCAAGATCATGGCCTCGCGTTATGCGCGTGAACACGAGGTACCCTATCTGGGGATTTGCTTGGGAATGCAGGTTGCCGTGATTGACTATGCACGCAACGTCGCCGGGTTGGATGACGCGCACAGTACCGAGTTCAAGCCTGCCGCTCGCAGTCCGGTTATTGCCATGATTACGGAATGGCTGGACCGTGAGGGCAGAATAGAGCGACGCAGCAAGGTTTCGGACCTGGGAGGATCCATGCGTCTTGGTGAGCAGGAGTGCAAGTTACATCCCGAGTCTTTAGCGTATACGCTATATGGGAAAGACTCAATTTTGGAACGGCATCGCCATCGCTACGAATTCAATAACACCTTCATGGAAGCGTTGCGAGACGCCGGCCTTTCTTTTACGGGTGAGTCTACGGACGGCATGCTCGTAGAGATTATCGAAGTCGGCGGCCATCCTTGGTTTATAGGGTGTCAGTTTCACCCCGAATTTACTTCCACGCCACGCGAAGGGCATCCGCTTTTTACAGGTTTTGTGCAGGCCGCGTGCGCACGTCACGATTGGCAAAATACGCCTGATGGAGAACCCGCCGCACGCCCCCGGCGGGAGATGTCCAGCGTGCCGGAACGGGTTGAGAGCGGTACCGGTCGCAGTTGATGAAGCTTTGTGACTTTGAAGCGGGGCTGAGCCAACCTTTTTTTCTAATTGCCGGGCCTTGTGTCGTTGAAAGTTTGGAATTGGCGCGCGAGACGGCCGGGCGACTACAGGAGATCACACAAGCGCTGCAAATCCCTTTTATTTACAAATCCTCCTTTGACAAGGCCAACCGCTCATCTGTAAAGAGCTTTCGCGGATTAGGTATGGAGGCGGGGTTGCGCATCCTGTCGCAGGTTAAACGGGAGCTGGGGCTACACGTATTGACGGACGTGCACGAGGATACCCCTTTGCAGGAAGTTGCAGACGTAGTCGACGTGTTGCAGACGCCGGCCTTTCTATGTCGTCAGACTAACTTTATCGTTCGCGTTGCGGCGTGTCGGCGCCCTGTAAATATAAAAAAAGGGCAGTTTCTGTCCCCGTCGGAGATGAAATACGTAGTTGAAAAAGCCAAAAGTCAAGGCAACGAAGACATCCTGGTATGCGAGCGGGGCACGTCTTTTGGTTATAACAACCTGGTATCGGACATGCGCGCCCTTGCCATCATGCGTGAGACGGATTGTCCGGTGGTATTTGACGTGACCCATTCGGTACAATTACCGGGAGGGCGACAGGGAAGTTCCGATGGTCAGCGCGAGTACGTACCCGTGTTGGCGCGTGCGGCGGTAGCAAGTGGTATTTCCGGTTTATTTATGGAAACTCATCCCGACCCCGACGCCGCAAAAAGTGACGGGCCAAACGCCTGGCCGATGGCGGAAATTGAACGGCTCTTGTATCAGTTGCAAGAAATTGATCAAGTTGTCAAGCGACAAGGATTTATCGAACAGAGTTGAAGTGCATTGAACAGTAAGGAAACGACGGCAAGTGGTAACCTATGATGTCTGAGATTGCCTCCATTCATGCGCGCGAAGTGATCGACTCGCGCGGGAATCCGACCGTTGAAGCAGACGTTTTACTGGCGTCCGGGGCATTGGGCCGGGCCGCGGTGCCCTCGGGGGCCTCCACCGGCACGCTGGAAGCGGTGGAATTGAGAGATGGAGACGCCGAACGCTATACGGGCAAGGGCGTCAAACGGGCGGTCAAACACGTCAATACAGAAATTCAACAAGCCCTTCGGGGCATGGATTGCTTTGCACAGCAAGCGATTGACGAATGCATGATTGCACTGGACGGTACCGACAACAAGGCGCGCCTGGGCGCCAATGCGATACTATCCGTATCCTTGGCCGTCGCCAGGGCGGCGGCCAATGAAAAGCAAACCCCCCTATATCGTTACCTGCATTCGGGTGATTCATTTATGATGCCCGTGCCCATGATGAACATCATCAACGGGGGAGAACACGCGGACAACAACATAGACTTACAAGAATTTATGATCGTACCCGCGGGTGCGGCGTCGGTGCGTGATGCCATTCGTTATGGGGCAGAAATTTTTCACGCATTGAAAGGTATCTTACGCAAACAAGGGCTGGATACTGCGGTCGGCGATGAAGGAGGTTTTGCCCCGAACCTCAGATCCAACCGAGAAGCCGTAGAGACGATCCTGCAAGCCGTGGAGACGGCGGGCTATAAAGCCGGCAAGGACGTACATCTCGGTCTGGACGTTGCCAGTTCGGAATTTTACAAGAATGGGAAATACGAGTTGCGGGGTGAGGGAAAAACGTTTTCTTCGCACCAGTTTATAGACTATCTGATCGACTGGGTAGACCAATACCCTATCATCACCATCGAAGACGGTTTGGCCGAGAATGATTGGGAAGGCTGGAAACTGTTGACCGATAAAATTGGCAATCGGGTACAGCTCGTGGGGGACGACCTGTTCGTTACCAACACGGAAATTTTACAGAAAGGCATCGCTAGAGGCATTGCCAACTCCATCTTGATCAAAGTCAACCAAATTGGCACCTTAAGCGAGACGTTGGCGGCGATAGAGATGGCACATTCCCTGAAATACACCGCCATCGTTTCCCATCGTTCCGGTGAAACGGAAGACGTCACCATTGCAGACCTGGCCGTAGCGACAAACGTCGGCCAGATTAAAACCGGTTCCCTGTCGCGTTCCGATCGCGTTGCCAAATACAACCAGCTTATTCGGATTGAAGAAGAGCTGGGCGCGGCGTGCCGATATCCGGGGCTGGATGCCTACAACATTCGAGAGACCTCTCGTTGAAGACCATCGTGGCATTGATGCTCGTCCTGTTCCTGCTGATGCAATACAAGCTGTGGTTCGGCGATGGCAGTATTCGCCAGGTCGTCGAGATGCGTCAGCGCGTTGCCGACCAGCACGATAAAAACGAACGCGCCAGGCAGCGCAACGCGGTATTGGCGGCGGAGGTTGACGATCTCAAGACCGGCCTGAACGTTATTGAAGAATTGGCAAGAAGCGAGTTGGGCATGGTTAAGGAGGGTGAAACCTTCATACACATCGTCGACGGCAAACCCGAAGACCTTGCCGAAAAATAGCCAGTGTCGGCCGCCTTGTTGCTGGGCGATTATTCCCGCTGCGGGAACCAGTCAACGCACCGCCACCGACGTTCCCAAGCAATATCTGCCGTTGAAAAAATCCACCGTGATCGAAGCGAGTCTGTCGTGTTTTCTGCATCATCCGCAAATTGCCGGCATCGTCGTCGCCTTGCACGCCAACGATTGCCGATGGGCAAGCCTGAACGTTGCCGCGGCCAAACCTATTTACACGGTAGTCGGAGGCGACACGCGCGCGCAATCCGTGCGCAATGCGTTACAAAAACTCAATGAAATATCCGCCCCGCAAGACTTTGTTCTGGTTCACGATGCGGCCCGTCCTTGTCTGCGATACACCGACCTGGATAGATTGATACAAACGTTACAGGGAGATGACGTGGGCGGCATTCTTGCCTTGCCCGTAAGGGACACGATCAAGCGGGCAAGCCGCACGGATGGAAAAATAACGGTGGGCGAGACGCTTGATCGCGTAAACCTATGGAGTGCGCTGACCCCACAGATGTTCCGCGTTAAAGTGCTAAAAAAGGCCCTTGACCACTGCCTTGCGCATGCCCTTGTCGTCACCGATGAGGCGCGTGCCGTTGAAGCACTGGGCTTACCGGTAAAATTGGTGGAAGGTTCCGGCGACAACATCAAAATTACCCGTCCGGAAGACATCGAACTCGCCACCGCTATCGTCCGCAACTTACCGACATCCCACGGAGAACGAAAGCCGTGACGATCAGAGCGGGCTTCGGTTATGACTGCCACCGTTTCACGCAAGGCGACCACCTTGTCATCGGCGGCGAAAAAATTTCATTCCATCGAGGCATAGCAGCGCATTCGGACGGCGACGTACTGCTGCACGCCGTCTGTGATGCACTGCTGGGGGCGGCCGGCCTTGGCGACATCGGCAAACACTATCCCGACACCGACCCGCAATTCAGAGACATTCAAAGCACGTTATTACTGGAGAGCGTGGCGCGCAAGATTGAAAAAAACGGCTACATCGCGGGCAACGTCGACGGCACCGTCGTTTTAGAGGCGCCGAAATTGGCCGCGCACACCCGCGCCATGCAAATCAACATTGGCAGACTGCTGAAAATTCCCGCCGCCAACGTCAACGTAAAGGCGACCACCAATGAAGGGATGGGCTTTATAGGCAGAGGGGAAGGCGTTGCCGCCTATGCGGTCATCACGCTGTTGCGGCGAGAGACGCCTTAAATGATCGCGTATCCGTCGCCGTGAACGTTGCGGAAATTTTCAGTCCCGCCGGACTGCTGTCAAAACGCTTGCCGAATTTCCGCCATCGCCCCCAGCAACAGCACATGAGCGAAGCCGTAGAGGCGTCACTTGCGGACGCCTGTCAGCTTATCGTTGAGGCGGGTACCGGCGTGGGCAAGACCTTTGCCTACCTGGTCGCCGCCTTGACATCCGGCCGGCGGGTCGTTATTTCCACCGGCACCAAACATCTTCAGGATCAACTATATTTCAAGGACTTACCGACGATCTTAAAGATCCTTGAACGTCCCGCAAAGACCGCCTTATTAAAGGGGCGGGCCAACTACATCTGTCTATACCGTTTACACCACCATGCCGCGCGCATGTCGCCGTATGACAAGCGCACGACGAAAAAAATCCGCGCCATCGAAGAGTGGTCTGCGGTTACCAAGACGGGCGAGATCGCCGAAGTGACCGATCTGGGCGAAGAAGACACCATCTGGCCGCATGTCACCTCTACGGTGGAAAACTGCCTGGGCGGCGAGTGTCCCGACTATCAAGACTGCCACGTCGTCAAGGCGCGGCAAAAGGCACAAAAAGCGGACGTGGCGATCATCAACCACCACCTATTTTTCGCCGACCTGGCCCTCAAGGAAGGCGGCGGGATGGGGGAACTGCTCCCCGACGCCGACGCCTTCATCTTTGACGAGGCGCACCAACTACCCGAACTGGCCAGTATCTTTTTCTCTATTACGGTCAGTGCTCGTCAGCTCAAAAATCTGGCTTCCGACGTGAGGGACGCACAACCTGAAGAAGCCCCCGATGCCGGCGAGCTGCGTGACGCGGCCGACACCCTCGACCGGTGCGTGGCGAATTTTCGTCTGGCCCTGGCCGGCCTCGGCGGGCGCAAGCCTTGGCATGAGGCGATGGCGGCGGCGGATGCGGAAGACCGATTCGATCAGTTATACAAATCCGTAGACGGGCTGGCCGATGCGCTGCTGAAACCGAGCGAGCGCGGCAAAGTGCTTGGACGTTGTGCCACGCGGTGCGCGCGCATCAAAAGCGACCTTGCCCGTATTTCGGAGGGTGACGAGGCGATGATCAGTTGGCTGGAAATTTTTGACGCCGGCTTCAAACTGCACGGCACCCCGTTGGTTGTGGCGGACGCCTTTCGGGCCTTTACGGAGCAATATTCTCGTAGCTGGATCTTCACCTCCGCGACCCTGACCGTCAACACAAAGTTTGACCACTTCCAAAACCAGCTTGGCTTGACCGACGCGCACACGCTCACCTTGGACAGTCCCTATGACTATCGCGCCAACACGCGATTATTTCTACCGCCGATCCATCGGGCGCCCCATGAACAAGGGTATACGCGGGAGGTTGTCGACGCGGTACTGCCCGTGCTTGAAACCAATCGGGGGCGGGCGTTCCTGCTCTTTACCAGCTATCGCGCCCTGCATCGGGCGGCGGAATACCTACGGGATTGGGACGACTTCACCCTACTCGTACAAGGCGAGGCGCCGCGGAGGGAACTGTTGGCGACATTTGCCGACGCGGAGCACGCCGTATTGTTGGGTACCAACAGCTTTTGGGAAGGCGTGGACGTCCGCGGCGATGCCCTGAGCTGTGTAGTCATTGACAAACTGCCGTTTGCGGCGCCCGACGATCCGGTACTGGTCGGGCGCCTTCAGGCGTTGCGTCACGCCGGTGAAAATCCGTTTATAAGCTATCAACTTCCGCAGGCGGTCATTGCCCTCAAACAGGGCGTAGGGAGGCTGATACGGAGTGAAGAAGACTACGGCGTAGTGGCGATCTGTGACCCGAGAATTACCACCAAATTCTACGGAAAATCATTCATCAACAGCCTGCCGGACATGCCGCGGACGTCCGACCTTGACGCCGTGGTCAATTTTTTGCGGCGTGAGTGTGCGACATGAAACTGCTTGCCGTTGAAACCGCCACCGAATGCTGTTCCGCGGCGTTGTTGTCGGATGACCAAGTGTTTGCGCAAAGCGAAATCGCCCCTCGTCGCCATAACGAAATCATCCTGTCCATGTGCGAGCAAGTATTGGCGCAGGGCGAAGTCGGTCTCGGGCAACTGGATGCCGTCGCCTTCGGGCGCGGCCCGGGCACCTTCACCGGCGTCCGCTTGGCGGCCGCCATCGTACAAGGGATCGCCCTGGCGCGAGACCTTCCGGTGGTTCCGGTATCCTCCCTGGCGGCACTTGCCCAGGCCGTCTATCACGAGCACCGGTGCACCCAAGTCTTACCCTGCATCGACGCCCGTATGCGGGAAGTGTACTATGCCCTATACGAAGTCAATCGGGACGCCGTCATGCAGCTTACGGGCGTCGAGCGCGTCATCCGGCCCGCCGCAATCGAAGTCGAAGTCGGCGCCGGCTGCATCGGCGTCGGCAGCGGCTGGAAGACGTATGCGGAAGTCTTGTCGGCACAATTCCCCAAGATCACTACCTATGACGCCGAAGCATTTCCTCAGGCGGAATATGTGGCGAAGTTGGGCCAATACTACTTTGAACGCGGCCATACCGTTGCCGCGACGCAGGCGTTGCCCGTCTACTTGCGTGATCAAGTTGCCGACCGACCGGTGCGCAAGGGGACGTTTTGAGCAGGGGAAAACTATCGTACAAATTCACATCCCGACCGACCGCCGGCCGCCTGTAAGACCTTGATGGTCTCCTCGAAAGGTACTGCTGAACCTTCGGTGCGCTCCATGCTCCATCGGGCATAGTCTACCGGGTTGCACCCATACTTCTCGTCTCGTGCATTGACGAGGGCATCGGCCTCCAGCAGCACACGGATGGCCTCGGCTTGGCCCTTCGCCGCCGCGACATGCAGGGGCGTGAATCCATCCTCGTCTCGTGCATGGACGTCGGCACCGGCCTTCAGCAGTGCATGGGCGGCCTCGGCTTGGCCCCACAACGTCGCGACATGCAGGGGCGTGTACCCCAACTCGTTTTGTGCATGGACGTCGGCGCCGGCCTTCAGCAGTGCATGGACGGCCTCGACATGGCCCTTTGCCGCCGCGACATGCAGGGGCGTGAATCCATCCTCGGTTTGTGCATGGATGTCGGCGCCGGCCTTCAGCAGCGCATGGACGGCCTCGACATGGCCCTTCACCGCCGCGACATGCAGGGGCGTGAATCCATCCTCGGTTTGTGCATGGATATCGGCGCCGGCCTTCAGCAGCGCATGGACGGCCTCGTCATGGCCCTTCGCCGCTGCGATATGCAGGGGCGTGAATCCATCCTCGGTTGGTGCATTGACGTCGGCGCCTTGATTTAACAAGGTACGGATCTCGGCAACGTCGCCTTTCCCTGCCGCCTCGTGCAGTGGCTCATTACCGCAGGCCGTCAGGCACAACACAAGCGGTACGAAAAGAGTGATCAACTTTCCCTTGTTCATCTTGTCCTTTGTCGGTGGGTGCGCACTCGCGTTACGCATGCCTCTACAATTAACATCCCGCCCGACCGCCGGCCGCCTGTAAGACCTTGATGGTTTCCTCAAAAGGCGCCACTGAACCTTCGGTGTCCTTCATGCCCATTCGAGCGGCGTCTACCGGGCTGCAACCAATGACTTTCGCATTGACAAGGGCACCGGCTTCCAGCAACGCACGGACGGTCTCGACTTTGCCAAATATCGCGGCACCATACAAGGGCGTGAGCTTGTCCTCGGTTCGTGCATTGACGTGGGCGCCGGCCACCAGCAACGCACGGACGGCCTCGACGTGGTCATTCCCCGCTGCGAGATGTAGGGGCGTGATCCCAGTATTGTCTTTCGCATTGACATCGGCGCTGGCCTTCAACAGTGCATGGACGGCCTCGACATGGCCCAGTGACGCCGCGAGATGCAGGGGCGTGTTTCCATCCTCGTCCCGTGCGTTGACAGGGGTACTGGCGGCCTCCAGCAACGCACGGACGACCTCGACGTGGTCCTCCAGCGCCGCGAAATGCAAGGGCGTGTACTTAAAAATACTGTCTCGTACATGGGTATTGGCATCGGCTTTCAGCAGTGCGCGGGTGGCCTCGACGTGGCCCATTCTTGTCGAGAAATGTAAGGGCGTGAACTCAAAAATACTGTCTCGTGCATTGACGTTGGCACCGGCCTTCAGCAGTGCGCGGACGGTCTCGACGTGGCCATCCATCGCCGCGCTATGCAGGGGCGTGAACTCAAAAGTACTGTCTCGCGCATGGACGTCGGCACCGGTCTCCAGCAACGCAAGGACGGCCTCGACGTGGCCCAGTGCTACCGCGCGATGTAGGGGCGTGAACCCATCCTCGTCTCGTGCATTGACGTCGGCGCCTTGATTTAGCAAGGTACGGATCTGGGCAACGTCGCCTGCCTTCGCCGCCTCGTGCAGCGGTCCGGCCATTGCCGGCAAGCACATCAGGCACAACACAAGCGGTATAAAAAGAGGGATCAGTTTTCTCTTGTTCATCTTGTCTTGTGTCGGTGGGTTGTTCTTTTTCTGCCAGTTGAATTCATCGCCCATTTTACGCCGGTCAAACGAGGAATTATAGGCGATGGATCGCACCCGTCACGCCGTCGCGCGTATCTTTTCCAGTTGTTCGCCGAGCCAGTGCAATTTTTTTTGTAGTTCTTTCGCCCGCGTTTGTTCCTTTTCCACGACGGCTTCGGGGGCCTTGTCCACAAACTCCGGATTGGCCAGCCGGGCAAGGCCTTTCTCCAATTCGGACTTGCACTTGCGCACCTCTTTTTCGAGGCGCGTCATTTCCGCTTGCCTGTCGATCAGTCCCGCCAACGGGATCAGGATCTTCATTTCATCGACCAGTACGGTGGCGGCCTCGGGCGCGGTGCCATCTTGTAGCCAGCGCATGTCTTTCAGGCCGGCGAGGGCATCAATACAGCGTCGGTTGTTTTCGTAGTGGGTCTGATCCCGCGACGACCAGTTTTGCAGCAGCACGTCTAGCGGCCGGCCCGGCGCGACGTTCATTTCCGCCCGTACCTTACGCACGCCGTTGATGAACGCCTTGCACCATTCCATCTCGCGGACGGCGGTGGCGTCCATCAGATCGTGATCGCCGACCGGAAAGGGTTGTAGCATGATGGTGTCGCCCTTGATCCCCAGCCGTCCGGCCAGCGGTTGCCAAATCTCCTCGGTGATGAAGGGGATAAATGGGTGCAGCAGTCGCAACAGGGTCTCCAATACTTCCAGGAGGACGCGGCGCGTGTTTTGTTTGATGGATTCATCCACGTCATCCTTGAACAGGACCGGCTTGCACAGCTCCACGTACCAGTCGCAGAACTCGTGCCAGGTAAACTCGTAAAGCGTCTGCGCGGCGAGATCAAAGCGATATTTGTCCAGATACTTGTGCGTGGCATCGATCACTTCTTGTTGCCTACTTAAGATCCAGCGATCCGCCGGCGTGAGTCTTTGCCGGTCTGTCGGTTGGGTCGCGCCTTCGGTGTGCAGGAATACGAAGCGCGCGGCGTTCCATAGTTTGTTGCAGAAGTTGCGGTAGCCCTCGATACGTTTCAGGTCAAACTTGATGTCGCGCCCGGTAGAGGCTTGGGCGGCAAAGGAAAAGCGCAATGCGTCGGTGCCGTAGGCCTTGATGCCGTGCGGGTATTGCTTGCGGGTCGCCCGTTCGATCTTCGCCGCCATCTCCGGTCGCATGAGTCCGGCGGTGCGTTTTTTCACCAGTGCCTCCGGGTCGATGCCGTCGATGATGTCGAGGGGATCCAGCACGTTGCCCTTGGATTTTGACATCTTTTGCCCATCCGCATCGCGTACCAGCCCGTGGATGTAGACCTTGTGAAACGGCACGGCGTCCATACACTTCAGCCCCATCATGATCATGCGCGCCACCCAGAAAAAGATGATGTCAAATCCGGTGATCAGTACGGAAGACGGGTAAAACGTCTTCAGCTCCTCCGTCCGCTCGGGCCAGCCCAGCGTGGAAAACGGCCACAGCGCGGAAGAAAACCAGGTATCCAGCACGTCTTCATCGCGGTGTAACTCAAGGTCGGTGCTCAGGCCGTATTTCTTGCGTACCGCCGCCTCGTCTTCCGCCACGTAGATGTTGCCGTCCCGGTCGTACCAGGCGGGGATGCGATGCCCCCACCACAGTTGGCGGCTGATGCACCAGTCCTTGACGTTGTGCATCCACTCAAAGTAGATCTTGCTCCAATTTTCGGGTACGAATTGTATCTGCTTGGTCTTCACCGCCTGGATTGCCGGTTCGGCCAGGGGCTGAATTTTTACGTACCACTGATCGGTGAGATACGGCTCCACGACGGCGCCCGAACGATCCCCTCGCGGCACTTTCAATCTATACTCCTTGACGGCCTCGAGGAGACCCTCTGCTTGCAGATCGGCGACGATCTTTTGGCGCGCCGCAAACCGTTCCATGTCGCTATAGGCGGCCGGCATTTCGGCGTTGATCCTGGCGTCGACGGTAAAGATGTTGATGAACGGCAGTCGATGGCGCATACCGACCTCATAATCGTTGAAATCGTGCGCCGGCGTGATCTTTACGCATCCCGAACCGAATTCGGGATCGACGTATTCATCCGCAATCACCGGAATTTCACGCTCGGTGAACGGCAGCCTGACGGTTTTGCCGATGAGGCTGCGATACCGCTCGTCGTGCGGATGGACGGCAACGGCCGCGTCGCCCAGCAGGGTCTCCGGGCGGGTGGTGGCGACCGTAACGTAGCCGTCGCCGTCGGCAAAGGGGTAGCGTATATGCCAAATGTGGCCGTCTTCTTCCTCGGCTATCACCTCCAGATCGGAGAGTGCGGTATGCAGCACCGGATCCCAGTTGACTAGGCGCTTGCCTCTATAGATCAGCCCCTCGTCATAGAGGCTTACAAACACTTTTTTGACCGCCGCGGACAGGCCTTCGTCCATCGTGAAACGTTCCCGCGACCAGTCCAGCGAGGAACCTATGCGTTCAAGCTGGCCGTAGATGGTATTGCCCGAGCGTTCCTTCCATTGCCAGATTTTCTCGATGAATTTTTCCCTTCCCAAGTCGTGGCGCGTGATCCCTTCCGCATCCAGTTGTCGTTCCACCACGATCTGTGTGGCGATGCCGGCATGGTCGGTACCGGGTTGCCACAACGTGTTATCGCCCGACATGCGGTGATAGCGAATCAGGCAGTCCATGAGGGTATTGTTGAAGGCGTGCCCCATGTGCAGGGTACCCGTTACATTGGGCGGCGGGATCATAATGCAATAGGCCCGCTCGCCCTTCCCGGAAGGCGAAAAACAGTCGTTATCCTTCCAGAACTGATACCACTTTTGCTCGATCTCCTTGGGTTGGTAGGTCTTTTCCATGACCGGGCGTTACGTCATGGAAGATAGGTGAACGGCGGCATAAAGGGGCGTCCCTGCGGCGTCTCGTTTTTCAGCCCGATGCCGCTTGTTGCAACAGATACTCGGTCAGCAACGGCACGGGGCGTCCGGTGGCGCCCTTTTGTTTGCCTTCGCGCCACGCCACGCCGGCGATATCCAGGTGTGCCCAGCGATATTTCTCGGTAAACCTGGAGAGGAAACACGCCGCGGTGATCGTGCCCGCCCAGCGTCCCCCTATATTGGCGAAGTCGGCGAAGTTGCTGTCCAGTTGGGATTGATAATCCTTCCACAACGGCAGTTGCCAGGTGCGGTCGCCGGTACGGTTCCCGGCGGCCAGCAGTTCCCCGGCGAGTGCGTCGTCGTTGCTCATCAACCCCGAGGGTACGTGCCCCAGTGCCACCACACAGGCGCCGGTCAACGTTGCGATGTCGATGACGGCCCTCGGCTTAAATCTGCCGACATACGTAAGGGCGTCGCAAAGCACCAGCCGGCCTTCCGCGTCGGTGTTCAGGATCTCCACCGTTTGTCCCGACATGGTGGTAACCACGTCGCCGGGTTTGGTGGCCCGTCCGCCGGGCATATTTTCGGCGCACGCCATGAGGCCTACCACGTGCAGAGGGAGTTGCAGTTCACAGCACGCCTTGATCGTGCCGAAGACGCTGGCCGCCCCGCACATATCAAACTTCATCTCATCCATAGCGTTGCTCGGCTTTATTGAAATCCCTCCGGTGTCAAAGGTGATGCCCTTGCCGACCAGCGCGATGGGGGGAGCGTTTCCGCCTTTATACTCCAGACAGATGAGCTTTGCCGGCTCGGGGCTGCCGTTGGAAACCGACAGCAGCGCCCCCATGCCCAGTTTCTTCATCTGGCCTTCATCTAGCACCTTGGCGTGCAGCGCGGGGGAGTCCTTGGCCAGCTCTTTGGCCCGTTCGGCGAGATAGGCGGGGGTACAGATATTGCCGGGTAAATTGCCCAGGTCCTTGGCGAGGCACATGCCCGCCGCAATCGCTTTGCCGTACTTTGCCCCCTGTCGGATAGTGGCAAGCTCATCGCCCCGTTGGGCAAGAAATTTCATCTTTCTCAGGCGCGGCTTGTTTTTGGCCGGTTTCGATTTTGTCGTGTCGTAGCGATAGACGGCCTCTTCGGCGGCAATTGCACTGAGCTGCGCCTTAGTGCGCGCGTCCGCATCCTTTACCGGCAGCTCAACCAGGCAGTTGACGACCTCTTTGGCGTTGGACGCGATGACCTCTTTCATCGCCGCCGCCAAGGCGCGCTGTAAGGCAGGGACGGTAAAGTCATCGGCCTTGCCGCAGCCTGTAATCACGACACAGCGATGTTTGCCGTGACTGGCGGGGGGGTAGAAGGTTGACGTCTGCCCCAAACTGCCGTCCAGGCCCCGTTGTTGACAGAATTTAGAGAAATTTCCACGGTAGAGCTTGTCCAGCTTCTCGGCCGAATCACTCGGGCGTTTCGATTTGAACAGGCCTACAATGACGCAATCGGAAGTTTCATGATCGGCCGTCGCCTTCTTTGCTATGTAATCCATGGATATCCTCTATACTTAAAGTTTATATTTTTTTCATTATTGCCGAAATTATGGTGCTTTGTAACCAGGAAGTTTACCTTCTTCCCTTGAGCGTGCGTGCATGTCCTCGACATTAAATCGCTATTTTTCCAGAGAGTTCGTACTGACTTTCGTTGCGGTAGGCGTTTTTCTGACTGTCGTGATTATAAGCAAACTATTCATCGGTTTGCTTGCAAAAGTGATGGACGGCAAGTTGCCGGCGGACGTAGTGATACCGATACTGGGTCTCGGCGCGTTGCAATCGGCGATCTTGCTGACGCCGTTTGCGCTGCTCGTCACCGCCATGCTGGTAGTGGGACGTTTATATCGGGACAGCGAGATTTACGCGATCAAGGCCACCGGCGTCGGCACGTTTGACCTGATACGGTGCGCCGGCTGGCCGGTGTTGCCGGTGGTCGCGGTCTTGTTTTACCTGTCGGTATTTTCCTCTTCCTGGATGTCGAGACAGATTGAAAACATCGAGAACGATGCAAAGGGACAGGCCGGCATACACAGCTTGACGCCCGGTCGGTTTGTCGAGTCAAAACAGGGGGATTGGGTAATTTTCATTGAAGATCGGGACGGCGACACCGGTACGGTAGAGAATATCTTTCTCTATAGCCATCAGGCGGGCCGGGCCGCCATTGAGACGGCGCGCACCGCCGCCCAGGAAGACATTCCGGAGCTGGGGGGAGAGTCTCTGGTATTGCACCGCGGGCAACGTTACGAGGGGGTGCCGGGCGAGGGCGATTTCACGCTGCTTTCATTCGAGCGGCATGCGATCCGTCTTGCCGGGTTCGACTATGGCCTCGATCACGGCGACCCGGAATTCATGCGGGCGTTTGACCTGATGCAATCGGACCGGCTGGTAGACCATGCGGAATTGCAATGGCGTCTATCCGTACCGATCTCGGCGGTGCTGCTCGTTCTGTTGGCCTTTCCGATGAGCGTATCCAACCCTCATCAGGGGCGATTTGCCAGACTGGTGGGGGTGATTGCCATTTATCTGGTCTACTCAAATGTACTGATTTTGGCCAAGACTTGGGTCGCCAAAGGCGTATTGCCGGCCATGCCCGGTTTGTTCATCGTACACGCCTCCCTGGCCGCACTGGTAACTCTTTTGATGTACAGAAAGCGTCGCCGGCTATGAGCCTGATCAAACACTTTGACCGCTATCTGGGGCGCACCGTTTTCGCCGCGACGCTGCTCGTCTTGCTGATATTGTTTTCCATCGATTCGGTCATCGACCTGATCAACGACCTGGAATCCATCGGCAAACGCGGTTTTACCTTCGGTCATGCCGTGTTGCAATTGTTCTTTGGTATGCCGCAGCGCCTCTATGAATTCATGCCGACCGCATTACTGGTGGGGACCCTGACCGGTTTGGGCAATCTGGCGGCAAGAAGCGAATTGGTGGCCTTGCGTTCCGTAGGCGTAAGCCGGTTGCGTATCTTGTGGTCGGTATTGAAAGTCGGCGGCGTGTTGATCGCCCTGAGCGTGTGGGCGGGAGAGACCGTCGCCCCCACCACGGAGGGCTACGCGAGGAGCCTGAAAAAGACCGGCGACGTACGCGGAATTTCGATTAAATCACGCTACGGCCTGTGGGTGCGCGATGAAAACCGCTATATCAACGCCCGCGAGATGTTTACCGATTACCGCATGGCCGACGTCCGGGTATACGAGTTTGACGAACAACACAAATTAAAGCGCGCCAGCTTTGCAAAAACGGCGGTTTATGAAGACGGCGTATGGCGGTTGTTCGGGGTGCGACACAGCCTGGTATCCAAGCGGGGGATAGAGACGCTGGCAGCCGATGAAGAACGTTGGGAAAGACTAATTTCACCGGATCTCTTTGACGTAGTGACCGTCAAGCCGGAATACATGGCCGCCGCAAAACTCAGACAATACATCGGCTATCTGGACGACAACGACCTTGACACCCGTCGCTATGAACTTTCCTATTACAATCGTTTTGCGGTGCCGCTCTCCGGGTTTGCGATGTTGCTGCTGGCGGTGCCTTTGGTACTCTCTCCGGTACGGGGAGGCGGTCTCGGCCAACGTGTCGCCATCGGCGTCGGGATCGCGGTGACGTTTCACCTGCTGAGCCGCGTGTTGAGCAACGCCAGCGTCGTCTATGACGTACCGCCCCTGGCGGGTGCGTTCTTTCCCACGTTGTTGGTGGTTGTCATTGCCGCGGTCATGCTGAAAAAAATGGCGTGACCCGTGAGCGAATCCCTTTCTTCCGCCGATCAATCCGTCATCGAGGCATTCCTGGATACCTTGTGGGTGGAGCACGGCTTGAGTGACAACACCCTGACGGCATACCGCAACGACCTGCTGGGGCTGTCGCGCTGGCTGTCGCGTCCGGCGGTGCGCATCACCGAAGTACGCCGCGACCACCTGTTGGACTACCTGTCCTATCGCGTGCAACAAGGCGGCACGCCGCGCACCACCGCGAGACTGTTGTCCAGCCTCCGCCGTTTTTATCGCTATCTGGCGGGGCGGGGGATGATACAAAAAGACCCTTCCGCACAGATTGAATTTCCCAAGTTGGGGCGATCCCTGCCCGGCACCTTGTCCGAAGAAGAGGTGGAGCGTCTGCTGGTGGCCCCCGACGTGAGCAAGGCGCACGGCATGCGCGACCGCGCCATGCTGGAACTGCTGTACGCGTCCGGCTTAAGGGTCAGCGAACTGATCGGCCTAACGTTGGGCCAAGTGAACCTCAACCACGGCGTCATTCGGGTCATGGGCAAGGGTAGCAAGGAGAGACTGATCCCGTTCGGTGAACAGGCCAACGAGTGGATCAGTCGGTTTATGAACGACGCCCGGGCATCCCTATTGAAGTCGCGCCCGCCGTGTGATGCCCTGTTTGTTACCCGTCGCGGCGGCGCCATGACGCGCCAGGCGTTTTGGGCGCTGATCAAAAAATACGCCAGACAGGTCGGCATTACCAAGCACCTCTCGCCCCACACCCTTCGCCATGCCTTTGCCACGCACTTATTAAACCATGGTGCGGATCTACGGGTCGTACAAATGTTGCTCGGGCATAGCGACCTCTCCACCACACAGATCTATACCCACGTTGCCCAGGCCAGACTACAGGAACTGCACCGCAAACATCACCCCCGCGGGTGAATCGAATACGTGATATGGTTATTTCCCTTTGTTTAAGGTGTCCCTCTCTCTCAGATAGGCAAGCGCGTTTTCCAGGTAATTCTCCCCGTTTTTGAAACGCCCCAATCCGGTATTACAACTGTCGCAGATATAGTCTCGTATATTGCCGGTGTGGTGGTCATGGTCTGCAACAATTCTCGCCGTTATGCCGACTATTGACCGTTTTTGACAGATCGGACACTTGAATGGGTCACCTTTTCGCGGTCTCTTTTTCTCCATCCGCTTGGCTTGACTGCTTTTCGGCGCACGCTTGTCGATATCCGTTCTGCATTGGATACAACTTGGACGGCGGACGATACCATGCTTATTGGTTTGGTTTCGGTCAAACTGAGTGACTGGTAACACGCAGTGGCAGACGTTACAAATTTTGTGGTCGTATTTATCGCCCGTTCTACAAACGTCTAATGGCTTGACTTCACTTGATGGGACTGTCCATGTTTCATTTCTGCCGATAAGCCATACGACAACGGTTTTATCGCCATCTTTTTTTATTTGCCCAACCGAATTGGCCTTGAAAGTCCGGATACGGTTTTCCGGCTTTCCCGCCTCGTGGATCGATCCTTTCCCACGGGTACAGACTACCCACTTACCCAACATATTGTATCTGTAAAAACGCTAATCTTTGTTTGGCTATCTGTATGTATTCATCCGATATATCCACGCCGATGTATTTTCGCTGGTTTATCGCCGCCATTTTGCAGGTTGTTCCCGACCCGCACATCGGATCAAATACCGTGTCGCCTACGTTCGTCCAGGAAAGGATATGGTCTTCCGCCAGTTTTTCGGGAAATACGGCGGGATGTTGAAACGCTATCTTGTCTGACGTCGTGCCGCCCATGCCCACCGCATACGCCCATATATTTGTTTTGGTCTTTTCCTTTTTCAGCTTCTTCTTTATCTTACGGTTGATGCCGTCCGGGCCCTTGTTGTGCACCAACATCTCATAGCCGTTGCGAACGGTTTTTTCTTTCAACGGATTGAAGGTCTTGGGTTTGCCCTTGCTCAACACAAACATCAGCTCATAGGCGTTTGTATACGCATTGCTGCGCATGAACGGCGTGTTCTTTTTCCGGTAGATCATCACGTCGTGCATCGTGAAACCCAACTCCTGGAAATGGATGGCTTGCCTGAAACCGGTAAGGCTTCGCCCGCCGTTGATGCGGTCGCCAACCACCCACACGACTACCCCGCCCGGGGCCGTGACGCGAAACAAGCCTTCCGCTATGGCTTCAAAATCAAAGTGATAGCCCTTGTAGTCCCGCAACGTGTCATACGGCGGGGATGTGACGGTGAGGTCAATGCACTCATCCGGCATTGACTTCATGAACTCAACGCAATTCGCGGCGACCAAGCTGTCGGCGCACTTAAACACCAACCCAATCCCGATATTCCAACCGCAAAAAGTTGGCGCGATGATAGATAGTATGAGAACCGCTCCTGCGGAAGGACTTGCCTGGTACTTTCTGTGCCATTTGCCGCTCCTTTATGGATGCTATTATAACCACTTCGGCCTCCCAAAATCCGAAAATTGGTCACTTTTTAACCACAAAAATCCAACGAATGTTGATATAATCAATAATATCCGTCCAAAAAATTACGCATTTCTACGGAAAAATGGCACACGCCTCTACATAGATAAGAAATGAAACAAACCTTGTCACCGGTAAAAACGGCGGGAGACCTCGTGCGTAGTCTCAATTATTATCCTTTTTTACTTCTTTGCTTCTTTACCGTCGCGCTCTGCACGGCCCCCGTGTATGCCGATGAAGCGCGGGATGTCGCCCGCCTCAAGGCGCGGCTCAGTGAAATTTTTCCGCAGGACTCGCCCGCTTCAATCCGCCCGGCGCCCGTGCCCGGCTTGTATGAAGTCATATACGGTACGGAGGTCTTGTATCTGTCCTCGGACGGGCACTACGTGTTGCAGGGTTCTTTGATCGACCTGGAGAGCAGGGAAGACCTTACCGAAGCGGCGCGCACGCAAGTACGCGCAAAGGCACTGAAGGCCCTGGACGAGTCGCAAATGATCGTATTTTCCCCGCCCAAACCGCGCTATACGCTGACCGTCTTCACCGATATCGATTGCGGGTACTGTCGCAAGTTTCACGCCGAGATGGAGCAGTTGAACGGCTACGGGATCAAGGTGCGCTACATGATGTTTCCGCGTACCGGCGAAAATACCCCATCCTATCGCAAGGCGGTCGACGTCTGGTGTGCCGAAGATCAGCAAACATCCATGACGCGCGCCAAGGCCGGCGAAAGCGTCCCGCAGATCGACTGTAAAAATCCCGTCGCGTCGCAATTATCCGTGGGCAGACAGTTGGGCGTTACCGGCACCCCGGCGATCTTTACGGAGGACGGAACCTTGATCCCCGGCTATCAACCCGCAAAAAACCTGGCGGCCGTGCTGGATTCCATGTCGAAAACGGAATAGCCCGCGGTCAGCCGTCGTCTATCGCATAGTTGTGCAGGGCGGGCAGACGGGTAAAGAGGATCGAGGCGCGTACCTTTTTGTCGGGATATAATTTTCTTACCGCCGAGACGTAACCGTCGATCTGTTCGCGGTACTCTTTTGCCCGTTGCGGCACGGTCTCGCTCGTAACCGTCGCCGAAGTCTTGAAATCGACGATCCAGGCCCAATCTTCCGTGACGATCAGGCGGTCGATAATGCGGTGGAGGACCGTCCCGTTTTCGATAACACAGATCGCCACCTCTTTCAGGATATTCTCGTCTGAGGCGCGCGAGAATACCTCCCGCAACGCCGGTGCCTCCAGGCACTTTTTTACCTCTCGCCAGGCGGCGGAAAAATCCTGCTCGTCCACCGTGTTCCCCAGTGTGCGTTCCGCCTCGATATGCAGGGCCCGCCGCGACTGCAAGGCCTCCGGATCCACCAGCTCAAACAGCTTGTGTACCAGTTTTCCGTACCGTGCCGATGCCGTATCGGGCGCCGGCGCGTCTCGTTGCTCGACGGGTGCGAACCGCTTGCTTATGTCGGCCAACCGAGCGGCCGCCGCCGGCGTCTCGTCGCGTCTTTCTGGCGGCGCGACCTCGGGCGGATCGCCGTAGTTGAACATCCACGCGCCGTTTTCCCTTTCCTCGGGGTGATCTTCGAGGATGCGTTCAATCATAGAAAGCCAGTTGTTGTCGCGGCTGCGTTTCTTTTTCACGCCACTGATAAATAGATATTGTTTGGCGCGCGTCAAGGCCACGTACAACATATTCAACTCTTCTCTCCAGGCCTCTTGTGCCTGTTGTTCGAGCACTTCCCGCGTGTTCGTATCGATCCGATCCTTGCGCCCGATAATGAAAAACCGGTCTGGCGGTTGTTCCGGATCATCCGGCCAGTTTACGTAGGTCTGATACGCCCGCCAGTCTCGAGGCGAGGATCCGGCATCGACGAGAAACACGATGGGCGATTCCAGCCCCTTGGCCGCGTGTATGGTCATAATTTGCACGGCGTCTTCGTCGTCCCGATCGGTGTGACGCACCGGTGCGCGCCCCGCGTCTAGGGTGCGGATGGCGTCTACAAAAGACTGGATGTTTGAGTAACGCCCCGCATCCAGGTCGAGGGCAAGCTGAAGCAGGTGCGTGAGGTTTGCCGACACGTGCGATCTTTTTATCGGCGGGCAGACGCTTGCATAACGGCCGGGCAGGTCGATATCAAAATAAATTCGGTCGAGCAGATCGTGCACCGGTATCTGGTTTGCCCGCCCGCGCCATTCTTGCAGCTGCCGATGGGCTTCACCAAGCAGTGAATCAGGCGCCTTGGCGGCGTATGTCGCAAGTTTTTCACTCCAGGCCGCGGGCGTGTAGGTGGCAAGCTGCATCAACTCGTCGTCGCCGACACCGAAACAAGGCGAACGCAGCACCTGTGCCAGCGCCAGGTCGTTATGCGGCTGCACGAGATAAGTGAGTAACGCGAGCAGGTCCTGTACTTCAAGCTGGTTCGGCAAATCGTTGTCGCCGACGCTGCAATAGGGGATATTTTCTTCTTTCAACGCCAATTCCAATTGTGGCAGATGGGTTCGTTGGCGTGCCAGGATCATCACGTCGCCATAGCGCGCCGCGCGCGTTTGCTGTGGATCATGAACCGGTGTGGGGCGTTCCAGCAACGCCTTGATTTGCCTTGCCACGGCCTGGCCCTCAAGATAGTGGCCGTCCGATTTACCGCCGGTCCGGGCTTGCCGTAGCGGGTCGCGGAAGTACAGGGGTTCCTCGGCGTTATCTTCGACGACGATGGGCGGCGCGATGTATACGCCCCCCCATAATGCGGTCTTCTTCGCCTCGTGAGGGCGAAACTCATCCAGCAAGGCCGCTTGTATATCGCCGCCAAAGATGCGGTTGACCAGTCCGATGATTGCCGGTGAAGACCGGAAAGATCTATCCGTATCCAGCCGCCGGGCGGCAAGATTTTCCCGCGCCCATGCGGACGCGGTGGCCTGCAAGCGGGGATTGGCGCGTCGGAATCCGTAAATAGACTGTTTCGTGTCGCCCACCAAAAACAGGCTCTTATCACTTTTTTGCGCCGCCAACTCCTTCAGCAGCGGCAGCAGCAGGCCCCATTGCGTAGGGTTGGTATCCTGGAATTCATCGATCAGGATATGCTCTATGCGCTGGTCAAGTTTATATTGGATCCATGCGGTGTCGACGTGTTGGCTCAGTAATTGACAGGTGTACCATTCCAGGTCGTCAAAATCTAAGGCATGTCGGCTATATTTCAGCTTCCGGTACTCGGTCAATAGCCGATGTCCGGCCGTGAACCAGGCCTGATTGAGGGCCGCCAGATTCTTTTTGCGAGACGTATTCAATCGTTGCATGACGAGCGGGACAAGGCGTTCATGCAGGTGTATGAACGTCTCCATCTCCTCGCTGCCGAGACTCTTTTCAAGTGCCCGGCTCGGTTTCAGCGTTCTAGGCGTATTGTCACTCTTCAGAAATATGCCTTTGATGCCCCAGATCCATGCCTCGTCGTTGTTTGTCGGGGAATCCGCGATCATGCGGCTATATTTCCCGTAGGTGGCCGTGGCGTGTCGATCCAGATAAAATTGATACCGTTGCAAATCGGCGATCAGCGTCGAGGGGTCATCGTCTTCCTCGCTTTGATCGGCAAACAGAAACCCATCCAGGCAATCGCACGCATAGGCGACCGCATCGGTCTGGTTTTGAGTGAAGCTTCGCCAATCGTTACACGAGTCGATGAAGGCATTGAGCATCTCGTCGACGTTGTACACGCCGCCGCCGTGTTTCAGCAACTCGAACAAGGCCTCGCCGAGTCCCGGCGCCGTGCCTTGATGGGCAACGTGGTACAGGCGCTCGCGGGCCTCCCGTTTCAGTTCCTCGGTGTTTTCCACGATCTCAAACCCCGCCGGCACCTCTGCGTGGAGGGCAAATCGCCTTAAAATATCCTGACAAAAGGCGTGGAAGGTAGTGATACGCGCCTCGTATTGCGCAAACAACAACCTCTCATACAGCCGTTTGGCCTTTTTTATCCCGCTTGCCGTGGGGTCGACGGCGCCAAGCCCTTGCAGTTCTTGCCGCATCTGCCGGTCGTCGTATCCGGCCCAGTCTTCCAGCACCTTCATCAGCCTCTCCCGCATTTCCGCGGCGGCCTTGCGGGTAAAGGTAATGGCGAGGATGTGCGCGGGATCGACGTCGTTGAGCAGCAACCTCAGGATACGTCTGATCAGTAAATACGTCTTTCCCGTGCCCGCCGACGCAAATACGGTGATATTTTTTTGCGGGTCGGTGGCGTCTTCGGCCTTCAGAACTTGATGGCGGGGCATCGAATTAGCATACTGTCGTTGTTTCGTTGGTACAATTCCCAAATGCAGAGATTTTATGGTTACACGCCCGCACGCGCGATCATGCGGCCATCATGATCCCGATTGATTGACGATGGAAAAATACCAAGCCGCCGATATCGAGGTGTTGAGCGGGCTGGATCCGGTACGCAAACGCCCCGCCATGTACACGGACATCTCGCGTCCCAACCATCTCGCCCACGAAGTGATCGACAACAGCGTCGATGAGGCCATTTCCGGCCATGCCAAGACCATAGACGTGAAAATACACGAAGACGGCTCTTTGGAAGTTGCCGATGACGGCCGCGGTATGCCTGTGGACGAGCACCCCAAACTGAAGCGCCCCGGTGTCGAAGTGGTGCTGAGTACGCTACACGCGGGCGGCAAGTTTTCCGATAAAAACTACGTGTTTGCGGGGGGGTTGCACGGCGTTGGCGTATCCGTCGTCAATGCCTTGTCCAAACGCCTGGAAGTCTGGGTGCGCCGGCAGGGGCGGGAATATAACATGGCGTTCAGGGGCGGCAGAAAGATCTCCGACTTGGAAGTGGTCGGCCCGGTCGGTCAACGAAATACCGGCACCACCATCAGATTTTGGCCCGATGGACAGTACTTTGAAAGCGACAAATTCTCCGTCTCAAAATTATTGCGCATCATGCGCGCCAAGGCGGTACTCTGCCCGGCGCTGACGATCCGCCTCGATGATCGGATCAACCGCAAGAAATACCGATGGTGTTACGCCGACGGCATCAAAGACTACCTGCTCGAGGCCGTCGCCGGCCTTGAATGCGTGCCGCAAGAGGCATTTTGCGAGCACTTCGAGGGCGGACGGGAGTTTGCGCAATGGGCGTTGACGTGGATGGTAGAGGATGGCGAAGGGCTGCGAGAAAGCTACGTCAACCTGGTGCCCACCGCCCAGGGGGGCACGCACGTCTCGGGTTTGCGCACCGGTTTGACGGAGGCCTTGCGGGAATTTTGTGAATTTAGAAAACTGCTGCCCAGGGGCGTCAAACTGACGCCCGACGATGTATGGGAAAAGCTCTGTTATGTCCTTTCGGTAAAGATAAAAGATCCCCAATTCGCGGGCCAGACAAAGGAACGTCTGAGTTCGCGCGAGACCGCCGTATTTGTTTCCGGAGTGGTCAAGGATTCCTTTTCATCCTGGTTGAACCGCAACGCCGAGGCGGGCGAACAGATTGCCCGGTTGGCGATCAGCCGTGCCGAATTGCGTCTGAAACGCAGCAAGAAAGTCATCCGCAAGAAGGTCACCGCCGGCCCCGCATTGCCCGGCAAACTTGCGGATTGTACCTCTGAAGACCTGTCGCGCACCGAGTTATTTCTGGTCGAGGGTGATTCTGCGGGAGGCTCGGCAAAGCAGGCGCGCGATCGCGCCTTTCAGGCCGTGATGCCGTTGCGCGGCAAGATACTGAATACTTGGGAAGTCGCCCCGGAACAGGTACTGGCCTCAAAGGAAGTGCACGACATCTCCATCGCCATCGGCGTCGAGCCGAACAGCGAAAATCTTGACGGTTTGCGCTACGGGAAAATTTGTATACTGGCCGATGCGGATTCCGACGGCCTGCACATTGCGACCCTGCTGTGCGCCTTGTTCCTGCAACATTTTCCCGCCCTGGTGGATGACGGCCGCGTGTACATGGCGATGCCGCCCCTATTTCGTATCGACGTTGGCAAGGAAGTGTTTTACGTCCTGGACGAGGACGAGCGCAAGGGCGTGCTGGATCGCATCAAGGCCGAAAAGAAGACCGGCAAGGTCACAATCACGCGCTTCAAGGGACTGGGCGAGATGAACCCCATGCAGTTGCGTGAATCGACGATGGCGGTGGCCACCCGGCGCCTGGTGAGGCTGGACGTCACCGATGAAAAAAAGACCTCTGAGCTGGTAGACAAGCTGCTGGCGAAGAAGCGGGTAGCCGACCGCCGTG
This sequence comes from Gammaproteobacteria bacterium, assembly GCA_965242685.1. Classification (GTDB taxonomy): domain Bacteria; phylum Pseudomonadota; class Gammaproteobacteria; order UBA4575; family UBA4575. The sequence continues at coordinate 1,035,609 of OZ251487.1, read as the reverse complement.
ACTGGCTGGAACGGAAGGGCGACCTTGCGCAGGTATGAACGTTCCCCGCTACCGACGTTGAAGACATGAACGAAAACTTAACGATGGACTTTCAGGAGACGGAAAGCCGCCCCATTCAAGAATTTATTGAAAAGGCGTACCTGGAATACTCCATGTACGTCATCCTGGATCGCGCCCTGCCTCATATCGGCGATGGCTTGAAACCGGTACAACGCAGGATCATCTACGCCATGTCCGAATTGGGATTATCCGCGATCTCCAAGCCCAAGAAATCCGCGCGTACCGTCGGCGACGTCATCGGCAAGTATCACCCGCACGGCGACAGTGCGTGTTACGAGGCGATGGTGCTGATGGCGCAACCGTTCTCTTACCGCTACCCGTTGATCGACGGGCAGGGCAATTGGGGTTCGACCGACGACCCCAAGTCCTTTGCCGCCATGCGCTATACCGAATCCCGATTGACGAGATACGCCAAGGCACTGTTGCGGGAGCTTGACCAGGGCACCGCCGAGTGGACGCCAAACTTTGACGGCACACTGTCCGAACCCGTCATCCTGCCGGCGCGTTTACCCAACGTACTGCTGAACGGCGGCATGGGCATTGCGGTGGGGATGTCCACCGACGTACCGCCCCACAACATAAGGGAAATCGTCGACGCCTGTGTGTACCTGCTGGAGCATCCGAGAGCCACTGTGGAGGAACTCTGTGAACACGTCAAAGGCCCCGACTATCCCACCGAGGCGGAGATCATCTCCACATCCGAAGAGATCCGCGCCGCCTACGCCACCGGCACCGGTGCCGTTCGTATGCGCGCCTGCTACACACAGGAAGACGGCGAGCTGATCATCACCGCGCTGCCTTATCAGGTATCCGGGGCGAAGGTATTGGAACAGATCGCACAACAGATGCAGCTGAAGAGGCTGCCTATGGTACAAGACTTGCGCGATGAGTCCGACCATGAAAACCCCGTCAGAATCGTCATTTCCCCGCGCAGCAACCGAGTGGACGCCGAAGCGCTGATGTCGCACCTGTTTGCCACCACCGACCTGGAGCGTAGTTATCGTATCAACTTCAACGTCATCGGTATCAATAACCGCCCCGCGGTCAAAAACCTGCGTACCCTGTTGCGCGAGTGGCTCACCTTCCGCATCGCCACGGTAAAACGGCGGCTGCAATGGCGGCTGGACAAGGTCAAACAACGCCTGCATGAGCTGGACGGCCTACTCGTCGCCCATCTCAACATCGATGAAGTCATCGCCATCATCCGCACCCACGAGTCCCCTAAGGAAAAGCTGATGGAAAGATTCCGCCTAGACGAGATCCAGGCGGAAGCCATCCTAAACCTAAGGCTACGCAACTTGTCCCGCCTGGAAGAAATAAACATCCGTGCCGAACAACAACAGTTGGGCGAGGAGCGCAAGCGCCTTGAATTGACGCTGCGATCCGACCGCCGTCTGAAGACCTTGGTCAAAAAGGAGCTGAAAAGCGATGCCAAAGAATTTGGTGATGAACGGCACTCAAAACTGATCGCCCGAGAAGCCGCGACCGCTATGGACGAATCCAGCCTGGTACAGTCCGAGCCGATCACCGTAGTGTTGTCTCGACAGGGATGGGTGCGCGCCGCCAAGGGTACGGATATAAATGCTAAAGAACTGAGCTACCGCTCCGGCGACAGCTATCAGGCACACGCCGCCGGCAGATCAAGCCAGTCGGTATCATTTATAGATTCCGCCGGCCGCTGTTACGCCTTGCCCGCACACAGCCTGCCTTCGGCACGCGGCCAGGGCGAGCCGTTAAGCAGTCGTTTCAAACTCGCCGACGGCGTCAGCTTCGTGGGCGTGATGATGGGCGAACCGGATGACCATTTCCTGCTTGCCGGCAATACCGGCCACGGCTTTATAGCCAAGTTCGAAGACATGGTTGCCCGCCTGCGCGCCGGCAAGGCGGTGCTTTCCGTCCCTAAAGGTGCGCAACCCATGCCGCCGGTCAAGGTACGCGATATAGAACGGGAGCGGATCGTCGCCATCGGTTCGACAGGAAATATGCTGGTGGTGCCTCTGCAAGAGCTGCCCGTATTATCGAAGGGCAGGGGCAACAAAATTCTCGGCATTCCGGGCAAAAAATTTGCACAGGGCGAAGAATCCATGCGCATCGTCACGCTGGTCGGCGACAAAGAATCCATCACGCTGTATTCCGGAAAACGCATCAAGAACATGAATGCAAAAGAGATAGAAAAATACATGGGCACGCGCGGCAAACGCGGCACAAGGCTCTCGCACGGCTATTGTAACGTTGATGACGTAAAGGTACACTACAAACAAGGCAAATAAGCCCGCAAAAAATCTATCGTCTTCAACAAAAACATTACGGAGAGAATCATGGTTTGTAACTTCCAGAAGGTAGGCTTGGATAAGGGAGCGTCGTGGCGACGGCTTGTATACGGGATGGCAGCAATTTTTGCTTTGACGGCATTGATGTATGCCGCCGGCGTGAAGGCGGAGGAGCAGTATGAGAGCTGTGACATCACCATCGAAAACATCAGCGACAAAGAGACGCTGCAACCGGGTGTATGGGTCATGTCTGAAAAGCGTAACGTCTTGTATGCGGAAGGCAGACCCCCGAGCGAAATGATGCGGAAACTTGCGGAGGGCGACCCCTCTATGGCACTTGAGGCGGGTGCTCACCCGATCGATGCCATTCCGCCGGGGGGGAAAACGTCCTTCAGTTGCGGCGACTCGGCCATGCACGGGAGGGATTACCTTTCGTTTGTCAGCGGACTTGACCACATTAAGGAGCACGGAGTGGAGTTTGTCGGCATGACGAACATACTCATGCATACCGACAACAAAGAGCCGATCACGGCGCAGTGGGAATTACTCGTTCACTACTTCGAGGGTGAAGAAGGAATCATCCGCGAAAACGACATGTACCATGCCGACAAACCGTTGGCAATGCTCACGGTGCGTTGTAAGTTGGTGAAATAATACTGGAATGATAACGCGGTGCTTGGAATAGCCGGGCAGGATGGTCGGGGATGCAAAAAAACTTGCCCGTGCCCGCACGTGCCCGGCGGCGTATTTGCGCCGCCTTCGGCACGCCCGCGTGGTGCGAGTTTCAACCCGCGAAATTCCTGCCCGCAACCACTACTGAATCAAAATAACGGCGCCGGCGTCGCGCCTCGGAACACCTTGCCCTGATCGTGTCACCCGCCGCGGCATCCGGAGAAAAATTCGAGCGTCTGAAGGTGCTGTTGCGCGAGATGTTCCAGCTTGATCGCGGCGACCTGGACTTCGGCCTGTACCGGGTGATGAAGTACAAGGCGCTGGAAATTGAAAAATTCCTCGATGACGGCCTGCTGCCGCAGATACGGAAAAAACTTGCCCTCACTGGTGAAAAAGAAGGGCGAAGGCTGGAAAAAGAACTGGCGGATGCCCGCCAACAAGCGCGCCAACTTGGCTACGATCCGGATACCGCCCCGCGAGTCATCGAACTACAGGAACGCCGTGCCACATACAAAAAGGACGACGACGAAGCCGACATATACAACCACCTGGCCAACTTCTTCGCCCGCTATTACAGCGAAGGCGACTTCATCTCACAGCGTCGCTACACCGGCGGGGGACGTTCGGCGTACCTCATCCCCTATGACGGCGAAGAAGTCAAACTGCACTGGGCGAATGCCGACCAGTACTACATCAAGACCACCGAAAACTACGCCGCCTATTGCTTTATGGTGGGCGAGAACGTCCGCGTGCGCTTCGAGATAGCCGCCGCCGACAACGAAAAGGACAACATCAAGGAAGCCGCCGACAAGCAGCGCCGTTTCATATTGGCAAAGGAAAACAACGTAGTGGCCGAAGACGGCCTCACCATCCGTTTCGAGCATCGCCCCTTAACCGAGGGTGAAAAAAAGAAATACGGCAAGCAAGGTAGCCGGCAGCAAAACCGCATCAACCGGGACACGGTACAACGTATCCTTGCGCGTGTGGACGATGACTGGCGCGCACGACTGGCGACCCCGGCGCCCACTGAAGCCAACAGCGACCGCACCTTGCTGGAAAAACACGTCGAGCGTTACACCGCCAAAAACAGCTTCGACTACTTCATCCACAAAGACCTGGGCGGTTTCCTGCACCGCGAGCTGGACATGTACCTCAAGACCGAAGTATTAAATCTGGACGATTTTGCAAGCGATGCGTAACTTGATTGCGCATTCGTGTTGACTGCATCAATACAATGTTGATTTTTTGGCTAAAAAGGTAAAAAATAATTGATACCTAAAGGGGTCAAGCCATGAAGCGATTTATAGTTATTTCTCCAACCGACGAGGACGTGAATGCGTCGCTCATAGCAGAGAAATTTCCCAACAAACACGAAGTTCTGGACGATAGGGTATGGATGGTTGCAAGTCGGCAAACTACTTGCGCTGAAATTTGCGAAGAGCTTGGCATTGGAGTGGATGGCAAACAAGGCGTAGTCATTAAAATGGATAACTTCTATGGTTTTTATGACCGGGCACTTTGGGAAAAAGCGAATGAGTGGGGCATACAATCCTGAGTATGGATAATGTCGCAACACTTTCGCCTCCACCTGGCCCGCCTGGGGACGATGACATCAAAGCCCGCCTTATAAAAATAGAAACTCAAATGGAGCACGTGGCAAAGAGAGAGGATATTGCCCGCCTTGAGACCTTAATCGAAAAAAAAGAAACTTCAATCTTGCGCTGGCTTCTCGGCATCCTGGTCGCCGCAATGATGGCTATTGCAATAGCCCTGATCCGGACGTTCTATTAATATACGTACCTCGAGAGCGAGGTATTAAATCTGGACGATTTGGGATAAGGGGAGTTATGCCTCTTTAAGTTCGAGTTTCGGAGCGATGATAAAATGTAAGCTATCAACCTTACCTTCCATACCGGAAAATTTCTTCTCCAAACCGGAAAATCTTTCTTCCAGACTGGAGAATTTCGTTTTCAAACCAGAGACATCCGCCCTTAAACCGGCAATCTCTCTTTCCATACTTGCAAACCGTGCGCGTTCGTTTGCTTCTGAAATCTGTTGTGTCAGGCTGTCTATCTTGTCGCAAATGCGTTTTCCTGTATTTCTGTAGACATAAATATTCAGCCAGCCAAGCGAGCCGACGATAACAACCGTTTGCCCCAGTATCAATAATAAGTCTTCCACGTTTTCCCCTTTTCATCGTCATTGTAGGATAATGCCTTTGTATGTCAAATAACCACGACACCGCCCGCCTTGAACGATCCCTGGCACAGGTGCGCGCGATCCGGCATGTCGGCGGCAAGATCATCGACTTCCTGGCGCAACTGGAAGACTTTCAAAAACAGCTTTGGCTGAAGAAGAAATTCGTGCTGGAGACCCACTGGTGCGTCACGCTGGATCGCATACCCGAGGCGATGTATGCCGAGATCGCCGCCAATCCCGCCCAGCGTCAAGAATGGATCAAACTGTACGCCGCCGATGAAAGTACCGGTGATCTAGGCAACGGCGACATCGGCTGGCAGGATCCGCCCGACCTCGCCTTTCTCAAAGCCAACCCCTACCTGGTGATAGACACCCGCCACTTTGACCGCGACTTTACCGACCGCTTGCTGGCGTCCCTATCGGCAGCCGGCCCGTTGGACGAACAGACCGACGGGCTTTTAATCCACGGCGAAAACTTTCAGGCGCTGAATCTGTTACAGGAAAGGTATCGCGGGGGGGGGGGGGGGGGGGGCAGATCAACTGTATCTATATCGACCCGCCGTATAACACGGGTGCTGACGGATTTATTTACAAAGATGGGTACCAACATAGTGCTTGGCTGTCCATGTTTGTGAATTTGGCCGAGATTGCAAAGAGATTGCAGTCATCTAGTGGTGTATTCTTTTTCTCCATTGATGAAACTGAATGTGTTCATGCGTGGTTAGGTATGGAAAAAGTTTATGGTGCTGAAAATTTTGCCTCGGAAATTATTTGGGAAAAGAAAAGGAAACCGTCTTTTCTCCATCGGAACATTGGGAAATTAACGGACTTCATTTTAGCGTTCAACAAAGAATCAAAGACAAGCCCCCCATATTCTGTTGAAACCACCGCAGAAGGAAAATCTATACCATTGCACAATGCTGGTAACTCACCAAGTGTTCTTTGTTTCCCCGAAAATTCTGTGAGTTTTGGATGCAAAGACGGACTTTATCGTGCGCAAGATATGTCTACAGGAAGTATTGTTACACGTCTATTGAATGATGTTGTTGTATCAGGAAGACTGAATAAAAACGCTTTCCGAATGGAAGGTGAGTGGCGCTACTCTCAAGATAAATTAAACGAAGTTTTGGCTTCTGAAGACGAGGTGCGAATCAGTATCAGTAAAAACCCTTTCCGACCCAGGCATATTAAGCATGGCGGAGAAGTAAAAAAGATGAAAAATATCCTTTCTCCGGTTCACTATAAAATGGAGACAAACGAAGATGCCTCTCAACAAATTATCGATCTTTTCAAAGATAGTGTTTTTGAAAAATCCCATCCCAAGCCAGAGAAACTTATACGATACTTGGTAAAAAGCGTTACGCACTCATGGAAAAACTCATACGTCCTCGACTACTTCGCCGGTTCCGGCACCACCGGTCACGCCGTCATCAACCTCAATCGGGAAGACGGCGGCGGGCGTAAATACATCCTCGTCGAAATGGGGCATCACTTTGATACCGTCCTGCTCCCTCGCATCAAAAAAGTCACCTACTCCAAAGACTGGAAAGACGGCAGACCGGTCTCGCGCGAGGGCGTCTCGCAACTGTTCAAGACCCTCCGCCTCGAATCCTACGAAGACACGATGGACAGCCTCGAACTCAACCCGCCCGCCGGCGACGTGCTGGCAGAAAACGCCGACCTCGCCGAAGACTACCGCTTGCGCTACATGCTGGGGGAAGAAACGGCACAGAGTGCAAGCCTGTTGGGCAAAGACTTCAAAGACCCGTTTGCCTACACCCTCTCCGTAGTACGGGACGGCACCCGTGAAGAAACCCCCGTCGACCTGCCCGAAACCTTCAACTACCTGCTCGGCTTGCGGGTGCACACGCGCCAAAGGATCGACGGCATACTCGCCATCACCGGCAAAGACGCGCAAGGGCAACACTGCCTAATCCTCTGGCGCAACCTCGACCACACCGACAACCAGGCACTGAACGACTGGGTTACCCGCCACCGCTCCAAACTCCCCAAAAACCTTGACACCATCTACACCAACGGCGACCACACCCTAAATGCCATCCCCGACACCCCCACCGCCAAAACCATCGAGCCAATATTCAGGGAATTGATGTTTGAGAAGAAGGATTGATGGGAAAAGGAAACAAAGATGGAAAAAGAAAACAGCAAAGACTTTTACAAACAGACTTTCTCGCAACGAGAAGGAAAAGCACCTTTGCCTGAACCTATGCAGATCGGGGAAATTTCAGATAAATTTCGCCAATTGATTTGGTTCTATGTGGATCGTGAAATCCAAGTATTGAAATACCCTTATGTGGCGCCTATAAGCAATGTACTCTTAAAGTATAAACCTGAAGTTTTGTATAAACCTCATGATAAACCTTTGGGTTTTTTTAGCCTGGTTGATTTTAGCCTGAGTAGAAGTATTGACGGGCATATTATAAATGCTGCCCTTGCTAAGGATAGTTTTGGTCTTGCTGAGAATACAATTCTGCAAAAGGAATATGATGAGGTTTTAACCTTCATCGAATATTTCCTTCAACACGAGGAGTGCCCGCCAACCTTACGTGAAAACCTGATACGTGCTTTCGATGAAGCACGCATCGCCTATCACGTTGTTGAGATAGGCGGACGTCCAACCATTGTCCCCCGAGCAAGTATGGAAGCCGGCGAAGCTACGCAAAAAGCCATCGAAACCATCCAGGAAGGTGGCATGGAAGGTGCCGCCACACACCTGCGCCAGGCGGCGGAACATATCAATGCGCAACAATATGCGGATTCCATCGCCGACAGCATTCATGCCGTCGAATCCGTCGCGCGCAAAATTGACCCAAAGGCGAAAACACTTGGGGAAGCACTGAATTCGCTCGAAAAGGCCGAATTACTGAGGCATGGGGCACTCAAACAGGCGTTCGGCAACCTATACGGGTATACGAGTGACGAGCAGGGAATTCGCCATGCCCTGATTGACAAAGACTCATCCGACGTTGATGTGGACGAGGCTGTGTTCATGTTTGGTGCTTGTGCCTCCTTCGCCGCCTATCTGGTGAGCAAACACCGCGAATTGGAAAAACAGAGGACACCGCCGAAACCATCAGGAAACTAACCGCCGCCAGTTATACGGAACGCATTTATGCGTTCTCCGCGGGCCGACCGTCAAAAAACCGTCAAATCAGGAAAAATTTTCACCGAAATATCCCCGATTTACGCCACGGTAAGCCGCACGTCCAGTGCTTTAAGCACTTTGAAAAAGGTATCAACCCTCGGATAGCTTTTCCCGGAAAGTGCCTTATAAAGATTTTGTCTACCCAGATTGGCCTGTTCCGCTACGGTTGTCATCCCCCTTGCACGTGCAACCTTGCCAAGTGCATGTATCAGATATTTGGGGTCATCTTCTTCCATAACAAGTCTCAGGTATTCATTGATTGCCTCGTCGCTATCCAGGTGATCAACGATGTCGAAGGGCGTTAGTTTTTCTTTTGTCATTAGGTGCTCACTCTAAATAAAGTTGCTTAGTGTCTCATATCAGAGACACACGTCAAGAAAATTTTTAGACAAGCATTTATACTTTTCCTGTAACCTTAATCTTTCAGTGTCAGCAACTCTTGTCGTGAAAACATTTCTTTGATGCCGTCTCGTCGTCGAACAGTCAACGCCTCTCTCCAAAACCGCCTCGTTTTGCACCGTTTTATCTGCCGCGAGTTCGGCTATGAAGACGTGGACAAGATGCTTGAGCAGCTGCGCGACGTTCGACCCGAGTTTGACTCCGGCGGCGAGAGTGAATATGTGCAGACGTTCTATTCGGGCCGCGCACGAATCTCCCGCCAGCGGTTCGCCGAGTACGATGCCAATATCACAGAACACAGCCGCCGTTTGCGCATGACGAGGGAGCATGATCGCGTTTGGAAGCCCCATCAGTGGCTTGCGCTGTTGTTCACCGAGCATTATTTGTACCGGTATTTCGATGACGCCGAGACCCTGTGTGCCGACTTGAACGAGGAAAAGGCGCAAGACCGATTGACCTTTGCCATGCCGGACTACACGGAGGGCGACCTGTCCACCGTCGCGTTTCAGAGTGCCACCGGTTCCGGCAAGACGTTGCTCATGCACGCCCATATCCTGCAATATCGGCATTATCTGGATGGCGCCGGTGAACGACTGAACAACATCATTCTGCTGACGCCGAACGAGCGGATGTCGGCGCAACATCAACGCGAACTGCATACCAGCGGCCTGGATGCGCGCCTGTTTTCAGGTGATGCCGGCGCCGACCTGCTGGCGCCCGTCGAGATCATCGACCTGAACAAGCTGGCCGAGAAGAAGGGCATAAAGCGCGTCTCGATAAAGGATTTTGAAAGTAACAACCTGGTGCTGGTGGACGAGGGACACTTGGGTGCGGACGGCAAGGTATGGCGCAAGCACCGCAAGGAGCTTTCCCGCGACGGCTTCACGTTTGAATACTCGGCCACCTTCAACCAAGTGACGAGAAAAGACGAAGACATGCTGAACGCCTACGGCAAATGTCTGCTGTTCGATTATTCCTATCACCGCTTTCATAGCGATGGCTACGGCAAGGATTACGCCATCTCGAATCTTCCGCAGGGCGCGGAAGATGAGAACAGTAAAATGTACCTGCTCGGCTGCCTGTTGACCTTCTATCAGCAATGTCGATTATGGCGCGATAAACATGTCGAATGGAGTGCCTTTAACTTGGCAAAGCCGCTGTGGGTGTTTCTCGGCAAAACCGTGACCGGCTCAAGCGCGGCGGACAACGAGAAGACCAGATCAGACGTCGTCGAGATCCTGGAATTTCTTGGCTGGGTATTGGCGAACGGGGACGAGGTGCGCCCGATGATCACCCGTCTGTTGGCCGCAGAATCGGGCTTGACCGATGACGCCGGCAAAGACTATTTCGCCGGCCGGTTTCCTCACCTGTCGCAGTCCGACGAAGACCTTTATGCCGATCTATGCGAGACGCTGTTCCACGGCGCGGGGCGTTTGCACGTCGTTTATCTTACCGCCGGCGAAGGTGAATTGCATTTGCGTGCCGGCGACAATGCCCCGTTCGGCATGATCAATGTCGGTGATTCGCAAAAGCTCTACAACAAACTACTTACCCAAGACCCGCATCCCGACCTCGAAGTGGAGCGCGAGATGGGCTTTACCGGCAGGCTGTTCCATAAAGTCGATGAAACGGACTCGACGATAAACGTGGTCATCGGTGCGCGGCGCTTTGTCGCCGGCTGGAACTCCTGGCGCGTCAGTACCATGGGGCTGATGCACGTCGGCGTCGGCGAAGGCCCCGAGATCATTCAGATGTTCGGGCGCGGCGTGCGCCTGAAGGGCTGGAACATGAGCCTCAAGCGTCATCTTAAAAGCGGTGCCACCGAACTGCCGCGGGACACCGCCGGACTTGACGAACTGGAAACGCTGTATATTTTCGGCTTGCGCGCCAATTACATGCGAACCTTCCGCGATCTATTAAAACGGGAAGGGATGCGCGAAGAGTGCGAGACGATTCGGCTGCCCACCACCTGGAACTTTGGCAAGAAACCCGATCTCAAGCTGATACGTGTCAAGGGGGATCAGAAATTTGCATTCTCCGCCGAGCGCCCGGTCTTTCCGATCCCGAATAGTGATCCCGTTGTGAGACTGGACTTGTATTCGCAACTACAGGCTGTGGCGTCCGGCGAGGCGCGTGACGTTCCCGAGCAACAGAAAGATCGATTTAAGATCACGCCTTTTGTCCCCTTTTTCAACAGGACGCGTATCTACGACAAACTGCTAGTGCGCAAACGACAGAAGGGCTGGCACAACCTTGCCATTGAACGGGAGACCGTCGACGCATTATTGGAGAATCCTGACTGGTACGAGCTTTTGATGCCGCCCGCACAGCGGGAGATCAGGGACTTTGCGGACGTGCACAGGCTGGAGGCCGTCGCCGTTGACCTGATCACCGAATACGCCGACCGTTTCTGGCGCAAAAAGCGCCGGCAATGGGAAAGCAAAAATATCGAGGTGGTGACGCTGGATCCGGAAGATGCCAATCATGTAAAGGAGTATCGGATCACGGTGGATGTCAAGGAAGAAAAATTGATCGAGGATATCCATAGCTTGAGGGAGAGCGTCCAGTACTTCTCTAGCCTGAAGCTGGGCGGCATTATGACTGACACCCATGCCTATACGCCACTTTTGTATGCCGACAAGGATTGCAAGGTTACGGTACAGCCCGTTCCCTTGGACAGGAATGAAAAGAAAGTGGTCGAAGAGTTGGACAAACTGGCGACAAACCAGAATCCTTGGTTGCGGGGCCGGGAACTGTACTTGATCCGTAACCGGTCACGCGGGCGAGGGATCTCGTTTTTCGACGACTTTGACTATTACCCCGACTTCATCGTCTGGCTCAAGGACGGCGACCACCAACACGTTATCTTTCTCGATCCGAAAGGGCTGGTTCGGTACGGCCCGAAAGAACGTAAGAAAGTGCGGCTGCATACAGAGATCAAGAAGATTGAAACAAAAGTGCATGAAATCGATCCGAACCTATATCTGCACGCCTACGTCTTGTCGGTCACGGCGTCCAGTGAGATCGGTGATGATCCCCGTCTCCCGCACGAACGGGAAAAGCAGGGTGTTTATTTCCTGAATGATGATCCCAAGTGTCTGCAACGAGTTATTAAGGATGTTTTGAATGACGGGTAGCTGTCTCTTGCAAAATTGTCGTCGTGCTTAAAATGCGATCAGCGTCTTGCCGGCCTGTCCCGGTTCTTCCTTTGCCAGTCTCGGCACCAGATAGCCGGGTAATTTGGCCGCCACTTCGCGCATGATGCGGCGCGCCTCGGTTTCGCCGACTTCAAAATGTGCGGCCCCCTGTACCTTATCCAGCAGGTGAAGGTAGTAGGGCATGACGCCCGCCTGAAACAGCTTTTCACTCAACCGGATCAGGGCCTCGGGGTTGTCGTTGACGCCCCGCAGCAACACGCTTTGATTCAATACCGTGCACTTTGCCGCGCATAGCGTCTGTAGTTTATCTCGCAATGAGGCGTTTATTTCCCGGGCATGATTGGCGTGCAATACGATTACCACGTTCAGGGCGGTGTCGTTGATCCAGGCGATCAGTTCTTGGTTAATGCGCGCCGGAATGACCACCAGCAAGCGCGTATGAATGCGCAATCGCCTGACGTGTGGAATTGATTCCAGTCTTGCGATCAGTTCGGCAAGTTCGCCGTCACGCAAGACCAACGGGTCGCCTCCGCTCAGTATTATCTCGGTGATGTTGGTATCTTCGGCGATCTCGTCGAGTGCCTGTTGCCAACCGTCCCGTCGGGGATTTTGCATGGAGTACGGGAAGTGTCGGCGAAAGCAATAGCGGCAATGAATACCGCAGCAGCCGGTTACCAGCAGCAGGGCGCGCCCGTGATATTTTTGCAACAGTCCGGGGCTTTTAAGTTTGGTCAATTCCGCCAACGGGTCGGTGCCGAAGCCCGCCGTTTGAGCGTCTTCGTCCGTATGCGGCAATACTTGTAGCAGCAGAGGGTCTCGCGGGTCGGATTTTGACATGCGCCGGACGTAAGACCGAGGCACCCGAAGGGGGAATTGTCGTGCGGCGGAATGGCTCGGCGATAATTGCTCCGGCTTCAGTTCCAGTGCATCGCAAAGTGCGGCTATGCTGGTTATGGCGTCCCGGTACTGTCGTTGCCAAACAGGTTCGGCGTCGCATGGCTCTCGTGTTAAACTGGATATATCCATCGATACGCAATTTTATGGTTCACACGTGGCCACATACAATACCAACGAGTTTCAAGCCGGTCTGAAGATTGATCTGGATGGCGACCCGTATACCATCATTGAAAACGAGTTTATAAAGCCCGGCAAGGGGCAGGCCTTCAATCGGGTTAGGCTGCGTAATCTGAAAACCGGCCGGGTGCTAGACCGCACGTTCAAATCCGGTGAATCCGTTGCTGCCGCCGACGTGACGGATAAAGACATGCAATATCTGTACAACGACGGCGAGCAGTGGCACTTCATGGAGCCTGACTCCTACGAACAGTATGCGGCAAGCAGGGACGCCATGGGGGATGCCGTACAGTGGCTGAAGGGCCAGGAAACCTGTTGCGTAACCTTGCTGGACGGCGCGCCGTTGAGCGTAATGCCCCCCAATTTTGTCGAGTTGAAGATCACGCGTACCGATCCCGGCGTGCGTGGCGATACCGCCGTTGGCGGCAGCAAGCCCGCTACTCTGGAGACGGGGGCGGTCGTCAAGGTACCCCTGTTTATCGAAGAGGGAGAGGTGTTGCGCATCAATACGCGCACTGCGGAATATGTATCGCGTGCCAAATAAAGGTGCGGGGGAGGCATTGATTTCATAGTCCGTTCGGGTTGCGACACACTCGTTTGACTTGCAACGTATTCCCTTGGATAACGACATTTCCGTTCCCGATGACCAGAGGCCGCCCGTTTCATTGCGAGGGCTTAAGGTGCGCGCCCAGCTCTATACACGGATTCGTGAGTTTTTTGCAGTTCGCAACGTGCTGGAGGTCGAGACGCCCATCGTCAACCATTACACCGTTACCGATCCGTATATCGACAGCATGATCGTAGACGGTGACCGGCGGGCGTATCTGCACACTTCGCCGGAATATGCCATGAAGAGATTGTTGGCATTTTTCAAATGCGACATATACCAGCTTTGCAAGGTATTCAGGGCGGCGGAAAAGGGCCGGTATCACCACCCGGAATTTACCATGCTTGAATGGTATCGCATCGGCTGGAGTCACCATGACCTGATGCGCGAGGTAGACGAACTGGTGAGAAGTTTGGTGAAAGAGTCGTTGCCCGGACTTGCCGAAACTTCATTTATTACATGCCGGGACGCATTCAGGGATTATTGCGGGCTTGATCCCTGTCTGGCAACGCCTTCGGAATATGTGCGCGTCGGTAAAACGGCGGGGCTTGCGCCGGCCGCCGGCCTGTCAATACGGGAGTACCAGGATCTATTTCTTGACCAGATCATCGCCCCGCGATTACCGGCGGATCGTTTGACTTTTATATACCATTTTCCGGCACAACACGCGGCACTGGCAAAGATCAACGATGACGGCATGGCGGAGCGCTTTGAGCTTTATCTGGGCAATGTCGAGCTTGCAAACGGCTTTCGGGAATTGACCGACGCACGGGAGCAGCTCCGGCGTTTTGAGGAAGATCATCGTCTACGCAGGCGGGCCGGCAAGGACTGTCCCGAGATTGACCCGCAATTTATCGCTTCGCTACGGGCGGGGCTGCCGGAATGCGCGGGCGTTGCCATGGGCGTGGATCGGTTATTGATGATCTTACTGGGCGTCACCGAGATAAGACAGGTGCTTACACTCACCTAGCAGGGGGTTACGATTCTGCCCAGCGGCTGCCCGACCCGTACCGCCTGGTGAGGGGACAGTTTTTCATCCCAGCAAACGTTATCGGACTCAAAGGCCATCACCACGGTTGAGCCCATGTTGAAGACGCCCAGTTCCGCACCTTTTTCAAGTTTCACGCCAGGGTATTTTTTTCTTTGTATCCGCTTGCCTCGCGGCGGCGTTATCAGCCCCGCCCAGGAGGTTTCGATGGCGGAGACGTTCACGGCGCCCACCATGACGATGGCCATGTACCCCGCAAGCGTCTTGAAGATAGATATTACCCGTTCATTGCGGGTGTATAGGCCGGCGATCACTTCGGCGGAATAGGGTGCGACGCTAAACAGGCGCCCCGGTACGTGGATCATTTCCACCAGCGTTCCGTCCAGGGGAATGTGCACGCGGTGATAATCTTTGGGCGACAGATAGATAGTCGCAAATTTTCCGCTTTCGCATAGCGTTCCATATTCAACCGGGTCG
Source organism: Gammaproteobacteria bacterium (assembly GCA_965242685.1). GTDB lineage: Bacteria > Pseudomonadota > Gammaproteobacteria > UBA4575 > UBA4575. The sequence goes on along the minus strand of OZ251487.1, from coordinate 1,020,539 downwards.
CCCAGTAGTTGCCGCATGGAGAAATATTGTCCCTTTGCCTGTATGGCCCGTTGATTCCGATAATTGGCGATCTGACTGATACGGCCATCCGCGGGACAGGCAACGGCGTCGGGATCCGCTGCGATGGGGCGCGCGCCGGCGGTCAATCGGCGCGTGAAGAATGCGTTAAAGGATGGGTACTCTCTCGCTTCCTTGTGGGTTGCCTCGCTCATGTCAACGTCGAAAATACGGATGAAAACGTGTATAGCCGCATTTTTCAGTGGCGTTTCCAGACGTGTCAGCCGGAACGTGACCCGGGACAACGGGTGATGAGGAAGTAAATGAAATAAAAGGCCTTTGCAATATTTCCATAATAGGATCAACTTCTCCATCTTGTACGTTGCGGTAGGTAAAGGGGTTTGAATCGTCGCTAGATGAACGTTGCAATGCGTAGCCTTGTGGTCAGGCCTTTGGCATTGTGAATGCTGTAGCTATTGTATACATGTAGAAGTCCCGTTTGAAGTGTAAAAACGGGTGGCGCGTTTGTCGGAAATGTTACAATGCTTACATGGCAGGTAATTCTATCGGGAAACTTTTCACCGTGACTTCGTATGGCGAAAGCCACGGTGCGGCAATGGGTTGTATCGTTGACGGCTGTCCGCCGGGGCTTGAACTCAGTGTTGCCGATTTGCAGGCGGACCTGGAGCGTCGTCGTCCCGGCAAGTCGCGCCATACCACGCAGCGCCGCGAACCCGATGAGGTCGAGATCTTGTCGGGGACGTTTGACGGCAAGACCACCGGCGCCCCCATAGGTCTGATTATTTATAATCGGGATGCCCGTTCCAAAGACTACAGTGATATTAAGGATAAGTTTCGTCCCGGCCATGCGGATTACACCTATCTGAAAAAATACGGGCTGCGTGATTATCGCGGGGGAGGCCGTGCGTCGGCGCGCGAGACCGCGATGCGCGTGGCCGCCGGCGCCATTGCCAGAAAATATCTTTCCGACAGGTTGGGCATACTCGTGCGCGGCTATCTGGCGCAACTGGGTACTATCGAGATCGAGCACAAGGATTGGGACGCGGTCGAGCAAAATCCGTTTTTCTGTCCCGATGCCGATAAGGTTGCCGTGCTTGAGGCGTCTATGGACGGGTTGCGTAAACGGGGGGATTCCGTCGGCGCGCGCGTGAACGTCGTGGCGAGTGGCATGCCGGTTGGATTGGGCGAGCCTGTATTCAATCGCCTTGACGCCGACCTTGCCGGCGCCATGATGAGCATCAATGCGGTTAAGGGCGTGGAGATCGGCGCGGGTTTCGGGAGTGTGTCGCAACAGGGCAGCGAATACCGCGATGAAATAACCCCGCAAGGTTTCCTGTCCAATCATGCCGGGGGCGTTCTGGGGGGGATTTCCTCGGGCCAGGATCTGTTTGTCAGTGTCGCATTCAAGCCGACTTCCAGTATTCGCATCACGGGCAAGACCGTGGACGTAGACGGACAGGCAGCCGAGGTCGTGACTACCGGCCGGCATGACCCTTGTGTGGGTATACGAGGCGTGCCCGTGGCGGAGGCCATGCTTGCCATCGTAGTCATGGATCACGTGCTCCGCCAGCGCGCCCAAAACGCCGAGGTGGAAGGTCTAATACCCGATGTTCCGTCTCCCGTACAACAGGATTGATTCACCCGTGAGCGGCGACTTCGTTTATCCGATATTCTAATGTGTAATGGCAAATAAAACTCTATACGACAAAGTCTGGCAGAGTCACGTTGTGCATGAACGCGACGACGGCATGACCCTGCTGTACATTGACCGGCATCTGGTACACGAGGTAACGTCGCCACAAGCCTTTGAGGGATTACGCCTGGCCGGGCGAGACCTGTGGCGCGGGGACTCCATACTTGCGACTGTGGATCATAATGTGCCGACGGTCGGGCGCAGCGAGGGGATCAAGGACCCGGTTTCCAAAGAGCAGGTCGATACCCTGTACCGAAATTGCAGTGAATTTTCCCTGACCCAATTTCCGATGTCGGACGCGCGACAAGGAATCGTGCACGTGATTGGCCCGGAGCAGGGAGTATCGTTGCCCGGCATGACCATCGTATGCGGGGATTCGCATACTTCTACCCACGGCGCATTGGGTGCGCTGGCGTTCGGGATCGGCACTTCGGAAGTTGAGCATGTCCTTGCTACGCAGTGCCTGTTGATGAAAAAATCAAAAAATATGCGGGTTCAAGTGGAAGGCAATTTGCCTCCCGGGGTCGGTTCCAAGGATATTATCCTCGCCGTTATTGGCAAGTTGGGTACCGCCGGAGCGACGGGCTACGCGATTGAATATGCGGGCGCCGTGATTCGTTCTCTCTCCATTGAGGCGCGAATGACGATATGCAATATGTCAATTGAGGCCGGTGCGCGTACCGGTATGGTCGCCGTAGATGACGATACACTCGAATACGTGGCGGGCCGCCCCTTTGCACCGCAAGGCGACATGTGGGAGCGAGCCGTCTCGTACTGGCGCACGCTGCATTCGGACGAGTCTGCAAAGTTTGACGCCACGTTGTCCCTGGATATCGGTTCGCTTGTGCCGCAGGTAACCTGGGGTACTTCACCTGAAATGGTAGTGGGTATCGACGAAGCGGTGCCGCCGGGTAACAATTTATCCGACGACCAGCGGCGCGCCTTGCGGTATATGGGATTGCAACCCGGTACCCCGATTGACCGGATTCATCTCGACAAAGTATTTATCGGCTCCTGTACGAATTCGCGTATCGAGGATTTGCGTGAAGCCGCAAAAGTAATACGGGGGCGAACGCTTGCGGACAATATCAAACTGGCCATGGTGGTGCCCGGTTCAGGCCCGGTCAAGCAACAGGCCGAACAGGAGGGGCTGGATGAGATATTCAAGGCCGCCGGCTTTGAATGGCGCGAGCCGGGCTGCTCAATGTGCCTGGCTATGAATGCCGACCGATTGGAAGCGGGTGAACGTTGTGCGTCCACTTCAAACCGGAATTTTGAGGGGCGTCAAGGGAAAGACGGGCGCACCCACCTGGTTAGCCCGATGATGGCGGCGGCGGCGGCGATACACGGTCACTTTGTCGATGTCAGGAAGGAGCTGCAATGAAGTCGTTTACCAGCATTGAATCTACGCTGCTGCCGTTGGATCGCAGTCACGTGGATACCGATGCGGTTATTCCACAACAGTACCTAAAGTCGGTCAAGCGTACCGGGTTTGGTAAGAACCTGTTTGACAACTGGCGCTACCTTGATGCGGATACCTCGGGGCGGCAAGGTGAACGGCGTCGTCCGAATCCCGATTTCGTTTTGAATCAGTCGCAATACAAGGACGCCCGAATCCTGTTGACGCGTAAAAACTTCGGTTGCGGCTCTTCGCGCGAACATGCGGTGTGGTCGATTCTGGATTATGGCTTCGAGGTAGTGATTGCTTCAGGCTTTGCCGACATCTTTCGCAGTAACAGCTACAAGAACGGCTTGTTGCCGGTCACGCTCGACGCCCGGGAAGTCGATTATCTGTTCGGACAGGTTACGGAAAACCCCGCATTCAGGTGCACAGTAGACCTTACTGCACAAACAGTCGTTGATGAGACAAACCAAACGTTTACCTTCGAGATCGACGAGTTTCGCAAGCACTGCCTGTTGAACGGCTTTGACGAGATCGACCTCACCCTGCAACATGCGGACAAGATCAAGGCCTATGAAGCCCGCTTGCGGCAGGCCTGCCCCTGGTTACTATAAAGCGGTACAAGATCCTGCTGTAAAGATCCACTCCATATAATCCCAGGAAGCCGAGAGGTTTTATCGCCAAAAAGTGGAGAATACAGCCCTGAATCCAGCCCAAGACCAAGCTCGCCAAGATTTCGCTACGTCACAAACTTAAAGTATTTTCCAACCTCGCCGGGGCAGATAGGGGCGAATAGGGGCGGATAGAGGCGGAAAAAATTGCCTGATGCCCCAAATACAAAAGGTTTTTTTATCCACAAAAATCAAAAATCTATCCCGTTGGCCAGTCGGGTTTATGAGACCCTATTAGCAACTTGAGTTAATATCTCTTCCATGTACAAAGTATTACTATTGCCCGGCGATGGCGTCGGCCCTGAAGTCATCGCACAAGCCAGGAAAGTCCTTGTCCACTTGATCAATGAGCACGCACTTGCCCTTGAACTACAAGAGGCATCGGTGGGGGGAAGTGCCTATGACCGGCATGGCGATCCGCTACCCGAGGCAACCCTGAAGCTAGCCCGATCCGCAGACGCGATCTTGCTGGGTGCGGTGGGCGGCCCCGAGTATGAAGGCGTCGAGCGGCACCTTCGCCCGGAACAGGGCCTGCTCCGGTTACGCGCCGGGCTTGGCCTGTTTGCCAATCTTCGGCCCGCAATTTTATATGGAGAATTGGCTGCGGCTTCTTCGTTGCAACAGTCGTTGGTTGCGGGTCTCGACATTATGATCGTGCGTGAACTGACGGGAGGCATCTACTTCGGGGAACCGCGCGGCATACGCACCCTGAACACAGGGGTTCGACAGGGATTTAATACCTTGGTGTATGATGAAAACGAGATCACCCGTATTGCCAGGGTTGCCTTTCGGATTGCGCAAAAAAGAAATCACAGGCTATGCTCGGTGGACAAGGCCAACGTGCTGGAGGTCTCGGAGTTATGGCGCGAAACCGTCAACGTAGTGCACCGGGAGTATCCCGACGTGTCTTTGAGTCACATATATGTGGATAATGCCGCGATGCAACTCGTCAAAGAACCCAAACAATTCGATGTAATGCTAACGACCAACCTGTTCGGCGATATCCTTTCCGACGTGGCGGCAATGTTAACCGGCTCTATTGGCATGTTGCCATCGGCCTCGTTGAACGCCAAGGGGCAAGGTATGTATGAGCCTGTCCACGGCTCTGCTCCCGACATTGCGGGTAAGAATATCGCCAATCCTTTGGCAACGATTTTATCGGTGGCTATGATGTTGCGTTACAGCTTGAATGAAACAGGATTGGCCGGGCTGGTTGAGCAGGCCGTACAGCGTGTTATTGGGAAAGGGTTGCGAACCGCAGACATAGCGGGTGAGGGGCAGGCGTCAATCGGTACCAACGAGATGGGTGACGCGGTCATCAATGCCCTAGAAAAATAACCCGCTGATCCGTTAAGACCGACAAGGAAAACCAACGATGAAAAAATACGACATTGCAGTAGTGGGAGCTACCGGCGCAGTGGGGGAGGAAATGCTTGCCGTCCTTGCGCAAAGAAGGTTCCCTGTAGATAATCTCTATGCCCTGGCGAGTGCACGCTCCGCCGGAAAGAAAATTGCATTCGGTGATCGGGAGATCGAGGTACAAGACCTGGCCACCTTTGATTTTTCTAAGGCTCAGGTGGGGTTATTTTCGCCCGGTGCGAGTATTTCCAAAGAATTTGCGCCCAAGGCCGCTGCACACGGCTGCATGGTCATAGACAATACCTCACAATTTCGCTACGACGACGATATCCCCCTGGTAGTACCGGAGGTGAACGGGCATCAAGTCTCAAGTTATCGAAGTCGCGGCATTATTGCCAACCCGAATTGCTCAACGATCCAGATGGTAGTGGCGCTGAAGCCTCTGCATGACGCGGCGGGTATTGAGCGTATCAACGTCGCCACCTATCAGGCGGTGTCAGGCACCGGCAAGGAAGCCGTTGATGAATTGCACCGACAAACCGTGGACCTCATCAATGATGAGCCGGTTGTTTGTAGCGTTTATCCCAAGCAGATCGCCTTTAATGTGTTGCCGCATATAGACGTGTTTATGGAAAACGGCTATACAAAAGAGGAGATGAAAATGGTTTGGGAAACCCGGAAAATCATGGAGGACGATTCCATTTCGGTAAATCCCACTACGGTGCGCGTTCCCGTGAATCGGGGACATTCCGAGGCGGTACACGTGGAATTCAAGGAGGCCTTATCGGCGCAACGTGCCAGGCAGTTGTTGTCGGATGCGCCGGGGGTTCGGGTGCTGGACGAGCACCGGGACGGCGGTTATCCAACTGCGGTAACGGAAGGCGAGTACGATGATGCGGTATATGTCGGTCGTATCCGTGAAGACATCTCGCATCCGCGAGGCCTGAACATGTGGATAGTCAGCGACAACCTGCGGAAAGGCGCGGCGCTCAACAGTGTCCAGATTGCCGAAATTTTGATACGGGATCATATTTGACCGAAGCCGGTCGGTACTCTATCTTCCTCATCACCAACAAGAGTCGGTAGCAATGAACTCTTTCGAGCAGAAGTTTGCAAAAACGCGTCCTTTTCTTTGGCATCTTACGGCGGCCAAGAACATAGACCGTATCATAGAGATGAATCGCCTGGATTGTGCCGCAACGATTTTGCGTGACGCCGGACGCAATGAACTTATCCGTAAGCCCCGCTGCGAGGATAAGGATGACCTTACCCACCGCGTGAATGGCGAGACGGTCATCGTGCGTGATCAGGCTCCCCTTTGCCATCACAAAAAAGTGCAATGGACGCATGATGGTTGGACTTTGAAAGACTACGTAAAATATCTGAATGGCTTTGTATTCTTCTTCCCCGGCACGGAAAAGGGGCCAGTCAAAAGAAGCGAAGGGTTTGTTAAAATATATAAGCAACAGCAGGCGTTGTGTATCCCGACGGAAGATTTATTCATGGCCAATCAAGGCACGCCGCCTCAATTCTCGTGCTGCAATTCCGGAGCGCCATCACTGCGGTTGAACTGCCCGCGCCGCGGGCCCGATATTTTCGTGTGTGGAAAAAAGTTTGAGGATAAGGGTAAAGGTAAAGGTATTCCATCAAAAGTGGTTGAAGTGGCATTCCGTTGCAGAGTCGACCTGCCGGACCCTTTGGAAGTTTTTGGTTATGACTGCAGAAAGGAGCAGTTTTTTCTCATCACAAACAGGAGCTAGTAACCATGAATTCTTTCGAGGATGAGTTTGCAAAAGAGCGTCCTTTCCTTTGGCATCTTACGGCGGCCGAGCATATAGACCGTATCATGGAGCGGAAGTGCCTGGATTGTGCTGCAACGCCTTTGCGTGCCGCCGGATGCGATGAACTTATCTGTAAGCCCCGCCCCCGCGAAGTTACCCTCTGCGTGAATGGCGAGATGATCATCTTGCGTGATCACCATGAAAGTTTGCGCAATCATGAAAAATTTACGCATGGCTGGACTTTAGAAGACTACATAGAGTATCTGAATGGCTTTGTATTCTTTTTCCCCGGTGATGAAAAAGGGCCAAACGACCACAGCAAAGACAGCAAAGGGTACAGCAAAGATTTCGTTAAAAAATACTATTGCTGTGAGCCACTTCAGAAGACACTTTGTATCGAGACGGAAGAGCTATTCAGGGCCAATCTAGGTACGCCGCCTCAATTCTCGCGCTGCAATTCCGGGGCGCCCTCCTCGTCGGACTCCTCGCGCGGTCCCGATACTTTTATGTGTGGAGAAAAGTTTAAGGGTAGGCCATCAGAAGCAAAAGATGTGGTTGAAGTGGCATTCTGTTGCAAGGTCAACCTACCGCACACTAAAGTTTTTAGACTATTTGTAGACTATGAGGATATCACTCGGGATTGAATATGACGGCAGCCAGTTTTATGGTTGGCAGCGACAGTGCCATGCGGCCTCGGTGCAGCAAGCCGTTGAAGAGGCGGTTTCAAGCGTGGCGGATGCGCCGGTGCGCGTATATGCCGCGGGACGCACGGATACCGGAGTTCACGCCATGGAGCAGGTCGCTCACTTTGATAGTCCAACAGAACGGGATGTCAAGGCGTGGACCACGGGCGTCAATATGTATTTGCCCGATTCCGTTTCGGTGCTGTGGGCCAGACCCGTAGACGAGGATTTTCACGCGCGAAATTCTGCACGGGCGCGTCGTTACCGTTATATCATCCTCAATCGGGGTACGCGTCCGGCCTTGCTGAATCGGCGGGTTACCTGGGTGTTCCAGTCATTGAACCAGGCAACGATGCAGGAGGCGGCGAACTATTTGCAGGGGACGCATGACTTCTCTTCCTATAGGGCGTTGTCCTGCCAGGCCAAAAGTCCGGTTCGTAGCGTGCATGAGATAAATGTTATACGGCAGGGCGAATTTGTATACATAGACGTGTACGCCGACGGGTTTTTGCATCACATGGTACGAAACATGGCGGGGGTGCTTATTACAATCGGCAAGGGTGAACGGGATGCAAGCTGGGCACAGAAGGTTTTGCGGCACCGTGATCGAACGCTAGGCGGAGTGACTGCTCAGGCAGATGGCTTATATTTGGTTAAAGTGCAGTATGATACCGAGTATGGATTTGATGCTGCGATACGATGGCCGGTTTTTACCGCAAAGCTGACGGGATGCCCGCATGCGGACGCGCGTTAAGTTTTGTGGCATGACGCAAGCTCGGGACATACGACGCGCCGTTGATTTAGGCGTGGACGCGCTTGGGTTCGTGTTTGTAAAGGATAGCCCGCGTAATTTGGCGATAGAACAGGCTCGGCAACTTGTCGGGGAAGTGCCTCCGTTTGTGTCGTCGGTGGGGCTATTTATGAATGCAGAGGCCGGCCATATTCGAAACGTGCTGGATAACGTGGGTGTAAATCTGTTGCAATTTCATGGCGGGGAAGACGAAAAGTTTTGTCGGCAGTTTCATCTGCCTTATCTGAAAGCGTTACCCATGGGAAGCCTCACGTCGGTTGTTGATTTTTGTTCGTGTTACCCGTCGGCTGCGGGCTTTGTATTGGATAGTCACGCGGCGGATGAGAGGGGAGGCAGTGGGAAAAAATTTGAATGGGGCCGGGTTCCCGCGAAGCTTGCCGGGCCGGTTATTCTTGCCGGCGGTTTAACGCCGTACAATGTGGCCGAAGCCGTGCGTGTAGTACGGCCTTATGCGGTTGACGTAAGTAGTGGTATTGAAGTCTCCGAAGGAGTCAAGGATGTTGATAAAATGAGACGTTTTATTCAGGAAGTCGGCAATGGCTAGCACCGCACCTCGAGTATCGGCGCACGCGTCTTACACCGAGGTCCCCGACGAATGCGGGATGTTCGGTGAATATGGGGGGCGCTACGTAGCGGAGACTCTGGTCGAACCCCTCGCGCAGCTTGAGCAAGCGTATCTGAAATATAAAAATGACAGGGAATTTTTGGCTGAGTTTGATCATGACATGGCTCATTATGTGGGTCGACCGAGTCCGTTGTATTATGCGCGTCGTCTAAGTCGAAAGTATTTGGGCGCAAGAATTTTCCTAAAGCGTGAAGACGTTAATCATACGGGTGCGCACAAGATAAATAACACCGTTGGTCAGGTGTTGCTTGCAAAACGCATGGGTAAAACAAGGATCATAGCCGAGACCGGTGCCGGGCAACACGGAGTGGCAAGTGCCACCGTAGCGGCGCGTTTGGGATTGGAGTGTGTGGTGTATATGGGTGAGGAGGATATTCGTCGTCAAACTTCCAACGTCTATCGTATGCGATTATTGGGTGCGGAAGTCGTTCCCGTAACCTCGGGATCAAAGACGCTGAAAGACGCGCTGAACGAGGCTTTGAGAGACTGGGTCACGAATGTTGATACGACGTTTTATATTATCGGTACCGTTGCAGGGCCCCATCCCTATCCGTTGTTGGTGCGGGACTTTCAGTCGGTGATCGGTCGGGAAGCGAAGGCTCAGCTTAAGGCATCTACCGGTGGTCTACCGGATGCGCTGGTGGCCTGCGTGGGTGGCGGCTCGAATGCCATCGGTTTGTTCTATCCATTTCTGGGGGATAAAAGTGTGGCTATGTACGGTATTGAGGCCGCCGGGTTAGGCATTACGACAGGCAGGCATTCTGCACCGCTTAATGCGGGTCGCCCCGGTGTTTTGCATGGTAACCGTACCTATCTGTTGGAAGACCGAAATGGACAGATCATGGAAACGCATTCCATTTCTGCGGGGCTGGATTATCCCGGCGTGGGCCCCGAACATTCCTGGCTGAAGGACATTGGTAGGGTGCATTATGATTCGGTTACCGATGAAGAGGCCCTGTCCGCATTCCATGAGTTGACCCGCGAGGAGGGTATTATTCCCGCACTTGAAAGCAGCCACGCCATGGCCTATGCGGTCAAGTTGGCTGCCGGAATGTCGAACGAGCAAACGGTTATCGTCAATCTTTCCGGACGGGGCGATAAAGATATCAATACCGTTGCCGGTATCGAAGGCATCAAGGTATGAGTCGTATTTCATCTACGTTTTCTTCTCTTGCAGAATCCGGGCGTAAGGCATTGATTCCCTATATTACCGCCGGTGATCCACATCCGGATCATACCGTCGCCCTGATGCACGCCCTGGTAGAGGCGGGCGCGGATATTATAGAGTTGGGTGTGCCGTTTTCAGATCCTATGGCAGACGGACGCGCGATTCAGGCGGCCTGTGAACGTGCGCTGACACATGATACGAGCTTGCCTCGAGTTCTGGACATGGTGAGTGAATTCCGTGAACGTGATGAGCGTACTCCGGTCGTGCTGATGGGTTATCAAAATCCGATTGAGGCAATGGGTGTACCACAATTTGCCCGCGCCGCAAAACAGAATCGGGTTGATGGCGTGATTATCGTGGATTTGCCCATGGAGCAGGCCATGCAAGCCCTAAACATATATCGGCAAGAAGGGTTGGACGTTATTTTTTTAATTGCACCGACTACCCGCACTGTTCGCATCAAGAAAATCTGTGACGTATCTTCCGGGTTTGTGTATTACGTGTCGTTAAAAGGCGTAACGGGATCGAATCGGCTAAACGTGGCAGAAGTAAAAGAAAAAGTAGCTCGGATCAAGCGGGTATCTGCGTTGCCGGTCGGTGTCGGCTTCGGGGTCAGGAATGCAGAAGATGCCGGCGCCGTAGCCGAAATTGCCGATGCGGTGGTTGTAGGAAGCGCTTTGGTTCGCCTTATCGAAGCCAATGCACCGGAATGCGGTGCTATGCTTGAAAGCGTTAAATCCTTGTTGATCGATATGCGTACGGTGATGGACGATACTGTCACCAGACAGGGAGTTGCCTGCTCGTGAATGGCCTCGATCTATCCTTGTTCCCATGAGTTGGTTGGAAAAGTTAATGCCTTCGCGCATTCGCACCGAGGGCACCAGCAAACGCAAGGTTCCGGAAGGGCTTTGGGATAAATGCACAAGCTGTAATGCGGTGCTGTATCGATCCGACCTTGAGCGCAACTTGCGGGTTTGCCCGAAGTGCAATCATCACATGCGCATTGGCGCACGTGCTCGTTTGCTTTGTTTTCTCGACGAACCTCCCTTGGAAGAGATAGGTCTCGATCTTGAGTCGACGGATTACCTGAAGTTCAAGGACAATAAAAGATATAAAGACAGGCTCAATGCGGCGTCCAAGGCAACCAGTGAAAAAGAAGCGTTGGTGGCCATTAAAGGACGATTGAAAGGGCTGCCGCTGGTGGCTGCAGCCTTTGATTTCAACTTTATGGCGGGGACGATGGGCTCAGTGGTGGGAGAGAAGTTTGCACGGGCGGTGGAACGTGCGTTGAGTGAGAAAATTCCATTGGTGTGTTTTTCCACAAGCGGAGGTGCCCGTATGCAGGAAGCGTTGATGTCTTTGTTTCAAATGGCCAAGACCAGTGCCGTGTTGGCGCGTATGCGTGACAAGAAGTTGCCCTATATTTCCGTTTTGACCGATCCAACCATGGGTGGGGTATCTGCAAGCCTGGCGATGCTGGGAGACATACATATCGCTGAACCCGGCGCCTTGATAGGGTTTGCCGGGCCTAGGGTTATCCAGCAGACGGTGGGAGAGACCCTTCCCGAGGGTTTTCAGCGCAGTGAGTTTTTGCTTGAGCACGGCGCGCTGGATATCATCGTCGAGCGTAAGGACATGCGTGATCAGGTACATCGTCTGCTGTGTATACTACTGCATAAAGACATTATGAAAAAGACGAATGAATAATATTCAATCTATGTGCGGCAAGAGAGGGTAATCACCATCTATATGACGGATTAAATGGATATAAACCGTCTTGTTTACATAATCTTTTCACCTATTACATATTTTTACTATTTTGAGATTTACACGTCTCCAGGATTGGCTTGCTTGGCAGCAAACGCTTCACTCTCAAAAAATTGAGTTGGGCCTTGGTCGCATTGCCGAAGTTGCCGATATACTTGACGTACTGCACCCGAATCATCCGGTCATCACTGTTGCAGGTACCAATGGCAAAGGTTCTGTTGTCGCCATTTTGGAGTCCATTTATCATCAGGCGGGATATCGGGTTGGAAGTTATACCTCTCCGCATTTGTTACGCTACAATGAGCGTATAAGGATCGGGCAGGAAAATATTGATGATGAAACGCTGTGCAAGGTCTTCGATCTTGTAGACCGGGCACGTGGCGAAGCTTGCTTGAGCTATTTTGAATTTGGCACGCTTGCCGCCATGCAGATATTCAATGGCGCCGAGTTGGATGTAGCGATATATGAGGTAGGGCTGGGAGGCCGTCTTGACGCCGTTAATGTAATTGATGCTGATCTGGGCATCGTCTCCAGCATTGGCATCGATCACGTGCAATGGTTGGGTTCCACTCGCGAACTCATCGGCCTTGAGAAAGCGGGTATATTTCGCCCGCATTGCCCTGCCGTCTGTGGGGATGAAAATCCGCCTGAAACCTTGGTTAAGTACGTACAGGAGCTGGGTGCCGAACTGTATTTGATTGAAAGAGACTATTCTTATCGTCGCAATAAGCACACCTGGTCGTTTCACTCCTTCGCACTGACATGGGACAATCTTCCCCTACCGGGTTTATACGGTAAAGTGCAGGTGAGCAATGCTGCAACTGCGTTGATGGGTGTATCGACCATTAATAAGAAATTACCCGTGACCCGTCAGAACGTGGAGCAAGGGTTGAACAATATACACTTGCCAGGGCGGTTCCAGCGTATTGAGGGTCCTTGTGAAATTGTGCTTGACGTGGCGCATAACCTGGATAGTGCAAAAGTCCTAGACAAGAATCTTCGAAGCCTGCGTCGTGCATCCAGGACGTATGCCGTGTTTGCGGTATTGGCAGACAAGGATATAGATGGCATTATCAACGTCGTAAAAGAGAACGTTGATGAATGGTTTATTTCACATTTTTCTTCTGAACGATCTTTACATTACAATGAGTTGCGTAAGATAATTGAGAAGCATTGTACAGATTGTGTCATACACGTCCATTCCTGCGTTTCAGAGGCCTACTCTGCCGCCAAGTGGAAGGCTGACGACGCTGCACGCATCGTGGTTTTCGGCTCTTTCCTGACGGTAGCGGAAGTATTGAGCTTGGAAGTATAATTATGAAAGTGCTTTTTACCGGCTGCTCTGTTCATTTGTATGCTATGAGAGATGACGCATGGAAATAAAGCTGAAACAACGGCTGATCGGGGCAATCGTGATCATTGCCATAGCTGTAATACTTATACCTATGATACTGGATGGCTCCGGGAAGCGAGGGTCAATTGAGCCAAACGTTAAAATGCCTCCCGAGCCTGAATTTGTATTTGAGAGTGATTTGCCGTCTACAACGAAACTGGATGAGCTACCCATATCCCGGGAACCTGACATGAAGCCGACACCGGCCGAAGAAGAGGTGCGAACGGGAGTGCCGCGTAACGCCGACCAAGCCGTTGCCAACCGTGCTGTTGAAGCTACTGCCGACCATGTCGAGGCCGATCCTTCGTTGGGCTCGTGGGTAGTGCAAATTGGTGCGTTTGGTGAAGAAAGCAAGGCACTTGCTTTGCAAGAGCGACTGCGTGCAGGCGATTATCCTGCATTTACAGAATGGTCGAAAGACGGCGGCGAAATGATATATCGAGTCAAGGTAGGCCCCGACCTGAGCCGTGAAAAGGCTGAAAAATTACGCATCAGGCTTGCAAAGGAGTATAGTCTTCCTGACGGCATTTTTGTGACAAGTCATCCCTGATTTCATACATTTTCATTGCAAGGTTTCCGGGTATTGGTGGGTACACAGGACGGCGCATGGAATTATCGTGGATTGATATTGGAATTGTAGTCATATTCCTTCTCTCGATTACGGTTGCGGTGTTGCGTGGCTTTGTAAGGGAAGTTTTCTCACTTGGTACCTGGGTGGCGGCCGTTTGGCTGGCCGTGACGTTTTGTGATCGGGTGGCGTTACTTTTGCCCGCCGGGATGGATGATCCGGATACGGGCATGCCCGGGGCAGGGCAATTACGCACCATCAGTGCTTTTTTGCTGATTCTGGTTGGCACGTGGGTTGTCGGAACGTTGCTGAACGTTGCCGTTGGTAAAGTCGTCGACATGTCCGGTCCGCGCATTCTTGACAGGGTGCTGGCACTTTTTTTTGGACTTGTAAGGGGGAGTGCCGTGGTTGTGCTGGTGGTTTTGGTTGCATCTTTTACAAGTTTTTCGCATTTTGAAGTCTGGAATTCCTCGCGATTGTTACCTTACTTTGAATTGGCGGCCCGCAGGGTTGTTGAAGCCATGCCCGCGAAATACTCGGAATACTTCCCGTATGACGAAACTGAATCACAGCCTTCACTGTAGCACCCTTCGAGTTCAGGCGTTGTAGCCATGTGCGGTATTGTTGGAATCGTTGCTGAACGCGCAGTCAATCAGGACTTGTACGATGCGCTGCTGGTGTTGCAGCATCGTGGCCAGGACGCGGCGGGCATCGTTACGTATAACAGCGGGCAGTTGTATCAGCGCAAGACAAAAGGCTTGGTACGTGATGTATTTCGCAGTCGCCACATGGAACGCCTGATAGGAACGATGGGAATTGCACACGTGCGCTATCCGACGGCGGGTTCGTCTTCTTCTGCGGAAGCGCAGCCTTTTTACGTAAATTCACCTTTCGGCATTTCACTTGGCCACAATGGAAATTTGGTGAATGCCGAGCAGTTAAAAAAAGAGCTTTTTCTGGAAGACCGGCGTCATCTCAACACCGAATCCGATTCCGAAATCCTGTTGAATGTATTTGCGCACGAACTGGCGAAGCGACAGTCCCTGCGGCTTAAGCCCGAAGACGTATTTGCTGCGGTGAAGGGCGTACACAGGCGTTGCAAGGGTGCTTATGCGGTGATCGCAATGATTACCGGTAAGGGGATTGTGGCGTTTCGAGACCCGTATGGAATACGTCCACTGGTCTACGGCTCACGTGAATCCAAGCACGGCACGGAATACATGGTCGCCTCGGAAAGTGCCGCATTGGACATGCTGGGTTATAGCCTGGTGCGAGACATTGCCCCGGGCGAGGTGATATTTATTGACGCTGGGGGGACCATATCTACACAGCAATGTTCCACCGATGCCCTCCACTCACCCTGCATTTTTGAATACGTCTACTTTGCCCGCCCCGATTCAATCATTGAAGGCGTGTCCGTACAAAAGGTGCGCATGTGGATGGGACAAAGTCTGGCCAGAAAAATACTTAGACAATGGCCGCGGCACGATATAGACGTCGTCATGCCCGTGCCCGACACGAGTCGCACGGCGGCAATCGAAATCGCCCATTTACTTGAAATCAAGTATCGGGAAGGATTCATCAAAAATCGTTACATCGGGCGCACGTTTATCATGCCCGGGAAAAAAATCCGCAGAAAATCCGTCAGGCAAAAACTCAATCCGATTGAATTGGAGTTTAAGGATAAAAATATTCTGCT
Organism: Gammaproteobacteria bacterium; assembly: GCA_965242685.1. Classification (GTDB taxonomy): domain Bacteria; phylum Pseudomonadota; class Gammaproteobacteria; order UBA4575; family UBA4575. Next base: position 1,004,901 of record OZ251487.1, on the reverse strand, counting down.
AGTCGATGACTCGATCGTGCGTGGTACCACGTCGCGCGAGATTGTGCAGATGGCGCGCGACGCCGGTGCGCAAAAAGTATACTTTGCTTCCGCCTCGCCGCCGATTCGCTATCAGAATGTCTACGGTATCGACATGCCCGCGCGTAATGATCTGATCGCGTACAACAGGAACGTCGATGAAGTGTGTGCAGAGATTCAGGCGGACCGCCTGATTTATCAAAGCCTGGACGATCTGATCCGGGCGGTGCGGCAGGGAAACCCCCGTCTCCGGGAATTTGATACCTCTATATTCAGTGGCGACTATATTACCGGCGTTGCAGATGGATATTTTGAAAATTTGGAAATGGTGCGCAGTGAAAAAACCGAGCAAAGGCATGACAAAGAATATGCCGATATTAGTTTGCACGGCAGTGCTTAACTAACACAAAGCCCGGTGATTTATGCAAGTCTTGAAAACTACCGAATCACCTTCCGCGTTGTTCCAGCAAGCGTGCGTTCGATATCCTCGACATGCCCGTTACCCGGCCGCCGTCGTCAGGATCGGCGAGCAGGTGCTATACGTTTTATCCGCCGGAAAGTGTACCGGCAGCTATCCGGTTTCCACTTCTCGATTCGGTATCGGTCAGCGTGAAGGATCATATCAAACGCCGATCGGAGTCCATTGCATTCGAGAAAAGATTGGCGCCGATGCCGATTTCGCTGAAATTCTTCAGGCAAGGGCGCGCACGCGTGCCATAGCCGCTATCGAGTCTGAGAAAACGGGTACCGACCAGGATTACATTACTTCGAGGATATTGTGGCTTGGCGGTCTTGAAGACGGGGTCAACAAGGGTGCGGGGATAGATAGCTATGCCAGATACATCTACATACACGGCACACACGAAGAAGGACTCATCGGACAACCTGCCTCGGAAGGCTGCATCCGCATGAAAAACCGCGACGTAATCGACTTGTTTGAGCGTCTTGTGGTTTCTTCGCTGGTGGTTATCGACAAGTAAAGGTAAGACCCTATATTTAGCGGAATGGCTTGTGGCCCAACCTTTGACTCTTACTCGGTATATACGACCGAACCGGCCAAGAGACCTTTTCTGAAATTTGCAATTCTTCTTAAGGCAGTAACGTGCCTGTCTTTGTAGCGTGTGGGGGCGGGGGTATAGTCACCTTCTCCACTTTTCTTTCCTTCAAGCTCTATCGGGAAGTCGTGCAAAACGTCAACTATGACGCTACATCCACTGAGTCCACCTATCAATCCTTCCAGGATTATCAGGGGACATCTTCTCCCGTAAAGATCACACTGCTCTTTTTCTAGTTGGCCCGATACTTTCCCCTTTATCACAAAAAATTTTCCCGTGTATTTTTTATGTGCCTTGACTTCATCTGTATTGTAATCAAGACATAAAGTCTCAGCGGTTACGGTTGGTATTTTTGGTGGTATTTTGGCCTGCACCTCGACGTAATCCGGTGGCTCGTAAAAATGACTAAGCGAACCGCATCCCGTTACAAGCATCAATATCGAAATTGTGGGAATTATATATTTAATTTTCATTATGTATGCCTTATCGGGATATGAAGCTACATAAGCCTTCAAGGTGATATCTTTTCTAGTTTCATTTCTTTGGGGGTGCAGATGAATACGTTGCCTTGTTCATACCAGTCGCCAAGTACGATGCGTTTGTATGTCGTTCCGTCAATCGTGAAGTCGTGGATGGCGGGACGGTGCGTGTGGCCGTGAATCAAGTGCCGTACCCCATGGTCGAGCATGACTTGTTCCACCGCGGTTTGATTGACGTCCATGATTTCGGGGTGTTTGCCGGCCGTGGCGACCATACTTTTATTCCGTAGTCGTGCCGCGATCTTGAGTCGTTGCTTGGTGCCGAGTAGTAGCAGGGTTTTTTGTATCCATTTGTTGCGCACCCTGGCACGGTATCTTTGATAGGCGACGTCGTCGGTGCATAAGGTGTCGCCGTGCATGATGGCGACGGGCGTGCCGTAGAGGTCAATGACGCTCGTTTCGGGAAGGATTGTGCACCGTGTGAAATCCGCAAAGGACTTGCCGACCAGAAAATCGCGATTGCCGTGGATAAAAAACGTCGAAGTTCCGGCGAGACTCAGATCGCGCAGCGAGTGTAGCACCGGCTCCAATCCGGTTGCCGGGTCGTCGTCGCCGATCCAGTACTCGAACAGGTCGCCGAGGATGTAAAGGGCGTCGGCGGTGTGGGAAATCTCCTTCAGAAAACGGCAAAAGGTCGTTATGATATGCGGTCTTTCCTGATCCAGGTGTAAATCGGCGACGAAAACGGTTTGCGTCATGCACTCATCGTATCATTCAACTACTACTTTTGTGATCGTGACGGTTTTCTCGGGTACGTCTTGGTAAGGCCCTTTGGTGGTTGTGGCAACGTCCTTGATGGCATTGACGACGTCCATGCCTTGTGTGACTTTGCCGAATACGGCATAGCCCCAACCCTGCGGAGACTGGCTGCGAAAGTTTAGAAAGTGGTTGTCTTTGACGTTGATGAAAAACTGCGAGGTTGCAGAATGCGGATCGTTGGTACGTGCCATGGCGATGGTGCCGATGTCGTTGCTTAGGCCGTTATCCGCTTCGTTTTGAATCGGGGGATGGGTGGTCTTTTGCACCATGTCATCGGTGAACCCGCCGCCCTGGATCATAAAATTGGAGATTACCCGATGGAAAATGGTGCCGTCATAAAATCCTTCTTTAACGTACTTCAAAAAGTTTGCGACGGTAGCGGGGGCCTTGTCGCCATCAAGCTCAAGCATGATGACACCTTTGTTGGTTTCCATTTTCACTGTGACAATCTCTGCATGTGCGTCTGGTGTCGTTATATGAATGGCCGTGAGTACGAATGGGATGGCAAGCTTTATTAGTATACGCATAATTGGCTCCTTTGTGAATAACCTTCCATGATACCTGCTTTGGGGTCTTGTAATGGATATAAGTGGAACGTTGACCCAGGTCATGGCGGAAACGTATGATCCACGATCGGTATTTCGTAAACGTCGGGGCATAGCGCAGTCTGGCAGCGCATCTGCTTTGGGAGCAGAGGGTCGGGGGTTCAAATCCCTCTGCCCCGACCACAAGAGACAATGGTGTTCATCATTGTTCGCTTCACTACCCTTACTATTGATCACGCGCTTTGAATGGCTGCTTTCTCAAGGAATGCACATGTCTCATTTGATGGTTTCAAATAAGCAAAATTTTTATTAAATACATTTTGTATTTAATAAATATCATATGATATATTAAAATATAGGTGATATAACTATATTATGATCATATTATGAAAGATAAAACAGAAAAAAGAGAGCGATTCAAGCGCTTAGCCTCGCAGCGTACTAATACAGTGCTGCAAAGGCTCAAAGTCTTGGGAAATTGTGCAAATCGAAGCACGTACGATTATACGGAAGAAGAGGTAAACAAGATTTTTTCAGAGATAGAACGGCACATGAGAGAAACAAAATCAAAGTTTCATTTTTCTAAAAACAAGGTTTTCAAGCTATGACTAACGAAGCAGCAGTAGATTTTGATACATAATTTCCTTTTGCCTAGTGGTTAAGTGATGCAATTCCATACATTGGTTGAGGCACTGGATCACCATCGCAGCCGTCATCGGTACGTCTGTTTCATGGACGGTCAAGAGCAGGAAAAAACGGTCAGTTACGAGTCGTTGTATCAGCGCGCACTCGGCTTGCTTCATCTGTTACAACAGAAAGGCATACACAAGGGCGACCATCTGATCCTGTTTCTGCATGATAACCGGCAGATGGTGGACGTCTTCTGGGCCTGTCAACTCGGCGGCATTATTCCCGTGCCTTTGGCGGTAGGTATCAGTGCGCAGCATCGGCGCAAGGTACTTAATGTAGCAAAAAAACTGGGCAGACCTTTCCTGTACACCAATCGCAAGAGCCTGAGCCGGTTGGAGGCGAGTGACGAGGATCACGCCGCAAGTGTCGTCTATCGGCAGTTGGCTGAAAAGACCTTGCTGAGCGATGATGTCGTTGACGTGAGCACCGCTGGCCGGGTCGCCGATGTGGCGCCCGACGATATATCTTTTATTCAGTTTTCTTCGGGTTCTACGGGCGACCCCAAGGGGATTGTGCTCAAGCATCGTAACCTGATCGCCAATATTGAAGGCATTGAAAAAGGCGCCGCATTCTCCCATGAAGACGTCAGCCTGAGCTGGATGCCGCTTACCCATGACATGGGATTGATCGGTTTTCATGTCAATCCGGTGGTTTGTAACTATAGCCATTGCATCATGCGCACCGACCTGTTCATACGCCGCCCCCTGTACTGGATGATTGCCGCGAGTGAAAGAAAGGCCAGCGTGTTGTGTTCACCCAATTTCGGCTACAAGCATTTTCTGAACGCACTGGAGCGCAAAGGCCTGGATGACGTTGACTTATCGCATGTGCGTTTGATCTTCAACGGTGCGGAACCCATTTCTGTCAATCTTTGCCGGCAATTCGCCTCCCGGCTTGCGCGATACGGCTTGTCCGAATGCAGCATGTTTCCCGTGTACGGACTGGCGGAGGCGAGCTTGGCGGTAAGCTTTCCCAAGATTGGAGCGCCCCTGGAAGTTGCCCAAGTGGAAAGAGGCTCACTTTCCATCGGCGGCTCTCCAGTGACGCCGCATCCCGGCGATGACAGGAGCATATCGTTGGTGGGAGTAGGTCGGCCGGTAAAGAATTGCAAGGTGAGGATCAACGACAGAGAGGGTAATGCGTTATCGGAAAATACCGTTGGACACATCCACATCGGCGGGACAAATGTAACGGAGGAGATAATCGGCGAAGATGCCGCCGTGTTTTTTGAAGACGGTTGGGTGGACACGGGCGACCTGGGCTTTGTTTCCGGGCAAGGCTTGTTTATCACCGGAAGGCACAAGGAAGTCATTTTTGTGAACGGGCAGAATTATTACCCCTACGACATTGAGGAGGTCTTACATGCCATTCCGCACCTGGAACTCGGCAAGGTGGCGGTAACCGGCACCGCCACCGACAAAGGTGGATCAGACGAGGTACTGGTGTTTGTTCTGCACAAGGGTGATCTGAAAGCGTTTATACCCGTTTCCGCGCGCGTAGCCGCCATGGCAAGCGAGCATTTCAGTATGGCGGTGCATCAGGTTATTCCCGTCAGGAAGATACCGAAAACCACCAGTGGAAAAATTCAGCGTACCGCGCTTGCCGAGAATTACCTGGCCGGCAACTATGACGAAGTCATCGGTCAGTTGAGGGCTTTGATGAGCGAAGGCGAGGAAAATAATTGCGAGGGATACGGCGATGAAATTGTAGATTCGATTACTCGGGTTTGCAGGGAGGCTTTGCCGGATAAGTCCTTTTCCGTTCACGATAATTTGCTGGAGCTTGGCACAAGCTCCTTGGCACTGGTAGAGATACACGCTGGTTTGGACGAGTTGTATCCCGACACGGTGGAAGTTACCGATTTAGTTGAATACCCTACGATTGCAAAGTTGGCGGGTTTTATTCGACAACGACAGGGTTGATGCCTACGTACCGGCGTCGGGGCGGTTCAGGGAAAAGGCTTTTAGTCGTACAAGGACTTTTTCTTTTTCCACCGTTGGTGTATCCATAGCCAGTCTTCAGGCCGTTTGAGAATTTGTTCTTCGACGGCTTGCACGTAGCACTGTGAAATCAAGTTTGAATTTTTGTGGTACGGCGGGCGGGCAATCTGTCTGAATTTGGCCTGATATCTTCCTCGGCTCACGCGCTCCAGCTCTACAAAGAATACCGGATAGTTAAGCAATGTGGCGATTTTTTCCAGTCCCGAATAGAAAGGTGTAGGCTGGTGCATGAAAGTTGTCCAGTAGGCTTCATCTCTCCTGCGCGGGGCCTGGTCTGCGGCGATTGCAATGACTCGCGTTTGTTTGGCGCGTCTCAGCAGTTCCGTCAGGCAGTTTTTTGTAGGGATCAGTGTGATCTTGAAGCGGGAACGGGATTCATTTGCCAGTTTTTCTAGCCAGTTTATGTGCAATGGTTTATAGATCACCTCAAGCGGATAATTAAAGAGTTGGCTTGCTGCCAGCATTGCCCACTCCTGGTTGCAATGATGCGCCACTGACAGTATTACTGTTTGCCCGTTCTGCAAAGCCTTTTCAACTATGTCTGCATTCGTAAAAGTTACGTGTTTGCATAGTCTTGGCGGCCTCATGTGGATGCTTTTTGCGATTTCTAGTACAACGTCGCAGAAGTTTCGATAGTGATTTTTAAGCAGGGTCTTTCGTTTTTTTGTGTTCATGCCCGGAAATGAGTTGCGAATATTGTTCTCGGCAACTTTGCGTCTGAACCGTAAAAGAAAGAACAATAGAAAATAGAGCAGCTTGGAAATACCGTACAGAACCGGTAGCGGCAAGGCCGCAATAAGTTTTACTACAAGTTTTAACAATGAAGTGTTAAGCGGGTTTCCGGTACGATGTCTGACACCTCGTGAACGCACGCAAGAAAGCCTGACTATTATACTGTGATGGTGAAAAAATTATGAAAGTATACGCGCATGACATTGAGCCGATATATCTGGCTGTTGCCCTGATTCCCGTCGGCGTGGTGGTCGTCATTTTTGCACTCTGGTCTTTAAATGGCAAAACGGTAGTGTACGCAACGGCACGTATGTTAATTCAACTCATTGCTGTTGGATACGTACTAACGTTTATCTTTGCCCTGGAAACCCCCGGTATCGTACTGTCCATGCTGGCGGTCATGCTGCTGATTGCGGGCTGGATTGCACTGCGACCGATCAAATGTCGTTCCCCCCGCCTGTTTCTGGAGGCTTTGGGCGCAATTTGCATCGGCGGAGTATCTACGCTGGCATTGACCATTCTGGCGGTTTTCAAGGTCGATTATTGGTATCAGCCACAATATGTCGTTCCCATCGCAGGCATGATATTTTCCAATGCCATGAATACCGTGAGCCTTGCCGCCGAACGTTTTGAATCCGACCTTGCCACTGTTGCCGATTATGTAAAGGCGCGCAATCATGCACTAAATGCCGCACTTATTCCTTCAATCAATACCTTTTTTGCGGTAGGTCTGGTTGCTTTCCCGGGCATGATGACCGGGCAGATCCTGGCGGGGGTATCGCCGCTTGTTGCAGCAAAATATCAGATTGTGATTATGAGTGTATTGTTCGGCTCCTCGGGCATTTCCGCTGCCGTCTACTTGTGGCTACAAGGGTATGCGATACGGCGCCGTGAATAATCAGCTGTATACGGGCTTTTCGAGCTTCCAACGACGGTACGCCCATAACCAGTCTTCAGGGCTTGCCTTTATCAAGGTTTCCAGCTCGTTCACGTATTTTTGTGTACATTGATTTGCCTGTTTCGAGTATGGCGGCTCTGCCAGCAGCTTGAATGTGGCTTCATAGTAGCCTTTGCGTGCTCTTTGCATGGACATAAATATCAACGGGTATTTAAATGCCCGCGTGATTTTTTCAGTGCCGGTGTGAAAGGCCGTCTCACGGTTCAAAAACGTCTGCCAATGCAGCGCGTCTTTTTTGCGCGGCGACTGATCGGCGGCCATGGCAATGATTCGGGTAATTTTTACACGTTTCATCGAGGCCGCGATACAATGATCCATGGTAAGAGGTGTGATGCCGAAGCGGGTGCGCAGCTCATAGAAAAATTTTTCCAGCCATGCGATACGCTGGGTACGATAAATGACATCCACCGGATAGTTGATGTGCAGCGCGCATGCCAGCAGCGCCCATTCCGGGTTGCAGTGATGGGCGGTGACTACGATTACGGACCGATGACCGACTAGATACTTTTCCAATATTTCCGGGTTTCTGAGCGTGATCCGCCGTTTGAGTTGTTGTTCGTTCAAACCGGCGGCCTTGATGATTTCCGCAAGTACCATACAAGTGTTTTTATAGTGATTTTTAGCCAGTTGTAGGCATTCGGATTCGGAACGTTCCACAAATGAGGCGCTAAGATTTTGCAGCGTGAGCCGCCGCCGTGTTCTGAGGACGTGGAAAAGCAGTACGTATAGACACCAGGCGAGGGCATACAAAAACCACAGCGGCAGCCCCGACAACAATTTTATTGCGTGAGAAATAGCCCTGGACATGATTCGTTATTATTACATTGTTATGATCGCGGCAATCCTACTGATACAGTCCGAAAAAGAAAAGTTCGGTTTTCACACGGGCTAGGGTCTTGCGGAAATGGGTTGAAAGTTTACTTTGCCCGCACGTTCACGCTAAACGAGTCCGAGTGTTACACTGATGATATTGAAAGGCGCCCGTAGCTCAACCGGATAGAGCATCGGCCTTCTAAGCCGAGGGTTAGAGGTTCGAGTCCTCTCGGGCGCGCCAACGTAAGCATGGCTGCCGAGTATTCCTCGCCACGTTGACGGCGGCATGGTCATGTGTACCTCAAATACGTTAATATTCGCCTTTCAGTGGTGAGCGTAGCTCAGTTGGTAGAGCGCAGGATTGTGGTTCCTGTGGTCGTGGGTTCGATCCCCATCGCTCACCCCAGAATTTCTGCAAGGCCTGCCTTCATACAAAAATCTGTCTTTTGGCATCTATGCACAGGTGCGGCGGCGAGTTTTCAAGCGGTACTGTTTACACGATTTTTCATGCCTATGTAAATGATAATTGCACAGGCGAGACAGATTGAAGCCAGGTAACCGATGACGCCATCGTAGTCGCCAGTCAACCAGGCGGCGGCGTATCCGACATGGTCATTGGAGTCGGTTACTCGCTTGAAAACCTTGATGGCAAAGACCCAGCCGGCGTGGATTCCCATGCAGGTGGCGAGTGTGTTACTGCGAATTTTGACGACGCCAAGCAAGCACCCCGCAAGAAATAGGGCGATAAAGGAATCTGCGATATGTAATGGCTGCGGCAAGAACGCAAAGGCATTTTTTATTGCCGTGAAGCCGCTTGACCAGTCCGGCGCGTTCAGATGTTGTGGGTTTTCAAGTGAGGGCAATAAATGAAAGGTATGGGAGGTTGTATCATCCGGGTACGGGTGGCCTGTGGGCCGGAGAAAATGGATAAATGCAAAGATGAAGCTGGTCGTGACTACCGCGAACGGGATGGAGCTGTGTCGCCGCATCGCGCCGAGCATTGCACCGCGAAAAAAAGTTTCTTCAATCAAGGCAATCAGTAGTCCGGATGCGAGTGCCGTTATCAGCAACAACAACAAGTCGTCAGGCGACCAGCTCCAACCAAAGTCAATGACTCTGTTTTTGGAAATCAACAGTCCGGCAATCACGGGAAGCATAATGAGAACACCTGCCCCAAAGCCCTTTGAAAAGCGTTTCCAGAATTGTGTCTGGTTCAAGTTAAACCCTATTTCTCGCCATGAGTTGAAACCAAGTCTTTTGAAAAATGCTATCAGTAGTATTATTGTGGCGATTAACACGCAACGACTAACGACGCGCTCGAAATCCGGCTCAAACCAGTTTGCCAACAGCAAGTATAACGGGTAGGCAAATATGGCGCCGCTCAACAGGGCCAGGGCAAAGAGAATAATGAATACACAAAGTGCCAGCATGGCAGTGATATAATAACGGTGAATAAGTAAGTTGAGGCCGAGCGTCATTATATTTGAGTTTTGATTATAATAAAGGGGCGTCATGTACTGAACGGTACATAATGGAAATTTGCGAAAGTGGCGGAATTGGCAGACGCGCTGGCTTTAGGTGCCAGTGGGGTAACCCGTGAGAGTTCGAGTCTCTCCTTTCGCACCAGACTTCACACAGCAACTATGCAGGTATCCATAGAAAATACAGGCGGCTTGGAGCGCAAGATGACGGTAGTGGTGCCGGCCGAGAAAATTACCTCCGCCGTGGAAAAGAAATTGCACGACATGAGTTCGACGGCGAGGATTGACGGGTTTCGTCCCGGAAAAGTGCCTGTGCACGTAGTGAGACAGCGTTTCGGGAAACAGGCTTTTCAGGATGTTGTTACGGACGTTATGTACTCAAGCTATCGGCACGCCGTCCGCAAGGAAAACTTGCGGCCTGTCGGCCGTCCCCAGATTGAAACATCGAGTTTGAATGCAGGGCAGGATTTAAAATACGTTGCTACGTTTGAGGTCTATCCGGAAATCAAATTGAAGGACGTGAGTGAGTTTGAAATTCCGGTTGCGGAGGTTGAAATTACCGCAAAGGACCTTGATGAGATGCTGGAGAAACTGCGGAGGAAAAAGATGTTGTGGAGTGAGGTAGACAGGAAAGCGAAGAAGAATGATCGCGTCACGATAGACTTTGAGGGTACGATAGACGGGAAAGCGTTCGCCGGCGGGCGCGGCGACGATTTTGCGTTTGTGCTGGGCGGCAATCGGATGCTTCCGGAGTTTGAAGAGCAGCTTCAGGGCTTGAAAAAGGATGAGAAAAAATCGTTTCAGGTCACTTTTGCAAAGGATTACGTGCAGGAGGAGCTGGCTGAAAAGGCGGCTGCTTTTGAAGTTAGGATGAAAAAGGTCGAGGCGGGTAAGCTTCCCGAACTCAATGATGCCTTTGTCAGGGAATGCGGAATAGAGGACGGAGATTTGGAGACTTTGAAAAAACGGCTTAAGCGTGACATGGATGCCGAGCTTGAAAGGCGCAAGAAGGCGTTTGACAAGGATCAAGTCATGCGGTGCCTGCTTGAAGCAAATGAGTTTGAGGTCCCCGTCTCATTGATTCAGCAGGAGGTACGGGCATTGCGCAAGCAAGGCACGGGCACTGAAAACGGTGCGGACTTGCCTGATACCGTGTTTGAGGATGAGGCCAGACGCAGAACGTCAATCGGTCTGATTATCGGGGAAATTATTCATCACAATAAAATCGAACTGGATACCCAAAGAGTAAACAATTATGTAAATCTGATTGCATCTGGTTATGCCAGGCCAGAAGATGTGATCAAGCACTATCATGATAACCGTCAGGCTATGGCGACTGTCGAATCGCTTGTTATGGAAGATCAGGTTGTGGAGTGGGTGCTTGAACGGTCCAGGCAAACATCCAGATCATTCACGTTTCATGAGTTTATGAGCCGGTAATCTTTAAACTTTGCTGACAAGACGGTTATTATGGCAAATATGAATCCGAGCCTTGGTGCATTGAATACACGAGCATTGAATTTGGTTCCCATGGTAATTGAGCAATCTGCTCGCGGGGAACGTGCGTATGACATTTATTCGCGTTTACTGAAAGAACGAGTCATTTTTATCGTAGGGCCTATAGAAGACCAGATGGCTAACTTGGTGGTTGCCCAGTTATTGTTTCTGGAGTCTGAAAATCCCGACAAGGACGTTTCCATTTATATCAACTCCCCGGGTGGATCCGTAACCGCTGGAATGGCTGTTTATGACACCATGCAATTTACCAGCACCGATGTCAGTACCTTGTGCGTCGGACAGGCTGCAAGCATGGGAGCTTTGTTGCTGGCGGGGGGCGCAGAAAATAAGCGCTATGCACTGCCGCATTCGCGGATTATGATTCATCAGCCTATGGGTGGGTTTCAGGGACAGGCGTCTGATATCGATATTCATGCCAGAGAAATTTTGAAACTTCGGGAAGAGTTGAATACCGTACTGGCGAAACATACCGGGCAGTCAATTGAGAGGATTGCCCGGGATACGGAACGTGACCACTTTCTAAATGGTATGGAAGCCAAGGAGTATGGTTTGATTGATGAGGTGTTGGATAAACGCCAGCAAAACTCTCTGACTGAATAAAGGTCATTGCATAAGACTAAGGAGCAGGCACCCTGTCGCCACAAATATTGATTGTTGAGCCGTATACTGCACAAAATTGTAAATAGGCGTATACTAGTGTAGTAATGAATATCAATTTCGACGAATTGTATTTGGATTTATCTCCACTTGAAACTTCGCCCGTAATGTCGGTACCTTGAGTATTTTTCGAGTATTTGGTTGATTCAGCATGAGTAACGGAGATACAACAAAGGGCCAGGATGGCAATAAGCTTCTGTATTGTTCCTTTTGCGGCAAAAGCCAGCATGAGGTACGTAAACTTATTGCGGGCCCGTCTGTATTTATTTGTGATGAATGCGTTGAACTGTGTAACGACATCATGTGCGAAGAGGTGCATACCCCCGGAGAAAGTACAAAACTCCCCACGCCTGCGGAAATTAACGCTATTCTTGATGAATATGTAATCGGTCAGGAGCGCGCCAAGAAAGTCTTGTCCGTCGCAGTCTATAACCATTACAAGCGTATGGATGCAGGCAATGCCGGGAAAAATACTGCCGAACTCGCAAAGAGTAATATTCTTTTAATTGGCCCTACCGGATCAGGTAAAACGCTATTAGCGGAAACGCTCGCGCGATTGCTGAACGTCCCGTTTACGATTGCGGATGCGACGACTTTGACCGAGGCGGGTTACGTCGGTGAAGACGTTGAAAATATTATTCAGAAATTACTGCAAAAATGTGATTACGACGTTGACAAGGCACAAACAGGAATCGTGTATATTGATGAAATAGATAAAATTTCCCGCAAGCTGGATAATCCTTCCATTACTCGAGATGTTTCTGGTGAAGGCGTACAGCAGGCATTATTGAAGTTGACCGAGGGGACTATTGCATCCGTTCCTCCGCAGGGTGGGCGCAAGCACCCGCAACAGGAGTTTTTGCAAGTGGATACCAGTAATATTCTATTTATTTGTGGTGGGGCATTTGCTGGACTTGACAAGGTGATCTTGGACCGAACGGAAAAAAGCGGTATCGGGTTTTCTGCGGAACTGCGTAGCGAAGACAGCCCTTTCAGGATAGGCAAGGCTTTGCATTACATAGAACCTGAAGATTTAATCAAATACGGCCTTATTCCCGAGTTTGTAGGGCGTCTGCCCGTCATTGCAACGCTGGGAGAGCTTGATGAAGAAGCGCTGGTGCAGATTCTTATCGAGCCGAAGAATGCAATTGTCAAACAGTATCAACGCTTGTTTGATATGGAAGGTGTGGAAATAGAATTCCGTGAAAAGGCCCTTTATGCGGTTGCCCGTAAGGCAATGGACCGCAAAACTGGTGCGAGGGGGTTACGTACCATACTGGAGAACGTGTTGTTGGATACCATGTACGATCTGCCTTCACAACGAGACAGTATCAGTAAGGTAGTTGTTGATGAATCAGCCATTCTCGATGATTCAAATCCTTTTCTGATTTATGAAGGCTCGGAGTACGAAAAAGTAGCTTCAGATGATTAGGGTCGTTTGCGGATAAGCCGCTCTGTTCTCATCGGTATCTGGTTGCATTTTTGTCTACTCAAAAGGGCTTGCATTTGCATATGAGTACCCTCATTTTAATGTGTGAGAGTATTAGATACGGGGCCGTGACGGCTAATTATTACCCTGATTTATGTAAGGGGTGAATTTATGGCGGAGAAGCAGATACCTACAACAATTACCGATGAGCCTGTACAGGCCGTGCCTGTTTTGCCGTTGCGTGACGTGGTGGTTTATCCACACATGGTAGTCCCTCTGTTTGTAGGTAGAGAAAAGTCGATTAAGGCCCTGGATACTGCCATGGCGGGTCTCAAGCAGATTTTACTGGTGGCACAGAAAAGCGCCGAAATTGATGATCCTGATGTAAATGACATTTATCAAGTGGGTACATTATCGACGGTTTTGCAATTACTAAAATTGCCCGATGGCACAATCAAGGTATTGGTTGAGGGCGTGCAACGCGCAAAGGTGTTGCGTTATCTGGAGGACAAAGAGTTTTTCAGTGCACAGATCTCATTGTTTGAGTCGGCTGATCAGGATGATGATGAAAAGAAACTGGAAGTTTTGGCCCGCTCCGCTATGAGCCTATTCGAGCAATATGTGAAGCTCAATAAAAAAGTTCCGCCTGAAGTTTTAACTTCATTGGCAGGTATTGATGAGCCTACTCGTCTTGCGGATACCATTGCCGCGCACATGTCATTGAAGCTTGATGAAAAACAGAGCGTGCTTGAAATCGGAGAGGTGCGGGAAAGGTTTGAGCATCTCGTAGGCTTGATTGAAGGCGAGCTTGACGTATTGCAGATAGAGAAGCGAATTCGTGGCCGCGTCAAACGGCAAATGGAAAAGTCGCAGCGTGAATACTACTTGAATGAGCAGATGAAGGCCATTCAAAAAGAATTGGGTGGTAGCGAGGAGTCACCAAATGAAATAAATGAGCTTGCTGAAAAAGTCGCGAAAGTTGGTATGTCCAAGGAAGCCAAGAAGAAAGCCGATACGGAACTCAATAAGCTCAAAATGATGTCTCCAATGTCGGCGGAAGCAACGGTGGTACGTAATTATATTGATTGGTTGGTTGGCGTGCCCTGGAGAAAAAAATCTAAAGTTCGCAAGGACTTGAATGCCGCCGAAGGAATTTTAGAAAAAGATCATTATGGTTTGGAGAAAGTAAAAGAGCGCATCATTGAGTATCTGGCCGTGCAACAGCGTGTACAAAAATCCAAGGGGCCTATTTTATGTTTGGTCGGCCCGCCGGGTGTGGGCAAGACATCAATCGGAAAATCAATTGCGAGAGCCACTAATAGAAAGTTTACGCGCATGTCCTTGGGAGGGGTTCGTGATGAAGCCGAGATTCGAGGACACCGACGTACCTATATCGGTTCGTTGCCGGGCAAAATTATTCAGAGTTTGTCTAAGATCAATGTACGTAATCCACTTTTTTTACTTGATGAGATTGACAAGATGGCAATGGATTTTCGTGGTGACCCTGCTTCAGCAATGCTGGAAGTGCTTGATCCGGAACAAAATCATACCTTTGCGGATCATTACATGGAGGTCGATTTTGACTTATCCGATGTCATGTTTGTGGCAACTGCGAATAGTTTGAATATTCCGGGGCCTTTACTGGATCGCATGGAGGTCATTCGGCTTCCCGGTTATACGGAAGATGAAAAAAAGAACATTGCAACGCGCTATCTGGTACCCAAGCAGCTTAAGGCAAACGGTTTGAAAGAGGGTGAAATTCATATCAGGGAAAAGGCCGTTCTCGATATCATTCGTTTTTATACTCGCGAGGCGGGAGTACGTAATCTCGAGCGGGAAATTTCAAAGATATGCCGTAAAGTAGTGAGGTCGTTTGTGCTTGGCAAGCGTAAGGAAGGAATCACTATCACACCGGGGATATTACAAAAATATCTTGGTGTGAAACGGTTTCGCTATGGTTTGGCCGAGGAAAGTGACCAAATTGGACAAGTTACAGGTTTGGCTTGGACCGAAGCGGGCGGTGAATTGCTTACGATTGAGGCAGTTGTAGTACCCGGAAAAGGCAAGACCAGTCGTACTGGTCAGCTGGAAGACGTCATGCAGGAATCGATACAGGTTGCACATACCGTTGTGCGCAGTCGTGCATCCATTTTGGGAATTGACACGGATTTTTATGAAAAATCGGATATACATATTCACGTACCTGAAGGGGCCGTGAAAAAAGACGGCCCCAGTGCTGGTGTCGGTATGACTACGGCAATAGTGTCTGCACTCACGAAAATACCTGTTCGGGCAGACGTGGCGATGACTGGAGAAATTACCCTTCGTGGTGAAGTTTTACCTATAGGTGGTTTGAAAGAAAAGCTCTTGGCCGCTCACCGAGGGGGAATCAAGACGGTATTGATACCCCGGGAGAACGAAAAAGACTTAATTGAAATTCCCAGAAATATTAAACAAAAGATTGATATTATGCTGGTTCAATGGATTGACGAAGTATTGCAACTGGCTTTAGTTAAAATGCTAGAACCTTTGGATGTCGTCGATGCCGATCAGGGTAAAAGCAGTCGATCTTCCCAAAAAAACAAGCCAGTGCAAGCACATTAAACCTCTTAAATTTTTTGACTTGTTTTTGAAACACTTGCTTGGTATAACGTTGATGGTTCAATTTTGTAATGATCAAGCTGGAGATGATTTTTCTTTCATCTGTACTGGATTAATCAATGCCAGGTATGACTTTAATACGCCTTTCCTTTCTCTTTTCTTTAAATAAATTATGTGGATATCTAGAAGAATATCAACCACCACAATAGGAGCTTATCCATAAATGAATAAAAGTGAACTTATTGATGCTGTTGCTAACGAGGCAGGTCTTTCCAAGGCAGATAGTGCACGTGCCGTAGATGCTATGACTGGCTCAATTTCAAAGGCTTTGCAGCGTGGCGATTCTGTCTCGCTGGTTGGATTTGGAACCTTTCAAGTAAAGAAGCGAGGTGCGCGCATGGGTCGCAACCCGAGGACAGGTGAAACCATAAAAATCAAAGCATCAAAAATGCCGAGCTTCAAAGCCGGAAAAAGCTTGAAAGATGCCGTAAACTAGTGCGCCTTTTGAGGGTGCTTAGCTCAGCTGGTAGAGCGTCGCCCTTACAAGGCGGATGTCGGGGGTTCGAATCCCTCAGCACCCACCAACTAAAGGAGTGGTAGTTCAGTTGGTTAGAATACCGGCCTGTCACGCCGGGGGTCGCGGGTTCGAGTCCCGTCCACTCCGCCATTCACCTGTTGGTACTTGAAGCACAAGTAGTTCATACTTGGTTCGCTGTAATATGTATCACTTACAAACTATGGGCGTGCCTGTTTGTAATGTGCGTGTAAAAAATCATGCTTATTGAAATTCGAGATAAAGCAAGCAGTCTTGTTGCCTACATTATTATCGGCTTGTTGGTGCTTTCTTTTGCGTTATGGGGTATTCAGGAGTACTTCGGCAGCGGCACCACGGCGGTGGCCGTGGCAGATGTCAACGGCAGCAAAATCCTGCTGCCCGAATTTAATAACCAATTGCAATGGCATAAACAAAGGCAACGGTCCGCCTTAGGTGACAACTATACCCTGCTTTACCCTAACGAGGGCATTATCAAGACAGAAGTCCTTGATATCATGCTGAATACTGAATTGTTGAGCCAAGAAGTGAATGATGCTGGGTTTCAGATCAGTGATTCTCGTCTGCGCAAAATTATTCAACAGGTACCGCAGTTTCAAGAAGATGGGAAATTTGATCCAGGTTTGTATGAACGTCTGTTGCAGGTTCAGCGTTATAGCAAGGCCCGATTTGAAACGGAGCTTCGCGCAGAAGAAAAATTGAAACAGTTTGAAGCTGCAATGGTGATGTCTGCATTTACCCTCAAAAAGGATTTGCAGCATTTTCAAAGGCTTTCTGGACAATCCAGACACCTTGAATATGCGGTGGTTGGCGTAGCACCTGATACAGTATCTGTTTCCGCAGAGGAAGTCGGTAATTACTATCAGGAAAATCAACGGCTGTATCGTATTCCCGAACAGGTAAGACTTGCTTACATCGAAATTGAAGAGGAGGCGTTGCAGGATAAGACTCAAGTTGCTGTGAAGGACGCGCGCACCATTTTTGAGTCACAGCCGGAACGTTATATGACTGCCGAGTTACGCAAGACGCGGCATATTTTACTTAAGGTGCCCGATGGGGTTGCGGCAGGTGCCATGGAATGGGATGACGCCATAGACAGGGCAAGTGGTCTTATTAAACAATTAAAAGAAGGTGCTTCATTTTCTGATTTGGCCATGCAGTATTCCGAGGACAGTCTATCGGCGGAAAAGGGTGGAGATATTGGCTTCATCGCTGTGGGCGATTTTGCCGATATGGATTTGGAAGATGCCTTGTTTAGGCTCAGTGTTGGCGAGTATAGTGAGCCCGTTCGCACCGGGCAGGGCGTTCAAATACTACAGCTGATTGAAATAAAAGCGGCCGAGCAAAGGCCTTTTGAAGAGGTAAGAGAGCAGATTGTCAATGAACGCAAGGCTCAGTTGGCCCGGCAGCATTTCATTGAGATTACGGACGAACTAGCCAATCTGGTTGCTGAGCAGCCTGATAACTTGCAGGAAGCGGCGACAAGCCTTGATCTGAAGATTCAACAAACTGGTTGGCTGGCACCTAATGACAACATCGAAATATTTGCCTATCCGAAAGTGAGGACCTTGGTGTTTTCTGATGATATTCTGGGCACGGGACTGAATAGTGACTTGATTGAAGTTGCGGAGAGTCACGTTATTGTTTTCAGAGTACTTGAACATAAGCCGTCCGAACAAAAAACACTGGATGAGGTCAGTGAAGAAATTAAAGGTGTACTTTCCATCCGCAAGGCGGCGGAACAAGCTGCCGCCAAGGGACAGGAAGTACTTGCACAGATGGAGGCTGGTGCGTCGTTGCAAAGCTTGTCTGCAACCTATTCACTTGAACCAGTGGTCAGTGGCGTGTTGCGGCGCGATGATGACGGCGTGCCTGATATGATTATCGAACGTGCTTTTAGGTTGCCTCGTCCTGCGGGGGCAGGTCGCCCCGAAGTGGGCGGTGTGGCACTGTTTGACGGGAGTTTTGCATTAATAGAATTGCAGGAAGTGATAGATGGCACCGAGCAGTTTGATGATGAAGAAGCGTTTCAGCTATCCCGACAAATAAACTATGGATATAGGGAATTTAATGCCGTCGTCACGGCGATCAAGGATAGCGCCGATATACAAGTATTTGAAAGTAATCTGTAGCTTTTTGCTTGGTGTAACGTTGATTAGTCTTGTCTCGATATTTACAGTATAATTACTGTCCATGAAAATCAAACTCTACTGGCAAATTCTTATTGCATTGCTGCTTGCGGTGCTGGTCGGGTGGGTGGTTCAACCTGAGACCGCCTTTTTAGGTATTTCACTGCTCTCAATCTTTGATTTTGTCGGCACGTTGTTTCTGAATGCGCTGAAGATGATTATCGTTCCATTGATAATGTCGTCCATTATCGTTGGCGTAAGTGGATTGGGGGCCAGTGACGCCTTCGGACGGCTCGGTGGTAAAACGATTGGCTATTACCTGATTACCAGCACCTTTGCCATCCTGATTGGTATCACCGCGGTCAACATCACGCAACCGGGCATTGTTGACGGAGAGCCGGCCAAGGAAATGCTCGGATTAAGCGAAAATACCGATGAAGTTGCTGCCAAGGTGGAAGGCAAATCGACGTCCGACGTAGTTGGCGTTTTTCTACGCATGGTTCCGGTAAATATCATTTCTGCCGCGGCAGAAGGACAAATGCTGGGGATCATATTTTTTAGTTTGCTGTTCGGGTTTTTCATTACTCGGGTCAAAAAAGACGTTGGTCAGATGTTGCAATCGTTTTGGCAAGGCGTATTTGACGTCATGATGCTGATTACCGAATTGGTAATGAAGTTTGCCCCGATAGGCGTGTTTGCATTACTGGCCGAAGTTGTCGTCGTTTCTGGATTCGATGCTTTCAAGCCGTTGCTGGTTTTCTTCTTTACAGTACTCATCGCC
Source organism: Gammaproteobacteria bacterium (assembly GCA_965242685.1). Classification (GTDB taxonomy): domain Bacteria; phylum Pseudomonadota; class Gammaproteobacteria; order UBA4575; family UBA4575. Next base: position 985,643 of record OZ251487.1, on the reverse strand, counting down.
TTGGCTATTCACATTTTTATAGTCATGCCGCTATTGCTACGGCTTGTTGGCGGGGTGAATCCCGTCAAGCACTATCAGGCAATGGCCCCGGCTTTACTGACCGCGTTTTCTACTGCTTCGTCTTCCGCAACCTTGCCGGTGACGATTGATTGTGTGGAGAGGCGCGCAGGAGTTTCAAACCGCGTAACAAGCTTTGTATTACCGTTGGGGGCAACGGTGAACATGGATGGTACGGCCTTGTATGAGTGTGTGGCCGCAATTTTTATTGCGCAGGCTTATGGCTTGGATTTAACCATTGCACAGCAGATAACTATCGTTATTCTCGCATTGATGACATCTATCGGTGTAGCGGGTGTTCCAAAGGCAAGTTTGGTTGCCATTGCCATTATTCTTGCCGCTATCGGGTTACCCGCCGAGGGGATCGGGCTGATCCTGGCGGTGGACCGTGTACTTGACATGTGCCGTACCGGCGTCAATGTGTTCAGTGACTCATGCGGAGCAGTGATCATTGCCAGGACGGAAGGAGAGAAGGAAGTTCTGGCCGCTTGATGTACCGATTGGACGTGCCAAGAAGCCATGCTTTACTCCCCGCCTATTAAGCCACAACCCGGCGACTATCGCGTGGTACGATAAAGAAATAAATATTGGAGAGCAGGATGCCTATAATGAGGGGGTGTCCGCAATCCACGGCAACCACAACAACCCGCTTACAATTATTTAGCCGTATCCTGTCATACCTACGATGTTAAACCCCGCGTCTACGTAAGTAATTTCCCCGGTGATGCCGCCGGCAAGGTCGGAGCATAAAAATGCAGCGGTATTCCCAACTTCTTCAATAGTAACGTTTTTACGAAGTGGTGCATTCTGCCTGACATGCTCCAGCATTTTGCGAAAATCTCCAATGCCCGCGGCGGCAAGAGTACGGATGGGTCCGGCTGATATCCCGTTTACGCGGATGCCTTCGGGCCCGAGTGCATAGGCCATATAACGAATGTTCGCTTCAAGGCTAGCTTTGGCGAGACCCATGACGTTATAGTTGGGCATGGCGCGAACCGCTCCCATATACGTGAGGGAGACAATGGCACCGTGTCCCTTCATCATCGGACGTGCAGCTTTTCCCAAGGCGGTTAAGCTATAGCTGCTGATGTCGTGTGCAATTTTTGCACCTTCTCTCGTAGTTGATTCTACAAAATCGCCCGCAAGCTCTTCTTTGGGTGCAAAGGCGGCAGAATGCACCAGTATGTCAAGGCTTGTCCAGGAATTACTCAGTTCGCTGAATAATTGAGTAATCTCGCCGTCACTGTCCAGGTTGCAGGGCAAAACAATTTTTGTACCATATTCTTCAGCAAGCTTTTCTACTCGAGGCTTGAGTTTTTCGTTTTGATAGGTCAGGGCAAGCTCGGCGCCTTCACGTTTCATTGCTACGGCGATACCATGGGCAATTGATCGGTTGCTTGCGATACCGACAATCAAGGCGCGTTTTTTAGCTAAGAACCCCATCGCTGTTTTCGCCGTTGCTGGTTATGAAAGCTGGAAGAAACGTGTGCGGGGAAATCAAGTTGAATTATTTTGGTTTGTAAATAGTCTATAATTGTCATGCGGGAAGGGCCTTATCAATCGCCGTTAGATTAGCATAAACTCATTGCGTGAACAGTCGTTTCGCTATTATCTTCCCGGTTTTTATTCTCTGCGTGCTGAGTGCGTGCAACGATGGGGTTTGGAACAATCCTTATCCCCATGAAACCGGTACATCCAATGTAATTTACTCATCTTTCAGTGAACGCCCCAAGCGGCTCGACCCGGTGAGTTCGTACAGCTCGAATGAGTATCAGTTTATTGCACAAATCTATGAACCTCCTTTGCAGTATCACTACCTGCTACGTCCCTACAAGTTAATTCCTCTGACTGCAACGGAGTTGCCAAAAGTACGCTACCTGAACAGTGATGGTGAGGAAGTGGCTGAAAACCAGTCTACTGAAATTGCCTTTTCTGAATATACTGTTTCCATTCGGCAAGGTATTTATTATCAACCCCATCCCGCCTTGGTAGTGGATGACAGAAACCGCCACGTTTACTTGCATTTGGAAGAGTCTGATCTTGAAGGCGTTCACACTCTAAGCGACTTTGAGCGTCATGGTTCACGTGAATTGACCGCCGCGGATTACGTTTATCAAATCAAGCGAATTGCAAACCCTTTTTTGCATTCACCCATAGCCGGCGTCATGCGCGAATACATTATTGGTTTCGATGAATTTCAAGAACGAGTGCGTGAACGATACAAGGATGCAAGTAACACCTGGCGTGATTTGCGTGCTTTGGACTTGACAGGGGTTAATGTTGTTGATCGGTACACTTATATAATTCGCATTAAAAAACAGTATCCGCAACTGGTGTATTGGCTTGCAATGCCTTTTTTTTCTCCCATGCCGTGGGAGGCCGAGAAGTTTTACAGCCAGCCAGGCATGAAAGAACGCAATATTTCACTCAACTGGTATCCGATAGGTACGGGGCCCTTTATGTTGACCGAGAACAATCCGAACTTGCGTATGGTGATGGAGGCAAACCCGAACTTTCACGGTGAGCATTATCCATTGCAGGGCGAGCCGGAAGACGTTGAGGCAGGTCTATTGAGAGATGCCGGTAAGCCTTTGCCGCTTGTGCACAGGGCCGTCTATGGCCTGGAGAAGGAGAACATCCCGTATTGGAACAAGTTTTTGCAGGGCTATTATGATGCATCAGGCGTAACTTCGGACAGCTTTGATCAAGCCATACAGATTAACGCTACGGGCGACGTGCAGCTAACGGAATTGATGCAAGAAAAGGGTATCCAATTGGAAACTGCGGTGGCGACTTCCATTTTGTACATGGGTTTTAATATGACTGACCCCGTAGTAGGCGGGCATTCGCAACGTGCGCGTCTGTTGCGGCGAGCAATTTCGATTGCGGTAGATTATGAGGAGTATATCTCCATCTTTGCCAATGGGCGTGGTATTGCCTCTCAAGGCCCGATTCCACCCGGAATATTCGGCTATGTCGAAGGTGCGGAAGGGATCAACCCGTACGTATATGACTGGGTGAAAGGAGAGCCTAAAAGAAAAAGTGTAGAGTATGCTAAGGAATTGATGGCAGAGGCCGGCTATGTAAATGGCATTGATACCGAGACAAACGGGCCGCTTATTTTATATTTTGATACGCCGGCCTCGTCGTCGGATGCCAAGGCGCAGCTTAACTGGATGCGAAAGCAATACCAAAAGCTGGGCATTCAACTGGTCATTCGCGCAACGGACTATAACCGTTTCCAGGAAAAAATGCGCAACGGTACCAATCAGATTTTTCAGTGGGGCTGGAATGCCGATTATCCTGATCCTGAAAATTTTCTTTTTCTTTTATATGGACCAAACGGGAAAGTAAAGCATTACGGCGAGAACGCCGCCAACTACGAGAACCCTGAATTCGATTATTTGTTTGAGCAGATGAAAAATATGAAAAACAGCCCTGAACGCCTGCGCATTATCCAGCGGATGATGAGAATTTTACAACGTGATGCACCATGGTTGTGGGGGTTTCATCCCAAGGCATTTTCCTTGTTTCATGGCTGGTACAAAAATGTCAAGCCTAACTTGATGGCCAATAATCTCTTGAAATACAAGCGCGTGGATGGTGATTTAAGAAAGATAAAACGCGCACAATGGAACCAACCGCGTTACTGGCCGCTGGTTATTTTATTTATCCTTCTTGTCGTTTCTTTTATCCCGGCAGTGGCTGAATTTAATCGGCGTGAGCGAAGTACGGTAAAGTGATTGCATACATCTTTCGTCGGGTTTTGTACGCACTTCCAATCCTGATTGGCGTAAACGTCATTACCTTCTTGCTGTTTTTTATAGTGAATTCCCCCGACGACATGGCGCGCGTTTTTTTGGGGCAGAAGCACGTTACGGAACAGCAGATTGAAGACTGGAAAAGTGAGCGCGGATATCACTATCCGCTGTTTTACAACCATAAAGAGCAAGGCACGGGAAAAATTACCCGCACTATTTTTTATACCAAGTCGGTACGATTATTCGTATTCGACTTTGGACGCTCGGACAGCGGCCGTGATATCAGTTTTGATATTCGTCAGCGTATGTGGCCAAGTCTGGCCATTGCTGTACCGCAGCTGATAATCGGTTTGCTGGTAACCATTACATTTGCGTTGTTAATTGCATTTTTTCGTGCCACGTACATTGATTATTGGGCAGTGGTTACATGTGTGGCATTGATGTCAATCTCAAGTTTGTTTTACATCATTGGTGGCCAATTTATCATGAGCAAAGTTTTGCGTATTGTGCCCATATCGGGTTTTGAAAGCGGGATTTTCGGGATTAAATTTTTGATTTTGCCAGTGATGATCGGTGTCGTTAGCGGCATTGGTTCCAGCACGCGGTGGTATCGAACCATATTTCTTGAGGAAATCAATAAGGATTACGTGCGCACGGCACGTGCCAAAGGCATCTCGGAACAAATGGTATTATTTCGACACGTCTTGCGCAACGCGCTGATCCCCATCCTTACCGGGGTAGTAGTGATTTTGCCGCTGTTGTTCATGGGCAGCTTGATTACCGAGTCATTTTTTGGGATACCTGGACTGGGCAGTTATACCATTGATGCCATTAATCGGCAGGACTTTGCCGTGGTACGCTCCATGGTTTTTCTCGGGGCCTTTTTATACATCGTTGGTCTGTTATTGACGGATATTTCCTACACCATTGTTGATCCCAGAGTAAGGCTTGGTTGAGCACGTGCTTGGTAAGCCCGCCTTTTTGCTCACAGACATTCTGATTTTTGGTGTATTACTGAGCGTTCTTGTCTTTTTTCTGTATGCGATGCGGAAGCCGCACTTGCGCCAGCCTTGGCGGCAGGTTGTATGTAGCAAGACGGGAATCATTTCCATGATGATTCTATCGGTTTATATTGGGATTGCCCTGTTGGATTCAGTGCATTTTCACCCGCTACTGGAACATCGGGCCGAGCAGTCGGGTAAGCGGCAATACAGCGGTGAGATCCAAAGTGTGTTTGATCTTATGGTAGCCGATTTACGTTTGCATGCCGAAAAGACCTACTCCGCACCTTTTGCCACGCACTTGTATGCCAAGGAGACTGTATATCTGCCCGATGGCACCAAGCAACGCATATATCCTCGCTTGTCCTGGGGGGCGGCGCATCTTGAAAACTCTGACGATCAAAAAGCCGTCGATATATTCAAACTCGCCTTTGTTGGCGCGAGCAAAGCAGTCAATGCATGGGGCGTGGCCGTTATACTGTTGTGTCTTTATCTCTCTTCAAAGACAAAGATGACGTTGGGCAACACGGTTAAGGCTGTATTCTGTAATGACTTTAAAGTTCCGTGGAAGACTGCCGCAATTGTTTTGGCAATTATCTTACTGATACTGTTTATTGGAAGCGAGTGGGCCGCAAAATACCACGTTCTCGGTACAGATAAAGTAGGTGAAGACGTACTTTATCAAGCACTTAAAAGCATTCGCACCGGGGTGGTAATTGGTACGTTGACAACGCTTTTGATGTTTCCTTTTGCTGTCGCACTGGGTGTGATGGCGGGATACTTTCGAGGCTGGGTCGATGATGTAATTCAATACTTATACACTACACTTAATTCTATTCCCGGAGTGCTGCTTATTGCGGCGGCGGTACTCATGTTGGACGTATATATGAACAAGCATGCCGAAGCATTTACCGACCTGATACATCGGGCGGATTTACGCTTGTTGTTTTTGTGCCTGATATTGGGTTTGACGAGCTGGACGGGGCTATGTCGTTTATTGCGTGCAGAGACGCTGAAGTTGCGCGAGCTTGATTTCATTCAGGCCGCATCGGCTTTTGGAGTGCGTTCCAGTCAAACTATATTTAGGCACATTCTACCCAATGTCATGCACATTGTATTGATTACATTGGTGCTTGATTTTAGTGGTTTGGTGTTGGCCGAGGCAGTGCTGTCCTATATCAATATAGGTGTTGATCCGACGATGAACAGTTGGGGCAACATGATTAACAGCGCAAGGTTGGAAATGGCGCGCGAGCCCGTTGTGTGGTGGCCGTTGGCCGCATCGTTGTTTTTCATGTTTACACTGGTTTTGTTTGCCAATCTGTTCGCCGACGTCGTGCGTGATGCATTGGACCCGCGCCTAGCAAAAAAATAGGTATGTCTAACCCCCCCTTGTTGCGTGTAGACGGCCTGGTGACTGTATTTAAGTCCGGACATGACGTGACTACCGCCGTAAAGAATGTCAGTTTTCAGATTCATGCAGGGGAAACGTTTGCATTGGTTGGTGAGTCGGGGAGTGGCAAATCGGTTATTGCGCTTTCTATCATTCGGCTTTTACCCGCCGCCGCACGCATCACATCGGGAAGAGTGGGTTTTGACGGTGTCGAGATTTTGCACCTGCCTGAGCGCGAGATGCGCAACGTTCGCGGTAGCGGCATCTCCATGATTTTTCAGGAGCCCATGACCTCGTTAAATCCAGTCGTAAAGGTAGGCAAACAGATTTCAGAAGTATTGCTTCGTCATCAGAACATGAATAAGACGCAGGCTCGGCAACGTGCCCTGGATTTATTGGATGCCGTGAAGATTCCAAAACCTGCGCGCATTATTGATAGCTATGCACATGAGCTGTCGGGAGGGATGAGGCAGCGGGTAATGATTGCCATTGCCTTGGCTTGCCGCCCCAAGCTATTGATTGCGGATGAACCCACCACCGCTTTGGATGTAACCATACAAGCGCAGATGCTAGAGCTGATCGCAGATCTTCAGCAACGGCTGAAAATGACGATTTTATTTATTACCCACGACCTTGCCGTGGTAAAACAAGTTGCGGATCGCGTGGCCGTGATGAGGAGAGGGGAAATTGTCGAGCAGTCAAGCAACGAGGTGTTTTTTTCCTCGCCGCGGCACGAATACAGTTGGAGTTTATTTGCCGCTTTACCAGACATGGGGAAGCGTGGTCAGCCGTTACTCAATCGCGCTGAAGAGACGATGCGCAAAACCTTCGCGCAAGGCATCAACGGCGATGGTCTTTTGTCCATACGTAATCTAAAGGTTCATTTCCCGATTCGTAAGGGGATTTTGAAGTGCGTGACGGGCTATGTAAAAGCAGTGGATGGTGTTTCGCTTGACGTGCCCGCCGGTAAAACCCTCTCGTTGGTAGGGGAGTCGGGTAGCGGCAAAACGACAGTAGGCAAAGGTGTTTTACGCTTGGTGCAGCCTACCTCTGGCGAGATAGTTTATTCAGGCGTACCTATTCATGATATCAGTCACAAACGGCTGCTTGAGCAGCGTACCCATTTACAAATTGTGTTTCAGGATCCTTATTCATCCATGAATCCCCGCATGCGAGTCGGCGAAATTATTGAAGAAGGAATGAAAGCGCTTGGCGTGGTTACTGATGAAGATGAGCGTAATCGGCGAGTATTGGAGCTGCTTGAGCAGGTCGGTTTGGACAAGCGTGCCTATCTACGTTACCCGCATGAATTTTCGGGAGGACAGCGTCAACGCATCTGTATTGCACGGGCACTGGCCGTCAATCCGAAAATTATTATCTGTGATGAGCCGACGAGTGCCCTGGACGTTTCGGTGCAGGCACAGATCCTGGATTTATTGAATGCCCTGCAAGACCGGTATGGCGTCAGCTACCTATTTATTACCCACAATATGTCGGTGGTGGCTTACTTTGCAGATTATGTGGCAGTGATGTATCAAGGTAAAATTGTTGAACAAGGTGAGGTCGTGCGGGTGTTGACCTATCCACGGCATGAATATACGAAAAAACTGTTGCGTGCGGTGCCGAAACTGGTACCGCCTACCAAGTAATGTGGAAAATGTTAGCTTGTGAGAGAGAAAAATTCAGCTTCGAAGTGGTTTCGTTTATGGTTGACCCGCTACTTTTTTCTTTATACTTTCCCTAATTTTTGTTTTAACGGAGAATTACGTTATGCAAGAATCCGCGCCGGTACATTCTGTCGAATTTATCAAGCAGTTGCACAATTGGTATGCAGGTCCGGCGGGGAAGGTGCTGGCTGATGAGTTGCAGCACAAGTTAGCACAGCTATTACCGCGCTTGTTTGGCTATTATGCCTTACAAATCGGCATACTTGCCGATAATGTGGATTTACTTTGCAGCAGTACCATAAATCGAAAAATTTACATGACGATGAATTCCACACAAGGCAATGTTATAGCGAACCCGCTGGCGTTGCCTTTTTCTCAAGATACATTGGATCTGGTTGTGCTTCCGCACACTCTGGATTTTTCTCGGTATCCCCATCAAGTTCTACGCGAAGCACACCGGGTGCTTATTCCCGATGGCCATATCGTATTGATAGGGTTCAATCCCGTCAGTATGATGGGTTTGGGAAAGTTGATATTGTTTCGTAGCAAGCGCGCACCCTGGACGGGCCATTTCTACACTGCATATCGCCTCAGGGATTGGCTTTCATTACTGGGTTTCACAGTAATTAAAATAGAACACGCGGGGTTGTCCCCGCCGGTACAAAACCTTCGTTTTCAGCAACGGTTGGCGTTTCTCGGCAAAGTTGATCGCTACAAGATAGGTAACTTGGGCGGGTTACAGATTTTTGTTGCCCAAAAACGTGTTCTTACGCTTACGCCCAGACCGCAGCCTCAGCCTTCGCACCATCGCATTTTCCCCGTCAACGTTGCGGAACCCTCTGCCAGATGGCCGGATCATGTCGGAACCCGTCACTATCTACACTGACGGCGCCTGTCGCGGCAATCCTGGCCCGGGGGGATGGGCGGCGATATTGCGCTACGGGGACAGGGAAAGCATAGTACAAGGCGCCGAAGTTGAAACTACCAATAACCGAATGGAGTTGCAGGCAGCTGTATCGGCGCTGCAAAAATTGACACGCCCCTGCACGATTTGCATTACCACCGATTCACGGTACCTGATGGATGGCATCCGCAAGTGGTTACCAAACTGGAAGCGAAATGGTTGGAGGACTGCTGCAAAAAGACCTGTCAAAAACGTTGATCTATGGCGTAAACTGGATAAATTGGTTGAGGGACACAAGATTACGTGGAATTGGGTAAAGGGGCACAGCGGTCATGCCGAAAATGAACGGGTGGATGGTTTGGCCAATGAAGCGATTGATAATCTGCTGCCGTAATGGTTGACGACTCATCAAGGAACAAGGTACGGCAAGTTGTACTGGACACAGAAACTACCGGACTTGATATAAGCCAAGGTCATCGCATCATTGAAATAGGTTGTGTTGAGCTCATGCATCGACGTGTCACCGGCCGGACTTTTCATCACTTTCTCAATCCTGAGCGCGACATTGATGAAGGTGCGTTGGAGGTGCACGGTATTACCCGGAATTCGCTTGAAGACCAGCCGCGATTTACAGACATTGTCACTGGCCTGATTCAATTTATTGAAGGGGTGGAATTGATTATTCACAATGCCGATTTTGACGTCGGCTTCATTAACGCCGAATTGTCACTGGCCGGGCACGACGTTATCGACATTCGTGACTGTTGCACGGTCATTGATTCATTGACGCTGGCCAGGAAGACCCACCCCGGCCGGAAAAATAGTTTGGATGCATTATGTGAACGTTATGAAATTGACGCCTCTAAGCGTGAATTGCATGGTGCCTTGCTGGATGCCCGTTTGCTTGCCGAAGTTTATTTAGCGATGACGGGTGGTCAGACGGCGTTAAACCTGGCATCCGATTACGGAAAACAGACGCCGCAGGCCCGGCCCCTCGGGCAAGACTCGACACCGAGACCGGCATTGAAGATTATCTACGCAAATGCAGAAGAACGGCGCGAGCACAAGGCATTCCTGGACAAGATTCATCGGGAAAGTGACGCAGGTTGCATAGGGGTCAAGAAGGAAGCTACCGAGTGAAATATTCCGGGAATAGTTGCCGTATTGTGCAAATTTCGTTATATTTCGTTTGTTCTATTACCAATCACTAGCGAGACATTGACTATGAAAAAGAAACTGTTGGCGCTCATGTTTACCGCTCTGTCTTTCGTTCTTTTCAGCTGTGGAGAGGAAATAACTAGTAGTAATGAAGGAGCGGCAGGCGGTATCTGGATAGGTGAAGTCTACGCAAGCGCGGGTGCCATGCCTTCCGCAGTGGAAGAAGAGTTTGAATCCTATAGCGACTGCATTGAAGCGACCAGCAAGGCAGCTGCGTCGGGTATTTTTAGTTGCGGCGTAAAATAGCCTGGCGGCGCCCCCGATAACTTTTTCATCCAGGAAGAAGCAATGCAGGTTGATATGCACTTTTACGGCACCTATGCCCTTGCGCGGGCGGCGGGTCTTCTGGTGCAGGACGCCAAGACCTTGGCGTATGCCGCGCAATTTGTAGACGACTCCAACCACCAAGACAGCCAGAATCACCCGGACGGTGGACTGTTATACGGCATTGCCACGGCGCACCATCCCAAGGATTGCGCAATCAATGCGCGAATCGAACCGTATGAACATCGCCGCGTTTGGGTTGGGAGGCTGTGCCGCTTGATTGCTCGGTTATTCAACCTCGGTAGGGAGTATGAACAGCGCCGCGTGTGGGTGCCGTTCCACTTTCTGCCGGGCGGAGTGGGAGAGACGCAGGAAGAGCGGTTGTTGTGTGTCAAGGACAGTGCCATCGCCCGGGAGATGATAACGCATCATTGCGACAAGGTGTGCGCCGAGAAACCGGCCTTTGGCCTCGAACTGCTCGGTATTGCCGCCCATGTCTACCTGGACACGTTCGCCCATTATGGCTTTTCCGGGGTTAGCTCCGACTACAATGATGTGGACACCGACTCGATAAGCCTTATCGACGTTAAGGACAAGGAAATCAAAAATTATATAGAGAATAAGATCGTAGCATTTGTTGTCAAGCACACCACACGCTCCTTCGCAGGCTTATTGCTTGAAAAGGGGGCGAAAAATTTGGGGCACGGCGGAACCTTCACCTACCCGGATCGGCCATACCTTCACTGGCGCGTCGAGTTTGTTCGTCCGCGTCCCGACAACGGCAGCGTCGACCGCGACAACCCGCGTACTTATTTGGAAGGGTGTGAAAAACTGCACCGCTGCCTTTCCGACTTCACGCACCGCTACTACCACGACAACCCCGACACAGCGCCTCAACCGTTTGAGCAGTTTAAGGGCAAGGTAGATGAGATTCTACGCTTTGAAGGTAGAAAGGAAGACCGTATCGAAAAATGGCGGACGGCGATTGCCAAGAGCGACCTCTATCCAGCCGAAGACGGCGAGGTGAAGGACATCCGCTACTCCCACAAAGATTGGGAGCGTGAAAAAGACAAATTCCATGAACTGAAGACTTCAACGCTGGGTACAGAAACCCATGTCTATCGGTTTCACCAGGCCGCCGCGCTACACCGTTACTACGTGCTGAAAGAACTCCTGCCGGCGCACGGGATTGCGGTTTATTAGCCGAGCCCATTAAGATCGAAATTGACGACAAGCAAGTTCGGTCACTTACTTATGGGTTGTCCATAATTCCCTAATCTCACCCCCCATGTTTCAATAGTCTCTGCCTGTCGCGCTGCCAGTCCCGCTCCTTTAGCGTCGCACGTTTGTCCTGTTTTTGTTTGCCTTTGGCGACCCCGATCTCAAGTTTGGCTCTCCCTTTTTTCCAGTACATTGACAGGGGTACGAGGGTAAAGCCCTTTCTCTCTACCGCTCCGACCAGCTTGGCCAATTCGTGTTTGTGCAACAATAATTTACGCGTTCGCCTGGGGTCTGCCACTTTGTGCGTGGAAGTCGTCGGTAAGGGGCTGATGTGAGCTCCCAAAAGCCATGCCTCCATGTCTTTGAGCAGTGCATAGCTTTCTTTCAATTGGATGCCTTTTTCCCGCAGACTTTTTACTTCCCAACCTTCAAGTGCCAGGCCGGCCTCGAGTCGTTCGATGATGAAGTAATCATGGAAGGCCTTCTTGTTGACCGCAATAGTAGAACTTGATTGTTTTTTGGATTTTGTCACCCTCCAATTATGACATGTACAAAGCGTCTGCGATAATTCATAATATAAGCGAGTACTTTTTCTCGGTACCGGTCAATCATCCAGTAGTTACGGCGATTTAATAATGGCTGCTTCAAGGATATCAATTCACGGTTATTGGTCTTCTCGGTTTGTCTTCGTATTAGCTGCTTCGGGCTCTGCAGTGGGCTTGGGGAACATATGGAAGTTTCCCTATATTACAGGCGAGAATGGTGGGGGCGCATTTGTGTTGCTGTACTTGGTTTGTATTGCCTTGCTTGGGATTCCCGTGATGATGTCGGAAGTGCTGCTGGGGCGCAGGGGTAGGAGCAGTCCGATAAACACCATGACGGCTTTGGCGGCGGAGGAGAATAAAAGCAGGTTATGGGCGGGAGTAGGGATCATGGGGATGTTGACGGGATTTCTGATTCTCTCGTATTACAGTGTGATTGCCGGCTGGGGATTGGCATACGTAATAAAAATGGGCGGTGGCACTTTCGTGGACATCGGCAGTGATGCGTCGGAAGCAATTTTCAACGGCTTGGTCGCCAGCCCTAAGCAGTTGTTACTTTGGCATACGTTGTTTCTAGTGTTGACCATACTGGTGGTGGCCGGTGGCGTAAAAAAAGGCCTAGAGACCGCGGTGCGTCTTTTAATGCCGGCCTTGGTTATCTTAGTTCTGATAGTGGTGATATATGCGATTTTTGAAGGTGAGTTTTATGCCGGGTTCACATTTTTGTTTGCTGCGGATTTTTCCAAGCTGACTGATCCAGAGGTGGTAATGAAGGCCTTGGGGCATGCCTTTTTCACGCTAAGTCTGGGTATGGGGGCAATCATGGCGTACGGGGCCTATCTGCCCGGCGAGGTTTCCATTGCTAAAACCAGTTTTCAGGTCGCGATCACGGATACGGTGATCGCTATCTTGGCAGGTTTGGCGATATTCCCAATCGTATTTGCAAATGGCATGGAGCCCGGTCAAGGCCCGGGTTTGATATTCAATACACTGCCGCTTGCCTTTGGACACATGCCCGGTGGTGTATTGTTCGGCACCTTGTTTTTTATACTTCTGGTTTTTGCAGCGTGGACTTCGGCGATTTCCCTGCTTGAACCGGCAGTTGCCTGGTTGGTTGAAAAGTTTTCTCTGTCGCGTTTGGTAGCCACCCTGTTTTGCGGAACAATAGTCTGGGCAGTTGGCCTGGGTACAGTGTTTTCGTTTAATCTGTGGGGAAAGGTTGCATTTCTGGATGGTTCTTTCCTGGAAGGAAAATCATTTTTTGACCTGGTGGATTACTTGGCCGCAAACATTATGCTGCCGTTGGGAGGAGTTTTAATCTGTCTGTTTGTCGCATGGGTGATGCGTGAATCTTCACGGCGAGATGAATTGAAAATAAGGTATGAAAGTGCGTATCAAATGTGGCGGTTTCTTGCCAGATACATTGCGCCGGCAGGAGTTATTCTGGTCTTTTTACACGTCCTCGGAGTGTTTGAGAAGGTCTTTTAAGTACTCGGTTGCCTTTGTATGACTCATGTGCGGCGTAGTGCGTTGTTGCCTTATTCGGCCAGGCAAATGTATCGGCTGGTCAACGACGTGGGTGCTTATCCCGCCTTTATACCATGGTGCGTAAAATGCGATGTTGACAAGGAAAGTAAACATGAGAAACAAGCCACCTTGCACTTTGCCAACTCGGGTATCAAGGCCTCTTTAACTACGCGTAATGAGTTGGTAGAGGACGAAAAAATTACTATGTACCTGGTGACCGGGCCGTTTAGACACTTGACAGGGAGTTGGCAGTTTCATGCGATTGATGATGGTGCATGTCGGGTTGAACTGGATATGGAGTTTGCGTTTTCCAAACGCTTCTATGAGGTGACCCTCGGGCCGATCTTTAACCAATTCACCAACAAACTGGTCGCTCTTTTTTCTCAGAGAGCCGTAGAACTGTATGACAAATAAGCCATTTATATCGGTCACCGTTTGTTATGCCCATGTTCATCGGCAAGAAGTCGTTTCAGTGATGCTGCCTTTACAGGCAACGGTACTGCAAGCTATACAAGAGTCAGGTATTTTAGGTAAATATCCGGAAGTTGATCTGTTAAAGAATAACGCTGGGATATTCGGGGAAGTTGTGGGGCTGGACCAAGCTCTGCTCGACCGGGATAGGGTAGAGATTTATCGACCGTTGTCTTGCAACCCCATGAAAGCACGGCACCGACGCGCCGCCGCCCAGGGGCAGCAGAGTTAATGCGACGAATGGCCTTTACTTGGAATCTTTACTGTCTTTAACGGCGTCAGAGATGTTGCGTTTCATGATATCCATGACTTCGTTGCGGTCGAAAATAATCGTCAACTGACGAAGTTGCTGTTCTCCATGACTGGGGGTGAGTAAATATACATAGTCCCATCGGTCCGGATGGAAACTGTCAACGATCAAAGGGCTGCCAAGTATAAAATGTACCTGCTCTTTGTTCATGCCCAGTGTTATTTTCTCTACCAGCTCGGCTTCAAGTGCATTGCCTTGCTGTACATCTATTTTGTAGATTTTCGGTAACTTGATTTGGCATCCGTATGCCGACAATACAAGGCATAGTACGAAAATTATTTTTCTGGAGTGGTTCATGTTTTGTCAGGTTCTAATTTGGCACAACATTTCCTTGGCGTGCTCGTGGGTATTTTGCGTCATCTCTATACCACCCAGCATACGCGCGATTTCTTTTATGCGTGCGTCTTTTTCCAGGTGTGAGATTTTCGCGGTGATGGCGCTGTTCCGTTCCTGCTTGTCGACCTTGTAGTGATGGTGTGCTTGTGCGGCAACTTGGGGTAAGTGTGTTACACAAAATACTTGTGCTTCGTTGCTCAACTTGCGTAGGTGCTTGCCGACTACCTCGGCCGTTGCACCACCCACTCCTGTGTCAATTTCGTCAAAAATCAAGGTCGGGATCTTTAAGTTGTTGACCGTAGTGATTTGTATGGCAAGACTAAGCCTTGATAGCTCTCCACCGGATGCAACCTTGCTCATCAGCTGTGATGATTGTCCCGGGTTGGTGCTGACCATGAATTGAATATCGTCCAGGCCGTTGCGGGTGGGTTCAGTATAATTTTTGGTTTGCACGTCTATTTGAAAGCGTCCTCCCTGCATTCCCAAGGATTGCATGTAGTCGGATATTTTTTCGTTTAGTTCATCTGCCGCTTGTTTTCTTGAGGAGCTGATCTCTTTTGCTAGGGCTTGGTATTGATACTCGGTTTCATGTATTGATTTTTTGATTTTTGCGGTGTCTCCACGTTCGTTTTTAAGTGTTTTCAGCTTTTCTTCTATGGACATGCGTAGCGAAAATAATCGGGAAGGTTTGACTTTATGCTTGCGTGCAATTTCTTCTATTGTCGCAATTCTCTCCCCCAGTGCTTGTAGCACTTGAGGGTCGAAGGATAGTTGCTCTGCATAGTTACGCAGCGTGCTTGCAGTGTCTTTAAGCTGTATGTGAATGTTTTGTAAGTTGTCCAGGGGAGTTTTAAGCTCTGCATCAACGGAGACGAATTTTTCGAGCTCGCTTATCATGTGGTAGAGCTGATCATAAAGGGTGTTATCGTCTTCTCCGGCCAGTTGCAGTGAGGCGCGCATGCTTTTTTTGTGTAGTTCTTTGGCATTACTCAAGCGCATGTATTGATCATGTAGCTTTTCATATTCGTCTTTGTTTACGTCAAGTCTTTCAAGTTCTTGGTGCTGGTACTGTAATAGTTCTAACTGTGAACGTGTATTTTCACATTTTGTTTCAATATCTTGTAGTTTATTAGTCAAGTCCTTCCAAAGATGGTAAAGCGTTGTCAGCTTGGCAGCTTTTTCTTCATTATCGAAAAAGCTGTCCAATAGTTCCCGTTGTTTATCTTTGTGTATAAGTGATTGATGTTCATGCTGTCCGTAGATGTCTATGAAAAGGCTGCCAATATGGTGCAGCATGGTTGCCGAGCAAGGGGAATCGTTTATATACGCTTTGGATTTGCCGTTGCTTAAAACAACGCGACGTAATATACAATCATACCCTGTATAGAAATCATGTTCTTTCAACCAGGTGATGGCTTGTGTTGCAGCGCTGATATCAAACACTGCTACAGTTTCAACTTTTTTGTTTGGGTCACGCGCCACAGAGCGGTCGGCTCGGCTGCCCAGTGCCAAATAAAGTGCGTCAATAATGATTGATTTTCCGGCACCGGTTTCGCCGGTAAGTACACTCATGCCAGCGAAAAAGTCCAGTTCAAGTTTGTCAATGATTGCAAAGTTGCTGATATAAATGGATTTAAGCATACCGCTGGCTTGGTACGTAGTATTCAGGAGTGTTCGCGGTGTGGGGGTGTGCTCCAGTATAGTTTTTCATGTAAGACACTAAAGTAATTATATTCTTTCGGCTGCAGCAGTCTCAATTCGGGCTGTCCTTTTTTGATTTGTAGCTTGTCTCCCGGCATGAAATCCATGTTGATTTGTCCATCAATGGAAGCAAGTGCAGCATAACGGTTTTTTTTCAGGAGGAGTACTTCTACTTGACTATTCGCATCAACTACGATCGGGCGGTTGCTTAGTGTATGCGGGCATATTGGTACTAACACGATGGCGTTTACGTCGGGATGCAAGATCGGGCCTCCTCCCGAAAGTGCGTAAGCTGTTGACCCCGTTGGGGTGGCGACAATATAGCCGTCCGCACGAAGGGTATTGAGATGCTGATTGTTCACGCGAGTTTCTATTTCAACCATACGTACCATTTGCATAATGTGTACAACGACGTCGTTTATGGCCGTGTAGGTACTGATCTTCTTGCCCTTTCTAATCAGACTGGCTTCCAATACGGAACGGCGTTCTTCTACATAGTTTCCATCCAGAATTTGATCTAATTGTTTTTCAATTTCATGCGGACTGATTTCTGCAAGAAACCCCAAGTGGCCCAGATTAATTCCGAGTAACGGAACATTTTTCTGGATTATGCTGCGAGCGGCGTACAAGAGGGTACCGTCCCCTCCAACGACAATTACAAGTTCACTGTTTGCGGCAATTTGACTAGTTTCGTGAGAGCATAATGATGCGTGATTGATCAGTTTTGTTGATGTGGCATCTGCGTATATTTCCAAGGACTTCCTCGATAAATACCGATAGAGTGAGAGTACTGTACCAGTAATGTGCTGGTCTTCAGACTTTGAAATAATCCCGATTTTGGAAAACTGGCTCACGGCTGTGTTTAATAATCTGGTGTAATTAAAAGCTACCATGGAATGCACGGTTAAACTAGCGGCATGGCGTCTTAACATGTAGTATTAAAGCTATATTATATTTTGGCATTCTCGTAGATGGGTCATTAAATCTTGTTGGAAGTGGCAAATATCATGCGTGCAGTCGAAAGTTCCAGTTGCTCATTAAATGAACGCACTCAGTGGCTTCTGAAGGTACTGGTAGAAAGTTATATTTCAAGAGGCCAACCGATGGGTTCGCGTACCTTGGCCAAACTGTCCGAGCTGGATATCAGTGCGGCTACCGTACGTAACATTATGGCTGATCTGGAAGAGAAGGGCTTTGTTGAATCTCCTCATACATCTGCAGGTCGAGTACCTACTACCAAAGGCTATCGCCTGTTTGTTGATACGATGCTAAAAGTACAGCCGCTTACTACAGAGGTATTATTAAAGGTGAAGCGAAATTTGAACTCTGCGCAAAGTGTAAGTAGTTTGGTAGAAAGTGCTTCAGAGTTGTTGTCCGGGTTGACTAGCATGGCAGGAGTGGTAACCATACCCAGACACGAGCGGTCTGAATTTCGTCAGATTGAGTTTTTGCCGCTTTCCGATCACCGTGTTCTTGCCATTTTGGTGACGAACAAACAGGAAGTCCAAAATCGAATTTTACATACTGACCGTGAATACACCTCGTCAGAATTGCAGCAGGCTGCGAACTACCTGAACGAGCTATGTGCTGGTCAGTCCCTGGTTGTAGCCAGGCAGAAAATTCTAGATGAATTGGACCGCGTTCGTGAACATATGAATGCTTTGATGCGCTCAGCTGTTGAAATGGGAGAAAAGGTATTTGCGGAGTCTGACACCCAAAAACCTGACTACGTGGTAGTCGGTCAAACCAACTTGATGGAGTATGACGATCTATCAGATATCGAGAAATTGAGGAGTTTATTTGATGCCTTTGGCCAAAAAAGGGAGTTTCTACGCTTATTGGACCGGTGTATTTGTGCACAGGGGATACAAATTTTTATTGGTCAAGAGTCGGGTTATGAGATATTGGATGATTGCAGCGTTATTACTTCATCTTATACAGTAGGAGATGAGGTTATGGGTGTGCTCGCGGTGGTGGGCCCTACACGGATGTCTTATGATCGGGTAATTCCTATCGTTGATGTAACGGCTAGGCTTATGAGCGAAGCCTTACATAGTCAAAATTAGTCCATATATTTGAATTTCGTGAACATGCTGCTATTTTAGTGGCGTGAAGTTGTGAATGAACTAAAACGGCGATATAGAGAAGTAAGTCTCCAAACGGAAATGGTAGCTAAGCTTGAGAGAAAGTAAAAAATCAGGAGTAAACTGAATCGCACTATGAGTGAATCGATTGAAAATATGGAAGATACAAGTTCTGCCACGGAAGATATTCCTATGGGTGATGCGTTGGCTCCCAAGGGAGAGCAGGGAGTGGATCGAGAAAGCGTGATTCAAGAGCTTGAAGAAGTGCAGCAGAAGATGGCCGAATATCGTGAAAAGACATTGCGTATACAGGCCGAGATGGAAAATTTGCGCAAGCGTGCACAACGTGATGTATCGAATGCACATAGATATGCAGTTGAAAGATTCGCCGGCGAGTTGCTGCAGGTTAAAGATAGTTTGGAATTAGGGTTAGGGGCAGGTGATGTAGAAGCCGCAAAGTTATGGGAAGGCATGGAACTGACACTCAAGATGTTGGCCACCGTACTGAAGAAGTTTTCTATTGAGGAGGTCAACCCATATGGTGAGGTATTTGATCCTAATCTCCATCAGGCGATGACGATGCAGGCAAGCGACGACCACGAGCCCAACACGGTAATCAATGTGATGCAAAAGGGTTATACCCTGCATGATCGGTTATTGAGACCTGCGATGGTGATCGTTGCTAAGAAAACGGAGAAGGTCGCTGAGTAATGGGAGCTGTTTCTATGGATAAGATTCAGCCTTATAAGTTGAATTACGAAAAAATGCCCCAATATCAATATCTATATGATACTTCGGTTCAGAACAGAACTGCATTCTGAATCACCAGGGACTGACCTGGATTTTGCGTAAAGGTTTATTAGCAGAACCTTTAATGTATGAAAATTTTCTTGGAGAGTTAAGCGATGGGTAAAATAATTGGTATTGATTTGGGCACCACCAACTCCTGTGTAGCGGTTATAGAAGGGACCACATCTAAAGTCATTGAAAATAGTGAGGGCGATCGCACTACACCTTCTATTGTCGCATTTGCGGAAGATGATGAGGTACTTGTTGGTCAGGCCGCCAAACGTCAATCCGTAACCAATCCCAATAATACTCTTTATGCAATCAAACGTTTGATTGGACGTCGCTACGATGAAAAAGAGGTGCAGAAAGATATCAAACTCGTGCCTTACAACATTATCAAGGCTGATAATGGGGATGCATGGGTGGAGGCACGTGGTAAAAAGATGGCACCACCTGAGATCTCTGCACGCATACTGATGAAAATGAAAAAAACCGCTGAGGAATACCTTGGTGAAAACGTGACTGAAGTAGTGATTACTGTGCCTGCATACTTCAACGATTCGCAGCGACAGGCAACCAAAGATGCGGGAAAAATTGCTGGTCTGGACGTAAAGCGAATTATCAATGAACCTACTGCGGCAGCTCTTGCTTATGGAATGGATAAAAAGCGTGGTGATAGCAAAATTGCCGTATACGACCTAGGTGGGGGTACTTTTGACATTTCGATCATTGAAATTGCTGAAGTGGATGGCGAACATCAATTTGAGGTGTTGTCTACGAACGGGGATACATTCTTGGGTGGTGAAGACTTCGATATGCATTTAATTGATTATCTCACTGACCAATTCCAGAAGGATCAAGGGTTTGATCT
Source organism: Gammaproteobacteria bacterium (assembly GCA_965242685.1). Taxonomy (GTDB): domain Bacteria; phylum Pseudomonadota; class Gammaproteobacteria; order UBA4575; family UBA4575. Next base: position 965,526 of record OZ251487.1, on the reverse strand, counting down.
GCATAGCGATCCGCTCGCTTTACAGAGGCTGAAAGAGGCTGCAGAAAAGGCAAAAATTGAACTGTCTTCAAGCCAACAGACCGAAGTCAATCTTCCATATATTACGGCCGACCAATCAGGGCCTAAACATCTTAATATAAAACTTACGCGCGCGAAACTAGAGTCGTTGGTGGATGAATTGGTACAACGCACAATCACGCCGTGTAAACAGGCTTTGCAAGATGCGGGCGTTTCTGCGTCGGATATCAATGACGTCATTTTGGTAGGTGGGCAGACACGCATGCCTAAGGTACAGCAAGTTGTACAGGGCTTTTTTGGTAAAGAACCACGTAAAGACGTGAATCCGGATGAAGCCGTTGCCATCGGTGCCGCAATTCAGGCGGGCGTGCTCGGTGGTGATGTTAAAGACGTGTTACTACTTGATGTTACGCCTTTGTCTTTGGGTATTGAAACCCTAGGGGGCGTGATGACTAAGCTGATTGAAAAAAACACCACTATCCCAACCAATGCACAGCAGGTGTTTTCTACCGCAGAAAACAATCAAACGGCAGTTACCGTACATGTGTTGCAAGGCGAGCGTGAGCAAGCTGTCGCAAATAAGTCATTGGGTAGATTTGATTTGAACGATATCCCCCCGGCACCCCGAGGCACGCCTCAAATTGAAGTGACATTTGATATTGACGCCAACGGTATACTTAATGTTTCGGCAAAGGACAAGGCAACCGGTAAGAAGCAATCAATTGTTATCAAGGCGTCCAGCGGTTTGTCCGATGATGAAATTGACAAGATGGTTAAGGACGCTGAGGCGCATGCCGAGGAAGACAAAAAGTTTGGAGAACTCATTGCTGCACGGAACCAGGCTGATCAAATGATTCACGCCACTGAAAAATCACTTATAGAAATGGGTGATAAAGTTGGACAGGAAGACCGTTTGCAAATTGAGAATGCGATCAAGGACCTCAAGGCCATATTGGATAAGGATAACAAAGATGTGATTGAGGCAAAAACCCAGGCACTTGCCCAAGCTTCAGGAAAACTTGCCGAGCACATGTACGCACAAGCCGATACGGATGCCGCCACCAACAACGGAGCATATGACGAGAAAAGTAGTACCAAGGCTGCGGACGACGATGTCGTGGATGCCGAGTTTGAAGAAGTAGACGATAAAAAAACCTGATTATGATTTTATGCGGTGATCATTGAAGGAAATATGATCGCCGGATAACGGCGTTATAATTTGGGGGTTGTGACTAGTAAGATAAAGCAGAAATTGAGTTGATGGTGGTTGGGTGTTGTATATGCGATTCAGGTTTTTGTCTGTGTAAGCCGAGATGGAAAAAAGAGATTACTATGAAGTGTTAGGAGTTGACCGCTCCGTGAATGGAGGTGACCTAAAAAGGTCTTACCGTCGTTTAGCAATGAAATATCATCCGGATCGCAATCCTGGAGATCATGTCGCTGAAAAGAAATTCAAAGAGGCTAAGGAAGCTTATGAAATTTTAGGGGACGTACAAAAGCGTCAGGCTTACGACCAGTTTGGTCATGCTGGGGTGCAAGGTGGGCCGGCGGGCAGCACCGCAGACTTCAGTGACATCTTTGGTGATATTTTTGGAGACATCTTCGGGAGTGCGCGGCGCTCCTCGCAGCGTGCTTATCGCGGTGTAGATATTCAGTATGATTTAGAAATAACTCTTGAGGAGGCTGTTTTTGGTGCACAACCTACGATTGAAATTCCACAACAAACCGCTTGCAACAGGTGCGATGGCTCTGGTGCTGCACCGGGCACTAGTGTAGAAACTTGCAATAGTTGCGGTGGTAGTGGTCAAGTACATATACAACAGGGTTTCTTTACGATTCAACAGAGCTGCCGCCGTTGTCGGGGCAAAGGGAAAGTGACTCGTGTTCCATGCGATTATTGTCTGGGTAGTGGACTTGTCAGTCAAAACCGAAAGTTGTCCGTCAGGATTCCCGCCGGAGTGGACACCGGAGACCGCGTTCGTTTATCGGGCGAGGGAGGAGCTGGACCGAATAATGGGCCGGCTGGTGATCTTTACGTGCAGATATCCGTTCGTGAACATGAGTTATTCACTCGTAAGGCAAGTGATTTATATTGTGAGGTGCCTATAGACTTTAGTATGGCGGCACTTGGTGGTGAAATAGAAGTGCCGACGTTAAATGGCAAGATAAAGTTAAAAATTCCCGCCGAGACGCAGACGGACAGGCTGTTTCGTTTACGGGGTAAGGGTGTGAAACCGGTACGAGGCGGTGCAGTGGGTGATATGCTGTGTACTGTTATTGTGGAGACTCCGGTGAACTTGACTAAACGACAGAAAGAGTTATTAGAAACGTTTGCCGAGGAAGTCAGAGAAGATGTAAACCGGCACAGCCCAAGGTCGTATTCATGGAAAGACAATGTAAAAGACTTTTTTCACGATCTTAAATCTTGGTTGCAGTGACAAGGTATAGCTACTACCGGCTTTGATAAAAGTTTTAGCTTTGAAACGAGGTAGGGTAGATATGGTTTTCGTTGAAAATGCACCCTGATGGGGCCTGTGGGAGTGTAATTCATAATTTACACAGTCGGTATGAACCAGGAACTTCTTGATTTTTTCATGCGGAAATGACTACAAGCATAGCGATAAATGGCGCTGGGGGCCGTATGGGGAAAGAGCTCCTTCGTGCAAGTCTGACTGGTGATGAGGATGTTCGGCTTGGAGCGGCCTTTGACATAGTATCTTCTGGTTCAGTAGGACAAGATGCCGCCGTCGTTGCCGGTATAGGAGGCTTGCAAGGGATTGAAGTCATCTCTGGTGAATTGACAAAGCATCATGAAAAATTTGAAGTCCTAATCGATTTCTCCGTTCCTGAGAGCACCATGCAAGCACTTGAAGTATGTCGTGTTTATGGGAAACCCATGGTGATAGGCACTACTGGACTTGATGAGGATCAAAAACACAAACTACGTCAAGCCAGCAAAGAGATTGCAGTCGTATTTGCGCCTAATATGAGTGTAGGTGTGAGTTTATGCCTGAAGCTTTTGCAAACGGCCGCAGAGACACTGGGCGATGAGTATGACGTGGAAATTATTGATGCCCATCACCGTCATAAAGTTGATGCCCCGTCAGGCACGGCGTTGCGTATGGGAGAAGTAATTGCCAAAAGTTTAGGCAGGGATCTGGATACGTGTGCTATTTATGGGAGGCAGGGGCACATGGGTGAGCGCGATAAAAAGACCATTGGGTTTGAGACTATACGGGCAGGCGACATCGTTAGTGATCATACCGTCATGTTTTGTGGCCTCAGTGAACGCGTAGAAATCACGCATAAGACTACTAACCGTACGGCTTATGCAAAAGGCGCATTGCGTGCTGCGGTTTGGGTAGCGGGGCAGACAGCCGGGCTTTATGACATGCAAAACGTGTTGGCAATCTGATAGACCTGATTTTTCCTAAAAGGATCCACTTATTTCTAGTTTTGTAGATTCTTGTGTATACAATCCTTGTATACGACCCTTTTGTTTCATCAAAGGTATCATATTTGATACCAGACAGCTTGCTGCCATCCTGCTTTTGTGTATACCCGATGTGTGCCTGAAAGGAGAAGACTAATTGAGTGATTGCCCTGCCTTGTTGGCATTGGAAGACGAGAGCCTTTTTTGGGGGAAATCCGTTGGTGTGGAAGGCACTGCGGTTGGCGAAGTAGTCTTTAACACATCAATGACGGGCTATCAGGAAATTCTCACGGACCCTTCTTATGCAAAACAAATTATCACTTTCACGTGCCCGCACATTGGCAATGTAGGGGCGAATATACACGATGAGGAATCTGCGCGTGTCTATGCAAGTGGACTTGTTATTCGTAATTTATCTGAGCAGCCTAGCAGTTGGCGTTCCCAACTCAGCGTACCTGATTATCTGGCACGTCAGAACGTTATCGCCATTACCGACATTGATACACGGCGATTAACTCGTATATTGCGGCAAAAAGGTGCACAAAACGGTGCCATTGTTACGGGTGAAATAAAAAAGAGCATAGCTATTGAGGCGGCAAAAAGTTTTCCCGGATTAAGGGGCGTAGATCTAGCCAAAGAAGTTACAACGAGCGAGGTGTATCCCTGGAATGAAGGGAGTTGGTCAATACAGAACGATTATCGAGTCAAACGTATAACAAAGCGATTTTTGGTGTTGGTCTATGACTTTGGAATAAAGCGTAACATTTTAAGAATTCTCTATGATCATGGATGTGAGATTGAAGTAGTGCCTGCGACCACATCAGCAAAAGAAGTACTTGACAGGCGGCCTGATGGTGTTTTTCTTTCCAATGGCCCGGGTGACCCTGCTGCGTGCGACTATGCGATCCTGGCAGTCAGGGAGATTGTTGATCAAGGTGTGCCTACATTTGGGATTTGCCTTGGTCATCAATTACTGGGTTTGGCCTGTGGTGCCTACACCATCAAAATGAAATTTGGTCATCATGGAGCGAACCATCCAGTGCAGGACGTGTCTAGTGGTGCAGTGATGATAAGTAGTCAGAATCATGGGTTTATGATTGATGAAAATTCGCTTCCTGATCATTTGCAAGTTACCCATCGTTCGTTGTTTGACCATTCTGTACAAGGAATCAAGCATACGCAAAGGCCGGCGTATAGCTTTCAGGGGCATCCTGAAGCCAGTCCCGGTCCTTGGGACGCACGGCGAGTGTTCGAGCCGTTTATAAAAATGATGGCGAGTAAGCGTGCTTCTCAAAAATAGCCATGCCTAAACGGACAGATATAAAGAGTATACTGATCATTGGTGCCGGCCCGATTGTCATTGGCCAAGCGTGTGAGTTTGATTACTCAGGCGTGCAAGCTTGCAAGGCACTCAAGGAAGAGGGGTATCGAGTAGTTTTGGTAAATTCAAATCCGGCAACCGTCATGACGGACCCTGAAATGGCCGATGCAGTCTATATCGAGCCTATCACGTGGGAAGTTTTGGCGGCAGTTATCGAGAAGGAGCACCCTGATGCACTATTGCCTACTATGGGTGGACAGACGGCATTGAACTGTGCCTTGGATCTGGAACGGGAAGCTGTTTTAGAGAAATTTTCAGTAGAGATGATCGGCGCCGATAAATCTGCGATTGATATGGCGGAAGATCGTGAGCTTTTTCGTAACGCAATGGATGAAATTGGTCTGCAATCCGCAAATTCTGCTCTTGCGCATAGCCTGGAGGAGGCAATACGACTGCAGCGAGGTATTGGTTTTCCAACCATAATACGTCCTTCATTTACTTTAGGCGGAAGTGGTGGCGGCATTGCCTATAACGTAGAAGAATTCAAGTCCATCGTTACGCATGGGCTGGACCTGTCGCCTACCACGGAAGTGCTGCTGGAAGAGTCGTTGTTGGGTTGGAAAGAGTTCGAAATGGAAGTGATGCGTGATCAAAACGATAATTGCATCATTGTATGCTCAATTGAAAATTTTGATCCGATGGGCGTGCATACTGGTGACTCGGTAACGGTCGCGCCGGCGCAGACCCTTACCGATAAGGAATATCAAACCATGCGGGATGCTTCGATCAAAGTGCTTCGTAAAATTGGCGTTGATACGGGCGGATCAAATGTACAGTTTGCGGTTCACCCACAAAATGGGCGTTTGATAATTATTGAGATGAATCCCAGAGTGTCGAGGTCTTCGGCACTGGCGTCCAAAGCTACTGGTTTTCCAATTGCCAAAGTTGCTGCAAAGCTTGCGGTTGGCTATACCCTGGATGAGTTAAAAAATGAAATTACGGGTGGCATGACTCCAGCGTCATTTGAGCCCAGTATCGACTATGTAGTGACAAAAATACCGCGTTTCACATTTGAAAAGTTTCCCCAGGCCGAGACCCGGCTTAGTACACAAATGAGGTCCGTAGGCGAAGTGATGGCCATAGGGCGTACCTTTCAGGAATCATTTCAAAAAGCCCTGCGCGGATTGGAAATTGGCGTGGATGGCCTAGACCCCGTATATGCCGACTATAGCGATGAAGGTAGAACTTTGCTGGAACTGGAGTTACAACAACCGGGGCCTCAACGGCTCTGGTTTATAGGCGATGCATTGCGAATGGGATACAGTATAGATGTAATTCACGCGTTGTCTGCAATTGCCCCATGGTTTCTTGTACAGATCAGACAATTGATTGATACTGAGGTGCAGCTTCATGGAAGGCAACTGAACCGTTTAGATGAAGCTACACTGCGTGATGCAAAACAAAAAGGATTTTCAGACAGAAGACTTGCGAAGCTGTTGCAATGCCGTGAAAAAGATGTCCGTGACATGAGGTGCTTACTGAATATTTACCCTGTCTATAAGCGTGTAGATACCTGTGCCGCGGAGTTTGCTACCAATACTGCTTACATGTATTCAAGCTATGATGAAGAGTGTGAAGCCGCGCCAACTGACAACAAAAAAATCATTGTTCTTGGGGGAGGGCCTAATCGTATTGGGCAAGGGATCGAGTTTGATTATTGTTGTGTGCATGCAGCGTTCGCATTGCGTGGAGAGGGTTACGAAACTATCATGGTGAATTGCAATCCGGAGACGGTGTCAACCGACTATGATACGTCCGATCGGCTATATTTTGAGCCGTTGACATTGGAAGACGTGTTGGAGATCGTGCGCGTAGAGCGGCCTTATGGGGTGGTTGTACAGTTTGGTGGGCAGACGCCGTTAAAACTGGTGCGCGCGCTGGAAGCCGTAGGTGTTCCAATTATTGGAACTTCACCCGACTCAATTGACCTTGCCGAAGACCGCGAACGATTTTTGCAACTCGTTAATCACCTTGATTTATTACAGCCCTCAAACGCGACCGCAACAAGCAGTGGACATGCTGTTGCCGCAGCGAAAAAAATTGGTTATCCGGTTGTTGTGCGTCCATCCTATGTATTGGGAGGGCGAGCAATGGAAATTGTTTATAACCAGTCTGATTTGGAACGCTACATGGATGCAGCCGTACAAGCATCTAGTGATGCGCCCGTCCTTATTGATCATTTTCTTGATGATGCAGCGGAAGTTGATTTGGATGCAATTTGTGACGGTAAAGAAGTATTGATTGGTGGCATTATGCAGCATATCGAGCAAGCCGGCATCCATTCAGGTGACAGTGCTTGCTCACTGCCGCCGTACAGTCTAAACGACACCGTGCAAGATGAAATGCGGGCACAGGTACACAAGCTTGCGTTGGCCTTGAACGTTGTGGGTTTCATGAACGTTCAATTTGCGATTAAAGATAAAAGTGTATACTTGATAGAGGTAAATCCTCGTGCTTCGCGCACTGTTCCATTTGTATCTAAGGCTACAGGGATTCCGCTTGCGAAAATTGCCGCGCGCTGTATGGTTGGGAAATCTTTACGTCAACAAGGTGTGCTACGTGAGCGTGTGCCACGGAACTTTTCTGTTAAGGAGGCAGTATTCCCGTTTATTAAATTTGGTGGAGTTGATCCAATCCTGGGGCCCGAGATGAAATCAACAGGTGAAGTTATGGGGGTAGGCAAGACGTTTGGAGAAGCCTTTGGAAAATCTCAACTTGCTGCGGGTACATCATTGCCCGAAGGTGGCAATGCTTTGATAAGTGTACGCGATGAAGATAAGTTACAAGCGGTGGAAATTGCACGCCACTTGCAAAAATTGGGATTTACCTTGCTTGCCACCAAGGGTACCGAGAAAAGCTTGAGCAATGGAGGTGTAAAGTGTTGTGCAGTGAATAAGGTTAGGGAAGGGCGACCGCATATCGTAGACATGATTATTGACAATAAAATCGACTTAATTGTCAATACGACGAGAGGTAAGCAAGCTATTGCGGATTCGTTTACCATTCGCAGAGAAGCACTGCAACGTAAGGTATGCTATACCACTACCGTTTCAGGTGCTTGGGCTTTAATAGCGGCAATGCGTAATCGGGGCGAGTATCAAGTGTATCAGCTGCAAGATTTGCATGCCGCCAGTGCGTGTTAAACACACATGTTTATTTTGAGGATATTTCTATCCCTGTCTGTGGCGTAATAAATTTCTACTTATGAGCAGAACCCTTCTTACTGTGCAAGGCGCGGAAAAATTGCATGCAGAACTGCAGCAACTTAAATCTGAGAAACGTCCCCAAGTTATCAAAGCGATTGCTGTTGCACGGGCGCATGGAGATTTGAAAGAAAATGCAGAGTACCATGCAGCGCGCGAGCAGCAATCCTTTATTGAAGGACGCATAAAAGATATTGAAGGTAAGCTGTCCAATGCACAAGTGATAGACGTAACGAAGCTTAATGCTACCGGAACAGTTGTTTTTGGTACCACCGTGATGTTGGAGGATGAAGAGAATGGAAGGCGATCAACTTATACGATCGTAGGTGAAGATGAAGCGGATATCAAGCAGGGGATGATATCGATAACCTCGCCCATTGCACGAGCATTAATTGGCAAGGAAGAAGGGGAAGGGATCACAGTTAGCGCGCCTGTGGGAGAAAAAAACTACCAGATAATTAAGGTGCGTTATGGCATTGAATAGCTTTTGATTTATTCAGCATACTTCCCCCATACTGTTAACGCATTCGTTCCTTGTGTCCCTTCTGCACAAGTTAAACGGCATGTGGGGGCTTATAGTTTTTTTGGAGTATAAAGTTGCCTAGTAAATCTTGGATCAGGCAGCATATTAATGATCCATTTGTGCGACGCGCCAAGCGTGAAGGATGGCGTTCCCGCGCGGCCTTTAAATTAAAAGAAGTGGATGAGAAATATCACTTATTACAAACTGGGATGGTGGTAGTTGATTTAGGGGCGGCACCAGGGGGATGGAGCCAATACGTAGTGCAGCGGGTTGGTTCCCAAGGTAAGGTGATCGCAACAGATTTATTAGATATGGATACCATTGGAGATGTTTTGTTTCTTAAAGGTGACTTTACTGAACCTGCATTGTATGAATCTTTATGCGTGGTTATTGGTCAAAGCAAAGTAGATATTGTTTTGTGTGACATGGCTGTCAATATTAGTGGTATACGAAGCGTAGATCAGTCGCGATCTATGTTTCTTGCAGAATTAGTATTCAATTTTAGTACCAAGGTGCTAGCTTCTGGTGGTAGTCTTTTAATAAAGCTGTTTCAAGGGGCTGGATTTGATGACTATATAAAAATGTTACGAAGTCAATTTTACAAAGTATTGATTTGTAAACCCAAGGCTTCACGTCATCAAAGTCGTGAGGTATATGCATTGGCGAGGAGAATTAAATTATAGTATGGTCTAGGGATGGTAACCAGTTGTTGATGAAACGGAGATGTGTAGTTGAATAATATGGTCAAAAATTTGTTGCTGTGGGCAGTAATTGCTGCCGTATTAATGACCGTTTTTAATAATTTTGCGCCACGTCTGGAAAAGGCGGCCACTATTCATTACTCGGAATTTATTGAGCAGGTTCGTTCCGGTAACGTCAAGTCAGTGTTAATTAATCCAGATGACCGTCATATCAAGGGCAAGTATGAAAACGGTGAAAACTTTGAAACGATTAGTCCGGGTGATCCAGGGTTAGTCAGTGACCTGCTTGACAGCGGCGTCGACTTTGAGGCGGGTGAAACGAAGCCACGTTCATTACTTCTCGACATTTTGATTAGCTGGTTTCCTATGCTGTTGCTTATCGGCGTATGGATTTTTTTCATGCGTCAAATGCAAGGAGGTGGTACGGGTAGAGGGGCCATGTCTTTCGGGAAGAGTAAAGCCCGTCTAATGAGTGAAGACCAAATCAACGTGACATTTCACGACGTAGCGGGAGTGGAAGAAGCTAAGGAAGAGGTATCTGAACTGGTAGAGTTTTTGCGTGATCCGGGAAAATTTCAGAAGTTGGGTGGCAAAATTCCATGTGGTGTACTGATGGTAGGCCCGCCAGGCACGGGTAAAACACTTCTTGCCAAGGCAATTTCTGGCGAAGCTAAGGTGCCGTTTTTTACGATTTCCGGCTCTGATTTTGTTGAGATGTTTGTAGGCGTAGGTGCATCTCGCGTGCGCGACATGTTTGCTCAGGCGAAAAAGCATTCACCGTGTATTATTTTCATTGATGAGATTGATGCAGTAGGCCGGCATCGTGGTGCCGGGCTTGGCGGGGGGCATGATGAGCGCGAACAAACGCTTAACCAGTTATTGGTAGAAATGGATGGTTTTGATGGCAATGAAGGCATTATTGTAATTGCGGCGACCAATCGGCCAGACGTACTGGATCCAGCATTGTTGCGCCCGGGTCGTTTTGACCGTCAAGTAACGGTTCCGTTACCGGACATCCGTGGGCGTGAACAAATATTAAAGGTACACATGCGTAAGGTGCCGCTTGGTAAGGATGTACGTGCCGACTTTATTGCACGAGGTACACCAGGGTTTTCAGGCGCTGATTTAGCGAATCTTGTTAATGAAGCTGCTTTGTTTGCTGCACGCGCCGATAAGCGTACCGTCGATATGGAGGAATTCGAACGTGCTAAAGATAAGATTCTCATGGGCGCAGAGCGTAAATCAATGGTGATGAGTGATGAAGAGAAAAAGCTCACCGCCTACCATGAGTCTGGTCATGCCATTGTTGGTAGATTAGTGCCAGAGCATGATCCAGTTTATAAAGTAACGATTATTCCGCGTGGACGCGCGTTGGGAGTTACCATGTTTTTGCCTGAGGATGATCGCTACAGCCATAGTAAACAACGTCTGGAGAGTCAGATTTCCAGCCTGTTTGGTGGACGTGTAGCTGAGGAACTTATTTTTGGGCATGAAGCGGTTACTACAGGTGCATCAAATGATATTGAACGAGCGACTGAAATTGCGCGTGCCATGGTAACAAAATGGGGTTTGTCAGAAAAAATGGGGCCGCTTGCTTATGGTGACGAAGATGGGGAAGTATTTTTAGGTCATTCGGTTACTCAACATAAAACGGTATCAGACGATACTGCCAATTCAATTGACCAAGAAGTGCGACGGATTATTGACACGAATTACAATCGTGCGCTTTGTCTGATCAGAGAAAACATAGAAAAGCTCCACGTTATGGCTATGGCACTAATGAAATACGAAACACTGGACAAAGAACAGATTGATGACATCATGGGCGGTAAAGAGCCATGTGCTCCCAAAGGTTGGGGGGATGACGAGTTTGATGCAGATAATACTACAGTGGGTACTTCGGCAGATGAGAAAACTCGAAAAGATTCAGAAGTGATCGGGGGTGCGGCCAGTGAGCATTGATTTGTTTGCTTGATGTAGAGCTGCAAGCGCACGCAGGTAGCCGTATTCATAAAAGTTTTTCATCTACTTTTTGCGACAGATAAGCAAGATTTATGGGACTTGAATATTTTGGTACGGATGGGATACGTGGTCGTGTTGGCAGTGATGCCGTAATGGCCCCTGATTTCGTGTTGAAACTAGGTTGGTCTGTAGGGCATGTTTTGTGTAAAGGCGAGAAAAATTTGGCCTTGATCGGAAAGGATACTCGTATTTCAGGTTACATGTTTGAATCTGCACTTGAGGCAGGTTTGTCCTCGGCGGGGGTACACGTCCGGTTGCTGGGGCCCATGCCCACCCCCGCAATTGCTTATCTGACTAGAACATTGCGGGCAGCGGTAGGCATTGTAATCAGTGCATCACATAATCCCTATCATGATAACGGCGTAAAATTTTTTTCAGCGGATGGGAAGAAACTATCCAAGAAAGTGGAGCATGAAATAGAGCTTCAGCTGAAACAGCCGCTAAAGGTGGTCAGTTCAGATTGCCTTGGCAAAGTGAAGCGGGTAAATGATGCTGCTGGGCGCTACATTGAATTTTGCAAAAGCACGGTCCCCACGCATACCAGGTTAAATGATTTGAAGATTGTGGTTGATTGCGCGCATGGGTCTACCTATCACATTGCACCAAAAGTCTTTTCAGAGCTTGGTGTGGAGACTATTAGCATTGCAGACAAGCCTAATGGTTTAAATATCAATGACAAGAGCGGTGCTGCTAGCCCTGAGTTATTACAAGAGGCGGTGATTGAACATCGTGCTGATTTGGGGATTGCCATTGATGGGGACGGCGACAGACTCATCATGGTTGACGATGAGGGTGTCGTGGTGGATGGGGATGAAATATTATACATCATTGCACGCGCACTAAAGTTGCAGCATCTTTTAGGTGGTGGTGTGGTGGGGACTTTGATGAGCAACCTTGGACTTGAACGTGCCTTGCAATCTCATGGAATTGAATTCAAACGTGCGGCAGTAGGTGACCGGCACGTGATGGAAGTGTTACGGGCTAATTCCTGGAAGTTAGGTGGAGAACCTTCGGGCCACATCGTCTACCTGGGTCGAACGACTACGGGTGATGCGATTATTGCTGCATTACAAGTGTTACAGATATTGATTCACAGCGACAAAAAACTGTGTGAGATCAAGTCAGGGATGGAAAAATATCCTCAAACGCATATCAATGTTTCGGTTCCGATATCATTAAAAAATAATATTAGCCGTGTTTTGGGAGTACAGCAGGCCGTAAAAGATGCCGAGTCTTGTTTGCAGAATTGTGGTCGTGTTCTAATACGACCATCTGGTACTGAGCCCTTGGTAAGGGTTATGGTTGAAGGCTTTGATGCCTCGGTAGTACAGGGCTGGGCTAAGGAAATCGCGGATAGCATTTCGGATTCCTGTAGGAGAGAAGCACTCGGCTAGACGAACAGCGTATACTTAGCCCTCGTTATTAGTCGTCATTGTTCAACAATATCTCTGTGCTGCGTGATACAAGCACAATTGTGTGCCCTTAAAATGCCACTAGACTTATGCGGTGCCCACTGATAGCTGGAAATTGGAAACTTCATGGTTCTTTGGAATCAGTTTCAGTACTGTTGTCTGGAATTATCAAACAATTGCCAAACATTACAGCTGCGGAGCTGGTAGTATGCCCGCCATTTGTCTACTTGGATCATGTACAAAAATTGATACGTGATACGAATATTTCGCTGGGTGCCCAGGACTGTTCGGATCAGGAAAGTGGCGCCTATACAGGTGAAGTTGCGGCAGCAATGATAAAAGAGTTCGGTTGTGAATATGTCATTGTCGGGCATTCAGAACGAAGACATCTTTACCATGAAAGCAATGAAGTGGTAGCAAAAAAATTTGTGCAGGTGAAGGAAAATGACTTAGTACCAGTGTTGTGTGTTGGTGAAACTTTGCAGCAGCGCAAAGATGGCCATACCGAACACATTATTGCGAAACAAATGGACGCCGTACTTGAGTGCCTGGATATTGAGGCGTTCAGGGGTGCAGTGATTGCGTATGAGCCTGTTTGGGCAATTGGCACCGGTCACACAGCGACGCCGAGTGTGGCCCAGGAAGTTCACGGGTTTATTCGTAATAAGCTCCATGTGCTGAATAGAGATATTGCGGCAAGTATACGAATTCTTTATGGTGGAAGCATGAAGCCAGATAATGCAGAAAAGCTGTTACAGCAGGATGACATTGATGGCGGTTTGATTGGTGGGGCTGCACTCAAGGCGGAAGACTTTATCGCAATTGCAACTGCTACAAGCTAACTTTTTTATTACAATTTTTCGCTTATAGACGAGCATAACAATGTTATACAGCATCCTAGTTACCGTTGACGTTTTATTAGCCATTGGCATTATAGGCATGGTACTTATTCAGCAAGGAAAGGGCGCCGATGTTGGAGCTGCATTCGGGAGCGGGGCATCCGGTACGGTGTTTGGTGCACGTGGTTCTGCATCTTTTCTAACTCATGCAACCGCCGTTTTAGTGACGTTGTTTTTTGTTAATAGTCTAATACTTGCTTATCTTGCGAGCCATCGCCCCGTTGACGAAAGTGTAATAAAAGATATGACCCAGGAATCCGTCGGGGTAGTATCGGATGCCGAGAATGAAAAAGGTGCAAATCAAGACATCCCCGTATCACGCACAGATGAAGAAGATTTACTGAAAAGGCCTGAGATGGACGCGGCTCTGGACGACGTACCAGAGTAGTTAAAGCAGTATATTGAATTGAAAAAGGCGATTGTGGGAAGCTTATTCTTATTGCCGCTTTTTATGTTGATGGTTGGGCGGACGGCATAACGTTTGGCCCGCATATATTACGTCATACTATAAATGCTTCCGTTCATTTTAGCTCAATACTGCTATATACCCACTTGCTGAGTTGGCCTCGCGTTGGGAAATAGGCGATTAAAAAATAAACGCCATCACAATCGCATATAGAACGATTACGACGCCTACAATAAGGGCAACCGTATCGAATTTTTTAGTATCACTGTTTTCAGCCACCAGTAGCTCCTCCGTTAATGTCAAGATCGACAAACAAAACAAGATAATTCATTATGTCATAGTCTCACGAAAAATACATGTTATCCATGTAGGGATTTCTTATAACCTGTCAGTAAAGATTAATTGATTAAGAGGCCTTGGTTATTAAGTACTGCAATATAAAGGCCGATGTGGCGGAATTGGTAGACGCGCTAGCTTGAGGGGCTAGTGAGGGCGACCTCGTGCCGGTTCGAGTCCGGCCATCGGCACCAGGACCTAGTAGATGCACTATGTAAAAGCATTTTGTTAGGTGAATTTTTTTGATACCGTCACAATAAGCTCTGATGGCGTGGTTAAAATGTGACAGTGGCATACTATGGCTTCTTGGTTTCCAGCCTGGAAAGGTATTATGGGGAAGAGGTAAGTCAAGGGCAATGCTGGGAACCTAAGAGGTTACAATGGTTCAGAACTATCTACCTATATTAATCTTTATTGTCATTGCGTCAATTATGGGGTTAATTCCCATGCTGCTGGGCATTGTTCTTGGAAAGCGTACCAAGGATGAAGCAAAGGATTCACCCTATGAATGTGGGTTTGAAGCCTTTGAAGACGCACGTATGCAGTTTGATGTGAGGTATTATCTGGTGGCAATTTTGTTTATTATCTTTGATTTAGAGATAGCGTTTCTATTTCCGTGGGCGGTTGCAATTCGGGAAGTAGGTTTGATTGGATTTTTGGCCATGGCGCTGTTCCTTGTCGTTCTTACGGTAGGCTTTATCTATGAGTGGAAAAAGGGTGCACTGAATTGGGATTAGGCCATTCGGCAAGATACATTATGGGTATTGAAGGTCATTTGGCACGGGGGTTTGTTACTACAAAACTGGACGAGCTGATCAATTGGGCACGCACGGGTTCAATGTGGCCGATGACGTTTGGGCTTGCATGTTGTGCAGTAGAAATGATGCATGCCGGCGCATCACGCTATGACCTGGATCGCTTTGGTGTGATGTTTAGGCCGAGCCCGAGACAGTCCGATGTTATGATTGTTGCCGGTACGCTTGTCAACAAGATGGCACCGGCGTTGCGTAAGGTGTATGATCAAATGGCTGATCCTAAATGGGTTATCTCTATGGGCTCCTGCGCCAATGGTGGTGGCTATTATCACTATTCTTATTCCGTGGTAAGAGGTTGTGACCGTATTGTTCCGGTAGATATCTACGTACCTGGTTGTCCGCCTACCGCCGAAGCATTGCTGTATGGAATTCTGCAACTGCAGAATAAAATACGCCGTACCAACACGATTGCTCGCTGAGTAATACGGGTTTTCCGTGCAAGTCAGGATTAGCTATCTTTGTGAAGCCTTACAGCGTACCTTCGCCTCGTTATTGCAGTCTGCCGAAGTCAAAAATAATGAAATAACCATAGTCGTTAGCGTACAACACCTCAAGCAGGTCATGTTGCAGCTCCGTGAGGTATCTGATTTCAAGTTTGAACAGCTTGTTGATTTAGCAGGTATTGATTACTTGGAGTTTGGCATAGACGAATGGGATACCGAGACGGCAACCTCATCCGGTTTTAGTCGGGGTGTAGAGAAGGCTACTTTCGGGCGTTTCACCTTTGATGATGAGCGGGTACAACGGATGTTAGATGGTCCTCGCTATGCTGTGGTGTACCATTTGCTTTCGGTTACACATAATCAGCGGTTACGGGTGAAGGTCTTTTGTGAGGATAACGACTTTCCAACGCTGCCTTCAGTGATTGACGTGTGGGCATCCGCGGATTGGTATGAGCGCGAAGCTTTTGACTTGTACGGAATTGTTTTTGAAGGCCATCCCGATTTGCGCCGCATCTTGACCGACTATGGGTTTACCGGACATCCTTTTCGCAAGGATTTCCCACTCATTGGTCATGTAGAAGTGTGCTATGACCCCGAACAAAAGCGGGTAATTTATCAACCGGTATCTATTGAACCTCGAGTTACCGTACCAAAGGTGATTCGCGATGATCACCGTTTTGAATCCGTTCCCGATAAACCTGATGTCTGAACTGCGCAACTACACCATGAATTTCGGCCCGCAGCACCCTTCTGCGCATGGTGTACTGAGATTGGTATTAGAGATGGACGGTGAAGTTGTGCAACGCGCCGACCCTCATATTGGCCTATTGCATCGCGCAACTGAAAAACTTGCCGAAAGCAAGCCTTACAACCAAAGTATCGGCTACATGGACAGACTCGACTATGTTTCCATGATGTGCAATGAACACGCGTATGTAATGGCAATTGAAAAGCTGGCAGATATTAATCCACCGATACGCGCGCAATACATTCGGGTTATGTTTGACGAGATTACGCGCATATTGAACCATCTGTTGTGGCTGGGAGCGCATGCACTGGACATTGGTGCAATGACAGTTTTTCTGTATGCCTTTCGTGAGCGTGAAGACCTTATGGACTGCTATGAAGCCGTCTCGGGCACACGTATGCACGCGACCTACTATCGTCCTGGAGGGGTATACCGCGATTTGCCGGATACAATGCCGAGATACGTTGAGTCTCGATGGCATGACAAAAAAGATATCGATAGATTAAATCAGTCTCGGAGCGGTTCGTTGCTGGACTTTATCGAAGATTTTACGAAGCGTTTTCCAACTTGCGTAGATGAGTATGAGACTTTGCTGACGGAAAACAGGATATGGAAACAACGGACTGTTGACATCGGTATCGTGAGCCCCGAGCGCGCGTTGCAGTTGGGCTTTACCGGCCCGATGTTGCGTGGTTCAGGCGTGGAGTGGGATTTACGCCGTAAACAACCTTACGAGGTCTATGAATTTATTGACTTTCAAGTTCCGGTTGGCGTGAACGGCGATTGTTATGATCGTTATTTAGTACGTATGGAGGAACTGCGTCAGTCCAACAGAATTATTAAACAGTGTGTAGATTGGCTGCGCGTAAACCCGGGCCCTGTCGTGGTAGACAATCATAAATTTGCTCCGCCAAAGCGCAGTAATATGAAAATGGGCATGGAAGAATTGATTCATCACTTCAAGTTATGTACGGAAGGATACTCCCTTCCTACCGGCGAGATTTATACTGCAATTGAGCATCCCAAAGGTGAATTTGGCATCTATTTAGTCTCTGATGGCGCTAACAAACCGTACCGCTTAAAAATTCGTGCTCCGGGGTTTGCTCATCTATCTTCTTTGGACGAGATGGCGCGTGGGCACATGTTGGCGGACGTCGTTGCAATCATAGGCACGCAAGATATTGTATTTGGAGAAATTGACCGATGACAAAGGTGTCAATGCAAGAGAAATCAGACGTTTTATCCGTGGCTGTGCGTGAAGAGATTGATGACTGGTTGCAACGCTTTCCAGCCGATCAAAAACAATCGGCAATATTGGGGGCGTTACATGCCGTACAGCATGAGGTTGGTTATTTGCCCGTCGAACAAATGGATGCCGTGGCTGAATATTTGGATATACCGGCGGTTTCGGTGTACGAAGTTGCCTCATTTTATTCAATATATGAACTTGTACCCGTAGGCCGGCACACTATTTCGGTGTGCACGAACTTGTCGTGCATGTTGAATGGCGCGGATGAAATTGTTCAACACTTAAAAGATAAGCTCGATGTTGATTTGGGGGAGAGTACGGCGGATGGCAGGTTTTACCTGAAGCGTGAAGAAGAGTGTTTGGCTGCTTGTTGTGGTGCACCGATGATGCAAATAGACCATGTCTATTATGAAAATTTAACGCTTGCAAAGGTCGACAAGATTTTAAGCAAACTAAACTAACTATCACAGTTTATGCAACGAAATAACGTTTGCTACCAGACGCTTCAGTTCAAACAGCCCTGGACGCTGGAAAACTACCGACGTGTGGGCGGATATTTAGCGTGGGAGAAAATTTTGCGCGAACAGATTCCGCCTGCCGAAGTTATTGAACAGATCAAGGCCTCGGGTCTGCGTGGTCGAGGGGGTGCGGGGTTTCCCACGGGATTGAAATGGAGCTTTATGCCGAGAGATCCAAGTATACAAAGTTATGTGGTGTGTAACTCGGATGAATCAGAGCCGGGCACATGTAAAGACCGCGATATTTTGCGGTTCAATCCACATGCCGTGGTTGAAGGGATGGTCATTGCCGGTTATGCCATGGGTGCAACCATAGGCTACAACTATTTGCGAGGCGAGTTTATTGATGAGCCGTATCTTCGGTTTAAACAAGCATTGAATGAGGCGTATAAAGAAGGTTATCTGGGCGAGAAGATTTTGGGATCAGAGGTTACTTTTTTCTTGTATGACGTTTTAGGTGCGGGTGCTTATATTTGTGGCGAAGAAACCGCGTTGCTTGAATCTTTGGAAGGTAAAAAGGGCTTGCCTCGTTTCAAGCCTCCTTTTCCGGCTAATGTCGGTCTCTATGGAAAGCCGACCACGATTAACAACACCGAGACGTTTGCATCCGTGCCGAGCATTATGCGCGAAGGGGCGGAGTGGTTTTCCTCCATGGGCGTGGAAAAAAGCGGCGGTACGAAATGCTTTTCTGTATCGGGGCATGTGAATAGCCCGGGTAACTTTGAAATACCACTTGGTACACCTTTTTCAGAATTGCTCAAAATGTCCGGCGGAGTGCGCACCGGGCACGAGTTAAAGGCAGTTATACCTGGAGGGTCATCCGTTCCAGTCGTTCCGGGTGAAACCATGCTTGACACGAATATGGATTACGAATCGATCGCACAGGCAGGTTCTCTACTGGGTTCCGGTGCGGTTGTGGTAATGGATGATACGACCGACATGGTCAAAGTTTTGCGGCGTATTTCACGTTTTTATTTCTCTGAATCATGTGGTCAATGTACACCTTGCAGGGAAGGTACGGGTTGGCTATATCGCATGCTTACTCGTATTGTTACTGGTGAAGGCAATTTGGATGACATAGAAAAATTAGATGACGTCGCATACAAGATAGAAGGAAGAACAATTTGTGCATTAGGGGATGCGGCGGCCATGCCGGTGCATAGCTTTATCAAACACTATCGCCATGAATTCGTCCACTATATCGAATATGGCCGCAGCATCGTGGGTGCATCTGCCAAAGAGAGTATTGCGGCTTAGCTAATCATTGCGCGACCCATGTCTATACAAACGGTTCAGCTATTTATCAACGACACAGAGATGTCGGCACCCAAAGGCGCCATGCTGATTGAAGTTGCCGATCAGCATGGTATTGATATTCCGCGTTTTTGCTATCACAAGAAACTATCCGTTGCGGCGAACTGCCGCATGTGTATGGTAGAAGTGAAAAAAATTCCCAAGCCGTTGCCGGCGTGTGCAACACCGGTCACCGAAGGTATGGAGGTTTACACCAAGTCTCCTTTGGCGCTGGACGCACAGAGGGGAACGATGGAGTTTTTATTGATTAATCACCCGCTTGATTGTCCCGTGTGTGATCAGGGAGGCGAGTGTGAACTTCAAGATATCGCCATGGGTTACGGTAAAGGCGTGTCACGTTATGCGGAAAGAAAGCGCGTGATACCCGATAAGGAATTAGGGCCCTTGATTTCTACTGATATGACGCGCTGCATTCACTGCACACGCTGTGTTCGTTTTGGAAGTGAAATTGCGGGACTGCGTGAACTTGGTGCCATGGGGCGAGGCGAATTCATGGAGATTGGCACCTATGTAGAGCGTTCGCTTGTTTCTGAATTATCGGGTAACGTCATTGACGTTTGTCCGGTTGGCGCACTCAATGCCAAACCATCGCGCATGACGGCTCGCTCGTGGGAAATGCTACAAACTGCATCCATTGCGCCGCATGATGGCATCGGCTCCAACATCTATTTCCACACGTTACGGAATAAAGTGATGCGCGTGGTTCCCAGGCAAAATGAAGCACTGAACGAAACATGGATATCAGATCGCGACCGGTTCAGTTATCAAGGTATGCGGACGGATGATCGGGTCACTCAACCCAAACTTCGAAGAAAGCAAGATTGGCAAGTACAAGACTGGGATACTTGCCTTAACCATGTAGTGGAAGAACTGAAGCGGTACCCGGCTGAACAAATAGGGGTATTGGCATCTTCCCACTCAACTTTAGAGGATCTTTATCTACTTCAAAAAATATTTCGTCGGCTAAACGTTCACAATATTGACCATCGTACACGCCAAGCCGACTTTACCGATCAAGACGCCATGCCGTTGTTTCCATATTTAGGGCAGTCATTGGCGTCTTTTGAAAAGAATGACGCCTTATTTTTAATCGGTTGTGACATTCGGTTGGAACAACCCATGCTTGCGCATCGCATACGTAAGGCGAGTACAAAAGGTTGTAAGGTTACAGCGATCAATTCGCGGCAGTTTGACTTTTTCTTTGTCGGCGAGAACACATGGAATTTGGCACCGCAGCAATGGGTATCCGCCTTGGCCGAAATTGCCGGGTGTGCGTCTTCAGATACATTGCAGCGACTTCCGTCTTCATTGCGGGGCCTTATTGAAAACGTTTCCGTATCTACTCGGGCGCGCCAGATTTTCGAATTACTAACCACTGCCGGACAATCAAGCGTATTACTTGGCGCCATTGCGGAAAATCACTGTCAGAGTTCGGTGCTGCGTGCCCTGAGCAATTTTATTGCGGAGATTACCGGCTCAAACTTCGGGATCATTGCACAGGCGGGCAATACGGCCGGGGCTTGGTTAAGCGGAGTGGTTCCGCATCGGTTACCCGGCGGTAAAAATAACCCGGACAAGACCGGTTTACACGTAACCGCCATGCTCACCCACCCAAGAAAGGCCTATATATTGGTGAATTTAGAGCCGGAGTTTGATTTTACCGATGCGCCGGCGGCTATCGAGGCGATGCAACAAGCCGACTTTGTAGTGATGTTTACCCCCTACGTCACCGAACAAATGCAGCACTATGCAGATGTGATATTGCCTATTACAACCTTTGCCGAAACCGATGGCACCTATGTAAATATGGAAGGACGATGGCAGACTGTGACCGCATCGATCCCCGCACCCGGAAACGCGCGTCCTATTTGGAGAATTTTACGTGTGCTCGCCAACAAGTTTGGTTTTGAAGACATATGTTATCAATCCAGCCGGCAGATTCGTGATGAAGTCAAAGCACTATTTGAAGGAAAAGCCGGGCCGGATGCAAACTTGAGAAATTTAGACAATATAGACCTGCATACAGGACAGGATAGCGGTTTATTTCGAGTCTCAAGCACACCGATTTATGCGGTTGACAACGTTGTGCGGCGTGCCGGTGCACTACAGAATACCGTATATGAAAAGCCACCCTATGTCGCCATGTGTGAACAACAAGCGCGCGATTTGAACGTATTGCATGAGAAAACAGTTCGTGTTGTGCAAGGGACTCGGCAGGCAACATTACCTTTGGAGTTAGATGAAACCTTGCCGATGAATTGCGTTTGGATACAAAAAAGCGCACGGCAGCCCGACTGGCTTGGAACATCTATTGCGCCGATAGAAATACATAGGCCGTCCCAAATACATAGGCCATCCCATGTTTGAGTGGTGGCACCAAGCAACTGCGGCGGTTCCTGCGGTGATACTGACCGCTATCTACATGACTACATTTATCTTACTATTATTTGGTTGCGTGGCCTATGTCACGTTGGCGGAGCGTAAGGTCATTGGCTACATGCAGGTACGTATTGGCCCAAATCGTGTAGGGCCTAAAGGTTTTGGGCAACCTATTGCGGATGCGCTGAAGCTAATGTTCAAGGAAATGATTCTTCCGAACAACGCGGATCGCTTCCTGTTTCGTCTGGCGCCATTATTATCAATGACTCCCGCACTGGCGGCATGGGTAGTCATTCCTTTTGCGGACGGTTGGAGTTTTGCAGACGTAAATGCGGGGTTACTTTACATATTGGCAATGACTTCCTTGGGTGTATATGGAGTCATCATCGCCGGTTGGGCATCCAATTCAAAATACGCACTACTTGGCGCATTACGTTCGGCAGCGCAAATCGTTGCTTATGAGATCGCCATGGGTTTTGCACTGGTAGGGGTATTGATGGCCAGTGGCAGCTTGAATCTTGGCGATATCATCGCGGCCCAGCAAGGAAGTATTTTGCACTGGTATTGGCTGCCTTTATTCCCTTTGTTTTTGACCTATCTCATCGCCGGCGTTGCGGAAACAAACCGTGCTCCCTTTGATGTCGTGGAAGGCGAGTCGGAGATCGTCGCCGGGTTTCATGTCGAGTACTCCGGGATGGGTTTTGCCTTATTCTTCCTTGCGGAATATGCAAATATCATACTAATTTCCGCGCTTACCGCACTTTTATTTATGGGTGGATGGTTAAGTCCTCTGGAGGGATTATTACCCGGAAGATTTTTTGAGTTGCCGTACATAGGTGTGCTGTTGAATTCCGGCATTCACTGGTTTTTCGTCAAGACCAGCTTCTTTATCTTTTGTTTTCTTTGGTTTCGTGCCACGTTTCCGCGTTATCGCTATGATCAGATCATGCGATTGGGCTGGAAAGTCCTACTGCCGATTACCTTGATCTGGATTTTTGTCGAAGGTTTATTACTATTTTTCAATGTTTCACCATGGTTTGATTAGATAGCCGCAAAGAACATGCTAAAAAATATCATTCGCAGTTTTACATTATTTGAACTACTTAAAGGCATGTCCCTGACGGGCAAATATTTTGCGTCCAAAAAATTTACTATCCAGTATCCGGAAGAGAAAACACCCCAATCACCTAGATTCAGAGGTTTACACGCCTTACGGCGCTATCCGAATGGTGAGGAGCGTTGCATTGGATGCAAGCTATGTGAAGCGGTGTGTCCGGCGTTGGCGATCACTATGGACACCGAAGAACGCGAGGATGGCAGCCGGCGCACCACCAGATATGACATCGACTTATTCAAATGCGTGTACTGCGGATTTTGTGAAGAGGCATGTCCGGTAGATGCCATCGTGGAAACGCGGGTATTTGAATATTCTTTTTCTGAGCATGGCACTCAAGTGATGACCAAAGACATGCTGCTTGAAGTGGGAAAAAACCATGAAGATCAGATCATGGCAGATCGTCGGGAAGATTCCACATATCGCTAACATAAGTACGCACACCAAGGCACAAAATGCTGGTACAAAGCGGGGTTTTCTATTTCTTTGCGGCGATTCTATTGTCGTCGGCGGTTGCCGTAGTCACGGTACGCAACCCAGTGCACGCAGCCCTATTTTTAGTGTTGGCATTTTTTACCAGTGCGGCGATTTGGTTATTACTTGAAGCAGAATTTTTAGGCATCGCGTTAGTACTGGTATACGTGGGCGCCGTCATGGTCCTATTTTTATTTGTCGTAATGATGCTTAAGGTCAACGTTACCAAGACGCGCGCGGGCTTTACTGGATATTTACCGCTGGGGCTGTTGGTTGGGATCGTCATGATCGTCGAAATGACAGTGGTACTCAGTGTACCGGCGTTTGACTTACAAGCGCCACAGCCGAAGCCCGCGCAACATAGCAATACCCAGGAACTAGGAGAATTGTTGTTTACCGACTATGTATACCCATTTGAAGTTGCCGGCGCCATCTTATTGGTAGCCATTATCGCCGCCATCGTACTGACGGCGCGTAAGCGCACCGACTCGAAACGCCAGCATCCGGCGGGACAAATCAACATTGATAAAAGCCGTCGCGTGCGTTTGACTTCTCTGAGTAAAGAGTAATAAAGCACTTTGGTAACGATGCAATGATCGCTTTAACACATTTTCTTACACTTGGGGCCATTCTTTTTTCTGTCAGTATTGCGGGTATCTTTCTTAACCGGAAAAACGTCATTCTATTACTGATGGCGATAGAATTAATGCTCTTGGCCGTGAACATGAATTTCATTGCCTTCTCACATTATCTAAATGATTTGGCCGGACAGATTTTCGTATTTTTTATCCTTACCGTGGCGGCTGCGGAGACGGCAATTGGCTTGGCAATTTTAGTGGTACTGTACCGTGACCGCAAAACTGTCAATGTTCAGGAGCTTGAAAGTCTGAAAGGTTGACCATCATGGCGGGTATGCGCGCACTTTGTCTGGTCATTGTTCTATCCCCTCTGGTTGCCGCTGCGATTGCCGGCTTTGCCGGCGGCAGGATCGGCCGAAGCGGTGCGCATTGGACCACCATAGCAGGGGTATCAATTTCCTTTATTTTAAGTCTGGTTGTATTGCTACAGATTATTCTTACAAATACTCCCCCCGCATCTATAGACATTTATCACTGGTTCAGTTTCCGCGACCTTGTTTTCAAGATAGGTTTTTTAATTGACCCGTTGACCGCTCTCATGATGACGGTCGTAACGTTCGTATCTTTGGCGGTTCACGTCTACACCATTGGATACATGCGCAGTGATCCGGGCTACCAGAGATTTTTTTCCTACCTATCCCTATTTACTTTTTCCATGCTGATGCTGGTAATGGCAAATAACTTTTTACAGCTATTCTTTGGTTGGGAGGCGGTGGGCTTGGTCTCTTATTTGCTGATTGGCTTCTGGTACACGAAAGAATCCGCCGTTTTTGCCAACTTGAAGGCATTTCTAGTAAATCGAGTGGGTGACTTTGGATTTCTTTTGGGGATCGCCGCAATTTTAGCGGTATTCAACAGCCTGGACTATCAAACCGTCTTCGCTCAAGCCCCAACGGCGGCTGAACAAACATTCTCAATTTTTGGTGATGTGCATTGGCCGGTGATGACAGTGATTTGCCTATTACTGTTTACGGGAGCGATGGGTAAATCCGCACAAGTGCCTTTGCACGTTTGGCTTCCCGACTCTATGGAAGGGCCGACTCCTATCTCGGCGTTAATTCATGCGGCGACAATGGTTACGGCGGGCATATACATGGTAGCACGCATGTCGCCTTTATTTGAGTTGAGTGACACGGCACTTTCAACGATTCTTATCATCGGTGCCGTAACGGCTTTCTTCATGGGTTTAGTTGGCATCGTCCAACACGACATTAAAAGAGTGATCGCCTATTCGACGCTATCACAGTTGGGTTATATGACGGTTGCGTTGGGTGCATCCGCATACTCAATCGCCATATTTCACTTATTTACACATGCCTTCTTCAAGGCGCTGCTATTCTTGGCGGCGGGCTCCGTCATCGTTTCTCTGAGGCATGAACAGGACATGCGCAACATGGGTGGCTTACGCAAATATATGCCCGTAACCTATGTTACCGCGCTCATTGGCACGCTTGCCTTGGTGGGTTTCCCCGGTTTTTCAGGTTTCTTTTCCAAGGATGCCATCATCGAGGCGGTGCATTATTCACAATTACCCGGTGCCCGATTTGCCTACATACTCGTTTCTGCCGGTGTATTTGTTACGGCACTCTATTCGTTCCGCCTGTTATTCATGACATTTCACGGGACATCCAGGATGGACGCACACACGCGAGAAAACGTAAAAGAGTCCCCCGCAGTCATTACCATGCCGCTTATCTTACTGGCGATCCCTTCCGTCATTGCGGGATTCTTGATAGGGCCAATTGTTTTCGGCGACTATTTTGCCGATAGCATCGTCGTCTCGGAGAGCCATCGCGCCGTCGCAGAAATGAAGTCCCATTATCATGGCGTATGGTCTTTTTTAATACATGGCCTGCAAGGTAAAGTCATCTGGTACGCATTAGGTGGTTTTGCGCTTGCTTGGTGGTTGTATTTAAAGCAGCCGCGGCTTCCCCAACAAATCAAGCAAAAATTATCTCTTCCGCATAAAGTTTTGTTGCACAAATACGGTATTGATACGTTTTACCAAATAGTCTTTGCCGCCGGCGCCCGCAAAATGGGTTCTTTTTGTAATGTCGTTGGCGACCGCTTATTGATAGATGGCTTGTTGGTAAACGGTTCGGCGAAGGTGGTAGGTTGGTTTTCATTGCAAGCCCGAAAGGTGCAGACGGGATACCTATATCATTACGCATTTGTGATGATTCTCGGCCTGCTTTTTTTGCTCAGCCGAATATTTTTCTAAAGATCATCATGGCTTCCATCCGTTCATGTTAAGCATTTTAATCTGGTTACCCATTTTGGGCGGCGTATTCATTATTGCCGCCAGAAAAATGTCGGCCGATGTCGTGCGTTGGCTATCGTTGTTGGTGACCGTCGCGACGTTTCTGGTCAGCGTTATGCTGGTCGGCGCGTTTGACAACAGCCTGCACACAATGCAGTTCAAAGAACATATTCCCTGGATACAAGCCTTTAATGTCTACTACTCGCTTGGTGCGGATGGAATTTCCGTACCGCTGATACTACTTACCACCGTTATCACAGTACTGGTGATCGTTGCGGGATGGGGCATGCCATCCCGTCGCATCGCCGAATATTTTGCCTCGTTTTTAATTTTGGAAGGATTACTGATAGGCGTTTTTTGCGCGCTTGATGCCATACTTTTTTACATCTTTTTTGAAGGGATGCTGATACCGATGTTCTTAATCATTGGTATTTGGGGCGGGCCTCGTCGAGTCTATGCAACGATCAAATTTTTCCTTTACACCTTCCTCGGTTCCGTATTTTTGCTGGTTGCATTTATCTACCTTTACATATACTCGGGAACCTTTGAAATTGCGCAACTGCAACAACTGGAGTTGGACGCAACCCAGCAGCTTCTCTTATTTTTAGCCTTTCTCATCGCCTTTGCGGTAAAGATACCGATGTGGCCCGTACACACCTGGTTACCCGATGCCCACGTGGAGGCCCCTACCGGCGGCTCGGTAGTATTGGCGGCCATCCTTTTAAAGGTGGGCGGTTACGGTTTTTTGCGTTTTAGTATCCCGATCACACCTTACGCCAGCCATCAATTGGCGGGTTTTATAATCGCCGCCTCACTGATTGCGGTGATATACATCGGTTTTGTGGCATTGGCGCAGCGCGACATGAAAAAGTTGATCGCTTATTCGTCTATTGCGCATATGGGGTTTGTCACGCTCGGGTTTTTCTTGATTTTTACACTACTCACAAAAGGCGATACGTATGCCACGTTGGCCATGCAGGGCGGCATGGTACAAATGATCTCGCATGGCTTTATCTCGGGGGCGTTATTTCTTTGCATAGGGGTCTTGTACGACCGCATGCACAGCCGCCAAATCGCAGACTATGGAGGCGTCGTAAACAGTATGCCCAAGTTTGCCACATTCTTTGTGATCTTCGCATTGGCGAATGCGGGGTTGCCCGGGACATCCGGCTTTGTCGGCGAGTTCATGGTCATTTTGGCCAGCTTTAACGCAAACGTATGGTATGCGGTCATTGCCGCATTCACCCTGGTTCTGGGCGCCGCCTACACCTTATGGATGATAAAGCGCGTGGTATTCGGAGCAGTCATCAACGAGCGGGTAGCCAAACTACCCGACCTTAACCATCGCGAATTTATTTGTCTCCTCGTTCTGACAATATTAGTAATCTGGCTTGGCATCTGGCCGGCGCCGTTGACTGAAATGATGGAAGCCTCCGTTTCCCATTTACTTCAGCAGGCCCAACTCACAAACGTTAGGTAGACGACATGAGCGGTATCAGCGCGGATGTAATGTTGGCCATGCCTGAAATGGCTTTATTAACGGCGGTTCTCGCAGTGTTATTGATCGGACTTTTTACCGGTCGAAATAGCGAAGCGATCACCTGCTGGTTGAGTGTGGCCGCTTTGATAGGCGTTTTTGCCATCGTTTATTTCATGCCATCCCGTTCCGTATCGTTTGCCTTTGGCGGCATGTATATAGACGACAAACTGGCTGACGCGATCAAGTTATTCGCGTGTATAGCGGTAGCCGTTGTCTTTCTCTATGCGCGGTCTTATCTGGTACTACACACTGAGGTACGCACCGAATTTTATATCTTAGGGCTACTGGCTACACTTGGGGTGCTGGTGATGGCATCCGCACACAACCTCGTCCTGATTTATTTGGGTCTGGAACTTCTATCGCTCAGTCTTTACGCACTGGTTGCCTACGTGCGCATCTCGGAGAACTCAACCGAAGCCGCCATGAAGTATTTTGTGTTGGGTGCCATTGCCTCTGGTATCTTGTTGTACGGAATGTCAATTTTATATGGTCTGTCCGGCACCTTGGACTTAGCCAAACTCAACCTCTACATCTTATCAAGTCAAGGAGATCAAGCCTCGGTTAATATTCCCTTGATCTTTGCCTTGACATTTATTGTGGTCGGGGTTGCATTCAAGCTGGGCGCCGTACCTTTCCACATGTGGGTTCCCGACGTTTATCACGGTGCTTCGACGGTCGTTACACTCTTTATTGCCACGGCACCGAAACTGGCGGCGTTTGTGATGATGATGCGCCTACTTAGCGATGGGTTGCAGGAAATATTCAATGACTGGCAGGGAATGTTGATGATCTTAGCCGCCCTGTCGCTGATTTTCGGCAATATCATCGCGATTGCGCAGACCAGCATCAAACGCCTGCTTGCATATTCCGCCATTTCGCACGTCGGGTTTGTCTTACTGGGCATGTTGTCCGGAGATGGTTTTGGCTACGCGGCGGCATTCTTTTATACCGCTACCTACGTCCTTATGGCAACGGGAGTTTTTGGCACATTGTTATTGCTTAGCAACCAAGATAAAGACGTGGACCTGCTTGTTGACTTGAAAGGGTTGAGCAGAACCCATCCCTGGTTTGCCTTCATCATGTTGTTGTTTATGCTGTCAATGGCGGGGGTGCCGTTGACGGTCGGGTTTTATGCCAAACTTTATGTCCTGCAAAGTCTGATCAATGGAGGAATGTTGTGGTTGGCCGTCCTGGCCATCGTAATGACCGTGATCGGTGCATTCTACTATTTACGCGTAGTGAAATTCATGTACTTTGATAAGGCGAGTGAGAAGCTCCGTGTACAAGGTTCCATCCTCACACGATCAATTTTATCGGCGAACGGCTTGCTGGTGGTGATATTATTTATCTTTCCAAACGCACTACTCAACTACTGTATTCAGGCATTAAACTGAATCAAGTTTTCCTTTCCCGTGAATTTGCATGTGTGGATTGCTTGAAATAATCGTTCCGGATCAAGTACACTTTAAACCCTTCCGATGCGGGGTGGAGCAGTTTGGCAGCTCGTCGGGCTCATAACCCGAAGGTCGCAGGTTCAAATCCTGCCCCCGCTACCAACCCTTAAACGCGGGGGCCTTGCGGTCGCTGTGAGTGGGTAAAGCCCCGGCCTCTACGGGTCTGTCGGTCGATATTCCATATTCCTACAAAACGTCTCCTCGAATGTCAAAGATTATGCACATAAGACAGCTTGCCAAAGGCATCGAACCATTCGGTTTGATGGACGCCCTGTTTTTACTTATACTGTTTTCGGCGGATGATTTATAAGTTGTCATCTGGCCAGTGTTCTGAAAGGCCCGAAAGGGCTTTTTATTTTTGATTAGGTTGATAAATATATCCGTGGGAAAGTGGATTGAAAATGGGCCGAAGTGCTCATTTTTATTGGGCAAGTGCTTTTACATAAGGATCCTTTTGGCATAGTGCCAATCGTTGAGCCCGTGATCGTAGGTATGGGCTATGATTTATGGGGGGTTGCATGCCAAACAGGCGTAAAAGTTGCGCGAGTTTGTGTATATATTGATCGCTTGCAAGGTGTGGCGTTAAGTGACTGTTCTCGGGTTAGTCAGCAATTAAGTGCCGTGCTGGATGTAGAAGATCGGATTGACGTGCCTTATACGCTGGAGGTTTCGTCACCGGGAATAAATCGACCGCTGTTTAGCGTTGAACAGATGCGAGGTGCGGTGGGTAGTAAGGTTAAAATACAAGCCTTACGGCTGGTTGAGGGGCGTAGAAATATTTGTGGAACTTTGCAGGAAGTACAAGATGAAAGGATCAAAGTGAAAATGGACGATAATAAATCTTTCACAGTACCTATAAATGCAATTAAAAATGCAAACCTGGATGTAGATATAAAATTTAACGATTGAGCTTAAATTGCGCATGAATAAAGAAATTTTATTGGTAGTGGATGCGGTCTCCAATGAAAAAGGCGTCGAAAAGGAAGTTATCTTTGAAGCCATCGAGATCGCGCTTGCCGCCGCAACACGAAAAAAACACGGTTCCGAGATGGACGTGCGCGTTGCCATTGATCGTGAATCGGGTAATTACGATTCCTTTCGTCGTTGGTTGGTAATGGATGATGAAGACCCGGAGTTTGAGTCGCCGGAAAAGCAGAAATTGTACAGCTACGCCATCCAGGACCACCCTGATATTCAAATCGGAGAATATATAGAAGAGCCTATTGAATCTGTCGCTTTTGGCCGAATTTCAGCCCATACCGCAAAACAGGTTATTGTTCAAAAAGTACGAGAGGCTGAAAGGTTACAGGTTATAGATGCGTTTAAGGACAAAGTTGGACAGCTCATTATGGGGATCGTCAAGCGCAACGATCATTCCGGTGTCTATATCGACCTTGGCAGCAATTCCGAAGGTTTTATTTCACGCGAACAGATGATCCCTCGAGAGGTAATGAGGCCCGGAGATCGAGTGCGGGCATTTTTACGAGAGGTATGCGAGGAGATTCGTGGACCGCAATTGCTTTTGACTCGTACCGCGCCGGAATTTTTGATCGAGCTGTTTAAATTAGAAGTACCCGAAGTAGGTCAAGGTCTCATCGAAGTCTTATCGGCGGCCCGCGACCCCGGGGTGCGGGCAAAAATCGCGGTTAAATCCAACGACCCGAGATTAGATCCTGTAGGCGCCTGTGTGGGCATGCGCGGCTCTCGTGTGCAATCCGTCTCAAACGAGCTTGCGGGTGAGCGCATCGACATCATTCTTTGGGACGAGAATCCCGCCCAATTCGTGCTTAATGCCATGTCGCCCGCGGCGGTTACTTCAATCGTAGTAGACGAAGACAAGAAAAGCATGGACATTGCCGTTGAAGAAGAAGAGCTGTCGCAAGCTATTGGTCGGGGGGGTCAAAATGTAAAGCTGGCCTGTCAGCTTACCGGTTGGGAATTAAACGTAATGACTGAAGGGCAGGCGGAGGAAAAAAGCGAGGCGGAGACTCGTAAGCTAATGGAGATTTTTATGTCGCAGCTTGATGTAGATGAAGAAGTCGCTGTGATTTTAGCGCAGGAAGGCTTCTCCAGTATTGAAGAGATTGCCTATGTATCCCCGAAAGAGTTGCTTGAAATTGAAGAGTTTGATGAAGAAGTTGTTGAAGAATTGCGTAAGCGCGCGCGAGACGTGTTGCTGACCACCGCGCTTGCTACAGAGACAAAATTTGCCAATTCAGAGCCGTCGGCCGATTTACTGAATATGGAAGGTATGGATAAAGACTTGGCCTTTGAACTTGCTTGTAGGGGTATTTCAACAGTTGAAGATCTATCCGAACAGGCGGTGGATGATCTACTGGATATAGAAGGACTTGATGCGGAACGTGCGGGGGCTTTGATCATGCTTGCGCGGGCGCCATGGTTTGAGGATGAAGATACTGCCGCCAACTGATTAAACGTATAGAAACACTAAAGAATTGACTATCAAGAATGGCTGAAGTAACCGTCAAACAGTTAGCGAAAGCAGTAAATACCCCCGTAGAAAAATTACTTGAGCAATTTTCTGCGGCGGGTTTGGAATTTAATGCGCCGGATCAACCCGTAAGCGATGAAGAAAAAGTGCGGCTATTGAACCATTTGCGTAGTCATCGCAGCAAAGACCTCTCCTGTTCTTCCAGTGAGGACAGAAAAATAACGCTACGTAGGAAAAGCACATCTCAGTTAAAAATTGGCGGGGCGGCGCAGCGCGGCAGTAGTGCTGCTACCGCTACCGTTAGTGTAGAGGTACGGCGCAAGCGCACCTATATAAAGCGCCGTTTTTTCTCGGAAAAGGAAAGCAAGGTAGAGCAGCAAGGTACAGAAAAAGAAACGGCACGCGAGCAACCCAAGCAACCCAAGCAACAGGTTAAGGATAAGGGTAAGGACAAAGATAAGGGTAAGGAAAAGGTCTTACAAAATGGGGATGCGGTGGCTGCAAAGCCGGAGGAGAGCAAGGATCAAGAAGATATTGAGCAGCCCGTACCCTCGCCCGTACCTTCGCCCGTCACCGAGGCAAAAGTCGAAGAAAAAGATAAGGCGCCTGCCGAACCAACACCAATACCGGCCGATGCCGACAACAAGGCCAAAAGACAAGAACTACGTGTTGCAAGTGGTAAGCGTGGCAAACGTAAGATAAAGACAAAAAAGCGTCGCCCCGGGAAAGTTACCTCTAGCGACAAACATAGATTTGAAAAACCAACCGCGCCCGTCAAGCGAGAGGTTTTTGTTCCGGAGAATATTTCAATTTCCGATCTTGCACAAAAGATGGCGGTGAAGGCGGCGGAAGTTATTGCCGTGATGATGGAAATGGGCGTGATGGTCACCATCAATCAAGTGATCGACCAAGATACCGCCATGCTTGTGGTGGAAGAGATGGGGCACGCAGCAGAGCCTGTGCACGAAGCGAATATAGAAGCCGACGTACTACAGATCGAGTCCGGTACTTCTTTCACAGACATGCGTTCTCCCGTTGTAACGGTGATGGGTCATGTCGATCATGGAAAAACTTCCTTGCTTGATTACCTGCGGCGCACCAAGGTGGCCTCGAGCGAAGCGGGTGGAATTACTCAGCATATGGGCGCCTACAGTGTGGATACGGATAAAGGGACGATAACTTTTCTAGATACACCGGGACATGCCGCGTTTACGGCCATGCGTACAAGAGGGGCACAGGTAACCGATATAGTTGTGTTGGTGGTTGCGGCCGACGATGGCGTAATGTTGCAAACAAAAGAAGCCATTCAGCATTCACGCGCGGCAAATGTACCGATAATTGTCGCGGTGAATAAAATAGACAAAGAAAACTCGGACCCGGAGCGCGTCCGTAATGACTTGGCCGCACATGACGTGATTCCGGAGGAATGGGGGGGTGAAAATATCTTTGTAAATATTTCTGCTATTACCGGCGCGGGTGTGGATGATCTACTGGAGGCGATATCCCTACAGGCAGAAATATTAGAGCTGAAAGCGGTCAATCAAGGCCCGGCGAAAGGCGTGATTATTGAATCTTCTTTGGATAAGGGTCGCGGCCCTATTGCCACCGTACTTGTGCAACAGGGAAAACTATCGAGGGGTGACATGCTCTTGACTGGAGAAGAGTTTGGACGTGTACGCGCAATGTTTGATGAATATCGTAAAGAAATATATTCCGCGGGGCCTTCAACTCCGGTCGAAGTGCTCGGATTATC
Source organism: Gammaproteobacteria bacterium (assembly GCA_965242685.1). Lineage (GTDB taxonomy): Bacteria > Pseudomonadota > Gammaproteobacteria > UBA4575 > UBA4575. The sequence goes on along the minus strand of OZ251487.1, from coordinate 932,041 downwards.
GGGTGTAGCCAACGCTGGCGATGAAATAGTAGTAGTTTCAGATGAACGCAGGGTGCGGGAAATTGTAGACCTACGTAGAAGTAAGTCCAGGGATACAAAATTTGCCGAAGAACAAACGACCAAACTGGGGGATATCTTTAGCCAATTGGATGAAGGCGTCATCGCCTCGATCAATGTTTTAGTCAAGGCGGATGTACAAGGTAGCATGGAAGCCTTGCGAGACTCTCTGAAAAAACTATCTACCGAAGAGGTCAAAGTTACCATCGTCATGGCAAGTGTGGGCGGGGTGAATGAATCGGATATTCACCTTGCGGAGGCATCCGAGGCAATTGTAATCGGTTTCAACGTGCGGACGGACAATGTAGCCAAACGCACGGCGGCGGATCTGGGCATAGAAATTCGCTATTACAGCGTAATTTATGAGGTCATCGATGACATAAAACTGGCGATGAACGGGTTACTCACCCCTGAATTGCGCGAAGAAATTACCGGTTTTGCAAAGGTAAAAGAGGTGTTCAGGTCTTCTAAGATGGGGGCTGTGGCGGGTACCCAAGTCATTGAAGGCATCGTCAAACGTGGCAATCCGATTCGGGTATTGCGCGATAACATCGTGATTTACGAGGGGGAGCTTGAGTCGTTGCGTCGCCACAAGGATGACGTCGACGAGGTACGCGCGGGTACCGAATGTGGTATTGCGGTAAAAAACTACGATGACGTCAAGGTTGGCGACCACATTGAAGTGTATACGCGCACCGAAATTGTTCGCTCCCTATAAAGTTTGGGAATTATCAAATAAATGACCGAATGCAATGTGCAAAACCGAACCATTTTCTGTGATGACAACCTGGATATTTTACAGGGGATCAATTCGGAGTGTATCGACTTAATCTATCTGGACCCGCCCTTCAACAAGAACAAGAAATTTACCGCCCCCATCGGCACCAGTGCCGAAGGCGCCAGCTTCAAGGATATTTTCACGCAAGACGACCTGAAGGAAGAGTGGTTAAAGACCCTTGAGGAAAATCAGAGCGATCTTTTTCGTTATCTCAGTGGCATACGGGGTATAGGCAAGCCTTACAACTTCGCCTACCTGGCGTATATGGCGATTCGTCTCTTGGAATGCCGCCGAGTTTTGAAACCAACGGGAAGCGTCTATCTTCATTGTGACGCAACGATGAGCCATTACCTAAAGACCACGATGGATTGCATCTTTGGAGAGGATAACTTCAGAAATGAGATCGTTTGGAAAAGTACTTCGAGAGGTTTTAAGGGATCGCAGTTTGCGGCAAGGAAATTCAACAGCAATACGGAATGTATACTGTTTTACTTTAAATCAAAGAATTCTTTTTTTGATATGAGTCCGGTGCTTGAGCCGTATGGAGAAAAAATAAAGGCATTTAATCTACAAGATGATAATGGCAGGTATTACCTGGATCTTGCATGTAACAGAAGGAGTGCCGATCCCCGCCCTAATTTGTGTTATGAGTACAGGGGATACAATCCCCCCCATGCCTCTGGCTGGAAGGTTGGTCGAGAAAAGATGGAGGAACTTGATAAGGCGGGAGAGTTGGTAGAAAAAGATCAACAGCTTTACCGAAAAATCCGCCCCAAGGCCGGATCGATACGAAACAATTTATGGGATGACATCAAAGAGAGTAAGGGGGAGGAAAGTACCGGCTATCCCACCCAAAAGCCGATTGCATTACTCAAGCGCATTATCAAGGTGAGCAGTAACAAAGGCGATATAGTGCTGGATCCGTTTTGCGGGTGTGCGACCACATGCGTTGCGGCCGAAGACCTGAACAGGCAATGGATCGGTGTTGATATATCAATAAAGGCGTATGAACTGGTTAAGCAACGATTGACCAAAGAAGTGGCCGACCCCAGCCATTTATTTAAATCTCAAAACATTATTCACATGAGAACGGATCCGCCGAAACGGACGGATCAAGGTGCGGACTATCAAGAGCAGAAATTTGTGTACGTCATCTCGCATCCGAATTTTCCGGGCGAGTATAAAGTGGGTATTGCGAAGGATTGGCGGTCTCGTTTGAATTCCTATCAAACGTCCGATCCCGACCGGCAGTACAAACTTGAATTCAAGTTTGAAACGCCGTGGTTCAGGGAGACGGAGTCCCACATCCATGAGAGATTTGAAAATAAACATGAATGGGTCCATGCGAAGTTGAAAGACATCATTGACGAGATTAAGAACTACAAAACATCGAGCCGTTGACCGCACCCGTGCGGCTTGCCGGATTTTGTGCAACTAGGGCGGGAATAAAAGCGGATACGGAAATAAAAACCCCTGTGGATTTTGCTATATAATTCCCGGAAAAATTTTAACTTTGTGCATTCTCTGGGCATCTTTATGTCGGGGCTTATAAGTGTCTCGCGGTAGCATGGGGTCTAGATCATTACGCATCGGAGAGCAGCTTTGCCGCGAACTTGCCACCATGTTGCGTAAAGAGGTAAATGACCCGCGTATCTCAAAGGTCATCATCTGCGAAGTCGTTGTTACAAAAAATTTAGGTTTGGCAAAAATTTATTTTAGCTTTTTGGATACTCAACAAGATTTGGAGGAGGTAATGCAGGGGTTGGAGAGCGCAAAAGGGTTTTTTCGTACACAACTTGGCCGCAAATTACATATCCGCAAGATCCCCGAATTACGTTTTATCTTTGATGACACTACAGCCAAGAGCGAAAAGATCGAACGACTAATTCGGCAAGACGTAATCAATAGCTGATGTCGGGACAAAGGCGGAACGAGGCACGCGTGTTGGATGGTTTGTTATTGCTGGACAAGCCTACGGGCATTACCTCGAATCTGGCGGTGCAGAAAGTAAAAAGATTATTTCATGCCGCAAAAGCCGGACACACCGGGAGCTTGGACCCCCTTGCAACCGGGTTATTGGTCGTTTGCTTTGGTCGTGCGACAAAAATAGCAAACTACTTACTTAGTGCGGATAAACGTTACGAGGTACTGCTCAAGCTTGGCGTTACTACGGAGACGGGGGATACAGACGGCAAGGTGACCGCACGGCAGGATGCATCCTTTATTACGGACTATGCCGTGAGTCAAGGCATAAAACACCTGGCTGGCAGTATTGAGCAGATTCCACCGATGTTTTCAGCCTTGAAGTACCGAGGTACGAGGCTATACAAATTGGCGAGAAAAGGGATTGAAATTGAGCGACAGCCAAGAAAAATTCAAATTTATAAACTTGTTTTGACCAAACGTGAGGGAGACCTCCTGCATATATATGTCCATTGTTCAAAAGGTACGTATATTAGAGTTCTGGTCGAAGATTTGGGGCGATACTTAGGCTGTGGTGCGCATGTCGTAAATTTACGGCGCACGAGTATCGGCCCGTTTGTTGACCCCGTTCAATATACACTGCCGGAACTGGAGAAGCGCGCCCAAAGATCACCGTCTTCACTTGATGAAGTCCTTATTTCACCCGATGACATCCTAGCCGCAGAGGATCGATTGCGGGAAGTTGTTTAATTGGGGAACCTGCCACGGGTTCGCCGCCCGAGACCAGATTTAGATCATCAAAAAATATAGCCCAGAAAAATTATTAATGCGGAATTTCCATGATTTATTCTTGTCTGCTATGGCTTGCATGGTAAAATCCCACGTTTGAATAGATTCGCTAATGCGAAAAGAGCACAAAGGCAAACTGAAAAATGGCGACTACAGCGGATGACAAATCGGAAATTGTTGAAAAATATCGGCGCAATGACACCGATACAGGGTCGCCGGAAGTGCAGGTTGCACTCTTATCGGCACGAATCTCATATTTAAGCGAACACCTCAAAATACACAAGAAAGACCATCATTCTCGGCATGGGTTGTTGAAGATGGTCAACCATCGCCGAAAGCTTCTGAATTACTTGCAAAATAGAGACCAAAAAAGGTATCGGGAACTGATCGGTTCACTCGGACTAAGGCGCTGAATAAACATCTCTCCTTTAGAAAGATATTCAGCAATTAATAGCGGGCGTAGTTAATGTTTTACATGTCTGCCTGTGTAGACGATGCAGGCACTTTTAACGGACTATGCAATTCTGGAATAGATAACAAAGTTGGAAAAAATCAGTGAATAAAATAATGCAATCATTTTTGTATGGAGAACATTCAGTCACATTGGAAACCGGAGAAGTTGCGCGTCAGGCGGATGGAGCGGTTGTGGTTGATATGGGCGGCACTACGGTGCTGGTAACTGTAGTTGGGCAGAAAGACCCGGGGTCGGGGCGGGATTTCTTTCCGCTTACGGTAAATTATCAGGAAAAGACCTATGCCGCCGGTAAAATACCCGGCGGTTTTTTCAAGCGAGAAGGACGCCCTTCCGAAAAAGAGACCTTAACTTCTCGCCTCATTGATCGCCCCCTTCGCCCGATGTTTCCCAAGAGCTTCACCAACGAAGTCCAAGTCATTGCCACGGTAATCTCCATGAATACCGATGTAGACCCCGACATACCGGCGATGATCGGCGCCTCTGCCGCCTTATCGATATCCGGCATGCCTTTTAGCGGGCCGATGGGTGCGGCGCGAGTTGGCTACAAGAACGGCGGCTATATCTTAAATCCCGGCTATTCCTTGCTTAAAACATCCCGGCTTGACCTCGTTGTTGCGGGAACGAAGGACGTTGTTTTGATGGTGGAATCGGAGGCCGATGTTCTTTCCGAAGAGATCATGCTTGGCGCGGTGATGTTTGGTCACGAACAACTACAGGCGGCGATAAGCGCGATTCAGGAATTTGCGGATAAGGCGGGGAAACCGGCATGGGATTGGCAGCCGCCCGAGCGTGACGAATCTCTGGAAGAAAAGGTCGACTCTACTTGTGGTCGGGAGCTGGGGGAAGCCTATAAAATTGCGGGCAAACTGGAGCGTCAGGAAAGGGTCGGCCAAATCTGTAGGGAGGCGTGTGAGTCGCTGATAGACGAAGAAGGAGGACACAGTGAGGCCGATATGCTTGACGCCCTTAAAAGGCTTGAGAAAAAAACCGTGCGTGAGCGGGTTTTATCCGGTGAAAAGCGTATAGACGGACGAGATAAAAACATGGTTCGCCCGGTTACGGTTCGCACGGGTCTTTTGCCTCGCACCCATGGCAGCGCGCTATTCACCCGCGGCGAAACACAAGCACTGGTGGTTACTACGCTGGGCACGGGCAGAGACGCCCAGATCATCGATGCCATAGAAGGCGAATTCAAAGACAACTTCATACTGCACTACAACTTTCCGCCATTCAGTGTAGGTGAAACCGGGTTTATAGGTTCACCCAAGCGTCGTGAAGTGGGTCACGGAAAGCTCGCAAAACGAGGGATTCGCGCCGTGGTCCCCACTGAAGATGAATTCCCTTATGTAATACGCGTAGTCTCGGAGATTACCGAGTCCAACGGCTCCAGTTCCATGGCCAGCGTCTGTGGCACCAGCTTATCCTTGATGGATGCCGGAGTACCCATCAAGGCGCCGGTTGCGGGTATAGCTATGGGTCTGATTAAAGAAGGCGATGACTTCGTTGTACTGACCGATATTTTAGGCGATGAAGACCATCTTGGCGATATGGACTTCAAGGTTGCCGGGACGCAGGAAGGGGTGACCGCATTACAAATGGACATCAAAGTTGAAGGAATTACGCGGGAGATCATGCAAATAGCACTTACACAGGCGCGCGAAGGCCGTTTACACATACTTGAAAAAATGAACGCCGTGATTTCCGCGCCGCGTCAAGAAATGTCCGAGTATGCGCCTCGCTTTACGGTGCTAAGGATCCATCCCGACAAAATACGCGACGTGATCGGCAAGGGAGGCGCCACCATTCGCGCATTGACGGAGGAGACCGGCACCACCATTGACATTGACGATGAAGGCGTTGTGCGCATTGCGTCGGTGGATAAAGCCGCCGGTGATATTGCCAAACGCCGCATCGAACAAATTACCGAAGACGTAGTAGTAGGTAAAACCTACGAAGGCAAAGTCGTGAAAATTATGGATTTTGGCGCCTTTGTCAGCGTGTTACCCGGCAAGGATGGATTGGTGCATATCTCACAAATTTCACATGAGCGCGTAGAAAATGTAAGCGACGAACTCACCGAAGGCGACATCATCACGGTAAAAGTGCTTGAAATTGACAAGCAGGGGCGCATCAGATTGAGCATGAAAGCCGTAGAAAGCGACCGCTTGTAAATAAATGACGGAATGCAATGTACAAAACCGAACCATTTTCTGTGATGACAACCTGGATATTTTGCAGGGGATCAACTCGGAGTGTATCGACTTAATCTATCTGGACCCGCCCTTCAACAAGAATAAGAAATTTACCGCCCCCATCGGCACCAGTGCCGAAGGCGCCAGTTTTAAGGATATTTTCACGCAAGACGATCTGAAGGAAGAGTGGCTAAAGACCCTTGAGGAAAATCAGAGCGATCTTTTTAGTTATCTCGATGGCATACGGGGGATAGGCAAGCCCCACAACTTCGCCTACTTGGCGTATATGGCGATTCGCCTCTTGGAATGCCGCCGGGTGCTCAAGCCAACGGGGAGCATCTATCTGCATTGCGACCCCACGATGAGCCATTATCTGAAGACCACGATGGATTGTATCTTTGGAGAGAAGAATTTTCGGAATGAAATCATCTGGCACTATTATAATAAGTATTCGGCTGGAAAGCGTCTCTTTGGTCGGAACTACGACCAACTGCTTTTTTATGCTTGCAGCCATCAAACAAAGTTCAATCCGCAACGAGAATTACGGGAAAACCCAACAAGGCAATTAGTCAGGAAGAACGTTGATGGTGTGTTGAAAAACAAGCGTGGGCCAGACGGCAAAATTATGTATCGCACAGTGACGGACAAAAAGGTTGACGCGGTTTGGCGCATCCCTTGCGTACAGCCGGCGGCGCGCAATTATACCGGCTATCCCACCCAGAAACCTTTGGCCTTATTAAGGCGCATCATCCAGGCCTCCAGCAACGAGGGGGATATAGTGCTTGACCCGTTTTGCGGTTGTGCGACCACGTGCGTTGCGGCCGAGGAACTGAACAGGCAATGGATCGGTGTTGATATAACAATAAAGGCGTATGAACTCGTTAAGCAGCGATTGACCAAAGAAGTGGCCGACCCCAGCCATTTACTTAAATCTCAAAACAAGATTCACATGAGAACGGATCCACCGAAACGGACGGATCAGGGTACGGACTACCAAGAGCAGAAATTTGTGTATGTCATCTCGAATCCGAAATATCCGGGCGAATATAAAGTCGGCATTGCGAAAGATTGGAAATCTCGTTTGAATTCCTATCAAACGCCCGATCCCGACCGGCAGTACAAACTTGAATTCAAGTTTGAAACGCCGTGGTTCAGGGAAACGGAATCCCACATCCATGAGAGGTTTGAGAATAAACATGAATGGGTCCATGCAGCGTTGCAAGACATCATTGACGAGATTAAGAACTACAAAACATCGAGCCGTTGACCGCACCCGTGTGGAAATAAAAAAATCAGCACAACAGTGGCGTAAAATCTAACACCCAAGTAACGTGGAGATCAAAAAGTCAACGCAACAGTGGCGTAAAGATCTAACGCCGGAACAATTCTACATCTGTAGGCAGAAGGGCACGGAGCCACCTTTTAGCGGCAAATACCACAACCACAAAGAAAAAGGCCTTTACAGATGCGTTTGCTGCAAAAACCCCCTCTTTCATTCACAACACAAGTTTGACTCCGGTACCGGTTGGCCCAGCTTTTATCAACCGTATAAAGACGAAAGTGTAACGACCGAGATCGACTTGAGCCATGGAATGCAAAGAACAGAAGTACTGTGTGCCGCCTGTGGAGCACATCTCGGACATGTCTTTGAAGATGGCATCCCCCCAAACAATATGAGATATTGTATCAACTCCATATCCTTAGAATTTGATTCAAAAGGAGGCCCCTAAAAGGGACTGCTAGATACCTTTTGAAAACTACACGTAACGCCGTCATCAAGACGCAACGCAATTCTTAGCCGTTGATCTCCAACCCACCCCCCGCATTTACCCGCATAGCCAGAGCTATCCGCCCACATTTTTATTTACCATTACCGGTTTTTAGTGATACAGATAAAGAAATTTTTTTGCTATAATAAAAATAGATATAATCTATAATAAGTAGCCGTAGAGAAGTAACCCGTGGAGAAATGACTGTGGAGAGTCTACTAAACACGGCAGCAATCATTAATAAGTCTTTATAAATGAGGAGACGACCATGCAAGTAACTTATGATGCCAATGTATGTAGCCATGCCGGGGAATGTGTCAAAGGTTCACCGGAAGTATTCAAGGTTGTAGACGGAGAATTTGTAATTGATCAGAGTGCCGCACCGGAAGAGGATATTCGTAAAACCGTTGCAAAATGTCCATCGGGGGCGCTGCAAATACAGGACGACTAAAGCCTCGGCTTTTTATACATTGAAGGCCTGTCCGACTTAAATTTTGGTTGGGTAGGGTCTTAATTGTGTTCATTTGTTGAGAGCTGTTTATTTTTAATGTTTGGGGTGGCGGTAAAGAGCCGGCCCGATGAACTGTATCAGTAGGGGGAGATATGATTGGCGATCAGCTAAGAACAAAAATGATTTTGAGTGGACACCCAAGTTGTGTCAATACTGGAAAATGTTTGCAGACGGCAGGCGAGAAAGGGGTAGATATTGAAGCGCAGATCATCAGTGGATTGGATGACAGCAGTTTTCTGGAAAAATCCCCTTACGGCATAGGCCCTGCATTACAAGACATTGATTTTTTAGTGTATGGCACCTATGCGGTGATGTCATATTTGGACGACAAGGGATTTGGTCCGTCTTTGGTGCCGCGCAATGGGGTACTTCGGGCAGTAATGTATCAATGGGCGGGCATTGTCGTGGAAAAAGTCCAGCCGCTGTTGGGTGACGACATCGACGAAGCCGGCCTGGCGACACTTTTTGACGGATTGGATCAGCAGCTACAAAATCGCCCGAAGAAGGGTGATTTTATATGCGGGGATTTTTCATTGGCGGACATCCACTGGTCGGCATGTTGTAACTTGCTCGAAATACGTGGCGCGGGCGACTTGATAAGCTCTCGTTCGCATGTAAGTGCCTGGTATGAAAAGGTAAAGTCCCATCCCTCTACAAGCAAGGAAAAATTGGAGCCATACAATTGCTTACCTACGGCGGAGGACGTCAACTCGGGCAGCTTGCGAGATATTTCAATCAATGTCTGAAAATATTCTCTTTTTAGGCATATCTTAAACACTTTCTGCTACTGGCAAGGACGATGGGTGCATGGTAAAGGGCGGTTATGTTCGGATTATTTGGCGGCGGTAAAAAAGACTGGCATGCAAGTGTCAACTCCGGTGAGCATGGATTCACTGTAAAGGCGGGCGATAATCTGTTAAATGCGGCATTAGAGCTTGGTATCCCGTGGCCGCATGACTGTCGTGTAGGAAGCTGCACCACCTGCAAGTGCACCCTGAAAAAAGGCAAGACCAAGTCGCTGACGGATTTCTCCTATGTTTTGGACCCGGACCAGCTGAAGGCCGGGATGATCCTCGCCTGTCAGACCCACCTAAAGAGTGACGTTGAAATAGAAGTCGCCCTCGATGATGCCTCGCATGCTTCCCAAATCGTCTCATACGAAGGCACCCTCAGCCGCATCAGGGACTTGACCCACGACATCAAGGAAATTGTGATTACCTCCGATTACCCGTTGCCCTCTCGTAGCGGAATTGCGGGCCAATACGCAGAGATCGGCTACACCGGACTCAGTGCGCCGCGTTCCTACTCCTATGCGAAGGCACCGGAAAATGAAGCCCAAGACGAAGTCACCTTTTTCGTGCGCCTGGTGCCGGGTGGCGAATTTACGGAATGGCTGTTTGCCGAAGACCGCACCGGCGAAAAAATGACGGTCGCGGGCCCCTATGGCCATTTTTGGCTGCGTCCGGAAAACGCCCCCATCGTCTGCATTGCCGGCGGCAGCGGCATCAGTTCGATCAAGGCCGTTTTGGAATCGGCCGTAAACGAGGGAGTGCAGCGAGACTGCCTGTTTTTATTTGGTGCGCGTACACAAAAAGACCTGTACTGTTTGGAAGAAATAGCCGAAATTGGCTCGCAGTGGCATAACAGCCACTCATTTGAATTTATTCCGGTCCTCAACATGGAGCCGGAAGATAGCGATTGGGATGGCGCCAGGGGACTGGTAACCGATCATTTGAAGACCGCCTATGTGGATACCGGTCGAATATTATTGGGCGAGGCGCAGGGCTACCTATGTGGCCCGCCGCCTATGGTTGATGCAGCCATTAAAGTAATGGTTGAACAAGGCATGAAAAAGGACAATATCTTTTTTGACAAGTTTCTGGATGCAAGCTCAATGCCCGGTGGGCGATGACGTAATATAAAATATTGCTTAGGGTGTGTAGGAGAAAAATATGCGTACATTTCAAGCATTGGTAGTGATGGCTCTTTGGACGGCCGTATTTGTTGGGATTCTCAATTTTTTCGGTTTTAACGACAACTTTCGTGAGCCACTTTGGGCACTGGGTGGAGCGGTGTTGCTTATCGTCATGTTGGTTGGAAATTTTTGGCTTTTTTTCGCCATTGCTAAGGAAGAACCTTGGGATTGGGAAAAAAGCGGTGAGGATGAGTAATATAGCTGAACGTTTCCCGGGTCGACGAGAAGGAGAGAGGGCTACGTATAGACTTGATTCTCCCTCCTTTCTTGTAACGTCTTGCAGTCGATGCACAGTGTAGCGGTAGGGCGCGCCTCCAATCTTTTTAAACCTATTTCTACTCCGCAAGATTTACAGTAGCCGTATTCGTCCGCTTTAATGGACGCCAGGGCTTGGTTGATCTTTTTCACCAATTTACTTTCGCGGTCGCGGGTACGTAGCTCCAGGCTAAATCCTTCCTCTTGTGTGGCGCGGTCGGCGGGGTCTGCAAACTGGCTCGCCTCTTTTTTCATGTGATCCACAGTTCGGCTGACTTCATCGAATATATCTTGTTTTCGGCGCAGCAAAACATCACGAAAATGCGCTAATTGTTCCGGGTTCATATAGCCCTTATCCGGATCGGAGCGTTTCTTCGGCGGGCCGGTACGTCTTTTCCTTTTCTCTGCTGCGGCCTTCCTTTCCGCCACGGTCTTCCTTGTAGTCGTGGCCTTCTTTGGAGTCGCGGCTTTCCTTTGCACCGTGGTCTTCTTTTGCGTCACGGCCTTCTTTGGAGTTGCGGCCTTCCTTTGCGTCGCGGCCTTCTTTGGCGTTGCGGCCTTCTTTGGAGTCGCGGTCTTCCTTTGCACCGTGGCTTTCTTTGGAGTTGCGGTCTTCTTTGGAGTCGCGGTCTTCCTTGGAGTTGCGGTCTTCCTTTGCGTCGTGGCCTTCCTTTGCGCCGCGGCTTTCTTTGGAGTTGTGGCCTTCCTTTGCGTCGCGGCCTTCTTTTGCACCGCGGTCTTCTTTTGCGTCACGGCTTTCTTTGGAGTTGCGGTCTTCCTTTGCGCCGTGGCCTTCTTTTGCGTCGCGGCCTTCTTTGGCGTTGCGGCCTTCCTTTGTGCCGTGGCCTTCTTTGGAGTTGTGGCCTTCCTTTGCACCGTGGCTTTCTTTTGCGCCGTGGCCTTCTTTGGAGTCGTGGTCTTCCTTTGCGCCGTGGCCTTCTTTGGAGTCGCGGCCTTCCTTTGTGCCGCGGTCTTATTTCGGACGGCGGCCTTCCTTTTCACGGTTTGCCTCTGAGTTGCCATGTAATGAAGCTTCTCTTAAAAATGCCCGTTTTGATACCAAATAATTATTTGTCTGGCAAGCAATACTAAATATATGAAAAAACTTTATAGTAAAGGGCTATTTTTTATCAACTTTTGCGCCGAGTTGCCCTTTGGCTAATCGGATCAATATTTTTTCATCTATGGATACCTGGTCGGCATTGCGTAAAACCAGTTTATCTGTTGCCCGGGTGACGATGGCGTAACCGCGCCCCAAAGTATCCTGCGGACTGACCGCATAGAGCGAACGAGTCAGTGTTTCAAGCCTTTGCTTTCTTTTTTCCAGTGGTATGCGTGCCAGGCGATGGAGGTTGGCGTGCAAATTCATAGTCCTGGTCTTAATAGTTTGCCACCGGTATTTGGGTGACCGGCTTTCAATTCGAAGCAACAGCGTATTTAATCGGGCATGTTGTCGAGAGAGCTTGAGCCTCGTTTCACTGACTATGCGCTTTTGCAACTCAATAAGTTGACGCTTGTTTCTGTGCAGGGCTTGTTTGGGGTGTAGGAACTCAAGTCGCTGCATGAAATGATCGATGGATTGGTAAGAATTATTCACAACGTACAGCATTTGATCGCGTAATGACCGCTTGTATTTTTCAAGTGCCTCGATCAGCTTTTGTTGATGCGGGGTAATGATCTCTGCGGCGGCGGACGGTGTGGCGGCACGCACGTCCGCCACAAAATCCGCAATAGTAAAATCTATCTCGTGCCCGATACCCGTAACGATGGGCAGCTTGGAATCAAATATCGCCCGTGCGACGGCCTCCTCGTTAAAAGACCACAAATCCTCAATCGCCCCCCCGCCCCGCGCCAATAGGATGACCTCGCAGTCTTCGCGCCGATTGACGGCTTGGATCGCATCGACGATGGCCTCGGCGGATCTTTCCCCTTGCACGGGCACCGCATAGACGTGCACGGCAAGCACCGGAAACCTGCGCCGAAGCACGCTCAGTATATCGCGGATCGCGGCCCCTGTCGGCGAGGTGATGATACACAGGTGTCGTGGAAACTTTGGTAAGCCCTGCTTATGAGTTTTTTCAAACAACCCTTCCCGATTTAATCTCCTTTTCAGTTCCTCGTATCTACTTTGCAAAACCCCGACCCCGACCCTTTCCAGGTACTCGACGTTAAGCTGATACTCCCCGCGTGCCTCATATAATCCGGCGCGCGCCTTCACCAACACGTGCATACCTTCCTCGAGCGGGAAAGTCAGCAACTGATTGGCACTGTGAAACATCGTGCAGCGCACCTGAGCCTTTTTATCCTTCAGTGAAAAATATATATGTCCGGAGGCGGGTTGCGCCAAATTCGAGATCTCACCCTCGACCCAAAGCAGGGGAAAGCTTTGTTGCAATAATTCCTTTATTTCCCTGTTGAGTTGCCGAACCGTGTAGATCCGCCGCTCATCAACGTCGAGGTCTAGTTGCATGTCATCTATTCGGGGCAGGTGGTCTATTCAATTAATGAGCGGGCAAGTTTACCGCAAAACGTGTAGTTACTATATAATGACACAGTATTGTAACGGGAATGTCTATGCGGATTATACAAAATGCACTGACCTTTGATGACGTTTCACTGGTGCCTGCTCGTTCCGGCGTCATGCCGCGCGAAGTGGACCTGCAAACTCGTTTGACGCGCGAAATCACCCTGAATATGCCGTTGCTTTCCTCTGCTATGGACACCGTAACGGAGGGACGTTTGGCAATATCGATGGCGCAGGAAGGCGGTTTTGGCGTGATTCATAAAAACCTCCCCACCACCCTTCAAGCCAACGAGGTGCGCTTGGTGAAAAAGTTTGAAAGCGGCGTCATTAAAGACCCTATTTGTGTAGACCCCTCTACCACCATTGGACGGGTGCTTGAACTCACCCGCGAAAAAAACATCTCCGGCGTGCCCGTAGTTTCCGGAGAGCTTTTGGTGGGCATCGTTACCAGCCGTGATTTACGTTTTGAGACACGCACCGATGAACCCGTTGAAAACATCATGACGCCCCGCCGGCGTTTGGTCACGGTAAAAGAGGGCGCCGACAAAGATGAAGTAAAAGAGCTGTTGCACGAGCATCGCATTGAAAAAATACTGATAGTTAATGACGCATTTGAATTGCGTGGATTGATCACGGTTAAAGACATTCAAAAATCGACGGACTTTCCTCACGCCTGTAAAGACTCGGAAGGGCGCTTGCTGGTTGGCGCCGCGGTGGGGATCGGGCCGCAAACCGAGCAGCGCGTAGAAGAACTGATAGCGGCCGACGTAGACGTGATCGTCGTCGACACCGCCCATGCCCATTCGCAAGCCGTACTGGATCGCGTGCGCTGGATCAAAAAGACCTATTCCGACATACAAGTCATCGGCGGCAACATCGCAACCGGCGATGCCGCCACCGACTTAATCAAAGCCGGCGTGGACGCCGTCAAGGTGGGCATCGGGCCGGGATCGATCTGTACCACCAGGGTTGTTGCGGGCGTTGGCGTGCCGCAAATCAGTGCCATAGACGCCGTGAATCAGGCGATCCAATCCGAAGTCCCCGTGATTGCCGATGGTGGCATTCGTTATTCCGGCGATGTCGCCAAAGCGATTGCCGCCGGCGCGGACGCGGTGATGATCGGCGGCTTGTTTGCGGGCACCAGAGAGGCCCCCGGCGAGGTTGAATTGTATCAGGGAAGATCATACAAGACCTACCGCGGTATGGGCTCCTTATCCGCCATGCAGCAAGGCTCAAGCGACCGCTATTTTCAAAGTGACGGGCTGAGTGCGGGAAAATATGCGCCGGAAGGTATCGAAGGGCGCGTACCGTACAAAGGCAGCGTGGTGAACATCATTCAGCAGCTGTTGGGCGGGCTACGTTCCAGCATGGGCTATGTAGGCTGTAAGAACGTGAACGAAATGCGTATCAAGCCGGAATTCGTAAAAATTTCTTCCGCCGGCATGAGAGAGAGCCACGTACACGACGTAACCATTACCAAAGAAGCCCCCAACTACCATGTCGAATAAAAACCCGCATAAAACCCTGTCCGCTTGACGGCCTGCCGTGATGGACGACATTCAGGCGGACAAAGTCCTAATCCTCGATTTTGGCTCTCAATACACGCAACTCATCGCCCGTAGAATACGAGAACTGGGCACCTACTGCGAAATCTACCCTTGGGACGCCGCGCCCCAAAAGATCGCCGCCTTTCACGCCGATGGCATCGTATTGTCCGGCGGCCCCGAGTCCGTAACCTCGACAAGCTCCCCCAAAGTAGCCGCGCCCGTCTTGGATATGGGAATTCCGGTGCTGGGCATCTGCTACGGCATGCACACGATGGTCAAACAGATGGGGGGCGAGGTGGAGGCCTCGCACAAACGGGAGTTTGGCGGTGCGCAAATAAAACTTAAAGGCACATCCGACCTCTTATCCAACCTTGCGGACCGAAAAAATAGCATCGATGTCCTCGATGTCTGGATGTCGCACGGCGACCGCATCACCAAACTCCCTCGCGGTTTCAAAACCATCGCCGCCACCCGTAACGCCCCCATCGCCGCGATTGCCGACCACCGCCGAAGACTATTCGGCCTGCAATTTCACCCCGAAGTCACGCATACCCGGCACGGCAAACAAATCCTGGCGGGTTTTGTGCGGGGCATCTGTGGCTGCAAACCCCACTGGACGCCGGCCAACATCATCGACAAGGCCATCAGACACATAAAAGACCAGGTGGGTTCGGAGCGGGTGCTGCTGGCACTTTCCGGCGGGGTGGATTCATCCGTAGTTGCGGCCCTGCTGCACAAAGCCATCGGCGAACAACTGACCTGCATCTTCGTCGACACCGGCCTATTGCGCCTTGACGAGGGCGATCAAGTCATGGCGACCTTCTCACGCATCGGCATAAAAATAATACGGGTAAATGCGGAAAAGCGCTATTTTGTCGCCCTAAAAGGCAAATCCGACCCCGAAGAAAAACGCCGGATCATCGGCAACCTGTTCATCGAGATATTCGAAGAAAAGGCGCGCGAACTCGGTAACGTCAAATGGCTGGGGCAGGGCACCATCTACCCCGACGTCATCGAATCCGCCGGCGCGGCCACGGGCAAGGCGCAGCTGATCAAGACCCATCACAACGTCGCCGGCCTGCCGGAAAAAATGCGGCTTAAACTGATAGAGCCGTTAAGAGACCTGTTCAAAGACGAGGTACGCACCATCGGCCTCGAGCTTGGGTTATCCAAAGACATCGTTCACAGGCATCCGTTCCCGGGCCCGGGCTTGGGGGTGCGGGTGCTGGGGCCGGTCAGAAAAAAATACGTGGATCTATTGCGTTTGGCGGATGACATCTTCATCTCCGAACTCAAAAAGCACGGGCTATATGAAAAAACTTCGCAGGCCTTTGCGGTTTTTTTACCGATAAAATCCGTAGGCGTGATGGGAGACCACAGGCAATATGACTACGTGATCGCGCTACGTGCGGTAGAGACGGTCGACTTCATGACGGCGCGCTGGGCGCGCCTGCCGTATGACTTTTTAGGCCACGTCTCGCGGCGCATCATCAACGAGATAGACGGCATCTCAAGGGTCACCTACGACATCTCGGGAAAACCGCCCGCCACGATTGAGTGGGAGTAGCCTTTTCCGCCTGCTTAAATATCATGTTCGAAGCCGCATTTAGAAGCATTGATGACACCTTACGGAAGGACGCCGGCTGTAGCAGCGAACTCGATTATATTGAGCAAACATCGTGGGTACTCTTTCTCAAGTACCTTGACGACCATGAAACAGAAAAAGCGGATATTTGCGAAGCAAGTGGTAAAACCTACGACCGAATACTAAGCAAAGAATTTAGTTGGCAAACCTGGGCGGCACCGAAGAAAGCCGACGGCAAGTTGGACCACAACGCGGCACGGTCTGGCGATGACCTGCGCGAATTTGTAAACGAAAAGCTGTTTCCTTATCTCAAAAGTTTCAAACAAAATGCCGAGAGTGCCGACACGCTTGAATATAAAATAGGCGAAATTTTTGGCGAAATTCGTAATAGACTACAAAGTGGCTATAACTTGCGTGAAGTCATTAACAAAATTGACGAGTTGCGATTCCTTAGCAATGACGACAAGCACGAGCTAAGCAGTCTGTATGAAGACAAAATTAAAAAAATGGGAAACGCCGGGCGTAACGGTGGCGAGTACTACACGCCGCGCCCACTTATCAAGGCGATAGTAAAAGTAATAGATCCAAGAATTGGCGAGACCATTTACGACGGCGCCGTGGGCAGTGCCGGTTTTTTGTGTGAAGCCTATGCACACATTCGAAGTGCAAAAAAAGAGCTGTCAGTTAAAGACTTCGAGCAACTACAGCACAAAACCTTCTATGCCCAAGAGAAAAAATCACTAGCCTATGTAATAGGCTTAATGAATATGATTTTGCACGGCATTGATGCGCCAAATATCGTGCACACCAATACGCTTGACGAAAATATAGCCGATATACAAGAGCGCGACAGAGTAAATGTCGTCCTTGCAAATCCGCCCTTTGGCGGCAAGGAACGTGCCGAGATACACCAAAACTTTCCCATCTGCACGGGGGAAACCGCCTATCTGTTCCTACAACACTTCATAAAAAAGCTAAAGGCGGGCGGACGCTGCGGTGTGGTGATTAAAAACACGTTCCTCAGTAACGCCGATAACGCAAGCGTAGCCTTGCGTAAACAGTTGCTTGAAGAGTGCAACCTGTTTGCCGTTTTGGATCTGCCGGGCGGTGTATTCACCGGCACCGGTGTAAGGACCGTTGTGCTGTTTTTCGAGAAAGGCAAACCCACACGACGGGTATGGTACTACCAACTTAATGTCGGCAGAAACCTTGGCAAGAACAATCCACTGAATGAAAAGGACATGGAAGATTTTGTCGCGCTTTCCGCAACCAAGGCGGACAGCGATCACTCTTGGAGTGTAGACGTTAGCGACATTAACCGAGACACTTGGGCCTTAACCGTCAATAACCCCAATCGTGTTGACGAAACCGATACCCGCACGCCAAACCAAATCCTTGCCGAGATTGAAGACCTGAATACCAGACAGGATGAAGCCGTAAAAGCCATCAAGGGACTGCTATGACTGTGACGGGTTGTAAAGCTGAATGGCCGATGGTCAAACTTGGAGAGGTAGCAGATTTTCAAAACGGATTTGCGTTCAAACCATCTGATTGGGGTGAAGAAGGCAAGCCAATAATTAGAATTCAAAACCTTACAAAATCATCGAAAAATATAAATAGAACAACTGTCGAAGTTGACCCCAAATATCATGTCGAAAGAGGAGACCTACTGATTTCATGGTCTGCAACCATTGGAGTTTTTCTTTGGGAAGGTGAGCCTGCACTACTCAATCAGCATATTTTCTTAGTCAAACCTAATGACAAGATACTCAAAAAGTATTTGTATTTTTTGGGATTAACAATCAAAGAGAACATTGAACAGTTGGTTCATGGGACCACGATGACCCATATTACCAAAGGGAAGTTCTTAGATATAAAAATCCCCCTTCCATCCTTTGAAGAACAGCGACGCATCGTCGCCAAGCTGGAGGCGGTGTTTGCCGAGATTGACAAGGCGATGGCTGCGTCAAAAGCCCAAGCCGATAATTTTTCAGCATTAAAAAGTCGCTTTATTGCTTCAAAGTTTTCAACTCAAATTGCTGCCGAATGGCCGACGGTGGCTCTTGGGGACATTACGTTAGGTAAACCGCAATACGGTTCTGGGGCACGCAAAGTTTTATACGATGGGAAAGTACGTTACGTGCGCATTACCGACATCACGGACAACGGTGAACTCAAACCCAATGGCGTGGTGTCACCTTCGGTTGTTGAGCCAGATTTATTTCTTAAGCCAGGTAACTTTCTCGTTGCCCGTTCTGGATCAGTTGGGCGCACGTATATTCACAAAGACTTGCCAGGTATTTACCAATATGCAGGATACCTGATTCGCTTTCGTATCAATCCCGACAAGGCTATTCCCGAGTATATTTACTATATCACTAAGTCCAAATCTTGGGGCGAATGGATACTCAGCAATTCTAAAACCGTCACACTTACAAACATCAATGCCAAGCAATACTCGTCATTTCAATTTCCCCTCCCGCCCCTTGAAACTCAGCAAACTCTCGTCGCCGAGATTGATACGATGTTTGCCGAGATTGACAAGGCGATGGCTGTGTCAAAAGCCCAAACCGAAAATCATAGTGCCCTAAAATCCTCGATCCTCTCACAAGAACTGCAAGGCCGGGCGGTATGAACGAGGCCGACACACGAGCGGAACAAATAGAGCCACAGCTTAGGGAGGCCGGATGGGTGAATGGCGGCGATGTCCGTGTTCAACGTGAATACAGTATTACTAAAGGCGAAATACGTGCTGGCAGAATTCGCCCCGGCAAGCTTAAGGCGGATTACGTGCTGAGCTACAGGAATAGAAAACTTGCCGTGATTGAGGCAAAGAGCGATAGATCATACGTTGGCGAAGGCGTGGCACAGGCAAAGCGATACGCCCAGAAGTTGGGGCTGGAAACCGCTTACGCCGCTAACGGCAAAGAGATCTACGAAATCTGCTTGAGGAGTGGCAAAGAAAGTCTAGTAACAAAATTTCCAACCCCGCAACAGTTGTGGGAAAAAACATTCCCGAAAAAGAACGAATGGATTGACGAATTCAATAAAGTTTCTTTCGAAGAAAATATCGGCGGCGCTAAAGAGACGCGCTACTACCAGGAAATTGCGATTAACAAAGCGATGGAGGCCATCGCAAATGATCAACAACGTGTGCTTCTTACGCTTGCCACGGGCACCGGCAAGACCTTCATAGCTTTTCAAATTGCCTGGAAACTTTTTAAGAGCCGTTGGACGATACAAAAAGATCGAAGACGTACCCCGCGGATCCTGTTTCTCGCCGACAGAAATATCCTGGCAGATCAGGCGTACTCAGACTTTGTCGCATTTAGTGACGATGCGCGGGTACGTATAAATCCAAGAGAAATTGGCAGGAAAGGTGAAGTGCCGAAAAACGGCAGTGTGTTCTTTACCATCTTCCAAACCTTTATGTCCGGTGCCGAAGACAAACCATACTTTGGTGAATATGAATCCGATTTTTTCGACTTTGTAATCATTGATGAATGCCACCGAGGCGGGGCCAGTGATGAAAGCTCTTGGCGCGACATCCTTAACCATTTTCATGCTGCTGTGCACTTGGGCTTAACGGCCACACCGAAGCGGGACGACAACGTGGACACGTATGAGTATTTTGGCGAACCGGTTTACAAATACAGCTTAAAGGAAGGCATACAAGACGGCTTTCTCACACCGTTTAGAATAAAACGCATACAAAGCACGATTGATGAGTATATGCGTACACCGGATGACGAAGTTGTTGAGGGCAGAGTTGAAGAAGGACATGTTTATACAGGGGGAGAATTTAATACAAAAATTTATATTCCAGCCCGCGAGCGTAAGCTTGTGAAAGAGATGCTTGCAGGCATTAACAAAGATGAAAAGACACTTGTTTTTTGTGCGAACCAAGAACATGCGGCAAAGGTGCGCGAGCTAATTAATGAAGAATCGGATAGCCCGTCAAATGATTATTGCGTGCGTGTAACAGCGGATGAGGGTGAGATCGGCGATACATTTCTCAAACGGTTTCGAGATAACGAAAAACTGATCCCGACAATCCTTACTACGAGTCGAAAACTAACCACCGGCGTTGATGCACGCAATGTAAGAAATATTGTTTTGCTGCGTCGCGTAAACAACATGATTGAATTCAAGCAGATAATTGGACGTGGCACGCGTCTCTTTGAAGGCAAGTATTACTTCACTATCTTTGATTTCTTTGGTGCTTATCGTTTGTTTAACGATGCTGAATGGGATGGCGAACCCTTGCAGCCGGTTGATGAAGGTGAAAATGATGGGAAAATCAGATGGGAAGATGGCGAGCCTGACAACGATGAAGGGGGTAACGGAGACGAAGACAAACCAACCAAAGTAAAAATAAGGTTGGCAGACGGCAAAGAACGCGAGCTGCAAACCTGGTCGTCTACTTATTTTTTTCTAGATGGAAAAACTATCAGTGCAGAGGACTTTATAAAGCACTTATTCGATATTCTTCATTTGCCAAAGTTTTTTGAAAGTGAAGAAAAACTACGCGAGATTTGGGCAAACCCCACTACACGTAAGGAGTTGCTTGCTGAGTTGGAAAAGGAAGGGTGCGGCAGGGACGACTTGGCGCAACTGCAAAAAATAATCGATGCTGAGAAAAGTGACTTGTTTGATGTGCTTGAATACATCAGCTATGCGCGAACTCCAATCAGCCGTGCTACTAGGGTAGAGAGGGCGCGAGAAAATATATATGCCTTCCTTAATAAAGACCAACGTGAATTCATTGCATTCGTGCTGCGTAACTACGTGCAGGAAGGCATAGACGAGTTAGATGATACCAAGCTTGGTACAGTGCTCCGTACGAAATATGGAAGTATGAATGATGCACAGCAAAAACTTGGCGAGATTAAGCAAATACGAAGCGTTTTTATTGATTTTCAACGGCACCTCTATAAACAGGCTGTTGGTTGAAGTTCAGCCACTGGAGCGCGTCTTGGAAAAAAAACCATAAACGATGTTGTCATTGAATGAAAATAAGAGCCTATCATCGGCAGGTTATAAAGTCGTAAATACCTTGCCCGACGATGACTATTGGATGCATGAAGCCCTTCGGTTGGCGGAACATGCGGGAGCAAGCCAAGAAGTGCCGGTGGGTGCGGTGATCGTCGCTGCGGGCGATCGGGTAGGCGAGGGCTGGAACCAGTCGGTTTCTCGGCGTGACCCTTCCGCCCATGCGGAAGTCATCGCATTGCGGGCGGCGGCAAAGTTGATGAACAACTATCGGCTGCCGGGCGCAACGCTATACGTGACGTTGGAGCCGTGTGTCATGTGTGTGGGGGCTATGCTGCATGCGAGGATCAAGAGATTGGTGTTCGGTGCCCGTGATCCTAAAACGGGCGCGGCGGGTTCGGTATTTGACCTACTCACGGATACCCGACACAATCATTCCATCGAAGTGACAAAAGGCGTTTTGGAACAACAGTGCGGCCAGTTGTTAAAAGAATTTTTTCAACACCGCCGATGACGGCGTTGGCGGGGCGGGTGGCCTTCTTCAATTCGGGTGCTGACGGGAAAAAATCGGCTTTGCGTTTACCTGAATCGAGCATAGAGGGCAACTTTTTACGCAAAGGCTTGCCAAATGGTACTTGGCTGGTGTAACGTAACCGCTTGTCTTGGTTCACTACGGTCGGGCCTTGCCCTACCGGAGAGTAATAGATAGCGTGATATAGTGCGAATAAGGTAACATCGGCGTTTCTGGCTTGTACGGTTGCTGTCGAGCTTACAGGCAGGACGATAAGGGGTTTGAGTTTATAGCATGGAAACTTTTCCCGGTCTTTTTTTAGAACAGGTAAAAACGCACAAATTGGCACCGGCAATCCGTTACAAACGCTACGGGTTGTGGAAGACTTGGACGTGGGGAGACGCGGATTCATTCGTGCGTGAATTTGCCGGTGGACTGGCGCATAGAGGGGTCAAGCCGGGCGATAAAATTGCCATCATGGGCAGCAATATCCCCGAGCTTTACTTTGCGATGATCGCCACACAGAGCTTGGGGGCGGTTGCCGTTCCTCTCCATCCCGATTCAAATTCCGAAGAGTTGGTTTTGGCTTTGAATAACTGCGAAGCCAGGTTTGTCGTGGTGCAGGACCAGCAACAGGTTGACGGCATGTATGCCGTAAAGCCACAGTGTCCGAATTTTGAGGAGATGGCCTATAGCGACAGTCGCGGGATGCAGGAATATACCTCTTCTCGCTTGCACAGTTTTTTACAGCTACGGGAAGCGGGAAGAAAATTTATTGCGGATCACCCCGATTTTTTTGCGGAGTCCGTTCAAAAAGTCACCAAAGATACCGATGCCTTCATCCTCTATACCTCGGGCACTTCCGGTGAACCGCGCGGGGTCGTTCACACGCATGGCGGCTTTATCGACACCGGCACCGCATTGGCCGCTCAGGAAAAAATAACCCGGGACGAGCAATTACTTGCATTTTTACCGCTCTCCTACGTGGCGAACATATTATTCACCTACACGCTTTGGTTGCTTAGAGGGTTTACCGTTAATTGCCCCGAGAACAATGAGACCGTCATGGCCAATTTGCGGGAGATCGGCCCCACCGTCCTTTATGCGCCGCCTCATTTCTATAAGCAGCTGTATTCCGATATTATTGCGCGTGCGCAGCGTTCGAAATCCAAGACGTTCTATAAATGGCTGAACGTTGCCAAACGTCACCGAAACAGGGTTGTGAACGGCAATGCCGCCGCCGACGGTGGCGGTTTGAAACGCAAACTCGGCAGCTTGCTTGTGTATGCGCCCCTGAAAAACGTATATGGATTGACGAGGTTGCGCAGGGCCTTTACCGGTGGTGATATTATGAGCAGCGAAGTGTTTGATTTTTTCCGCAGCATTGGCGTTGACCTCAGAAAATCCTATGGAACTACCGAGTCTGGCGGCCTTGTTTGCGTACAGGGCGATGAACAGGTTGACAGCCTGGCCGGTGAATACAGTATGGGCGTACCGCTGCCGGGTGTGGAGCTTAAAAAGCTCGATAATGGTGAAATTGCATTCAGAGGAATCAATGCCTTTAAAGAGTATTATCGAAACCCCGATGCCACGGCCGAAACAAGCGACTCGGACAACTGGGTCAGAACCGGAGACATGGGTGAAATTGATGATCGGGGTGCGCTGAGAATTACCGAACGTGTTGATTCTATGGGCAAGTTCAGCAATGGTGACGTGTTTGCCCCGCTTCTGGTGGAGAATGCACTAAAATCTTC
Source organism: Gammaproteobacteria bacterium (assembly GCA_965242685.1). Taxonomy (GTDB): domain Bacteria; phylum Pseudomonadota; class Gammaproteobacteria; order UBA4575; family UBA4575. The sequence goes on along the minus strand of OZ251487.1, from coordinate 908,404 downwards.
GCCCTATATAAAAGAAGCCGTCGCCGTGGGTGATAACAAGGAAGCGATTGCCGCACTGATTGTGGTGGACAGCGACACGGTGGGAAGTTGGGCGGAAGCGAATAGAATTCGTTTTACCGGCTATCGGGATTTGGCGACTAAGGATGAAGTGTACGAACTGGTAAAGAAGACGGTAGACGCCGTAAATGCCGATATAGAAAAGATTGAAGGCAAAGGCTCACCGCCGATCAAACGATTTCTGATCATGCATCGCGAGTTCAATATTGACTTGGGAGAGGTGACCAGGTCGCGTAAGATCAAGCGCGATGTGATCATGGACAAACACAAGGCGCTGGTGGATGCCTTGTACTCATCAAAACAGACCTACGAAGTAAAAGATGCCGCCAATGACGAGACGTTGGCGGAACTGAAACTACAATCTATATAAGTTGACGAAACCGGATGGATAGCGGAGAAAATAAAAAAGAGCCACACTTAACAGTTGAGAATATTGACTTGGCGTTTGGGGGCACCAACGCGATAACGAACATCAGCTTTACGGTGTATAAGGGTGAGATTTGTGCCGTAATCGGCCCCAATGGTGCCGGCAAAAGCTCCATGTTGAACGTGATCAATGGCGTATATACACCACAAAAAGGGGCCATTACCTTTGAAGGGAAAAAATTCTCCAGGATGAAGCCCCATTCTGCGGCGGTAATGGGTATCGGTCGCACCTTCCAGAACATCGCCCTGTTTTCGGGGATGACTGCGGTCGAAAACATTATGACCGGTCGCAATTTGATGATGAAGGCTACGTTTATAGAACATGCCCTGGGAATTGGGCGGAGTAAAAGAGAAGAGCTTGAGCATCGTGAAGAGGTGGAGAACATTATTGAATTTTTGGGGTTGCAATCCATACGCAAAACGCAGGTTTCGGCCTTGTCGTATGGACTGCAAAAGCGGGTTGAGCTTGGGCGTGCGCTGGCGGCGGAGCCTAAGATACTGTTGCTTGATGAGCCGATGACGGGCATGAATCTGGATGAAAAATTGGATATGGCCTGTTTCATACAAGAGATTAATTACAACCGCGGCACGACGATAGTCTTGATCGAGCATGATATGAGCGTGGTAATGGATATTTCCAACCACGTAGTGGTGATGGACTACGGTGCCAAGATCGGCGACGGTACTCCCGAAGAGGTCAAAAACAACCAGGCCGTCATTGACGCCTATCTGGGCGTCAGCCATTAAGCCATGCAACTCGGACAAAGCGTGAAGAGGAGAGCAGACAAGTGGAAATTCTAGCGGGGTTCGGTAATGCGTTTGTTGAGATGTTCACCTTGTTTGGGCTGGAGGTGCTCATCGGAGGCATGCTGTCGGGGATCATGTATACGTTGGTAGCCATTGGATTCGTTCTTGTCTATAAATCTTCCGGCGTGTTCAATTTTGCACAGGGGACAATGCTACTGTTTGCGGCCCTGACGTTTGTGAGTCTGTTGGAAAGACAAGTGAATTTTTGGGTGGCGTTCACCATCACTACGTTTGTCATGGTCATTATGGGTGTCGTCATAGAACGCGTGATGATGCGCCCCCTTGCAAACCAGTCATTGCTGTCTTTGTTTATGGCCACTGTCGGGCTGAACTACTTTCTGGAGGGCCTGGCTCAGGGCACTTGGGACTCTGCGGTGCATGGCCTTGAACTGGGTATTCCAACCGAGCCTCTTATGGTCGCCGACTACATCCCGTGGCTCGATATAATCGTAAGCCAATTTGACGGCTTTGTTGCCGGGGTCGCCATCCTGTTGGTGGTGGCACTCTATCTCTTTTTCCAGTACACCCGTACCGGCTTGTCGTTGCGTGCGGTATCCGATGACCACATGGCCGCGCAGGCGGTAGGTATTCCGTTGGCAAGGATTTGGGCAATCGTATGGGCGGTGACCGGTGTAATTGTGTTCGTGGCGGGCATGGCTTGGGCAGACCGCTTGAGTGTGTCTTTTACACTGACCTGGGCGGTACTGAAAGGCTTGCCGGTAATCCTCATCGGTGGACTGACATCTATCCCCGGTTGTATCGTAGGTGGGTTGATCATCGGTTCGAGTGAAAAACTTGGTGAGATCTTCTTTGCGGATGCCTTCGGAGGGCAGGGTATTGAGCACTGGTGGGCATATTTGACCGCTCTGGTATTCATACTGATACGCCCAACGGGGATCTTTGGTGAACGTGACATTGAGAGAATATAAACATGTTTTACCGTGAAACAGGTCAGATTGTTGAAAGTTACGCCGAAGATCGGCGCATGGTGCCGATACGCGAAGACCGCTGGATCATGTGGATGTTTCTGGCGTTTATGTTTTTGGTCGTTCCATTTATAGGTAATGACTACTGGTTCAGTGCCATTCTGATTCCGATAATGGTATTGAGCGTTGCCAGTTTGGGGTTGAATATCGCCTCGGGGTATACCGGACAACTTTCTTTGGGCACGGCGGGGTTCATGTCCTTTGGTGCGTTTACGGCGTTTAACCTGCTGTTTCGCGTGGAATGGATGAACGTCTGGTTGGCTTTTTTGTGTGCCGGTATTGTGGCGGGCTTGGTGGGGATTGTATTCGGCCTTCCCAGTTTGCGCATTAAGGGGTTTTATCTTCTTGTATCGACGTTGTGCGCGCAATTTTTCCATGAATGGCTGTTCAATGCCTACCCATGGTTTTTGAACTATGCGAGTTCGGGGGTTGTGCACTTGCCGGAATTCCACTACCGCTTCCTGCCTTTTCAAGAGCAAATTTTTAATCTTTTAGGGGCCAACCGCGAAGATCGTCCTTCCTATGCCTACGCCAATGCCTATGTTTGGCGGTATTTGATCGCCTTGGTTGTAACGGTGGTGTTGGCGCTTGCGGCCAAAAACATGGTGCGTAGCTCAACCGGAAGGAACTGGATGGCGGTACGGGATATGGACATTGCGGCGAGCGTTATCGGTATTCCCGTGGGCAAGACCAAATTGAATGCGTTTTTTGTGAGCTGTTTTTACTGTGGGGTTGCGGGCGCCATGTACTCATACTGCTACATCGGCAATCTCGACTTCATGATCTATGACCTGCGAAGGTCGTTTCTGGTTATGTTCATGATTATCTTGGGAGGGTTGGGATCGATTTTAGGTTCCTTCTTGGGCGCCATTTTTGTCTATGGTTGGCCGATACTGATCACGCGGTTCGGTGATGCGGTATTTGGTGGCGGCACGTTAGATACCGCGTTTGTGGAAAATAACTCAAAGATCGTGGTCGGCACCATCATTATCTTGCTGTTGATCTATCATCCGAACGGCTTTGCGGGGTTGTGGGACGCCACTAAACATCGGTTGCGCATCTGGCCGTTTTCCACTACGTAAGGTCATTTCTGTTTGACCATCCGGCGGGTGTAGGCAAATAAATAGCGGGCATAAGAACGGTATGACGGACGGGAGTAAAACTATGAGCAACGATGACCCATTGTTGGCGATCAATAACATTGAAGCCGTTTACGGCGGCGTCATTCTCGCGTTGCGCGGGGTTTCTCTGGCCATCAATCAAGGCGAAGTCGTCTCCTTACTCGGCGCCAATGGCGCAGGGAAAACGACCACGCTGAAGGCGTGTTCACGTTTGCTAGAGGCGGAACGCGGTGAAGTAACAAAAGGTGCCATAGAGTTGAGCGGCCATGACATCGCCTCCTATTCCGCTTATGACATGGTGAAAAAAGGTGTGGTACAAGTGCTGGAAGGGCGTCATATATTTGCCCACTTGAGCGTTGAAGAGAACCTGCTGACCGGCTCTTTTATTCAGAATATGAACAAGGCGGAACAGCGAAGAAATCTGGATCATGTTTATGGGCTGTTTCCTCGCATAGCGGACCGCCGCAAGAACCCCGGCGGGCTGTGTTCGGGGGGTGAGCAGCAGATGATTGCCGTCGGCCGGGCGCTGATGTCGAAACCCAGTCTGATTTTGCTTGACGAGCCGTCAATGGGACTTGCCCCGCAATTTGTCGAACAAATATTCGAGATTGTCAAACAACTCAATGAAGAGGAAGGGGTAAGCTTTCTGGTTTCGGAGCAAAATGCCAGGATTGCACTACGCTACGCCACGGTTGGCTACGTCATTGAAAATGGGCGCGTAGTGAAAAAAGGGTCGGCGAAAGAACTGCTGGAGTCCACCGACTTGGTGGCCGAGATGTATTTAGGCGGCACATCGGACAAAGACATCTCATTTAATGGCGTCAAATACTATCATCGCCGCCGTCCCTGCTTTGTCTGAGTGAGTCGGTACGCCCGGCGATCTTAGGCGGTTTTTTGCGCACGGCTTAGCCACACGTCCAAGCCCGCCGCATTTAAATCCAGGTCGGGCTTCAGAAAGTCTATCTGTGCCTCTATTTCTGTTGAGCCCTCTGTTGAGCCCTCTGTTGAACCCTCTGTTGAGCCATACCGTTCAGTCAATCTCTTGTTCAGGTATTTCTCGAGCGCAACTCGGATTTTTTCCTTACGATTTTCGGCATTGGCGTGGTTTCGCGCAATTTCGGCGTAGTGGCTTATATCGTCGCGCAGTGCCTTGGCCAGGCGATCCACTTCCGTAACTCTGCCGAAGTGAGTCAAATATATATTTCCGGGTTTGTAACCGAGTATTCGCGTGAGTGATCGTTGCCAGGCGTCCGGATCGAACTGTACCGGCGTGGTGGTAGGCAGAATAAATGCACCGTCTTCATTATCCAGCCGACGATAGGAAAGGCCGAAGGTATCGCCGCTGAAAACCCCCTCGCTCGTTTCGTCATACACGCAAAAATGATGACGGGCGTGACCGGGGGTATCCAAAAAGGTCAAGGTACGGCCCGCCAACGTCAGGGTCGTGTCATCCTCTGCAACGATCACGCGTTTTTCATCAACGGCAACGATCTCACCGAATTTTCGTTTGAATTGCTTTTCGCCGTAGACCGTCGTTGCACTGGCGACGAGTGCGCTTGGATCGATCATGTGTCGCGCCCCGCGAGGATGCACGACCAGACTGGCATCGGGTAATTTATCCATCAGCGCGCCGGCCCCGCCGGCGTGATCGAGGTGCACGTGGGTAGGGATGACGTACTTTACGGCAGAGGCCTGTATCCCTTTTATCTTCAAGACTTCCAGCAGGCGGGGAACGGAATTTCCCGTTCCCGTGTCGATAAAGGCGGCACGATGATCCTGAACGATCAGATAACAGGCCGTGTGCCCGGTACCGCCGTAGCCGGTATCGATACAAGTGATACCGAAGTCGTAGTCACAAAAAGTGGGAGAGTTGTACACGATGTTACGCAACCCCCCTTGTGCCGAAGCCTATATTTCTGCCCCACGATCTCACGGTATCTCGCTTATCCCACACCATCTCAACTTTTCTCTACCCATTTCACCAATTTTACACATTAAAAATTAGACGCAACCCCACACTATTTTCTGTCTCATCCCGCCCACCGCCAAAACCCCGCTACGGCACAAACTTAAAGTAATTTCTAACTTTTTTTCCGTCCATCCCGATATTTCCCGAAAAAAATCGTTATATCCCATTATTCCCGCCCTTTTATGCCATATTTTGGGCGAAAAAATTAACCGCAACTTTACAGCGATTTGCTCAACAAATCTTTCGGACTGACGATGATCCCGTCTTCATCGGCATATAGGAACTGGTCGGGAATCAACTCGATCTCCGCAAACCGCACTGGAACATTCTTTTCCCCCACCCCTTTCTTTTCAGTCTTGAGTGGCATGGTTGCAAGGGCCTTACAGCCAATTTTAATCGTTGCAATCACGCCGGCATCACGGATACACCCATACACAACGATACCCACCCAGCCGTTGTCCGCCCCCGCTTGTGCCAGTAAATCTCCAACCAGTGCCCGGCGAGTCGATCCGCCGCCGTCTACTACCAGCACCTGCCCCGTACCGGGGCCCTGAAGCATTTCTCGAACCAACGAGTTATCTTCAAAGCATTTGACGGTGCGGATCGTGCCGTAAAAAGATATATTACCGCCATAGTTGCGAAACAGCGGTTGAGCGACCGAAATGACAGACTCGTGCGCATCGCAAAGGTCGGCGGTCTTGAACTGCATCGTCATCCTGCTGCATTCCGGCGTTGATAGGGATATAGTAGCAACGTACCCGAATTATACTCCATCGCGGTGAGTCGGGTGAATGGATTGGCGAAAAACGCATTCATGATAACTCGTTTGCAGTGTCTCAGAATTTTATGGTCATCATAAATTAGTATCTGTTAATATACCTCCCTGTCGTAGTTTGAATAAAACGCAGGGTTAAAAACGAACCGTTGTTCCGAATTTTTTTAAGGAGAAGATCGTGAGCAAGAGCAGAACTGAACAGATAAAGGAACTTGATGAGGAATGGAAGAATAATCCTCGCTGGAAAGATGTCCGGCGTGACTATACGGCTGAAGACGTGGTGCGTCTTCGCGGCTCGTTGCAGATAGAGCACACCCTTGCGAAACGCGGTGCGGAGAAGCTTTGGCAACTTGTCAATGAAGAAGACTATATCAACTGTTTGGGTACGCTCACGGGCGGTCAAGCCGTTCAGCAGGTAAAGGCCGGCATCAAGGCCATATACCTGTCCGGTTGGCAAGTTGCGGCGGATGCCAACACCAGTGAAACCATGTATCCGGATCAGTCGCTCTATGCGTATGATTCCGTACCCACCGTGGTGCGCAGAATCAATAACGCCTTCAAACGCGCCGATGAAATTCAGTGGCTGCACGGCGAAGGCGACAGGGATTACTTTGTACCCATAGTCGCCGATGCGGAAGCCGGTTTTGGCGGCGTTCTCAATGCCTTCGAGCTGATGAAGAACATGATTGTTGCGGGGGCTGCGGGCGTACACTTTGAAGATCAGCTGGCCGCCGTAAAAAAGTGCGGCCACATGGGGGGCAAGGTGCTTGTTCCCACGCAGGAAGCCTGTCAAAAACTGAATGCCGCCCGTCTTGCCGCCGACGTCATGGGGGTGCCGACCGTGGTGCTGGGGCGAACCGACGCCGAGGCCGCCAACTTGATCACCTCCGACCATGATGAACGCGATAAACCGTTTCTGATGGGAGAGCGTACTTCCGAGGGCTTTTTTCGCGTCAGAAACGGATTGGAACAAGCGATCTCGCGTGGCGTTGCCTATGCCGAATACGCCGATTTGATTTGGTGCGAAACGGGCACGCCGGACCTGGATTTTGCTAAGAAGTTTGCCGAAGGTGTGCGCAAGGAACACCCTGAACAGCTCCTTGCTTATAACTGTTCACCTTCCTTTAATTGGAAGAAAAACCTGGACGACGCCACGATTGCCAAGTTCCAGCGTGAGCTGGGTGCCATGGGATATAAGTACCAATTCATTACTTTGGCGGGTATTCACAGCATGTGGTACAACATGTTTAGTTTGGGCAAGAAATATATAGAGGAAGGGATGACGGCTTACGTGGATATGGTACAGGAGCGGGAGTTCGATGCGCGCAAGCGAGGGTACACCTTTGTCAGCCACCAACAAGAAGTGGGCGCCGGCTATTTTGATGAAGTGACGACCACAATTCAGGGTGGACAATCATCCGTTACGGCACTGTCGGGGTCAACCGAAGAACAGCAGTTCGATTCCAAGACCGCTACCGGATAGACGAGTCATTTTTGGCTGATCAACTCTTGACGTGTAACGTCCGGCAAGCGAATACTTACTAGTGTGCCCCCGGCCGTGCATCCATTATGATTCCCTAAAGTTCGAATACATTTGAGGTACACATGGCAAACCAACCCTATGAACACGTTCAAGTCCCTGCGGAAGGAGAGGCGATCAGGCTGAATCAGGACAAGACCCTGGACGTCCCCGACGTTCCCGTCATTCCGTTCATAGAAGGCGATGGCATCGGCATAGACGTTACGCCGGTGATGAGGCGCGTCGTGACCGCGGCTGTCAAGAAGGCTTACAACAAAGAACGGCGTATCAGTTGGATGGAGATTTACGCCGGCGTGAAGGCCTCCCGTTTATATGGCCAGACGGACTTTTTGCCCGAAGAAACGCTTGACGTGATGAAAAAATACGTGGTGTCCATCAAGGGGCCGCTGGCAACGCCGATAGGCGAGGGGATGCGTTCATTGAACGTGGCCATTCGGCAGAAGCTGGATCTGTTTGCCTGTGTGCGTCCGATTCGCTATTTTTCGGGAACGCTCACGCCACTGAAAGATTCCGCAACGACCGACATGGTGATCTTTCGTGAAAACACCGAAGACATTTACGCGGGTATTGAATGGGAGGCCCAGAGTGAAGGCGCCAAAAAAGTCATCAAATTTTTACGCGATGACATGCGCATCACCAAGATACGCTTTCCGGAGACCTCGGGGATCGGCATTAAACCGGTTTCGAAGGAAGGTTCGGTGCGCCTGATACGCAAGGCCATTCAATACGCCATAGACAATGATCGTCGTTCGGTATCCCTGGTACACAAGGGAAACATTATGAAATTTACCGAAGGCGCGTTCCGCAACTGGGGCTATGATCTGGCCGTACAGGAGTTTAACGCCGAAATTATCGGCGAAGGCCCGTGGTGTAGGATCATCCATCCCGGCAATGGCAGGGAAATCCTGATCAAGGACGTGTTGGCCGACAACTTTTTACAACAGATCCTGCTCAAACCCGAAGACTACGACGTCATTGCAACGTTGAACCTGAATGGCGACTACATTTCCGATGCTCTGGCCGCGCAAGTGGGTGGAATCGGTATCGCCCCGGGGGCGAACGTCTCGGACGACGTCGCTTGTTTTGAGGCCACGCACGGCACCGCGCCGGCGCATGCCGGGAAAAACCGTGTCAATCCCGGCTCCATCATCTTGTCGGCGGAAATGATGCTGCGTCACCTGGGTTGGTGCGAAGCGGCGGACCTGATCATTACCGGCATATCGGGCGCCATTGCCTCGAAGACCGTTACCTATGACCTGGCCCGCGCCCGGGCGGGGTTTCGTGCCAAGGGGCGGCGGCCCGGCACCTCAAAAGAAGTGCAGGAAGACCTCGAACGCCTGCTGCCCGGGGCAACGCTGGTAAGCACTTCTGGATTCGGCGAAGAAATCATCAAAAACATGGGTGCCTCCGATGTCTGAACGTACCGTGCAGAAAAGCCTTTACAAAGTGACCTTTTACAACCAAGACAAAGTATACGAAGTGTATGCGCGACAGGTATACCAATCCGATCTGTACGGCTTTGTTACCATCGAGAGCCTGACCTTCAACGAGCGCAACAGCGTCGTCATTGATCCGGGCGAAGAAAAGCTCAAAACCGAATTTGACCGGGTGAAGCGTTTTTTTGTGCCCGTGCACGCCGTGATCAGAGTGGATGAAGTCGACAAACAGGGCGTCGCGAAAATTTCGGAGGCCGGCGAAAACGTCGCCCATTTTCCCGCCCCCGTCTACAATCCGGGCAGCGGCAAGAAATCGTGATATACTTTTGAATCGGGAGAGATGCCGGAGTGGTTAAACGGGCTCGCCTGGAAAGTGAGTGTGTCCTCAACGGGGCACCGAGGGTTCGAATCCCTCTCTCTCCGCCAGATACAACCTTACCGAATACAATTTTGGAGTGGCTATGGCAAAAACAAAATGGCTAAGTCTGGCAGCGGTTACTCTCGTTGCCGGCGGCATCTTTTTCTTCCAGCCGCCCGGTCAAGCGGCCGAAATAGTGGTCTACAAAAGTCCGACCTGCGGTTGTTGCAAGAAGTGGGTGAGTCATCTTGAACGGTACGGCTTTTCGGTGGAAGCCCGCGACCGGCGTGACGTGAATCCGATCAAGGCCGAATTGGGTGTACCTCCCAGCCTGCATTCCTGCCACACCGCCACGGTAGACGGCTATATCATAGAAGGGCACGTCCCGGCCGATGACATCCTCCGCCTCCTGAAAGAGCGGCCTCAGGTGAAAGGCCTTGCCGTACCCGGTATGCCCGTGGGTGCGCCCGGCATGGAAGGCGCGAGAAAAGACCCTTATGACGTTTTGACCTTTGAGGAAGATGGAAAGACCACCGTTTATTTCAGCTATCACCAACGAGGGAGCGAGAGTGACTGATTAGAAATATTCTTCTTGCCTTCCACCGCCCACAAATGTTCGGTTTTGCCCCGGTAATATCCGTCGCGCACGAACAGCGAAAGTCCAATGTTCCTATCTTTGAGTTCAAGCGCACTCGCGGCGAGATTTTTCTGCGGCGCTTATTCTGATTCAAAGCGATATTCCGGTTCGTTAGATATGACGTTCATTGTAGAATAGGGCACCCTTGTAAAGATTGTCGCATGAGGATCCGATGAACGGTTTGAACTTGAGCACGATTTCCGGGAAGCTGGTCGCATGTCTCGTTTTGGTGGTGGCGTTACCCGCCTATTCTCAGATGCGGGGGGCGACGATGAACGAAACTAGCGGCACTTACCTGCGCGCCGAAGTCGGCGCCTTTTTTCTTGACCTGCCAGAATCAAGCCCGTTTATCGAGACGGATTCCGATGAGAAGCTGACAGATTTGCTCGACCACTATGACTCTTCTCGCGGCGGCCCGCTACTCAAACTGGCGGTGGGTGGTACGTACGACGCCTTCGGGCGCAACGTGTTCACCGAGGCGCGCGGTTTTTTTACTTCGCACGACGCCAGGCATTTCAACGAATATCAACGAACGAGTGAGTTATGGGATAGGCTGGAAGCGGAGCAGTTCGGGATCGCGCTGACGGAATTGATGGCCTTAACGGCGGCACAGAGAGAGGCGCGAAGGGCTGAAATATTCGGCGATGCGGATAGGTTGAGCGGCTTGCTTGAGGCGATCAGAACGACTCGGGGCCTCAAGTTTTCCGGCTGGATCGGCGCCATAGACGGAAGACCCCTTGCACATACGCCCAATTTTGCCTGGGGAGACACGATCCGTATACATACGAGAAGGGAGGTGGACTTCGGAGGTGTTGACGTCATTGGTGGCGTTCGGGGCGACTGGCGGGGGACGGCGCGCAAGATGTCGTTTTTCGCCGGGCCGAGTTTTAAACGCTTGTATCAGCGTACCGATATTTTCTCGTATGAGGCAACGAATAGGACGCCAGATGAAAATTACATGACGTTGAATGAGCGCCTGCGAGCCTCGTATTATGGGTTGCTTGTCGGCGCCAACCTTGATGTTCCGTTCAAACGACGTTGGGCGTTTGCCGCCGAAGGTGACATCGGTGTCTACTATCTTGATGCCGAATACAAGGGGCATCAAAGAACCGTACTGTCGTCGGCAATGATAGACTTGCCGACCGATCTGAAAGTCGATGATTCGCGTGCCGCCGCTACGCTTCGCTTGAAAACGTCGTTGCGGGCTGTGTATTTTGACGACGTGGTCTTTCGTCTTGGCGTGGGGATCGAATATTTGTCGCACGTACCAAAGGTACGCTATGCGAGAGCCGGACAGCGTTACGGAGACAACGTTACGCATTTCCCGGCCGAGCTGAGCTATGCGGATGCGTTCGGGGTTTTCGGAACCCTTTCGGTACGGGTTCCGTTTTAGGGATTTTTCCGTCCGGTCTCTTTGCTCCCTGTGTCGAAAAAAATATGACGGTAACGGGATGATTCGTAATATGAGAGGGATGCAACGCTGGTTGTCGGCATCGGATCTTTGACGTTTGTATGAGATGGATAAAAAGTTAAAGGCAAGGCCCGCTCACTTAGCGGAGTTTATCAATTATACGATGTCCATGTATAAGGAATGCGACGGGCTACGGCTGGCGCCCGAAGATATAAAACCGGCGGCTGGAGAGATTGTGAACTGGAAGGTGGAGTACGTACATGAAAAGGATATTAGTGACAAGGCGGCCGAGACACTGTCGAGGGTCGTCGACATGCACGCAGGGATTATCGAGGTCGTTTGGGATGGTTGAGGCATTGGGTGGATAGAGACGCAAGCCCCGATACGAAGGACGTGGAGATAGGGGTTCTGGGAGAAGGGAGTTTGGCAAATTTGATGGTAGGACAGCTTTTGAACGCCGGATTTTCCGTAAATGTCCCGCAACGGCAACGCGACAACCCTGTATGCCTCGGTGCACGTTTCCATCACTCTGCCGCGTCTCTTGTCAGGGCCTGTTCAATCGTTATTACCGTCATGTCCGACGCCCCGCAGTTGGAAAATGTGTTTTTTGGCGAGGAGGGCATGGCCCGATTCATTCGGACGGACGGCGTGATGATGGATATGAGCACGGTGTCGCCGGAATTTTTGCAGGAATTGTCCGAGCAGTTGGCGGAGAGGGAAATCTCTTTTCTGGACGCGGTAGTCATCAACGAAGGTAAAGGGGAATCAGAGGGCGTACAAATGATACTCGTGGGTGGCGAGTCAAGTGTATATGCGAAGGCTTTACCGGTACTCGAGAAGATCGCGGACGATGTCAGGCATATCGGCGTAAACGGTGCAAGTCAGTTTTATCGGCAGGCGTTTGCAGTGCGTAGGAAAAGGTAACGGTTGTTTGATGCGATCAACGGCCGGCAGGTACAACGCCCTGTGTAGAAGATCTATAAACCTTTTGTGGGAAAAAGGCCGGCAAGGTGGCGGGTAGGCGAAAAAACCGATGAAAAATACGAGAAACGGTTTGCATAGGACATTCGTATTTCTCTACAGTATAATAACTGTCAGCGGTCACAGTCAGTCACGGATGGCGGCGGGAAATTAGTTTGAAGGGCGGTAAAATGGCGTTGATACAGTTTGTAAGTATTGCAAAGGCTGCCAAGATATCCGGTATTCCGATAACGAAAATTTATCGCTTTGTTCATTCGGGTGAGATCAAGGTTTATCGGCACAATGATACGTTGGAAATAGACGTTCAGGATTTGTTGAGGAAGAAGTCTAGGATGAGGGACCATGAGTTGTTGGAACCCGCATTCATGAATTTTATCTCCGAGGTGAAAGAAAAACCGAGGTAAAGGAAAAAGAGTCAAGCTGATCGATTGCGTCTCCTGCTTCTTGGGGTTTCGCTAAAGGTGGTGGAATTTTCCCTGATGCCAAATGGTTGGGAGGGTATCGTTGACTTTTATGCACTTGACTTCGCCCACGAGGATAACGTGGTCGCCGCCAGGGTAAGTGTATCGGGTTGCACACTCCATGGATACCGGGGCATCCTCAAGCACTGGCAGGCCATTTTCACCGGCTACGAACTCATCCCCCCCAAACTTATCGCAGCCTTTGGTGGCAAACTTGAAGGCCAGTTCTTCATGCTTTGAACCGATAATATTGACGGCAAATTGCTTGCCGCGGTTGAAAGACTCAAAGCATTCGGCATTATTCGCCAAGCAAACCAGTACCAAGGGAGGCGAGAGAGAAAGGGATGAAAATGCAGAGGCCGTAAATCCGTACTTCTGATTGTCTTTGCCGATCGTTGTCACAATTGTGACGCCACTAGGGAAACAGCCCATGGCGCGTTTGAATTCATCATTGCTTATTTGATTGGAATTCATCGGTTATGCCCTTTACTTGTTTGTTGTTCTTTTATGTTTTACAGCTACCTTGTCCAAATAATTTACTATACGTTTCATTTGGATACAATAAGAATAAAACACTCTGGTCAATTTGATACAAGTAAGCTATTATATCATTCTCTATTATACTTACTTTTGGTCACGATACCTATCGGATATCATCAAACACTGGAACTACTGACAGGTTTGCGGGGGACAGAATGCAAGGTACGCATAGAGTTTTGGTCGTAGAGCACGACGTTGAGTTTGGCGAATCGGTCAGACGGCTCCTTGAGCATGAAGGGATGAGTGTAACCCACGTGCGCAGGGTATCCGAAGCCATGCCGAAACTGTTGTCCGAGCATTTTGATCTGGTGCTTAGCGATCTTAAGCTACGGGGGTCTACCGGGCTTGATCTTCTCAGAAAAATAAGAATGGAGGGATTGGGATGTCCGCGCATCATCATGACGCACTATACGTCAATAAAATGTGCGGTGCAGGCATTACGTTTGGGTGCCGCCGATTACATACTCAAGCCTTTTTCCGATAAATATCTTGTCCACGCCGTCACGCGGGCAATTAATGAAAGGAGTATTCAAAAGGAAAATCGCTTGTTGAAGCGTAATTTGCGTAGCGCACTTAACAACAAACGGAAACAGGAAATTATTGGTGAGAGCCACTCCGTAAAAGAATTGAAAAATCTTCTCCATAGAGTAGGGCCGAGTGATGCAACGGTGTTGATTCAGGGGGAAAGCGGAACAGGTAAAGAATTGGTGGCACTTGAGATTCATAAAATGAGTGCGCGGAGTAGAGGGCCGTTTGTGCCGGTCAACTGCGGGGCGATTCCGGCGGAACTGATAGAATCCGAGTTCTTTGGTCACGTCCGGGGTGCATATACCGGTGCCGTTGCGGGGAAAGAGGGCTTGATTCGTGAGGCGAGTGGCGGGACGCTGTTTCTCGACGAAATTTCCGAGCTGGCCCCGATGTTGCAGGTAAAGTTGCTCAGATTTATTCAAGACCGGCATGTCCGTCCAATCGGCGACGTGCAATCCTATGAGGTAGACGTTCGTATCGTTGCTGCCTGTAACAGGGATTTGCATAAAGAAGTGGCGGCTGGTCGGATGCGGGAAGATCTGTTTTATCGGCTGAATGTCATTCAGATTTCAGTACCCCCCTTACGCCAACGGAGCCGTGACATTGAACTGCTTGTAAACTATTTTATACAGCACTATAACCTCAATTTAGGGCGAAAGGTTAAACCAGTCAATGATGAACTACTTGCTTTTTTGAATGAACACGACTGGCCCGGAAACGTTCGAGAACTGAAAAATTCGGTGGAGCGGGCAATCATATTGGCGAAGGGAGATGAACTGAAAACTGAGGACTTTAAGCATATAAAAAACAATGATGTCAACAGTCTCTTGAGAAATGATAACGGCAGACATGGGGATGAGCGGCCGATGTCAATTGATGAGTATACAAAAAGCACGATTCAACAATATCAGGACCAGTACAGTGAAACCGAGCTTGCCAAAATACTTGGAATAGGAAGAAAAACACTATGGATGCGCCGTAATCGCTGGGGGCTGCATCGTGGCAGGCATCATATGGAGAGTCGGTAAAGAAAGCCGTTTGAGTACCGTGCTTCGAGGTTGTTGCTGCGGCAAAGGGACTATGCTTAAAGTGATAAAGCCAACGCCGCCCTAGTTAGGGTGTTTCTAAACAGGGCATGCGGTGTATCAATTGGAAACATAACATCATTACATTTATCAAGGTACTTGCTTGATTACTTCGCCAATTTGTAACGGCTGAAACGAATCATGCTGGATATCTTCAGTTTTTACAAAGCAACTTTACTTTAGCAGAATCTTCCGAAAAACAAGATATTGTGCATTCTGTAACTTGGCACAAAAAATGCTTACCTTGGATTTGTACATGGTGTATAGTTGCGAAACCGAATGGAGTGCTTTATTTTGTTCGGTCTGCATTTCTTTCATTATTAAAACGAAAATATGCATGTGTGGTTTATCTGAAGTAGCTTTATAAAAATAATTTTCGAGGAGGCGATAGATAATGGAACTTAAATTTAACAACCTGAAAAAGGCGGTAGTGCTGGTGGTTTCATCCGCTGCGTTGCTGCTTACCTCATTGCCCGGTTTTTCCGCTGAGGGGGAAATGTACATTCCCATCCCTAGTTATCGCGTCGGCCCATATGCCGCTGGTGGTACGGGCTACTATGGCGGAATTCTAGACTATTATAAGCTGAAGAATATGCGCGATGGCGGAGTAGGCGGTGTAAAGCTGATCTGGTCTGAATGCGAAACAGAATACGCGGTTGAGAGAGGCGTAGAGTGTTATAAGCGCATGAAGGACAGGGAAGGCGGCGCACTTTTCTTTGACCCCTTGAGTGTGGGGATTGCCGAAGCACTAAATGAAGTGGTGCGCATAGATAAAATCCCCATGATTACAGTCAACCATGGAAAGAGTGAAACCATAGATGGCGAAGTGTTTCCATACGTGTTTCCTCTAGGGATGGGAGTGCCTGACGAGTACAATGCAACGGTAAGGTTCATGGCTCATTTGGTGACGGGAGAAGATCCAAACATGAGTAATGAAGACTTGGCAAAGGCAATGTCTGGCAAAAAAGTCGTGACTTTGTTTCATGGCTCGCCGTATGGGAGAAATGCACTGGAGTACATGGATGCGATGGGGGGAGAATATGGTTTTGAACACCACAAGATTGAAATTCCCCACCCAGGAAACGAGCAAGGGTCGCAGTGGATTAACATTCGTAAGATCAAGCCGGACTTCGTGTTTCTACGAGGTTGGGGCGTGATGAATCCAGTGGCGATTCAGAATGCGGCACGCATCGGTTTTCCGGTTAACCATCTGATTGGAAATATCTGGAGCAATTCGGATGAGGATGTAAGGCCGGCCGGCAAGGCTGCGCATGGATATCAGGCCATTACAACTCACCCGGCCGGAATTTTTACGGATGTTCAGAATGAAATCATTGAAGTCGTTTATGGTGCAGGTGAAGGGGACTTGCAGGATAAAAGTCGCCTGGGTAGCGTCTACCATAATTTAGGCATTACGGCAGGTATCATGCATGTAGAAGCGATCATCAATGCACAGAAGCGCTGGGGCAATAAGGTTTTGAATGCCAAACAGGTGCGATGGGGCTTCGAAAATATCTACTTTGATGAAGAACGCATTGCAGAGTTGGGTGCTACGGGCTTGCTTGCACCCATGAAAGTGACTTGTAAAGATCACGTTGGTGGTCACAACTCGAAGTTTCAAAAGTATGACGTTGAGAAGAGACAATGGGAAATCGTGACGCCTTGGATCAGAAGTCAGGCACTTCCAGAGATGTTGTATAGCCTTGCTGAGATCTATCGTACAGAAAACAAGATCGAAAAGCGTGATTGTAACGACCCGAATGACCGCGATAATTGGACGCTTATGGGCGATCAGCCGCCGGTTCCCGAGGGCGTAAGTACATGGGAGATGATGTAACCGTAGGAAAATTAGATGACTGAAGTTTCAGTCGAAGAATGTGCTCCTCTAAATAAATAGAGGATATTATGTAGCCAGATAAGCAGGGAAGTGAGTCTGGCTATTTTGTTTCTGCCTTACTTTTTACGATTCACAATTTTATTACACTGAAAGGATATTTGTTTCGATTAGAAACAGCTTTTATGCTGAAAGTAACTTTAACTTTAGCAGAGTCTTTCGAAAAATAAGATATAGGGTATTCTGTAACTTGGCACAAAAAATGCTATAACTGTTATATAAAAGTATTTGATGTCATGTAGTTTATGAAAACGGCTCGCTTTAATTCAATTCCAGAGGCCTTGGTAGATATACGGCGGGGCAAGCTGGTAATTGTTGTCGATGACGAAAGCCGTGAAAATGAGGGTGACTTCGTCGGTTCGGCGGATAAATGTACGCCTGAGATGATCAATTTTATGGCTACGCATGGCCGTGGTTTGATTTGTACGGCAATTGATCAGCAACGGGCGGATGAATTGGGTTTGAAGCCGATGGTGCCACCAGATGAAAATAATGCCTTGCATGCGACCCCCTTTACTGTTTCGGTAGACTTCAAGCATGGGACGACAACGGGCATTTCTGCCGCCGACCGAGCCAAAACGGTAAAGGCATTGGCAGATTCAAAAGTGGATGCAAGTAACTTTTCACGTCCCGGTCATATTTTCCCTCTCAAGGCATCAGATGGCGGCATTTTTAAGAGAAATGGGCATACCGAAGCAGCCGTTGACTTGATGGACTTGGCAGGTTTACGAAAAGCAGGCGTTTTGTGCGAAATTATGAAGCTGGACGGCTCTATGGCTAGGGTCCCGGACTTATTCAAGCTGTCGAAACGGTTTTTACTGAAAATAATATCTATCCAAGACTTGATCAAATATAAACTTCGTTATGAATCCAGGGTGGAGCGCATTGTAACCGTCCAGCTACCCACTCACTGGGGAGAGTTTGAATTGATTGCATTTCGGGATACCTTTACTGAAGAAGAACACTTGGCCTTGGTGAAAGGCTCATGGAGCCAAACCGACAACGTACTACTCAGGATTCACTCTGAGTGCCTTACCGGTGATGTATTTGGCTCGCTACGGTGTGATTGCGGTGATCAGATACACGTGGCAATGCAAATGATTGAGCAACATGGTACGGGAGTCGTGCTTTACATGAGAGAGGAAGGTAGAGGTATCGGTTTATCCGGTAAACTCAAGGCATATTCCCTACAGGAATCTGGGTTTGATACCGTGCAGGCAAACAGGGCATTAGGTTTTGATGCCGATCATAGGGATTATGCCATTGCCGCACATATTGTGCATGCACTCAACATTGAGCGTGTCCAGCTTATGACCAATAATCCGAATAAGTGTAATTGGTTGGAAAATTACGGCATCAAGCTGGTCAAGCGGATACCTATGTTGACGTCGGGGAGCCATGATCATGGCCATGAATTTCGTCAAAGATATCTTCATACGAAGGCGGAAAAGATGGGTCACGTGATACCGATTAAAAAGCAATGATGCGATGCTGTACGGCAACCGACGATAAATATGTCGCAACCGTATTAGAAATTTGATGAGAGAGTATTTACAATAAACACCTTTATGATAGTTGTGTATTTAAGGAGGAGTATTTTAGATGAGCACAGATAATGAGTTTGGGCTTAAGGACGTAACGGCACAAATGATCAAAACGGTTAGAAATGCGACGCGCGCGGGCACCATTGATTGCCGAGACGCTCTTATTGAAGCCCATGGAGATACTGACAAGGCAATTGAGATTTTGCAGGAAAAAGGGATAGGGACTCCAAAGAAGGTATGGGTATAAATTAAAAAAACATTTGTATAATTAGCGTAATAAATAATATTGAGGTGATGTATGGCAAAATATCCAAGATTATTACCAAACTCTGAGAACTCGTTAAAGCCGTCGGCTTGGGTAGACTCAGATCAAATAGAATTTGCATATTGGGTGCCCAATATCTCTGGTGGCTTGGTCATTACGACCTTGCCTATGGATACTGATTGGACGCCAGAGGCAAATATCAAATATGCACAGGATGCCGAAGATTCCGGATTTGCAACCGCACTGGCTCAAACCCGTTGGTTTGCCAGCTATGGTGCAGACCATCAGCATGAGGCATTTACGATTGCGAATGTAATTCTCCAGCACACTAAGAAGATTGAAGTCATTACGGCGTGCCATCCAGGTTTGTGGCATCCCGCAATCGTTGCGAAGATGCAGGCTTCTCTTGACTGCTGCACGCAGGGCCGAACTTCCATCAATATTGTAAGTGGCTGGTTCAAGGGCGAATACACGGGCTATGGGCTACCTTGGCTTGAGCATACGGAGCGCTACCGCAGGTCTGAGGAATTTATCCGTATCATGAAAGGTATGTGGACAGAAGATGAGTTCACGTTCTATGGCGATTTCTACCAGATTGACGGGGCGCCAATGCTGCCGAAGCCTCTGCATAGAATCGTGGTGTTCCAAGGCGGAAATTCCAAAGATGCAAGGAGAATGGCCGGGCGTGTTACCGACGTACTGTTCATGAACGGCAATACCAACAAAGGTTTCAAGGAAATTATGGACGACTCCAGGGCAGCGGCCGTAGAGTCTGGACGAGACCCCGGCGAGCTTCAGTTCGGTTGTAATGGCTTTTGTATCGTTCGTGATACGATGGAAGAAGCGACGGAAACTTTGCGAGATATTATCGTGAATGCGGACGTTGAAGCCGTAAAAGGCTTTGGTGAAGCAGTCAAACAAGCCGGTCGTTCATCGAAAGAAGGTGAAGGCATGTGGGCGAATTCATCGTTTGAGGATTTGGTACAATATAACGATGGGTTCAAAACGGGTCTTATCGGGACGCCAGAGTCTGTCGCCGATCGTATCATTGAGCTTAAGCAACTCGGCATAAAGGTTGTTCTGACTGGATACCTGCACTATAACTGGGAACTTAAGCAGTTTGGTGAAAAGGTCATTCCGTTAGTTCGCGAGAAGGAGGAAGACCTTCGCAAGGGCCGAGTAGTCGGTAAGAAGAAGTCGGCGTAAGTATAACGCAAGAGATCCTTACGCCTAAGTAGAATAAGGCCTTGTTCTTTTAGCCTACTAGGTTACGTTAAGGATACGCTCTTGAGCGTTTACCAAAGGAACGCGATTGTCTCGTTTGGTGACAGTCGCGTTTTTTGGTAGTATAGCTATATATAACCGTTATGGGCTGTCTTTATTACCATAGCTCTTTTTTTCATTGATTTATCTCATAACAATTACAATCGTTTAAGGAGGTAGAAAATGAAATTACTTGGTTTATCGGGAGGGTTGAGCCGTAAGACTTTAATTGCGATTGAGAAGGCATTGGAGTTTGCTAAACGATATGACGATACCATTGACGTAGAGGCCCTTAATATCAGTGAATATGATGTGCAGTTTTGTGATGGTAGGGACCCCGCAAAGTATGAAGGGGACTCAAAAGTAGTCATTGATAAGATAGTAGAAGCGGATGCTCTTTTAATCGGCACACCCATGTACAGGGGGGCCTATACTGGTTTGCTGAAAAACATGTTTGATCTTATTCCAAATGATGCGCTTTTGGGTAAGCCTGTCGGTTTGATTGCGACGGGTGGCAGTGATCATCACTACCTGGCCATAGAGCATGAACTGAAGCCTATAATGGGATTTTTTCTTGCCCATGTATTACCGGGTGGCGTTTATGCCAACAATGAGCACTACTCGAACTATGACCTGATAAATGAAGATGTCCTTGAACGGTTGGACCAACTGGCCAAATCAATTGTTAATTTTGCCAGGATAATTCCGGCGGACAGGCTCAGTATAGTCGGTGCGCTGGGGCCTACAATTTATCGCAAATCGCTGAAGAAGAACAGCTAGCGACCCAAGACTGTTTCACAAATGTATGATTAGAAGTGTGTTTAATGGAGGTGAAAAGTGACGGAAGAAAGCACTCCTAAGTATAAGGCGCTACAAATAGTAGTTGATACAGAGACGTATCGTACAGATACGTCAACGTTATTGGCGTATGACGAAGATAACAAGAAGTATCTGTTTCGAGCATTGAACTCAAATTACTTTGTTCAGGATGACGACAACGAGAGTATAGAAGTTCTGGAAATGGATGATGCAGAAAAGCTTTGGGAAACCATGCCGAGAAAGCATATCACTAATAATGTGGCCGCATTTCCCAAGTATCACGGGGGAGTCGGTATGGACACTTACACCAATCTTTATGACGATTAGGGGTGATTAGACTATAACTTTCTGTGGTACCCATCCATCCCTCGCGTGAAATGGTGCAAGGTGCGCAATAGGTTGCTGCAAAGGGTGATAGGATAGTTTGCAGTGCCTGTGCACGATGTAGAACGATATACTCCGAGTACCTAAATACTTTTCGTCGCAGATAGCATAATTGAAGTGCAGAAGTTAAGACTTTTATGGAGCCTATTCGGGGGGCGTACACGCGTGAATTGTTCGGTTAGGTGATTGTTATATGAGTGAAGAAAATGTCGAAAGCCTGGAGCATATAAGGGCCTCTATCAACAATATTATCGAAAGAGCCAATGGAGATGCAGACTTTGGAAAGTTCAAATACCGCGTTCATTCGCACTGGGAAGGTGGTGTTTTATGCAAGGCCCAAATTCGTAAGGAAGGGCACAAACTGTTAGTTGATGAGCCTCCGGCATTTGGGGGTACGGATTTAGGGGCAAGCCCGGTCGAGTTGGTGCTGGTGGCCTTGGGAACGTGTCAGCAAATTATGTTCTCGGCCTTGGCATCAATCAGAGGCATACCCTTGGAGGAATGTGACGTAAAGCTGACCGCAAATCTGGACGTCAGAGGTTTGTTGGGAATTGAAGGTGATAGTATGGCGTATCCTGGTTTTTCCGAAATTGAATATGAAACCAACATAAAAAGCTCGGCATCAAGGAAAAAATTAGAAGCGCTTGTTGATGCCGTCGAAAATCAATGTCCGGTAATGGATATGTTGACTAGGAATGTAAAAGTTGCAGGCTCTACGTCAATCAATGGTCGTAAGCTGGATATAAAATAAAGAACCTTGTCATTGCGCTGGCCTGCTCGAACAACTCCCGATTTTGAGAAAGCCCAGAGAAAGAAAGATGCCGTAAACTGGATGCTTGATAAGTGTTGAATAATGTATATCCGTCTTACATCAATGGTGAAGGCTACGATCACTGAGTCTGTTCTTTAATGGTTGAGTTTATTTTTGTGTCATGAGCTTGGCCAGTCGTCTTGAACTACAATCATACACGCCGGCACGATCATAACTGTAGGCTAATGCTGTGGCATGAATGGGATTTCTGAAATTACGGCCCCGGATGATATAGAGGGCGTTGACAACGCGGTAATTAAGGAAATTCTGGTCGCCGACAGTGATGAGGTAAAGGCGGGCGATGTATTAATTGCCATTGAAACTGAAAAAGCAATCATAGAAGTCGCGTCGCCGTGCAATGGTGCGGTGAGTGAAGTTTTCGTGGAGGTTGGTGACGTTGTAACGGTAGAGACACTGTTACTCAAGATAAGAGCAGATGGGGCCGAGACCACCGTAAAGGATAAAATATCACCGTCTGAAGATTACCGAGATTTAGTGACACAGGTCATGGTGCTAGGGTCGGGGCCAGGCGGCTATTCCGCGGCATTCCGGGCCGCTGATCTGGGTAAAGAAGTAGTGTTAATAGAGCGCCAAGACAGCCTGGGTGGCGTGTGTTTGAACGTCGGCTGTATTCCTTCCAAGTCTTTGCTCCATGCCGCAAAAGTGATAAGCGAGGCGAGAGAGATGTCTGGCATGGGATTGAATTTCTCGTCTTTTCATCTTGATAACGACGTGCTGTGTGCCTGGAAGAACAAAGTCATTCACCAACTCGTTGGTGGCTTGGCTACCCTTGCCAAAAAAAGAAACATAAAAATCGTCAAAGGAACCGGTACGTTTGCATCATCGCATTGCCTGAAGGTTGACGTTGTAGAAGGTAGAAGTTTGACCGTCGAATTTGAGCAGGCAGTAATTGCCGCGGGGTCCGAGCCGATCAAAATACCCGGGTTTCCGTATGATGACCCCCGTGTACTTACCTCTACCGAAGCACTGGAAATACATAATGTTTCTGGGCGTATACTCATTGTAGGTGGAGGAATTATCGGTCTAGAAATGGCGATGGTGTACCACGAGATGGGAGCGAAAGTAACCGTCGTTGAATTTGCAGATTCATTGATTCCCGGGGGAGATGTAGACCTGGTCAAACCGTTGCATCAGCGCATTGCGGGTCTATACGAAAATATATACCTAAGCAGTAAGGTCACTCGCATGGAGTCAACGTTAAACGGTATATTTGTAACCTTTGACGGTGACGTACCTCAGAAAAAAGACGTGTTCGATCAAGTGCTTGTTGCCGTCGGCAGGGTGCCCAACGGCAAGCTAATTAATGCCGGAAAGGCCGGCGTTCATGTTGACGAACGGGGATTTATTTCGACGGATGACCGGATGAGAACAAACGTTGATCATATATTTGCCGTGGGTGACGTGGTTGGCCCACCCATGCTTGCCCATAAGGCCGCCCATGAAGGCAAGGTGGCTGCGGAGGTTATAGCCGGTATGGAGAGCCGGTTTGACGGTAATCTAATCCCGTCCGTGGCATATACCGACCCCGAAGTCGCCTGGGTTGGAGTCACTGAAAATCAGGCTAGGGAATTGAATATCAAATATGAAAAAGGCACGTTTCCATGGGCGGCGAGTGGACGGGCGTTGAGCTTGGGAAGGAAGGAAGGGCTGACCAAAACCCTTTACGATGCAAAAACCAAAAAAATAATCGGTGCGGGCATCGTCGGTACCCATGCCGGCGACTTGATATCGGAGGCGGCCCTGGCAATCAAAGTGGGTTGTACCGCCAGTGAGATGGGTGCGTTAATTCATCCACACCCGACGCTTTCGGAAACCGTAGGCCTGTCTGCCGAAGTCGTTGAAAAGACCATTGTTGACATGTACGTCAAATAACTGAACAGCAGGGCAAAGAGAGTTCGGGCATTTCCCGCTATAAGGTAGTTTGCCGATTTCTGCAACGGGTATTGGATTAAAGGCTTTTAGTAAAACGAGTGATAGGCTATAGTCTTGGGACGGTCTGCGCCAGTGCCCTTGTGACGAAAGCCGTGAATCCCGCCAGGCCCGGAAGGGAGCAACGGTAGCGGTTACTTCGGGCACAAAGGGATGATTGGCGCAGGTCGTAATACTTGTGATTGCAGCTCCATAACATGAGTTATCAGGCATTAGCACGAAAGTGGCGGCCCAAGAGCTTTACCGAGGTCGTAGGTCAGCACCACGTGGTGAAGGCGTTGACCAATGCGCTGGATCAAGATCGCCTGCATCACGCCTATTTATTTGTGGGCACGCGCGGCGTTGGTAAGACTACCCTAGCGCGGGTGTTTGCCAAATGTTTGAATTGTGAGCAGGGAACTCGTTCCGATCCCTGTGGTACATGTGGCACATGCCGGGAAATTGATGAAGGTCGTTCTATTGATCTAATCGAGGTAGATGCCGCCTCCCATACCCAAGTAGAAGATACCCGCGGATTGCTTGACAACGTTCAATACAACCCGACGAGCGGTAAGTATAAAGTGTATTTGATTGATGAGGTGCACATGCTGTCAAAGCACAGCTTCAACGCCTTGTTAAAGACATTGGAAGAGCCGCCTCCACACGTTAAGTTTTTTTTAGCCACGACGGAACCGCAAAGGATACCTATGACGGTACTGTCTCGTTGTTTGTCGTTTCATTTAAAAAGGCTGCCGGATGAAGTCATTACTCGGCAACTGGAAAAAATCACACAGGCTGAAGACGTTGTATTTGAGCAGATTGCTTTACGTGCGCTTGCCGATGCGGCAGGCGGCAGTATGCGTGATGCCTTGAGCTTGCTGGACCAGGCCATCGCGCACGGTGACAGGAACGTTACGGACACAACGGTACGTGAAATGCTGGGCACCGTACCCAAGGAATACCTGCACAGGTTAATGCTTGCGCTGGCGGATAAGGATGCTGCAATGGTCATGCAATGTACCCATGAACTTGCACAACTCTCTGTCGATTTCGAAGGCTTGTTTGGAGATATCATTTGTATACTACATCAGGTTGCCTTGTTACAACTTGTGCCGGGCACGCGGGACGATATGAATTACGATACGGAGATGATTGCAAGTTTGAGTAAGCAACTTTCCCCCGAAGATGTACAACTCTTTTACCAGATTGCACTGATTGGGAGGTGCGATCTGGGCCTTGCGGCATCCCCTCACGGAGCACTGGAGATGACACTGTTGCGCATGCTTTCATTTGTGCCTGCCGGCGAGGGCGGTGCCACGGTTAGAAAAGCCTCGGTAAAGCCTGTCAAACCTGAAAAAGAAACTGGTATTCAAAGCGAGCAGGCCTACCAACAGACCAAGGTTGAAAGCCTGCGCGGATTGAATGAAAACAAGGGACTTTGGTCAGTGGTTACAGCCGGCCTAGGTTTGCAGGGCGTATCTTCTTTCCTTGCCTCGAACTGTAGCGTGAAGAATATCACGCACGACACCATGGTTTTGAATCTTGCCGAACAGCATGAAGGGGTTGCAACAGAGCATGCAAAACGACAATTGAAAGAGGCCCTGCAAGTGTATTTTGGTACAGATTTGTCACTGATCATCGACATTTCTTCGCATGAAGTAGAGACCCCCGCTGAAGAAAAGGAGCGCAAAGTGGCAAGGCAGCAGTCGTTGGCAGAACAACGCGTAGAGGAAGATCAGATCGTGCAGGCTTGCAAATCAACGTTTGGGGCAAAGGTGATCCAGGGTTCAGTAAGAGCCATCGAAGAATAAAGCATTGGAGAATTGGAGCACGACATGAAAGGCGGAATAGGAAACCTGATGAAGCAAACGCAGAAGATGCAGGAAGAGATGCAGAAGGCGCAACAGAGGTTGAGCACCCTCGAAGTTGAGGGGCAGGCGGGTGGAGGCTTGGTTAAAATTACGATGACCGGCAAGCACGAGGTTCGGAAGGTATCGGTAGAAGACGGTCTGCTTCGTGATGACAAGGATATGTTGGAAGACCTGATAGCGGCCGCCTTTAATGATGCTTCCAACAAGGTAGAACAAATAATGAAAGATCAGCTTTCCGGCTTGGCAGGTGGGCTGAACCTGCCCGGCGGCATGAAGTTACCATTCTAAGTCGCACCGTGTCCGTAAGTCGTATGAACCATGACGCGCACCCGATGCGGCTTATGGACGCATTGATCAAATCGCTGAAGTGCTTGCCGGGAGTCGGCCCCAAGTCTGCCCAAAGGATGGCATTTCATCTTTTGCAACGCGACCGAGAAGGGGCGAAGTACCTTGCGGACACGCTACATGAGGCAATTGAAAAAATCGGTAACTGTAACAAGTGCCGCATTTTCACCGAACATGAGCTCTGCTCAATTTGTTCGAATCAAATGCGCATTGACTCGCAAATCTGTGTAGTTGAAAATCCCGCCGACGTGCTTACTATCGAAAAAAGCACGAGTTACAAGGGGCGCTATTTTGTTTTAATGGGGCGTCTTTCGCCACTGGAAGGAGTAGGGCCGAAAGAGCTGGGTCTCGAGGTGCTGGAAAACCATCTGGTTGAAGGGGCTGTCGAAGAACTCATATTGGCGACGAACTCAACAGTTGAAGGCGAAGTCACCGCCCACGTATTGAGTGAGATGGCAAAAAAACACAACATTCCGACCACGCGCCTTGCACAAGGGGTGCCGGTTGGTGGCGAGTTGGAATTTGTCGATCAAAACACCATTGCCCAAGCCTTTGCGGACCGCAAGAAGTATTAAACCGGCCCGTCATTACCCCTTACATTATGCCCGCGAGTCCGGATAACTTGATTTGGATAGACCTGGAGATGACGGGCTTGGATCCGTCCGTAGACCGCATTATTGAAATAGCGACCGTCGTGACCGATAAGGGTCTGGATGAACTGGCGGTAGGGCCGGTAGTGGCAATTTACCAGCGGCCTTTCGTATTGGATGCAATGGACGACTGGAATACCAGGCAACATACAAAATCCGGTTTAATAGCGCGCGTCAAAAGGAGTACCATCGATGAGCAACAGGCTGAACGGGAAACCCTGGAGTTTCTTCGGCAACACGTGACGGATAACGGCTCGCCGATGTGTGGTAACAGCATCTGCCAGGATCGAAGGTTTTTGGCACACTATATGCCTACGCTAGAAAAATATTTTCACTATCGTAACCTTGATGTCAGCACTTTGAAAGAATTGGCGCGGCGATGGTGCCCCGATGTTGCAAAAGGTTTTGTCAAGGAATCCAGGCACCTGGCACTTAGCGACATACGGGACTCTATCGAAGAGCTGAAATACTATCGCCGGCACTTGTTGCGAACCGCAACGTCAAGCGACGCGTCAGCAGGGAGGCGCGCGTGGGAATAAACGTTTGGCGGTCGCGGTTTCAACTCTCGGTTCTAGGACGGTGTCCATGTTTGCCATTTCAGGGTTTGTCTCTGGATAGTCCAGCGTGTAATGCAGGCCTCGACTTTCTTTTCTTGACAGGGCGCTTCGAATAATCAAATCGGCCACTAAAACCAAGTTGCGTAATTCGATCAGATCGCTGCTGACACGAAAGTTTCTGTAATACTCATCAATTTCCGAGAGCAGTAAATCGACACGGTGTTTGGCGCGTTGCAGCCGTTTATTGGTGCGTACAATGCCGACGTAATCCCACATGAATCTCCTTACTTCATCCCAGTTATGGGCAACTACGATCTCTTCATCCGGCTCGGTTACACGGCTTTCGTCCCAAACAGGGATAGCAATGTCCGTTATATCTTTTTGCTTGCGTGAATTGACGTCTTCGCTAACGGATTTGGCGAACACCAGGCATTCTAGCAAGGAATTACTGGCCATGCGGTTTGCACCGTGCAATCCCGTACAGGTCGTTTCGCCGATAGCATATAAGCTGTCGATATCGGTCCGACCATGCAGATCCGTAATCACGCCTCCGCATGTATAGTGTGCCGCCGGCACTACCGGTAGCAGGGTCGTTGAGATGTCATACCCCAACTTCAAGCAGTTTGCATATACATTTGGAAAGTGGGATTCAATAAATGCCTTTGGTTTGTGGCTGATGTCCAGATATACGCAGTCAATGCCCAGTTTTTTCATTTTGTAGTCAATCGCGCGCGCAACAATATCACGGGGAGCCAGCGCGCCACGCGCATCAAACTCATGGGCAAACTCCGAGCCGTCGGGCAGTAACAGTTTTCCGCCTTCCCCGCGAATGGCCTCCGTGATCAGATACGTCTTGGCACTGGAATGATAAAGACAGGTGGGATGGAACTGAATGAATTCCATGTTTGCGACGCGACAACCTGCGCGCCAAGCCATGGCAACGCCGTCGCCTGAAGCACCATCGGAGTTGCTTGTGTACAGGTAGGCTTTGCCGGCCCCACCGGTTGCGAGCACTGTATGCCTGGCCTTGAAGGTTTCTACAGTTTGTTTCTTTGTGTCGAGTATGTACGCACCGATGCAACAGTTGTTTGAATGCTGTGTTGTAGCAGGGATAATTTTACGTGTAGTGATTAAGTCGATGGCAATGTGGTATTCAAAAATGCTGATGTGCTTTTTTTTAGATATGTTTTTGATCAAGGCATTTTCTATGGCTCGACCGGTAGCATCTTCTGCATGGACGATTCTGCGGTTGGTGTGCCCACCTTCACGGTTTAAATGGAGATAGGACTTACCGGCTATCGTTTCTCGTGTAAACTTGACGCCTAACTCGGTCAGCCAGGAGATCATTTTCTTGCCGTGCGTAGCCGTGTGTAACACCGTGGATTCATCACAGAGGCCGGTACCCACCTCCATCGTATCGGTTACATGTTGTTCAACGGAATCTTCGTCGTCAATCACCGCGGAAATGCCGCCTTGTGCCCAGGCCGTGTTGCCTGCATCGAGTGCACCCTTGGAAATTACAGCCACTCGATAGGCCGGATTAAGGTGCAGCGCAAGACTCAGGCCTGCTGCACCGCTACCTATGATTAAGACATCGAAATCGTGCATGGGTATAGTGGGGCTTTTATGCTGTAATTTTACTTGGTTATGATCGCTGCAACCAAATTAACAAAACAATACCGTTTGGCAATAGAATTCTGTGCTGCAAGCATGATAGAGAACTCTTGCACTGTAAAATTGTCTTACAGACATGGCTGCTTGCAGGCAGTTGTAACGTGAAAGCTTGGCCGAAGTGGGCAGAGATAGTAATGACTCGGAGCTAGTCAAGAAGGCTCAACAGGGCGATTCGGCGGCTTTCGATGCACTGGTTGTAAAGTACCAATATAAGATTGCTAATCTGGCTATTCATTATGTAAAGGACGAAGATGAGGCCCAAGACATCGTACAGGAGACTTTTATAAAGGCTTATCAAGGCCTTGCAAAATTTCGAGGAGACAGTGCTTTTTACACGTGGTTGTATAGGATTGCAATAAATTCCGCTAAAAATTATATAATGCTACGGAACCGAAAAGTTCCTGCTTATACCGTAGATGTGGAAAGTGCGGAGAACATGGAGTGTGTGGCTGCCATGAAAGAATGCGGCACGCCCGAGAGAGATACGCTTACGAATGAAATTGAAAAAACGATCTATCAAGCTATCAAGGGACTATCAGATGACCTGAGGACAGTGATTACGCTACGCGAGATTGGGGGATTGTCCTACGATGAAATTGCGGCGGTAGTGGAATGCCCTATAGGTACTGTACGATCAAGAATTTTTCGGGCACGTGAAGCCATTGACAAACGTCTTAAACCCTTGCTGAGCTAACTACACGGGGTAAATTTACCATGAGGGCAACCGACCAAGAACTCTTGTCGAGGTTGTTTGATGATGAGGACATCTCTGAGTTTGAGATGCGGCGTATTTTGAGAAAAATGCAGTCCAGCCGTGAATTGCGCGCCAAATTTCAGCGTTACAATATCATCGGTCATGCCATGCGCGGACAGTTGCCGTCTCGATTACAGGGTCACCTTTCCGATGACGTGGTGGATAGGGTGGCCTGCATGGTGAAATCGGATTCAAGTTCAAATGAGTCGGGACGAGGGCGTGCAAAGATGAAAGCTGTGACAGGCTTGGCCCTTGCCGCATCGCTGGCCGTGTTTTTGTTGGTTGCCTTTCAAAGCTTGACGCCACCAGTCGTGGATACCGATGGTGCCGGTGCCCGGATCGTGGCCGGGCAAGTTGTTGAAGATGGTGACGCGCAACGTATCGGCGAGCAAGAATTGCACAATTTTGTTTTGAGTCTCGATGCACTGGCGGAGTTTAATAGTTATGTTGTCAATCATGCAGAATATGCTTCTCTTCGTGCCTCCATGCCTCATGTAAGAATTGTTGGTTATGACCAGATTCAGTCTGAAAATAACGAGTAGTCATCGCGTGTTTCTGATACGCATATTGTTTGTGGTGTTTTTGGTCGGCAGTGTATCTGCCGCCTATTCGGAAGACGGCGTGCAGGCACTCCTTGATAGAATGAACCACGCCTTGGAAGTAGGCAGTTACCAGGGTACATTTGTATTGATGTACGGTGAAAGTATTGAGACCATGCAAGTTGTTCGTGAGTATTCATCTGCCGGTGTTAGGGAGAAGCTAATTTCGTTGACCGGAGATGCACGCAAAATCATTCGTGATCGGGGTGTACTTACGTGTATCTGGCCAAAACACAAACTGGTTGTTATTGAAGCCGCCCATACAAAACATCGTTTCCCGCCTTCCTTTGTATCGGCGGCCGCAAGCCGGCTGAGCCATTACGAAATTGTCGAAATGGGTCACGCACGTGTTGCCGGGCTTCGTTGTAAAATAATAAGATTTGAACCGCTGGATAAGCTTCGCTACGGGCACGAACTATGTATCGGCACGGGATCAGGTATGCTACTGGAGTCCAAAACATTTGACACAAATGGAAAAGTGATTGAGAAGATGATGTTTACAAGTTTTCGAGCCCTTCAGTCGGTACCTGATGTATGGTTTGAGCCTGGCGTGAAATTGGATGATTATACTTGGAAGACGGCGGGTACGGGACTCACCGAGAAACTGCAACCCGACCCGGCATGGGAAATAAAAAATTTACCTCCCGGATTTTCTCTGAATAGCGTCACAAGACGTTTGATGAGTGCCAGTAAAAGACCGGTGCAGCATATCGCACTTAGTGATGGGCTAGCCTCTGTTTCTGTATTTATAAGTAAGGTCGATCTCCCGCAATACGTCTATCAGGGTGCACACAGTAAAGGCGTTATCAACGCCTATATCCGTAATTTTAACCAACATCGAATAACGGTCGTGGGCGAAGTTCCGGGGAAAGTAGTAGAAATGATTGGTTCATCGGTTTTTTATGCGCGTCCATAACGTACGATACGAACCGCAAATTACGGCAGCTTCTACATAGAGCCTTATTCACTTTTGATGAAGTTTACAGACTGGTGTGGTTGGCTTACCTTACCTCAGTCCGGAATTCCAAAGGTAGATAACCATTATACATTGTAAGTAAATGCAGGATCAAAACGGAGTATAAATAATGAAGAGATGGAGTATTTTTATCGCTAATGCTTTTGTCGTTGGAACGTTGTTGGTTGCAATGACCATCCACGCACATGCCCATTACAGCCTGCCAGATTTTACCAAGTTAATTGAGGAAAACGCCGATGCGGTAGTGAACATCAGTACAAGCAAGCAGAAAAAGCTTAGTCAGGCAATCCCTCCGCAGCTGGATATGCCCGAATTTCCTGAAGAAGGGCCTTTTGGTGATTTGTTACGTAGATTTTTTGGTGAACGGGGCGGTAACGGCGAAGAGTTTTTCAATTCACGTTCACTCGGTTCCGGTTTTATCCTCTCGACGGACGGTTACGTGATTACCAACCACCATGTCGTCAAAGGTGCCGATGAGATTATTGTAAAGCTGAGCGACCGCCGGCAGCTGCCCGCCGAATTGGTCGGCAGTGACCCGCGTAGCGACATTGCTTTACTGAAACTCGAAGCGACAGGGTTGCCTGTTGTAAAACTTGGTTCTTCCGATGATGTAAAAGTTGGCCAGTGGGTGTTGGCGATTGGTTCTCCCTTCGGCTTTGATGCATCCGTTACCACGGGCATTGTAAGTGCCAAGGGGCGTAGTCTGCCAAGCGAAAACTATGTACCTTTCATTCAGACTGACGTGGCCATCAATCCTGGCAACTCGGGAGGCCCTTTGTTTGACCTGGAAGGTAACGTTGTGGGGATCAATTCTCAAATCTATACTCGTTCCGGCGGATTCATGGGGCTATCTTTTGCAATTCCTATTGAAGATGCAATGGACGTGGTGGATCAGCTCAAGAGAAATGGCTATGTGTCAAGAGGGTGGCTGGGTGTTTACATCCAGGAAGTGACGCGCGAATTGGCTGAATCGTTCGGCATGGAAAAGCCCATCGGTGCATTGGTGGCGAAAATTTTACCGGATAGCCCGGCCGAAACCTCAGGAATTAAAGTGGGAGACATTATTCTTGCTTACGACGGCAAAGAAGTAAGAAACTCTGCCGCCCTGCCGGCGATGGTAGGCAAAACCAAGGTTGGCGCAATGGTCACGATCAAGGTAATGCGTGACGACAAGATGAAAACCCTCAGACTGAAAGTTGGTCAGCTGCCGGAAAAAGATCCGCTACTTGCCGGCGGGAAGCAGGTCGATGAAGGGACTGAAAGCACCGTTTTAGGTATATCTCTACGGGCACTTACAGAAGAAGAAAAGAAAACGATGGAACTGGAGCAGGGCGGGCTTGTCGTGTTGGAGGTAAAAAGTAATGTAGGCAAGCGGGCCGGCGTCCGCCAAGGTGACGTCATTCAAATGATTGACGGCACCCGCATTGATGACGTTGATGATTTCAAACGGCGCGTCGAGGCCCTGATGCCGGGCAAGTTTTTTTCTCTACTAGTTCAACGTCCGCACGGGCCGGAATTTTTGGCAATGCGTGTACCGGAAAAAGAGTAGTGAAAGCTATTAAAAATGAACGATAATCTGGCCCCTTGCTTACCATGACTGAAGGATTTTCCGCTTAACTCCAAAGTTTTATGGAGCGTATCCGAAACTTTTCCATCATCGCACACATCGATCATGGCAAGACCACTTTAGCGGATCGTTTTATTCAGCATTGCGGTGGCTTGTCCGAACGTGAGATGAGCGAACAAGTGCTGGATTCCATGGAGCTGGAACGTGAGCGTGGTATCACTATAAAAGCCCAAAGTGTGTCACTGCGTTATCGGGCAAACGACGGGTATATCTATCAACTTAATTTCATCGATACCCCCGGGCACGTTGATTTCTCTTACGAAGTTTCTCGTTCTTTGGCGGCCTGTGAAGGGGCACTGCTTATCGTTGATGCGTCTCAAGGTGTAGAAGCGCAAAGTGTCGCAAATTGCTACACCGCGCTCGATCTCGGCCTGGAGATCGTTCCGGTATTAAATAAGATCGACCTGCCTTCCGCCGATACAGAAAAGGTTGCAGCTGAGATCGAAGATGTTATCGGTATCGATGCCTCCCGACCTTTGTTGGTGAGCGCCAAAACTGGACAAGGTGTGGAAGATGTGTTGGAGGCGATAGTAAAACGACTTCCCGCCCCTGTGAGTTCGCGGAAAGGTTCGGCAAGCGGCGTTCTCAAGGCACTTATCATTGACTCGTGGTTTGACAGTTACGTCGGGGTCATATCATTGGTGCGCGTGGTGCAGGGTGAAATCAAGTGTGGGGGAAAAGTTGTGGCGATGTCTTCGGGGAGAGACTACCAGGTTGAAAAGGTAGGTATATTTACACCTAAGCGTACCGAGTCCAAAACCCTAAAGTCGGGGCAGGTCGGTTACGTGATTTGCGGGATAAAAGATATTTCCGCAGCAAAAGTGGGGGACACGTTCACGTCGGTTGTTGCGCCTGCCAAACGGCCGTTGCAAGGTTTCAAAGAAGTTCGCCCCAACGTTTTTGCCGGCGTATTCCCAGTCAACGCGGACGATTACGCGGCATTTCGAAGTGCACTGGAAAAGCTTCGGCTCAATGACTCCGCGTTTACGTATGAACCTGAAACGTCCGACGCGCTGGGGTTTGGTTTTCGATGCGGGTTTCTTGGTATGTTGCACATGGAGATCGTTCAAGAACGTCTTGAGCGTGAATATGCACTGGCGTTGATAACCACGGCGCCAACGGTAGTTTATGAAATACACACTACGGATGGCGAAATTCAACACATACATAATCCGTCCGCTTTGCCGGCGGCAAACAAGGTGAAGGAAATTCGAGAGCCGATTATCTCTGCCTCAATCCTAGTTCCACATAAATACGTAGGCAGCGTGATAACCTTGTGTATTGAAAAGCGCGGCACACAAAAAAACTTGCACTATTACGGCAATCAAGTATTGGTCATCTTTCAGTTGCCTTTGAGCGAGATCGTCCTGGACTTTTTTGACAAACTGAAATCGCTGAGTCGCGGCTACGCTTCATTTGATTACCATCTTTCACATTTTTCGGCGGTACCCTTGGTTAAACTAGACATACTGATCAATGGCGAAAGAGTAGATGCGCTGTCGGTCGTTGTACACAAAGATCGGGCACAATCTTACGGTAGAGAGCTTGCCGTTAAGATGAAGGAGATTATTCCCAGACAGATGTATGATGTTGCCATTCAAGCTGTAGTCGGATCGAAAATCATTGCCAGGACGACAACCAAGGCGTTGCGGAAAAACGTTACTGCAAAGTGCTATGGCGGAGATGTAACGCGCAAAAAGAAACTGCTGGAAAAGCAGAAGGCAGGTAAAAAACGCATGAAAAAAATCGGTAAAGTGGGAATTCCACAAGAAGCATTTCTGGCTATTTTACGTGTAGACAAATAGCTTTCATCAAACACCATGAAAACCGTGTCGGGACGCTCACTTATATTTTGTTGGTTGTTTCTTTATCCCGTCATCGCCTATGCCGACTACATGCGCGTTACCTTGCTTGGCACGGGTAGCCCAAGGCCCGACGTGCATCGTTCCGGCCCTGCCGTACTCGTTGAAGCGGGAGGGGAGTTTCTGATATTTGATGCGGGCCGGGGAATTGTTCAGAGATTGCATCAGCTGGATATCCCCTTGTCCGAAATCAACAAAGTCTTTATCACCCATTTGCATGCCGACCATATTTCGGCATTGGATGATGTATGGCTTACCAGCCGGTTGTATCAACGTCAACAGCCACTACGAGTTTACGGCCCGGAAGGCACACGGGATTTTGTGCAAAAACTGCAACAAGCCTACGCCTACGATATCTCAATCAGGCATCAGAACACGGGACTGAGTAAGGATGCAGCCAAGCTGATTGCCGACGATATTGTGTCCGGTGTGGTTTATTCGGCACGCGGCGTTAAAGTAACGGCGTTCCACGTTGAGCATGAACCGGTAAAACCTGCCTACGGATACAGAATTGACTTTGGCGACCGTTCGGTAGTCATATCCGGCGATACCACGTACTCAAACGAGTTGATCGAACACGCCCGCGACGTTGACGTATTGATCCATGAGATCTTTGCTGCCGAACCCAACATCCTGGCAAGAAACCCTCGATTACAAAAAGTAAAACGCTATCATACCGATTCATCGCAGATGCTACGCGTACTGCATAAAGCCAAGCCTCGAGTCGCAGTCCTCACGCATATCATTCTAATTGGCGTCCGCGAGGACACCTTGCTTGAGGAACTAAAGAACAACTATGAAGGAGAGCTTTACATGGGGGAAGATCTGATGAGGATAGTAGTGGGGAGTAACATAAAAGTGATACGATTTGAAAAATGATGGTTGCAAGTTTCCAATCCAATTGGCTGTAATTTGCGCGGCAATGTCATGATGAGGCTTGACTATTCCAAACCTTTGCTCATGGGCATACTCAATGTCACGCCCGACAGTTTTTCTGATGGGGGTGTATACCCTTCCTCCAAGGATGCGATTCATCGCGGTATTGAAATGGCCGAGCAGGGCGCAGATATTATTGACGTGGGTGGAGAGTCCACGCGCCCTGGTGCGCAGCGTATTGATGCCACTGAACAGAAGCGCAGGGTCATTGACGTGATTGCAGGGTTGCGTAAAGAACTGCACGAGCGTGTACATATCAGTATTGATACGACTTTATCCGCGGTCGCCAAGGCCGCTGTCGATGCAGGGGCCTACCTACTCAATGACATCAGTGCGGGTCAAGAGGATAAAGAGATGTTAAAACTTGCAGCCGGCCGGGATTTGCCGATTTGTTTGATGCACATGCAGGGGACCCCTGCAACCATGCAGGATAATCCCAGTTACGAGGACGTTACCGGAGAAGTCGCGGATTTTTTATGCGAACGAGCGAATGAGGCGCGCGCCGTGGGTATAAAGAAAGAAAATATCATCCTGGATCCGGGCATTGGTTTTGGCAAGCGCACCGTGCATAATCTGAAGCTGTTACAGGATTTAGACAAGCTAACTGGATTGGGCTACCCTGTTTTGCTTGGTGCCAGTCGCAAGCGTTTTATGGGCGCAGGCAACCACCCGCGTAAAAGAATACCGTCAACCTGTGCCACCTCCGCGCTTGGTGTGATGGCAGGGGTTAGAATATTTCGGGTACACGACATTTGGCAAAATCGTCAGGCCGTTGATATCGCATGGAATATACGCACTTGCTGAAGGAAATAGCCCTGCCTTAAAGCACTGCATTGAAGCCTTCAAACTCTGGTTTATCAAGGTAGACCGAGCGCGCCTTCCCGGCGCTTGCATGGGCTTTGCGAAATGCCTCCGATTTTGTCCAGTTTATGAATGCTTGCTCGGATTCCCAAATTGAATGAGAGGCGAACAGGGTGTATTCATCGTTGGATAGCCCTCTCAGCAAGTGAAATTCCTTGAATCCGGGGACTCCATCCAGAAAAGACTCACGATTTTTCCATATTTCAGCAAACTTCTCTTCACGTCCGGGGATGATCTTGAAACGATTCATAGCAACAAACATAACGTCCTCCCGGTAGATATTTGGCACTACTTGTTGCCGTTAGAGTTTATCGGCATTTCAGCGTCGTAGCAAAACGTCCTGTCAGTAAAGACTTTGACACAGAATAAGGCGGTGGTGATCATTCCCCAGATCAATCCGGCCACAACGCCCGCATCCAGCAATCCTCGCCATGGCTGTGGGAGGAGTCTGAATAGTAAAATAAAAGCGATGATCGCCGCAGTCAATGTAAATGTGGCGATAATACGCCTTTTAGTGGCATGGAAATAACTCATGCAGAACAGGGGTGCCAGCAGGGATTGAATAGGCGTGGCACTGTACAGGAGATGTCTGAATCGCGCGGCAAATCGTGGCGAGAAGCTTTTTTGGAAGCCTTTATAGCCTTCGCTGTAAACCATGAAGACCAAAAAAATGGCGAATACTAACCAGTGTGTCCGATTCAACGGCATTTGTAACGCTTCAATTGAATTCAGAGTGAGTCGCCACGTAGAAAAACCCAGTAGCAGAGAAAATCCGATGATTCCCCAGCTTGCGGCCATCATTCCGGCAACGGTCATCGGTTCCTTGTACATGGTGACCTTAGTTTATTTCTTTTCGTGTTCTGGAATGTTATCAAAAAGCTGCAAACTGAATGCAAAACTGATACTTTTATCTTGTTGAAGAGTAGGTTTCACTTTTAA
This sequence comes from Gammaproteobacteria bacterium, assembly GCA_965242685.1. Classification (GTDB taxonomy): domain Bacteria; phylum Pseudomonadota; class Gammaproteobacteria; order UBA4575; family UBA4575. The sequence continues at coordinate 870,726 of OZ251487.1, read as the reverse complement.
AGTTGGATGAACGGATTGACGGGGGTGTGATGATGTCAAAGTGGCGCGAGATAAAATCAGAACAGACCTATTCAGAAGAGCAAATCAAAGAACGACTGGCAGAGGAACTGCCCACCTGGTTTTATGAAAACGGGTGGATACGTCGAAAATACAGGACGCATGGTTGGAAGGGTACATTGATGGTGGTCAATACTATTGGTCATTTGGCAGAGGCGGCATTTCATCATCCCGACTTAACGGTATCCTATGCCTTTGTAGTGTGCAAGCTGATGAATCATGCTGCAAAAGGAGTCACAAACAAGGATTTTGAGCTGGCGGGTAAGATTGAAGACGTGCTGATGTGGCAGCCAGGCCGGGAAGAAGGGGACTTGGAAGGCCCGCCCGACGACCCACGTTTCGCTTATATCCAGTACAAGTAGTTTTTCGTTAAAGTATAGCGAATTTTTCACGAAGACGAGTCGGACGGTAATTTTTCTACTGTGTCAGTAACGGCTTTGGAGGTAGTCCATATGGCGGGATGCCGGCTATAGACCTTTTGTCTGGCGATGGTATTGCCTTTACAAGCCAAAATTTATACATCATGCTTTTGATTGAGCAAAACGGATATGGCATAATGTAAAAGTAGCTTATTGAGAGTTTGTGGCCTTTTGATTTAGTGGAGTTATTTTAATCTTGAGAAAATTCAGGCCCGTGGCCTTGAAAAATAAACCATAGACGGAGTCATAAGAGATGAAGAAAGTGACAAAATTAAAATTCAGATGGGCATGGGGCACGCTTACATTTATATGTACCGTGCTGGTGTCTTTGCTTGGTTTTCACTCTGCTGCCGTTGCAGATGAGACGTGCATGTCTCCCTACATGGCAAAAATTGTTGGTCAAGAAGACTATGTATATATATGGACGTTGGGGGTAGAAGGTTTGGGAGATGAACAGGACAAATTGGTTACCGTTTCCGTCAATCCGGCTTCAGAGCACTATGGGAAGGTAGTCAACGTGCTTTCCGTGGGGGGACGCAACGAGGCCCACCATTCCGGCCTCACTGATGACCGTCGTTATCTGTTTGCAGGAGGATTGGACAGCAACAAGATATTTATCTTTGATGTTCATTCCAATCCATCCAAACCCAGGTTACACAAGGTTATTACCGATTTTGTTGAGAAGACTGGCGGTATGGTAGGGCCGCACACCATGTATGCACTACCGGGCCGTATCATGGTCAGTGCCTTGTCCAACAACGTTGACCATGGCGGACGCACCGGTCTTGCGGAATACTCCAATGAGGGCGACTTTATCGCCGCCCATTGGATGCCAACCGATGAAGACTTGCGTGGTGCGAAAAAGGTAGGCAACGTTGCCGATGGATACGGCTATGACGTACGTGTTTTGCCCAGGCGAAACATAATGGTTACTTCTTCGTTTACCGGTTGGTCCAACTACATGATGAATGTAGGGGAGATGATAAGTGACGAGGAGGCCATGAAACGCTTCGGTAATACTGTCGTGGTTTGGGACCTGCACACACGCAAACCCAAGAAAGTTTTTGAGGTGCCCGGCGCGCCACTGGAAATCCGCTGCGCGTGGGGTTCACGAAATAACTATTGCTTGACCACTACCGCATTGACCTCGAGAATCTGGTTGATCTATGAAGATGAGGCGGGCGAATGGCAGGCGAAGGACGTGGGCGGCATCAGCACCGAAGGCAGTCCCTTGGGAACTTGGCTACCGGTTGATATTTCCATCACTGCGGATGACAAAGGGCTTTGGGTACAGACTTTCTTGGATGGCAAAACCCGCTTTTTTAATATTGAAGACCCCTTTAAACCCGAGCAGGTTTATGAGCATGTAATCGGTTCTCAGGTCAACATGATTTCGCAAAGCTGGGACGGCAAGCGCACTTACTTTACGTCTTCCTTGTTGGGTAATTGGGATAATACCGGCGAGAAGGACGAACAGTTTTTCAAGCTGTTCAGTTGGGACGGCGAGAAACTTACGCACGAGTTCACGGTAGATTTTTATGAACTCAAGCTGGGGCGCGCACACCAGATGAGGTTTGGTGCCTACTCACTGTATTCACAAAAACCTCAAGCTGAAGTGCTGCTGTCCCAAACGGAATAAAGGAGTAGCCTTGTTGCAAGTTATGCAACCAGACAGCTTGAACAACTTGAACAAGGCCGCCTTCGAGGTGGCCTTGTTGCTTTTGAAAGGCTGTATCCGCAAATGAAAAACAGTGCGAGACTTTTACTACTGGTATCGTTGTTTATGTTGACGGCATGTCTCGACCGGAGGAGTGACGACGATACCTTTTTGCCTGGTTCTCATGCGGCAAGGGCCGAAATTCAAGTGATTGCCAACGGATGGGCGCCCGACCTGCCTTTTGAAGTTCCCCAGCCCGGTACCTATGCCTTGCCCGGCTTAGGTACGGCAGGTGGCGGTACGATTCTTGACGTCAATGGTGAGGAACTTGAACTAGAAGATCTTTTTGGCGATAAAATCGTACTGCTTACTTTCATGTACAGTAATTGCACCGACTTAAACGGGTGTCCTTTATCCACCGCAGTATTCTATAAAATCAAGGAACGGTTCAAAAATACTCCCGCTTTTGCTGACCGGCTTCGCCTCATCAGTATCAGTTTTGATCCTCAGCGCGATACGCCTGAAGTGATGCGACGATACGGTGCAGGATTTGGAGAAGATGAACCGCCGCGATGGTTATTTTTAACTACCGCCTCCGAAGAGCGGTTACGGCCCATTCTTGACCGATATGGACAGATGGTGATAAGGGAATATGACGAAGATGGAAATTACACGAACTCAATGTCACATATACTGCGAGCGTTTCTGATTGACCGATCAAAAAATATTCGACAGCAGTACAGCGTTTCTTTTCTGCATGACCAGCTTATTACTGCTGACATCAAGACACTTCTTCTTGAGGTGACACCCCCTCTCGAGTGAGTACAGATTAATTGTGCAACCTATTGATAGCTTTGTGCGTGTCATCAGTGTGTCCAGGCATGCAGCGTTTGCTACCCTGGTGTCGATCTGTTTGTCGGCAAGCTTGGCGGATTCCCCGCAACGACAGGCGACATTCGGCCCCGGCGACAATAAACAAGGCTATGAATCTGTAGACTACAGAACAAACTCACTTGACCTGCAAAAACGCATCGGTCGGGAAGCCGACTTATTGGAGTTTATTACCCATCCTGTTCTGGGGTTGCCTGAGGTACCGGTTCCCGCCGACAATCTGGTTACCGCTGAAAAAGTAGCACTGGGGAGAAGACTGTTCTTTGACCGACGCTTGTCGATCAATGACACATTTTCTTGCGCGATCTGCCATATACCTGAGCAGGGCTTTACCAACAATGAGTTGGAAATTCCGATAGGGGTGGAAGGGCGCACCGGCAAGCGCAATGCACCGACGATATACAATGCAGCGTATCTGCAAAAGATCTTTCACGACGGTCGTGAATCAACGTTGGAGCAACAGGTTTGGTCGCCATTACTGGCGCGTAATGAAATGGCAAATCCTTCAATCGGCTATGTAATAAACAAGATAAAGGCCATTCCTGAGTATGATAATCTGTTTGAAAGCGCATTTGATGGTCGCGGGCCGACCATGGAAACGATTGGTATGGCACTTGCCAGTTACCAACGTACTCTCAATGCTGCCGGCTCACCATTTGATCGCTGGTACTTTGGTGCACAGGACAAAGCGGTAGATGCACAAACAAAACGGGGATTCAGCATTTTTACCGGCAAAGGTGCTTGCAGTACTTGTCACCTTATACACGATGACTATGCATTGTTCACGGACAACCGTCTGCACAATACCGGGCTTGGTTATCAGGCATCTATGGGCATTGAGCCTGAGAAGGCAAAAGTACAGCTGGCGCCCGGGATATTCACGGAGTTTGACGCCAAAGCGATTCGCAAGGCCTTCGGGACAAGAGAAAATGACCTGGGTTTGTACGAAGTAACTGAAAACCCCCATGACCGATGGAAGTTTCGTACCCCTTCCTTACGTAACGTGGCACTGACGGCCCCTTACATGCATAATGGCTCCCTACACACCCTGCGCGAAGTTATTGAATTCTACAATCGGGGCGGGATTCCCAATGAGCTGCTCAGTCCCTTGATCACACCACTTAACCTGACTGATACGGAAATGGATGACCTGGCTGCTTTTCTAAAGTCACTGACGGGGAACAACATTGCGACTTTGGTAGCGGACGCCTTCGCGGCACCCATAGGGGACTTGGGCACTGATGACCCGAATTGGGTACATGAAAACAAATGGGAATACTGATGTATCAGGCCAGGCAACGAGTTGCTTTAGATGAGCGCTGTGCGTGGAAAAGATTTATAAAGATGTGGAAAGGAATAGTACTTTTTATCTTGGTGTTATCAGCTATGAACACTGCATGGGCGGGTAAGATCATGTACCCCATCACTGCCGAGCCGCAAGCTGATGGGTTTAGTTTAAGTACAGTTGATGGTGCGGTAATCAGCCTGGATGACTATGCCGGCAAGTTTGTACTGCTGAACTTCTGGGCGGCGTGGTGCGCGCCGTGCCGGAGGGAAATGCCGTCATTGAGTAATATACATGACCAGTTTACCGGCAAGGGGCTGGAAGTAGTGGGAGTGCATGTCGGCCCTAGCTTGGCGGATGTCAGAAACTTTTTGGATAAGGTACCGGTTAATTTTACAGTGCTAATTGACAAAGACATGAGCCTTGCAAGTTGGGGGGTTCTTGGGTTACCGACCACATTTTTAATCAACCCGGACGGCAGGCTAGTCTACAAGGTTACAGGTGAGCGCCAATGGGATTCGCCCGAGATAGTAGAGTTTCTGACCGGGGTGATGGTTTCTCACGGACACTTGATGGCCGACGAATCACCTGCCGCCATGCAAGACCGCACATTGTTCGGCATTTTTAAGGAATTCATGGGGTGGAGTAGCCTTCGTTGAGTAGCGGGTATTCATTTAGATGTTGCATGAAGAAAATATAGTAGTACTTGTGGAGGAATATCTTGGAGAACATTTCCCGGGTGCGGCCATTGAACGTTGGCGGCATGAAGGCTTGGAAAGCATACAGTTTCGCGTCGTTGAAGATAGCGGCATGTATATCCTGCGCGTCATGGACGAATGCCTCAATGGTCTTCGGGGAGATGAGGTGAAACCAATGCTGGAGGGTTACAACGTCGCGCAGGTGATGCGTGACATAGGAGACTTTCCTACGGTAGTTACCAGGAACGGCTGTATCTTTGGGTCACCCTGAAACCGGTTCTTTGCATGGACCGACGATGAGCCATGCACGGCTACGGGAAGGTGTTACTCTGCGGTCGTGGGGTCAATCACACCCTTGATCTGCGCCACTTTGTTTGCCGGGAATTCACCTTCTTTGGCATGCTTCAGTATTTCTTCCTCATTGGGAGCAATATACGTGCAATAGACCTTGTCATCCGTTACAAAGCTCTCTATCCACTGAATTTGCGGGCCCATATTTTTAAGAATACTGCATGATTTTTGTGAGATGCCTTGTAACTCGGCGGCACTTAAATTACCTGCACCGGGAATTTCGCGTTCAATGATATATTTCGGCATGATTGAGTCCTCCTGTGGATCGCTGCACCAAGAATTCTTTATTGCTTTGCTTGTACGTATCAAGCGAAGCGAGTCCTACATAATATTATGCATCATAAACTTAGTGGAGTGTGATATATTTATCGCCCTGTGTACTGAATATATGCCGGCGGTGTGTTATATTATAACATTCCTTAGTGAGGTGTGATATATTTATCACCCTGTGTACTCCTTACTGGCTATACGTGGAATTGATGCGTTGATACTTAATAAGTACCAGAGTACCCCATTATTCCACACGGGACACAGGTAATTACTCAAAGGGGGTATTGATGGCAGAGACCATGATTCTTATCCCGGGTCGTTCACAAAGTCAGGGAACAACGCTGAATGAAGGCAAACTTAAAGATGAGTATCTCAAGGTGACTTCTACGGCAGAACTGAATGAAGGAGATATGCAGCGCTTGAAACTCAGTGATGGCGACAAGATTCGCTTGACGTCAAACGTCGGTCAGGTCGTTGTAACGTGCAAGGGCAAGAAGGATCGGGAACTGCCTTCCGGAATGATCTTCATACCTTATGGGCCGCCGTCAAGTCAGTTGATGGATGCAGATACGGGGGCCTCTGGAATGCCTATGTCAAAGCACATCCAGGTTAAGCTTGCAAAAGTCAAAAGATCGTCTTGAAATGAAGTTTTCAGGAATGTAGGAGAAAATTACATGACGGGGAAAGCACGAGTCAAATCCGAAGTAAACAAGGCCCCAGAGCAAAAAAACATCAGGGTCATCAAAGATGCAACATGTACTTTTTGTGGTTGTGTCTGTGATGACATGGAGCTTACGGTAGACCTTGACCAGCATCGTATTACCAAGGCTAAAAGGGCCTGTGTACTTGGTCGTGCATGGTTTTATGAGCACACTCTGGAGGATCGTCCCGTAGTTTTGATTGATGGCAAAGAGGCGAGCCTAGAGGAGGGCATGGATGCTGCCGCACAAATTCTGGTAAATGCAAAGTTTCCGATTACCTATGGGTTAAGCGATTCGCCCTGTGAGGCGCAGCGTGTTGCAGTAGGCATCATGGACGTCATCAATGGCAATATTGATACTACGACATCTGTTTGTCATGGCCCGTCGGGCATGGCTTTTCAAGGAGTAGGTGAGAGTACCGCTACACTGGGCGAGATCAGAAACCGTGCCGATTTGGTGGTTTACTGGGGAGGCAATCCTGCCGAGTCTCACCCCCGACATTTTACTCGCTATGCTGTAACGCCGAAGGGAATGTATATTCCGAATGGCAAAAAGGACCGTACGGTAGTTCTTGTTGACGTGCGTAGAACGCCTAGTACGCCGGTTGCGGATATATTTATACAGATTAAACCAGGAAGGGATTTCGAGTTGATCTGGGCGTTGCGTGCATTGGTTAAAGGTAGGAAGATCAATGATGATATTGAAGAAACTACTGGTGTCCCACGCGAGCTTCTTGATGACCTGGTGCATCGCATGAAAAATGCACAGTTTGGTGTTTTGTTTCTGGGTATGGGTCTAACCATGACCAGAGGTCGGCATTTTAATTCTGGTGCTATATATTCCTTGACCGCAGATCTGAACAAGCATACTCACTTTGTTGCCAAGCCGGTGCGTGGTCATGGCAACGTGACGGGGGCGGATAACGTTGTATCCTGGCAGACGGGTTATCCATTTGGCGTGAACTTTAATCGTGGTTTCCCAAGATTCAATCCGGGCGAGTTCACTACCAGTGACGTGCTGGCTCGCGGCGAGACGGATGCCGCAATGATTATTGCTTCCGATCCGGCATCGAATTTTTCCAGAAAGGCGATTGATCATTTGAAGAAAATACCGGTAATTACCTTGGATACAAAAGAAACGCATACAACCAGGATTTCCAAAGTACGTTTTGCCGTGGCGACCTATGGGATCAATACGGGGGGAACGGTATATAGAATGGATGACATACCTATCTCGCTAAGACCTGCATTTGATTCACCTTTTCCGGCGGATCAAGAAGTGTTGGAAGGCATATATAGGCGTGTGAAAGAGCTAATTAAAGGAAGCAAAACAAGGATAGCCGCTTAGAAATAATTATGGCGGCCTGCCTGCCATAGTTTAAAAAATTGTTACACGAATGCCTTCAGAATTACGAATCGTTAACGGTCGTGTCCACGACCCCGCAAATAACCTTGACGGAAAGGTTCAAGACATTTGTGTTAAGAATGGCAAGATTGTAGATTCCGTTTCAAACTCTGCCGTCAAGATCAATGCGCACGGGATGGTCGTCATGCCGGGTGCAGTGGACATTCATTGTCACATTGCCGGGCCCAAGGTCAACCTTGCTCGCAAGCTGCTTCCGGAAGATCATCGCTTGGACGTTCATCCTAGAACGTCGGTCACGCGCTCTGGCACCGGCGGCATCGTACCTTCAACTTTTGCAACCGGCTACCGCTACGCTACTATGGGTTACACCACTGCAATGGAAGCTGCGGTACCTCCTATCACTGCAAGACACGTACTTGAAGAACTGGATGATACCCCCGTTATCGATAAGGGCTTTTACGTGCTGCTAGGAAACAATGCATTTCTGTATAAGCTACTGAAAGAGAAGCGAAAAAAAGAATTTAAGGAAGCTGTCGCATGGTGGATTGATGCGGTACATGGTTATACCGTCAAGCTGGTGAACACCGGCAGTGATGAGCTTTGGAAGGGGCGTAAAAACGCCAATATCACTGACGTGAATGAAACGATTGATCATTATGACATCACGCCGATTCATGTTATTGAAAGCTTCATTGAAGCTGCACATGAGATAGGTTTTCCGCATCCCCCGCATATTCACTGCAACAATTTAGGCCACAGTGGCAATATCAGTACCACCCTGGATACCATGAAGGCGGCGCAGGGACGACGTGTACATATTGCCCACGTTCAGTTTCACAGTTTTGGAGGAAAGCTGAACGAGAATCCTGTCTCGGGTGTTAGGCAGATCATTGACTATGTAAACGAGCATAAAAATATTACTACTGACGTGGGCCAAGTCATGTTTGGTAAGGCAACTGCCATGACGGCTGATGCTCCTTTGGCGTGGATGTTACGTGATATCAAGTTTGACAAATGGGTCAATGCGGATACGGAGTGTGAAAGTGGTTGCGGCATCATCCCGTTTTCCTATCAACAGCGCGTGTATACGTATGCTTTGCAGTGGGCGATGGGCCTGGAGCTTTTTCTGATGTCCAAGGATCCATGGCGCGTCCTGTTATCAACTGACCACCCCAATGGTGGCTCCTTTATGAACTACCCCAAACTTATCAGGTTATTGATGGACAGTGCTTATCGGAGAGAAGCCCTGAAACACGTCAACCAGAAAGCCATTGATAAAACCAGGCTGCGCGACCTGAACCGAGAATACACGCTAAATGAAATTGCCATCATTACCCGGGCAGGGCCGGCAAGGGCTTTGGGGCTGGTGAACAAGGGGCACCTCGGCGTCGGTGCGGATGCAGATATCACTATTTATACCGAAGAAAAAAATAAGGAGGAAATGTTTAATGCGCCGCGTTACGTAATCAAAGACGGGGTATTAGTCATTAAGGACCATGAGTTTGCAACCGACCATAAAGGCAAGATATTGCACTCAAAACCGGGTTATAACGAAGACATTGCAAAGGAGATTGAACCTTTTTTTGAAAGCTATTACTCAGTCAAGTTCAGTAACTACGCAATCAGCGAGGACTATCTGCATCACCATGAAGAAATTCCAACCAAACCCAAACCATGATGATCTCATGGTGGCCAGTTTGTGAAAATTAAGAAGACAGAAATTGTAGATACATTTGCAGAGGCATTTGAAATGTGTGGCGCGCGCGTGGTCATTACCGCCGACACTAAACAATGGGCGCGTGCCGCGGCCGCCTCAATGACTGGATTTGCGACATCGGTGATTCGATGCAAGCTGGAAGCAGCCGTTGAGTGCGAAATACCCGAAGAAGATACACCTGATCACCGGCCTGGGATCAGCGTTCTGTTGTTCACGATGAGCGACAAAACCATCAGGGGACAGTTAATTGACCGCATCGGACAATGTGTAATGACTTGTCCAACTACGGCGGCTTATAACGGCCTGGATTCTGATAGGAAAGTGGCAGTAGGTGGGAAGCTTCGGTTTTTCGGTGACGGTTACCAGATCGGCAAGGTTATTAATGGACGTAGATTATGGCGCATTCCCGTTATGGAAGGTGAATTTTTGATAGACGACCTATTTGGCATGTCTCCCGCCATCGGCGGAGGCAATTTAATTATTTTCGGCAAGAGCAAGAGCATTGCCTTACGTGCCGCAGTTGCTGCCGCCAATGCCATGAGAGAAGTAGCGGACGTATTTTTGCCTTTTCCTCAAGGTGTGGTTCGTTCGGGAAGCAAAATTGGTGCGCGTTCCAGCAAAGCCCTAATTGCTTCAACCAACGATTCTTATTGTCCGACCTTACGCTCGATTTCGCCCGCTACCGTTGTTCCGGGTGGGGCGGAGGCGGCCTATGAGATCGTAGTGGACGGTTTGAGTGAAGAAGCTGTTAAGGAAGCGATGCGTCGTGGTATTCATGCAGCGGCATATAAAGGCGCGATGATGATTACTGCCGGAAATTACGGTGGTGAGCTTGGCCAATATCAATTTCATTTACATGAAATAATTGAATAGAAATATAAATATATAGACTATATAAAGTGATTTATAAACTATGAGCGTCACGCTTCTACAAATGCACACGCACCCCGAAGTGCCGCTGGAAGCTGAAACTATCAGTCCTTCTGCCTTGGCCGGATTATCTGAGTCCGGCATTGCACATTTGCAGGTATTGCATGGCAACGTAAAGGCCGAGTTGGGCGATTTTTTTAAGGTTACCGGCAAAGGGGAGTTGAATCTCCACCTTGAAGGCGACCTAAGCAACGTCAAAATGATCGGCGCAGGCATGTCACAAGGGGCCATTACCATAGAAGGAAACGTAGGCATGCACGTTGGTATCGGAATGTCCGGGGGTGAAATCCTGGTCAAGGGTGATGCTAGTGACTGGGTAGGGCCGGAGATGTCTGGCGGGCGAATTACCATCAATGGAGATGCGGGTCACATGGTAGGCAGTGCATTTCGTGGTCAGTCTTTAGGAATCCGGGGAGGAGAGATATTTATTTTTGGTAGTGCCAAAAATGAGATAGGCAATTCCATGCGTCGCGGGATAATTGCGATTGGGGGGAATGCCGGCGATTTTGTGGGAGTAAACATGCTGGCTGGGACTATTATCGTAATGGGTGAAATAGGTATTCGCGTGGGGGCAGGCATGAAAAGAGGCACGATCGTATCCTTTAAGGAGGCACCGATGTTGCCTAGTTTTGAATATTCGTGTACATATCACCCCTTGTTTTTACGTTTTTATCTGATCAGACTTCGGGAAAGTGGATTTGAACAAAAAATCCAGGATCAGTATTTAAACGGTAAATACAAACGCTATAGCGGGGACGGGATTGAACTCAATCGTGGTGAAGTGCTGCTGTTTTCAGGGTAGTGTTTTGCTTCGTGACACCTATCACGTCTTCTTATATTTATAGTTTGACCACTTAGCAATATAGGAGACAAATGACATGACTACGGTTGTAACGGAAAACTGCAAAGGGTGTCGTTTCACGGATTGTGTGGCAGTATGTCCAGTTGCATGTTTTCATTATGATGATGAAATGCTGTATATTGATCCCGATGTGTGTATTGACTGCAGTGCCTGTATTCCGGAGTGTCCAGTTGAGGCGATTTTCGAGGAAGATGATTTGCCTGACGGCCAGGAGCAATGGATTGAAATCAATGCTGAAAAGGCCCCTGATTTACCGTTGATTGAAGAGAGCATAGATCCATTGCCTGGAGCAGAAGAACGTAAATCGGAATTAGGCTTCTAGTCGTCACGCAATACAAAGGCACTGGCAAGCCTCGCTTGTCTCCATACGGTAAGGTGGGGCGTGGTTCTGAAGAGTGCGGCCATATATTGACATGAATGCGTGCTTGCCTTTTTACGGTGGGCTTTTTGCCGCTACGCCTTCACGGAGGTTTTCCCGCCTGTGTATATAGCAAGCAGTTTAGAGACGGTTCTATGAGTAATTTAGGCAGTCAATCACATCCTTTACGAGTTGCCATCATAGGCAGCGGCCCCAGCGGCTTTTACGCTGCCGAGGCACTAATCAAATCGGACTATGCAATAGAGATTGACCTGGTTGAAAGATTACCCGCACCATTTGGGCTGGTGCGCAACGGCGTAGCACCCGACCACCCCAAGCTCAAGCAGGCAATTGAGGTATATAAAAAGATTGCCGAAAACCCCGGATTCAACTTTATCGGAAATGTAACGGTAGGCAAGGATGTGCATGCAGAAGATTTGCGACGAACGCATCATGCAGTCGTCTATACTTGCGGTGCGGAAACCGATCGTAGACTTGGTATTTCTGGCGAAGACCTGCCCGGCAGCTATACCGCGACGGAGTTTGTGGGGTGGTACAATGGACACCCTGACTATCGAGACCGTGACTTTGATCTGTCGCACGAAACTGCGGTAATTATCGGTCAAGGTAATGTAGCCGCGGACGTATCCAGGATTCTGGCCAAATCCGTCTATGAACTGAAACATACCGATATTTCGCAACATGCCTTGGATGTACTGGCCACGAGCAGGATCAAGAGAATTTATATAGTAGGGCGTCGCGGCCCGGCACAAGCCAAATTTGCCTCGAAAGAACTGAAGGAATTTTTGGAGATTGAAAATTGTCGCCCTTATATTGATCCTGCGGAGCTGGAACTGGATGAAGTAAGTCGACAGGAACTGGACAGCAAGGAAGGACGAGGGGGAAAGAGAAACATTGAAGTTTTTCATAAATTTGCAGCATCCGAAGACACTGGTAAGCCACGCACGTGCATTTCAACCTTTCTGAAGAGTCCGGTCCGCCTAGAAGGTGACGGGCGGTTGGAAAGAGTAGTTTTTGAAACCAATAAGCTGGTTGGAGAACCTTTCAGGCAATCTGCGAGAGGTACGGGTAAAACAATGACGGTGGAATGCGGGATATTGTTTCGTAGCATTGGCTATAATGGCGTGCCCATTGCGGGTGTCCCGTTTCACGATCAATGGGGGATCATCCCCAACAAGGCGGGACGTGTTACCACGGAGCAGGATGGCGACGTGGTTCCAGGCTTATATACTGCGGGATGGATCAAACGAGGGCCTTCGGGCATCATCGGTACCAATCGGGCGTGTGCGGTGGAATCCGTACAGGCGTTACTGGAGGACCTTGACAAACTTGACTCGGATAAACCAGGGCGTAAGGGCTTGTACGATATTTTGGATAAGAACGGCGTGCAACATATCAATTATTCACAGTGGCGAAAGATTGATGATGCCGAAGTTATGGTTGGAAAGCCCAAGGGAAAACCACGTGAAAAATTTACACGTATCGATGAAATGCTGACGATAGCAAAGAGTTGAGCGAGTGGATAGCAAAGCTTAGAATTACTCGGACAGAGGAAAGGCATGGCGCTTGTAATAACGGCAGGGAGGTAAGAGATGTTTAATGCACTGAGTGTCCCGTTCGGATGCGTGATGCTGTATAACGTTGTAAAACTGAAAGAGGGCGTTTCCGAAGAAGACGTGCAGCTTGCATTGGGTGAAATGTGCAATGTTGTCAAGAACACCTACGGCGACGACAAGGGAGGTTTTATAGGCGGGCAAGTGTATAAATTCTCAGGTTTTGTCTCTGATGAGGGTTCCATCGCATCCAAGAAACAGACTGAAGACCATATCGCCATCGTGACCTACTGGCGTTCCTTTGAACAACATGAAAGGTCTCATGCTGATCAAGCCTTCAAAGAAAAGTTTGAGGCTATGAATGAATATGCAAGCGAGACGTATGAAATAGGCTATGAAATGCTCTGGCAAGGTGAACCTGAATAAGGGGGATGGTGTATTTAGTTTAATGAGTATCAGTAGCATATTTTTATTTGCCGTGAGAGAGTATCTGGGGGCCACAACGATTCTACTACGCTTCTTTCAAATTGAAGCGTCTTCGAAAAAAATCCGTCATTCAGTCAATTTTCTGAGTAGTTTAACTAGTCGTTTCACTCTCAAGTACCGGGGTGTTCGGCAAAATGAGCAGTTTTGTTTTAGTTTTCCGTAACGCGATGAAATTGTCCGCCATGTAATAGCCGCAAACGATAGCCTTCAAGATATTTTAAGGATATCTCCAGTCAGTTTTCGCTGTTTCTCGGTATTTGCATGGCATACCTGTTTTTCATCAAAGCTTGTCAACTTCACAATTTAACCATCTTTCTGAAAGCCCCCTGAACTTGAACAATGCAGATTAATTTCCCCAGAACCGCTTTCGTTGTTGACGGATGATAGTTCAGAAAGGGAAGGAAACGCGGGAACAAAGCCATGCTCGTGTTGGTCCAATAGCATATCCTCCAGGTTCGCGTAGATGACAATTATAACCCTCACGAGGCTTTACCGTTATTATAGTTTGCGTAGGCGACTTGATTACGGCTACATTGAATATGACTTTCAGAGTCAAACTGGTTTAATGCGTGTCGAGCCGGGAGCTATGCAAAAAAATACGTTATTCCACGAGTACGTGTCTGTCAAAGCTTGACTGAAAAAGCCATGGATATACACATCTATAACACATTGACAAATACAAGGGAAAGGTTTGTGCCTGCCGATCCCGACCGGGTAACTATGTACGTCTGTGGGCCGACCGTCTACAGCCATCCTCATATCGGGAATGCACGTCCCGCAGTAGTGTTTGACGTATTTTATCGCTTGCTCAAGCATGAATTTCCCCACGTCGTCTATGCGCGCAACATTACCGATGTAGACGACAAGATCAATGTTGCGGCGCTGCGAGAAAAGGTTCCGATTGCAAGGGTCAGCGCTCGCTACACGGATATCTACCATGATGATATGGCACAATTGGGGGTGCTTCCTCCGACGGTTGAGCCGCGAGCGACGGAACATATATTACAAATCATAGAAATGGTTCAACGGTTGATTGCTACCGGGAACGCCTACGAGGCGAAAGGGCACGTCCTTTTTTACGTGCCTTCTTACGCTGGATACGGGGAGCTGTCTGGTCGAAACACAGAGGGGATGATTGCAGGTGCACGCGTGGAAGTTGCGCCATTCAAGAGGAATCCAGCAGATTTTGTATTGTGGAAACCATCAGATGAAGGTCAGCCCGCGTGGGATAGCCCATGGGGCAAGGGGCGTCCGGGCTGGCATATTGAATGCTCGGCGATGGCCAAAAGACATCTTGGTGAAACGATCGACGTTCATGGAGGGGGGCAGGACCTAGTTTTTCCGCATCATGAAAATGAGAGGGCACAAAGCACGTGCGCCCACAATGGAAAATTGTTCAGCCGCTATTGGATGCACAACGGGTTTGTAAACGTCGAACATGAAAAAATGTCCAAGTCGTCGGACAACGTTCTGTTGGTGTGCGACTTGCTCAGGCAGGTGCCTGGGGAGGTGGTCCGTTTTACCCTGCTTGGTACACACTATCGAAAACCGCTTGACTGGACACACGACGTTATCCGGCAGAATTCTGCAAACCTGAATCGGCTTTATGGCACTTTATTGGAGTTGAAAGACGCAGATGTTGAACACTCTGCCGAGGATATCCCCGAATCTTTTCTTGATATGCTGAAAGACGACTTAAATACCCCTGCGGCGTTTGCTGAATTGCACAAGCTGGCCAGGCAGGCAAATAATGTCCATGAGTCTGAGGAACGAAGAAAAATCAAGAAACAGTTATTGGCTGCCGGCGGTATACTTGGCTTATTGAAGCAGGATCCGGTTGAGTGGTTTCAGGGCACGGGTAAAATGGATGAGGAGAAAATCAATGCATTGATCCAAGCCAGAGTAAATGCGAAAAAGAACAAAAGCTTCGAGCTGGCAGATAGCATCCGAGAGAAGCTGGTAGCGATGGGTGTCAACGTTCAAGATCGTCCGGACGGGACTTCAACGTGGCGAAAGAAACTTAGCGTACGGTAGTTGAATCTTTGTAGAGCTCAATGTAAGGCTGGATGGTTCATGTCAAGGCATTTTATAATAAGATGAGAGGTCTGGTACCACCCGACCCGGAAGGAGGCGTATCAAAACTCCAGTATGCAATAGTGTACGTGCCCAAACGAAATCGTAACCGGTTTGCAGCGAACTGTGTGGCAATCAAGGCGAGTGCCGAAGAAGCATTGGCAGCTTCCGATACAGGAAAGAAGCAATTTGCAGCAAAGCTTTTAGGCCCTTCCAAGTCTTCGGAAGGACAATATATCTATTATTTGGTTGAATGGCTTAAGGCGGGGCCGTGAACTTCGAATCAATATACATAGAAGCCCCCGCACGTCTGCATCTGGGGTTTCTGGATATGAATGGAGACATGGGTAGGCACTTTGGCAGCCTTGGATTGGCATTGAACGGTATTACCACTAAGATCCGGGTGTGTCATGCGCAGAAGTTCAGCGTGTCGGGGGATTCATCGGGGCGCGTGCAAAGATATGCTGAACAGTTTTTTGAACGCAGGGGGCTTTCTGGTGGTTGCCAAATAGAAGTAATCGAACAGATTATTGGTCATTCCGGATTAGGTTCCGGTACCCAGCTCGCATTGGCTTTAGGGACTGCAATTGCCCATCTCTTTGATTTGCCGTGCGGTTATCCCGGGATCGCTACGGTACTCAACCGTGGTACCAGGTCGGGAATCGGTATAGGTGCATTTCAGCATGGTGGGTTCCTGGTAGATGCCGGGAGAGACGTTGACAGCGCGGTTCCACCTATAATTTCACAGATGAACTTCCCGTCGAACTGGCGCATATTGCTTGTACTAGACGTAGAGCATCGCGGATTACACGGCAAGGATGAGTATGAATATTTTCTCACGGCACCTGTATTTTCTTCGCAGACTGCGGCTTATTTATGTCGCCTGGTAATGATGCGGGTACTACCGGCAGTCGTTGAACGGGACTTTGGGACGTTCAGTCAAGGTATCTATGAGATACAGCGATATCTGGGAAAATTTTTCGCATCCGTACAGGGGGGGCGCTATACTAGTGCAGCCGTTGGCAACATCATTGACTATATTGAATCGACCGGTGTGCGGGGCGTAGGGCAAAGCTCCTGGGGGCCGACGGGGTTTGCATTTATGGACAGCGAAATGCGGGCTCATGCACTTTTACGAGACGTACAAGCAAAATTTTGCGATAATCAGAACCTACGATTTAAGATTGTATCTGGCAGGAACAGCGGGGCGATGATAGAGCGACAGGGTGCTGCCGTTTCCTTGGCCGAGACAAACAGGCTGTAAAATGGCCTTACGCGAGGGCATTCATACGCGTTTTAAATAACCGTCACCGCAAAAAAGGAAAATGGAAAAGCCGTATATTCTTCACATGCTTACGCCGGCAAAGAATCTAAGCCCGTTTGATGTAAATATGGCGCTGGATGCAGGCTGGGAGCGCACTATAGGTTATTGCAGCGTTGTAAAGGATGAAGTACGGGTACTCGTCCAGGATGCGATTTTTTCACGCGGGCCGACCGGGGCTAAACGCACCGGCATATTTCTTGGGGGGCGCGACATGCACCTTGTCATGGATATGTTGGATGTTTGTCGGCAATCAATGGTGCCGCCTTTCGAGGTCTCCTGCTTTGCTGATCCGAGTGGTGCTTTTACCACGGCGGCGGGGATGGTGGCATGTGCGGAAAAGGTACTGCAAGACGAATTTTCTACCGACTTCAGAGGTAAACGAGTCATCGTATTGGGTGGTACCGGTCCGGTCGGTTCCACAGCAGCAGTCCTTGCGGCCCGAGCAGGCGCCGACGTAACGATAATGGGGCGTAACAAAGAAAAATCACGGCAGGCCGCATCGCTTTGCAACAATAGATACGGGGGCGGTTCAACCGATGTGCGGGGTGAAGCGAATAATGCCGTTGATGATTTGATACGGACTGCCGATATAGTATTTGCCGCAACCGCGGCAGGTGTGCAGATCATCTCCGAAAAACATATCAAGGAAGCCGTCAGTTTGAAAGCCGCTTCCGATGTGAATGCCGTACCTCCTTCAGGAATTGCCGGCCTTCAAGTAACCGCCGATTGTGTGCCGATTAAGGGATCGGGAAGTGGGGCCATAGGCATTGGCGCACTTGCTATCGGTAACGTTAAATACCAGACGCAGCATAAACTTTTGCAGGAGATGCGCGGCTCTGAAAAACCGGTCTATCTCGACTTTGAACGCGCCTTTGAAATTGCCGAGGAGATCGTACAAAGATAAGCCTGGATACCTTGTTATTGCTACGTCTGGGCGGGCAATTGCCCAAGCGCTTGAAGCTTCCGGAAATACCGTGGTGGTAATAGATGGTTTTGCAGATATGGATACTCACACCGTAACCGAAGCCTGTAAAAAAGTCTCGCGTGTGCAATTCGGGCTTGATCCTTGGGAAGTCTTACAGGCTGCCTACCAATTTCAGGGTAGATACGAGTTTGGTGGTTTGTTGTATGACGCGACCATGGAATCAACTCCCGATCTACTTGACTCTATTTCCGTTGACAGCGTTATCGGTAATTCAAGTTGTACGTTGCGGAAATGTAAAAATCCTGAGATCTTTTTCTCGATACTTGATGAGCATGCTATTCCGTATCCCGAAGTGTGTTTTCAACCCCCTGAAAGTTCATCTAAAACGTGGCTTATAAAACATTCCATGAGTACTGGTGGGTGGGGGGTAAGCGACCTATCGAAGGAATTTACAGAGGAGGAAGGCGTCTATTTTCAAAGAAAGATTGACGGTATTAATTTCTCACTCACCTTTCTTGCAAATGGCAGTGAAATAGAGCCTTTGGGTTTTAACCTGTTATGGGTTGATACCATGAAAAAGGATCTGCCTTACAGATATGCAGGAGCGATCAATTGTGTTGACCTAACGCAACGCCAAAGAGATACAGCGATTGATTATGCCAAGGTACTTACAAGGGCCTTTGGACTTGTTGGTTTGAACGGCATGGATTGTATCTTATTTGGTGATTCCATTTATGTCTTGGAAATCAATCCTCGCATACCTGCAACCTACGAGCTGTACGAGACCAGGCATGGCAACCTGCTTGATGAACACATTGAAGTATGTAGAACCCACGTGCTTGTGCCGAAACGGAGAAACTCCCTTATTCGTGCCCATGCAATCGTATATGCACCTTTCCCCGTGCAAGTACCGCGAGATTTTATGTGGCCGCTGTGGACGGCGGATCGCCCGCATCCCGGGGAACGGATAGAGACACATCAACCGATCTGCAACGTCTTCGCAGGAGGCAAGAATGCCGTCCGAACGTGTGAAATGATACGTACTCGTAAAGATATGATAATCAACAAGCTCATACACGTGAAGGCAAACAATTTCAATGAGTGAGAAAAAATGATCAGCGTAAATGAACTAGCAAAGCCATTGGTGAGGAAACTCATTGATAATCACGAAGCCTTGCGAATCAAGGTAGGAAAGTTTTCCAACGGAACTTTGTACATAGACGCCGGGATACATTGTGTGGGTGGGTTGGAAGCCGGCAGAATTATCAGTGAAACCTGCATGGGCGGACTGGGTAAGGTAACCCTTTTTCATGCAATGGCAATCAGTGATTGGCCGCTTTCGCTGCACGTACACACTTCTCATCCCGTGCTGGCGTGTCTTGCAAGTCAATATGCCGGTTGGAGCTTATCGCATGAAAAGTTTCACGCCCTAGGTTCGGGACCGGGACGCGCGATTGCCTTGAAGGAACCGCTGTTTGAAGAGCTGAACTACAGAGACGAATGCGATACTGCCATCTTCATACTTGAAGTGGATCAACTACCGCCCGTTGAATTGATCGATAAAATTGCCGAAACCTGTAAATTGCCTCCCGCTGCATTGACTTTCATCTTTACGCCCGCCCGTTCCATTGCCGGTTGTGTGCAGGTTATTGCTCGTGTTCTGGAAGTAGCCATACACAAGATCAACGAACTCGGTTTTCCTCTTGATGACCTTTTGGATGGTTCGGCTAGTGCGCCGTTATCTCCGCCCATCCTTGATATTATCAAGGCTATGGGGCGTGCCAATGACGCGATTTTGTTTGCCAGCAAGGTTCATCTTTTTGTAAAAGGTGAGGATGCGGCGGCGGAAAAACTTGCCCTGGAGCTTCCGTCCAGCGCCTCACGCGACTACGGGAAACCGTTTGCGCAGATATTCGAGGATCATGGCAACAACTTCTTCGACATAGATCCGATGCTTTTTAGCCCTGCCTACATCATCGTTACCGCCGTGGAAAGCGGGAATACATTTCGCGGCGGAAAGCTGGATCGCGACTTACTGAATAAATCCTTTTCCTGAGAAGTGCCAAGGCGCATTGCGATATTCACCGATGACCCGGGTTGGCACGGTGCGGAACTGCATAGGGCATTCAACAAAAGGGGCTTCGGGTGTACGAATGTTTCGTTGAAAGACTGTCGTTTTGAAATAGGTACAGGTAAGAAAAGCCTGTTTATACCCGGTTTTGAGCAATCTCTTCCTGATGGCGTGTTTATACGCGGTATACCAGGTGGGACATTGGAAGAGGTCACGTTTTATCTGGGCATTCTTCATGCGCTGCGTGAAACCAATATTCTCGTTTACAATGATGCTCGCGCCATTGAGCGCAGTGTAGACAAATCCATGACCAGTTTCCTGCTGCATCAGGCCGGGATTCCCACGCCACTTTCCTGGGTCGGCAACGATGTTCATCGGGCCTACGCTTTCCTACGCAAGCAACTGGATCTCGGTTACAAGGTGGTAGCAAAGCCTTTGTTTGGCTCTCAGGGGAAAAACTTGCAACTGATTACCAAGCCCGATGACTTGATCGACCTGACGATATACAACAATATTTACTATTTGCAACGTTTTATCGACACCTGCCCGGGCCGCGCCTACGATTGGCGGTTATTTGTTATCGGAGACCAGGTTATTGCGGGGATGAGGCGGGAAAGTAATGGTTGGATCAGCAACGTGGCGAATGGTGGTAAATGCTATCCGGCGGTGCTGGATGGGCAGTTTATCGAAGTTGCTGAAAATGCCGTAAAAACGGTTGACATGCACTACGGCGGAGTGGATATCATGCGCGATCAAAATGGTAAACTGTGGGTAACGGAAGTCAACAGCGTACCCGCATGGAAAGGACTTCAAAGTACCGGAAAGATCGTTATTGCAGGCTGTATTGTTGAACATTTTATCGACTGTTTGCAGAAACGGGTTGCCACTGCCGTAGCAAATTGACTGACGTTTCCCTGCATCAGGAACTGATCGGCCTGTATCAGCGGGCGTGCCGATTGGACATCACGGCGCTGAAACCCGGTAACGTCGGCCTGCATTCAGATTCCAAAGAACCTACAGTAAAAGACTTTGTACGCAGTGCACAGACCAGCACAACTCCTTTGATGGCGCCTGGTCTTGGCTTGGGTGAGCGGATCTTGGGTGCCGTGCGGGCGACTCGCCAAGCCGTAGACACCAACACCAACCTCGGTATCATTTTACTGATCTCGCCACTGGTACAAGCCGTGATGAATCGAGGAAACGCACGCTCTCTCGAAGATTCACTGGCGACAATTCTGAAAAATACAACCGTGGAAGATGCCACTAGCGTCTATCAAGCGATTCGTCTGGCAGAACCGGGAGGGATGGGCTGTAAAGACGAACAAGATTTATTTGAGGAACCGACGGCAACTTTGTTGGGAGCCATGCGAATCGCGGCCTCATGGGATCAGGTTGCCGCACAATATTCAAACGGCTTTTATGACGTTTTTCACTTTGGAGTACCGCGATATACTGATCTTCTGGAAAAATGGCGGGATGAACGCTGGGCGACAACGGGCTTGTTTTTAAGCTATTTGGCACATTTTCCCGATAGCCTGATTGCCCGCAAATCTGGTATATTAAAAGCACGGGAAATTAGTGATATGATTACCCCACTTCAGAAGGAATTTTGCCGGTCGAACTCACCGGATAGATATCGGGCGCGGCTGATGAAGATAGATGGCCATCTTAAACGTGACCGAATCAACCCGGGAACTACGGCGGATCTTGTGTTGACCAGCATTTTTGCGGTTGACCTGATGCAGCTATAAGAGGGCGTGGCAATCTGGAGAAGTACAGGCGGACGAGTAGTCTGCACGAAGTTTGTCGACAAACGAAAAAAATAATAGGAGCTTTATAATGTCAGTAATCAACAAAGTAATGGTTGGAGAGTCGCTGGTAAACGATAACGATCCTTCAGGCACAATGGCAGAGATCGCACACATTGACTTGCTGGTTGGGCCGCGCGGGTCTGCCGTTGAAACTGCCTTTTGTAATGGTTTGGTGAACAATAAGGACGGTTTTTCAACACTGCTTGCGGTAGTTGCACCGAACTTGCCTTGTAAGCCGAACACCATGATGTTCAACAAAGTTACGATCAAGGGCGCCACACAGGCCGTACAGATGTTTGGTCCTGCGCAGGCGGCCGTAGCGAAGGCAGTGGCCGACAGCGTTGAAGACGGCACCGTCCCGTCCGACGAGGCGGACGACGTCTTTATCTGCGTCGGAGTTTTCATCCATTGGGAGGCCAAGGACGACAAGGCGATCTACGAAAATAACTACAAGGCAACTAAAGAGGCACTTGCTCGCGCGATCAAGGACGAGCCCAAGGCGTCTGACGTGGTTGCCAAGAAAGAAAGCGCGGAGCATCCGTTTAAGGGATTCTAAGCTTCTTTCCGTATACGCGGCAAAAATGTCCCGGCACGCCCGGGACATTTTTTATACTTTTTTGCAAAGTAAAAAGGGTTATTCACTGACGCTTCCAAAAGGCCGCTACATCATAATCCAGTTCGGCCATAAGGCATCGTTTTACCAACCCTTCCATCACGGCAGTCGGCGAAATAATCCCACCACCAAATAAATTAATTCTCCTTGAATGAAAATTCTTCACTCCAAGTCACGCCTTCCCTAGTGAACTGCCCGGTGCGGATCGAGCTGATTTCATATTCGGGCAGAGGTACGACCGCCATACATTTTCCGTCAAAGCGCACCCCGTGTTTGGGAAAACTAAAATCCAGGTTTTCAAAGCCCTTTGGCCTTTTGTGTTCTGCGAGATACTCGTACAAATCGGGAAGGTCCGCTTTGTTGACCGGAAAGACGTGTACGAAAAAGGATGCCTTCGGGTCATCCGGGTGACAGGATTCCCGGAGGTAGACCAGCTTGTCATGATCAGCGTACACGTCAAAGACGGAACGAACCGCCGGCTCACGGGCCTTTGTCTTGTGGTAGATGTCCCGATAGAAGGCTTGATCGGACTCATCCAACAACGCCAAATCCACACTCTGCACAGTAAAAAGGGTGCTGTTGTAGACCTTGCGCGTATAAATAGAATTGAAGATAACCGGTTTTTTTCCTTCCAAAATATCTCGACGGTATTCGTCGATGTAAAAATCGCCCCGTGTTGTCTTCACTCGTTGTCGCTCCGTTGCGGGAAGGATGGTTCTATTTCGTCTGATCCAGCCAATCTGCCCGGAAACATGGATGGGCGAGTCGGGATAGCGTTCCAGCAGGTATTCCAGTCCTTCACGATAGGAAGTTCCCCAATAGTCCATCTCGTATTGGGTACGCAGGTATTCCGGCGTGTGACGGTCTACCAGGGCATTGAAGTATACATTTTGGTAAGGATGAATCTGTGCCATTTCGATGACCACCATGATCAGACCAGCCCCCGTCGCCGCATAAACGCCGACCCGCCAGTATTTTTTCCTGGAAAGGGATACCAGTTGATACAAACCGAATGCCGCCAACAGACAGAATGGCGCATACAGAAAGTACAGCTGCCGCCAGCCGGTGTAGAATGTAGGCTTGAAGATAATAACGGCCAGTATGGAAAATATAAAACAGATCAACAATAACAACTGAAAGCGCAACGGTGTGTTGCGCAATAGATCTCTTGGGCGAAGGATGCCATGACCCAATACCAGGAAGATACCAATAAAACCTAGCAACAACGCCACCCACGGCGTCGTGATCGAAAACCAGGTGGGAAGGTAATCCCATGGGAGATCAACACTGCTGACCAATTCCCCCTTGAACAGTTCGATAAAGTTGTAAGGAAGATGAGAAGCGATGGTGAAAGCTTCCACCAACCGCCCGAGCGGGTCTTCCCACAAGTA
Source organism: Gammaproteobacteria bacterium (assembly GCA_965242685.1). Lineage (GTDB taxonomy): Bacteria > Pseudomonadota > Gammaproteobacteria > UBA4575 > UBA4575. Next base: position 846,897 of record OZ251487.1, on the reverse strand, counting down.
CGGCCAAACGGCATACAACACGAGGACGCTGCTCAGTATGAAACCGCCGAGGGTCTTGAAAACCCGTATGCGTTCCTGCTTGCCTTCGGCATACCAAGTGTCCAAGCCTCGCATCGCCACCACTGCAATCCACAGCATAACGCCCATGACCCGAAGGTTGAGCAGCACCGCCACCGCCGCACCGCATAACAAAAACGCCCGCACGGTGTTGAGAGCAAAGGCGCGATGAATCAGCAACAGGGCAATCATAAACATACTAAAGAAAGGAATATCCTTGCTGTTGAAGAAGGAATGGGCATAGAGTCGGGGATGTAGCAGGAACAACAGCATAGCGAACAAGGCCAGCAGGCGGTTGTTGAACAGGCGCAGGGTCAACAGGTAACAGCAGGCCGCGCCCAACAGGAAGAACAGGTGGGTCAGGAGATGACGGCTGAGATAGATGGTACGGGTATCTTCCAATCCCAAAACCCGTTCGGCCAGCAGCAGGGGGAGTTCAAAGGCGACGCCGTAAAATATGTAATCTGTTGTGGAGATCGCATCCCGGTCTCCCAAGATGTAATCCAGGTTTTCTTTGGCAAAGAGTATTTGATGCTTCTCATCCCATGCTATGCCGTAGTCGTCGAGTACGGCGATGCCGGCCAACAGAAAGAGAGCGAGGATGATCCAGACACCGCGGGAGGTTAGGAAACGTCCTGTACTACTTAACGAGGAACTGCGGGGGGGGGGGGGGGGGGGGGGCAGGTGTCATAGCGTCATAGTTTATCAGAACACAACGCGGGGGGCCACAAACGCTGGCCTGATGTTTTAGTTTTGTTTGAGAGAAAACTTTCCTTCCCAAACCACGCCTTCGTTGGTGAACTGCCCGGTGCGTACCTTGGCAACGTCATATTCGGGCAACGGCACGACCACCATACATCTTCCGTCCATCCGCATCCCGTGTTTGGAAAAAACAAAGTCTCGATTGTCAAAACCGTGCACCCGACGGGAGGGGGGCAATTCGTCTCTGTTCTTTGGAAAGATGTGCAGCAAAAAACGTGCTTCGGTATCGCTTTCGGTACAGGACTCCCTAACGTAAACCAAGGTGTCTTGATGCCGAAACTCTACAGCAGAATCATGATGGGGCAGCTCGCCACCACCTCTGTACCAATACACGTCAAAGACGGCTTTGATCAAAGGGGTACCGGAGGCGATCGCTTGCGGGACTTCGGCCAGCCGCGCCGTCAGTTGTTGTTGCTTCCGTTGCGGCAGAAGCGTGGCTTCCCAGGCCGGTTTGTCGCGAAGGAATTGGCCGGTGCGAATCAAGTCAATCTCATATTCGGGCAACGGCACAATCGCCATACATTTTCCGTCAAAACGTACTCCATACATAGAAAGACTAAAGTCCAGGTTTTCAAAGCCGTGCGGCTTGCTCCCATCGGGAAGGTCGCCTTCGTTGACCGGCAAGACGTGTACGGAAAAACGTCTCCACAGGTCTTTCCCACTACAGGATTCCTTGACATAAACCAGCTTGTCCCGATCAACGTATACGTCAAAGACGGAACGAGTGACCGGCTCACCCGTCTTTACTTTTCGATACGTGTCCCGATAGAAGGCCTGGACGGAGACCTCCTGCGAATCCAAGTTGATATTTCTGACGGTCAGGATGGTGTTGTTGTACACTTTCACGGTGTAAAGCGGCTCTAAGGCCTTTGGCAACCTTCTTTCTTGCCATGCTCGTTGACGGTAATGTCTGACGAAGTAGACATCGGCACGGGCGGGATTGGAGACGAATCGTTGCCGCTCCGGTGCCGCAAGAAGTTTCCAACGGGACGGCAGAGTATTTACATAGATGGGGGAAGGGGAAGGGTAGCGTTCAAGCAAAGACCTCAGGCCTTTGGTGGATAGAGAGGCGCCCATCCGGTATTGCGTGCTCAGATACTCCGGCGTGTGACGGTCTACCAGGGCGTTGAAGTATAAGTGTTGATAAGGATGAATCTGTGCCATTTCGATGACGACGATTCCCAAACCCACCCCGGCCAGGGCATAAACGCCGACCCGCCAGTGTTTTTTCTTGGAAAGGGAGACCAGTTGATACAAACCGAATGCCGCCAGCAGACAGAACGGCGCATACAGAAAGTACATGTGCCGCCAGCCTTGGAAAAGCGTAGGTTTGAGAACGATGACGGCCAATATGGGCAATATGAAACAGGCCAATAGCAACCACTGAAAACGCAGTGGTGTGTTGCGTACTATATCTCTCGGGCGAAGGATACCGCGACCCAATACCAGGACGATACCGATCAGCCCCAACAACAACGCCACCCACGGCGTCGTGATCAAAAACCAGGTGGGCAGGTAGTCCCAGGGGAGATTGGTATTATCGAAAGACGCTCCCTTAAATACGATAGGGATGTGAAAAGGGTGACGGGAGGCGATGGCGAGGGCCTCCGCCAACCGCCCGAGCGGGTCTTCCCATAAGTACGGCCAGATAGCATACAAGGTAAGGACGCCGCCCCCTACAAACGACACGAGGGTCTTGAGCACCCGTATGCGCTCCTGCTTGCCTTCGGCATACCAGGCATCCAAGCCCCGCATCCCCACCACCGCAATTAACAGCATGACACCCATGACCCGAAGGTTGATCAGTACCGCCACCGCCGCACCGCATAACAAAAACGCCCGCACGGTGTTGAGAGCAAAGGCGCGATGAATCAGGAACAGGGTAATCATAAACATACTAAAGAAAGGAATATCCTTGCTGTTGAAGAAGGAATGAGCATAGAGTCGGGGGTGCAACAGGAACAGCAGCATAGCGGCCAGGGCCAGCAGACGGTTGTTGAACAAGCGCACGGCCAACAGGTAACAGCAGGCCGCACCCAACAGGAAGAACAGGTGAATCAGCAGATGACGGCTGAGATAGATGGTGCGGGTATCTTCCAGTCCCAAGGCCCGTTCGACCAGCAATAGGGGGAGATCGAAGGCGACACCGTAAAACTTGTATTCTGTTGCGGAGATTGCATCCCGGTCTCCCAAGATGTAATCCAGGTTTTCTTCGGCATGGAGTCTTTGTACGCTTGCATCTCCCGACACGCCGTAGTCGTCGAGGATGGCGATGCCCACCAACAGAAAGAGGGAAAAGACTACCCACGCCCCACAAGAGACCGGCAAACGCCCTGTATTATTTAGCGAGAAACTGCGGGGGGAATGAGAAGCCACAGGGGAATGAGAACCACAGGGTAAAGGTATCAATCGTTTGGTAGCTGGACGCTTTTATACGGCTCAAAAGTAAAGGCATTGCAACATCACAGTTTACCAGAACACAACGTGAGAAAACGTTATAGCTTCCGCAAACGCCTGCCCGGAGGTTCAGTTCTGTTTGAGAGAAAATTTCCTTTCCCAAACCCTGCCTTCGTTCGTAAACTGTCCGGTGCGTATCGAGTTGATTTCATACTCGGGCAACGGCACGACCACCATACATTTTCCGTCAAAGCGCACCCCGTGTTTGGGAAAACCAAAGTCCAGGTTTTCAAAGCCCTTTGGCCTTTTGTGTTCTGTGAGGTACTCGTACAAATCGGGAAGGTCCGCTTTGTTGACCGGAAAGACGTGTAAGAAAAAGGATGCCTTCGGGTCATCCGGGTGGCAGGATTCCCGGAGGTAGACCAGCTTGCCGTCGTGCGTATATACATCAAAAAAGGAACGCGTGACTGACACGTCGGCCTTTGCCTCGTGATAGACATTCCGATAGAAGGCTTGATCGGACTCATCCAACAACGTCAAATCCGTAGTCTGCACAGCAAAAATAGTGTTGTTGTAGACCTTGCGCGTATGAATAGAATTGAAGATAACTGGTTTTTTTCCTTCCAAAATATCTTGGCGGTATTCGTCGAGGTAAAAATCAGATCGTGCTGTCTTCTGCACCCGTTGTCGCTCCGTTGCGGGAAGGATGGTTCTATTTCGGCTGATCCAGCCAATCTGCCCGGAAATATAGATGGGCGAGTCGGGATAGCGATCCAGCAGGTATTCCAGCCCTTCACGATAGGAAGTCCCATGATAGTCCATCTCGTATTGGGTACGCAGATACTCCGGCGTGTGACGGTCTACCAAGGCATTGAAGTATAAATTTTGATGAGGATGAATCTGTGCCATTTCGATGATCATCATAATCAGACCAGTCCCCGTCGCCGCATAGACGCCGACCTGCCAGTATTTTTTCCTGGAAAGGGATACCAGTTGATACAAACCGAATGCCGCCAACAGACAGAACGGCGCATAGATGAAGTACATATGCCGCCAGCCATCGTAGAGTACGGAATTGAAAACAATGACCGCCAGCATAGGCAACACAAAACAGGCCAGCAGCAACCATTGAAAGCGCAACGGCGTGTTGCGCAATATATTGCTTGGTTGGGTAAGGCCTCGATACCCCACCGCAACGATGCCAATAAAACCCAACAACAACGCCACCCACGGCGTCGTAATCAAAAACCAGGTAGGAATATACTCCCACGGAAGATCGGTACTATAGACAAACGTCCCCTTGAATAGTTGAATTCTCTCGAAAGGATAACGGGAAGCGATAGTGAAGGCCTCCACCAACCGCCCAAGCGGGTCTTCCCACAAGTACGGCCAGATGGCGTATAGCACCAATACACTGCTCAGTATGAAACCGCCGAGGGTCTTAAGCACCCGTATGCGTTCCTGCTTGCCTTCGGCATACCAGGCATCCAAGCCCCGCATCCCCACCACCGCAATCCACAGCATGACGCCCATGACCCGAAGGTTGATCAGCACCGCCACCGCCGCACCGCATAACAAAAACGCCCGCACGGTATCTTTGTCAAAGGCACGATGAATCAGAAACAAGGAAATCATAAACATGCTGAGGAAAGGAATATCCTTACTGTTGACGAAGGAATGGGCATAGAGACGGGGGTGCAGCAGGAACAACAGCATAGCGAACAAGGCCAGCAGGCGGTTGTTGAACAGGCGTAGGGCCAACAGATAACAGCAGACCCCGCCCAACAGGAAGAACAGGTGGGTCAGGAGATGACGGCTAAGATAGATACTACGGGTATCTTCCAGTCCCAAGCCCCGCTCGACCAGTAGCAGGGGGAATTCAAAGGCGACGCCGTAATGTTTATTTATTTGTTTCAGTTGCAGGTCGTCATGGATTCCCAGTATATAGCTGAGGTTGGCTTCGGTAATACGTCTTTGCGTCTTCTCATCCCATGCTACGCCGTAGTCGTCGAGTACGGCGATGCCGATCAATAGAAAGAGTACGAATATTATCCAGGCCCTCCGAGAGGCCGGGAAACGTCCTGTATTATTTAGCGGGGAACTGCGGGGGGGGGGGGGGGGGGGGGGCTATACAAAATCTGATCTTTGGCACATTGCTGTTTTTCCCAAATATATAATACTCGCAAACTCAATGCACCGGTTCGAACAGATTTCCTGATTTAGTTACAGGTATTCGAGCAATGCTTCGGCGGCTCATTGGTGGCCGTCTTGTTCCAAAGTTGGGTTTGCTTCTCGTGCAATGCGGGCCGGCCCATCAGGCCTTGCGGAAGTATACGCCCTCCGCCAATTTCTCTGAAGATGTCTCTATTATCGAGCAACATTGCTCGTGAGTCGCCATGAGGAGTTTCACATTATCACTCTTCAACTGAATGTCGTCTTTTTTATCGGATGAGAAAAAGAATTTTTGCAAGAGCTGATGATCTTTAAGATATCTTAGTAGCTTTTGGGAACCCAAGCGGCGCAAAGCTACCGCTACGAACTTACCGAAAGCCGAGAGCAGCAGTGAGCGTGCTCCCACGGCCGGATTGATAATTTCGTATTTGATCTCATCGATCTTGGCAATACCGCACCGAGATGACAGGATGTCCAACACTGCTTCTGTCCGGTTGATCAATGTCGGGAAAAAGATCGTTAATATGTCAACGTCCATCTGTAGAATGTTCTGCAGATGTTGCGGCGTCAACCGGTCGTTCACCACTGCATTCTCCAACTTGTGCATTCCGAACATGGCTGAAATTTCCCCCCGACTCCTACGAAAATGCATCATGGAGACCGCCCGCTGGCAATGGTCTCTTAGTAACACTATCAGCAGTGTTCGGCTACCGTTATTTTGCAGTGTTGTAATGCCTTGCTTGAGTTCTGGATCCTTGTAACTGAGGTTGGCGATATCGACCAGCGTCTTCCTTGCTTTGTTTCCCAGCTTTTTCTGTGCTTTATGGAGGTTGGCCGGTGAACGGTAAAAGTAGTTTCCTTCAATTTCCGGAAAAGCCAGGTTGGGGCTTTGTCGCAAGTTTTCAAGTAGAAATTTGCTGCCCGAACGTCCGGGACCGATCACCAAGAGGTAGTCGTACATCACGCTGTCTTTGGAGGGAAGATGATGCGAAAAGCAGAAGGTCCGTCAGTCCGAGGTCGCAGATACATTTACTTTATTACGGCTATCATGAACCACTGATTTTATGGACCGGTTGTTGCAGAGGGGGGGGGGGGGGGGGGGGGGGCAATTTCGCCGTTTGCAGCACCTTAGTAGACCCCCGTAACGCCATATTTCATACTAATATTGTAGATCGCTGTAGTCATGTTTTTAGCATCTCCGTCGGTCATAGCAGGGTAAAGCGAAACGAGATAATGCGCCAGTGTGCAGGATGGCGTTGGTAGTAGAACAAAAGGTCATAAGGGATCGTACTATACAACATTACCAGATGTTATTGAGAGTTTTCATGGTCAAGTGGATACGGGTTGTACAGGAGCCGACTGAGATCAGACTTACCTTACCAATCTTCTTTATAAGCCGTCCCAAGTCTTTCTTAAAGTAATGCAGTTTTGTCAATAACCTTGGACTATATCTGTCTCTGTCTAACAAGAGACTGTTTATCCACTGGTGATCTTAATGATAATCTTTAGCTTAGCGGCGGTGAGCTAGAATGAGCGAAAAGTATTCATCATTCGTATTGAAATGTCTATATTCCTTCAACCCGCTTTCAGTGAGCAGAGATTGTATCGATGAATTAGTGTATTTGCAACTGATCTCGGTAAGTATTTTTTCATCTTTCTGCAAGTGAACGGTTGCGTTCAAGGTGGGGAAAGAGACGTTTTGGGGTTTTTTAGAGATGAGATACATTTCGATCCGTTCTTTTTTATCGTTATAGATCGCCCGATGGTAAAACTGTTCAAGCTTGAAGTCGGCATGCAATTTGTCATTCAACACTTTTAATACATTCAGGTTGAATTGGGAGGTAATGCCCTCGGCGTCATTATAGGCCTTCTCGAGAATATGCTTGTCTTTGACGCGATCGAAACCTATCAAGAAGCAGTCGCCGGGATTCATCTTTTGCGCCACCCCGGTCAATAACGTAATCGCCTCCCTTGCGGTAAAGTTACCGATGGAACTGCCGATAAAAATGTACAGCACGGGTACGGGAAATGCGGGAAGGATCTGAACGGCGGGCCGGTAATCTCCTACTACGGATTGAATCCGCAGATTCGGATACGCCTTTAATAGTCGGGCCGCGGATTGAACGAGGATTTCCTCGCACACGTCGATAGTGACGTAAGTATATGAATCGACATTCACGTTCAGGCTGGACAGTAAAATTTCTGTCTTCGTTGAAGTGCCCGCACCCAGCTCAATGCATGTTTTCGGTTGCACGATGCCGATAATTTCCTTTACGTGTTGCGTAAGTAACGCAACCTCGGTGCGCGCGGGATAGTATTCCTTGGTTTCACAAATAGCATTGAAGAGCCTTGACCCCCGTTCATCATAAAAATACTTGGGAGGTAAACTGCGCGGCGCAACCAGAAGGCCGGTACGTACGTCCTCCTCCAACAGCTGAACCGAGTCCCGGCCGGGTAACCGTTGTATACGAAAACGAGGGTCGGGTGAATTCAAGTCAAGTAGGGGATGCAGCGGGAAGTATTCCCATTCCTTTTATCTTAGGATAGCATTACCGCTTGAAACCGTCTAATTGAAAGTCGGTTGATCTGAATCTATAATGCGATACCAAAGTTACTTCCCGTTGGGTCATGTTGAAAATACATACCGCCCTTTATCTTCAAAATAATTCAAGGAGCGTTCAATGGAAGCACTGTCTGCGTTTTTAGATCAGCTAAGCGGGTTCATTTGGGGCCCCGTTATGCTGGTTTTTACCTTCGGTGTAGACCTCTATCTCTTTTTCGGATTAAAGCTGATGCCGTGGCGAAAACTTGGGCACGGTTTCAAGCTGCTGTTTTCCGGTCAAGCCGACAAAAAAGAAGGGGAGATCAGCCCTTTCCAGGCGTTGATGACCGCATTGTCGGCGACCATAGGTACCGGCAACATCGCCGGCGTTGCCACGGCGATATTCCTGGGCGGCCCCGGCGCAGTGTTTTGGATGTGGATGACGGCACTGTTTGGTATGGCAACAAAGTATGGTGAAGCAGTATTGGCGGTCAAATATCGGGAAACCAACGACCAGGGCAAAAGAGTGGGCGGCCCGATGTACTATATCAAAAACGGCCTCGGTGACAACTGGAAGTGGCTGGGTTTTCTGTTTGCGCTGTTTGGGACCGTGGCCGCATTCGGCATAGGTAACATGGTACAGTCAAATTCTGTAGCGGATGCCCTGGATTCAAACTTCAACATCCCGAACGGAGTAACCGGTATCGTACTTGCGATACTCGTAGGCCTGGTTATTCTGGGCGGCATCAAGCGGATTGGCGAAGTCGCCAGCAAACTCGTACCCATCATGGCCATCGCCTACATTGCCGGCTCACTGATCGTGATCTTCCTGAACTTCGGTCAAATAGGTGAAGCCTTCCGTTTAATATTCGTGGGCGCATTTACCGGCACTGCCGCGGCGGGCGGTTTTGCCGGTGCAGCCGTCTGGGCGGCTATCCGCTTCGGCGTTGCGCGAGGTATATTCTCGAATGAGTCGGGTCTGGGCAGTGCGCCCATCGCACATGCCGCGGCACAGACAAAAGACCCTGTGCGACAGGGCATGATCGCAATGCTGGGGACTTTTATTGACACGATCATCGTTTGCACCATGACCGCGCTGGTAATCTTGCTGACCGGTGCATGGATGAGCGGCGAGAACGGTGCCTCACTCTCTACGTTTGCCTATGGCGAGGGCATCCCGGGAGGGAGTTACATCGTGACGTTCGGGTTGATCATATTTGCTTTTACCACCATGCTGGGCTGGAGCTATTATGGTGAACGCTGTGCGGAATTCATTTTTGGCCTGTGGGTGGTTACCCCCTACAGAATATTATGGGTGGTTGCAATTCTGGCGGGGGCATTGGTCAAACTCGATTTTGTCTGGTTGCTTGCCGACGTGATGAACGGGTTTATGGCAGTGCCAAACTTGATTGCGCTGATACTATTGAGCCCGGTGATCTTCAAAGTCACTAAGGAGTACCTGAACAGATCGTAGCGTACCTTTGCGCCCCGCCACCCGAAAAATGGGTGTAAAACCTCATGGCAAGGATGCCCTACAAGCGATTGAACGTGCGGTACGTGTCGCCCTATGCGAAGACATCGGCAAGGGCGACGTAACCGCATCGTCATTCAACCTTAACCAAACTGCCAAGGCAAAGGTAGTATGCCGCGAGCCGGCGGTTTTATGTGGTCAGCGTTGGTTCGGCGAAGTTTTCCATCAACTTAATGCGAAGACAAAATGTGACTGGTTGTTGCAAGACGCCGACACCCTTGACGAAGGCATCATCGTTTGCACCGTGCAAGGCACGGTGCAAACACTGCTGAGCGGCGAACGAACGGCATTGAACTTTCTGCAAACTCTGTCGTCCACCGCTACACTCACTCGTAAGTATGTAGACCAAATAGCGGGTACCTCCACGCAGATTCTGGATACACGCAAGACGTTACCGGGGATGCGCTATGCGCAAAAATACGCCGTACTGTGCGGCGGCGGCAGGAATCACCGCATGGGGCTGTATGATGCGGTGTTGGTCAAGGAAAACCATATCGCGGCAGCAGGTTCAATTACCAAAGCCGTTGCTCTGGCAAAGCATCCCTCGTTAAAGCTGGAAGTTGAAGTGGAGTCGAATCAGCAGCTTGAAGAAGCCCTGTCGACCGATGCAGATACCATTTTGCTGGACAACTTTTCGCTTTCGGATCTGGAAACCGCGGTGAGCATGAACGACAACAGAAAAGAATTGGAAGCCTCTGGAAACATTACGTTGGATAATGTACGTGAGATTGCCAAGACCGGTGTGCACTTCATTTCAATCGGTGCAATCACCAAAAATATACGGGCCGTGGATTTCTCGATGCAGTTCGAGTGACGGGGAAGTTTTCAAAGTAAGTACCTGCTTGACTATGTGGCAGTTTTACTCGTATGGAGTATGCCCTTCAGGATCTTAAGTGCCTCTTCCAGTTCGTAATCGGTAGCGCCGTCTTTTTTGACCATGGGAATCATTATGGTTGTTTTCGGCTTTGTCTCGGACGTTTCCGTCGCGACTTTGTTGCGGCAGCGATTTTCGGTGGTCGGCGCAAAAATCATTAAGTCTGTCTCAGTGTTCCCGTTTTCATTGTCAGCGTCGTCAATTTCCTGCAAAAGGATGTCAGGAACGATACCCTCGCTTTGTATTGATCTTCCCAAAGGGGTGTAGTAGCACGCAGTGGTTAATTTCAATGCGGTATTGTCTTTCATCGGTAAAATGGTTTGTACCGAGCCTTTACCATGAGACGTGGTGCCCAAGACGGTTGCCCGCTTATGATCCTGCATTGCGCCGGCGACGATTTCTGATGCCGATGCCGAGCCTTGGTTAATCAGGATAACCATCGGTGCACCGTGTAGGGAGTCATCGGTGCTGGCTCGGTATTTTAATTCGGAATTTTGTGATCGCCCTTCGGTGTATACGATCAAGGCGTCATTCTTAAGGAATATGTCTGAAACCCCGACCGCTCCGGTCAATATGCCCCCCGGATTGTTGCGCAGATCCAATATCAGTCCTTTCAGTCTGCCGTTGTTTTTCTTTTCCAAGCTTTCAATGGCGTTTCGTAACCCGCGAGTGGTCTTGGATTGAAAATTGGAAATGCGCACGTAGCCGAACCCCGGCTCGAGAATGCGGCTCTTTACGCTGCGCACGCGAATCACATCTCGCGTAATCACTATCTCTAAGGGAGAGGTTTCACCCTTGCGCACGATCGTCAACGCGATCTTCGATCCCTTTTTTCCTCGCATGAGTTTGACGGCTTCTTCTAGGGTCATACCTTTCACTGGTCTATCGTCCAGTTTGATAATCAAATCGCCCGCCTGTACGCCGGCACGTTCGGCAGGGGTGTCGTCAATGGGTGCAATGACTTTTATAAGGCCGTTCTCCATGCTAACTTCAATTCCCAACCCTCCAAATTCACCAGAGGTGCCGATTTGAAGCTCACGAAACTGCTCCTCATCAAGGAAAGATGAATGCGGGTCAAGGCCGGCCAACATACCGCGAATGGCATTTTTCAAAAGCTCTTTGTCATCTACTTCGGTTACATACTCCTGTTTGATGCGTGCGTATACCTCCGTAAAGGTACGCAGGTCTTCAAGCGGTAAGAGGGGCTGTTTGTCCGCCCATACGCCATGGGCCAGGGTAAATACCAAACCCAACACCATACTCCACATTATTCCGATACTCAGCAGGCGTTTACGCTTCATGGTTACCTTGCTTGATTTTGATTCTTTCATTTATGCTCCACTACAAGAAAACATATACAACGCCTTTGATAACTTGACAAACAACGCTTATGCACTCGTTAAAAGGTCCCTGCCCAAACTTTCAGTATTATGGTCTTATTGTCGTATTATATGCAGATTCAGATGCTTGTGCAGGAGTAATACACTGGCAGGACACTTAAGCTCAACCTGAGCGGCGCCCGCTCGCCGGCTTGACACACCATATGCTCGGGTTTACTGGTTTTCCTTGCTTGCGAATTTCAAAGTACAGACCGGTGCGGGTGTTGCCGCCACTGTTTCCTACCGTGGCGATACGCTCGCCCGCCGCTACCCATTCTCCCGGTTTTTTATAGAGGCTCTGATTATGGCCATATAAACTCATATAGTCGTCACCATGACTGATGATAATCAACAAACCAAAACCTCGCAGCCACTCGGCAAAGACCACGCGACCATCAAAGATGCTGCGCACGTTGTTACCTTCATTGCTGGGGATAAATACTCCCCGCCAATTCAGCTTGCCTTGTACTTCATTACGCCGTTGACCAAACCGATTGCTGGGTTTGCCCACCACTGGCCAAAAGAGCTTGCCTTTGAGCTTGTAGAATTTTTCCTGCCGACCTGCCTCGGTAGGGACGTTGACCAATGCATCCTGTAAGTTTTCAATCAGTTCTTGCAATTGTTTTTCATGTTTTTCATCTTTTTTAAGACTGGCTCCCAAACCGGCGCGCACGGATTCTCGCTTCCGTTGTTGTCGTTGCAGTTGTTGTCTTTCGTGCAATAAGTCATCTTGAATTCGTTTGGTTAAATTCTGTTGCTTCAAAATATCGCTCTGTATCTGATGTATAGATTGCAAAACTTGTTTTGCCCGCTCAATTTTGCGTGTTCTGGCACGGCGTAAGTAGTCATAATAGATGAGCATTCGGCTTACCATTGCCGGGTCTTGTTGATTGAGTAACAACTTCAGTTTTTCCTGGCCGCTGTACAAGTACTCGATTTTTGCCTGCATACGTAAAACGTCGTGGTGTCTTGATGATTCGTTCAACAGATGTTCTCGTCTTGCTTTCAGGGCATGGAGGCGTTGCTGACCACTCTTCAGTGCGGTGGCGTTGCTGTCAAGCCGCCGATTGATTTGCCCGATACTTTTCTCGGCCTCACGCAGTTCTCTTTCCAATTTATCGAGCTTGCGTTGGGTATCCTGAATGCGTGCCTGAACGCCCGCCAGTTTTTTCTGTGCTTCTTGTTGGGATGGGGGTGCCGCTGAAACGCCGATAACGCTCAACAAAGAAACAAAAAGTGCAACGATTAATATCGGCAGGGTCGATGGTGCTTCATGGTCATTTTTCATCATGGCAGAGTATTTTCTACCTGATACGGCTGAGGCAATAGCTTTATCAATATATTAGACATTTATAATATTAACTGATACTATCATTAGATTAAACCAGGTATAGGTGCAACATTCATAAGGGCTTGAACGGATATCTGCCAACTGTGCATTTGACTGGCGTAGCTTTCATCTTTATTTATTGCGGGTACTTCAAAACATGGCAATGGAAATAGGCACGGAAGAGCTTATTGACCGAGCAAAGGATATCGAACGGGCTTCCAGGTCATTGAAAGCCATGTCTCATCCATTACGGCTGAGGATTCTGTGCGTTCTGGGTGAGCGCGAGATCAGCGTGCAGGATATAGTCGGTACGGTAGGAACTTCGCAAAGTAACATTTCTCAACATTTGGCCATATTGCGTGAACGGGGCATTCTTGCCTCTCGTAAAGACGCCAATCGAGTGTATTACCGTATCGGAGACGACCGTACCCTGCAACTCATAAAGATGATGCAACAAGTCTTCTGCTCCACTCATAATACTTGATCGATCGCCTTGCTCCTTTTCGGCATATAATCCGTGCCAGACCATATAACTCTATCACTGATTTACAACGACGATTAAATGGAAGAATTCCTCGATTTTGCCGTCAGAAACTATCTTTTATTTATTGCCCTGTTTGCGGTTGTTACTTTGATTGCCGTTACTGAATTACGTCGCTTTACACAAGGCTATAAAGTAATCACTCCCACGGAAGCCGTAACGCTTATCAATAGAAAAGACGCTCTGGTGCTGGACGTGCGCGAAGCAAATGAGCGTAGCCAGGGAAGCATTATCAATGCAAAGCACGTGGCGGTCGGTGCACTATCACAAAAGGCGGGTAGTTTGACTAAGGATAAAGACAAACCCATACTGGTATTTTGCAAGATGGGCAACCGCTCGTCAGGGGCGTGCAAGTTATTATTGAAAAACAATTACACTAACGTATACAACCTTAAAGGCGGAATGAATGCCTGGGTCAACGATCAACTACCGATAACCAAAAAATGAGTAAACTGGACGTAACTATTTATTCCGGTAACCGTTGCGCGTACTGCAACGCCGCAAAACGTCTGTTGGACAGCAAGGGTGTTACCTATACAGAAATCAACGTTGACAACGATGTTTCCCTGCGTGAAGAAATGATCGCGCGCACAAAACGTCAAACCGTGCCGCAAATTTTCATCGGCGACGTGCACGTTGGAGGGTTTGACGACCTTGCGGAACTCAACCGCGAGAACAAACTGGACGAATTATTGTCAGCTTGAAAAACGCCGCGCCCAATAGCCAAAGAACATGGTGAGCATTTATTACCGTGGTTGAAAAAATATCTCAAAAATTCGAGATTCAGAAAATCTACATAAAAGACGTATCTTTTGAAGCACCGAATTCACCAAAGATATTTACACAAAAATGGAATCCAAAGATGGACGTTCGCATCCACGCTGAAAATACTCAGTTGGATGAACACGTTTTTGAAGTTTGTATAACGGTGACGGTGACCGCATCTCAGAAAGAAACTAAGGTTTTTCTGGTTGAGGTCAAACAGGCGGGGATCTTCACTATCCAGAATTTCAAGGAAGAACGGAACAGCCAATTATTAGGCAGTCATTGCCCAAATATCCTGTTTCCCTTTGCCCGCGAATCCGTAGCGGAATTGATCGCAAAGAGCGGGTTTCCGCAGCTACTTCTCAACCCTGTCGATTTCGAGGCCCTGTATCAGCAACACCTGCAAACGTTACAAGAACAAGGCACCGGCTCAAATCTAGTCAAACACTAGTAAATGGCTACCGCCGCAGTATTGGGAGCAGGGTCATGGGGTACGGCACTTGCCATTCAATTGGCACGCAACGGGCATCGGGTCAAGGCCTGGGACCATGATTCCGAATTGATTGCCTCGCTTCATGCCGAACGGTGTAATTCTCGTTATCTCTCTGGTCTCTCGTTTCCAAAATCGTTGTCTGTAGAGCAAGACCTGGCCGCGGCGATAAACAAGGCCGACTTTGCTTTGCTGGTGGTGCCGAGCTACGCCATGCGCCAAGTGTGTGAACGGCTGGCGCAACAGGATACTCCATCAAGGTTCATTTGGGCTACCAAGGGGATTGAGAAGGTCAGCGGGCTGATGATGCACCAGGTTGTCGCCGAGGTTCTGGGAGACAAGATTCAGACCGCAGTATTATCAGGCCCGTCTTTTGCCAAGGAAGTTGCCGATAACTTGCCCACCGCCGTCACGTTGGCGTCACAAAATATCGCCTATGCAAAAGAACTGGCGGGCTATTTTCACAGTGATAACTTTCGTGTCTACATCAGTGACGATGTGGTCGGCGTAGAGTTGGGGGGTACCATAAAAAACGTATTGGCCATTGCCGCAGGAATTGCGGATGGTCTGGGTTTCGGTGCAAATGCGCGCGCCGCACTGATTACCAGAGGGCTTGCAGAAATGATGCGGCTGGCACAAGTTTTGCGGGCACAACCCCAAACACTGATGGGTTTGGCGGGCGTAGGCGACGTAGTGCTGACGTGTACGGACGATCAATCCAGAAATCGTATGCTGGGACTGGCATTGTCTCAAGGGAAAACCGCACAACAGTACATGAATGAGCTGGGGCAAACGGTTGAAGGGTTTCATGCGGTGCAAGCAGTACACGAAATAGCGGGACGACACCGGGTTGAAATGCCGATATGCGAACAGGTTTATCGTATTCTGAACGAGGGGACACCAGTAAAAACAGCCGTTGCCGAGCTGCTTGGTCGCAAGATGAAAGAAGAATTTCTTTGAACCCCTCATCGTTCAAGGCAGCAGGGTTTTCAGCGTGAACGACAACAAACTTGAGCTTGATTTCTGTGGTTTGAAATTTTCCTCTCCGCTGGTTTTGCTCTCCGGATGCGCTGGTTTCGGAGAAGAGTACACGCGCGTTGAAGGCTTCTCCAATCGAGACGCGGGTGCGGTTTGCCTGAAAGGGACAACACTGAAACCGCGTCTGGGCAATGCCACGCACCGCCTTGCGGAAACATCCGACGGCGTACTGAATGCAATCGGCTTACAAAATCCCGGGGTAGACTACGTCGTCAACCACATCTTGCCCGAACTGGACTTTTCCGAAACCCGCTTTATTGCCAACGTGTCAGGCTCCACGATAGAGGAATACGTGAAAGTTACGCGTGCATTTGAAGATTCCCCCATTGACGCCATAGAGATCAACATATCCTGCCCCAACATAAAACAGGGAGGCGTGGAATTTGGCAATGATCCACAAGCGTCTGCCCGGGTGGTGGAAGCATGTCGCGCCGTGACCAAAAAGCCGCTGATTACAAAACTGTCCCCGAACCAGGCCGACACCGCACTCAACGCCAAGCTTTGCCTTGAAGCCGGCAGCGATGCCTTCGCCGTCATCAATACAGTGGCGGGGATGGCGGTTGACGTTGAGACCAAACGCCCGGTTTTACACAACAACCGGGGAGGGCTGTCGGGTGCCGCCATCAAACCCATAGCACTACTCAAAGTCCATGAAGTCTATCAAGTATGCAAACCGCACAACGTTCCCATCATCGGTCAAGGAGGCATCCTCAACGCCACGGACGCAATAGAATTCCTTATAACCGGTGCAACCGCCGTCGGCATCGGCACCGGCCTTTTCTACGACCCGCTCTGCTGCAAGCAAATCAATCAAGGAATCCTTGATTACCTTAACAAACACCACCACCGGTGCGTACACGACATCGTGGGAAGTTTAATCACCTACTAAAAGGACACAAGATGAACAAGAGAAAGCTGATCACTCTTTTTATACCACTTGTACTGTGCCTGACGTGCCTACCGGCAATCGCCGGGCCGTTGCACGAGGCGGCGAAGGCAGGAGACGTTGCCCAGATCCGTACCTTGTTAAATCAAGGGGCGCAAGTCAATGCACGAGACGGGAAGGGAGATTACACACCTCTGCATTTCGCGGCGTTGCAGGGCCAAGTCGAGGCCGTCCGTACACTGCTGAAGGCCGGCGCCCTCGTCAATGCACGAACCAAGGATGGGTTCACGCCCCTACATTTCGCGGCGGTGACTGGCCACGTCGAGTTTGTCCGTGCACTGCTGAAAGCTGGTGCCGACGTCAATGCACGAACCAAGGAAGGGAACACGCCCCTGCATCGCGCGGCGGGGGGGGGGGGGGGGGGGCACGACGTCAAGGCCGTCCGTGTGTTGCTGGAGGCCGGCGCCCTCGTCAATGCACGAACCAAGGATGGGTTTACGCCCCTGCATTTCGCGGCGTTTGGTGGCCAAGTCGAGGTCGTCCGTGTGCTGCTGAAGGCCGGCGCCCGCGTCAATGCGAAAGACAGTGATGGGGGCAGCCCGGTAGACCATGCCCGAATGAGCATGGAGCGCACCGAAGGTTCGGTGGCACCTTTCGAGGAGACCATCAAGGTCTTACAAGCGGCTGGTGAAACACACTTAACTTCTTGCAAGCCTTAGTGAGGTACGCTCACATCACAAGATGCTTGAGAGGGGTTGAGGCATCTTGCGATGGAGCGCAAAAGCGTTTTTGCTCTAGCAGCTGTAGTACATATCGAATTCAACGGGGTGGGTAGCCTGCCGCAAGGCGGTAACCTCTTCCATCTTTAGTTCTATGTAGCCGTCTATGCAGTCGTCGGAGAATACGCCCCCGGCTTTCAGAAAGTCGCGATCTTTGTCCAGGGCTTCAAGTGCCTGGTCTAGTGAGTGACACACCGTGGGAACCTGCTTTTCCTCTTCCGGGGGTAGGTCATACAGGTCTTTGTCAATGGGAGCACCCGGATCGATTTGATTTTGAATGCCGTCAAGCCCCGCCATGAGCATCGCCGCAAAGGTGAAATACGGGTTACCGGAGGGGTCTCCAAAACGTACTTCTACGCGCCTTGCCTTGGCGCTTGCTTCGTGTGGGATGCGGATTGCAGCCGAACGATTACGGGCCGAATAGGCCAGCAGCACGGGGGCTTCAAAGCCGGGAACGAGCCGCTTATAGCTGTTCGTGGAGGCATTTGAAAAGGCGTTGATCACGCGCGCGTGCTTGATGATGCCGCCGATATAATACATTGCGGTTTGCGAGAGATTGCCGTACAGATTTCCGGCAAAAAGGTTTTCACCGTCCTTGAACAGGGATTGATGCACGTGCATACCGTTGCCGTTGTCGCCGACGATCGGCTTCGGCATGAACGTCGCCGTCTTGCCGAAGTTGTGGGCGACGTTGTGTACTACATACTTCAAAATCTGATTCCAGTCGGCGCGCACTGTCAATGAGTTGAATTGTGTGCCAATCTCACATTGCCCGGCAGTACCAACTTCATGGTGGTGCACTTCCGTTATGATTCCCATTTCTTCAAGTACCTGGCACATCGCTGAACGCACGTTCTGTAATGAATCGACCGGAGGCACCGGAAAATAACCGCCTTTCACCCCCGGACGATGCCCGATGTTACCGTCCTCAAATGTTTTTGAAGAGTTCCATGCCGATTCGTCGGAGTCCGTTCGATAAAACGCGCCCGCCATTTCATTTCCCCATTTGACGTCGTCAAATACGAAGAATTCGGGCTCGGGGCCGAAGTACGCTTCGTCACCGACCCCCGTTGAGCGCAAGTATGCCTCGGCACGCTTGGCAACCGAACGCGGGTCACGGCTGTAGCCCTCCATGGTGGCAGGCTCAAGGATATCGCATCGTAGTACCAGGGTGGCATCGTCGTAAAAGGGGTCCATCACCGCGGTGCTCGGGTCTGGCATCAAAACCATGTCGGACTCGCTGATTCCCTTCCAACCCGCAATGGATGAACCGTCAAACATCTTTCCCGTTTCAAAGGTTTCATCCGTCACTATGGAGGCGGGCACTGAAACGTGTTGCTCTTTGCCGCGGGTATCGGTAAACCGAAAATCAACGAATTTGGCTTCGTTGTCATTCATCATCTTAATTACATCACTCACAGACATGGTTACTCCTTGCTTCGACTCAAAAATTATTTTTGTGCTTGCGTCTACACGGATCGCATAGGTGTATAATGAAATAAAGCATAATAACGTACCGCTACGCCTGAATACACCTTAAAATTAGGGTCAAGTTCAGTATTATACGCAGCTTTATCTATTATATGTAGAGCATTATAGCGATTCTTTACACAGTTGCAGAGTCTTCAGGCACTAAAATGTAAAACGTGCTTTTCCGCCTGTGCTGGTCGGATGTCGAACGCATGGCTATTATACTCTCGCTGTACTACACGTTACTACCAAGATGCCGATTTCTACATTCATTTCGTTGCAGGATATCATACTCAAGCTGGAGCGGTTCTGGGTGGCAAAGGGCTGTACAATTGAACAGCCCTATGATATTGAGATGGGTGCCGCAACCTTTCACCCAAGCACGTTTTTGCGCGCTGTCGGGCCTGAACCCTGGCGAGCTGCTTACCCTCAACCCTGTCGCCGTCCTGCGGATGGGCGCTATGGCGACAACCCGAATCGCCTGCAACGTTATTTCCAGTTCCAGGTAATTCTGAAACCGTCGCCCGATAACGTTCAGCAACTCTATCTGGAGTCACTCGGCAGACTGGGTATCGACCCGCTTGTCCACGACATACGCTTCATTGAAGACGATTGGGAATCTCCGACCCTGGGCGCATGGGGACTGGGTTGGGAAGTGTGGCTGAACGGCATGGAAATTTCACAATTTACCTATTTTCAGCAGGTGGGCGGTTTGGACTGTAGTCCGGTAAGTGCTGAAATTACTTACGGCTTGGAACGCATTGCAATGTACCTGCAAGACATACCGAACGTATATGATTTGGTGTGGACAAAAAGATATCGTCATGTTGTTCGTTATGGTGACATTCATCACCAAACCGAGGTGGAGCAATCGGCGTTCAATTTCAAATATGCAGACACGAGCGTTTTGATTTCGGCATTTGAAGCCCATGAAAAAGAATGTCGGAACCTGATTGAGCTAGAGTTACCCGTCGCGGCGTATGACCACGTTCTTAAGTGCTCACACGCCTTCAACCTTTTAGATGCACGCCAGGTAATTTCGGTAACGCAGCGTCAACAATACATTCTACGCATTCGGAAGCTGGCACAGGCCATCGCTAAGAGCTATTACAAGAATCGTGAAAGAATGGGTTTCCCACTGATCGACAAATAATCATCCATGCGTGACAGAAAGGCTTTATTGGTCGAGTTGGGTACGGAAGAGCTGCCTGCAAAACAGTTGTTGCCTCTGTCCGATGAATTTAACAAGGCATTTCGTGCTCAATTAACTGCGGCCAAGCTGTCTTTCTCCGATGGCGAGGATGGGTATAAAAACCTTTGTACGCCGCGAAGGTTGGCAGTATTTATTAAAGAGTTAGACGTTGTCCAACCAGACCGCTTGATTGAACGCAAAGGCCCTGCCAAAGCCGGCGCCTTTGATCGGCAAGGCAACCCTGCTCAGGCAACGCTAAGCTTTGCGCGGTCGTGCGGTGTGGAAGTGGGCCGGTTGATACTGGAGGCAGATGAACCAAGGCTGATCTTTCGCAAGCAGTGCGCCGGTTTGCAAACCATTGAGCTGCTGCCGCAGCTGTTGGAAAACACTATCAATGATCTATCCCTTCCGAAGCGTATGCGCTGGAATCAAACTTCGGCGGTGTTCATCCGCCCGGTTCGCTGGTTACTGTTTATATTCGGAAGTGACACGGTCACGGCAAACTTGTTCGGTCTGAAGGCCGGCAATGTAACGTACGGCCACCGTTTTCACGCCCCGCGGCCCATCGTCGTGAAAGAAGCGTCCGAGTACGAGAAATTACTGAAAAAGGCCAAGGTGCTGGCAGATTTCCGTGAACGTCAAAAAGCTATATACAAGCAAGCCACCGCACTTGCCGAACAAGTAAAAGGCCGACCTTTTTTCGATAAAGGATTGATGAATGAAATTACCGGAATAGTGGAATGGCCGCATGCCTTGTTGGGAAGATTCGACGAAAAATTCTTACAGGTGCAGAAAGAAATCCTGATCACTACCATGCTGGATCATCAAAGATACATTCCCCTGTTTAATGAAAAAAATCCAGTCGCGTTGCTTGCCAGGTTCATCGTTATCAACAATATAGAAAGCACGGCTCCCGAGGCGGTTACACGAGGAAATGAAAAAGTCATCGTGCCGCGTTTCAAAGACGCCGTGTTCTTTTGGCAGTGCGCTAAAAGTCAACCCTTGCAGGCAAGGCTGGAGGCGTTGAAAAACATCGTATTCGAAAAGCGGCTTGGCAGTTTGTTTGACAAGACTCAACGACTCATCAAGCTTTGCGAATTTTTGTCTGGCCAAACTTTGTGTCAAAAGAGACACGTTCGAGAGGCGGCAAGACTCAGTAAGTGTGATCTGCCGACGGAGATAGTCAACGAATTTCCAACCCTACAAGGCATTATCGGACGTCAGCTGGCCTTGCATGATAACATGGATGAAGAAGTCGCAATCGCAATTGAAGAACAATACTTGCCGCGTTACGCAAGAGACGCGCTTCCCGTCACTTCCTGTGGGATAACACTGGCACTGGCGGATCGCCTGGATACCTTGATCGGAATTTTTGCGAGCGGGAAAAGACCCACCGGTTTGAAAGACCCTTATGGCCTGCGGCGTGCGTCTCTGGCAGTGTTGCGTATTCTTATTGAAGCGGAGCACTCGCTACCGAATCTGGGCGTTCAAAAAGGGTTGGACGTCAATCTATATGCAAGCCTGCAACGGGCCGCCTCTCTCTTCCCTGAATCATTACGGGCAGACGCGGTGGTGGATGATCTATTCCATTACATCACCGAACGCCTACGCGGCTATTTTGCCGAGCAGGGCGCTGCACCCGACGTAATTGAATCGGTATTGGCCAATCACCCCACGTCACCGAAATATATTAACGCGCGTATCGACGCGCTATGCGGCTTTCGCAAATTGCCGGAGGCAAAAAACTTGGCCGCCGCAAGCAAACGTATCCGCAACATACTTAAGAAAACGGCGCGTGATAACATTGGTCAAGTACAAAAAGAACTGTTCAGGGAAGCAGCGGAAACTGCTCTGTACACCTCCCTGTGCGTGCTTGCTGACGACGTTGAAAAGCTCTTGCAACGGCACCAGTACAAACAAGCCCTGCACAGACTTGCCGGTTTGCGCCAGCCCGTAGATACATTTTTTGATGAGGTGATGGTGATGGACAAAAATAAGAAATTGATGACCAACCGTATCGCCTTACTCACGGAAATCAACGCCTTGTTCACACGCGTTGCAGACCTTTCAAAATTACAACCATAAACGCTTTGTAGAGGATCGCGCATGGGCGAATTGAAGGCCGTAATTCTTGACCGTGACGGGGTCATCAACGAAGAGTCCGACGAGTTTATCAAGTCACCGGAAGAATGGATTGCGATTGCGGGCAGTTTGGAAGCCATCGCCAAGCTCAATCATGCCAACATAAAAGTATTTATTGCTTCCAATCAATCCGGCATTGCCCGAAATCTCCTGGATTATAATGCCCTGAATGCCATTCATAAAAAAATGCTGGCCGAGCTGGAACAGTGCGGAGGTCATCTGGACGGCATATTCATATGTCCATGTACACAAGGCGAATGCCGCAAACCAAATCCGGGCATGTTGGTAGAAATCGAAAAACGCGCACGTATCTCCCTGCATAAGGCGCCTTTTATAGGCGATTCACTGCGCGACGTACAAGCAGCAATGTTACACGGCTCACAACCCATGTTGGTGTGTACCGGTAATGGTTCCGTCACTGCACAAAGCGAACAATTACCGCGTAACATCCCCATCTTCAAAGATCTGGCTGAAGCGGTAGATTCGCTACTGGTACAGTAATCAGTCAAACTTGTAGTGATGCAGGTCTTTCGTTCGTTGTTGTACCTGTTCGGTATGCTGATATTCACGCTTGTTTACAGCCTCCTCTGCCTCTTTGCCGTCGTCGTTCGCTATGAAACACGTTACAAACTTATCGTGTCATGGTGTGCCGCCAATTTATGGTGGCTGCATGTAACCTGTAATTTAAGGCACGTCGTAACAGGTAAGGAGAATATCCCCAACCATCCGTGTATCGTCATGGCGAACCACCAGTCTACCTGGGAGACGCTGGCCTTTTGCTCCTTTCTCCCTCCGCTGGCGTGGGTGGTAAAGAGAGAGCTTTTTCTAATCCCGATATTTGGTTGGGGATTAGCCCTTACTGGTCCCATCGCCATCAATCGAGGCACAGGGCGCAAAGCAGTCGAGCAGCTTATCGAGCAAGGCAAGGCAAAACTGAAACGAGGGCGTTGGGTTATGATCTTTCCCGAGGGCACTCGCACTGCCCCGGGAAGTAAACGAAATTTTAAAATCGGCGGGGCCTTGCTTGCCGCACAATCGGGTGCGCCAGTCCTGCCTATTGCTCACAACTCGGGAAGCTATTGGGCACGTAAACGTGTTACCAAAAAATCGGGCGCCATCAAAGTTGTTATCGGCCCGATCATTGAGAGTCGGGGCAAAAGTCCCATCGAGATCAACCGCGAGGTCTTTGACTGGATAAGTGTACAACGTGAGAAATTGGAGGGCACTTGAACGATATGACGGCTACGGACAAGGATTCGGCTGCTGTTGATGTATGGCCTCTATCTTTTCAATCATTTCGGTGGGTAGTGCCACGTTGATGCTGTCAATGTTCTCGATCAGTTGTTGTAGATGGGTTGCCCCGATGATGTTTGCGGTTACAAACGGCCTGGAATTTACGAATGCCAGCGCCATCTGTGCCGGGGAGTAGCCATGCTGTCGCGCCAATTCCACATACGCCCGCGTGGCCTTGATTCCTTGTGCGTTACTATAGCGGTCAAATCGTTGGAAAAGTGATAGCCGTGCATCCGATGGTGCATTGTCATCCAGGTATTTTCCCGTCAATACTCCAAACCCTAGCGGTGAATAGGCAAGCAGGCCCATTTTTTCACGATGAGAAATCTCCGCCAGCCCTATTTCGTACGTGCGGTTCAATAGACTATAGGGGTTTTGTACACTTACGATAGTTGGCCATGCGTTGATACGGGCAAGGTGTCGGTATTGCATCACTCCCCAGGGGGTCTCATTGCTGACGCCAAGGTGTCGAACCTTACCCTGTCGCACGGCATCAACCAGACATGCGTAGGTGTCTTCTATCGAGGTTGAGGTATCCTCCTGTTGCTGGTAACCGAGTTTGCCGAAGAAATTCGTGTTCCTGGCCGGCCAGTGCACTTGATACAGGTCGATGTAATCCGTTTGCAGGCGTTTCAGACTCGCATCCAAGGCGGCATTTATGTGTGCGGGAGTAAGCTGCGGGCCGTCACGTAAATACGGCATCATGCCGGGGCCGGCAACCTTGGTAGCCAGTATGACTTGGCTACGTTTACCGCTTTTCTTCAACCAGCTTCCAACATACTGCTCGGTTTTTCCTTGCGTCTCTTCTTTTGGCGGCACCGGATACATCTCTGCGGTGTCGATGAAATTCACGCCGTGTGCTACGGCGTAGTCTAGTTGAGCATGTGCCTCGTCCAACGTATTTTGTTCGCCGTAGGTCATCGTGCCCAAGCAAATTTTGCTGACCTTCAATCCGGTGTTGCCCAACTCACTGAACTGCATGTCTAAAAAATCAGGTAAAGAGGGTGAGTACGCCCGTATATCCGTATAACCGGCTATGAAAAATTTCTCCGTTTGCAAAAAAACCGACCAAGGGAAAATCGCCCAGTTCCTGGCGGATCATTTTAAGCTCTTCGGAGTCTTCGCCAAACTGGTGGCGGCCCCTTCCCAGGCAGGTGTAGTACACGCCGCCCCGAGGTCGCGCAGACATCCGCAACTTCATGGTGCGTAACATGCGTAGCATGTCTTCCCTGGCACTGTTGCCGTCACGCCGACAAAACATGAATTTTCCACCTTCATACAAATAGTCGCCGACCGCTATTATCTTTTTGCTTTCATCCAGACCAATGATATTTCTGACTAGATAGTCTCCGGTATCGGAATACGGGATAGGCAGCCCGGCAAAGATATACCCGGCCACTTTGTTCAGGTCTTTTGCCATCACCTCTCCGATATTTTCTCGAAATACATCAAGGGCAGGGCGATGATCCAGTTCAATCAGTAAGTTCCGCTCGGCCTTGGTGATAACGTGCCGTCGATCCAAAGGTGCGCAGCCTTGCGTGTGGCCGATGACCGTTTTTATTTTTGGTGAGAAAAAAATACCCGACAAACCGCCGCTGATCACCTCATTCGCAATTTGATGGTTATGAAAATTCGATGAAGTTAAACCGCCAACCAGATAGGCTGCCGGAACGGTCTCGGAAATCTTCTCGATCAGGTTCGGAGTAGCAGGGTTGCTGGGGTCGCCATGAATAATTCCAACGTGGGGAGACTCTTCCTTGCAGTAGCTTGAAACCTGCTCCAACAGCCGATCTTCACTCAAACCGTCCGCACCAACGATTGCAAAGTCACTCGTTTCAATATCCGCCAACATCACCACCAATGCAGCGACGTCGTAGTATTCCGCCGCCGTGCTGCACAGGCCAATACCTACTGTTCCAACCCAGTTACTGATCGAGGTTTCCTGCTTGAGACGGCCTACTATATTTACCAGGTCATTACAGAGCGTATCGCTGGCGTAGATAAATCCCAGTTGAAATTTTCCTTGTACGTTGCCGATCTGGCGCAGACAGTCATTTACAAGCTCACGTGCAGACTGGTCGCGGGCAATTGCCAATCGAAACGGTTCAGTCATGGCAGAAAAGCATCCCGGATAAAGTTTGCGAGTGACGCCGCAGGCCGTTCATGGCGGGAAATGAAAAACAAGTGACCGGCAATGTACAAATATCTAACCTCGACTGCCCGGCTTCAAATTGACACTACCAAAAGATCGTACTCTGCATGTTCAAAGCATACACTCAACGACTCTCGATGGATACTTTACAGGTTTCTGCATCAAAATGAAATTTATACTGTTCTTTTGTGGAAGTTACATTCACGGTGTAAAGGCATGTTAAAATTAGTAATTTTTATATGGCCACCGATATTACTTGTTTGGAATACACGCGGAAACTCGGTTTCAGCATGGGGGCAACCTGCAATCCAGTATTGCAAAGAGAAGTTCAAGGCAACTACATGGACGAGGGGGTTCATACGATGCGAGCAACGGCAATGAGTACGTATAGCATAATCAGGGGCATCATTTGATCTCGGCAAGACAGTATACCCGCGAACTGGGGCATCGCTTCATCCCTTATCTGGATTGGTTGGGTGAACTGAAAGACTCGAAGACCGCATGGAGAGACTTCATTGCCGGACTGACTGTGGCACTGGTGCTCATCCCGCAGTCTATGGCTTATGCTCAACTGGCCGGCCTGCCTGCCTACTACGGCCTTTACGCATCGTTTCTACCGGTAATTGTTGCCTCGCTTTTTGGTTCCTCTCGCCAATTGCAAACGGGACCGGTCGCGGTGGTTTCCCTGATGACGGCGGCGGCTCTGGAGCCATTGGCGTCGGCAAACCCCGAGGGGTATCTGGTGTATGCGGCAGTACTGGCCATCATCGTCGGTATCTTTCAAATGTCGTTAGGGCTGTTACGCCTCGGTGTACTGGTGGAATTCTTGTCCCATCCGGTGGTGATCGGTTTTACCAACGCTGCCGCCATAATCATTGCCGCCTCACAACTGTCCAAGTTATTCGGGGTTACTGCCGAGATCGGCGATTATTTCTACGTAACGATGTGGAACGTATTCGTTGCAGCGTCTGAAAGTACGCATTTTCCAACCTTGGGGATGGGCATTGCGGGATTGGTAATTATCTTGGGATTGAAGCGCTACGCACCGAAAGTTCCCAGCGTGCTTACGGCGGTCGTCGTTACTAGCATCGTCTCTTTTTTAATAGGATATGAATCACTGGGTGGAAAAGTGGTAGGTAGGGTGCCCGAAGGGCTTCCCAGTATCTCCCTGCCGAGTTTTGACATGCTCACCGCAGTGGACCTAATTGGCAAGGCTATTGTAATTGCGGTCGTTGGTTATATGGAGGCAATTTCGATAGCCAAAGCCATTGCCGTAAAAACTCGCCAGCGCATTGACGCCAACCAGGGCCTGGTCGGACAAGGCTTGGGCAACATTGTTTCCGGTTTATCCGGTGCCTACCCGGTTGCCGGATCATTTTCACGCTCGGCGGTGAACATGGCTGCCGGAGCAAAGACAGGTTTTGCGGCCGTGGTGACCGGCTTGATCGTTGCGCTGTCACTGTTGCTGTTATATTTTGCTCAATACCTGTACCACTTGCCGCAGTCCGTACTGGCGGCGGTAATCATTTCTGCGGTTATTAACCTGATCAGGGTCAAGCAGATCAAATATGCGTTTCGCGTGCACAGGCAGGATGGCTTTATCGCAGTCCTCACTTTCGTATTGACACTATTTCTGGCCCCTCACCTGGAGCAAAGCATACTTATTGGTGTGCTGTTGTCGCTGGGCTTGTTCATGTATCGTACCATGCACCCGCATATCTCGGTGTTGTCGCGGCATACGGACGGTAGCATACGGGATGCACAGTCCAATATTCTTAAAACCTGTTCGAAAATCTCGGTGCTACGTTTCGAAGGGCCGTTATTTTTTGCCAGTTCAACCTATTTCGAAGAAAGGGTGCTAGAACGTGTTGCGGCCAAACCCGATTTAAGGTTTATCATCATAGACGCTGAAGCGATTACAGAAATTGATGCCACTGGTGAAGACATGTTGCACCAGCTGTCGGTACGACTTGTCGACTTAGGTATCGAACTCGTGTTTGCACGCACCAAACGACAAGTAATGGAAGTGTTCGTGCGCACCGGTTTTGCGGGGCCTGACTGGATTGATCATTTCTATCACTCCGATGAACAGGCGATCAAGTTTGCTTGGCGGAATATCAGCGACTGTAAAGAACAGGTATGCCCGCTCGCCATCCAACAGGATGGTTGCCCCGCAAAACGCATGGCAGTTGCCGCCGATCCGCCGGCAAAGACCTAGCCCGCCTTCTTATATACCTGTTCAAAAATCCGATGACCTACACTTTCACCACGCCGTTCAAACTTTGTTGGCGGACGACGTGTAATGACGTCGGCGGCATCAACCTCATAAAAAAATTCGCATTGCCCCAAGGTCTCGGATATATGTTCCGCATAGGGTTGCCAATCCGTGGCAACGTGCAACTCGCCGCCGTCGGCGAGCTTCTCGGCAAGCAATCGTACAAACTCCTTTTGTATCAGGCGCCTTTTATGGTGTCGCTTTTTCGGCCACGGATCGGGAAACCAGATCAACGCTGAAATAATACTCTTTGCCGTCAAATGCCCGCGCAATAACTCGACCGCGTCCGTGTTGACGATGCGCACATTTTCAAGCCCGAGTTCGCCCAGCTTCCTCAACAACGATATGATGCCCGCGCGATACACCTCAACGCCCAGAAAATTCAATCGCGGGTACTGCCGGGCGAGTGACGCCAGTGCATCACCATTGCCAAAACCGACCTCAAGTACCACTGGCATGGAGTTGCCAAATGCACTCCTCAGGTCAAGCGCCGTATCCCCAACATCAACCCCGTACCGACGCCAGTATCTGTTAAACGTCGCCTGCTGGCCTTTCGTTAATTGCCTTTCACGGCGGACGTAGCTGCGAATAACAGAAAGGGTTTTTTGCAAGAACGCTTTGCCGCAGTTAATCTCTGTCTAGAGAACCAGCCCTAGTCTAAAAACCGATCAAATTCTTTGTGTCGCTTTAACAGCTTGTCTATTACCGTTTCACTCGGCATACGGTACATATCAAAGCTTCTTTCATATTGTTTATAGAGCTTTATAAGCCTTCCTATACCATTTTCCGAAGCACCCCCTTTCTTTATAACTTGCTCTTTTTCATCGTAGAACAACTTTCTGGCGACGCCTATGAAATTGTGGTTTTTGACGATGTCCTGCCTTTCAACTATTCCCATATACAGCCTCCCGTTTACGTTCACCGGGTCACGCAATAAAAAATCAATTTCATTTATGTTATGCCGATAAAACTTGCAAACGTCGTGGGGAACCATTAAGAGACGAAGATGCCAAGAGTAAAACTTGTCAGAGACAAACAGTCTTTGTAACTCTCCAACTTTCCCTTGAGTATTTAGTAGCTGCTCGAAGTAAAGGACAGACAGCCAATTCCACATCCTTGGTTTGGGCGGGGTATCTTGAAATACACCTAGGAAGTATTTGCCTACATCCAGTTTATTACTGAACCGCTTGTTTTCATCGACCTCAATATCCGTTTCTTTGGCTTCATAGTCATCAATATTTATCTTGGGAAAAGGAGTATCGTGCGCGCGGAATTTTTCCAAATCTCTTTCCAGTTTTTGATTTCCCCTTGTCGTCAGCTCATGTAGTTTCAAGACATATTCTCCATTTGTTTCACCAAATTCCCGACGGTGTTTGTTTTAGCGGAGAACCCGTCAAGAGCTTTTTCGATCCACTCTTTTCTTTTCTCAATTTCAGTTTCTTTCGGTATCTCATCAGGGTTGTACCTGTGTGCAAATTTAATCCATTTGTGGTCTTCCAGATCGTCAATATCACTCTCATCGTCGAGCAACAAAGTGAGTAAAATTTCCCTGAACACCGCCTCTGCAAGAATGGGCTTTATACATTCAAGACTTTGTCCCAATTTTTCAGTTATATGTAACACAGGGTGGTCAGGGTTTTCCCAGTCAACTGAAAAAATAGTGTTTATATTACTCTTTTCAATAGGAAGCAGGGAGCCTGTATATTTACGCTCTTTCAATCGTTCGGCCAGCCCTAACAGGTCATAGCTATTTATATCCATCACCTTTAACCTGAAATTAATCTTGCTTCTTAAAGGCACTTCAAAAGAAGACAAGTCTTCTTCTACCTCTCCTGGAAAGGATTCCACTTCCCCCAGGTCAATGTGCTGTATATTTAATCGGTTATATGCTTCAAGAAATATTTTTGCATCTTTAGGAAATTTGTAGCCTTCCAGGTTGTCAAGCTTCATTTCTACGACCAATCCGCCGTCCCTCTCGTGGATACCCAAAACGATATCCTGCTTTCTGATGGGCTGCCTTTTGCGAGGGTGCTTAGTTCTCTTCATGTTATCTTTATTTTGAGTTCCCTGTCCGGATCAAAGCCAGTCATGGACAACCTGAAGTCTCCACTCTTTATTTCGTAGACGGCGTTATTCCCATCGCAGGATATACGCTTTCCGTGTTTACAAGATAGTTTGATATCCTCACCGAATATAAAATCCCTTCGGTCATAGTTCTTAAACGGATCACCGATATTAGTGCCATACGCGACCTCCACTGTAACTGTGTCGAGATGGTTTTCGCGTTTCTTCAGTTTCAGGGTGAAACCTTTTTGTTTTGGGATGTAATTAAAGTCTTGTAGTTTTGAAACTATTACCCCCGTATCTTGACCGCCACGTTTCGCCCCGTCGACTCCTGTTTCGTTAGGCGTTGACCCACTAGAAGATGCAGGAAAATAAACGGCAAAGAAATTCTCATCCAGATTGAGCGGCGGTTTTTTAATCCGATTGATTAACTCAATGGGGAAACGCTTTACAAAATCAACAAGGTCTCTTATGTATCTGTATTTTTCTGTTACATCACTGGCAATAACACCAGTTTCCCATTTGGTGTGACCCGGGTCCTCAAGCCCTCGCAGCAAGTCGCTTAAAGGATTATCTGTAATCATGACCACTGTTGAAAACCCTTTTGGCAGTCCTCTCCTACGTGCATTGGTTATCAATAGATCATCTCTCCAAAAATCGATGTTTGGCCTTTGGTCTTCGTCCGTTTTTTTGATCAGGACTTCTACCTTGCCATACTCACTCATTCCGTTTTTGATTGGCAGTTCAACTTCAAGCTCTATGAAAAAAGACTGCTCCTGATCTGCCTCCTCTTTTATTCTTTCAAAAAGAGGGGGAGCTACCTCCTTTATTCCTCTCCAGTCACTTTGGGTGACCTGGTCTTTTATTTTCCGATCCTCTGGTGCCGTCTTATAATCCATCACTAGATTGACGGCGGGCGGGGTTCCTATATGGTTAAGTAAATTTTGCTTATTAAATTCCTTGTTTCCAACTCTGATTTCCAACCTACCTTGACAGATTGGCAGGTAGCACTGCCTTAAACAGCTTTCTTCTATATCTTTCAACTCAACGTCACAATACGGGATAGCAACAGACAGCCCTTTCTCGTTCCTTTGTCGCGTAAAAATCCTCTCAATAAAATCGTTGTGTTCCTCGTCCTCGGCATCAATTTCTAAGTTGCCAAAAGGGCGATATTCATCGTTTTCCAGTTCGTGCGTTTTTAATACCGCGCGTCCCTGCAACACGGTTTCGTTATTGCCGTATATCGAATATCCAAAAAAAGTGTTTATCTCACTTGAAGCTGAAAATATGGCTTTACCTATCCCATGGCTGCCACCCCCATGATCTTTACTGGTAATGTTGTCGCGAAGGAAGAAACCCATTAGGTTGTCGCCGTCCAGCCCTGTGGTATTAAAGTCTTCAAGAACGACAAACCTTATATTTGATTTTTCGGCTTTGATGCCGCATGCACTTAAATGTTTTCGTAATCCACTCAGATATGGGGTAACGACATCTTTGCTGAGAGGTTTTTCTTTTGGCCAATTCTGACGCAACTGCTCAATGAAATCTTTATTTACAAGATCTACTTTTTTGATAACTATTCTTACTGGTTTTTCTCCTTCTGCTGCATCCAGAGAATTTTGTACAAACTCGCGAACTAAGCTCTCGGCCTCTGGCGCCTCCTTGAAAAACTTGTCGCTACTCGAATCTTGAAGGGTTGAACCCGGTCCGTATTTTTCAAATTCCCACTGCATATCTTCTTGACTCATAACCATAATCCTCTGATGTAGCTTTATCCACGCAAACCACTGTCGCTCACGTCGGCTATTTTACTAGCAAAAATCCCCCTCAATCGGTGACGAGGCAGACGCATAGCGGCGCTTCGGCATCCGTCCGGCAAGAAACGCCTGGCGGCCCGCGATCACGGCATTTTTCATCGCGGCCGCCATCAGCACCGGATCTTTCGCCTGTGCAATAGCGGTATTCATCAGCACCCCGTCACAACCCAGCTCCATCGCCATGGACGCATCGGAGGCCGTGCCGACGCCGGCGTCAACCAAAACCGGTACGCCTGCATTCTCAACGATGGTAAGAATATTGTACGGGTTACGAATGCCGAGACCGGAGCCTATCGGCGCCGCTAAAGGCATAACCGCCACGCACCCCATCTCTTCCAGTTGTTTGGCGATAACGGGGTCATCATTGGTGTATACCATGACCTGAAAGTCCTCTTTTATCAAAGTCTCGGTCGCCGTTATGGTTTCCATAACGTTCGGGTACAATGTTTTCTCGTCGCCGAGCACTTCAAGCTTTACCAGCGCATGTCCGTCCAGTAATTCGCGCGCCAAAAGACAGGTGCGCACCGCGTCTTTGGCGCAATAGCATCCGGCAGTGTTGGGTAAAATCATGAACTCACTCGGCGAGATGGCGTCAAGCAGGTTGGGTGCGTTCTTATCCTGCCCAATGTTGGTTCTGCGTATTGCCACCGTTACAATTGCGGCACCACTGGCAACGATAGCAGCGCGCGTCTCCTGCAAATCCCTGTACTTGCCGGTGCCTACCAGCAGGCGCGAGGCGTAACGCTTACCGGCAACAGCAAAGACGTCGTGATCATCGGTTGAAGAAGCAGGCGTCATAACGTCATAGTTTATCAGAACACAGTGCGGGGGAGACAGGATAGCTTCCGCAAACGCCTGCCTAGGGTTTCAGTCTTGTTTGAGAGAAAACTTCCCTTCCCAAATCTCGCCTTCCTTAGTGTATTGCCCGGTGCGGATCGAGCTGATGTCATACTCGGGCAACGGCACAATCGCCATACATTTCCCGTCAAAGCGCACCCCGTACTCGTAGAAAATAAAGTCCCGATTGTCAAAGCCGTATGGCTTTCGCCAGCCCGGAAGGTCGGTTTCGTTGACCGGCGAGACGTGTAGAAAAAAACGCTTACCCACATCAGACCGCGTACATGACTCTTTGATATAATAAGCCGGCTTATCCTGATCAATGTGCACGTCAAAGACGGAACGAATGCTTGGCACCTCGGCCTTTACCTTGTGGTAGACGTTCCTATAGAAGGCTTGATTGGACTCATCCAGAAAGTTCAGGTTTACGGCGTACACCACAAAAAGGGAGTTGTTGTAGATCTTGCGCGTATAGATAGAATTGAAGAGATTCGGTCTTTCCCTCTTTAGAATATCTCGACGGTAATCTTCAATGTAGAAGTCGGCACGCGTTGTATTTTCCACAATCCGTTGCCGATCTGATGCAGGCAGGATCATCTGGTTGCCTTTTTCATGGCCATCCTTCCCGTAAACATGGATGGGCGAGTCGGGATAGCGTTCCAGCAGATATTCCAGTCCTTCACGACGGAATGTCCCCCAATAGCCCATATCATATTGGGTGCGCAGGTATCCCGGCGTGTAACGGTCTACCAAGGCGTTGAAGTATAAGTGTTGATAAGGATGAATCTGCACCATTTCGATGACTATCACGACCAGGCCGATTCCCGCCAGAGCATAAACGCCGACCTGCCAATATTTCTTCCTGGAAAGGGATGCCAGCCGGGAGGATATCAGCCAATGTAGGCCATACGCCGCCAACAGACAGAACGGCGCATACAGAAAGTACATATGTCGCCAGCCGTTATAAAGCGTAGGCCTGAGAACGATGATGGCCAGTATGGGCAACACAAAACAGGCCAGCAGTAGTCCTACAAAGCGTAGTTGCGTGTTGCGTAATATATTTCGTGGTTGGGTGAGACCCCGATACCCCACCGCAACAATGCCAATTAACCCCAACAACAACGCCACCCACGGCGTCGTAATTAAAAACCAGGTGGGGATATACTCCCACGGAAGATCGGTGCTGTGGACAAATTCCCCCTTGAACAGTTCTAAACTCTTGTGAGGGAGATGAGAAGCGATGGTGAAGGCCTCCGCCAACCGCCCGAACGGGTCTTCCCACAAGTACGGCCAGATGGCATACAAGGTAAGGACACCGCCCCCCACAAACGACATGAGGGTCTTGAGCACCCGTATGCGCTCCTGCCTGCCTTCGGCATACCAGGCGTCCAAGCCCCGCATTGCCACCACCGCAAGCAACAGCATAACGCCCATCACCCGCAGGTTGATCAGCACCGCCACCGCCGCACCGCATAACAAAAACGCCCGCACGGTGTCGCGTTCAAAAGCCCGATGAATCAGGAACAGGGCGATCATAAACATACTAAAGAAAGGAATATCCTTGCTGTTGAAGAAGGAATGGGCATAGAGGCGGGGATGTAGAAGGAACAGCAGCATGGCGAACAGGGCGAGCAGACGATTATTGAACAGGCGCATGGCCAACAGGTAACAGCAGAGCCCGCCCAACAGGAAGAACAGGTGGGTCAGGAGATGACGGCTGAGATAGATGGTACGGGTATCTTCCAGTCCAAGGAGGCGTTCCGTCAGCAGCAGGGGGAGTTCAAAGGCGACGCCGTAATGCTTATCTTTTTGTTTCAGTTGCAGGCCGTCATGGCTTCCCAGTATATAGCTGAGGTTTGTTTCGGTAGTGCGTCTCTGTATGTCTTCGTCTCCCGACATGCCGTAGTCGTCGAGTACGGCGATGCCGGCCAACAGAAAGAGTGCGAATACCATCCATGCCCCGCAAGAGGCTGGGAAACGCCCTGTATTACTTAGCGAAAAGCTGCGGGGGGAATGAGAAGCCACAGGGTAAAGGTGTCAATCGTTTGGTAGCTGGACGGGTCTTTTATACGGCTCAAAAGCAAGGCATTGCAACATCACAGTTTACCAGACACAGCGTGAAAAGCTGGTTTGATGTTTCAATCTTGTTTGAGAGAAAATTTCCCTTCCCAAACCACGCCTTCGTTTGTGAATTGCCCGGTATGTATCTTTGCAATGTCATATTCGGGCAACGGCACGACCGCCATACACCGCCCGTCAAAGTGTACTCCGTACTCGCGGAAATTAAAGTCCCGATTATCAAAACCGTGCGACTGGCGGGAGGAGGACAAGTCGTCCACGTCAAACGGCTCAAAATGCAAAAGGAAACGCGCTTCGGTATCGCTCTCGGTACAGGATTCCTTGATGATGTAGACCAGGGTGTCTTGATGCCGATATACGTCAAAGACGGCTTTGATCAAAGGGGTACCGGAGGCGATCTCTTGCGGTAGATCAGCCAATTTTGCCATCAATCGTTGTTGCTTCCGTTGAGGCAGAAACGTGGCTTTCCAGGCCGGCTTGTCGCGAAAGAACTGGCCAATGCGGATCGAGCTGATTTCATATTCGGGTAATGGCACGACCGCCATACATTTCCCATCAAAGCGTACTCCATGCATATAAAAACTAAAGTCCCGATTTTCAAACCCGTACCGCTTTCGCCAGCCGGGAAGGTCGGTTTCGTTGACTGGCAAGATGTGTACGAAAAAGTGTTCCCATAGGTCATTCGGGTTGCAGGATTCCTTGATGTAGACCAACTTGTCTTCGTACTCGTATATGTCGAAGACAGAATGAATTACCGGCTCACGGGTCTTTATCTTTTGGTAGATGCCCCGATAGAGGGCTTGACTGGACTCATCCAGAAAGTCCAGGTTCACGGCGTACACCGCCAGAATGACGTTATTGTACACCTTAATTGTGTAAAGCGGCTTTACGGCCTTTGGCAACTTCCTTCCTTGCCATGCTCGCTGATGGTAATGCCTAACGAGGTAGACGTCGGCGCGTGCAGGATTGAATACGAACCGCTGCCGCTCTGTTGCGGGAAGGATTGTCCTATTTCGTTTGATGTTACCATCCTTTCCATAAAAATAGATAGGCGAGTCGGGATAGTGTTCCACCAGGTATTCTAATCCCTCCCTGTACGAAGTTCCCCAATACTCCATCTCATATTGGGTGCGCAGGTATCCCGGCGTGTGACGGTCTACCAGGGCATTGAAGTAGACATTTTGATAAGGATGAATCTGCACCATTTCAATGACCACCACGACCAAGCCGATTCCCGCCAGGGCATAGACGCCGACCCCCCAGTATTTCTTCCTGGAAAGGGATACCAGCCGGGAGGATATCAGCCAATGTAGGCCATACGCCGCCAACAGACAGAACGGCGCATACAAAAAATACATATGCCGCCAGCCGTCGTAGAGTGCGAAATTGAAAACGATTGCGGCCACTGCGGGCAACACGAAACAGGCCAGCAGCAACCACTGAAAGCGCACCGGCGTGTTGCGCAATATCTTTCGTGGTTGGATGAGACCCCGATACCCCACCGCAACGATACCAATAAAACCCAACAACAACGCCACCCACGGCGTCGTAATTAAAAACCAGGTGGGAATGTACTCCCAGGGAAGATCAAAACTATTGATAAACGTCCCCTTGAACAGTTCTGGACTTTCGTGAGGAAAACGGGAAGCAATGGTAATAGCCTCCATCAACCGCCCGAGCGGGTCTTCCCACAAGTACGGCCAGATGGCATACAACACGAGTACACTGCTCAGTATGAAACCGCCGAGGGTCTTGAGCACCTGCATGCGTTCCTGCCTGTCTGAGGCATACCAAGCATCCAAGCCCCGCATCCCCACCACCGCAAGCAACAGCATGACACCCGTGATCCGAAGGTTAATAAGCACCGCCACCGCCGCACCACACAACAAAAACGCCCGCACGGTGTCGCGCGCAAAGGTGCGATGAATCAGGAACAGGGCGATCATAAACATACTAAAGAAAGGGATATCCTTGCTGTTGAAGAAGGAATGGGCATAGAGTCGGGGATGTAGAAGGAACAGCAGCATGGCGGCCAGGGCGAGGATTCGGTTATTGAACAGGCGCACGGCCAACAGGTAACAGCAGGCCGCGCCCAACAGGAAGAATAGGTGGGTCAGGAGATGACGGCTGAGATAGATGGTACGGGTGTCTTCCAGTTCAAGGAGGCGTTCCGCCAGCAGCAGGGGGAGTTCGAATGCAGCACCGTACATTCTGTCCCGATGCCGCACAAGGTCATCGTTCTTTCCCGAGATATAATCGGCGTTCAGGATAGCGATGTTATGTTGTACAAGCTCATCCCACGACACACCATAATCGTCGAATACGGCAAGGGCCGCCAACAGAAAGAGGGTGAGGACGACCACCCAGGCACCGCGGGAGGTTAGGAAACGCCCTGTACTACCTGGCGAGAAACTGCGGGGGGCTATAAAATATCTGGTTTTGGACATGTTGTTTTTCCAAATTCATAGTTCATGTAATAAACTACTTCATCCATTATACTAAGACATTTCTATGCGATGCCTTGAATGCAACGAAGAAGTAGGTGAGCGGCTTGACAGCGAGCATTTGCTGGCGTGTAGCGGGCTGACGCTCCAGGAATACGCTATACGGCATCACCTGCCGTTAGACTTGCTGGTAGGTCAAGATCAGCTTGGACGGACGGATGATGTTGCAACGTACCGGCGGCCGATAGAGAGCGTCGATCCATTCGCTCAGGACGTGCTTACAGGGTTGTACATGGCTCAGGCGATGGAGCAGGAAGGCGAGTTTGTGGTCATTTCTCTGGGAATTCGCAGGTTGGAGCAGCTACTTTGGTATTTACAATCGTTAAAGCCCATCGGTTTTCAGTTTCGGCAAGAGTACGCATACCAAAATGGATGCCATCGTGTCATCGCCAAAAACAGACTAAAAATACCTGCAACGTATCTGAGACCTTTAAGGGTTGTGCGTTCTTCCAAGGCCTCGTTTTTGCGACAATTTGCTGTGTTGCTCGCACATATCGGGGAGATCCACGCTGGCTATCTATTCATTGATTTTCCGCAAAAAGATGATGCGGCGAGGATCGCGCAACGGCTGGAAAAGGAGCATCAGATTCGCTTGCGGCGGCTTGCTGTATCTGAATATGAAGACGGTCAACTGATGAGATGTGAGGCACGTGAGGATACGGTGTGCCTGCTGGATGCCGTTGCAGATTTTCTCAGGGAAATTCCCAATGCCTGTGAGCGGTTTTTCGAGCGGCACGATCAGGCAACAGTAGTGAAAGAGTTGGCATTTGACTCCGCGCACTTTATTACGGACCATCCTGACAAGTGTGTCAATCTGCACGGTGGCCGCTACACAATACAGGTGAAAGTAAGGGATCATATTGATCCGCTGACAGGTTTTGTTGTTGATTACGGATATTTGAAGCGCATCGTTACACATCAGGTTGTCAACCGGTTGGACCACCACAGCCTGAACTACGTGGCGCCAGAGTTAAGCTGGCGCGCCAGCACCGAGCTGTTGAGTATTTTTATTTGGAGAAGGTTGATCGAGTATCTGCCAGGGCTGATAGAGCTACAAATTTTTGAAACGCCGCAGTCCTATTGCTGTTACACGGGCCCGAGCTTGGAGGAACTGCAACGGCATGGGGACAATACACTGTCACAATACTTTATTTCGGAAGAGCTAGGTAGGTCGTCGCTTCGATCTCTGTTGATCAAGGAGATAAAAGAAAAACTTAAAGTCATTCGTTAATAAAAAGCAATTCATTTTCCGTAATTGTTCCATCATGCAGAGCGGTGGCAAGCAGGGCACCTGCCGCACCCAGAGTTTTTAGTTTATAAAGGTCGTTAGCGTTCTTTACACCGCCACCATAGTAGACATCATGCGTTTGAAACAGGGAGTGAGGCAGTTGAGCAGGCAGGTGAATCCCTTCACCAGTACCTACGCAGTCAAGGTTCAGTACCAACACGTCCTGCGGCCATTGCTCCTGTATCTCCAGAAACTCTTGCGAGCCGAGAAATTTTCCGGCTTTATAATCAATGGAAAAAAGGAAGTTGTGACGTGCATAATGGCCCATGAATGGAGCAAGGGCAGACACCGACCCGAGTGATTCAGTGGATAACACCATGCGCAATGAGGCGAATGCAAAATCTTTCAAATAGCGTTCAATTAGGGAAAGGCCGGTATCCAGCCATATTTCCAGTTGGGGGTACACTTGGCATATCGAGACGATGATATCAATGTTATTACCCCGTTGCTGCAAGGCGTCCAGGTCGGCAATGTAGATACGCTTAAAGGTATACAGCTTCAGGATGCCGGCAATAACATCAAGGGGAGTTGCAGCCGCGCACAAGCGTGAAACGATGGGAAGATAGTTATTCCGCTCACCTTTTTTGGCATGGACGACCAATCCTTCACGAAGGTCAAGGACAGGAATAATTTGCATTACAGAGCGATGTGAAGATATTGATTTTAGAGTATATCACCGGTGGCGGGATGGTAGACCGTGCTCTTTCTCCATCACTGGTCAGAGAGGGTAGCATGATGCGCAACGCCGTGGTCAGTGATTTCAGGGCATTGCCGGACGTGGAAGTAAAAACGTTGATTGACTATCGTCTTGGGTGCTTTACCACAAGTGATACTGTACTACCGGGACATGACTGCGTTAAGAGGGTTGAGGAACTGAGCGATTGGTTTGATGCCTTGTTGATTATTGCCCCGGAAACAGATGGTATACTGCTCTCATTGTGTGAGCGATTCTCGGGGCGAGACTTCGTACTTTTCAACAGCAATGTCGAAAGTATCGGCTTGACCAGTGATAAATACGCCACATACAAATATCTGCAAGCCCATGACATTCCGCAAATACCCACCTATATGCCGGATGATCTACCAGAAATTGATTGTGACCGGTGGGTGATAAAGCCAATTGATGGCGTCGGTTGTGAGCAATTGATGCTGCTGCCCGACAGAAGCAGCCTGGAATGTGAACTGGCAAAGCGGACCAACGAGCGATTTATCGTTCAGCCGTTCATAGAGGGTACGCACGCGAGCTTGAGCTTATTATGTTGGCAGGGGCAATGCTTGCTTCTGAGTGTCAATGAACAACATCTGATTGAGCAAGACGGCGGTTTGGTATTAAAGCAGTGCGGCGTAAACGCTTTTGAAGATAGTAAATTGAGATCATTCAGCGAAAAACTGGTGCGGGCCTTGCCGGGCCTGCAAGGTTATACGGGCGTTGATGTGTTGATTACACGGGAAAAAAACCTTCTGGTGGAAGTGAATCCCAGACTGACCACCTCATACATCGGTCTGAAAAGTGCGCTGGGAGTAAATCCCGCCGAGCTGATGATGGAATGCTTCATGCGGAGGCGACTACCGCGTTTGAGTGCCGTGAAAGATGACCTAATCACCATAGCACTAAGGGCGGAGCATGCTATCTAGCGTTTCCGGCTGGGACATTGGGGGTGCACACGTAAAAGTGGTGCTGGCAAACACTGGCGAATCGGTTGTTAAGGTGCGTCAGCTGTCCTGCCCACTGTGGCGCGGTCTCGATAAATTGCGGGCCTCGATCCTTACGGCGCGCCGAGAGTTTGATTTTTCGCATTCGCTGCATGCGATCACGATGACGGGTGAGATGGCCGATTGTTTCAGCACCCGTAAGGACGGAGTCGTGCGGATCGTCAGGGAGATGGAAGATCACTTGCAGGGAGAGCGGTTGCACTACTTTGCCGGCGGCAGGGGGTTCGTGGACGCCGAGAACGCGGTGCGTGTGCCCGAGATGATCGCTTCGGCAAATTGGTTGGCAAGCGCAAGTTTCGTTGCTACAAAAGTTCGGGATGCACTGTTTATCGATGTGGGAAGCACCACTACCGACATAGTCGGGATCAACGATCATCGGGTCGTCTTTGACGGCTACCGCGACGCAGAGAGGCTGTACGCGCGGGAACTGGTCTATTGCGGCGTTACCAGGACGCCGATTTTTGCACTGTGCAGAGAGGCGCCGGTTGCGGGCAGACTCATACCTGTCGTCAATGAGCATTTTGCCGTTGCCGCCGATGTGTACCGCATTACCGGCGAACTTCCGCACTATGCAGACGTGGATGAAACGCCGGACGGTCGCGGCAGAGACGTGGTCGACAGTATGGCGCGTTTGGCGCGCATGTTTGGGTATGACGCCGACACTGAGACCTCGCTGACATGGAAGCGAGTTGCAGAGTATGTGCGTGAGCGGCAGCTACGGGCGATCATGGACGCGTGTTGTAGGCGGCTTGTCGGGCTGAAGCGATCATTGAAGGTCGTGGGTGCGGGTACGGGGCGTTTCCTTGCCAAGGAGATTGCCCGACGGTTAAGCCTGCAATACATTGACTTTGAAACCCTGTTGGATGGCACAACTACAGATCGTGGTATCCCTATCGGAGACTGTGCCCCGGCAGCGGCCGTTGCCTGCCTGGCTTATCAGAGATTTTGCGCACATGAGTGATTTTCTGACTACTGATCTTGCCTATCATGCGGACAGTACGCTCATGTATGACAGGGTCGCCGGCGAACCTTGGGCGGTATTTCTTGACAGTGGTCAACCGACAAGCTTACAGGGACGATATGACATCATTGCCGCCAGGCCATCCGTGCGTATTACGACGCGGAATCGCATCACGAAGATTGAAACGTGGTCGGGGGGATACGTAGTGCCGGATGAACCTCTTGCCGTGTTGAAGGAACAGCTTGCACCCGTCAGGAAATATGAAGGTAGGCTACCTTTTGTCGGCGGTGCGATAGGTGTTTTTAGCTACGATTTGGGGCGTTATATTGAAGACCTCCCCGCTACGGCCGCCAACGACCTGAAACTACCGGACATGGTGATGGGTATTTATCCCTGGGCGGTGATCGTTGATCATCGGCAACGGCAGGCCACACTGGTGGGAGACAAATCTGATGTGAGAGTGCGTAAAGGTTGGAATGACTTAAAAAGCCTGTTTGCGGGCAGGGCTTCGGTGGTAAACCACCCGGTATTCAATGTGGTCGGTCGGGTGCATTCCAACATGACGGAGAAGACGTATGGCGCCGGTTTCAGGCGGATAAAGCGATATATTCGTGAGGGTGACTGTTATCAAGTAAATTTTGCTCAACGCTTCAGCGTATCGGTGCAAGGAAGCCCGTGGTTGGCTTACCGAGTGCTGAGGAGGATCAATCCGTCGCCTTTCAGCGCGTATATGAACTACCCGGATTTTCAGGTGCTCAGTAACTCACCGGAGCGTTTTCTATCGGTTAGGGGCGGAAGTGTGTGCGCCAAGCCTATCAAGGGCACGCGCCCGCGCGCAAAGCGCCGGGACAAAGATCAGTCACTGCGACGGGAGCTTGCCGACAGCAAAAAGGACCGGGCAGAAAACATAATGATCGTTGATCTGTTGCGTAATGATATCAGCAAGAATTGTGAGAAAGATTCAGTGAAGGTACCGAAACTTTGCGACATAGAGAGCTTTCCCAACGTACACCACCTGGTGAGTACGATCACCGGCAGGCTGCGTGCTCGGCGTTCGGCGATTGATCTGCTGCGAGGTTGTTTTCCGGGCGGCTCGATTACGGGCGCTCCCAAGCTGCGCGCAATGGAGGTCATTGAAGAACTGGAACCGCATCATCGCGGGGTTTATTGCGGTGCGATAGGTTACATCGGCTTTGACGGCGGTATGGATACCAGCATCGCGATCCGGACCATCGTACATAAAGACGAATGTATGTATTTTCACGTTGGGGGAGGTATCGTACACGACTCCGAGGCGGCGGCGGAATATCGGGAGACCCTTGACAAAGCGACGGCAATGATGGAACTGCTTGGCCATGGTAAGAGTTATGCCATGGGTCATTAAAATCGGGGGAAGTCTCTATGACAGCGAGTATTTGCTCACGTGGTTGAACACACTGGGCGGCTGCGATACACGGCGTATCATTATCGTACCCGGCGGCGGGCCGTTTGCCGACCAGGCACGCCGGGCGTATCAACGGCATAGACTCGACCAGAGGCTTGCGCATAACATAGCGGTTCTCGGGATGCAGCAATTCGGCTACGTGTTGGCTTCCTTGTGCCCGTGCTTGTGTCCGGCGGATAGCAAAGAAACGATATATGCCTGCTGGCGGCGGGCCAGAACGGTAGTCTGGGAGCCATACGATATGGTGCGTAGATATTGCAAACTAGAGCGTTCCTGGAAGGTTACCTCGGACAGCCTTGCTGCCTGGCTTGCAAGTTACCTGTCGGCAAGTCGTCTGCTGTTGGTAAAATCTGCCGAGACGGTGTTGGTTGAAGCCGATGTGGATAAACTTGCGAGACAAGGTTGTATTGATCCCGCCTTACCCGAAATTCTGTCCGGAATGGATATACCGGTGCATTTCATGCACAAATCACAGGTGAAAGGATTGAACCGATTACTGAACGACCACCCTTGATGCGCGGAAGGGTTGTAGGTATGTTTTCTGCACTCGTCAATGCGCTTTCCGGCATCGTCACGCGCTACCCTTGGCCGGTCTTGCTGTGCATGCTTGTCGCAGTGGTGGCGTGTGGTCTGCATGCAAGGTACTTGACCATTGACGTGTCCTCCGATTCACTCATGTTGGAGAATGATCCCGATCTTGAATATTACCGTGAAGTGCATCGCGACTACGGGGGAGGGGATGCGTACATCATCGTCGGCTTTACTCCCAAGACCGATGTTCTTGATAGAGATACCGTTGCGCTGATTAAGGATCTGGCAAATAAA
The DNA here is from genome assembly GCA_965242685.1 of Gammaproteobacteria bacterium. Taxonomy (GTDB): domain Bacteria; phylum Pseudomonadota; class Gammaproteobacteria; order UBA4575; family UBA4575. The sequence continues at coordinate 803,298 of OZ251487.1, read as the reverse complement.
TTCCGCGCCATCCCGGGCGTATCGGCGGTAACGGGTATTCACAATGTGCCATTGCTGTTGCAATCGCAGGAAGATGAGGAGACGGGAGAAACCGGTTTCATGACGCTGTTGTCGTCGCAGGTTGACGTTGAAAAGGCGCGCCGGGAGCTTATGGCAAGCCCGATATATACCGATAACCTCATCAGCGGGGACTTGAGTACGACGGCAATCAAGGTGGACTTTGAAAGCGACCGGAAACTGACGGAACTGCTGCAACGTCGCTATACATTGCTTGAAAAGCCTCTGGATGCGGAGGGGCGCGCCGAGCTTGAAGCGGTACGGGCCGCCATTCTGGTAGAGAGGCAGGCCGTCGGCCGACTCTATCAAGAGGTATTGATTTCGGTACGCGAGATTGTTGCAAGCGTAGGCCACAAAGGGGAGTTCCATCTATCTGGCGTACCGTTGATCAGTAATGATAGCAAGGCATTCGTAGTGCAGGACATCAAGGTTTTCGGCGTTGCCATTTTGGTCATTATGGTGCTGGTGCTGTGGCTGTTTTTCCGGCAATCGGTATGGATCTTTCTGGCGCTGGTTTGTGCGGCGTTAAACGTGCTGCTGGTTTCGGGGATCACGCAATTGCTCGGTTTTCAACTTACTATCATTTCATCCAACTTCGTCGCTCTGCTTATCATATTCTCGGTTGCGCTGTCCATGCACGTTATCATCCGCTATCAGGAGGTGCAGGTCGCGTATCCGCACCACCGCATCAGTGAAAATATCGAGAGCACACTCGCGCAGATCATCACGCCCTGTTTTTACATGGTGCTTACATCGGCGATTGCATTTCTGTCTCTGGTCGTCAGTGGCATCAATCCGGTCATCGTCTTCGGATACATTATGACGCTGGGACTGTTCTGTGCCTTTTTGCTTGCATTTACCGTATTGCCTGCACTGATTCAACTGATAAAGCCCAATCTCAGGCACTTTAAGGAGGACAAGGCTGCTACGTTACTTGAAAATATTTTGGGTGGGATCGTCAAATATCGGAACTTGACCGCGGCCGTTATCATCGGTCTTTTTGTATTGAACTTGGTTGGTGTAAGTCAATTGACCGTTGAAAATCGATTTATTGATTACTTCAAGAAGACTACGGATATCCACCGAGGGCTGGAACTGATCGACCGCAAACTGGGCGGTACGGTACCGCTGGAGATCCTGCTTGAGGCGGCCTCTCAAACCACCCGGGAGGATCCAGTGGAAGAAGATGATGAATTTGGGGATTACCTGGAGCAGCTTGAGGGCGGTGAAGATGACTTCACTGCGAAGAGCTACTGGTACAACCGCAGTGGCATTGGAAAAATTCATAAGATACATGAATATCTTGAAGGGCTTCCACAAGTCGGGAAGGTGCTGTCTTTGTCCAGTACCGAGCAAGTATTCCGTGCGGTCAATAAGGGCGAAGCACTGGAAGACTTTCATTTATCTTTGGTTTATTCCAAATTGCCGGAGAATATCAGGCAGGTATTGGTCGCACCGTTCGTGTCCGCCGACGGAGCCCAGGCACGCATCGTGGCGCGCATCAAGGACTCGGATCATACGCTGATAAGAAACGACTTGCTGAATCAGATCAGAGCGGACCTGAATCGAGATTTTGTACAAGGTGGCGAGGCGGTTCGGTTGACCGGTATCAGCGTTTTATATAACAACGTCCTGCAAAGCCTGTTTCACTCACAAATTGTTACGCTGGGGACGGTCTTTCTGTGCATCCTGGTGATGCTAATGATCTTGTTTCGCAACGTAAAGTTGGCCGTCATTGGCACCTTGCCCGGCGTGTTTACCGCTTTTTTCATTTTGGGCTTGACCGGAATGGCGGGCATACCTCTGAACATCATGACGATTACCATTGCGGCGATTACAATCGGTATAGGTGTTGACTATGCAATCCACTATATACATCGCTACAAAAAGGAATTTTCGGCGAGCAAGGATAATTACCAGGCCATTCACAGGTCGCAGACGACAGTAGGGAAGGCACTTTATTTTACGTCGATTACGATTACATTTGGCTTTATTATCCTGGTGCTGTCCAATTTCATGCCATCCATCTATTTCGGATTGTTGACTGCCATTGCCATGCTGGTGTCGTTGCTGGCAACCTTCAGCATTATTCCGTTATTGCTGTTGACGATGAAACCACTGAAGACATGATGAGTGCGTAGATAATAAATTCACTGACGTGTTAGACGTTTCAATCCACGCGCCCACAAGGGGCGCGACGGACAAGCTTGACCTCACCTTCACCCATTCACTAGTTTCAATCCACGCGCCCACAAGGGGCGCGACGATTTTGATACAGACCCAAGAGGCGAAGCATATGAGTTTCAATCCACGCGCCCACAAGGGGCGCGACTTATCATAAATTTTCCTATAAGATTTTTAATTGATGTTTCAATCCACGCGCCCACAAGGGGCGCGACCTGTTCCTTACTAATGCCTTCCATAGCTCTACAATGTTTCAATCCACGCGCCCACAAGGGGCGCGACTCGCATGGGTACACCTTCACCGCCTCTATAGACGTGTTTCAATCCACGCGCCCACAAGGGGCGCGACGATGGTGAGCCTTTACGATATGGTGCTGCTACAGAGTTTCAATCCACGCGCCCACAAGGGGCGCGACATGAATGCGATTGTCAATCGTGCCGGACGTGGTTGGTTTCAATCCACGCGCCCACAAGGGGCGCGACTCAAGCCAGTTTATATGCACCCCAAGACGTGTTTCGTTTCAATCCACGCGCCCACAAGGGGCGCGACGGGCCATACAGGATATCTTCCACGGTCGTCACCCGTTTCAATCCACGCGCCCACAAGGGGCGCGACTGAAGGTATTTGCGCAGGAAATTACAAATGTCACGTTTCAATCCACGCGCCCACAAGGGGCGCGACTAAGAATCGTGGCGAGGTATTCAGACGTATTTATGTTTCAATCCACGCGCCCACAAGGGGCGCGACCTGAGCTTGAGGAAGACTACCCAATTATGAAATGGGTTTCAATCCACGCGCCCACAAGGGGCGCGACGAGGATTCAGTGATAACAGAGTTCAGTACATCGGGTTTCAATCCACGCGCCCACAAGGGGCGCGACATGATTGGGTCAAAAATGTGACCAAGACTTGGAATGTTTCAATCCACGCGCCCACAAGGGGCGCGACTTAGATCGATCGGAGAAGGCATACAAAATTGTTGAGTTTCAATCCACGCGCCCACAAGGGGCGCGACACCCTTATTCTAACTCGTTGAATACAAATAGCTAAATATAGAATATGCGCCAACCTCTTTACTCTAGTTGTAAAAATTTTCACTCAATAGTCAAACAAAAAAATAAAAGCAAATAAATTATAGACTTAGTGATACGCTAACTATGCTGCCTTATTGTGAGAGTAAAAGGTTAGCGCACTATAAAATCAATGAGTCACGCAGCATATCCAGCGTTTTTTTTGCACCATAATGTTCTACTTTACGTTTCCACTTAGCACCTAGGTGATAGAATCTTAAGCTATCATTTTCAGGATCATAAATGCTAAGTAGCGTTTCTTTTAGTACTGCCCATTGTGCGGGTGTAATTTCACACTCAAAAACGGAGTATTGCACTCGTATTCCAAAGTCCACACAGGTTTTACTAATTTTTCTAAGTCTTTTTTTACCCTGTTCAGTAGTCAGGCTTACATCATAGGTGATTAGTACCAACATTGCGTTTTTAGCGTGAAATGAAAGGCGTATAAATTTCCATGTCCTTGCGCATATAACGTGAAAGCAACATAGCTTGGACGTGTGGCAGTAGTCCAATCTGAATTTTTTCACCTGTATAAGGGTGTTGTAATTCGTCCTGTTTCCTTTTCTGCCAAGCAGTAAGGAATTTCTTGCGCGCTTCATCCGTTAGGCGAATCGCACCACTGCTTTCCTTGACAAAATCACTCAGTGAAATTTGTTTGCGGTTAATCAGAGCTAAAACAAACCGATCACACCACCAAGCACGAAATTCTTCAAGCATATCCAGCGCCAAGCTTACTCTGCCTGGCCTATCTGTGTGTAAAAAACCCACGTATGGATCAATTCCTACGCCTTGTAAGGCTGAAGCAATTTCATGGGTCAACAGGGTATAGGAAAATGAAAGCAGTGCATTGACTTGATCTAAAGGGGGTCTTTTAGTTCTCCCGGAAAAGGAAAAAGTCTCTCTCAGGTTCGCAATAATCAAATAATTGAAGCATCTGAAATAAGAGGCACTGGAATCACCTTCTATGCCGCGCATTTGGTCAATGTTATTGCATCTTTGTAGTCGCTTGAGATTGTCGCCCAAATATTTAACCAATTTTTCAAGCTGATCGTTTCTGCCGTGATTACGTTGGTGTTTCATAACAACGTTACGGAGGTTGGATAATTTAGCCGCAATAAAAAGCTGCGATAAGATTTCGGGTGAGTGGTCAGCCTCACGGTACTGTGCTCTGCGTAACAGCACGTTTCCAGATTGCGGACCTTGAAGACGCGACTGAAATTTCCCATGTTCAGAGAAAAATGAGATGCCGATTCCTTTTTTCCCACAGGCAGCCATCAAAAGTGGCGAAACCATAATGCGACCAAAACAAAATAGGTTTTGAACAGCGTGAAAGGGGAGTTGGAATACTTTTTTACCCTCTTGTTCAATAACGAACGTTTCTCGTTCCTTATGGACGTAGCTGCCATTGGTGGTGATGTATAAATTATTAAGTAGTTTCTTCATCTTCAAAGATTGCTTTTACATAACGTTTAGACTGGTCAGTTTTACGTGGTTGACAAAAATCAAAGAAAGAACATGCCTTGCATGAGGGTGAGTAGAGTGCTTTGGGGATTAAATTATTCTTCAGGAGTTTGCGTGTCTCGTGAATGGTGTCAATGGTCAAATTGCGTAACGATTCGTCAATATTGATCCATTCGCGTTTTCGTATCTGCCAGTACCATAGCGCGGCACGGTGAATCGCAGCGTCCCGCATCTCTTCCAAGCAAAGTGCTTGGGCACACAATTGAATGCGGTCACAGTTATCGGATTTAGGTTTGCCGCGTTTGTATTCAACTGGTGTGATCCGCAAAGGATTCAATCTGATTTCAAGTAGGTCTAGCTTGCCTATAAGACCGTATCGCATAGAGCAAACCTGCACGCTACGCTCCATTCTCAATTCGCCACGTTGCTCTGGTTCATTACTATGTACGCGCTTATGCAGTTGGCTGCCTTTGGTGGTCAAAAAATTATCCTGCCAAAGCTGATCGATATGAATATATGCACACTGACGCGGACAAAATGCGTAGTGCTGCAAGGCAGAGATAGGAATTGGGTCGTCCATGATCTTTAAGTCATTCAGGCAGCAGGCAGGGTAGGTGTCTCGTCTGCTTTCTTTGCTATACAGGCAACTCTACGTAGGAAAATAGCTGTAACTTTTTTTAAGCTCTGTATGATGTCGGCCCTCATCTTTTTCGATAAGGCACCCAGCACCTGTTAAAAATTTCCAGAGTCTTTAAAATAAGTACATGCTACCAGGTTATTTACACTGTATACCTGTACCTCTGCTCTGCTGAGAATAAAAATACACTTATCCGATCCTTCGAATAAGCTTTACTCCTTGAGGAATGCCTTCTTTGTCAACCGAGATTTGGTAGCTATTGAATTCTCTGGGTGGTTTGGTCTTATCTTTTAAGGCAACGGTAATCTTGTCAAAAAGGCTATGGGCGGGCGCATTGCCTAGTTTGCTGTCGTGTTTAAATACATATAGCCCACGAGCCGTCATTTCACCCCGTGCAGCCGAACGATCATGCTCAAACATGTTCTCTAGTGCTTCTAGCAACAATTCAAAGTCATCTTCTATAAAACCAGCTTGCTGCGCGAGATGAGCAGAAATGAAACCGTGACATCTATATAAGCCATAGGGAATGGTAAATTTTCTTCCCATTGTTCGGTTATCACCAGACTGAGCTTCTGCTTCTTTCTCGGTTGTGACGGCCATTCGAGTAATGGAGTGCTCTTGGGGAATAACAGGGTCAACTGAACGTGCGAAGGTCATTTGTACAGGCCCCCGGACCTGACCACAATTGGTACCAGTGGACATCACTGCACCAAAGGCTCTCACGTCATAAAAATTTTCACACATCCATTTTCTCGCTTCATTTACCGTATCAGCCGAACCTTTGCGCTTTGGTTTTTTACCATTTTCTTCCAGTTCTGCTGTGGCTTCTTTCCCGGCTTCTACTGCCTTATGCGCCTCGTCATGAGTTTGATTAAGAATTGCCTTTTCCTTCACGTAAATGTCATAAGGTCTTTCATACCCTTTGATCAGACTTACGTAGTTACGGATTTTTCGCTTTAGACAGACGTCGGTTACCAACCCTCGCCCCGTTTCAGGGTCAATTCTTGGTATATTCCCGGCATCAGGATCGCCATTCGGGTTCCCATCTTTTACATCAAACAAATAAACAAAATCATATCGGTTCTCCAGATTCATACTTCTTCTCCTGACGGGTTCGTGTTGCGTTTAGTAAAGAAATCCTGACGTTGGTGATAGTAGCCCACGGCGAATTTACCTTGACCTTGTAATGGCAAGGCAGTTGGTAAAGATGGCGGAATATCAGTCATTATTTCGCCTAATAGTTTTTCAAAATTGACTTTACGCCCTGAATTTCCCAGTTTAGCCATATGGTGATTTTTTAATTTCAGTAGAGTGGGAAAAACACTTATAGGATTACTGGAAGCTGCCCCATAATAGCGATCTTTTATCGTAGCGTTAATTCCTGGGTTTGCCTCTTCCTGTATCTTTTCCAGTGCTGCAAATAGTCTGCCCAACCTGTAAGCCGGGTCTACATTTTCTTTGTCCAAAGCCACTTTTAATACCTCCATATCGTTGTCAGATCGTCTGTTGAGATAAGCCTTGATGATCGCCGCACGCGGATAATTGACGTGTTGTTTTGCTTTGCATCGCCGGATTGCCGCTACAAAGAGAGTGTACGGGTAAGGTTGGCCAGCCAAGATAGCTCGCATGGTTTCACCGGCTAGATTAGGAGGGATATTTTCTGATTTCCCTTGCACTGCTATATTGATAAGCAATAAAAACAACGGTAAATACTCCTGATCGTTTGCTCCACGCCTGATCTCCAGATCATCAAAATGCTTTTTAATTCGTTGTGAGAACTCCCGTACTGTCCCGATCAACCAGAAGCGGATTGCAATTCGGGAGGCATTTGGAGCAAGCCCAAGGACGTAGAAATGCGTGGGGCGCGTATCGTCCGTATCTTCTCCTCGATGAATCGAATTAAAAACTGCTTTAACGGCGCCAGTGTATTTGTCAGGGTCATCTTTGATAGTGCTAGGTGTTGCTTTAAATATCGTTGCAAAGTTATTTTCAAAATCATTCTTTTCAGCATTCTTTTCAGCCGACCAGCATACGGTGGAGGCATCACCTACCTGAAAGCGCTGTTCTGACCCTTTGCGCAGTAAATGATTCAGTGCAGTGGTGTACTCGAAGGTAACTTTTTCTCCAACCGGCGCGTTTAGGCCTTGTTTTTTTCCATAAGAGCTAAAAGAGTTCAGGTTAAAAGAAACGATATTGGCGCCCGAAGGCTGTGCACCCCATACACCTTTAATCGCCGGATGCAGCCTTTTCGGCTCGGCTGGATTCCCTGTCACCAGACAAATAGAATGGGTGTTTGATGATTTTTCATTCTTATTTTTTATAGTATCTCTGATACTTTCCCGCTCACAGATAAGAAAATTATCACTTTGTAGCTGAAAGCTGACATTGGGGTTGAATTGAAGGAATTCCCAATGTTGATCCTCCTTTAATGCTGCAATGTAATCACGCTCAAAAAAGCATAGTAGTGCTTTTGTCCCTTCGTCGCTTTTAGCCGGCTCATCAAGGGATTTTATTCGTTCTATAAAATCCTTGTGCTTTTTAAGAACACGTTTAGGTTTTCCTTTGATGTCTATGCCCAATGCATATTCTGCGTTGTCCCAAAGGAGATTAGCAGCTATGTTAGCTGCTCTTTTTACACTCTGAGGTACGGTATATTCCGATGATTTTGAATCTTTATCTTTACGGAGGATTTGGATCAGTTCACCTTGGCGACCGATTTCAATAACGGCTAAAATTTCTTTCCTTTCAAAACCATATGGAGGTAGCGCACCTTTTTCGGCGGTGGATTTACGTTCATAATATTGTGTCAGGGCATGCAGGATCATCCTTTGACCTCCTCGCTGTCACGAGCAGGGACATGAACCACACCGTTAGTCATCTTTGCATTGAAAAATAGCGGGGTTGGGTTGCCCAGGTCGGAAAAGTCCATGTCATACAGCATCCACCCCAATTCCTTGTCTTCTTGAATGGCCGGATGCTCCTTTCTTGCCGCTTCCAATTCATTTTGATCTATCAATCGAAATGCACAGGAAAACTCTCGCACTCCTAAGTAAGGTTGATTAAAGCATTGACCTTTACGTGCCCTGCGTTTGAATATTTCAGAGAATTTTGTGTGCGTGTTTCCGGACGTGTCATGCTCGTGTTTGACCGGCCTTAGATGCGGGTAGAGATGAACATGACCGCTGGCATCGACCATATTGAAGTCGGCATGGAGCCGATAGGCCACGTCTCTCAGGAAGAATCCTGCTCTTTGTTGGCGGTCATCTTCAATTAACACTTGAAGATTGGCATTGCCGCCATTCATCATCGTCTTGGCGTTCCGAACGCTAACGACAGCACTATTCCCCAACTCGTTCCGCCGAATATTGACCCAATTGATCTGGTTTAGCACTTCAATTTGATTGATTTGCCAGCACATCCCTGGCTTCCAAAAAATGGCCTCAAAGATCGCTCGCGCCGCGGAAGGTGTGATGACGTCATAAGATACCCGCTCTACTTTCATTTCAGGCCGAGTGAAACAGGCAAAATCGCCGTAAACCTCTAATGTATACATGCCCAAAATACCTTCTCTCAAATTTTTAGACTATTTGGTTATGCCATCGTTGCTAACTCACTGAGTTAGCAACGATTATTAAAATAGAGACTAAAAGTTAAATAGTTTCAATCCACTTGCTTTTATGCAATTAAAGTATATAATCTATCGGGAGAGACTTAAAGTCAAATAAAATTTTATAATTTTTTATGAAACCAGCACTGTTAAAGTTAATATCAAAAATGCCACTTTCAAGGTTTTGGTCTATTTTCATCGTTGTCGTTTTGTGGCTTCTAATGAAATACGGGGACGGATTTTTTATTTTCCATTTTTAGATCACATTTTCATGCTTCTCTGTCAGCTTTTCTGGTTCTGGTACCAAACCTAATTCGGAGTGGTAAATGCCGGCTTTTGACTGCGCATAAAATCCTGGATAGATTTCTTCAATTTCTCCACGGCGGAGCATATTTTCGAATTGATATTTATAAATATTGACAGTATAGCGCTGTAATTTTCTTAATAGCCATTGGCAGGGGCCATCTTTGCTTAGGATACTTAATAACTGATCGCTTTTCCCATCGCCCCAGCGCACAAATACCAGAATCATCTTATCGTCAATCATTCTAAACCGTTGCGCCGCAGTGCGAAACTGGATATTTCCTTCACCTGCTTCTTGTTGCAATTTCTTTAGTACCTTGTTTTTGTCATGCTCTTTCACCTCGGCATAAAACCTATCGAAATACTTTTTGAATGTTTCAGGGCTTTGGATATTTTCCTTACAATGTCCATGAAGGAGAGACCTGGTGGTCTGTATTGCCGTCAGTAGCCCTGCGGGTGGATTGGTAGGTGGAATAAATACGACAACTTTTCCTTTTTCCAGTTTTCCTTCGCGGTTACAACGCCCCGCCGCTTGAGCGATGGAATCCAGTCCCGCCAATGCACGGTAGACCACCAGAAAGTCTAAATCGACGCCGGCTTCGACCAATTGTGTGCTGACAACTCTTGTCGTTTTTTTGTTTTTCAAGCGAGTTTTTATTTCCTTGATCATCTTTGAGCGGTGTTCTGCACACATCAGTGCCGAAAGGTGAAAAGTGTAATCGGGCATTTTTTCCCAGAGCATCCTGGCATCTTCGCGTTTATTGACAATAGCCAAGACAGAATCAAAGCCTTTTAGCTCTGAAGCAATTTCATCCCAGGATTGGCGTCTGTTAAAATCATCGGGTAATTTGATATTAACTCGTTTAAGTGCTTCGTAATATTGTTCAGGTGAGTCAATAATTTCTTTGCTTTCAATTCCTTCCAACAACTTTTTCCCGAAGGGGCTAGTTTGTTCATTAAAGCCTGTGGGCGTGGCGGTTGACATGATAAAGGTGACGTCGTAATGCTGATTCAGCGATTGAATTGCATGGCGAATCGGATTCAACTGTTCAGGAGGCAGCAGTTGTATTTCGTCCAATACAATAACGCTGTTTACCAAGTTATGTAACTTTCTACAGCGACTTGTCCTTGCCGCATACAAAGACTCAAAGAGTTGCACCGTCGTGGTAACGATAAGGGGAGCATCCCAGTTTTCTGTTGCAAGCCTTGACCAACTTTTTTCCTTTTCAGGCTCGTCCGGGTCAGTGTTACTGTGATGCTCTATAAGCACCTCACCCAGTGGTTCAAATACCTTGCGAAATATATCTGCTGTTTGCTCAATGATGCTGGTGTAGGGGATCGCATAAATAATACGCCGTTTGTTATGTTGTAGAGCATGTTCCAATGCAAAAGCCAGACTTGAGAGTGTTTTCCCACCGCCAGTTGGTACCGTCATGGTGTACACGTTAGTTTGACCACTTGCCTCTCTACGACATGCTTCAAGTATTTTGGCACGTATGGAATTAACTAAATTTTTATCTCGTTTTTCCGAGAACTCATCCATATGCTTGTTGAAACACGACAACATTTTGTTCAAACCGATTTTTTGTTTTCGTTGACTAGTCTTCTTTGGAGACATGAAACGTTCCGTGTCCAGGAAGTCCGCGTCAACCAAACAGGAGAAAAGCATGCGGATCCAAAGATGAAGATGACAAGGCTTAAGAGGAAAAGGGGGAAGTTGTGGTTGGTCTCCAGTCAAAATTCTGTCGGGTATTTTTTCTTTTAGCGCTTCTTCTAGGAGCTTTTTATCTTTCTTTAGTATTTCCTCGAGTGCTATACCTTTAGCCTCATCTCTATCAGAGTCCAGCAATCCCGTGTGATGTCCCGCAATTAAATAAGCGAGTATCCGACCATAACCATCACCAAATTTTTTTACGGCATAAATTGCACCTGTGGAGGCATGTCGTGTATTTGAGTTCTTTTCACTAGTGATGTGGGCATCTGGCTCGTATCCACTACTTTTCTTGATGTGGGCCTGGAAAGCCAGCCTATACTTGCCCAGGTCATGCCACAAGCCGGCAAGATAAGCCCAATCGCTGCTACCAAAAGGCGCAGCAAACTCTCTCGCTAAATCAGCAACTTTACACAAGTGTTCTTCAAGTGCATGGGTTTCCCACTTGCCCTCTTTGCTTGGTTTTATTACATGGGCAATATATTCAGTAGCCATTTTGTCTGTATTTGTTGTATCTGCTTACACGCTGTCGGGGTGTGCCTGTTCGCACGGTTGAACGTCGACGCCGATTTCCACCTGTATCGTAGGGTGTACGATGCCGAAGTTTTTTTGCAGGTCGGCGCACAGCCGATGTAAAAAACGGTCGTCGAGTTGGGTGGTGTTACGCACGATGTGTGCGGTCAGGGCTACATGTGTGGTGCTCATTCCCCATATATGCAGATCGTGGATCTCCTTGACGCCGTCCTGTTCGAGAATGAACTCTCTGACCGCATCCGGATCGATACCTTTAGGGACGCCGTCCATCACGAGATTGAAGGAATCGTGCAATAACGTCCACGTGCTGAGGATAACTACCGCAACGATCAACAGGCTAGCCGACGGGTCGAGCCAAAATATACCCGTCAGCATGATCGCAATACCGGCGATGACAACGCCGAACGATACCGCGGCGTCTGCGGCCATGTGCATGAATGCGGCCTTGATGTTTAAATCGTCGTCTTTGCCGGATAGGAACAGTAGGGCGGTAGCCAGGTTGATGGCTACGCCGATGGTGGCGACAATGATAACGGTCGTTGAGTTCACCACGGAGGGCGTCGCAAATCGATCAATCGCCTCCCAGGCGACGACCGCCATCGTCATCAATAATGTCAAGGCGCTGATGAGGGCGGCCAGGATGGTGCCGCGACGCAACCCGTAGGTCTTCGTGCGGGTAGGTTTGCGTTGTGCCAGGTGGGCCGCGCCCCAGGCAAGCAACAACGCCAGCACGTCGCCAAGGTTATGTCCGGCGTCTGCAATCAATGCCAGCGAGTTGGAAAGTAATCCGTATACCGCTTCGACGATTACAAAGGCCATGTTTAACGCCGTGCCGATGGCAAATATCAGCGTGTAGCTTGGTCCCGCGTAGCTGTGCGAGTGTTTCATACGTGGACGTTGCGGAAGGTTACAGCGGGTTTACGTTGCAGATTATAAGGTTTCAAGCCTGTATTCAGACTAGGGGAAAACGGATTGTAAAACAATGGGCGAGGACGGTAGCGGCGTAGATTGTGGGTTAATTTTTTCTGTGTAGAGTTGCGTTTATTTTTGAGTCTGGAAAAGGCACTAAAAGGCGGAGAATATCGGGACAAATCGGGATAAATCGGGACAGATATTTTTTAAGTTATAAATTACTTTACGTTTATCGTGTAACTCTTTTTATTTGTCGCGCGTGATCCGTGGGTGGTTCATTTGCACGGGATTCTTTTATAAATGCTTGGGGATAGTTAGGTCACCTATCTCTATGGGACTGAAAACTTCCCTTCCCAAATCTCGCCTTCCTTAGTGTATTGCCCGGTGCGGATCGAGCTGATTTCATACTCGGGCAACGGCACAATCGCCATACATTTCCCGTCAAAGCGTACCCCGTATTCGTAGAAAACAAAGTCCCGATTGTCAAACCCGTATGGCTTTCGCCAGTCGGGAAGGTCGGTTTCGTTGACGGGCAAGACGTGTAGAAAAAAGCGTTTACCTACATCAGACCACGTGCATGACTCTTTGATATAATAAACCAGCTTGTCCTGATCAACGTACACGTCGAAGACGGAACGAACCCCCGGCTTACGGGTCTTTGTCTTGTGGTAGACATTCCGATAGAAGGCTTGATTGGATTCATCCAGAAAGTCCAGGTTCGAGGCGTACACCGCAAAAAGGGTGTCGTTGTAGAGCTTGCGCGTGCGCGTATAAATGAAATTGTCAGCCTGATAGTTGGTGAGGTAGAAGTCGGCACGTGTGTTACTAAAAGCGATTCGTTGCCGGTCCGATGCAGGCAAAATCATCCAGTTTCTTATTAAATGGCCATCCTTCCTATAAATATGGATGGGCGAGTCGGGATAGCGTTCCAGCAGGTATTCCAGTCCTTGGCGATAGGAAGTCCCCCAATAGTCCATCCTGTACTGCGTGCTCAGATATCCCGGTGTGTGACGGTCTACCAAGGCATTGAAGTATACATTTTGGTACGGATGAATCTGTGCCATTTCGATGACCACCCCAACCAGGCCAATCCCCGCCGCCGCATAAACGCCAACCTGCCAGTATTTCTTCCTGGAAAGGGATACCAGTTGATACAAACCGAATGCCGCCAGCAGACAGAACGGTGCATATAGAAAGTACATGTGCCGCCAGCCATTGAAAAGCGTAGGCTTGAAAACAATGGTGGCCAGTACGGGTAACACAAAACAGGCCAGCAGTAACCACTGAAAGCGCAGTTGTGTGTTGCGCAATAGATCTCTTGGGCGAAGGATGCCATGACCCAATACGAAGACGATACCAATAAACCCCAACAACAACGCCACCCACGGCGTCGTGATTAAAAACCAGGTAGGAAGATACTCCCACGGAAGAGCGGTATTACCGAAAGACTCTCCCTTAAATAATATAGAGGTATGAGTAGGGTAATGGAAAGCGGTGGTAATGGCCTCCACCAACCGCCCGAGCGGGTCTTCCCACAAGTACGGCCAAATGGCGTATAGCACCAATACACTGGCCAGTATGAAACCGCCGAGGGTCTTGAGTACCCGTATGCGCTCCTGCTTGCCTTCGGCATACCCAACGTCCAAGCCCCGCATCGCCACCACCGCAAGCAACAGCATGACGCCCATCACCCGAAGGTTGATCAATACTGCCACCGCCGCACCGCATAACAAAAACGCCCGCATGGTGTTGAGAGCAAAGGCGCGATGAATTAGCAACAAGGCGATCATAAACATACTAAAGAAAGGAATATCCTTGCTGTTGAAGAAGGAATGGGCATAGAGACGGGGGTGCAACAGGAACAGCAGCATAGCGGCCAGGGCCAGCAGACGGTTGTTGAACAGGCGCACGGCCAACAGGTAACAACAAACTCCACCCACCAGGAAGAACAGGTGAATCAGCAGATGACGGCTGAGATAGATGGCACGGGTATCTTCCAATCCAAGGAGGCGTTCCGCCAACAGCAGCGGGAGTTCAAATACCATGCCGTAATGCCTATCTCTTTGTTTCAGTTGCGGGTCGTCATGGATTCCCAGTATATAGCTGAGGTTGGCTTCGGTAAGGCGTCTCTGTATGTCTTCGTCTCCCGACACACCGTAGTCGTCGAGTATGGCGATGCCGGCCAACAGAAAGAGGGCGAGGACGATCCAAGCCCCGCAAGAGGCCGGGAAGCGCCCTGTATTACTTAGCGAAAAGCTGCGGGGGGAATGAGAAGCCACAGGGGGAATGAGAACCACAGGGTAAAGGTATCAATCGTTTGGTAGCTGGACGGGTCTTTTATACGGCTCAGAAGCAAGGCATTGCAATATCACAGTTTACCAGAACACAACGTGAGAAAACGTTATAGCTTCCGCAAACGCCTGCTTAGAGTTTCAATCTTGTTTGAGAGAAAGTTTTTCTTCCCAAACCACGCCTTCGTTCGTGAATTGCCCGGTATGTATCTTTGCAATGTCATATTCGGGCAACGGTACGACCACCGTACATCTTCCGTCCATCCGCATCCCGTGTTTGGGAAAAACAAAGTCTCGATTGTCAAAACCGTGCGACCGACGGGATTCGGGCAAGTCGTCTCTGTTCTTTGGAAAGATGTGTAGCAAAAAACGCGCTTCGGTATCGCTTTCGGTACAGGACTCCCTAACGTAGACCAAGATGTCTTGATGCCGAAACTCTACAGCAGAATCATGATGGGGCAGCCCGCCACCACTTCTGTACCAATACACGTCAAAGACGGCTTTGATCAAAGGGGTACCGGAGGCGATCGCTTGCGGGACTTCGGCCAGCCGCGCCGTCAATTGTTGTTGCTTCCGTTGCGGCAAAAACGTGGCTTCCCAGGCCGGCTTGTCGCGAAGGAATTGGCCGGTGCGAATCAAGTCAATCTCATATTCGGGCAACGGCACGACCGCCATACATTTTCCGTCAAAGCGTACTCCATATATATAAAGACTAAAGTCCAAATTTTCAAATCCGTATGACTTTCGCCAGTCGGGAAGGTCGGTTTCGTTGACGGGCAAGACGTGTAGGAAAAAGTGTTCCCACAGGTCTTCCCCGTCACATAATTCCTTAATATAAACGAGCTTGTTATGATCAACGTATACGTCGAAGACGGAATGAATTACCGGCTTACGGGTCTTTGTCTTGTGGTAGACGTTCCGATAGAAGGCCTGGATGGGGGCATCCTGCAAATCCAGGTTGATGTTCTTCACGGTAAGAATGGTGTTGTTGTAGACTTGCTCCGTATAGATTGGACTTAAGGGGTCTGGCATTTTTCCTCGTCGGGTATACCCAAAGTAGTCGTCGATGTAGAAGTCGGCATGCGTTGTATTTCTCACAATCCGTTGCCGGTCCGATGCAGGCAGAATCATCCGGTTTCTTGCTACATGACCATCCTTCCCATAGATATGGATGGGCGAGTCGGGATAGCGATCCAGCAGATATTCCAGTCCTTGGTGATAGGAAATCCCCCAATAGTCCATCTGGTATTGAGTGCGCAGGTATCCCGGCGTGTGACGGTCTACCAGGGCATTGAAGTATAAGTATTGATAAGGATGAATCTGTGCCATTTCGATGACCACCCCAACCAAGCCAATCCCCGCCGCCGCATAAACGCCGACCTGCCAGTATTTTTTCCTGGAAACGGATACCAGTTGATACAAACCGAATGCCGCCAACAGACAGAACGGCGCATAGATGAAGTACATGTGTCGCCAGCCGTTGTAAAGTATAGGCTTGAAGACAATAACCGCCAATATGGACAATATAAAACAGGCCAGCAGGAACCATTGAAAGCGCAGTTGCGTGTTGCGCAATATATCTCTCGGCCGAAGGATACCGTGACCCAATACGAAGACGATACCAATAAAACCCAGCGACAACGCCACCCACGGCGTCGTAATCAAAAACCAGGTGGAAAGATACTCCCACGGAAGATCGGTATTACCGAAAGACTCTCCCCGAAATAATATAGGGATGTGGTAAAGGTGACGGGAAGCGATGGTGAAGGCCTCCGCCAACCGCCCGAGTGGGTCTTCCCACAAGTACGGCCAGACGGCATACAACACGAGTACACTGCTCAGTATGAAACCGCCGAGGGTCTTGAGCACCCGTATGCGTTCCTGTTTGTCTGAAGCGTACCAGACATCCAAGCCGCGCATCATCACCACCGCAAGCAACAGCATGACGCCCATGACCCGCAGGTTGATCAGCACCGCCACCGCCGCACCACACAACAAAAACGCCCGCATGGTGTCGCGCGCAAAGGCGCGATGAATCAGAAGCAAGGCGATCATATACATACTAAAGAAAGGAATATCCTTGCTGTTGAAAAAGGAATGGGCGTAGAGTCGGGGATGCAACAGGAACAGCAGCATGGCGGCCAGGGCGAGGATTCGGTTGTTGAACAGGTGCACGGCCAACAGGTAACAGCAGGCCGCGCCCACCAGGAAGAACAGGTGGGTCAGGAGATGACGGCTGAGATAGATGGTACGGGTATCTTCCAGTCTAAGGAGGCGTTCCGCCAACAAGGCTGACAAGTCAAAGGTCATACCATAGAAATCGTATGTTCTTGCCGGAAAGGTGTCTGAATTTCCCAGTATGTAATCGAGATTTTTTTCGGCGAGAGACCTGTGTGTAGGTGAATCCCACGATATGCCGTAGTCGTCGAGTACGGCGATGCCGGCCAACAGAAAGAGAGAGAGGACGACCGCCCACGCCCCGCGAGAGGTTAGGAAATGTCCCGAACTATTTAATGAGAAGTTGCGGGGGAAGGGGGCAATCAATGTCTTTTGTTGCGTAAGTGCTTGAAGGCCGGTGCAAGAAGGGCTCGGGTAAAAATAACACTTTGGTTGTTGTGGTTTATGAATATCTCTCTTTTCTAGACGCAGCCTTCGTCGGTACGTCGGTGGCCATGCTCAAGCGGTTTTGCAAGTGCAGCGGTATATTTTCTCTTACTTGGCGAATGGCGTTCATATCCAGCTTGCCGCTCCTGTCGGCGGCGGCACACAACGCCGTACGAAAACCTAGATAATCAGGATTTAGTTGCAATAGTGTCGGAATATCGTTGATTTTCAAGGAGCCGGCCAAGCCGGTAAGCAGGCCATTATATTTGGCAAGCCGGATGAAGTGATCAAGCTGTGACGGTTTTTTTTGCTGTAGCAATCCCCCCGAGTTTTTGTGGGCAGTATCCAGCATCACGCCTTTTAGTCGTGCCCGGCGGGCCGCACGGACGGCAAAATCTATGTCAAGCCGGACGTCGGCGAATAGTACGGCGACGATGGCAATACCTTGGTTCGTGCAATGTATCAGTTTCGGCAGGCACGTTTCCAGGTGGCGTTGGCTGAAGATCCCGACCTTGACGTAATCAACCCCGGTTTCGGCGGTTTGAAGTACCTTATTTATTGTTGTAAAGGCATTGGCGGGCAAATCGCCCACCGTAGCGCTGATCGTACATTTTTCCCATAACTCATCAACGATGTGACGAATCTCTGCCAGCGGTACCGCGCCGAGCGCGCCTAAATCAGGTTCCTTGAGATCGATGATATCCGCACCCTTTGCGTACACGCATGTGGCTTCCCGGAGGTCTCGAACACTGGCAAGCATTCCCGTCATGGTTATTTTTCCCTTTGTGTCTTCATGAAAGTGTCCACTTTTGCCATCAACCAACCCCATGCCTGTTTTTCACGGGTGCCCGCAGTCTTTTCATAGCCGATAGTTAAATATTCGATTTCTTTATGTATTTTTTCCCTGGGCAGCATGTTCAGGCGGCTGACCAGAATGGCAAGTTCAATTACCGCAAACTGTGCACGATTATAGCCATGAAACGGTGCGTGTATGACCTCATTGACGATCTTACAGAAATATTTTGGGCGCAACGGGTCGTCCATTTTATCTACCACCTTCAGCTCGGTGTGCGACAAACAGCGTTCAAGCCGCACGCCTTTGATCATGTCGGTGGGGCAGGTGGGCCATGCGTGTCGGCTAGTCAGACATCCGGCATAGACGCGCACGTCATCGGTATAGTTCAGGGTCGCCGCGCCGCTGTATTCAATATTTTCCAGCGTTACAGAGGGTTTGAAGGGCATGACGACGAGTTGTGCACCATGCTCGTGGACCCCCATCGGTGCCACGTGTACGTGCCGGTCTTTTCCCAGAGTGGTAATGATACATTCCCTGATGAAAGGCATGTTACTTCTTTTTTTTCCGCTTGCGGGCCTTGCGCGTGTGCCAGGTCGATCCGACGGCCTTGACCCGATTCAGGTTTTCCGGCTCTTTTTTCTTTGCCACGCCCCAGTCCAGTTCCTCGTCCTGTTGATAGCGTTTTCCCAGTTGCCAGGCGATCTGCGCACGCGCGTGTTCAACCCCCAGATAAAAGGCGTGACCGCCGTCGTTTTCGACATCCAGTTGCGGATAGACCTGATAGGGGTCGGTCGAGACATACAGGCCGTCCCGGTTATAGGTGTGAATACCTTTTTCGCTCACCTGTATACGAAAGTTTGGGTCTCTGACGGCGGCGGCGATGCCTTCGATCTCTGCCGCATTATATGGAAAGGGGTTGCGCTCATGCAGCGCCATCAAACCGTTGTCGTAGTCTTTGGGAGGGAGGCCGTCCAGTTTCGATGAATACATGATGCGCCGCGCAAGGTCGGCCTCGCGCACCGCACATCGGCAATGCTCGCTAACTTCCGTAGTCAACAAATGTTGGATTTTAAGCTCGGACATAATGCCTAGCAGCAATGCGTTGGTGCCGGTGGAATCCGCATGCGTCAACTCGGTAAGATTGCCGATCCCCATCATTATCTCGACTTCGGGGTAACGACGGCGCAGATTGCGATAGCGTACAATGGAATCGGTAAAACCGAAATGAATGGGGTCAAGGATAGCATCGGCGATGAATCGCTTGCCTTTTTTGCTCAAATTTTCGGTTGTACGATAGAGCGATGCCACGTCGGCGGGGCTGTTACCGATGATTACGGGTATCGATTCCACTTCCTCCGTAACCCACAAGGTGTTTTCATTCAAGCTTAGCAGGTAATCGGCACCGGCTTTACCGCCCGTAACCAGGTCTTCGGGGGCGTGTGAATCAACGCTGACCTGAAAACCTTCGGCTTTGAGTGTCTGTACGGCTTCCCCGAGATGAGGGAAAGGAGTACCGGGCAGGCAACCCAGGTCGATGACGTTGGCGCCGTCTTCTCTGTAGATACGGGCGCGCTCAACGATGCCCTCCGTCGGCATGTTGGGTGCATCGATAATCTCTGCAAAGATCTGCATATCGTGTTGACTCAGATCGATCTCTTTGGACTGCCGGTTAAAGTAGGCGGGTAAATCCTTGAGTTCCTCCGGGCCGCGTTCCACCGTAATGCCAAGCCACCCGGAAAGTGCTTCTATGTCGCCTCGGCAACGTCCCGGAATGATGATTTTATCCGCCTTATCCACGTTTTTCAGGCGTTTTTCAATGAGCCGGGTAGTCATCAGTGCCGCTACGCTCACCCCCAGTTGGCGTATTTCATAGGTGAATTCCGTCGGCTGCATGGATTCCAGGATACGATGCAGGCTTCTTTCAGCCAGCTTGCCGGTTAAAAAAAGGATATGCTCGGGCATAGCTTACGCAATTCGGGCATAGTTACGTAGTTCGGGCATAGCTTACGCAGCGCGCATCCTACCGATAAATGAGTGTCGCCGTATAGAAAATACACATGAATTTATAGATATAAGCGCATGATTGTAAAATAAATTATCATTATATTCAAAATACCCCCATGTTACGGGGGAAGGCTTTATCGCCGTCGCCAAATGTCCAAAAGCGTGATTTTTCGCATATTGGTACGATTATATTTTAAAATGCACGCCCATGTTCACTACCATTAAGCGGCGGCCTGAACGCACCCCCGGCAAGCCGCTTGATACGCTCCCGCCGATTCTACAGCGCGTCTACGCCCGGCGAGGGGTAGACGGTACTGAAGAGGTAGACTATTCGCTTTCCGGGATTATTCCCCCCGAAGTATTGCTCAATGCAAACGCCGGCGCCCGGCTTGTTTATGAGTGTATGCAGAGGGAAGGGCGCGTCGTGGTCGTCGGTGATTATGACGCCGACGGGGCAACCAGTACGGCACTGTTTATAAAGGCGGTAGGCAGTCTTGGCTATACCAATGTTCGTTATCTGGTTCCCAATCGGTTTAAGCACGGCTACGGGCTGACGCCGGAGATCGTCGCCATCGCCACGAGGCTTGATCCGGCGCTGATCATTACCGTTGACAACGGTATCTCGAGTATTGCCGGCGTCGCGGCGGCAAAGGCGGAAGGGCTTGACGTACTGATTACCGATCATCACCTTCCCGGAGAAGCCCTGCCGCAAGCCGACGTGATTATCAACCCCAACCAGCCGCGGGATGATTTTCCGAGCAAGAACCTTGCCGGCGTGGGCGTGGTGTTCTACTTGCTTTTGGCGTTACGGGCATTGTTGCGCGAACGGCGATGGTTTGAGGGAAAGGCAGAGCCCAACCTTGCGCAGTTCCTCGATATCGTAGCGGTGGGCACCGTGGCCGACGTGGTCGGGCTTGATCATAACAATCGCACCTTGGTGGAGCAGGGTCTGCGGCGCATTCGTGCCGGCAAGTGTTGTGCGGGTATTCGTGCGCTGTTGGCCGTGTCCGGCAAGGACTGTGCCCGGGTGACCGCCTCGGATCTGGGTTTTGTCATCGGCCCGCGTCTGAACGCCGCCGGTCGATTGCAGGACATGTCACCGGGGATTGAATGTTTGCTTGCCGACGACGAAGAACACGCCCTGGCACTTGCCGGGAAATTAAACGAATTAAACGAGGAACGTAAGCGCATCACATTGAACATGCAGTCCGAGGCCTTGGACATGCTGGCTTCAACAACAAAGCTGACCGAAAAAGAGGCAACCCGCAGCGGGATTACCCTTTACGATGCGGCGTGGCATCAAGGCGTGACGGGCATCGTTGCCGGGCGTATCAAGGAAAGATTCCATCGGCCCGCGGTGGTCTTTGCAAAGGCCGGCGACGATCGGTTGAAAGGGTCGGCACGCTCCATCGCCGGGCTACATGTTCGTGACGCATTGGCCTTGATCGCCGCCCGTCATCCGGATTTGATAATTACCTTTGGCGGCCATGCCATGGCGGCGGGGTTGACCATTGCGGCGGAACGTCTTGGAGATTTTGCGCGAATATTTGATGATACGGTTGAGGAGATCGTGTCACCGGAGCAGTTACAGGCCGTGTTGTTATCGGACGGCGAGCTGGATGAAACCGAATTGTCATTGGCCACCGCCGAGCTGATATCGCGTGCCGGGCCGTGGGGGCAGGGGTTTGCCGAGCCGGTGTTTGATGGGGTTTTTGATGTTGACGGACACCGTCTTGTTGGCGAACGTCACTTGAAGTTGCATTTGATTCCCGCAGGCGGGGACAAGCAGGTTGAGGCCATCGCATTCAACGTTGACGGGGATGCGTGGAACGGAAATGTCGGCAAGGTGCGCGTTGCCTATCGGCTTGAGGTGAATGAATTTAGGGGTGCGCGGTCGTTGCAGCTTAACGTGCAGTATCTGGCGCCCGCAGAGGGTTGAAGGGAGTGCCTCGATGACCTTAGGGGATTGCCGCCGGCATCCCTATCCCTGCGGGGCTGAAAACTTTCCTTTCCACACTTTGCGCCTATCGGGTCGCTGCTGACCGGTCTTGATACGGACGATGTCACTGTCATACTCGGGCAACGGTACGACGGCCACGCATTGGTCGTCAAAACGTTTGCCGTGCATAGAGAAATAAAAGGGGATTTTTGTTTTTATCAGGCCGTCTTTTCGGTTGGAAATATTATTCGTATCCTCTGAATAGACGTTCAGGAAAAAGTTGGTGCGCGTATCTGCCGGCGCGCAGGGTTGTCTGAAGTAGATCAGCTTGTTCTCGTCCAGATACACGTCGAAGACGGAATCAATCACCGGTTTTTTCCCGGAGATAATGTCCCGCCATGGGGTGCTATCTAGCAGCAGGGGCTTTTCCGACAATACCGTAGCAACAGTTTGGCCGTCTTTGTCGATTTGTAGTTGCAAACGGACATCCCAGAGATCGCCTTGGTGTTCGGTGTACTGTCCGGTACGGATCATATCAATTTTATATTCGGGCAACGGCACGATCGCCATACATTTTCCATCAAAGCGCTTCCCGTGTTCGAAAAAACGAAAGTCCGCATTTTCAAAACCGTGCGCTCGGAAAGATTCGGGCAGGTCTTCTCTGTTCTTTGGAGTGAAGTGTAAAAAAAGCCAGGTGTTGATATCCTCTTTCCAGCTACAGGATTCCTTGAGGTAGATCAGGCTGTTTTCATGCAGATATATATTAAAAGTGGAACGGATAACCGGTTCCTGACTAACGATTTGTCGATACATTTTCGATCTTTCTCGTAGGATCTGCTGTCGCTTCTTCATTTCCGGACTCGTTTTTTCATCCAGGAGGAAGAGATAGGCGCCGCTGCCGCCGCCGACTATCGGCTCAGTCTGCCAAGTTTCGATCTGTGTCCTGATCGTTGTCTTTATATTTTCCTGTACCCATTGCCCCACTCCTGTATGTATATATTGGTTTCCTGCAAGCAGATTTAAGAAGACCCATATCCTTCCGGTATCAAAAGAATATAAATCAGACAACTCTTGTTGACATTTTTCTTTATTTGTCCAGAACCAGCAATATCTTCCATAGAAATAGTTATCTCTGTCTTCATTTCCTTGATAAAATTCTACAGTTGGGACCGCATAGCCGGAGATATAGACCAGGTCATCTTCCCGTGCCTGTTCTTCCAGGATGGCGAGGATTTCCCAAGTTTTTTTCTCTTCCAGATAGATTGCTTTGTTCGAGTTGGCCGCAACGATGTTGGTGGCGCCCGCCAGTATGATCAAGCCGGTGATTGCGGTGAGTCCCGCTTGTGCCAGGGGACGGGATACGGGCAGGCGACTCGCTATCGAATGTACGGTATAGCCGAACGCCACGAAGATAATGGGGCCAAGATACAGGCACTGCCTAATTGAGCCAAGAGGGTAGATTTGCAATACGGCGGCCAATGAGGCGGTGAGTAGGGAAAAGAGAAAGAGCAGGGTAATTGCACCGATTTGATTGGTCCTCTTTATCAGGGCGGCTACTAAAAAGGCGACCAATGCCGCCGCCGCAACCATTGCCGACAGGTGGTAACCCAACAGTTGCAACGTTCGAGAAGATACAAAATCAAGTATCGAAATGATAGTATCGCCCGAAATGATAGTATCGCCCGAAATGATTCCCTGATAGTAATAGTGGTGAAGGTAGTTCATCACGTTGTGGTATTGACTTTCTATCTGATACTGTAACGTGGTGAAATAGCTGATGACGCAGCCCGTCAGGAAGAATAGGCTTGGCCGTACCAGACCTATACGTTGTTTTAGCCAATGAGAGGTCTCGTCCTCTCGACGCATTACCATGGCGGTCGCCAGTACCGCCACTGCGAATAGCACCAGGCCGTATTGAGTTAGCGGGGCAATCAGCAGGGACACACAAAGCAGGGTGGTTTTCCGTTTTTTTAGGTAGGCGAGCAGGCCGACGATCAGCAGTGCGGCCACCAGCGCATCGACAGAGTATTCCTGTGCATCCTGGGCATGCTGTATGGCCTCGATGGAAACCGTTGCGAGGAGGCCGGACAGGAAGGCCGCCATGCGAGGGATGCCTGCGTGAGGGAGCAGAAATAACAGTACCGCGACGGTGAGTACGCTGGCGGTCGCCGGCACGAGGCGGACGCTGAAGGTCGAGCGGTTTACTTTCTGTACCCCATGCAGCACCAGGTGATAGAGGATCGGCGAGGTATTGCTGTATTGCGTCTTGTTAAACAGTTTGGCGTATGTACCGCTTGCGTGAGTGGTTACTAAGGCTTCGTCATACGATAGGGAGTTTTCCGACAAATTGTAAAAGCGCAGTGTCGCGGCAATGACGAGCAGGGCCACGCAAGCGATATAGTAGAGGGAATTTTTTGTCATGAGTTACGGGAGTTATATTCCGATGTCGCCCGTTTGCAAGCTGTCGATATAACGCCCAGGTCGCCTCTGTGAAGTTTCACTCATACGCCCAAGTTTTTCCGGCGGCGGACGGATAGCCCGGAAAACATGAACGGCAACCCGTAGCAAAGCAGGCCGGCAATCGTCAACGGTATCCACGTCAGACGAGCGATCAGGACGATAGCGACGGCAACTTCGAGAGAAGCACCGTACACGACGAAGCCTTGGGTGGCAAAATAATCGTATGTGCCGAGGTAGCCCGGTGCGGAGGGGATCGCCGTGGCGAGCGTGCCGGCCGCCATTGACAGCCACGGAGCCAGCGGCGAAACACCGACTTGAAGTGTCGAGGCGATGACGACAAATATTATACCTTCAAATATCCAAATCATCGCCGTCATGCCGATGAGCGAAATCATCTTTGGTACGGATCGCACCAAACTGAACGCCTTGATCAGGTAGGTACCTTGTTCAAAGACAATCCTGAGCCAGCGTTGGCCGGAGACGGGATGCCGCTCCGGAAGATGCCGTCGGTGCAGTATCCGCTCAAGTACGGGCAGAGCCAGAATCAAGGTCAGCATGACAGCCACGCTTGCGCCTGCCAGCCACGTTACCACGACGATAATATCACGCGGGAGGGTCATTTCAGACAAGCCAAGCAAACTCAGAAAGAGGATTATCGATACTACGATCGTGTCCAGAACCCGTTCAATGACAAGTGTTCCCAATACCCGCATGGCGGGAGACTGGAGCTGCCGCCGAAAGCCCAGGACGCGAAGCGCGTCACCGGCCCGCAAAGGCAATACATTGTTGACCGCGACACTGGCAAGATACGGTCGGACACAGGCGCCGAGTGATAATTTTGGTTCCAGGATGCGCAACATCCACCACCAGCGGACGATACAGACTCCCTGCACCGTCGCCATCAGAAGAAGTGCGACAAGAGCGGTGGAAATGGTCAGGCTTGTGAATGCCTGTGCCAGTAAGTCCAGGTTTAATTCGCGTACCAGCAGCCAGATAAAGCCTGCCGCGATGGCAAGGCCGAATGACAGCTTGAGCCATCGGATTGGGGTGCTATTCACTGATCGATTTTTGCGAACGTTCGGGCGATTCGCGGGCGGTGGTTGCAAACCCCATCCGCTCTTTGACCAAGTATAGCGGGCGTTGTTTCACTTCATCGTAAATGCGCCCCACGTATTCGCCAAGAATGCCGATGATCAGAAGCTGTATGCCGCCCAGAAACAGAATGGCGGTAAGGGTGATTGCCCAGCCTGAAACCCAATTGTCGGTAAAGATGCGTACAGCAAGCACATAGATGATAGACAGCAGAGCAAGGCCCGAGGTCAGGAAGCCCGCCCACGTCGTCAGGCGCAAGGGGTGAATGGAGAATGATGTGACGGCATTCATGGCGAGGCCCAACATCATTCTTAAGGGGTACTTGGTAGTCCCCGCTTTTCGTGGAGGACGTTGAAAATAGACGGGTTCCTGACGGAAGCCGACCCAGTTCAACATGCCGTGTACAAAGCGGTTGCGTTCCGGCATGGCGAGAAAGGCTTCCATCACTTTGCGGTCCATCAGTCGAAAGTCGCCCGATTGCCGAGGGATGTCGAATTCGGAGATGGAGTTTATGATCTTGAGGAATAGATTGGATGTCCAGATTTTAAAGAGGCTCTCACCTTTACGGGAAGTACGCACGCCATAAACAACGTCGGCCCCTTCGCGCCAGCGGGCCAGCATCTCGCTAATGAGTTCGGGCGGATCCTGGAGGTCGGCATCAAGAAGGACGGCGACGTTACCATCGGCGTTCTCCATCCCGGCGGTGACGGCGATCTGTTTTCCGAAATTACGCGACAAGGCAATGACTCGCACCCGCGGATCATTGCCGTGCAGCTCGCGTAAGATATCCAGGGTGGTATCGCGGCTGCCGTCATCTACGTAAAGGATTTCGAAATTCAGATCAGGGACTTTTTCCAGCGCGGCAACGGTGTGGCGATACATCGTGTGGATCACTTCCTGCTCATTAAAGCAGGGCACGATAACGGACAGGAGATTACAGCTGCGGGGGGAAGAATACGTTGGCTTGCTCATCATAAAACACGCTTTGATTTATTTAGAGGTACCTTGCTCATTCCGGCGCACTTCGCGGCATTCGTCTATCCTTGCGGGGGTTGCCTCTCATAAAACGTCATAGTTTATCAGAATACGGCGCGGGGGAGACAGGATAGCTTCCGAAACGCCTGCTTAGGGTTTCAGTCTTGTTTGAGAGAAAATTTCCCTTTCCACACTTTGCGCCTATCGGGTCGCTGCTGACCGGTCTTGATACGGACGATGTCACTGTCATACTCGGGCAACGGTACGACGGCCACGCATTGGTCGTCAAAACGTTTGCCGTGCATAGAGAAATAAAAGGGGATTTTTGTTTTTATCAGGCCGTCTTTTCGGTTGGAAATATTATTCGTATCCTCTGAATAGACGTTCAGGAAAAAGTTGGTGCGCGTATCTGCCGGCGCGCAGGGTTGTCTGAAGTAGATCAGCTTGTTCTCGTCCAGATACACGTCGAAGACGGAATCAATCACCGGTTTTTTCCCGGAGATAATGTCCCGCCATGGGGTACTATCTAGCAGCGGAGTCTTTTCTGACAATACCGTAGCAGCAGTTTGGGCGTCTTTGTCGGCTTGTAGTTGCAAACGGACGTCCCAGAGATCGCCTTGGTGCTCGGTGTGCTGTCCGGTACGGAGTTCTGCAATGTCGTATTCGGGCAACGGCACGATCGCCATACATTTTCCATCAAAGCGCTTCCCGTGTTCGAAAAAATGAAAGTCCGCGTTTTCAAAACCCTGCGGCCGGCGGAATTCGGGCAGGTCGTCTATGTTCTTTGGAATGAAGTGTAAAAAAATCCAGGGGTTGGTATCCTCTTTCCAGCTACAGGATTCCTTGAGGTAGATCAGGCTGTTTCCATACAGATATATATCAAAATTGGAACGGATAACCGGTTCCTGACTAAGGACGATTTGTCGATACATTTTCGATCTTTCTCGTAGGATCTGCTGTCGCTTCTTTATTTGCGGACTCGTTTTTTCATCCAGGAGGAAGAGATAGGCGCCGCTGCCGCCGACTATCAGATCAGTCTGCCAAGTTTCGATCTGCATCCTGATACTTCTCTCTATACCTTCCTGTGTCCATGGGTTCATTCCTTCATATACATACCAGTTTCCTGCAAGCAAATTTAAGAAGACCCATATCCTTCCGGTATCAAAAGAATGTAAAGAATATAAATTAGACAACTCCTGTTGACATTTTTCTTTATTTGTCCAGAACCAGCAATATTTCCCATAATAGTAGTTCTCCCTGTCTTCATTTCCTTGATAAAACTTTACAATTGGGACCGCATAACCGGAGATATAGACCAGGTCATCTTCCCGTGCTTGTTCTTCCAGGATGGCGAGGATTTCCCGAGTTTTTTTCTCTTCCAGATAGATTGCTTTGTTCGAGTTGGCCGCAACGATGTTGGTGGCGCCCGCCAGTATGATCAAGCCGGTGATTGCGGTGAGTCCCGCTTGTGCCAGGGGACGGGGCAGGCGACTCGCTATCGAATGTACGGTATAGCCGAACGCCACGAAGATAATAGGGCCAAGATACAGGCACTGCCTAATTGAACCAAGGGGATAGATTTGCAATACGGCGGCCAATGAGGCGGTGAGTAAGGAAAAGAGAAAGAGTAAAGTAATTGCACCGATTTGATTGGTCGTCTTTATTAGGATCAGGATGGCTACTAAAAAGGCGACCAATGCCCCTGCCGCAACCATTGCCGACAGGTGGTAATCCAACAGTTGCAACGTTCGAGAAAATACAAAATCAAGTATCGAAATGATAGTATCGCCCGGAATTCTCTGATAATAGTTCTGGGCAAGATAGTTCATCACGTGATTGTATTGACTTTCTATCTGGTACTGTAACGTGGTGAAATAGCTGATGATGCCGCCCGTCAGGAAGAATAGGCTTGGCGGTATCAAACCGATACGTTGTTTTAGCCAATGAGAGGTCTCGTCCTCTCGACGCATTACCATGGCGGTCGCCAGTACCGCCACTGCGAATAGCACCAGGCCGTACTGAATCAGCGGGGCAATCAGCAGGGACACACAAAGCAGGATGGTTTTCCGTTTTTTTAGGTAGGCGAGCAGGCCGACGATCAGCAGTGCGGCCACCAGTGCATCGACAGAATATTCCCGTACATCCTGCGCATGTTGTATGGCCTCGATGGAAACCGTTGCGAGGAGACCGGACAGGAAGGCCGCCATGCGAGGGGTCCCTGCGTGAGGGAGCAGAAATAGCAGTACCGCGACGGCGAGTACGCTGGCGGTCGCCGGCACGAGGCGGACGCTGAAGGTCGAGCGGTTTACTTTCTGTACCCCATGCAGCACCAGGTGATAGAGGATCGGCGAGGTATTGCTGTATTGCGTCTTGTTAAACAGTTTGGCGTATGTACCGCTTGCGTGAGTGGCTACCATAGCTTCGTCATACGATAGGGAGTTTTCCGACAAATTGTAAAAGCGTAGTGCCGCGGCAATGACGAGCAGGGCCACGCAAGCGATATAGTAGAGGGAATTTTTTGTCATGAGTTATGGGAGTTATATTCCGATATTGCCCGTTTGCAAGCTGTCGATATAACGCACGGGTCGCCTCCGTGAAGTTTCACTCATATGCACTTCGCGGCATTCGTCTGTCCTTGCGGGGGTTGCCTCTCATAAAACGTCATAGTTTATCAGAATACAAGGCGGGGGAAACAGGATAGCTTCCGAAACGCTGACTAATGTTTCAGTTTTGCTTGAAAGAAAACTTCCTTTCCCAAACCCTGCCTTTTCTAGTGAATTGCCCGGTGTGTATCTTTGTAACGTCATACTCGGGCAACGGCACGACCGCCATACATTTTCCGTCAAGGCGTATTCCATACGTGTAAAAGTCAAAGTCCAGATTTTCAAACCCGTGCCGCTTTCGCCAATCGGGAAGGTCGGTTTTGTTGACCGGCAAGATGTGTACGAAAAAGCGCTCCCGCAGGTCATTTGGGTTGCAGGGTTCCCGGATATAGACCAGCCTGCCCTCGTATCTGTATACGTCAAAAAAGGAACGCGTGACCGGCTCACGGGTCTTTGTTTTGTGGTAGACGTTCCGATAGAAGGCCTGACTTGATTCATCCAGAAAGTCCAGGTTCACGGCGTATACCGAAAAAATGGTGTTGTTATAGACCTTGCGCGTATAAATAGAATTGAAGGTGTCGAGTTTTTTTCCTTTCCAAACATCTCGACGGTAGTCGTCGAGGTAGAAGTCGGCACGCGCGTGATCCTCTATGACTTGCTGTCGGTTTGTTGCAGGCAGAATCATCCGGTTTCTTGTTACATGGCCATCCTTCCCGTAAATATGGACGGGCGAGTCGGGATAGTGTTCCAGCAGGTATTCCAGCCCTTCACGATAGGAAGTCCCCCAATAGTCCATCTCATATTGGGTGCGCAAGTATTCCGGTGTATGATGGTCTACCAGGGCATTGAAGTAGACATTTTGGTACGGATGAATCTGCACCATTTCGATGACCACCATGACCAGGCCAATCCCCGCCGCCGCATAAACGCCAACCTTCCAGTACTTCTCCTTGGAAAAAGATACCAGCCAATGTAGGCCATACACCGCCAACAGACAGAACGGCGCATACAAAAAATACATATGCCGCCAGCCATCGTAGAGTACGGAATTGAAAACGATGACCGCCAGTATGGGAAATATAAAACAGATCAACAATAACAACTGAAAGCGCAACGGCGTGTTGCGCAATATATCTCCCGGCCGAAGGATGCCGCGACCCAATACCAGGACGATACCGATAAACCCCAACAACAGCACCACCCACGGCGTCGTAATTAAAAACCAGGTGGGAAGATACTCCCACGGAAGATCGGTACTATGGACAAGCGTCCCTTTGAACAGTTCGACACTTTCGCGAGGGAAACGGGAAGCGGCGGTAATGGCCTCCACCAACCGCCCGAGCGGGTCTTCCCACAAGTACGGCCAGATGGCATACAAGGTAAGGACACCGCCCCCCACAAACGATACGAGAGTCTTGAGCACCCGTATGCGTTCCTGTTTGTCTGAAGCGTACCAGACATCCAAGCCCCGCATCCCCACCACCGCAATCAACAGCATGACACCCATGACCCGAAGGTTAATGAGCACCGCCACCGCCGCACCGCATAACAAAAACGCCCGCATGGTGTCGCGTGCAAAGGCGCGATGAATCAGGAACAAGGAAATCATAAACATACTAAAGAAAGGAATATCCTTGCTGTTGAAGAAGGAATGGGCATAGAGGCGGGGATGTAGCAGGAACAGCAGCATGGCGGCCAGGGCGAGGATTCGGTTGTTGAACAGGCGCACGGCCAACAGGTAACAGCAGAGCCCGCCCAACAGGAAGAACAGGTGGGTCAGGAGATGACGGCTGAGATAGATGGTACGGGTATCTTCCAGTCCAAGGAGGCGTTCCGTCAGCAGCAGGGGGAGTTCGAAGGCGACGCCGTAATGCTTATCTTTTTGTTTCAGTTGCAGGCCGTCATGGCTTCCCAGTATGTAGCTGAGGTTGGCTTCGGTAATGCGTCTTTGCTTCTTCTCATCCCACGCCACGCCGTAATCATCAAGTACGGCGATGCCGGCCAACAGAAAGAGTACGAGGACGACCCAGGCGCCGCGAGAGGTTAGGAAACGTCCTGTACTACTTGGCGAGAAACTACGGGGGGGAATGGAAGCCACAGGGGGAATGAGAACCACAGGGTAAAGGTATCAATCGTTTGGTAGCTGGACGAGTCTTTTATATGGCTCAAAAGCAAGGCATTGCAACATCACAGTTTACCAGACACAACGTGAGAAGACGTTATAGCTTCCGCAAACGCCTGCCCGGAGGTTCAGTTCTGTTTGAGAGAAAATTTCCTTTCCCAAATCACGCTTTTTCGAGTGAACTGTCCGGTGCGGATTTCTGCAATGTCGTATTCGGGCAACGGCACGACCGCCATACATTTTCCGTCAAAGCGTACTCCGTACTCGTGGAAATTAAAGTCTTGATTGTCAAATCCGTGTGGCTTTCGCCAGCCGGGAAGGTCGGTTTCGTTGACTGGCAAGATGTGTACGAAAAAGCGTTCCCGCAGGTCACTCGGATTGCAGGGTTCCCGGATGTAGACCAGCCTGTCCTCGTGCTGGTATACGTCAAAGACGGAACGTGTGATCGGTGCACGGGTTTTTACTTTTTGGTACGTGTCCCGATAGAAGGCTTGACCGGATTCATCCAACAACGCCAAATCCGTAGTTTGCACAGCAAGAATAGTGTTGTTATAGACCTTGCGCGTATAGATAAAATTGAAGGGATCGGGTGGTTTTCTTCCTTTCTCGGTATACTCACGATAGTTGGTGATGTAGACCTCGGCACGGGCGTTACTAAAAGTGATTCGTTGCCGGTCTGATGCAGGCAGAATCATTCGATTTTTGCTTGCATGATCATGCTCCCCGTAAACATAGATAGGCGAGTTGGGGTAGCGTTCCAGCAGGTATTCCAACCCTTCACGATAGGAAGTTCTCCAATAGTCCATATCATACCGGGTGCGCAGATACTCCGGCGTGTGACGGTCTACCAAGGTATTGAAGTAGACATTTTGGTAAGGATGAATTTGTGCCATTTCCATGACGACGATTCCCAAACCCACCCCCGTCAGGGCATAAACTCCAACTCTCCAGTGTTTTTTCTTGGAAAGGGATACCAGTTGATACAGGCCATATACCGCCAACAGACAGAATGGTGTATAAATGAAGTACATCTGCCGCCAGCCGTTGTAAAGCGTAGGCCTGAGAACGATGGCGGCCAGTATGGGCAAGATAAAACAAGCCAACAGCAACCATTGAAAGCGCAACGGCGTGTTGTGTAATATATCTCCCGGCCGAAGGATACCGTGACCCAATACCAGAAAGATACCGATCAACCCCAACAACAACGCCACCCACGGCGTCGTGATCAAAAACCAGGTGGGAAGGTAGTCCCATGGGAGATCAACAGTGCTGACTAATTCTCCCTTGAATAGTTCGACACTCTTGTGAGGGAGATGAGAAGAGATGGTAATGGCCTCCACCAACCGCCCGAGCGGGTCTTCCCACAAATACGGCCAAATGGCATACAACACGAGGACGCTGCTCAGTATGAAACCGCCGAGGGTTTTGAGCACCCGTATGCGCTCCTGCTTGCCTTCGGCATACCCAACGTCCAAGCCCCGCATCGCTACCACCGCAATTAACAGCATGACGCCCATGACCCGAAGGTTGATCAGCACCGCCACCGCCGCACCGCATAACAAAAACGCCCGCACGGTGTCGCGTTCAAAAGCCCGATGAATCAGCAACAGGGTAATCATAAACATACTAAAGAAAGGAATATCCTTGCTGTTGAAGAAGGAATGGGCATAGAGACGGGGGTGCAGCAGAAACAGCAGCATGGCGGCCAGGGCGAGTAGACGATTATTGAACAGGCGTAGGGTCAACAGGTAACAGCAGGCCGCGCCCAACAGAAAGAACAGGTGAGTCAACAGATGACGACTGAGATAGCTGGTGCGGGGGTCTTCTACTCCTAGGATACGTTCCGCCAGCAAGAGTGATAAGTCAAAGGTGGCACCGTAAAACGCATCATGTCTTGTTAAAAAAGTGTCCGAGTTTCCCAGTATGTAATCCAGGTTTTCTTCAGCGTATTTCCTTTGTGAAACTTCATCTCGCGCAACGCCGTAGTCGTCGAGTACGGCGATGCCCGCCAACAGAAAGAGGGCGAAGACGACCCAGACCCCGCGAGAGGTTAGGGAACGTCCCATATTACTTGGCGAAAAGCTGCGGGGGGGGGGGGGGGGGGGGGGGGGGGGAGTATCAATAGTTTGAGAGTCGGTGGCTTTTATGCGGATGGTTCAGTACGGTGATTCTGATTCATCCTGCGGTAAATTGTATGTTATTCCCTTAAACTATTTATTTGTCTTTATTCTATTATATGTGCACGTTTGTACACGCTTTGGGAAAGGAAAACATGGAAACTAGTACTATACAAAAGTTGATAGAGGATTTACAAGCTCGCTGCGATGGTCTCAGGGGGTATCTTTGACTATGACGGCAAGCGTGAACGCCTTGACGAAATCAACCGAGAGTTGGAACACCCCGACAACTGGAATCGGCTCGATCTTATAGAGACGCTTGGCAGGGAGCGCGCCAGACTTGAAGCAGTGGTAACCACAATCGAGGGGACTGAAGATCGGATCGCCGAAGCCGATGAGCTGTTGGCCTTGGCCATAGAAGAGGCCGACGGGGAGACCTTGCAGGCTATTGAAAATGACTTGCAACAACTTGAATCGCATGTTGCCAAGCTGGAATTTCACCGTATGTTTGCCGGTGAAATGGACGCCAATCACGCCTTTCTGGACGTTCAGGCCGGCTCGGGGGGCACCGAGGCACAAGACTGGGCGGAAATGTTGTTACGTATGTATTTGCGTTGGGGGGAGCGAAAGGGTTTCAGTACCGAGTTGATCGAGGTATCTCCGGGCGAAGTTGCCGGCATCAAAAGTGCAACGATTAAGTTTGAAGGCGATTATGCATTTGGCTGGCTGCGTACCGAAACCGGCGTGCATCGTCTGGTGCGCAAGTCGCCGTTTGACTCGGGGAATCGTCGGCACACCTCTTTTGCCGCCGTATTCGTGTCGCCCGAAGTCGATGACGACATTGACGTAGAACTCAATCCGGCGGATTTGCGTATCGATGTGTACCGTGCCAGCGGCGCCGGCGGACAACATGTCAACAAAACGGAATCGGCGGTACGCATTACCCATCTGCCTACCGGCGTCGTGACACAATGCCAGAACGATCGCTCCCAACACAAGAACAAGGATGTGGCAATGAAGCAGCTCAAGGCGAAGCTCTACGAACTGGAAATTCAGAAGCGCCGCGGGGAACAGAAGGCCGTCGAGGACAGCAAGGCCGATATCGGTTGGGGCAGCCAGATTCGTTCCTACGTGTTGGATCAGTCCCGTATCAAGGATTTACGCACCTCGGTAGAGACGGGTAATACCCAGGCGGTACTAGACGGCGACCTTGACCGATTTATCGAGGCGAGCCTGAAAAGCGGAGTTTGAGTCATGGCGGACAAGGATCGACAAGACGAACATAAACTGACTGCCCGCCGGCGTGCAAAATTGGAGGGCCTGCGCGCGCACGGCAACGCCTTTCCCAACCATTTTCGCCGGGACCGCTACGCACAGGATTTACAGGATACGTTTGGCGAAAGATCCAGGGAAGAGCTTGAAGGCCTGAAAAAGATTGTGAAGGTTGCGGGGCGCATCACGGCGCGCCGCGGACGATTTATCGTGTTACAGGACGTGACCGGACGTATACAAGCCTATCTTCAAAAAGACGCTCCCTATGAGAAAGAGACGGATGGCTGGGATATCGGGGATATCGTCGGGGTGGAAGGATACGTGCGGAAATCGCGCACGGGTGATCTTTTTATAAGGGTGCGGCTGTCGGTGCCGCCGATCCTACTCACCAAGTCGCTTCGCCCCCTGCCGGAGAAATTTCACGGTTTGACGGATGTGGAAAAGCGTTATCGCCGCCGCTATCTCGATCTGATCATGAACGAGACATCGCGCCGGGTGTTTGAGACGCGTACCCGCGTCATTCACTACCTACGGGATTTTTTACATAAACGTAGGTTTGTAGAGGTGGAGACGCCGATGATGCAGGCCATACCGGGCGGCGCCGCGGCGAAGCCCTTTGTCACGCACCATAACGCCCTGGATATGCCCTTGTATATGCGGGTTGCGCCCGAGCTATATCTGAAACGGCTGGTGGTGGGGGGGATGGAGCGCGTCTTTGAGATCAATCGCAGTTTCCGCAATGAGGGGCTGTCGACCCGACATAACCCGGAATTTACCATGTTGGAGTTCTACCAGGCCTATGCGGATTATCGCGACCTGATGGACTTGACCGAAAACATGTTGCGCGAGCTTTGTGAAGAGATCTTGCAGGATACTACGGTTAGATACGGCGATGAGGAGTATGACTTCGGCAAGTCGTTTGCGCGTATGACGTTGAAGGAATCCATTCTGCATTTTATCCCGCAGTTGACCGCAACGAACCTGGACAACCTGGAAGACCTGAGGGCCTTTGCCGGAAAGATAGGGGTTGAAGTGAAGGAAAGCTACGGGATCGGCAAGCTGCATATGCAGATCTTTGAGAAGGGCGTTGAAAAAAGGCTCAGGACGCCGACCTTTATCACCGCATTCCCGACAGAGGTCTCACCGCTGGCGCGCACCAATGACGCCGACCCCGCCGTTACCGACCGCTTTGAGTTTTTTGTCGGCGGGCGGGAGATCGCCAATGGTTTCTCGGAGTTGAACGACCCCGAAGAACAGGCGCGACGTTTTAGGGCGCAGGCGGCGGAAAAGGATGCCGGGAATGAAGAGGCCATGCACTATGATGAAGACTACATTCGAGCATTGGAATACGGGCTGCCGCCGGCGGCGGGCGAGGGGATCGGCATCGACCGTCTGGTGATGCTGCTAACCGACTCGCAGACCATCCGAGACGTGATACTATTTCCGCATCTGAAGCCGAAATAAAATCTTGATTATGCAGTGTAACCACTTGAAAATACTTGACTTAATTAGAGAGGGAGACCTGGAGACCTCGCACAAACTCATTCAGCCCTGTAAGGACGAGTTGTCCTGTCTGATTCATGCGCATATCCATCGCTTGGGAGGGGACATGGACAATGCCGATTACTGGTATCGTAAAGCGCACGTGCCGGCGGATGTGCGTCAGTATTCGAAGGACGAGGAATTTGACAAGCTGTACCAAAGGGCACTGGCTGAGGCTGAATGATATGATGGCGGCGGGGTTCTATCCCGCTTCCAGCGAATAGGGCAGGGGTTGTATCGAGATCTTCGGCCCCGTTACGTCACCCAAGTGCAGGTCTTCTTCATCGTTTGCCGTTGCCGTTCTCAGCACCGCCAATGCCGACGAGTGGCCTGCCGGCGTCTGTTGCGCAATAACGATCTTGCCGACCGGCTGGCCGGCTTCTTTGGGTGAGAAGATATTGGTGCCCGGCTTCGGGGCGTCTTCGCCGGCGACGTCGATCCGATACATGCGCCGGTTGGGTTTGCCGAGATAATGCGTGCGTGCAACGACTTCCTGGCCCGGATAGCAGCCTTTACTAAAACTGACTCCTTCAATCAGTTCCAGGTTAGTCATCTGCGGGGTAAAGGCCTCGCTGGTTGCGGCGGTGATTTGTGGAATGCCGTCGTGGATGTCGTACAAGTCCCATAGGCCGGAGGTGACGACAGGCAGCTTTGCGGAAAGCCGTTTCCACAGGGAAATGCCTGGATCAATCTTGGCGATCAGTAGGATTCTGGTATGTTCACCCGTGAATAGCCGGATCAGCGTTACCCCTTCGCCATGTGCGCAGCCGTTGATCTTGGCGGGGATGGATACCCCCGAATCGCCGCATATGGACTCGGCGGCCGGCCCGGCGACGCCGAAGATGACCCGTTGATCGGATTCATCATCGATCTCGACCTTGGCCATGAGCTTGAACATATTAAGTTTGTTGATCGTGGCCTCGATCACCCCTCGAGGCAGCACCAAGTGATAGCCGTCGTCGTCTCGATAAATACGAAAGATGGATAGCATCCTGCCCTTGGGGTTGCAGTAGCTGCTGAGTTGGCTGACCGATGGTGTGACCTGGTTGAGGTCGTTCGTGAATTGACCGTGTAAAAAGTTTTGTGCGTCTTCTCCATCTGCCCCGATCAGACCCAGGGGCGAGAGTTCGCACAGGCAGGTATCGTCAATGGAATAGGCCGCCGACTCACGGTCGCGCCAGGCGATCACTTGGCCTTCGTCGATGATCGCGCCTTGTTCGGTTACCAGTTCAAGCCATTTTTGGTGCATGATAATTCACTTATATTCCAGTATATTATGAAATAAATATCGGTATATTTCGAGTGATATATACCGCAAACTTACTCCCTTACAGTCTATACGCGTATTGTTGATATTGTTTAATATTCAGTCAATCAGGTAGTATTTGAACGGGAATAAAACTATTTTATACGTTGAGAGTATACGGGCAAGGCTTGCCCGCAACCGAAAGGACAAGTATGGCTGATTCGACAAGACCGCTGTCGCCGCATCTACAGATTTATCGCTGGCCCTTGGCAATGGTGATCTCCATTCTCCATCGTATTACGGGGGTGGCCCTTGCCGTCGGCGTCTTACTGTTGACGGGGGTGCTTGTTGCCATCGCCATGGGGCGAGAGGCGTACATGGTCGTGTATGGCTACATGGCCAGTGTGCCCGGTCAAATTTTACTGTTTCTGTGGACGATTGCCCTCTTTCTGCATCTATTCAACGGTATACGCCATCTGGTCTGGGACGCCGGCTATGGTTTCGGCAAGGCCGCAACCAAGTATTCGGGGATTGCGGTGCTGGTTTTCGCCATTTTGCTGACCGTGGCGGTCTGGTGGGTAGCTTGTGCGTGCGACGGGTATAAAGGCTGATATGTCGCAACCACCGCTTTCATCAAAGGCTTCCGGCGCAAGCACCGTCAAGAAGGGCGCGTATCATTGGTGGTTACAGAGGCTTACGGCGGTTGCCCTGGTGCCGCTTTCGCTCTGGCTTGCCTTTACGTTTGCCATGTTGAACGGCGCTAGCCACGCGGCGGTGACCGAATGGCTGCAAACGCCGTCCGTGACCGTGTTCCTCGTCCTGTTTATCGTGATCACGTTTTACCACACTCAGCTCGGTTTGCAGGTCATCATCGAAGATTATGTCGGGGGGCGGTTGAAGACGACTGCATTGGTAGTGATGAACCTGCTCTGTATTCTGTCGGCCATCATCGGTATTCTGGCACTGTTAAAAATTTCCCTGTAGACGTGGGTAAGGCATATAACCTGATCGAACATCACCACGACGTGATCGTTGTGGGCGCCGGCGGCGCCGGGTTGCGGGCGACTTTGGGCATGGCGGTCGGCGGCCTTTCCACCGCGTGTATCACCAAAGTCTTTCCTACGCGTAGCCATACCGTTGCCGCACAGGGGGGCATGAGCGCGGCACTGGCAAACATGGGGGAAGATGATTGGCGCTGGCATATGTACGACACCGTCAAAGGCTCGGATTGGCTGGGCGATCAGGATGCTATTGAGTACATGTGTCGTCAGGCGATCCCCGCGGTGGTGGAGCTTGAGCATTACGGCGTACCCTTTTCGCGTACCGATGACGGCCGTATCTATCAACGCCCCTTCGGGGGTATGACCACGCATTACGGGGAGGGCATCGCCCAGCGCACCTGTACCGCCGCCGACCGTACCGGACATGCGATCCTGCATACGCTCTACCAGCAGTCCCTGAAGCATGATGCCAAATTTTTTATCGAATACTTCGCCATCGACCTGCTGATGGATGACGACGGCGCCTGCAAGGGCGTAGTGGCGTGGGACCTGGCCACCGGTGAGTTGCACGTGTTTCGCGCTCATCTGGTACTGCTTGCCACCGGCGGCTATGGACGCGCCTATTTTTCCTGCACCTCGGCGCATACCTGCACGGGTGACGGCAATGCGATGGTATTGCGTGCGGGGCTGCCGTTACAGGATATGGAATTCGTACAGTTTCACCCGACCGGTATTTACGGCGCGGGCTGCCTGATTACCGAAGGCGTGCGCGGGGAGGGGGGGTATCTGACGAACTCGGAAGGCGAGCGTTTCATGGAGCGTTACGCACCGAATGCCAAAGACCTTGCCTCGCGGGACGTGGTCAGCCGTTCCATGACCATCGAGATCAACGAGGGGCGCGGGGTAGGCGAAGAGAAGGATCACATCTACCTACACCTTGAACACTTGGGCGCCGACCTGATCAACGAAAAACTTCCGGGGAATGCCGAATCTGCCCGCATCTTTGCCGGAGTGGACGTTACCAAAGAGCCTATCCCCGTATTGCCGACGGTGCATTACAACATGGGCGGTATCCCCACGAACCACCATGGCGAGGTGGTCACGTCACAAGGCGACGATGCCGACACCGCCATTCCGGGGCTGATGGCCGTCGGTGAGGCCGCGTGCGTATCGGTGCACGGCGCAAACCGTTTGGGTTCCAACTCATTGCTTGATCTGGTCGTATTCGGCAGGGCCGCCGCCTTGCGCGCCGCCGAGCTGATCACCCCGAATCGCCCCCATGCCCCGTTGAAGAATGGCGCAATCGATGAAGTGTTGGGCCGATTTGATCGACTTCGCCATGCGGACGGCGGCACGCCTACCGCAGAGTTACGCCTGGAGATGCAAAAGACCATGCAACGCCACGTCGCCGTATTCAGGACGGGCGAGCTGATCGGGGAAGGGTTGGTCAAACTTGAGGAGCTATTCAAGCAGATGGACGATCTCAAGGTGACGGATCGTTCTATGGTTTGGAATACCGATCTGGTTGAAACCCTGGAGCTGACGAACCTGCTTCCGCAGGCACTGGCCACGGCCTTGGCGGCATTGAACAGGAAGGAAAGCCGCGGCGCCCAGGCACGCGAGGATTACCCCGAACGGGACGACGAAAACTGGATGAAACACACCTTGACCTCAATCGACTGTGAAGGCAAGGTGAAAATAGGCTATCGTCCCGTGCATCTATACACCTATAGCGAAGACACCGAAGTGATACATCCCAAGACCCGGGTATATTAAAAAAGGGGACAACCGATGGCACAATTTACACTTCCTTCCAATTCAGTCGTAAAGCCGGGAAAGGCTTATAAAACAGATAGTAAAGGGAAAAATATAAGAAAGATTCTCGTGTATCGCTACGACCCTGATCGCGATGAGAACCCGCGTATGGACAGCTACGAAGTGGAGATCGACACGTGCGGGCCGATGGTATTGGATGCCCTGATAAAGATAAAGAATGAGATTGACCCGACGTTGACCTTTCGCCGTTCCTGCCGGGAAGGGATATGCGGGTCGTGCTCGATGAACATAAACGGCAGCAACACGCTGGCCTGCACCAAGAGCATCAGCGACTGCAAGCGGACCTTGAAGATCCATCCCTTACCGCACATGCCGGTAGTCAAGGATCTGGTGCCGGATTTGACGCAGTTTTACGCGCAATACGCCTCGATCAAGCCTTGGATACAGGCGCAAACCGCACCTCCGGAAGGGCGCGAGCGGCTGCAATCGAAAGAGGATCGGGAAAAGATTGAAGGCCTTGAAGAGTGCATCCTGTGCGCCTGCTGCTCCACCAGTTGTCCCAGCTATTGGTGGAACAGCGACCGCTATCTCGGTCCCGCCGCATTGCTCCAGGCATACCGATGGATCGCCGATAGCCGTGACGAGGCCACCGCCGAACGTTTGGATGAACTGGAAGATCCCTTCAAGCTCTACCGTTGCCACACGATTATGAATTGCACGAACACGTGCCCTAAGGGTTTGAATCCGGCAAAATCCATCGCCGAGATCAAGAAGCTGATCGCCGGGAGAAAAGTCGCGCCGGGTGGAAAATCTGCATAAATTGACGTGGCGCTGTCGGCGCGGTACCCGTGAACTTGACTTGTTGCTGCAAGGATTCATGGACAGGCACTACCGAAGTGCCTCTGCCGAAGTACAACGGGCATTTGAAACGATGCTCGAAATGCAGGATCCGGAGTTGTACGCCCTGCTCACCGGACGCAAGACGTCACCCGACCGGAACATCAACAAGGTGATTGAACACATCCGTACCTAACCTGAGCCTCACGTTGCGGCCGTCGCCGATGCTGTCGCTCGGTCTCATTTTCATCCACGGGCTGGCCATCGTATCGCTGGCGTTGATCGCTGCCCCGGTTTGGGTAAAGGTTGCCGCCGGCGTGGTGTGCCTGGCAAGCGGCGCCAGGCTGACCGCACGCTACGCATTGCTTAAGACGAGTGATTCCATCGTAAAAATTACAATTTCCGATGCGATGGAACTTTGCTGGATCGAGATGCGGGGCGGGGCGGTGTATCATGCGCAACTGAGGGATGCGGACTTGCAATTCGGCTATGCTGCGCTGCTCGTGTTTGGCATCGATAACAAGACCTTCAAGGCCGTTATCTTCAAGGATGCGGTGGATGCGAACCAGTTTTATGCGTTGCGGTTATATGTACGGGCGTTTGATCCCCTGAAGTCATCGGAGCCATCGGATAAAAAATAACTTCGCGCGCCTGTAAATCTGCAAGCGGCGGCGGGCGGTTCGGGTGTATAATGTCGGTCTTATGAAAGCGAACACCTCTGCACCGACAGCGCTACATCCCTCTCGGGAAGTCATTCCCGCGGAGAAAAATATCCTTCGGCCGCGGCATGTACCGACGCCTCCCTTTCCCAATTCCTTCGCCGGCGTGATGGAAATGTATGAGGCAAACTACATCCGTATTCGCAAACTTTGCGGCGACAGAAAGACCATGCCGTCGGTGGCCGTGTCGCGGGTGGCCGGTTGTATGGATTTGCACCTGCGAACCCTTGTCCGGACGAAAGATACGGCCACGATTGCGTTGACACACTACTTCCCGGATGCCAAGACCGGCGGGCGGCGGGCGTATCCCGACATCAAGCTGAAGATCTACTACGATTCGTTGCAGGTAGAGGTATTGCCGCAATTCTGCTACTACCGAAATAGCCGCTTTCGTACCTTTGATCGCAACGGCGCCTCGTGTCTGCTGCAACGCTGGCGGATGAATCGGTTTCTGTTCAAGTGGCTGTCCTGGTGCGACCGGCGGGGGCATTCGTTCCGCACCGATAGGCAATCCCGACGCAATCGCCTGTGAGGAGGCTAATTTCCGGTAGGGAGTCCGATTTTAGGTAAGGAGTTTAATTTCGGAAAACATATTTTAATTTCGGGTAATTTTTCCCCGATTTTGGACAAGTTTTTCCGCACCTATCCGCACCTATCCGCACCTATCTGCATTCAATCGAATTGTATTAACGGATTATGCGGCTTCTTTATGCCGCCTTAGGTGCTTCTGTCCTTCTAGTTCATCCAGTATTTTTGTAACGCTGTCTTCAGGCTTGCGCACGTCAAAGGGGAAGCAGAGCAGGTTTAAGGAATCTTGTTCGTCTTTATTTTTGAGAAATTGATAGTCGAGAGGGGACGTAAATTTTTGCGTCTTTGGGTAGATCAGTGCCACAGTGCGGCAACCGTAGCGTTTGCCGTAGCTGTATAGCTGGTAGACGTCCGCCTGGCTGATGTCATGCTTGGAATCGTTGGGGGTTTTGCCAATGCGTTTCCATTTGGTGTCGAGGATAAACTCAACGTCCCTGCCGTTTGGTGTCATCAGGCTGATGTCTGGTTTCATTTGGAATACTTTGTTTCCTTCCATACATTTGGTCAGATACCATTGTGGTCCTTGTGTTTCTACTCGCCATCCTCGTTGATGTTGATGACGCCGGAGGTGGTGTGCGACAAAGCCTTCGAATACTTTCTCCATCGGGAATAGTAGCGCCTGGTTGAGGTGTTTGCCGGCGAACGTGGTTAGCCCGTGATTAAACAGGAATACCCCGACCCACTGCATCACGGCCTCGTAGTGCTGCATGGAACGGTCTAGCCGGTAGCGGCGCCAGTCGCTATCGAGGCTTGTCGATGGTGGAACATCGGCAAAGCAAAGGTCTAGCTGATGAAGCAGTTGTTTGTTGTAGGGCTGTTTGACGATGCCTTTCAGTTTCTTGATCGTGCTCTTGATGAGGCGATTGGCCGGCCGGTCGGTGGTGAGTTCGTCGTAGCTTACGTAAAAGTGGGTACGGTCGAATAGGTTGTGGCGGAGGTGTTGGGGAAACAGGATGCGCCCCCGCAGGCAGGTGATGTTGTCTTCTTTGGCCTGATATTGACGGGCCAGGCCTTTTTTGGTCAGTAGAACGAGTTTGTCGAGGAACAGGCGGACAAATACTTCCAGCATGTTGAAATGTCGGATGGCGCGGATGCCGCTGTCGTTGAGGTTGGCTTTGAAGCCCCTGTAGGTGCGCAGCATTTTGAGGAATATGTCTTTGGTTCTCTCATGGTCTTTATCGTCTTCATCGAGGTCTATTTTGGGCAGTATCTCAACCACCTTACCCTTGCGGGTCTGGATGACGCCTACGTAGTTTTGTGCCTTTAGGTTCCCCGCCTTATCTAGTTTTAAGACAGGGCGGTACTTGTCGTCTTTATCGGTTTGGTTTTTAAGGGCGAAGTCTTTTAGATCCTCTATTTCGTCCTTGCTCAGTCCGGTGAGTTCCTCGTGTTCCCTGACCCTTAGCGGTTCTTTATTCACCAGGGTCGTTGTCGGTGTTTGGTTGGCCTTCTAGTTGGGCGGTGGTGCGGGTATCCTTATCCTTGTAGATGGCCTGATAACTCTCCTCGCTTTCCCACTTTCCATCATCAAAAGGCAGCAGTTCGTAGATCTTTTGCTCTTCGCCTACCAGTTCTGAATCGATGGCTTTTTTGAGTTCATGATCATGGTCTTTGGAGGGCTTAATAAAGCCGTTTCCATTGAGCACAAAGTCAATTTTTTGCCAGTCGTCGTAAAAGTATTCCTGGAGTAGGGGCATGATGTTGTTCTGAAATGTTTTCTTCAGGTCTTCCAGGGTTGTGACGTCGTTCATAAGGTAGGTATGTCCGATCTGGTGTTCCCGATCCAGCAATACCCTGATCCTTTTGTTCATCTTTTCCAGTAAGCGCCGGCAGTTTACGCCTTCAATATTTTCGCTGATGATTTTCGGTTTCGGCATCAGCTCGACAAATTCAAAGCGCCGCCGCAAGGCGGTGTCCAGTTGCATGATGGAGCGGTCGGCGGTGTTCATCGTGCCGAGGATGTAGAGGTTGTTCGGTACGCCAAATTCTTTCTTAGAGTAGGGCAGCTTAGTCGTCAGCGCATCGTCTTCTTCAAGACGCTTGGAATCCTCGATCAGCGTGATGAGTTCGCCGAATATCTTGGCGATGTTGCCGCGATTGATCTCGTCGATGATGAGT
The DNA here is from genome assembly GCA_965242685.1 of Gammaproteobacteria bacterium. Classification (GTDB taxonomy): domain Bacteria; phylum Pseudomonadota; class Gammaproteobacteria; order UBA4575; family UBA4575. The sequence continues at coordinate 758,720 of OZ251487.1, read as the reverse complement.
ACGCAGTTTCTGTCAGAGTCCTCGTCAGTCCATGTAAATTCATTTCTTTGTATTATGGCTTTCTCTACAATCTGTTTGAAGATGCCAGGTTCTATCGTGTATTCAATGTTGCTGCTACCGAGTTTAGGCTTGATGCCTTCAATGAAGTCCTCGTAGGCAAAGCTCTGGTGAAATGTCACCATTGCGATCCGGCCCTCTTTCTTATAGTCATCAAATCGACGTTTTACTTCTTTCCGATCCTCTTCTTTAATTTCATCAAGTTCTTGGTTCTCAACGATGGCCACGGCATAGTTGACGGTCTGGTAAGTCTTACCGGTACCCGGCGGGCCGTAGAGAATCTGGTTTAGGGGGTGGGGGATTGAATGATGCTCAGGTGATTCCTCTACAATTTCTCCTGGTAGTGGTTTTTCGTTATCATCTATCTGATCTTTAACCGCATATTGCGGCTTGCTTTGCCAATCTTGCACTTTGCCGTCATAGGCAGTGTAGCCACGTCTATTAGCACCACCTTCTATTTTTTTGGCGTATTCCATAAGAGTTTTCTTACCCTTAGTTTTCTTACCCTTGTAGCTTTTTGCCAATGCGCTAGTAGGTTGTGCTAAGGCCTCTCGCAGGGTAGATCTTAGTACGCCTGCTTTGCCATACCTCATCACGGCCTGGCAAACCAAAGCATATCTGGTAGTGTTTTCTGGGTTAGTTAGCCTGCCATTTTTAATATACGGGTGCAGTGGGTTTAAAGTAACCTGCATATCATCATCCTTTACTTCTTCTTTGCCTCGTGTCAGTGGTAGTTTTTTCTTTTTATAGTTTGTGCCCCACTCTTCGCGTATTCCAAGTTTGTAATGGTAGAAATTTTTTCCATATTTCTCTTCTTTTTCCATAAGTCCACGTAGTTCGTAGAAAGCGCGGTCAAGATCAGTGGAAGAAAGTCTGTAACCGTCCTTCTGAAATTCCTCAGGTAACTCATCTTCGTATTCGATGCTGTAGTAGTTAAAAATTTTTCCCTGTCTGTTTTACTCGCGGCTGTCTCAAAGTAGCGCGGGAATAGGAAATGAAGAATTATGTTACGGGATTGACGGCTGTATGTGCCCTCAATTTCATCAAGCCATTCGGAAACGTCCCAATGTGCCTCTTGATCTTCAGGAGGTTCAGTTTTCCACTTTTTCAACAGGCGCAGCAGGTATACAAACTCGAGATATGTATAGAGATTAAATCCTTCTCCACCACCGGCAATACCATCAAGTGATTCGTTGGTAAGATAGGGACTGTCCGGTAAATCTTTACCCGAGCACTTATAAATTTCTTCAATATAGTTGCGTTTCTTTGTTGGTGTTCTGTTCGAAGTGCCTAAATATAACAACCAAATCGTTTCTGCCGCCAACCGAGCTACTTCGGGAGAGGCAGATTGCAATGATTCTTTAAGTTTTTCTGAGGATAAGAGTTTTTGGTTGTTCGTAGGTGGTTCTTTCTCAACAATAGATCCGAGTTCCTGAATGTTATTCAAAGTCCATAGCACTTCATCGCTGAACATTGCGCCGTCGGCCAGAAGGCATTCGTCACGCCAAACATCAAACGCTTCATATGTTCCTTTGATTCCGGGGCGTCGTGCCATCTGTCAAGCCTCAGAAGTTGTGGCGAGGGAAACCGCGTCTTTCAGGGGTGTTTTTCTTGTCATAGTTTGAATGCCACTCTTTGAGAATTTCGGGATCGTACCAGTGGAAATTTTTTCTATATCCATATTTCTCTTCCATGAGTGTACGTAGTTTGTAGAGAGCATGGTCAAGTTTAGGGAGAGAAAGCAATTCCTCAGATAATTTATATTTGCTTCTGTAGTGGTTAAAAAAAGCTTCTTTATGTGTTTTATTCGAGGCTGTCTCAAAGTAGTCCGGGAATAGGAGATGAAGAATTGTGTGACGTATTTGGTAGTCGTCTGCATCCTCATAAGCTTCATCAAGCGACTTGGCAAAGTTCCAATGCGCATCTTCATCTTCAAATGTTAAATTGTTTTCTTGAAGCTCAGTTTTCCATTTTTTCAATACTCGCAGCAGGAATACAAGCTCGTCATATCGATTACTATTAAGTCTTCGTCCAGCCCTTGCAATACCACTAAGTAATTCAACTCTAAGATAGGGGCTGTCCGGTAAATTTTTACCCGAGCATTCATAAACTTCTTTAATATATCTATTGCGTTTCGTTTCTGGATTTATACTAAGTATTTGTTTCCATTTCTCGTTTGGTGCTTTACGTCTAGGGAATAAAAATAGCACCCAGATAATTTCTGCCGCTAACCAGGCTATTTCGGGAGACACAGATTTCAATTGCTCTTTTAATTTTTCTAAGGTGTTTTTGTTTCTTCTGCCCTGATGTATTCCCTCAACAAGAGATACGAGTTGTTGGATATTATTCAAGGTCCACAATTCTTCACCTTCGTTGAACATTGAGCGGTCGGCTATAAGACACTCATTACGCCAGGCACTAAACGCTTCATATACTTTTTCTTTGCCTAGTACGGAGCGTGCCATCTGTTAAGTCTCAGAAGTTGCGGGGTAGGGAAGTCATTAAGTTTGGAAATTATATACAATTCTAACCAAACAAGGTTTTTAGTGTTTCTCTGACTTTTATCCGGACGGATTAGAAGGGAGAAACGGAACTTATTTGCCCTGCGCCGTGGCGGTAGGGGCAGAAATTATAGAGTGCTGCCGGTGACTGGCGAATGCGCTGCACTCGCTGGCGTCTCAGGACTGTTACTTTCCATCTTTCCTTCTATGCTGGCAACTCTGTCTCTGATGTTGTTTAGGATTGTTTCGTGCTTATCAATCCTGGCATTCACACTGTCAAACTTTTCATCTACTCTATCAAACCTGGCCTCTAGGTATTTATCCATACCTTCAAACCTGGCATCCATACCTTCAATCTTGGCATCCATACCTTCAATCCTGGCATTTACGCTTTCAAACTTAGTCTCTAGATATAAGTAGCTAACCGTAGCCAATGCCCCCAAAAGTGGTGCAACTACTAGTACCACAATCAGTAATAATGTCTTACCTTGTTCTAAGATGTTATCCATTGTTCTGCTTCAATCTGCCGTCACCTTTCAGAGTAAACGAAATGGCCAAAAATATCCACAAGGACACGCTGTAGAGGCTTGGCGTATCACTTTCAAAAAGGCGATCCGTTCATCTGTCGATCTCTTCCAGGAGGCCTGTGTCTCTATTGAATTGGTATTTTGTGATTGATTTATCTTTGATTTTGTCTACGGCGTCCTCGATTGTTGATAGGGGCACGAGAAACCATTCCTGGGGGCGGTAGGTTTTGTTGAATCGGTCGGGGATTTCGATGTCCAGGCGGGCGGCGGCAAAGATGTTGTGGAGGAGTGTTTCCAGTTTGCTGCGGTTGATGTTGTATAGTGTGAAGCTCGCCACTAGATCCGCCTTTGCAAGTAGGAAGGTGGGGTCGTCTTCGGCGTTGGATAGTCTACGCTTGGGGTCGCCGCCGGTGACGCCGATCTTGTGGATGTTGGCGCGGTTTGCTTTGATCAGCGGGAGGTCCGAGCGGCTACGGCATACGTAGATCACGCCACTGGCGATGTCGCCTTCTCGGGGTTGGTCATCGAATAACGGCCCCGTACCCAAGCCGGTGATGCGGCGCCCGTTTTCGTCTTCCCAGATCAGTTTTTGTAATGACCGAAGTAACTGGTTGCTCTCAACGCCGTTATCGAAGATCACCCGCAGTCTATGTTCGGTGTCCCCGTCCGCACCGGTGAAGGGTTCGCCCACCTCGGCGACATAGGCGATTTGACCGCCGACAATAAAAAAGTCTTCTTTTTTAATGCTGCTGCTATCCCCTTTGAACAAGACTATCTTCCTCGCGCCACTTTTGATGTCGGTTTGCACTTTCTCAAACAAAGGCTTGAAGATATGGAAGTCTTGGCAGGGCGTTCTCTGGGCGATGGCTGCCGCCGGCGCCGGCCGCCGAATCTCGGCGCGCGGCTTGACGTGTCTAAGCGTGGTTATATCCGTATCGTTTTTTGTATCCAGCCCAAGCGCGGCCGACAGGGCGGCGTCGTCCAGATCGTCGTCATCGGCAACACCGTCTATGGATTTTTCATCGAGTAGGCCTTGCCGATCACGTTCCTTGAGCAGGGCGATGGATTCCGGTTGGCGGCGTAGCTGTTCCAAGCGGGTGGCGTATAGGCGTTCAAAGATGCCTTTTTCATATTCAAAGGTCGGTTCGCGTCCATATTCCTCGACAAACCCTTGGATTTCCTCAAAGCCGGCGATGATCCGTTCCTGTTTAGGTGATAGTGCGGGGATGATTTTCGTTTGATCTTCAAGCCCCGCCGCGGCCAACTCGTCACGGAGATCGCGGTCTTCTTTGGTAATGGTAAATTCAGGCATTTTGCTTGGTCTCGTCCAGCATTTTTGCATAGGCGCGCATCCCCTCGGCGATCTTCTTTTCCCAGGGGTCGTTGGAGGTCACCTCGGGCAGGCGGTGCCGTTCTCGCTTAAATCTCAGTGCCCTCTTGGCGAATTCTCTCGCCTCTGTAAATGTAAGTGTCGGTTTTCTGCCGGCGATGATGTTGCCGAGTTGTATCAGGCTTTCTTTGTTCATGGATTTGGCCAGGATGGCGTAGGCCTCGCCAAAGGGGTTGATGCTGTCGATGAGATCGACATCCAGGTTGGTTACATCGACGACATATTGCCGCACGCCGTCCACGAATGCGGTGTTCGCCTTTGGCTCTCCATCCTCGCCGTTATCCAGCGTATATTCTCCACCCGGTTCATTCAGTTGCCTCTTGACCTGTTGGGTTAGGTTTATTTTGGCGACGGCATATTGCCGCACCGCCTCTTTGTCCTCGTCCTCGAGGTCGGGGTATTTTTCCGCCACGATCCTGACCATGGCGATCTGCGTGATCTCCTCCGGCATCGTTTCCGTTTCTTCTTCGAATATGCCGCGCTCCACTGTTTTTGTGTCTTGCGTGAAGGCGGTGATCAGCTCGTTGATGTCTTCTTTACAGATGCGCTTTGCCTGTTCGCTCTTGGGCGCCGTCAATCCGTTGATCTCCACCTGTATTTGACCGGTTTCCTCGTTGACGCCGACGTTTGTTTTGGCGGGATCGTAGCCCTCGTCTCCATAATCGAAGCCTGCCAGGGGGACGCTGGTCGATGTCTTTGGCGTGAACTCAAACCTGGGGGCGAGTACCTGTTCCATCAGCAGGCTGGCGGCGATTGCCTTCAAGGTGTCGTTGACGGCATCGGTCACGGCGTCTTCGGAGGCGTCCGGCTCGGCGATCAGGTTGGTAAACCGCGCCCGTTGTTTGTCGGGGGCATCGCGCGTCACGCGCCCGATGATCTGGACGATTTCGGTCAGGCTGGCGCGATAGCCGACGGTCAGGGCGTGTTGGCACCAGATCCAGTCAAAGCCCTCTTTGGCCATACCGAGCGCGATGATGATGTCGATATAGTCGCGGTCGGTTGCCATCAGGGGAGAGCGCAGGCCGGCGCGGACTTTGTCGCGTTTGTTTTGGTCGTCGTCCACGAGATCCGCCACTCTGATGACTTTCCCGTCCGACTTGCGCTTGATGCGGTGGAAGCCAGTGTCGGCATCGACGCCTTGCCAGTCGCCCAGTTCCTCGAGGATATGTTCCACCTCTTTGATCTTGTCTTTGGTGCTTTCGCGGGAGTTTACGTTGGGGATGTGGACGATGGTCTTTTCGCGCGGGTCGAGGACGTTTAGGATGTCGTCGACATAGGGGCCGTTATAGAAGTAATAGCCGATGTTCAGTTCTTTGAGGTGTTCATAGCCGTTTAATTGTTCGTAGTAAGTATAGGTAATGGTTGAAAATTTGGCCTCGTCGTCGGGCCCGAGCACCGGCACGGCATCGCCGCGAAAGTAGGAGCCGGTCATGGCGACGATATGGGTTTTGTCGCGCGCCAGAAATCGTTTCAGTTGATCGCCCAGGACGTTATCGGGATCGGCGCTGACGTGATGAAATTCATCGATGGCCAGCAGTCGGTCATCAAAGGCCGCTATGCCGAGTTTTTCGACGGCGAAGCGGAAGGTGGCGTGGGTGCAGATCAGGTTGGTGTCGGCGCTGTCGAGGAAGGTCTTGACCGACTTGACCTTGCCGCCGTCCTCGCCGGGGGAGTTGCAGAGGTTCCACTTGGCCTTGACTTGCCAATCCGCCCAGAAGCCGAAGTCACGCAACGGGGTATTATCAAAGTTTTTGCCGATGGACTTTTCCGGCACCACGATGAGCGCCTGTCGGACGCCCTGGTTGGCGGTCTTGTCGAGGGCCAGGAACATCAGGGCGCGGCTCTTGCCGGAGGCGGGGGGAGATTTAATCAGCAGGTATTGTTCGCCGCGTTTTGCATAGGCGCGCTCCTGCATCTCGCGCATCCCCAGTTCGTTGGAGCGGGTGGATTTGCCGGTCTTGGCATACTTGACGGTTACCGTGGGGATTTCGATTTCGTTGTTTGCAATGTTGTCGTTCATAGTGCGGTTGCCTTGTTATGCGTTTTTGTGATCATTGCAGTATATAGTTCAAACAGTTTCTCCAGGCGTTCGGTGTCGTTTTTGAAACGGCGGCCGATGTAGATGCGTTCCAGCGTGTCGTCGTTGTTTTCATGCGCGCGGGCTAGGTTTTCGGGCATTTGCCCGGGCTTGTAGAGATCGGCAATGGTGGCGGGGAAATGCACCTCCCGCGCCAGCAGGATATCCTCGGCGCAACGGGTGAGGTCGGCCTTGTTGTTGGTGGTTAGGGTAGGCAGCGGGAACGTATTCCAGCCGAGCGTGTTTGAGTAGAAAAAACGCATCTCAAGTCTTCCACACACAGTACCAGCCCAGGTCCAGTGTAGTCGGGAGGCGAGCAGTGCCAACTGCCACAGCGGGGCGTCGTAAAGGGCGAAGTTTGTATCACTAATAATGGTGTCTCCCTTGACCACATCGACAGGGAGAAAGGCGCGGGTTTCGGAGCTGACTCGCGGGACTACTATGGTGTGATCTTTGGCATAGCGGGGGGTAGACATCTGTTTAAATTGGTGGGGGCGAGATGCCGCATCATTAGTACTTTTTGTTCTGCTGGCGAGGCGCATGGCCCTGACCGCCTCGATGCGGGCGGCGACGGCGGGGATTTTTAGGGCATACTCAAGGTTTGAATTTTCAATCCACAGGCAGTAGCGACTCAAACCCCGAATCAAATCCGCAGCTCCGATATATTTTCTAATCAGCCGGGCGGACTGGCCGGGCGTGAGACCAAACTGTTGCAGTTCAGTTCTTGATAGGAGCAGGTGGCCGCCATCGGTAGGCTTATTGCCAAACTTCATATCACTTAATTGCGAGATCGGCTGTAACTGTTTAGAGACGATGATGTTGTCGGCGGCGATCAGATAGGCGTTGATGGAGGGGGTGTTGGTGATCTGAATGTCACTCTCCTCATCCGATGATTTTCCATTCGGTGTTTCCGAATAAAGCCGTTTTTCTGCCCGCTTTTGGTTAGAAAAGCCGACGATGACCACGGTGACGCCGGCGTTGTGGCTGGCGAGATTGGCCCATTTGAACGAGGTACGGGCAAAGGCGATCTGATTGCCCAAGTCCAAGATCGGCGGCCACAGTATGGGGATGTGCCATCCCTGACAGATCGAGTTGGTGGCGACAAAGGCGGAGACCGCGTGGGTTTGCACGTTGTATTGGGCGGCCTTCATAAACCAGCCGGCGACATAATCCAGCGATCGCCAGTCTTTGATTAGCCCGCCAAAGACACTCTCAAGATCCGACTTTTGGTCTTTGGACTGCCAAGAACTGCCCTTATAGGGCGGATTGCCGCAGAGATAGGTCTCGCCGCCTTCGGTTTCAAAGTCCAACGGTGTTTGTTGATCGTACAGCTCGTGCAGCAGGTCGTCGGAATAATGGTCGACGGTCTTGCCAGCGGGCGGGCAGATACTCAGCCAGTCCAGTCGTAGGGCGTTGCCGTGAACGATCCAGTTTTGGTCGTCCAACGGCAGAAAGTCGGCCAAGGCGTCTTTTTGGCCTCTATAGAGTTCATCGCATTGATACTCGGCGACGATCAACGCCAGACGCGCGATTTCAACGGCAAACTCGCGCAGCTCTATGCCCCTGAAGTTGCGTAACGATATGTGCGATTTTAGATGGGTCTCGTTTCTCCTTCGGTTGATGTCGGCCTCGATGGCGCGCATTTCTTTGTAGGCGATGACGAGGAAGTTGCCGGAACCGCAGGCGGGGTCAAAGACGCGGATGTTGGCGATGCGTTTGCGCAGGTTTAAGAGTTTGCGGGGGTTGTCGCCGGCGGCCTCCAAGGTTGCTTTTAGGTCATCGAGAAAGAGGGGGTTTAAGACCTTTAGAATATTGGGGACGCTGGTGTAGTGCATGCCGATGGCGCCGCGTTCCTCGTCTTCGGCGACCGCCTGGATCATGGAGCCGAAGATGTCGGGGTTGATCTGTTTCCAATTCAGCTTGCCCGCATAGATCAAATAGCGCCGCGCAAGGCGGCTAAACTTTGGCACCTCCCGATTGTTGGCAAATAAGGCGCCGTTGACATAGGGGAAGTCGCGCGTCCAGTTTGGAAGGTCTTGTTGATCGCGATCCTCGCGTTGGATATTCATCGCTCGAAAGATGTTGGCGATGACAAAGTCGGTATTCCCGGAGTGGTTGTCGCTCATCGTCTCGACGGTGTCGGTGAATAGGTCGTCTTTGGGGAAGATGCCGGTGTCCTCGGCGAAGTAACAGAAGATCAGGCGCGCCATAAATTGGTTCATGTCGTGACGGCGCCGGTCGGTGTCCCACTCCCGATTTTGTTTGAGCAGTTCGACATAGAGGCGATTGAGGCGGCCGGTGGCCTTGATGTCGACGGGGTTGTTGCGGATCTCTTTGGTGGTCGAAATGCCCGCCAGCGACAGGAAGAAGCCGAAGTGGTCGGCAAGTTTGTTTAACGGGCACGCCACCATGTCGCCCGAGGCCAGGTCTTCCGCCACCAGATCAATGCCATCGGTGGCAAGGATGATCTTGACCTTGCCCTTGGCGGTGCGGGGGCTGTCCCCGAGTTGGGTTAGGGTGCTGTCGGTGGCGCCTGGGGCGCAAACGGCCATGTGGATGTTGTTGCGTTGCAGAACGCCGCCGGGAATGTCGGAACTGTTGGACGAATTTTTGGCGCTTCTGAGCTTTTTTATAGTGGTGGGTTTGTTGCCAAAGGCCTCCAGGAAGGAGTAGGGGAATTCGGCGGCGTCAAATGGGCTTGCCGCCAGGCCGGAGACGGCCTCTTCGATCTCAACCGCGTTCAAGGGTCACTGCTTCCGGGGTTGGCGGATGGGGAGTTCCTTTGTTTATTTTCTGTATGCGCACGAAGGCTGTATTCCTATTTCGGGGAAATTCTACCTGTTTGTTTTTTGTATACGTACAAAGGTTGTTAATTTCCAGGGAAATTCTACCTGTTTGTTTTTTGTATACGTACAAAGGCTGTTTATTTCGGCGACATTTTCCCGTGTTTGGGAATTTTTTTCCGGTTATGACGAAATTTTTCCCGTTTGTTTTTTGCGTGTGCACAAGGGCTGTTTATTTCCGGTGCGGGAACTCATCACCAAGAGGGGATCAACTGTCAAGCATCTATGCGGTCTGTGGCGGGTGTACTCCGGATGGATTAGACGGGACTTATTTGCCCTGCGCCGTGGCGTCAGGTCTCGCTTGGCGTGTTGCCGGCCTTGGTCTGTTGGCTTGCCATTAGCAGTTTGATATCCCCTTTCATATCTCCTATATCCCCTTTTATATCTCCTATGCTTTGGATAATGCCTATGACCAAGCCCCGTAACTCTCGTTGCTCTGTGTCGTGCCTATCAATGCTTTGTTTGAGTAGGTTTATGCTGTGTTTGAGTATCCAAAAACCAGCTACAACAAAGGGAACTATGACCCATACCCCATATTCATTTATCAAGCTGATGATGTTCATTGCTCATCCTGTGCCTGTTCTTTGTCGTGGGTTTGTACCGTCATCTTTCAGAGTAAAAGAAATGGCACAAAAATTCCAATGCGGAGTGCTGCTTCGTGCTTCGGTGGCTTATTTAAGTTCATCTGTGTTATTCAGGTCGTTGCCTGTGCCTTTTCAATCTCGGACATCCTTTTCTCTAACCCTACCTCTACTTCAATTTTGGTAACTCTGTCTTTGATGCTGTTTAGGATTATCTCGCCCTTGTCAATTTTGGCATTGATACCTTTAACCTCACGTATAAGGTAAAGAAACGTGAACACTACTGCCACCCAACCATATTGGTTAATCAAAGCCAGAAACATGCTTATTACTCTCCTATATTGATCACATTATGCCTGTACACTCGGACACTCCCTTCCGCCACCTTTTCAGGATAAATGAAATGGCCAAAAATGTCCACAAGGACACGCCGTAGAGTGCCCGGTATCGCTCAGTATGGGTCAGTGTGCCGTAGTACCAGGAACAGGGATTATAAAATGCTGCCGGTGACTGGCGAATGCGCTACGCTCGCTGGCGTCTCAGGACTGTTTCTTTCCATCCTTCCTTCTATGCTGGCAACTCTGTCTCTGATGTTGTTTAGGATTATTTCGTGCTTATCAATCCTGGCATTCACACTGTCAATTCTGGTATTGAGATTGGCATTCACGCTGTCAATTTTAGTGTTGATACCTTGCATCTCTCTCTTGAGCTCTTGTGTCGCTTTCGTTACCTGGTCTTCAATCAGGTTATCCAACTGATGGTATGCCCACCACCCCCCGACAAGCCCCACTATCAACACAACTAACCATCCGTAGCTTTTTCCAATATCCCCGATGTCGATGTTGATCATTATGTTCCCTGTACCTATTCTTTATCGTGGGCTTGTACCGTCACCTTTCAACGTAAACCAAACGGAGTGGTCAGGCCGCCGGCTGTTTCTTTTCAATCTCTGATAGTCTTTTTTCCAAGCCTATCTCTACTTCAATTCTGGTAACTTTGTCTTTGATTTTGTCAATAGTGTCGGACATTTTGTCGCGCCACTTATCGCATTGTTGCTCGTGCTTATCCAGTCTGCCGTTAAGTGCCTTAAATTGAAGTCTTTGATTGATTATTATGTACCCCACCATGAACAGTAAGACAATACCAAATCCATTTTGCTCCAGTAAAGATAAGACGCTGTTAATGTTCATTGCTCCCTCTATGCCTGTTCTTTGTCTTGGGTTTGTACCGCCACCTTTTCAGAGTAAACCAAACGGCATTGAGATGCAATTTCGGACACGCTGTAGAGTGCTCGGTATCGCGGCAACTTTTTTTCTTTATCTTTGCCGTGTTTCATCATCCTTTATGTAGGGATATTTAGATCCGGCCATAGGGGTGCCGGCTGGTGGGTTGTGTGTTTCGCGTATCCGGTCGACAAAATTTTTGCACGTTTTCACGAAATTTTTGCCGGAAACTTTGCAAGGTGTCTCCAAAGTGTCTACTCCGGTCACCGGTTTGGTGGAGGCGGCGGGAATCGAACCCGCGTCCGCAAACTCTCCGCCGTTGGTACTACATGCTTAGTGTCGCCTATGTTTTAACACTTGCCGCCCGACGCACAGGGGAGACAAACGCGATCCTGTAAAGGGTTTAATGGATCGGCCCCAGGCAGGCTTCACCACGAGCTTGCTATGTCGACGCCCGAGTAGAACCCGCAAGCCGGTTCAGTCGGACGGCATTAGTCTGATTTTTAAGCAGCTAAAGCGTAGTTGTCGTCATTGGCAACTATGAGTTTGTAGCATGGTTTTACGAGTCAAGCCACGTGCTCGGCATGCACCTCAGGTTTTGTAGCCCACGTCGAAGCCTTGTCGCCCCCGGTTGCAGGTTATCAGTATATAATCACGGCTATTAGGTTGTAAAGATACAAAATCCACACTTAAACCACATTCAAACCAATTATTCAATCGTGGGAGCGTCATCCGAATGCTGATCTTTAAAGGAGGCGATGCGCTGTCGGCATTCAGAAGCCGTAGTCTTCTGCATAGATTGCAGGCCGTTTCCCCCAAGGTAGAGGGTTTCACCGCCCAATTCGTTCACTTTGTTGATGCGAGGCATGAGTTGAACGAGGATGAAGTCAAGAAACTCAAGGCGTTACTGGACTATGCTTCGGTAACGTCTCAAGTTGATCGGTCTCAAACGGATGAGGGTTTTTTATTTTTGGTGATCCCCCGGGTCGGTACGATTTCGCCATGGTCGTCCAAAGCGACGAATATCGCCCATTGTTGCGGGCTGTCCGGCATCACGCGCATTGAGCGCGGCACGGTGTATCGGTTTTGTTTGTCCGGCGGGGAGCTTGACGAGCGGGAGAAACACGGTATCGGAAATTTGCTACATGACCGGATGACGGAATCGGTATGCCCGGCGTTGAGCGATGCCGAGGCGTTGTTCAGGGAGGATGCAGGGAGAGGTCTGGTGGTCGTGGGGGGAAATGGGAATTTGGCGGCGGCGTTGTGTGAGGCAAACCAACGGATGGGACTAGCACTGACGAAGGATGAGATCGATTATCTGGTCGATAGTTACCACAAGCTGGGCAGGGCGCCGACGGATGCCGAGTTGATGATGTTTGCGCAGGCGAACTCGGAACATTGCCGGCATAAGATCTTTAATGCCTCGTGGGTGATCGACGGCCGACAGCAAACGCACAGCCTGTTTGAAATGGTGAAGAATACCGCCGAATGTTCGCCGGAAGGTCTTCTTTCCGCATACTCGGACAATGCCGCCGTGATTCGGGGGCACGAGGCGGCACGGCTACAGGTCAACCCCGAAAATAAACGCTACGAGTACGTTACCGAAGATGCGCATATCTTGATCAAGGTGGAGACCCATAACCATCCGACGGCGATTTCGCCCTATCCGGGGGCCGCCACCGGCGCCGGCGGCGAGATCAGGGACGAGGGCGCCACTGGTCGGGGCGGGCGTCCCAAGGCCGGATTGTGCGGCTTTTCGGTGTCTCATCTTCGCCTGCCGGACAGCCCGCAACCCTGGGAGAAGGAATACGGACGGCCCGATTCCATCGCCTCTCCACTGGAGATCATGCTGGACGGGCCGATCGGCGCCGCGGCCTTCAACAACGAGTTCGGACGCCCCAATATTCTCGGCTATTTTCGCACCCTGGAGATCGATCTGTCGGAGGCGGGGGACAGTTCGGACGTGCGCGGCTATCACAAGCCGATCATGCTGGCGGGCGGGTTGGGAAATATTCGGGCTATGCACGTTGGCAAGCACGGGTTCCCAACCGGTACGCCGATAGTGGTTTTGGGAGGCCCGGCAATGCTGATCGGACTGGGGGGAGGCGCGGCTTCGTCAATGGCCAGCGGCAAGAGCGAGGAGGCACTCGATTACGCCTCAGTGCAGCGCGGCAACGCCGAGATGCAGCGCCGTTGTCAAGAGGTTATCGAGCAGTGCATTGCGCGGGGCGAGGGGAGTCCGATCCTTTCGATTCACGATGTCGGGGCGGGCGGGCTGTCCAATGCGGTGCCGGAATTGCTGCACGGCGCCGGGCGGGGCGGACGGCTTGAATTGCGCGATATACCGAATGCCGAGCTAGGGATGTCGCCCAGGGAGATTTGGTGCAACGAGGCGCAGGAGCGCTACGTGCTGGCCATAGCCGAGCGGATGCTGGAGGCCTTTATGGAGATTTGCAGGCGCGAGCGTTGCCCCTGTGCGGTGTTGGGGTATAGCACGTCTGAGCGAAAGTTGAGGCTGACCGACCGACAGTTTGAGAACACGCCCATCGATCTGCCTATGCAGGTGTTGTTTGACAAGACGCCGGAGATGGTGCGCGAGGTCGGTAGCGGTGCCGGTAGTGATGTTGGTGGCGGCGGTAAGGCGGGGTTTTCGCTGGAGCAGGTATCCATACAAGATGCGGCGAGGCGGGTGCTGCAATTTCCGGCGGTTGCCGCAAAGAATTTTTTGATCACTATCGGCGACAGGACGGTTACGGGTTTGGTTGCTAGGGATCCTTTGGTGGGGCCTTGGCAGGTGGCGGTTGCCGATGTTGCGGTTACGTGTAGCGGTTATTGTGGTTATAAGGGCGAGGCGATGGCGTTGGGGGAGCGGACGCCGGTGGCGTTGTTGTCGGGGCCGGCCTCGGGGCGGATGGCGGTGGGCGAGGCGGTTACGAATATGTTGGCGGCGGACGTGGCGCGGTTGGCGGATATTAAGTTGTCGGCGAATTGGATGGCGGCGGCGGGGCACGCCGGCGAAGACGCGGCACTGTACGCAACGGTGCAGGCCGTGATGCGGGAGTTATGTCCGCGATTGGGGGTTGCGATTCCAGTCGGCAAGGATTCGCTGTCGATGAAGACTGTGTGGCGTGGAAATATACAGGAAAAGTCGGATGCGGACGAGAAATCGGTGACCGCACCGCTATCGTTGATCATATCGGCCTTTGCGCCGGTTGACGATGTGCGCCGGACGTTGACGCCGGTACTCGATATGGACGTTGAGGACGGGCGGCTGTTATTGGTTGATCTCGGGCGCGGCAAGAATCGCCTGGGCGGGTCGGCATTGTGTCAGGTGTACTCGGAGACGGGTAGCGAACCCGCCGATTTGGATGATCCGGCAGATTTGATCGGCTTTTTTAATGCGGTTACGGAGTTGAAAAGGGCGGGGCTGATCCATGCCTATCACGACCGCTCGGACGGGGGACTGTTCGCGGCGATCTGTGAGATGAGTTTTGCAAGTCATGTCGGGTTGAGTATCGAGATCGGTGATCTGGAGGGGACAGGCGATCCGGAGACTGGTGATGTGAACGCGGCGCCGTTGGCGAGGCTGTTTTCCGAAGAGTTGGGCGCGGTGATCCAGGTGGCGGGGGGGGATGTTAGGCGGGTGCTGGAGGTGTTTGCCAAATATGGATTGGATGGACATGTACATATTTTGGGCGGACTTAACGGGTTGCATGAAATCGTTATCAGGAACCGCGGGCGGGTTGTCTATCGACACTCGCGCAAGGAATTACAACGGCTGTGGATGCAACCCAGTTACCAAATCCAGGCGTTGCGCGATAATCCCGAATGTGCGCGACAGGAGCTGGAGTCGATCCTGGATGAGGACGACAAGGGGCTTTCGGCAACCCCCGTCTTTGATATTGCGGAAGATATTAGCCTGCCGTTTATTCATGCCGGAATCCGACCGAAGGTGGCGATATTGCGCGAGCAGGGCGTCAACGGCCATGTGGAAATGGCGGCGGCGTTTGATCGCGCCGGTTTTGATGCGGTGGATGTGCATGTTACGGATCTGTCATCGGCAAGGCAGACGCTGGCGACGTTTCAAGGGCTGGCGGCGTGTGGCGGGTTCTCTTACGGGGACGTGCTGGGGGCGGGGGGCGGATGGGCAAAGTCTATCCTGTTCAATACGAGGCTCAGGGATGAGTTTGCGGCATTTTTCTCACGCGGCGAGGTGTTTGCCCTCGGGATATGTAACGGCTGTCAGATGCTGGCGCGGTTGAAGGCGTTGATTCCCGGCGCCGAGCACTGGCCGAAATTCGTCCGTAATTCTTCGGAACAATTCGAGGCGCGGCTGGTGATGGTAAGGATTTTGGAATCTCCCTCGATTTTTTTTAGTGGTATGCAAGGGTCGACGTTGCCCGTAGCCGTTGCCCACGGAGAAGGTAGGGCGGATGTATCCGATACCTCGACAAGGCTGCTGCTGGAACGGCGATCAGTGCCGATGCAGTTTATAAATAATGATTTGCAACCTACTGAACAATATCCATATAATCCGAACGGATCGCCGCAAGGCGTGACCGCCTTTTGCAATGAGGACGGGCGCGTAACGATCATGATGCCGCATCCCGAGCGGCTTTTTCGTACCGTTCAGTATTCGTGGCACCCCAAAACCTGGCGGGAAGATGGGCCATGGATGAGGATGTTTAGGAATGCGCGGGTAGCACTGGGCTGACGATTTCAGGTTGGCGAGGCTGGGTTGATGATTTCAGGTTGATGATTTCGGGCTGACGGCACTGGGCTGACGATTTCGGGTTGGTGATTTCGGGTTGATGATTTCGGGCTGGCGAGGTTAGATTGATGATTTCAGGTTGATGATTTCGGGTTGACGATATGGCCGATATTTGTGTTTTTGCCGGAGATGAGCTGGCAAGGTACGGCTTTCCGGACGGTCATCCATTTAGTGTGGATAGACATGCCGCTTATTATGATTCGCTACACGCTAGCGGTCTGTTGGAGAGATGTTGTATGCGGGCGCCGCAACTCGCCGAACCGAGCCGGTTACAACTGTTTCACACGCCGGAATATGTCGACAAGGTGCGGCGTTTGTCGGTATCGGGTCACGGTTATCTGGATGCCGGGGATACGCCCGCCTTTGCCGGCGTCTATGAGGCGGCGGCTACCGTAGTCGGTACTACCCTGGCCGCGGTAGACGCCGTGATGCGGGGGGAGTGTAGCCATGCGTTCAATCCCATCGGCGGCTTGCATCATGCGCGGCGGTCAACGGCGAGCGGGTTTTGTATCTTCAACGATTGCGCCGTCGCCATAAAATATTTGAGATCGATGTATGGGATGAGGCAAATCCTCTACGTTGATATCGACGCTCATCACGGCGACGGGGTGTTCTATCCCTACCAGGAGGATGAGCAGGTCATCTTCCTGGATTTTCACCAACATAGCCGAACGTTGTATCCGGGCACGGGCGCCGCCACCGAGATCGGCAAGGGTAGGGCAAGGGGTACCAAGCTAAACGTTGAAATGCTACCGCAAAGCACCGATGAGGATTTTCAGGCCCAATGGGGCGATGCCAGGGCGTTTATCGACCGATACTCCCCCGAGTTTGTCCTTTTGCAGTGCGGTGTGGACAGCCTAGACGGAGACCCGATTACGGATATGCGGTATAGCCGGGCGACGCATGCGTTTGTTACGCGGGAGCTGATCGACTATGCAAACGTTCATTGTCAGGGCAGGCTGGTTGCCTTGGGGGGAGGCGGTTATAATCTTGACAATATTCGCAAGGGCTGGCTTGCGGTGATCGAGGCGATGCTGAATGCCTGAAAATTTTACTGCATTTTCCGATTTTTGAAGTTCGGACTTAGGCTATAATTCTGGGCTATAATCCATAGTTGTCTACCAGTACCTCTCTCAATACAACCATTATTCGGGCAGGAGAAAGCGTAATGTTTACCGAAGATATGACCATCACTGATTTTGATAAGCCGCTTGCCGACGCCATCCAATCGGAAATTCGTCGCCAGGAAGAGCACGTGGAGCTGATTGCTTCCGAGAATTATGCCAGTCCCCGCGTGATGGAGGCACAGGGGTCGGTGCTTACCAACAAGTATGCCGAGGGCTATCCCGCGAAACGTTACTACGGCGGGTGCGAATTTGTCGATGTCGCCGAGCAGTTGGCAATCGACAGGGTAAGGGAGCTGTTTGACGCCGATTATGCAAACGTGCAGGCGCATTCCGGCTCGCAGGCCAATGCCGCCGTGTATCTGGCACTGCTTGAACCCCACGATACGATCATGGGGTTGGCCCTGCCGCACGGGGGGCATTTGACGCACGGGTCGCCGGTCAATTTTTCGGGGAGGATATTCAATGCCGTGCAGTACGGCTTAAATCCGGATACGGGCGAAGTGGATTACGAAGAGGTCGAGCGGCTGGCGAAGGAATGTAAGCCGAAGATGATCATCGCGGGTTTTTCCGCGTATTCGAGGGTTTGGGATTGGCAACGTTTTAGGGATATATGCGATGAGGTCGGCGCCTTCATGGTGGTGGATATGGCACATGTGGCGGGTCTGATTGCCGCCGATCTGTACCCGAATCCGGTGCCGATTGCCGACGTGGTGACCTCGACGACGCATAAGACGCTGCGCGGGCCGCGCGGGGGGATCATTCTGGCGCGCGAGAACGATAGCATTACCAAAAAGCTAAATTCGATGATATTTCCCGGCACGCAAGGCGGGCCGCTGATGCACGTGATCGCGGCCAAGGCCGTGGCATTTTTGGAGGCCCTACAGCCGGAATTCAAGGCCTATCAGCAGCAGGTACTCAACAATGCGAGGGCGATGGCGGGGCACTTCATGCAGCGCGGCTATAAGATCGTATCCGGCGGCACCGACGATCACTTGTTCCTGGTTGATCTGATCGACAAGGGCATGACCGGCAAGGACGCCGATGCGGCATTGGGCAGGGCAAATATCACGGTCAACAAGAATACGGTTCCCAACGATCCGCAATCGCCTTTTGTAACCAGCGGCCTGCGCATCGGTAGCCCGGCGGCGACTACACGCGGTTTTAAGGAGCCGGAATGTACGGAACTGGTCGGTTGGATGTGCGATATTCTCGATGATATCGAGGATGTCGGGACGATAGCGCGCGTGAAAAATCAGGTGCTGGATCTGTGCGGGCGGTTTCCGGTATACCGTGCGAGCAGCCGACAGCAGGCCGCGGCCTAGTCACTCCGGTCACTCCGTAAATGCACTGTCCCTTCTGCCGTTATAAGGATACAAAGGTTATCGATTCGCGCCTTGCGAGCGACGGCACCCAAGTACGACGGCGGCGAAGGTGTCCGAATTGTGGGAAACGTTTCACCACCTATGAAAGTGCGGAAAACCGCTTTCCCGATGTGATAAAACGCGACAAGCGTCGCGAGGCCTTCAGCGAAGACAAGGTGCGCAAAGGGATCATGCTTGCCTGTGAAAAGCGTCCCGTCACAGCGGAGATGATCGACAAGATGGTCGGCCAGGTTTCCGACAAGGTGATAAAAAATGGGGGGCAGGAGGTTACGACGAAAGCCATCGGCGAATGGACTATGCAGAGCCTGCGGGTGGTCGATCAGGTTGCCTACGTGCGCTTCGCCTCGGTACACGAGAATTTTGAAGAGGTGCAAAGATTCAAGGACATGATCGAAAGGGTGGAAGGGGACCCGACGCCCGAGATGCGTAAAAATCAGTTGCCGTTACTTGCCGACGATCCCGATAAAGGCACACGCTGATCCACTTGCCGGCCGGTTGGCGCCATGCAGCAAACAGAAAACGATCATACCTTTATGGCCGAGGCGTTGCGCCTGGCACGTAAAGGGCTGTTTACGGTACGCGTCAATCCTCGTGTGGGCTGTGTGCTGGTCAAACAGGGCAGGGTGATCGGCAGGGGGTATCACGCCCGCCACGGCTATAATCATGCGGAGGTCAACGCCTTGAATGACGCCTCCAGAAACGCCGAGAACGTCGAGGGCACGACTGCCTACATAACATTGGAGCCGTGCGCACATCAGGGCAAGACGCCTCCCTGTGCAGAGGCGATGGTTGCCGCAAAGGTCGCGCGCGTGGTGGCGGCCACCAAGGATCCCAATCCCCTGGTCAACGGCGGGGGGCTTGCGTATCTAAGGCGGCATGGTATCGCAACACGCTGTCACGTCATGGAGGACGAGGCACGGGAACTTAATAAAGGGTTTATCAAGCGCATGACCGACCGTCAACCCTATGTGACGGTGAAGGCGGCGATGAGCATGGACGGTAAGACTGCGCTGACCTCGGGAGAAAGCAAGTGGATCACCAGTGAATCCGCCCGCCTGGACGTGCAAAGGCTGCGGGCGCGTAGTTGCGCAATTTTAACCGGCATTGAAACCGTGCTTTATGACGATCCCTTGCTTACGGTGCGCCTTTCCAGGCAGGAATTGGGCATTGAGAGGGACTTTGAACAACCAGTGCGGGCCGTGCTGGATAGCCGCCTTCGTTTTCCCATGGCCGCGAGGATGTTGAATGCACCCGGCAAAACGATTATCTATACTTGCGCCGACGATAGCGAAAAAACTACCGCACTCCAACAACGAGGCGTAGAGGTGAACCAGGTGGACGCGGTTGCGGATCGCGTCGACCTAAAGGCCGTCATGTCTGATCTGGCGGTGCGCGGCATCAATGAGGCGTGGGTAGAGGCGGGGGCCACGCTTGCCGGAAGCCTGCTGGAACAGGGTCTCGTCGACCGGATCATCGTCTACGTGGCGCCCTGTCTGATGGGTGACTCGAATCGCGGGCTTGCAAAGTTGTCTTCCGTCACCTCCATGCAGGACCGCATGGCACTGCGGATCGAGGATAGCCGATTTGTCGGCAATGATATCAGGATTACGGCCTCTCCGTTGCCGGCATGAATCCGGCGGGCGACTAATGTTTACGGGTATCATAGAAGAGGTGGGGGCGATCCACCAAATTATCGAGGAAGAGGGCGCGTACCAATACCATGTTCACAGCAGCGCCTCGTTCACGGATGGGGTAAGGACGGGCGATAGTATCGCGGTGAATGGCGTCTGCCTGACCGCCCGCAAGGTACATGAAGGCTCTTTTATCGTCGACGTCTCCCGGGAAACCAGGCGATGTAGCACGTTTGGCGGCGAGCTGCGAAGTAACCACGTCAACCTGGAACGCGCCGTGACCCCCGCAACGCGCCTGGGAGGGCATCTCGTGAGCGGCCACGTGGACGGGCTTGGTACGCTGGCGGAACGTCGCGACGATGAAAGCGAAACTGTCTTGTGGATTGCCGCGCCGCCGGATTTGAGCCGGTACATTGCCGTCAAGGGTTCGATCTGCATTGACGGGGTGAGCCTTACCGTCAACCGCATCGAGCAACATCGGCACAGCGTGACGCTAATTCCGCATACCTTGGAAAGCACTACGTTGCGGTCGCTGCAACGGGGCGACGCGGTGAATATAGAGGTGGATTTGATCGCCAGGTATCTGGAGCAGTTGACACGTTCGGACAGTGCCAACCCATGAAAGAAAGCTATACACGGGGAGAGAGATATTCAGGGGAAAACGTCCGGATCGGTATCGTATCGGCGCGTTTTAACGGCGACATCGTCGAGGCCATGAGGACGGTCGCATACGATACGCTGGTTGAAAATGACGTGCGCGAGGAGAATATCGCAAGCGTGTACGTCCCCGGCGCCTTTGAACTGCCCATCGCCTGCAAGCGTATGGCGAGTACCGGCAAATATGACGGCATCATCGCCCTGGGTTGTGTAATTCGCGGGGATACGCCGCACTTCGAGTATGTGTGCCAAGGCTGTACCGCGGGGATTCAACAGACCTCCCTGGAGTCGGACGTGCCGATTGCGTTCGGCGTGCTGACAACCGATACGAGTGCACAGGCGCAAGCGCGCGCATCAACGAGTAATATAAACGAAAACAAAGGCCGGGATGCCGCTTTGTGTATCCTGGAGATGATTCATGTTTTAAGGGGAATCGGTGTCGAGTGAGCGCGGTACAACCCCATCGGCGGCACTGGTCGAGGCGGCTTGTGCTACAGGCATTGTATCAGTGGCAGCTGGCGCGCCCCGAGGTTGACGAACTGTTGGTACAATATGCTAAGGATGAAAGCTGGGGCAAGGTCGACGGGGAGTATTTCACGGAGCTGCTGCGCGAGTCTATCAATCATGCCGATGAGCTTACCAGGAAGTTTTCAACGTATATGCAGGTACCCGCCGTGCAGGTTGATCCGGTAGAAAAGGCGATCCTCCTCTATGCGACGTATGAGATGTTGTACAGGCGGGACACACCGACCAAAGTCGTGATTTCCGAGGCAGTGAAGCTGTGTAAGAAATTCGGGGCGGTGGGAGGCCACAAGTTTGTCAACGGTATCCTTGACAAGGTTGCCGGAAGTCGCGGCGATCTCAATCCGTCTCCCAACCCATCTCCGCGGTGATCGGCGTTGTCGGAACAGGATATTGTTGCGCAATATTTTTCCAGGCACGGGCGGGGTACCGGTGGCGTGGAAGTCGGCATTGGCGATGATGCCGCCATCGTCACGCCTCCGGAGAACACAAAAATAGCGGTGACTACGGACACGCTCAACGAGGGGGTGCATTTTCATGCCGATCATTCCCCCGAGCACCTGGGGCACAAGGTATTGGCGGCCGGCCTCAGCGACCTTGCCGCAATGGGCGCCGAGCCGCTTTGGGCGACCCTAAACCTGTCCTTGCCGCGCATTGATCATCCATGGCTGGAAGGCTTTGCACGCGGGCTTTTTTTACTGGCGGACCGGTATGACGTGAAGATCGTCGGCGGCGACACGATTAAGGGGTATTTGTCGGTTTCCCTACAGGTGATCGGTGGCTTGAGAAGCGGCGAAGCGCTTACCAGGACGGCGGCCGAGGTGGACGACCTGATCTATGTGTCCGGGACAGTGGGGGATGCGGCAATGGGGCTGGCACTGCGGGACGGACACGTGCCAAGCAGCGAGATGTCGCAAACCGATCGGGATTATTTTGCCGCGCGTTTTCATACGCCCGAGCCGCGAGTGACGCTGGGAATGAAGATCGCGGAGTTCGCAAAGGCCGCCATCGATGTTTCCGATGGTCTTTTGATGGATTTGCAGCGCGTGTTGTCGGCGAGCGGTACCGGTGCGGTGGTCGATATTGCCAGTCTTCCCCTGTCGACGGCCATGCAAAGGCGATTTGAACAGATACCGGATTGGCACATTCCCCTCACCGGCGGTGAAGACTATGAGATCATCTTTACCGTAGATGAAGGACATGTGGACAGGCTTCGTCGCGTCAGCCATGAAGTCGATTGTCCGGTGACTGAAATCGGGCGAATTGTAGAAGACAAGGATATAACGTTGACGCAACAGGGAAGCCCGGTTGCGTTGCCCGCCAAACTCGGCTTTGATCATTTTGTCTGAAGGTATATAAGGCCAAAGGAGTTGGAAAGATTGGGCAAGTTTAGGTAGTGTGGAATAACCAACAGAGGAATAAGTATGGGAAAGAAAAAGCAGCAGAAAAAGAGGCTTAAGCTAATCGTAGCGGCTACGAATATGGGCGTGGCGTTAGGTGTGTTGTTGTCGCTGGCCAAGAACGGGCTTTACCCCTTTGACAAGTCTACGGGCACGTCAAAAGAGATCCTACAGCTATTGAAAAAGGAGTACTTGATCGAGTTGGCGGAACACGATTTTGAAACCGTGATTGAGCTGTTTAACCTTCACCCAAATCTATCTTTCACGATCAATGATTATCCACCGGAAAGCGAAATTGTAACCCGTACGGAGACGGAGAAGGTACATTGATATGGAAATCAACATATAAGAAAAAATCCCTATTTTTCAAGATCGTTCCATAGTGTCGGATGATGTAAGGCGGGTCGTGCTGCGCAATCCCGTCCACATGATTTCATTCGGCTTTGGGGTCGGCCTTTCCCCGGTGGCGCCCGGTACTTTGGGCACGTTGCTGGCAATACCCGTATACCTTGTTTTGGCTTCGTTTTCCGCGGCGGTCTATTTATTATTCACAATCGTCGCGTTTATGGCGGGGTGTTGGGTTTCACGGCAGACTTCGCAAGCACTCGGCGTGGAGGATCACCCCGGAATCGTGATCGATGAGATCGTTGGCTATCTGGTCACCATGCTGTTTGTGCCGTTGCGTTGGTATTGGGTGATCGCGGGGTTCGCGCTGTTTAGGTTCTTCGACATTTATAAGCCGTGGCCGGTTTCCACGATAGACCGACACGTCAAGGGGGGAATAGGTATCATGCTGGATGATCTGTTTGCCGCCGGCTACAGTTTGTTGTTGTTGCACCTTGCCGTTTGGCTATTCCGGCTTGTCTGAAAAAACGATGAAAGTACGCACTCGCTTTGCCCCCAGTCCCACGGGTTATCTGCATATTGGCGGCGCCAGGACGGCGTTGTTCAACTGGCTTTATGCCAAGAGGTATCAGGGCGAGTTTTTGTTACGCATCGAGGACACCGACAAGGCGCGCTCCGAAGAACGGTTTACGCGAGATATACTTGATGGCCTGTCCTGGCTGGGAATCCGTGCGGACTGCGAGTCGGTCTGTCAATCCGCCCGTACCGAACGATATCAGCAGGTCATCCAACAATTGATCGAGGATGGCAAGGCCTATTACTGCTATTGCTCAAAGGAAAGGCTAGAGGCCTTGCGCGAGGAGCAGACGAGGCGGCGGCAAAAGCCCCGCTATGACGGTTTTTGTCGGGATTCAAGACAACCTCCGGCGGGTATCAAGCCGGTGGTGCGTTTCAAAAATCCACTGAGCGGCAGCGTCGACATCGTGGATCGGGTTCAGGGCACCGTGAGCGTGCAAAACAGCGAGCTGGATGATCTGGTGCTGGCGCGGTCGGACGGTACGCCGACTTATCATCTGTGTGTGGTCGTAGATGATATTGACGCTGCCGTCACGCACGTTATCAGGGGGGACGATCATTTTAATAATGCCTTTAGGCAAGTCAACCTATTCAAGGCCTTAGGTGAAAAACCTCCCGTTTTTGCTCACATTCCTTTGATCCACGGCAAGGATGGCAAGCGGCTGTCCAAACGCAATGCAATGCCAAAGGCCGGCACTACCGTAAGACAATATCGAGAGGATGGATTCCTGCCGGAGGCACTGTTGAACTACCTGGTACGGTTGGGCTGGTCTCACGGTGACCGGGAGATCTTTTCCATCGAGGAGATGGTAGAGGCGTTTGATCTGGATGCCGTCCATCTGTCGCCGGCAATGTTCGATATGGAAAAGCTCACCTGGTTGAATCATCAGCATATCAAAGGGAATACGGGCAGGGGGATCGGCCCCGTGCTTGAGCGGTACTTTGGGGACTATTGTGAGGATATACGCCTCGATAACGGGCCGGATATCGCCGCCTTGTTTGATGCGCAAAAGGAACGTTGCAAGACGCTGCGGGAGCTATGCGATGTGAGCCGGTTTTTTTACGGCGAGGTGGACGGCTATGACGAGGTTGCGGCCGGAAGGTTTTTTACCGGGGAGGCCGTGCCTATTCTGAAGGCTTTGCGAGATGAGTTGCAAAAGATAAGGGAATTCGCTTGGTCGGCGCCAGAAATTCACGCCGCAATTCAACGGGTTGCGGATGGCATGGGAGTGAAATTGGGGCGCGTGGCGCCGCCGTTGCGGCTGGCGGTGACGGGGCAGGGGGTCTCTCCCCCTATCGCGGTTACGCTGGAGCTGTTAGGGGCCGAAAAATCTTTGCGTGGTATTGATCGCGCCATTGAATATATTGTTGTCTCGGTATAGATTGTATTATCAATAGTGGGGCTATAGCTCAGCCGGGAGAGCGCTACAATGGCATTGTAGAGGTCGGCGGTTCGATCCCGCCTAGCTCCACCACCTCTTGCGGTTCTCCTTTCGTCGTGCGACACGGCGCGTCCGCATTGATTTGCACGTTGATTTCCAGCTGGATCTCTCCACCTCCCCGGAGGACGCCCCGAGTGGGCGATACGTCGTGATAATCGCGTCCCACAGCGATCCGCGCATAGTGTTGGTCGACGCCTCCCTGGTTGGTGGGGTCAAAACTTACCCATCCGAGCTTCGGAAGGCGGCACTCTACCCAAGCGTGGGTAGCGTTGCCCGATAGTGGTTCATCGGACGAGTCGGTTTCATGCAGGTAGCCCGAGACATAGCGGGACGGGATTCCCCAGGTGCGTGCAATGGCGATCATAAGGTGGGCATAGTCTTGGCAGACGCCGCTACCGGTTTCGAGGATGTGCTCGATGGTGGATTCTGCCGTGGTACTCCCCGGAACGTATTGCAAGCCGTGATATAGCGTGTCCGAGAGTTGCAACAGGTCTTCGAGCGGGTCGCGGCGTGGCTTGATGTCGTGCCGGCGGATGAATGCGGTCAGGGCCGGCGATGGTTGCGTCAATACGCTGGGATAGATATATCCCCAATCGGAAAAGGACGTTGCGGGTGAATCAAGTTCTTTCCAGCCGTCTATGTCCAAGCCGGCGGGAAGCGGGGGCACAGGCGCCACTTCGACAACGGAATCGGCCGTGACTTCCAGGGCGTCATGGGTGTGATGAATGCTAAAGACGTGTCGCGTGTTGCCGAAGTAGTCTATTTCGGAGCTTAGGCGGGCGGGCGGGTAGGGTTCAATCTTGAAGTGTAGGAGTTTTTGCCTGTCATCGGCGCGGGGTTGCAGGCACAGCATCATCGCACATTGCCGTACTTGCATGGTGTATCGGTAATGGGAGGTATGCCTGATCGCATAGCGGATACTTCCGGCCATGGCGTGATCAGCGCGGCGGGGAAGATTCGATGGCGTAGTCAATGTAGGTGGCGGTCACGATGTCGTGCAGGCTGTAGCAGCGTTCCCGTACCCACGTAAGCAGGGTTTCGCTGTCGTCGCGATCCGACCACTCGTATTGAATGAGGGTGTTTAATCGTTCGGCAAGGTTTTTGACTTCAATGCTGGTGCGCAGGCTGGGCCCTTTGCCAATGGCGTTTATTTCTTTTTCTATCATGCTGAGTGAACGGCACAGGGAGCCGGGTAGCAGGGGATCGGTCACCAGCATGCTCAACGTGTATTTGGGCAGGATTTTTGCGCCGTAACGCCGCCGGTATGCCTGAAATGCCTGACAGATGCGCAGCAGGCCGGCCCAGTCTGTGGTGAACGTCTTGCTCTGTTCCCGACCGACGGCGAATTGCGCCAGGAGCAGCGCGATGAGAAGCTGGGCATGTTCGACAAAGCGTCCCAACCGTATGAAATGCCAGCCTTCATCGTGATACATAGAGGTTTCCGTGACGCCCGTAAACGTGTCAATTTCCCGTATCGTTTGTATGTAGAAGTTTTCCGGCGATACTTTCCATATGTCTTCGATGCCGAGGTCGCGAATGCGTAACCAGGATAAGTTCAGGCACATCCACATCTCGCCACTGATACAGTGGCGCATTTGACGGGCATTTTCATGAACGAGGGAAAAGCAACCGAGGATTGAGTCGGAGTGCTCAAACGTGAGGTCGCCGGCCAGGGTGTAGGAGTCGGCCAAGGTGTAGTCGTCATCGCTCTCGCCGAGTTCAAGGGTGTCTCCGGGCGGGAGGCGGTTCAGGCTTGCATAGACCCGGCTCCAGCCAAAGTAGATCTCGCGGATCGGTCGGTCTACCAAGGATTCCACTTGAAACCGCAACAGGTGGCAAAGGTGCGCGGTCCTCTCGAGATAACGCCCCATCCAGTATAGTCCCTGCGCACTACGTGAAAGCATGGCTCAGTCCTTCAGTACCCAGAGGTCTTTGCCGCCGCCGCCCTGGCTGGAGTTTACCACCAGGCTACCCTCTCGCAATGCCACACGACAGAATGCCCCCGGTATGATGCGGGTCTCGCGGCCATGCAGGATAAAGGGGCGCAAGTCGACATGGCGCGGGGCCGTGTGGCCGTCAACGAAACAGGGGGCGCGAGATAACGCCAGCACCGGCTGAGAAATGAAGTCGGCGGGGTTGGCGCGAAGCTGTTCGGCGTAGTCGGCACGCTCTTTAGGGGTTGCATGGGGGCCTATCAGCATCCCGTATCCCCCGGATTCGCCGACGCGCTTTACGACCAGGTTTTCGAGGTTGTCGAGTGTATATTCAAGTTCTTCCGGACGGCGACACAGGTGGGTTTCGACATTGGCTAAAATGGGTTCTTCGTTCAAGTAGTAACGGATCATGTCCGGTACATAGGCGTATACGCTTTTGTCGTCGGCCACTCCGGTCCCGGGGGCGTTCGCCAGTGCCACATTGCCAAGTTTGTAGGCGTGTAACAGCCCCGGTACGCCAAGCAGGGAATCCCGACGAAAGACGAGAGGGTCGATGAAGTCGTCGTCTACTCGTCGATAGATCACGTCTACACGCTGAAGCCCCTTGGTGGTGCGCATGTAGACAAAGCCGCCCTTGACCAGCAGGTCGCGTCCCTCTACCAGTTCCGCGCCGATCTCGCGTGCCAGAAACATGTGTTCATAGAAGGCCGAGTTGTAGACCCCGGGCGTGAGCAATACGATGCGGGGGGACGGGTGTTCGTTCGGGGTGAGTTCGCGCAGTGTTTCAAGCAGTGCCTGTCCATAATGTTCGACTTCTTGTACCTGATAGCTTCGGTAGAGGCGCCGTAGGTTTGCCTTTACCGCCTTGCGGTTTGCGATCATGTAGGATACGCCCGAAGGCACCCGCAAGTTGTCTTCGAGTACCTGGAAACCGTCGCGGGTGCGTATGATGTCGGTGCCGCAAATCGCAACCCAGGTATCATGAGGCACGGAAAAGCCGTGCATTTCAATGCGATATTGAGGGCAGCCGCGGACTACGTCGGTCGGAATGACACCGTCGGCAATGATGCGGGCATCGCTGTAGATGTCCGCCAGAAAACGATTTAGGGCACTGAGGCGCTGGGTCAAGCCGGTTTCAAGTTGTCGCCATTCGGCGCCGGAAAGGATTCGCGGTACACAATCGATGGGAATGATGCGTTCATTAGTTTCATCGTCTCCATAGACGATGAAGGTGATGCCCTCGTTCAGAAACGAGCGCGTGACCCGTTCCTGTATCTTGCTAAATTCTTCACCTGAGAATTGCAGCAAGGCATCGTGCAACATACGGCAATGCTCATGGGGGACACCTTCGGAGAGGAAGATCTCGTCGTAGATGGAATCATCAAGATCGTAGGTGTCGAAGTTCATGTACGCTCATTCAATTTTGAAGTTCGGGCTGAAATGGACTCCATGCGGCTTTTTGGTCTCTTTATGATAGAAGCCATTTTTAGTAATTTTACACTAATTCTATCCGGTAGTTCAAAAATTGCCCCGTTTACTGTTTGGAGTAGAGTAAACCGCTTGGTAGCGAGAGGATGGATATTCAAACCGCTCATTGAAAATCAGACTAGTAAAGATCAGAAGGGGAGTAAATAATGAATAAAGAAAAATTCATTATGCGTTTTAGACAAGGGGTTGCCGGCGAAGAAGAGGGGACACGGTTATCATGCGGTGACTTGGGCTTGACAACGAGGCTTTGTTTGCGTAACTTGCGCCGCCTTTGATAATGAAGGCATACTTAACGGAACGAAGCCGTTGTATAAAGTCCCCATCGTCTAGAGGCCTAGGACACCGCCCTTTCACGGCGGCAACGGGGGTTCGAATCCCCCTGGGGACGCCAATCGCCAATCGGACGTCAAAATTTTTGCGATAAAACGTTAATTTTTTGCTTCTGTTTTTTATCCTAACCCCTTGAAGTAGAATCGTCTAAAAGCCGGGTATACGGGTAAGTTATCGAAACCGTCCGGTTTATTTCCGGGGCTTATTTCTGGTATATTTAAGGGGGTACGGTACGGCTGTTTACGGACAGTTTTTTGTATAACGCATACATGGGTTTCCCTATGGAGGTTGAAATGCAAGGCACACCGGAGAAGCTGGAGCACTTGGATATGGATGCATTAAACCGATGGTTTGATGAAAGGCTGGAGCAGAAATTGCGTGAGCGCGAGGAGTCCAGGATTCCGCAATTGTCACTGATTGCCACAAAGGGCACTATGGATATGGCGTACCCACCTTTTATTCTTGCCTCTACCGCCGCGGCACTCGGATGGGGGGTTTCTGTTTTTTTTACGTTCTACGGCCTTAATCTGTTGAAAAAGAATCTTTCCCTGGAGATTTCACCCCTCGGAAACCCGGCGATGCCGATGAAAATGCCATTCGGACCGGATTGGTTTCAAAATGTGGAGTGGAATATACCGAATGTGTTGGTTAGCAACATTCCGGGGTTTGAGAAGTTTGCCACTTCGATGATGAAGCAAACCCTCACAAATAAAGGCGTGGCAAGTATAAAGGAGCTACGCGACTCATCTATCGAGGCCGACGTGAAACTCGTTGCCTGTCAAATGACGGTGGATCTCTTCGGGTACGCAAAGGACGAGTTTATTGACGAGGTATCGGACTGGGTAGGCGCCGCCTCGTTCCTGCCGGCTGCACAAAAATCGGATATTTGTCTGTTTATTTGATCTCTGCACGGGTTTCTTATGAGGTAGGGAACGCCTTTCGGGTTCAGGATAAGGGATACTTTTCGGATAAGGGATGCCTTTCGGAGCAGGGGGTAACCGGCTTTTCAGTCGTGTTGTCGGTGAATGGAGTAAATGAAAAAGGGGCTTGCGATCAAGCCCCTTTTTATTCGTCAACAAGATTGTCGGATTAACCGAACATTTCCGCGGTCATGTTGTTAAACCAGCTATAGGCGTACTGCACTTCGCGTCTGAGGGCTTCTTCGGTTGCGTCCATAGGGGTTAGCCCGCCGGCGATCTTTTCAACGTTGGAGCGGTCGTCGGCAAGTTTGTATACCGCCGTGACGGAGATGCCATAGTCGGGCGCGAGGATGCTGTAGCAGGCATTGGCATACGAGGCGATGGGGGATTCTTTGCCTTTCAGCATATTCACAATGGCGGCGGCACATACTTTTGCCTCGGTACTGGCCGCATAGCCCGATTTCGGCAAACCGGTGGCAATGCTTGCGTCTCCAATGACGTGGATGTCTTTGTGTTGCTTTGATTCAAAGGTGCCCAAGTCGACGGGACACCATCCCGAATCATCCGCCAACCCCGCATCTATGGCGATCTGTGCCGCCTTTTGTGGGGGAATGATGTTGGCAACCGCGACTTTATGGTCGTCAAAGTCGGTGCTTACGGTCATGGTTTTGGGGTCTATTCTTTTGATGCCGCCACCGGTATCCGCACCGGCAACCCATTCGATCATGTCGCCGTACATGTCCTTGTAGCCCTGCATGAACAGGCCTTGTTTGGAGAATTTGTCTTTGGCATCAAAGATCAATACTTTGGATTTTGGCTTGTTGTGCTTTAGGTAGTGCGCAACTTGAGCGGCTCGTTCATAGGGGCCGGGAGGGCAGCGAAACGGATTGCCGGGCGGGGCGATTACGACTACGCCGCCGTCATCCATCGCTTCCAGTTGCTTGCGTAGCAATGCCGTCTGTTCTCCCGCAATCCACGCATGCGGCATGGCGACCGAGGCGGCTTCATCGTATCCTTCAATCGCTTCAACCTTCAGCGCAATGCCCGGCGAGATGACCATACGGTCGTATTCGAGGGTGGTGCCGCCGGCGGTCATGACTTTATGTGCCTCCGCATCAATTGCCGTGGCCTTGTCCCGCACAAGTTTGATCCCGTGGTCGGCAAGTTTGTCATAGCCAAACTTGATGGTGGAGATATCGCGGTCGCCGCCGATCACTTCGTTGCTCATGAAGCAGGTGTGATGGTGTGGCTTGGGTTCGACGACGGTGACTTCCGTCGAGGGGTCGCCCTTGGCGATATATTTGGCCGCAATCATGCCACCCACGCCACCTCCTACTACAACAACCCGCTTCTTTGCGGCGACAGCAATGTGTGGAAAGCCGATCCCGATGGCACTCACGGCAAGCGTGCCGCACGTGGCTTTTAGAAATTCTCTTCTGCTGTATTTGGACATCGTTTTTACTCCTGACAAGTTAAGCAGCGCGTTATTTCTGGCCGGCGTAAAACTGGATCAGATCGCTAATCGCTGTATCGCCGTAAGCTTCGTGGGCTTCACGCATCTGTTTTTTCATCTTTTTCGGCATATCCCGGTCGCCACTGGCAAAGTCTGCCATCGTATATTCAAGGTAGGGGATCCATTGCCCGGCCAGTACACCGGCATCGTCCTCGGCCGAACTGCCGCCGTCCTCATGGCATTTCTCACAGTGCATTTCATGTATTTCCGCACCGGTCTTGACCTGCGCGGCATCTACGCTTTGCTGTTGTGCCTTCTCAAACGGTAATTCGGCAAAGTATTTGGCGATCACTTTGATTTCCGCTTCCGAGTAGCCTTTGGCAACCCGGTTCATTATCGTAGAGGTTCTGGCAAAGAATTCCAGCTCTTCAAAATCCGGGTCGGATTCAATGACCGCGTCGATCTTGTCTTCGTCATTGTCATACTTATAGGCCAGCATGGCACCGATGATATAAAGTTCCGACATGCCGGAAATGGTCGGGGTCGCCGGCCCTTCGCTGATGCCTCCCGGCCCATGGCAACCGAGACAGGTTCCCGACAGCATGGGCGGACTTGCCATGTCCATGTCTTCAGCCCATGCGGTACTCAAGTAGAGTAAACCGGATATGCCGCATACAAGTGTTTGTCGTATGAATCCGTATAACATGGTTTCTCTCCGCAAGTTGGTATTGTTTGGAATTGGTTTTACGGTATATAGCTTATGATTTTATCGCGTTGGTAATGCTAGCATAAGTCTCGTCTATGTTGCAGCCCTTCGGTCGGCTTTATTTTGTAAGCTGTGCAATGTTTTCTTTTGGCTTGGGTTTTCTGGGTGCTTTATGGGCGACTCCCTTGTGGCAGTCAATACAGGTCTTGCCGCGAGTCTCCGCATTCTTGTGCTTCTTGCGCGCAGAGCGGTCTTGTTCCTTCAAGTCCATGGCCGCTATCGTGTGACAGGATTGACATTCTCTTGAATCCGTTTCTTTCATCCGTTTCCAAACGGCGTTTGCCATCTGCCAGCGGTGATGCTCGAATTTTTCTTTATCGTCAATCGTCCCCAAGATCTCGTGCCAGACATCTTTTGCGGCGCGCAATTTGGCATAAAGTTTGGGGGCAAGATCGTGGGGCACGTGACAATCCGCGCAGCTCGCACGTACTCCGGATACGTTGGAAAAATGGACACTTTCCATCCATTCTTCCTGTACCCATTGCATGGAGTGACAGGATGTGCAGAATTCCGTTGCATTCGTGGCTTCAAGGCTAATGGAGGACGCCCCGCTGATTACGATGCCTAAAAGCAGAAGTAGTATTATTAAGGCCGGCTTCATAAAGTTATGTCCTCTTGTACGTGGCTTGACGCGTAAAACCATGCTACAAACTTCCGGTTACTATGCCGATTTATTTTTAGTAAAGCACGAGTTTCCCATTGATGGTATACTAATTTGAAAGATGAAACCTGGCACTGTCAAGGCTGTTGGGGCTTTGCTGGTGAAATACAAACTGACTACTATTGCTGATGAAACCGATCACTATTGTGCTGCTTGTTGTTGTGGGTCTTGGCGCCTGGCTACTCATTACGGATTATCCGGCGGTGATCTCGACACTCACTTCCTTGGAGCAGGCTGACCAGTCTGATCAGGCGGATACGGTACTCGCCGAAACGGTAGACGAGGACGTGAGCCTGTCGGACCTGGACAACGACGCCGAAGAACCCTCGCTGGTTGTGGATGATACCGTATCCAATGTTAAATCAGAAGAAGATGTGGGGCCGGCGGTATCGGAAGGTGCTCAAGGCACGTCATCCACACAAGAGGAAAGTGCGCAGCAAGCCGCCGTCGGTGAAAGTGTGCCCGTTCCCGATGAAGAAAAGATTTCTTCCGAGATAATGGAAACGGATGATGCGATAACGGAAACGGACGACGCCCCCGCCACCCAGGAACATGCGGCGGAAAAGGATTCGGTTGTCTCGCCGTTTATGACGCCACCGGAAATGACGCAACGTATACACCCCTATCCGTATAATGTATGGACACAGCCGTCCATGCAAAATTACACGGGGCAAAATTACATGGGGCAAAATTACGCGGGTTACTCATGGATGGCTACCATGTTTAATCCATTTTATTGGATGAGAATGAATCCCATCGTCGACGCCATGACGCGCCCGCAAAGTATGGATGCCATGATGCGTTCCATGGATCCTCGTATGATGTTTGGTACTCCAGGCCTCAATTACGACAACAGCGAGGTTCCCGATAAGCTGCCTATTGCCAGTCTTCCCGGGTTTCCCACTCAAACTCGCCAAGTGTGGCCTAAAAATACTGTTTCGGAAGGTATATCCAGAGAAGCCAA
Source organism: Gammaproteobacteria bacterium (assembly GCA_965242685.1). Classification (GTDB taxonomy): domain Bacteria; phylum Pseudomonadota; class Gammaproteobacteria; order UBA4575; family UBA4575. Next base: position 725,152 of record OZ251487.1, on the reverse strand, counting down.
GATGAACGCCTTTCAGACCGCCATGGCAATGAATCCGCTGTCAATGCGTAACATGGTCAGTATGATGACGGATAAAATTCCGGTTGCCGAAGGCGTGACATGGGATGATGCGGTGGAAGCCATGAAGCTTCGCGCCAACGAGGTCAATTTTAAGTTTGTAGGCTCCAGCCCTCTGTGGAAGGAGATCGAAGCCGTGACCGGACAGCCCTCGGCAAGGGTGGAGATCTTCCGTTTTTGTGATGGTGCCGTGGCGCGTAAAATCTTGGATGAAGTCCCCGAGTTTATTGTATTTTTGCCTTGCAGAATTTCGCTGACCGAAGACGCCGACGGCAAGCTCTGGGTCATGACACTGGATTGGGACGTGAGTTGGATGGATTTTGCACAAAACCCAAATAATCATTTGGCCAAAGACCTACGGGCCGATGCAAAATATATACGGGAGAGCATTCAGTATATCATGGAAGGCGCCGCAACCGGAGAATTCTGATCTGCCTGAATCATGCGGACTGAACGGGGCTATATTTTAATTTATAGATATGAGGTAAAAAAATGTTTTTATTAAACAAAATTACTCGTCTTACAGTAATTATAACGCTTTTGTCCGCTATTGGTATTGTCGGCATTCAGGCCGAGGAAGCAAAGCAGCAGGCAACTCCTCAAAGCTTGGAAGCCATCACCCCGGCCATGCAGAAATCAATGGACCCCAATGTTTGGTCACAGCTCATGGCGATGATGATGGATCCGCAAAAATCATCGGCCATCGCAACGTGCGCACTGTGCCACAAAGGTGAAGACGTGGCGCGTTATCAGAAAGATTTTGGTTTGATGATGGATTCAATGTGGCAACCGTATAAAGCTATGATGAACCCGCATATGATGTCCTCATTTATGAACCCAAACGCATACATGGGTATGATGAATCCCGCCATGTATATGAACATGATGTATCCCATGATGGGCATGATGGGGCCGGCGATGGGGATGGGTGCACCGATGATGAATCCCGCTATGTATATGAATATGATGTACCCTATGATGGGCATGATGGGGCCGGCGATGGGCGGCATGTATGGCGGGAATCCGATGATGCCCCCCGGCGGACAAATGCCCGGTGGACAAATGATGGACCCCAAGCAATATGAGCAGTGGTTCAGCCAGATGATGAAAAACTTTGTTCCCCAGGCACAACAATAAAAGGGTTGTTCACATCGCGCGAGCCGTGATTGACCGGCATTCAACGTCGGCGTAGACATTTATCCGCAAGGCAAGGGCAGGGCGTACTGCCTTTGCCGGGTGCATCTGCATCTGTTCGGGTGCGTCTATTCGCCTCCGCATCAGGCGCCCCGACTACAATAGAGGTACAGATTTGTTTAGGCGGGGAGTCCGTCTACCTTGAAAAAGTGCCGGGCGCGCTTATCGGCAATACTTTCCCGTCTACGGATAGCAGTCAAAATGAAAGCACTACGGATTGACCGATTTACGATGCTTCTGGTGGCACTCGGTCTCACGGCGGGGCTGTTTATTCTGCTGCGTACGGCTACGTATGGGATCGGGATGACGAACGATTCCGTAATGTATATTTCAACCGTGCGAAACCTGTTGCAGGGAAATGGTTTCGTGACATGGAATTTACTTATCTACGAAGACGAGCCGCCTCTGTTTCCGCTGGTGCTGCTCGTCATCAGTATGGTAGGAAAGGTAGAGCCGGTAGAGGCGGCCAGGTATTTAAGTGCCGCCGTGTTTGCGTTGACTGTTTTCATAACGACTTTATGGCTACGAGGCCGTGTCCAATCCCGTTGGCTTGTGTTCTGGGCGGGCTGTGTCTGCACTCTGTCGTTATCTCTTGCCCAACATACCGCTACCGCGTATACCGAGCCTCTGTTTGTGCTGTTTATTTGCGCTTCACTTTTCGCTTTGGATAGATACTTGGAGGCGGGTAACCGTCACCTGTTGATCATCGCGGCGATATGTGCCGCACTGACTTGCTTGACTCGTTATGTAGGGGTTGCGCTGGTGGTGGGTACTTTGTCGGTGTTACTGCTGCAAAGGGGGGCGACGCTCCCTTCAAGAGTAAGGGAGACCATACTTTACTCCGTCATTGCGATAACTCCTGTCGGCTTGTGGATGATCCGGAACTTTCTGATCACAGGGGAACCAGTGGGACGGAATTACCCCACGGATTTTACATTGGAGAGTAGTCTTATTACGTTGGCATATGAGTGTGTAAGGTGGGTATTCTTGGAGACGACCTATTTGAAAGCGGGGTACGAAAAAGTATCCGCTATGCTGGCGGTTGAATATCCTTTCGTCGCAGGGATAGCGGTGATCATTACGGCGTTTCTCGTATCGGCAATCGGCACGGGGTGTCTATTCAAGTGGTTGCGTCATCAAGGATATCTGCAAGACTTGAGTGTTTTTGTCGCGCCGGCCGCTTTTATATTGGCTTATGCGGCCATCCTTGCCGTGGCGCTGCCCTTGACCGATATAGACCTCCCAAGGCGATATTTGATGCCGATCTATATACCGGTGTTGGTCATGGTTACGTCGATACTGAACGAGTTGCTTGGTTGTGTCTCAAACCGGCACTTGCAAAGAAAGAGAGCATTGCCACCATTTATTCTGATAGCGTGCTGCTATCTCTGGCTGATCCCGTCAAGTCATGCGGCATATGAGGATATACGATACTGGAGGGAAAACGGGGAAGGGTATTTGTCCAGGCAATGGGGCGATTCGGAGGTGATTTACTACCTGAATTCGCATCCGCTCAATGGCCATATCTGGAGCACGGACGTCCGTGCCGTGTATCTGTTGACGGACACTTGGAAAAAAGGCAGGTATCTTTTTGCCAGGCTGAAAGGCGATAGGAACCGCCTGATCGCCAGGCTTTCTCCTTATGTAGGCGGTGATGAGGATATCTATTTCGTTTGGTTTTACTATGAACATCGCCCTCGTCCTCATTACACTCTTACGGAACTTTATGAGTTGCTGAACCTGGAAATAGTGGCAGTGCTGGAAGATGGTATGGTGCTCAAGCTCAATAAGGGGCCTGGCTGGAAAAGAGGTGCTTGAATTTCTTGTGTGCAGTGAAGTGCCGGTAGTCTGCCGGCGTATCAATGTCGCGTATAGGGGGCATACAGGCGAAAGGCCACCCCAGGCGTTCAATTTTTGCCTTGGTTTGTTGGAGTACTGAGCCGGTGCTCCACGTTATGTCATTAAATATGGATTCATTTAGCTGATTTTTTACGCCGATTAGGGCGTAACCGCCATCCAGGGTAGGCCCGAGGACGATCTCGTTCCCCGCTTCAAGTGCCAGGAAGGCGTCGCGGATATAATTTATATCGATCTCAAGGCAATCGGAGCCGATTAGAGTGACGGGATGTGCCGCACTCAGGTGCCGGTTGATCGCATTGAACATGCGCGCGCCTAAATCGCTACCTTCCTGGTTGTACAAGGGTATATGGTATTTATCTCGACAATCGCTCAAAAATAGGTGATCACTGTCGGGATGACAGTACAAAGCTATCTTGGATTCGTATCCGCAGATATTCCGTAAGGTGTGTTCAAGCGTGATTTTATAAATTTCGGCGGCGCGTATCGCCCCAAGTTCGATGGATAAACGGGTTTTTACCCGGCCTACTTCGGGGTGTTTGCAGAAACAGATGACGGTGTTGTTCAATGTCGGGAATAGTACAGTTTGGCAAGTTTGTCCGCCGGCACTCCAAGAAAAAATAGCAAACGTAGCCCCCACATGGTAATAATTGTCTTGAATATCCCTTCGGTCTCCCATTTTCGGCTGGAGCTGATTACCTCGTCGAGTAGGCAAACGGGTAGGGCGATCTTCCTGAGGCGCTTGCTGAGCACAATGTCTTCCATGATCGGGTATGCCGGAAAGCCGCTACAGTAAAAGTAGCATTTCCGTTTTGTGAACATCGCCTGATCGCCCGTTACCACTCCTGTCAGACAGCTACGTTTGTTCATAAACCATGCAATGATCCGGAACACTGGCTTCGAGTTGGAGAAAGCGATATTGAAACGCCCCCAGTAATGATGGGATGATGCAAGGGCCCGGCCGATAAGGTTGGCGGCATTTGGCGGTAAGAGGGTATCCGCATGCAGAAATAGCAGTATTTCTTTGGTGCTTTGGACAGCGCCGAAATGCAGTTGATGCCCTCGTGAAGAATGTAGGGCAAAGGTTTTGCAACCGATCAGGCCGGCAATTTGTAAGGATTTGTCGGTGCTTCCGCCATCTACAATGATAACTTCATGTCCTTGGTCAATAAGGGATATCAAGGTTTCTCGCTGTGCGGCAAGGAATTTTTCTTCATTTAGCACCGGGATGATGATGGATATTTCCGACATGGTGGTATAATATTGGGTAATGCCCACACCATCAATCGACCTGACGATCCTGTTGCCTTGCCTTGATGAGGAAAAGTCTATCGCCCAATGCGTCAAAGAGGCGTTGGGTTTCCTGGAAAGAAATGCGATTCAGGGAGAAGTCCTGGTGGTGGACAACGACAGTCGGGATCAAACCGCCGCCGTGGCCGAGGAGTCGGGTGCACGAGTCGTTCGGGAGCGGAACAAGGGGTATGGCAATGCGATCAATGCGGGAATCAAAGCCGCTTGCGGGAAGTTTATCATCTTGGGCGATGGTGACGGCGAGTATGATATGGGACTGTTGGAGCCGTTTTGGGAAAGGCTGCAAAGCGGTTATGATCTTGTAGTTGGAAACCGCTATTGGGGGAGAAAAACCCGCGGTTCGTCATCGTTCTTACGGCGCTATATAGGCGGGCCTCTATTGTCAAAGATCGGCAAGCTGCTTTTTCGCCCCCCCGTGAATGATTTTCATAGCCCGGTAAGAGGGTTCAATGTCGAGAGTGTACATGCCCTGTCACTGCAAGCCACGGGGATGGAGTGGGCAAGCGAGGTGATTATCAAGGCTAAGTTGAAGGGCATGCGTATGACCGAAGTGCCTATAACGTTGCGCCCTTGTCTTGACCCCGCCCGCAAGTCTAAGCTGCGTACCTGGTTCGACGGCTGGCGTCATCTGCACCTTTTAATTACGATGAGATGCAGGGCCGAGTGGGGCGAAAGATTCGCCTGCACCTTGCGAGCCGGGCGAATAAATAGAAAGGTTTGAAGTTTAATGTTTTATTTTACATAATATATATTATGCGAAGTTAGATATTGGACGAATACAATGATACACTCTAAAGTTAAAGTAAGTTAAAACACCTGCATTTAATTTAGTCATATGAAAACTGCAAGAAGAACCTTCCTAAGGCATGGCCTTTATACAGGCGTTCTAGCCCTATTGGGAAAAGATATATTTTCAAATTTCGCAACTGCCGAATGGCCGTCTGCCGCCTTTGAGGAAACACAGTATAAAGATGCCCTGAAAGGACTGATTGGCGATCAGGAAATGATCGAAGACCATGTAGTGCTGGATGTCTATGAAGTAGCGGAAAACGGGGCTACAGTGCCCGTTAAAGTATCAACAGACTTGGCCAATGTGGAATGGATAAGTATTTTTGGCGACAAAAATCCGCGTCCTTGGATTTCCAGATTTTATTTCCATGGCAAATCCAACCCTTTTGTCTCGACGCGAATTAAATTACGTGAAACGTCTCACGTGGTTGCCATTGTAAAGGCGAATGGCAAGCTATATACCCGTAAAAGCCTGGTAAAGGTTACCGCGGGGGGGTGTGTATAAGGATTGAGGGAGATCGATGCCAAAAGAAATGAAAGCCAGAGCAAGGCTTAAAAATGGAGTGACGACTGTAAAGGTACTCGTCTACCACGAGATGGAGTCGGGTAACAGAACGGATAAGAAAAGCGGCAAACTGATCCCCGCTCACTTCATCAAGGAAATCAAGGCCGAACATAACGGTGATATCATTATATCTGCCGAATGGGGGACGGGTATTTCTAAAAACCCCTATTGGTCATTTGAATTTGAAGGCGGCGAGATCGGGGATATAATCAAGATAAGCTGGGTAGATAACAAGGGCGAATCTGGCTCTGGAGAAGCGAAAATCTCTAAATAATAGTCAACCATCCTCCTGTTTTCTTAGCAGTAACAATTCCCCAAGTGCCGTTATCAGCGCAAGGATGAATCTTTTTTCGCCCAGCATGTGATACTGGGTCTTCATTGTTAGGGCACTGCCAAATATTATGGAGATCAAAGTCAGGATCGATCCTATTGCCAAGGTGGACATGCCGGTAATGCCCTGCCCCACGGTGCACCCAAAGGAAAGTACCCCGCCAAAGCCCATCAACACGGCTCCAATCAAATGACTTACCATTTCAGACTTATTACTAAATGTCTCAATCCTGAAATTGCCGGATGTAATTGCATATAGAAAGGAACCCGTTATCACCCCCAGTACTATCGCAATACCAAAACTAATTTCGGCACCGGTAAAGGTCATCAAATAACTTATGGTGTTTCCAGTCGGGCCGATGAACGCCATGCCTTGCGGCGTTACAGGATCAAAGTCATCTTGTCCAATAAATCCGGCCACATACCATGCGGCAACGACGCACCCCCCAATTGTAAGTCCGGCAAGCATGTTGTTGAAGCTGGTTCTGAATTCCCTGTGCTTAAATGCGTAGAAAATAAACCCGAAAGCGATCAGGAAGCCACCAATCTTTCTCAACCAGATTGTATCTTTTATATTCAATAGCGCGCCTATGTAGCTGAATATGCTCTGATCATTAATGCCCTGCATGGTCAAGTCCACACTCCCTGCTTCATAAACCCAATGCAGACGGACATAGGCAAGTAGGCCGCGCATTGTCATATAGGCAGTAATGCCCAGTACAATGATAACGATCAGCGCCTTTAAATTACCGCCGCCCAGCCTGACCAAATTACGTTGTCCGCAGCCGGCTGCAAGTGTCATCCCAATGCCGAATAGTATACCCCCCAGGACATAGCTCACCACATACAGATCGGGCGATAGATACACAGATGCATTTAAATCAACCAAACCGCGTATAAACAGGAATTGAGCACCGAGTATGGCTATGCCAATGGCAAAAAACCAGGCACCCAGCCGCCCTTTTGATCCCATGTTGAGGGCATCGCTGACGGCACCCATGGAGCAATAATGGGTCTTGTTACCAACAAAGCCAAAAACTATAGAGACAGCAAAACCCAATAATGCAACTATATGAAGGTTAGATAGATCTTCCATAATGCTCGTCTCAGGGATTGCAAACTATACAAGTGCTCCAGGCAACAATAAACTCCACACGTATCACTGTTTACTATCCTGATTAGTTTGCTGCTCGTTATACCATTTTTCATATTGCTCAGGGCTCATCATACCCGGGCCTATCTCTGGCATTCCTCCTACCATTTGCATGGGCAACGTCAACATTCGATGCATCATTTGTGTCATTATCACGGGGTTTATCAAGCCGCTCACTGTATGGGGGGCCATCATGGCTGTGTACTGTTTCCAGATTGGTTGCATAACTAGGTCAAACTGTCTCTGATAACGTACTACGTCTTTTTCCTGGTGGCACAAGGCACACATGGCTTCGGGGGATGTGCCATGCGGACTCATCATATGTGTCAGCATTTTCATCCAGGTATTCACTTCCATGGATTTTTGCATAGGATACGTCATTCCGAATATATCATTACTCGCAAAAGGCTCTGGCATTGAATAACTCTTCTGTACCTCGGCAAACGCGCTTGATGCCTCTGCACTCGATGGCGTTTGTGAAGTATTGTTGTTATTATCACTTTCAATATGCGGGGTCACACCAATAGTTTTGAGATAGGACAAAACGACGGGGGCCGTGACGATAACTACTATCGGTACTACAAATAAGGCTTGTTTCAGAAGCTTGTTCATGGTTTCTGCTTTAGCGACAAGCTCAAGTATTGTAGTATTTTAAAGGACGTTACCAAGGGATAAGGTGCCATAAGGATTCCTCTCTAATGTTAGTATAAACTGCCCTGCTCCTCAAGACCTAAGCAACCTTTTTGAAAGCGACACGGATGAGCCCAATTTTATGAAATTTAGTCGTTACCGGGTGGTGAAATACCTGCTCTTTATTCTACCACTTTTCTATCTCATGATAGTTGGATTGAAACCTGTCTTGAGTCCTTATAAGCAAGAAACGATCCCGTTTTTTTCCTGGCAGCTTTTTTCGTGGGTGCCACAGTGGCATAAGCCGATCGTTGGTGTCATTGCTCATTCAGTAGAGAATGAATCGATTGCAGACCCATACTACCTGATACCTGGGGAAGATATTAGATACTTGAAGGTTTTGCGAATGGTTCGCGAAATGTGTGATCCTTCTTTTTTTGACGATAGATGTACTGAAATAATAAAACAGACGCTCTACCCGACTATAGAAAAAATCATAATGCGTGACAGTAGCAACTATGACGACTATCTCAGATACTATCATCACAACGCCGCGGCAGACAGCGACACCTTTGTCAGCAAACGTTTGACCAAAGAAGCCATTGATGAAGGTCACTATATTGTTGAATTTAGCATCATAAAAGGCCTCGTCAATCTGCGTGACATACAAGAGACCATAAGAGACCTTTCCGAAGGAAAAAAAAGACGTACTGACTATTATCAGATCAATTCTATAGGGAGTTCATGGTCAATAACGGAAGGCCACCTTGAACAAATTACCCTTAGCTATGATCAACTGAGGAAGATCGGATTCAATTTCAAGGGAAAGCATTTACCTGAAAATGCTCTGACGACCGAGCAATTTATGGATCAAGCCTTGAATGGCACACGGCCTCTCATTCACTCTGTTTTTGACGTATATTTCAAGGAAAACAAACTCATCTATGTCAAGAGCTCCTGCCCTTTGACAAAAGAACCCCCTTTCTTTTTACACCTTGTTCCGGTTGACGAAAACGATCTTCCAGAGGCGCGAAAAGGATTCAGCTTTGATAATTTGGATTTTATGTTTGATAAACAAGGCCTGAGATTTGAAGATAAGTGCATGGTAGTGGTACCTCTCCCCGATTATACTGTCAAGACAATCCGCACCGGGCAGTACACCAACCAAGGCAAACTCTGGGACGTCAGCTTGAAACCGCAAGTTGCTACGCTGCTAGATAATACCCCATGGCAGGAAATTATCTCCGGAAAACCAGCGATTGATTCCGTCTTTGACGTATACCGGCATCAAGGTACATTGGTCTACATCAAGGAATCCTGTACCGAGAGCGATACCGAAGCGCGTTTTCTGTTACATTTTGAGCCGTTCGACGTGGACGCCTTGCCCGATTCCCGCCAGGCATACGGTTTTGACAATCGGGACTTTAATTTCAGCGAGTACGGAGTACACTTTGACGGTCGGTGCATGGCGGTCTTGCCGTTGCCCGAATATGAAATTGATTCGATCCGCACCGGGCAGTGGATACCCGGTGAGGGGCATATTTGGGAAGATAGTTTCGACCTTACCAAATAACCTAATTAGCGGTAAATGCGCATATCCCGTATTTTGAGGCGAATACGCCAACTCATCTTGCAGGTGGATACCGGTGATCGCCGCACAATATCCGATTTTTCGGAAACTGCCGTGAAAGCTGTGCAATTCGTCCGTATCTATTATGCAATCTTGGTTTACCTTATCTTGACAAATATGGAGTTTAAGGATGCCTTTACAGGGCTTCCATTTACCGACCCTCTATGGCCGGTGGTACTTATTGATACGTTGATTGGTGTAGAATGGCTTGATCGCACCACCCTCATTACTTCCATAGGCGCGTTGATTGCACTGCTTGGATTACTCTTTCCTGGCGTGTTTATATTTCGCTTCATTATTTTTCTGTACTGCTTCCTCTTTATTGCTGTAGCCAATTCTTATGGCTCCATAAATAACGGTCGCCATCTATACGTATACGCTAGTTTTACTCTGCTGTTCCTTCCACCTTCAATGGGTCGTCCGGACAAAATGACGAGAAAGGATGCCATGACTTGTAACATGGTTTTCTGGTTCACACAATGCGTTTTATTGCTCGCTTATAGCTTGAGTGGATTTTGGAAATTGGCTATAGGAGGTTTGGAACTGTTCTCCTCGGATGCCTTTGTCAGGATTGTGCTGGACCGCATGATGAACGATTCCAATTCCACACCCGTACCACCGATGGTACCGCTTAGCGTACCCCATCAGTTTATAATGCAATTCTTCTACTTGTGCTTTGTCTATGTACAGTTTTTCATGCTGATTTCCTTGTTCAGGCCTCACTTGCAACGAGCCTTTGGAGTCGTAGCAATTTTATTTCACTACGGAATATGGTGGTTACTAGGATTTTCCACTTATACTTATATACCTATATGGGCCATATTTTTAATTTTATCACCGTTTGCTCCAAACCAGTTTTCATTGAGCGGCATGGTACGATCACTGCCTATACTCGGATTCCCCTTCCGTTTGCGGTATGCACGAAAGCACTTGGGGAAAGGTGCGAAAAAGGCATGGTTGGTCTATGACGGTGAGTGCCCTTTCTGCTCGAATTATTCGCGTCTTGTTGACGTCAGGAATGCCATCGGTGAACTGATTCTTGTCAATGCCCGCGAAGGCGGCCCCCTCGTCGAAGAAATAAAAGCCCTACCCTATGACTTGAACAAAGGTATGGTACTGAAGATGAACGGACGTTACCACACTGGCGATGATGCACTGCATATGCTGGCGTTACTGCCCGGAAAGAAAAGTACTTTCAATATCTTTAATCATCTTTTTTTCGGTTCACGCGCCATCGCCTGGCTTGTGTATCCATTGCTGAAGCTTGGCAGGCGATTAACACTGATTATAAAAAGAGTTCCGTTAATAGCGAGATAACTCATCGTTCAACCTACCCCCTTCCCTCTCGCGGACAAGGGTCTTCTGGTTCAGATATCAAACCATGACTGAATATGCGCTGTCGATAAAAGGGCTGAGCAAAACTTATGGCAATGAAACCGTTGCCCTGGATGATATAAACCTGAAAGTAGGAATAGGTGATTTTTTTGCCTTGCTGGGGCCGAACGGAGCGGGTAAGTCCACGTTAATAGGTATCATAACGTCTCTGATAAACAAGTCCTCGGGCAAAGTCCACGTAATGGGCCATGACATTGACACTCATTTTTCCCAGGCAAAAAGTAAAATAGGCGTAGTGCCGCAGGAATTCAATTTCAACAACTTTGAGCCGCTCGTAGAAATTGTCAAAAGTCAAGCAGGTTATTTCGGGCTAAGTAACCGCATGGCCCTTGAAGCAACAAAAAATTGCCTGAGTAAACTGGGCCTGTGGGAAAGGCGAAGAGATACTCCAAGAGAGCTTTCCGGTGGTATGAAACGCAAACTTATGATCGCACGTGCACTGGTGCATGACCCTACATTACTCATCCTGGATGAGCCTACCGCAGGAGTTGATATCAAGACTCGCCGCAACATCTGGGAATTGATTCAAAAGATTAACGAGAGTGGTAAAACGATTATCCTGACCACTCACTATCTTGAGGAAGCGGAAAGATTTTGTAGAAATATCGCAATCATTAATCACGGCAAAATTGTCGTAGATGCCTCCATGCGCAACCTCCTCGAAAAGTTGAAAGAAGAAAGTTTCGTCCTTTATCTTCAACATCCAATAGCAAAATCTCCGTACCTTGAAGGCTATAGTTACAAAATCGTCGACAAAAAAACACTTGAAGTCACCTTGTCCGGTGACAAGACCTTGCATGAATTGCTTGACCTGCTACATCAACGTGACATCACGGTGTTAAGTATCAGGAATAAAACTAATCGTTTGGAAGAGCTGTTTCTTACTCTCACCAACGGCTTCAACAGGTTGCTGTCATGACGCTTACAAAACAGTTATTGGCGTTACATACTATCGTAATAAAAGAAATCCGCCGTTTTTCGAGAATCTGGATTCAAACCATTCTGCCTTCAGCAATTACTGCGGCACTGTATTTTATTATCATGGGAAAGTTCATTGGTTCACAAATCGGTGACATGGGGGGATATCCCTATATTGAATTTATTGCTCCCGGCCTAATCATGATGGGGATTATCACGAACTCTTATGCCAATTCGGTTTCCTCTTTTTACAGTTCCAAGTTTCAAAGGCACATAGAGGAAATGCTCGTATCACCTATGCCCAATTATATTATTATATTGGGGTTTACGCTCGGAGGGATCGTGCGTGGCATAGTGGTGGGCTTGGCAGTGACTCTTGTTGCGCTGTTTTTTACACGGCTGCAAATTCACAGCATTGGCATAGTATTGATTACTTCGATATTGACTGCCGCCCTGTTTTCCATCGCAGGCTTGATTAACGGAATCTTCGCCAAGAGCTTTGATGATATTTCGATAATTCCAACATTTGTACTTACGCCGCTGACGTATCTAGGTGGAATTTTTTTTAATATTGAAATGCTGCCAGATTTCTGGAAAAAGGTGTCGCTAACAAACCCTGTCCTCTATATGATAAACAGTTTCAGAATGGGTGTGCTTGGCACTTCAGATGTAAGTTTTGCTACTGCAATGTACGTAATTACCGGATTTTTGACGGCTTTGTTTTTAATCTGTCTTTACTTGTTGAACAAAGGTGTTGGTGTCCGCACTTAAGGCCTGAAAAAAAGCTGCGAGTCTTGTGTGCTTCAAATATCAGGCCTATTCCTATCGCAGTTCTGATCGCTGCATATACCATAAATAATCAGAGAGTGATCCGAAATCTTGAAGCCGTTTTTCTCGGCAATCTCTTTTTGTTTGCTCTCTATGGATTCATCGACAAACTCAATAATTCTGCCACACTTGACACAAATCAGATGGTCATGGTGTTTGCCTCGCTCCAACTCAAATACGGCTTGGCTTGTTTCAAAACGATGGCGAATGACCAACCCCGCATCCTGAAACTGGGTAAGCACCCTGTATATGGTTGCAAGCCCGATTTCTTCACCAGTATTCAATAGTATCTTATAGATATCTTCGGCACTCAGATGTCTTTTATCAGAGTTTTCAAGAATCTCCAGGATTTTCATCCTGGGCAGGGTTACTTTCAATCCGGCACGTCTTAGGTCTTGATTTTCCATTACGAGTTTACTGGTTGTTTTTAAGCTCTCTTCATTGTCGTCCTCATGAGCATCATAACGCTTTCCGTAACAAATTGCTTAATGAAACTGAAAAATGACGCGCAATAAAAAAACCCGCCGTGATAGGCGGGTTACATTTGCCTTTTTGCATAACGACTTTAGCTTTTATACGTTGTAGTTAATAACCCAACTAGAGGAGAAAGGGTTGCTAAATGTTGGTTACGCCGGCTGATGACTACAAGAAGTTATCTATTATTTAGTTATCTCTCCTTCTGGTTTTTCATACATGCCTTTTCGGCATTCTATGAATGCACACAAGCCATCATGCTGTTTAGAATATCACAGCTTTATCGGAAGAGATACACTAAATATCAAACTCAGAATAACCAGTTGGTACATATATATTTTTAAATTTTATTTCTTATGGTGCCCGAGGCCGGACTCGAACCGGCACGGAGGTTAAGCTCCGAGGGATTTTAAGTCCCTTGCGTCTACCAATTTCGCCACCCGGGCATGGAGGCTAGGACCGGAATCGAACCGGTGTCCACGGCTTTGCAGGCCGCTGCATAACCACTCTGCCACCTAGCCGTCATCCACTTGTAATGTATGGCCTGTAAAAAGAAAAGCACGGCCTAGTTCTGAAGTTTAAATTGGAGCGGGAAACGAGGCTCGAACTCGCGACCTCAACCTTGGCAAGGTTGCGCTCTACCAACTGAGCTATTCCCGCAGAGTATCCAATTTATATCTTATTGAAAGAAATAAGTGAGCCAATAGGTTCCGTCACAATACTACTTTACTTGCATTCACTGCACGTACGATATAGACCATCATTGACCATAGCGTGAGTATGGCTGCGGCATACAACAACCACACGCCAACCTCAAACACGGGTATTCCTACAATTGGATAATAGTATAACAACAGGAACAATGCTGTCATCTGAAAAGTAGTTTTTATCTTGCCCGCCAGCGACACCGAGACAGACTTGCGCCGACCCAACTCCGACATCCATTCACGCAGAGCTGAGACAACGATTTCTCTGCTGATGATAACTAATGCCGGGATCAGGATAAATAGCTTGCCATACTCGTTGATAATTACTACAAGCGCAGTAACTATGATTAATTTGTCCGCAATCGGGTCCAAGAATGTGCCCAGCTTCGAGCTTTGATTTAGCTTACGTGCCAGGTAGCCGTCAAACCAGTCAGTTAATGAAGCCAAACCAAATAATAGCGCCGCAGCAGGCATGCCCCAATGGTTTGGTGGAATACAGTACGTCAGCACCAGCAGTGGAATGACAAATATCCTTATGGCTGTCAGTATGTTAGGTACGCTATATATCATGTCGAATCAGTTTCTGAAGAGGTGCATTTGCTGATAAATAGCTTGTGCCAAACCCTTGCTGATACCGGGTACTTTGGCAATCTCTTCCTCCCCTGCTTGAGTGACGCCCCGCATACCACCAAAATACTTCAATAGGTTTTGTCTGCGTTTGGGGCCCAACCCGGTAATACCTTCCAGCGGGGAGGTCATCCGGCTTTTGGTACGACGTCTCCTGTGACCAGCAATTGCAAAACGATGTGCTTCGTCTCGAATCTGTTGGATTAAACGCAGTGCCAACGAGTGCGCGGTCAAGTTGAGAGGTTTCCTGTCATCGGAAAAAAAAAGCGTTTCATGGCCGGGCCGCCTCTCTATCCCCTTGGCAATACCGATAACCTGTATACCTTCCACTTGTAGTTCATGCATGACTTCACTTGCCTTGTTGACTTGCCCTCTGCCACCGTCAACAAGCAGTATATCAGGGAATTTACCTTCACTTTTTTTCAGTCGTGTATAACGCCGAGTAAGAGCTTGATGGATGGCCGCATAATCGTCGCCTGCTTTTATAGCTTCAACATTGAAACGACGATAGTCGTCCTTGACCGGCCCCGTTTGCTCAAATACTACACATGAGGCCACCGTCGATTCGCCCCGAGTGTGGCTCACATCAAAGCACTCAATGCGCATTGGTAAAAACTCAAGCTCCAACTCTTCCTGCAAGGCTTCGAATCTTCCTATCAAACTTGCCTTTGAGGCCAACTTTCCTTGTAAAGTAGTCGCCGCATTCTTTTTTGCAATACTCAGCCATTGTGCTCTTTTACTGCGTGGCGAACATATTATCGAGACGTTTTTGCCGGCCTTAGTGCTGAGCATTTTCTGTAAAAGCACGGCATCAACAGGCTGATGGCTGGAAATAATTTCTTTTGGTATAGCGTGAGTCAGATAATATTGACCTATAAATGCCGCAAGAATCTTTTCAGGCGGAACCGATTCGGGAAGACGCGGGAAATAGCTTTTATTTCCAAGATTTACACCGGCACGAATATTAAAAACCTGCACACTGGCAATATCTCCCGCCGATTGAATGGCTATGACATCTACGTTGCCACTGTCCAAGCTGACGTATTGCTGCTCTGAAATTTTGCGCAATAGTTCTATTTTATTTCTGAAATCAGCCGCTTTCTCATAGTCCAATGTGTCTGCCGCCTTGTTCATGCCTTGTACGTAGCGATTTATGAGCCGGTGACTTTTACCCTCAAGAAATTCAATTGCAGATTTGATTTCGTTGCCATACACATCCTCATCTATAAGCCCTACGCAAGGGGCACTACAGCGATTGATTTGATGCTGCAAGCAAGGCCGGCGGCGATGATTGAAAAAAGAATCATCACATTGCCTGGTTTTGAAAATTTTTTGCAACAGACCGAGTGCATTCCTGGTTGCCCCCGCACTTGCATAGGGGCCGAAATATTTACCTGCCTTGTTACGGCGGCCTCGATGAAAAGTAATCTGCGGATAACGGTGATTTGAAGATATAAAAATATAGGGATAGCTCTTGTCATCCCGAAGCAATATGTTATAGCGAGGGCGGTGCTGTTTAATTAGGTTATTTTCAAGTAATAGTGCTTCTGCTTCGGTATTGGTAATCGTGATCTCAACATTAGCAGTTTGCGACGCTACTTTCGCAATACGCGGGCTTTGCTGTTTTTTGGAAAAATAGGTGGCTACCCTCTTTTTCAGGTCTTTTGCTTTCCCTATATAAAGCAATTCCCCCTTGATGTTGAGCAGGCGATACACACCGGGGGCGTGAGTAAGCGTTTGTATGAAGTGTTTATGATCAAACTTAATATTGCCGCTTGATTTACACATGAATAATCAAAGAATTCGGCTACTCTCAACCCTTAAAACTTCAGCAAGGCCGACCCCCACGTGAACCCACCGCCAAACGCCTCCAACATAAGTATTTCGTTTTTCTTGATGCGACCGTCACGCACTGCCACATCCATCGCCAGGGGTATGGATGCGGCAGAGGTATTGCCATGTTCGGTTACAGTCACGACGACCTGGCTCATCGGCATTTTCAACTTGCGTGCAGTAGCTTCGATGATACGGTTATTTGCCTGATGCGGAACCAGCCAGTCGATGTCAGTTTTATTGATTCGGTTTGCAGTCAACGTTTCATCGACGATCCTGCCTAGTGTGTTGACCGCCATCTTGAAGACGGCATTGCCTTCCATATAAACATACGCCTCACCGGCCTTCAGTTGCTGATAACCCATGGAGATGCCGTACGGTACGTGCAGCAGGTGCTCATAACTGCCGTCTGCATGTAAATGTGAAGATAAGATTCCAGGTTCCTCGGAAGCTCCGAGTACGACGGCCCCTGCCCCGTCACCAAACAAGACACAAGTGCTACGATCGTTCCAGTCCAGGATTCGGGACAGTGTTTCGGCGCCTACAACCAGCACACAACTTGCAGAGCCGGTACGAACAAAATTATCTGCAATAGCAAGTGCGTAAACAAAACCCGTGCATACAGCTTGCACGTCAAATGCCGCACATCCATGTATATCCAAGCGCTTTTGCAGCAAGCACGCCGTACTCGGAAAAATTTTGTCGGCGGTAGTCGTAGCAACGATAATGAGATCGATATCAGCCTTTGTCTTCCTTGCCATCTCTAGTGCTTGGCGGGATGCATTCACCGCCAGGTCACAGGTGGTTTCCCCATCTGCTGCAATGTGACGTTTCTTTATTCCGGTCCTTTCCTGAATCCACTGGTCGGAAGTATCCACTATTTTTTCCAAGTCTTTATTTGTCAGAATCTTGTCCGGCAAATAACTCCCCGTACCTAAAATTCTAGAATAAGTCATGCTGCCGCACCGTTGTGAGTCAGATAATCTTCCACCTGCATCCCGATTTGTTCAGGTACTCGCTTAGTAGCCTCTATACGTGCAATGTGTATTGCGTGCTGAAACGAATAGGCATCCGCGCTACCGTGGCTTTTTATTACCACGCCACGCAGCCCCAACAGGCTTGCACCGTTATAGCTACGGGGATCAATGCGTCGATTGAACGCCTTTAATACGGGTAACGCCAACAACCCGCAAAACTTAGTAAAAAGGTTTCTGCCGAACTCCTGCCGCGCATAATGAGAAACGATCTTTGCCACTCCTTCGCTAGACTTCAGTGCAACGTTGCCGACAAACCCGTCACATACCACCACGTCCACGTCGCTGCAAAAAATGTCATCTCCCTCTACATAACCGATATAATTCAAACTACTTTTCCGCAACACTTCATTTGCTTCCTTAACCTGTTCGTTACCTTTAATTTCTTCTTCTCCTATATTCAGCAAGCCTATTTTCGGCGCCTCAATCTCATCAACGGCGGTGGCCAAAACACATCCCATCAGTGCGAACTGTAACAAATGTTTGCTGGTACACCCAATGTTGGCACCCAAATCAAGCATGTACGTCTGGCCGTGTATAGATGGGATCGTACTTGTAATTGCAGGGCGGTCAATTCCCGGCAAGGTCTTAAGTACATAGCGCGCGGTTGCCATCAATGCGCCAGTATTACCGGCGCTCACGCAAGCGTCGGTGATACCCTCTCTAACAAGGTTAATTGCGACTCGCATGGATGAGTCCCTCTTGTTGCGCAGTGCCTGGGAAGGTGCTTCATCCATATCAACGCATTGACTCGCATGGTGAATTTTCAACCGCTCATAAGGCTTCGCGTTATATTTGTTGAGCTGAGCAATGATTTCCTGTTGGTTGCCTACCAGTACCAGAGACATGTCGGGGTTATTTTCCAAGTACTCAAGCGCCGCCTTGACGACCACAGTTACTCCAAAGTCGCCACCCATGGCATCCAACGAGACTCTAAGATTTTTCACTTGATTATTTTGCCTGTACTGGATATCGGCAGACAGGCGGAACTACCGGGAATGCCGAAAATAGCTATTCCTCATCCTCTTCATTATTTTCTTCAGGCACGATAATCACCTGTCGACCGCGGTAATAGCCGTCTGGTGTAATGTGATGGCGCAGGTGCGTTTCACC
Organism: Gammaproteobacteria bacterium; assembly: GCA_965242685.1. Classification (GTDB taxonomy): domain Bacteria; phylum Pseudomonadota; class Gammaproteobacteria; order UBA4575; family UBA4575. The sequence goes on along the minus strand of OZ251487.1, from coordinate 706,707 downwards.
TGTCGTACCGTCAATCGACAAGGTAGCGGCAGTCAATGCATCATGCGCTCTACGCATGTCTCTTTTTGAGCGTGTCTTTCTGTTCTTTTGTACTGCCACCTAAACCCCCTACTCTGCTAACGTTTTTAGTATAAGAAAAGGATTGTCTTCGGCTTCTGCAAATGCTTTGTCGGTAAGCCAACCTACCATACTTTGGTCACATAATGAAATATCCTTATGTTTAGGTGCCAGGGGCAACGCCAGCAACAGCTCATCTTCGATGAAATCTGCCAGCTCAATACTTTCCCCGTGGTATTCATAGAATTCGTGGCCGTCTGTAGTCTTGGGAAGTGCCTCCGACCTTGATTTGACACAGGTTCCCAAAGGTTGTTCCAACGCTGTTTTTACCTTTCCCAGACAACGTTCGCAACGCAGCCACAGCTCATGCCTGATCCAACCCGTGATCTTTGGAAACCCGTACAACCCAAGAGAGAAATGTATCTCGACCGCAACCATAGGATTCATCGAAACCACCGCCTTCCTCAAGCGCACCATGTTTTTTACCGGCACATATCCGACAAGTGTACGTTGTTGTGCCAGCATGATTTGAGGATCAAATCGCGCGGGCAATATATTATTTTTGGTAGACACCATTTTCCCGTTCATACTAAAGTATAGTATACGATTAAGGAGGATACGGGAATGGTACAAAATACGCACTACAAGGATCGGATGCGACGCGCAAACAGTTGGCATAAACAAAGCAAAAAGGCCGAATCCGATGAAGAAAAATTCATCTGCCTCTGGATTGCATTCAATGCGGCCTATGGCGGTGAACCGGGAAGTAATCCCAAAGAAAACAAGAGTGAGACTGAAAGAATTAATACATTCTTGGACGAAATCATACAATGTGACAAACAGGTACAGATAAGAGACTTCCTTAAGGACAAAGATAACAGGCAAAAAATTGAAGCGCTTCTATATAACAGGTATATATACAGGCCTTTCTGGGAACACGTGCGAGAAAAGCCGGAAAGCAATAAAAGCGATAATTGGGGAAAAGGGGAAGTCGACTTCGATCTTGAAAATAAAAGAATAAAGGATGACTTGGAGAAAGCGAAGCCTTACGTATTTAAGGATGTCTTCTGGCGGCTGTATCAACTGCGCAACCAAGTTTTCCACGGGGGCGTAACCTTCGGCGAAGGATGGGGACGACCGCAGCTTGAACAGGGGTGTGACATCATGGCAAACATCGTCCCGATAGTACTCCGGGTAATGAAACAAAATCCCCATGCCAAGTGGGGGAATGTCGCCTACCCTCGTGTAAAAGATGATGATGCGCGATTTTCCGGCTCGCCCATCTAATATTATCTTGGCTTCAAGTTCGGTATACCGAAAAAAATTGCTGAAGCCCCTGATCCCCTCGGTAACGTGTATTTCCCCGTGTGTGGATGAATCCATCCACCCGAGGGAATCCGCCGCACAATACGTAAGCCGTCTGGCACTTGACAAGGCAACGGCCGTTTCTCGCTCCAAACGCCGAGCGTGGATCATAGCTGCCGATCAGTGTGCCGAACTGCAAGAAAAGATCATCACCAAACCCGGCAACCCGGAGGAAGCACGCGATCAACTTCGCTCGGCAAGTGACAGGGAGGTAAAATTCTATACGGGATTGTGCCTGCTTGACTCGGTTACAAATGACTATCAACTTGCCTGTGAAACGTACGAGGTGAAGTTTCGCAAACTCACGGAAGACCAAATAGACGCGTACCTGCAAAGAGATGAACCGTACGATTGTGCCGGAAGCTTCAAGGCAGAAGGTCTTGGAATCACCTTGTTTGAACGAATGCGGGGGGACGATCCAAACACGTTGATTGGCCTGCCGTTGATTCGGCTTACATCCATGCTGAAAGACAACGGGATTGACCTGCTGACCCATCCGGCCTGTAGACCGAACGACTGAGCTTCATCACCGCGATCAGTTCACCGGCATGGCCAGAAAAACACCCCCGTTCCTGCGAGTGACCTCGCGCATCAACGTAGCAAACCGACCGGAGCCGTGCTGGGAAATGAAGCCGATGGCGTGTACCCGCACAATGGGCTTGCCGTTGATCCGATTGGTATTCAGACTTTCCAGCGTGCTGAGGACGAGATTATAAGAAGATCCGGTGTAGTCATCACCGAAGATATAGATGGATATTTTCTTGCTCACGTCGCCGTAATCCCTAAGTGCGACTTCCAACCCTTCCACCGGGCTACTATTGGAGACCGCGCTCCAAGTGCGCATTGTATCAAATATGCTTTTTCTCCTCCTCGATGTATCCGGTATCCATCTTTTCTTATAGGCACTGATGAGGTAAGCACCATTATCGTTCAATATCTGAAACCCCTTTACTTGCGGATGAACGTCCAAGATATTCCCTATCGTCCGCATCACTCGCCCCCAGATTTGCTGCATACTGCCTGAAGTATCAATGATGAAAATGACGTAGTTGCTGTCCACGGGGATACCCCCCACCTCTTGATCGCGTTGACGGGCGGTATTGCCGGAAATGGATGCGCGCTTCAAGGTCTGCTCGACCATTTCAAGCCCGCTGGATTCGGCCTTCAAATCCGCCGCTTCAACTTGTTTTTGTTCAAGTTCCTTTTCCATGACACCCTGTTTCAAGAGTACCTCTTTGTTGCCTGTCTTATATTTGTCTAATTCCAAACGAGTGATACCCAACTGTGTGGACAATTGTTCGACCTGGTCTTCAATCTGAAAAATATGATCGAGCAGTGCACTGGTGTCAACGTGGCTGTCGAGTTCCGTGACCTCTGATTTGGTCACCAGTAACAGCAGTACAATGGCGCCAAACCCGCATGTAATCACATCCAGAAAGGTGAGACTGAAGATATTGCCGCTTCTCTCGCGACGTTTCATGGCCAACCTGTTGCAGGCGTCATCATCAGTCCGCCGGTTGCGGCGGCCCATCTCCAGAAATTCGGCGCCGCCATCGGGTCTCCCTCTAGCGGCAGCAGTAGAACATTGACTTTTTCGCCGTTGTCAGGGGCAGAATCCTTCAAGGTCTGCCTGAACAGCTTTTCCCGACACGCTCCGGAAATGTTGTTGCTTTTGCCGAAAAACGATCTGCACTTGCCGAGACGCGACGGCCTGGACACGCCTTGAGTCGGTAAACCATCCGTAATTAGATAGACATCCGTGACCTTCGGACGCAATTCGTTCAATTTATTCAGTCCGGCCTGCAAGTTGGTGGCGCCGGTGGGTACCAATTTCTCTATTTCAAGAAACAGCATCTTGACGGCCTCTGCGTCTTTGCCGTTATGCCATGGGCGTTCGCCGAGTACCTTGGCTTTGTCATTGAATGCGATCACCGCCACCGTGCTTTTTTCAGGCAGGCGGTTCAATAGCCAACGTGCCGTTTTTTTCGCCCTCTTCCATTTGGGGCCTTTTTTCTTGTGTGCATCGTCGCGAACCTTGCGTACCACGATATCTACCAACTTTTCATCCGTCATTGAGGCGCTGTGATCAATGAGAATAGCCACTCGCTCACCTTCCATTTTCAATCCTGTCAGATATTCTTCTTCGCCAAAGGATTCATCCGATACCACGTCAGAAGCCTTCTTAACCTCGATTTTTTCTATGGAGCTTTTCAGTGTTTCATTCTTTCTCTGTTGCTGTGCCGTCTGTTTATCGAGCATCGCAAGCGCTTTCCGAAGATCCAATAACCTTTCCTGCAACTCCGTACCCAGCTGCCGCTCTTCGGAGGTGTGCCGCTCAACTTCTCTTATTTCTTCCCGTAGCTGTTGTTCCTGCTTACGAGCAGCCTCCAGCTCAGACAACAACAGGGTGTCTGCCTCAGCGACGCCCTGATTCATCTCATGCTTAATGATCAGAAAAATAAGGATGACCGCTCCCAGGCCACAGGACATTACGTCCAAAAAAGCCAGATTGAAACCTTCGGTTTTGCGGCGTTTACGCAAACCTACACACTGATTCGGTTGAGAAGGAATTTTTCGCAGTAGGCTTGGGTTTCCACCAGTAGGCTATCTTGCGCGCGCTGTAGTTGGTGCAGAAAAAACATGAGAACAATACTGATAAGCAGCGCTACAAAAGTGGAGTTGAAGGCAATACCGAGGCTATCCGTCATGCTGGCAATGTCACCGGCAAGGGCCTGTTCCGCCTGGGTCAGAGCCAGGCCTATGCCCCGCACGGTACCAATAAAACCAATCGAAGGGATCGCCCAAATTAAATAACGTATAGTGGAGTTTTCTGCCTCCAGGCGCATCCCCAGTGCCTCCACACTGGCGTTGATGGCATCCGAAGTGTTCTGCACGTCATTGGTAATGAGGTAGCGTCGCAAACTGGCCTTCAGCGTTTCTACCAGCGGGGTTTCGGCGATATTATTAGGCAGCTTTTCCAATTCCTCCAGCGTGCGACTGAGACTGGTCTTCTCGGGGGCCGCATCTTCCAACAAGTCCACCGTGAACAAATAGCGTTTGGATATCAGACTCGCGTATTTGGTCAACATGAGATACAGACCATAGATCATCAGGACAATGCAAATCTCCTGTTCCAGGTCTTTGAGAATGACGAAGAAGTTTCTCGGTGCCGATTGCCCGGCCTGACGGGCGGATTCCACGACAAGCTCGGCTTGCGGACGAATCAAGCCTATATACACCAGATGCACGACGACAAGTGCGGTAACAAGCACAAGCACGTTGAGCCATAATTCGCGATGGCCGGTAAACACGTCAGATATCCACCGGAAAGGTTGTCGGGGAATTCAAACCGATAGTTGGGGAGGGGGAAGTTTGGGCAACGGTGTCGGCCGTTAAATATGCCCATGCACCCAGGGCAACGATAATTGTTGCCAGCACCGTAGCTAAAGTCTTGTTATTGATTGATCGCATTCTCACCTCCATATAAATATCTCGCTATACGAAACCCTAAATCATCCCTGCCCTCCGTGGCGGTTTCTCTAAAAGACGCCCGCAGTTCGGTTAGACTGGCGGAACGCCAGTTTGACCCTTTTAATACATGGGAATTGCCTCTCAAAGGGCCCATTGGGTCCACTTCAATCTGATTGGCGACAGTGGGCGGCACCAGAGAGTAAACATCGTGCACCCATTCACTGACGTTTCCAGATAGATCGTAAAGCCCGGCTTTGTCGGCGGCAAAGCTCCCTACCGGCGCAAGCTTTATAAAGCCATCGGTATAGCCGGGAATATAGAGGCTGAGCGTGCCTTGGGTAGACTGGTCGGCAAGATTACCGGCGGCGGGGCGTACCTTGGGGGTATCCCCCCAAGTAAAACGGGTCTGTCTTGTACGGCCGGCCTTGCGCGCCAGCCACTCCCACTCCGCCTCGGTAAGCAGGCGGTAGCCATCGGCATGAATATCGGCACCAAAATAACGCCCGTTTTTCAGGATATAAAAGGGCTTCAAACCTTCTTTGGCGCTGAGCCAATTGCAAAACCTTGCCGCATCCAACCAACTTACGTTGGTGGCGGGGGTATCAGGCTTTTTTGTAGGCGCCACATTTTTATAGCGACCGAATTGTAATGCTGTTGTCTCATGTAAGGCGACGTAGAATGCCTTGGTAAGCCGCACTTTCCTCTGAAACTCATTGGCACGCTGGCCTTTTTCATGACGGGGAGCACCCATCTCAACGTTACCCGGTTTTTTAAACAAGCGCATAGTAATGCCGATACTGTTCTTGTATGTAACCGGACTTTCTGCCAGCCGGGCGTGAAGTTCTGTTACAAGTGCCACATCTACTCCCTTGATACGCTGACCGGATGGCGTCAGTTTTCGCGTGACACTACGGTACCCGTCTTTTATAAGGGTAATCTCATGCTCAACGGCAGGCAACTTTGCAGTCATCGGCGTACTGCCGGCCTTCTTGCCATTAATCAGTACCATCGCCTTCGGTACGGATGTGATTTCAATCGCGCCAATTTCTTCCTCCAATGAAAACCGCACCTCATCCTCGGCGCCAGGCTTCAAGGTAAACGTCTTATTTTGCGGGAAATAACCCGCCTTGAAGTAAGATGCCGTGTGTGGGTGCATGGCACTTACCTGTACCTGGCCTGTACCGTCTATTTGCCGGCCATTCAGCAGTAGTTTTCCCGCCGGTGGCGAAAGCTGAAACCGTACAAAAGAATCTTGCGGTAACAGGTTGTAATTTCTAGATATATCTGAATTGGTGTTGGTAATATAAATCGTGTCTTTGATCTCTTTGTAACCAGGGTGCCGAATAGATAGAGTATGGCGCCCCCCGGCAACGGTATAGCGGCCGGGAGCCGTACCTTGCGGCTTGCCGTCGAGGAAGACTGATCCGCCTGAAGGGACAGTGGTCACCTCTAGATGACCTTGAACGGGCGACAGAGATATATTGTGTCGAACCTCCTCTCCTCGCTTGACTGCAATTTCCATTGCGACTTTCTGATAGTGTGGATTATCTATCGTCAAAACATAATGTCCCGCTTTCGTTGGTATCGATAAACTCTTTGCAACGGCAATCGGTGTGGCATCGATAAGCCAGCGAGTAGCGTTGTCTTCAGGGCTTGTGGTGAGATATAACATCGTCGGGGCTTCTCGCATCACTATCTCTATAAAATTACTCTGTTTCTCTACGGTTACCATTACTTCTTCGGTGACAAAGCCCGGTGCGCTTGCTTCAAAGACTGTTTCACCAAGGGCGTACACGCTTCTTCCGATGACGAAACCCAACCCTTTCTTGAGGCGCAATTCAGCCCGGGCATCGGCTTCCTGTGGTGATATTTCCACTGCCGTACCTCGCGTAAAAATCCATAGTGCCGCAAGGATTGTAACGACGGCGGCGCTACCCAGAACAAAGAAGATGAAAACACGCCTTTGTCTTGCCTGTGCCCGCTCTATACCTAAATCAAACCGGCTCATCACAAACCAACATTACTTCCGGAGACTTACCCTCACGGCGTACTTCAAATCGGATAAGTTTTGATCGGTAGCCAACTCGCTTCCCTTCAAAAGTATAGGTGCCCGGTTTCAGCGAGACAGTTTTTTTCAGCACTTTGCCAACCCTGCCGACACCACGTACCAGAATGTCCGTTTTGTTGTCGGAATAGATGATCACATCCAGGGGCGTGCCGTACTCGGTAATCATTGCCGCAAGCGCACGTCCTTGTGATGTAAGAGACAGACTTTCCTCATAGAGATTTTCGGCCTGCTGCAATATTGCCCGGGCGGCCACCGCTACGTTCTCCGACGACAGGCGTTGGGGCTGCGCCAGATAATCGGCAATACTCTTGTGTGCGTTCAGGATCTGCATAGCAAGCTTTACGCCTTTCGCGGCGGTGGCATCGGTGTCATCCACGGCCCGCGCCTGCTTAAAATAAGTATAAGCACTTGCCCAATCATCCTTGGCAACGGCCTTGTGTGCAGCGTCAAGGTATTTTTGTACGGTGATCTCACGCTCCAGCCGTTGCACGTTGTGACGCAGCAAAACGGTTTCATCTTTGGTCGGATGTATCTTGCTTGCTTGCAGCAAAAAACCTTGCGCAACGTTCAAGTCACGGTTGCGAACGGCTTCCATCCCGTCTGCAATATAGGCGGAAAATTCTTGACTGGCGGCTTCCGCAGTCACTTTCCGCAGCTGTGCTTTCAAAGCTTCGCGTTGTGGGTCTAAATGTATGACTTTTCCCAGATAAATCTTCCACGACTCAATATCGTTCTCTGCGCGAGCCTTGTTGATCAGTGCCAATAATTGCAATACTTCCGGTAAAACGGCAATGCGAGTCTCTAACGCCCTGGCCGCGGGATCATCTGGTTTCAGCAGCAGAGCTTGAGTGATGTTTGCTTGAGCAGTGCCTGTATCACCCGCCTCAAACGCATGGCCGGCGGCATCCATGTAAAGACGAAATTTCTCTTCGGCAAGTTGTAGCACGTCATTGGCAATTTCAAAGGCATCCCGTAACAGTGCAACGGCAGAGGAGTAGTTCCCGGCATCGAAAGCCCGCAAGGCTTTTTCTTTATGTTTGAAAATGTTGATGTATTCATTTGCCGCCCACTTATCGGTAGAGGCGGCTGAAAGGGCCGGCTCTATCTCGGCTTGAAATTTTTTGAGTTGCCGCTTGAATACATCCCGTTGTGCAAAGTCTGTTTTGTGATCATCCGGAGTGTCTTCTTCATCGGCGGTATTCTTTTCTGAGGTATTGAAGACTGTACTCACCGTCCACGACGGGACGATGAAATAGACCCCGGAACCCCAGATAATAACGGCGACGGTAAGAATCAGTACAACAATGACAGCCTTGTTCTTCCTGGTGTTGACCTCTTTTGCAAGTGAGATTTTTGACTCAATGGTATTACCCATCAACGATTTTCAGATCCGGACGTCCGGCGTCTTCTCCTGTTCATAGATACGCCTTAAAAACTCTCTCCACTGGGCAAACTGCTCCTCGGCGTTACCTGTAAGTTCCACTGTCTCGTCTTCGAATTCAATGATCTGGGGTGCAATTTCAAGGTGAATGGACTCGCCCAGCTCGGCAAGGGCGTCCCGATGCACCTTCATCTCTTTTCTAGTCTGGAAACCTTTATAGACCAGTGCGGCGCCTCCAATGGCTCCTACCACGGCACCGTCAACGACGCTATCGTGGCTGGTATTGGCCGCAAGTGCCACACTGAGGCCGACCAGGACACCGCCGATAATCGCCTCACCCAGCGATTTTCTTGATGCTGCGCGCACCGCTTTTACTTCTGCAAGACTTTCCTTTTGCCAGACCGCGTAACTCTCGCTTATTCGACCGTCAAAAGTTTCATAATGAGTTTGCATACGATCAATGAACAACTGGTCGCGCACCCGAATGCCACGGGTTCTGGTAAACATCCGGTCATTTTTATCCGGCAGACCATTTAAGGTAATAATTCCTCCTTTATGCTCGAGATAGCTATCAAATGAAGCGGGTGAAAAGCTTGCCGCAAAACGTATATCGGTTAAGGTGCGTAACCGCTCCAGTTGAGCGGTGGACTTTTTGCGTAGCAGCTCAACAATATCTTCGGCGACCTCCACAAATAGCGGCTGGTAAGGATCCTTACCCTTGTTGCGCAAGTTCTTATGAAACGCATCCTTGACGCGATGCCTGTAGTTCTTCTTGTGCCAGCGTTTACCGGAAATATCGACTACCTCAATAGCCACTGCCACGTCCTCGCCGTTAGATTCCTTGATAGTTCCGAGCACGTACAAGTCTCCGGTTGCGGTGCGGTCGGGCGCCACGCGCACGGCACCAAAGACCTCCGTATCTTCCAAAGCACTCTTCATATTCAATGCAAATCTGTTTGCTTCAAAGCGCCGCAGTTCCGGCCAGATCCCACGTTTTTCATAATCATCCGGATCCTCGGGCAGTGCGGGATCAAAGATGGGAACGATGACATCCAGTCTGGGACTGGATGAACCAGAGCTTCCTTCCCTTTCCGCATCAACGGGCTTCGCGGCAGGGCCTACATCAACACTTGAAGAGAGCTTGTCTTGTATAAACCCTCCAAGTTGGCCGGCAGTTGTCATGCATCCTCCAAGCAACAATGCCAGCAAGGCCATACATCCGACAGCCACCTTTTTTTTCATTCTGATTCCTCCTCTACTTGAGGCAAGCCCTTATACTTTCGGTACTCATTCCAGAGAGCCGCCCTTCTCTTGGGATCTTGTTCCGCCATGGCCGCCGCTCGCATCTGTGCCTGAAGCACGCTGTCATTGTCGGATGGGGGAATATCCTCTGGGATTTTACCGTTGTTCAGCGACGGCTTTTTGTCTGCCTTGAGTGAAGGAGACTTCAGTGCTACCGCGTCGCCACCGGCTCCATCTTCATCCCCGACTTCCGTGCCGGAGGCCGATGGCGATGCAACGGACTGTACGGATTCAGTGGCTTTATCGGAAGCATCACCGCCGTCATCACCCGCCTCTGCACCCGAAATTGACGACGATACAAAAGATTCCACGGCATTGGTACTCTCACCATCCCCTTCACTGCCTTCGGTCTGTCCCTCGGATGTTGATGAAAGTGAATCAGATCCGCTACTACCGCTTTCAGAAATAGACGACGCCCGGCATCGGTCGAACCTGGCCAGTGACTCATAAAGAGCTTCATCCATCAAAGCAGATCTTTCATCCGCAGTCAGCTCCTTGATGCCGCCATCAAGATTTACCTCCACCTTGGTACAATCATTGTAATCGGCAACGGAAGAATTCCTTTCCTCCCCCCAAGCCGTTGACGTGCAAAGCACCGCGGCAAGTATGAAAATACCGGTAATATGAAAGGCACCACGCATGGTTAGATGACAAAGCTCGTTGGGCTTTACCTCAAAGATAAATGGAACATGGCATCACGAACGGGGCGAATTAACGCACTCCCGAGTTGCTCGGCAAACCGCTGGAAAATGTCCTCACGGTAGGTATAGTCACGTACCTCTTCCACACCCACCACTTCTCGTACCACGTAACCGACGTTGCCAAATGCGTCAACTAAACCCAACTCCAGCGCTTGTTCACCGGTCCAAAAAAGTCCGCTGAACAAATCAACACGATTTACAAGCCTATCACCCCTGCCTTTCTTTATCACGTCAATAAATTGCCGATGAATCTCGTCAAGTAGTTTTTGTACGTGCTCTTTGCCGAAGCTGTCTTCCGGTGAAAACGGGTCCAAAATGGCTTTATGCTCACCCGCCGTCATCAACCTGCGCTCAATGCCCAACTTTTCCATAGCACCTACAAATCCGAATCCGTCCAGGCGCACGCCTATGGAACCGATGATACTTGCCCTGTCCACATAGATTTTGTCGGCCGCTACCGCCGCAAACATCCCACCGGAGGCGCAGATATCGGTAACCACCGCATACAATGGCTTTTCAGGATAGCGTTCACGTAACCGGGTGATTTCATAATTGATGGAGTTTGCTTGTACCGGACTGCCTCCCGGACTGTTGATTCTCAATACGACCGCCGTCGACCCCTCGTTCTCAAAGGCCGCGCGCAAACCGGAAACAACATTATCTGCACTTGCACCTTCTCCATCGGCAATAATACCAGTCAATTCAACCAGCGCAACGTGCCGGCCACCGGTAGGCAGGTCAGTGAAATCTCGGTCAATCAGGCTGACAATCAAGGCAGCGATGAAGCCGAACCCCAGTAGTTTGAAGAATATCCCCCAGCGACGTGCCCGCCGTTGCTCCCTCAGGCCGGCGGTAGCAAGTTTAATGATTGCATCACGTTCCCAATTTTTGGGCGAATGGCTTTCATCGGCGAGTTTATTCAAGTCAATTTTCGGTTCCATGTCCTCGGTATGGTTGAATACTCGGATGGATTCTACTGTACACTATCAGACCGACGTCTTACATTCCATCCTCCCTTCAGTCGATGACCTTTCCCGGAAAAGCGAACTTTCCTTCCCAAACCACGCCTTCGTTGGTGAATTGCCCGGTGCGTATCTTGGCAACGTCATATTCGGGCAACGGTATGACCGCCATACATTTTCCGTCCATCCGTCTGCCGTGTCGAAAAAAATCAAAGTCCCGATTGTCAAAACCGTGCGACCGATAGGCATCGGGCAAGTCGTCCACATCGAACGGCTCAAAATGCAATAAAAAGCGCGCTTCGGTATCGCTCTCGGTACAGGCTTCCTTGATGTAGACCAAGGTGTCTTGATGCTGGTATACGTCAAAGACAGCGTGAATCAAAGGGGTGCCGGAAGTGATCGCTTGCGGGAGTTCGGCCAGCCGTGCCGTCAATTGTTGCTGCTTCCGTTGAGGCAGAAACGTGAATTCCCAGATTTTAGTTTTGTACTTGAACTGCCCGGTGCGGATCGAGTCAATTTCATACTCGGGCAACGGCACAATCGCCATACATTTTCCGTCAAAGCGTACTCCATGCATATAAAAACTAAAGTCCAGGTTTTCAAATCCGTGTGGCTTGCTCCCATCGGGAAGGTCGGTTTCGTTGACCGGCAAAACGTGTAAGGAAAAGCGTCTCCCCAGGTCTTCCCCGCCACATAACTCCTTGACATAAAACAGCTTGTCCCGATCAACATACACGTCAAAGACGGAACGAACCACCGGCTTACGGGTCTTTGTCTTGTGGTAGACGTTCCGATAGAAGGTCTGGACGGAGGCATCCTGCGAATCCAAGTTGATGTTCATTATGGTAACAATGGTGTTGTTATACACCTTAACTGTGTAAAGTGGCTCTAAGGCCTTTGGCAACCTTCTTCCTTGCCATGCTTGATGACGGTAATGCCTGAAGAAGTAGACGTCGGCACGGGCGGGCCCGATTACAATCCGCCGTCGCTCCGTTGCGGGAAGGATTATCCTGTTTATGTCTGCGTGGCCGGACCTCCTCCTATAAACATGGACGGGCGAGTCGGGATAGCGTTCCAGCAAGTATTCCAGTCCTTGACGCCGGGAGGTCACCCAATAATCCATCTCGTATTGGGTACGCAGGGATTCCGGTGTGCGACGGTCTACCAGGGCGTTGAAGTATAAGTGTTGATAAGGATGAATCTGCATCATCTCAATGACGACGATTCCCAAACCCACCCCCGCCAACGCATAGACGCCGACCTGCCAGTATTTCTTCCTGGAAAGGGATACCAGTTGATACAAACCGAATGTCGCCAGCAGACAGAACGGCGCATACAGAAAGTACATGTGCCGCCAGCCGTTATAAAGCGTAGGCTTGAGAACGATGACGGCCATTGTGGGCAACACAAAACAGGCCAGCAACAACCACTGAAAGCGCAACGGCGTGTTGCGCAATATATCTCTTGGGCGAAGGATACCGTGACCCAATACCAGGAAGATACCAATAAACCCCAACAACAACGCCACCCACGGCATCGTGATTAAAAACCAAGTAGGAAGGTAATCCCATGGGAGATCAACACTGCTGACCAATTCCCCCTTGAACAGTTCGAAACTCTTGTGAGGAAAACGGGAAGCGATGGTGAAGGCCTCCGCCAACCGTCCGAGCGGGTCTTCCCACAAATACGGCCAGATGGCATACAACACGAGGACACTGCTCAGTATGAAGGCCCCGCCGGTTTTCAGAATATGTTTCCGTTCTTCCCGGCTTGTGGCATACAACCCGTCCAAGCCCCGCATCCCCACCACTGCAAGCAACAGCATGACGCCCATGACCCGAAGGTTAATGAGCACCGCCACCGCCGCCCCGCATAACAAAAACGCCCGCACGGTGTCGCGCGCAAAGGCGCGATGAATCAGCAACAGAGTAATCATAAACATACTAAAGAAAGGAATATCCTTGCTGTTGAAGAAGGAATGGGCATAGAGGCGGGGGTGCAACAGGAACAGCAGCATGGCGACCAGGGCGAGCAGGCGATTATTGAACAGGCGCATGGCCAACAGGTAACAGCAGGCCGCGCCTAACAGGAAGAACAGGTGGGTCAGGAGATGACGGCTGAGATAGATACTACGGGTGTCTTCCAGTCTCAAGACCCGTTCGACCAACAGCAGGGGAAGTTCGAATACAGCACTGTACATTCTATCCCAATGCTGCACAAGGTCATCATTCTTTCCCGAGATGTAATCGGCATTCAGGATAGCAATGATACGTTGTGTAGGGCCATCCCACGACACACTGTAATCGTCGAATATGGCGATGCCGGCCAATAGAAAAAGGGCAAATACCATCCAGGTCCCGCGAGAGGCCGGGAAACGTCTTGTATTATTTAATGGGAAACTGCGAGGGGAATGAGAAGCCACAGGGGATGGGTATCAATCGTTTGGTAGCTGGGCGGGTCTTTTATACGGCTCAAAAGCAAAGCATTGCAACATCACAGTTTACCAGACACAACGTGAGAAGACGTTATAACTGAGTCCGTGAACGCTTGCTTAGTGTTTCAATCTTGTTTGAGAGAAAACTTTCCTTCCCAAATCTCGCCTTCTCTAGTGTATTGTCCGGTGCGGATCGATCTGATTTCATACTCGGGCAACGGTACGACCATCATACATTTTCCGTCAAAACGTACCCCGTACTCGTAGAAAACAAAGTCCCGATTGTCAAACCCGTGCCGCTTTCGCCAGCCGGGAAGATCGGTTTCGTTGATCGGCAAGACATGTAAGAAAAAGCGTTCCCGCAGATCCTCCGGGTTGCAGGATTCTCGGATGTAGACCAGCTTGCCGTCGTGCATATACATGTCAAAGAGGGAACGAGCCACCAGCTTACGGGTCTTTGTCTTGTGGTAGACATTCCGATAGAAGGCTTGATTGGATTCATCCAGAAAATCCAGGTTCAAGGCGTATATCGCAAAAATGGCGGTGTTGTAGACCTTGCGCATATAGTATAGAAGTGAAGCATCCGGCTTTTTTCCTTTCCAAGTATATTCACGGTAGTTGGTGAGGTAGAAGTCGGCACGTGCGGGATTGAACACGAGCCGCCGCCGGTCTGATGCGGGCAGAATCATCCGGTTTCTTATTAAGTGGCCCTCCTTCCCGTAAATATGGACGGGCGAGTCGGGATAACGTTCCAGCAGGTATTCCAGTCCTTGGCGATAGGGAGTCCCCCAATAGTCCATCTCATATTGAGTGCGTAAGTATTCCGGTGTGTGACGGTCTACCAGGGCGTTAAAGTATAGATGTTGGTAAGGATGAATCTGTGCCATTTCGATGACCACCACGACCAGACCAGCCCCCGCTGTCGCATAAACGCCGACCTGCCAGTATTTCTTCCTGCAAAAAGATACCAGCCAATATAGGCCATACACCGCTAGCAAACAGAACGGCGCATACAGAAAGTACATGTGTCGCCAGCCTTGGAAAAGCGTAGGTTTGAGAACGATGACGGCCAGTACGGGTAACACAAAACAGGCCAGCAGGAAACACTGAAAACGCAGTGGTGTGTTGCGCAATATACTGCTTGGTTGAGTGAGACCCCGATACCCCACCGCAATCACGCCTGCCAGACCAAGCAATAGCGTGACCCACGGCGTCGTGATCAAAAACCAGGTGGGAAGATACTCCCACGGAAGATCGGTATTACCGAAAGACTCTCCCTTAAATACTATAGAGATATGGGTAGGGTAATGAGAAGCGGTGATAATAGTCTCCACCAACCGCCCGAGCGGGTCTTCCCATAAATACGGCCAGATGGCATACAAGGTAAGGACGCTGCTCAGTATGAAACCGCCGCCAGTCTTCAGAATATGTTTCCGTTCTTCCCGGCTCGTGGCATACAACCCGTCCAAGCCCCGCATCCCCACTACCGCAACAAACAGCATGACGCCCATGACCCGAAGGTTGATCAGCACCGCCACCGCCGCACCGCACAACAAAAACGCCCGCATGGTGTTGAGAGCAAAGGCGCGATGAATCAGCAACAGGGAAATCATAAACATACTAAAGAAAGGGATATCTTTGCTGTTGAAGAAGGAATGGGCATAGAGGCGGGGATGTAAAAGGAACAGCAGCATGGCGGCCAGGGCGAGAATTCGGTTGTTGAACAGGCGCATGGCCAACAGGTAACAGCAGACCGCGCCCAACAGGAAGAACAGGTGGGTCAGGAGATGACGGCTGAGATAGATGGTACGGGTATCTTCCAGGCCCAAGCCTCGCTCGACCAGCAGCAGGGGGAGTTCGAAGGCGACGCCGTAATGCTTATCTTTTTGCTTCAGTTGCAGGTCGTCATGGGTTCCCAGTATATAGCTGAGGTTGGCTTCGGTAAGGCGTCTCTGTATGCCGGCATCTCCCGACACGCCGTAGTCGTCGAGTACGGCGATGGCCACCAATAGAAAGAGAGCGAATACTATCCACGCCCCGCGAGAGGTCGGGAAACGCCCTGTATTACTTAACGAGAGACTGCGGGGGGGGGGGGGGGGGGGGGGTATCAATAGTTTGGAAGCCGGAAGGGTTTCTCACATGCTGCCTGACAGGTTGCACGGCTCAACAATAAGGACATTGTAACCACTGATTGAAGAAACAGGCATCATAGTCACAGTTTATTAAAACATACCGCGGAGAGACATGATAGCGGCCCGCTCCCAAATCGGGCCTTCGTTCGTGTACTGCCCGGTGCGGATCGAGCTGATTTGATACTCGGGCAACGGTACGACCGCCATACATTTTCCGTCAAAGCGTACTCCATACTGGTAGAAATAAAAGTCCAAATTGTCAAAACCTTGCGGCCGGCGGGATTCGGACAGGTCATCTCTGTTCTTTGGATAGATATGTAGAAAGAATTTTGCTTGTGTATCCGCGTAACTACATCGGCTCTTGGCGTAGGATCGGCTCTTGACATAGGTTAGCGTGTTTTTATTCGTATCTATATACATGTCAAAGCCAAACTTGGAACGCAAATGTATCGTTGCTTTCGCGGATATGGTTTCGTCATAAAGTTGTCTATGTCTTTCAATCACTTCAGAATGATTTTTATCGGTTTTCTTGAATATGACGCCGTTGGGTAACTCTATTACGGGTTCAAGCCACGGCAGCCCGCGCATGTGGGCGGCATCATAATCCGTTGCCCAAATCGAGTTATAAAAATAATGGACGACAAGGTAGTCATGATCTTCTATCTGCCTATCCAAAACAGAAAACTCTAGATAGTCTTTACTCACCGGCAGTGGTTTTGCTTTTCCTTGAGAGGAATTCATTTTGTGAAATAGGTGCACGACTTCAGGAAAGTTGCTGAATATATCCCCGTCGGTAGGATGGGCGTTCAGGTATTGGATAATCGGAGATTGATTCCAAAATTTTCCCGCGCCAACCGAGCGCGGCCTTTTGATGTTTTCCGCCGTCTCATCTATAAAGTCAAAACCAGTATGAATTATCCAGAAGGAAAGTACCGTTATCAAGGCAATAGAAAATGTGCTTCCCCGTACTGCACTACGAAAGCCAGCGATGTATTTTTTCACCCCCCCCCCCCTTTTTTTTGTTTTGCGCTTACGTAAATAGCCCAGCAGCCCATCAAGTATCAATGCGGTCACGCATACCAAGGGGATGAACAGAGGGGACAGATATCTGTCGTCCAGAGAGGTACCATCTTTCAAGATAGTCAACATCGTAAAGATGAAAACAAAATATACAAACGTAAAGCCCGCATTGACAACGATGAAGCTTTGGTTGCATCGCTCCTGTACTTTCCAACAAAGAAAGAGACCGTAGGGCAGCAACGCTATAAGCGCGATAAGAGGTATTTGCCAGCCTTCCAGGACTTCAAAACTCAAGCGTATATTTTCCTGCACTGAAGGAAGCAGAGAAGTTGTCGATAGTCTTCTTTCACTTATTGCCTTCCCATAGAAAAGGTAGTTTTTAAGCAACCATAAACTCAGCGGTAACATAGCAACCGGTAAAAATATGACGGTGTGCTTTACTTTCTTCGAGAAAGTTACGTTTCGTTGAATTATCAATAGGAGACAAACTGTAAATACAAGGACAACGGCGGAATAGCGAGTCATACAAGCCAAACAAGTGAAAATTGCCGCCCATAGCAGCGAGGCACGCTTGCCCTCGCTGAGAAATTTGTCAGTTTGGTACAAGGAAAGAGTTACAAAAAGAAAGAATAATGGTTCGGACATGGCCCAAACAACCATGTCATTGATGACGTTTGAAAAGATGATGGCAAGCAGGCACCACATGACCACAAAACGAGATTCAAGGCGCTGGCTTAGCCACTTGCCAACGACAAAAATAGTCAACCCAAAGGCCGTCAAGTTGACGGCACCCGCAACGTCAAGAGGAGTAAGCGAGAGAAATTTTGCCGCCAAGGCTAACAATATAGGGAAAAGCGGTGGCCAAGAGGTGATATCGAAATAACCGCTAACATCGTAATTATCACCACTAAAGAAGGCATTCGCCATTGACAGGTAATGTATGGCGTCCCCGGCCAAGTTTGGCCCGTGTGAAAGGATGCGCAACCCGGCGGGAATCATACCCAAAAGCGAAAAACCGATAAGTATCAGCAGAAAACCGCCGGTCTTTAGTCGAACCCTCATAGTTTTATTGTTTTTTTTCTTTACAGGTTTCGAGAGTAACATATATCTTACGCGGCAAAGTGTCTTGACTCCAGCACGCTCAAAAAGTCTTTCAGGTCGGATGTCAAGGGCGCGACAATGCTGTATTTCCTGCCACTTTGCGGGCACCGAAAAGAAACCCCCGAGGCGTGTAGAAACATACGCTTCAACCCTATTTTTCTACATTCTCGATTTAACGGATAGTCGCCGTATTTTTGATCGCCGATGATCGGATAACCGATCCGCGAGGCATGGATGCGAATTTGGTGCGTCCGTCCGGTACTTGGTCGAATGTGCATAAGCGAGAATCTTCGATATATTCTGGCGGGCATGAACCTTGTGACCGCCGCCTTTAGGTTCCGCACTTCATTCTGCAAGCTCATGATATGTCCGACTTTATTTTCCAACGGTATATTTACTGTCTTCTCCCCAAGCTTCCACTCATCTCTTACCAGTGCCAGGTACTTCTTTCGTATTTTGTGGGTGCGCAATAATTCATGCAATTCGGCCAGCATCTCTCTATTTTTTGCAATCAGCAGGCAACCGCTTGTCTCACGATCCAGCCTGTGTGCCAGTTCCAGGTAAGGCGCGGCCGGCCGTAACGTCCGCAAGGCTTCAATCACGCCATACGCTATTCGCGTACCGGAGTGGGCCGCGAGTCCGGCGGGTTTGTTCAACACCAGCAGGGACTCATCTTCATACAGAATTGAAGACTCGATTTGATCCTGAACGTAGCCTGAAACCTCTCTCTTTTCAGTCGGAATCCGTACCCTGCGTATCTTCGGAATCGATATCCTATCGTCCGTTTGCAACCGATAGGTCTGCTTTACACGCTTGCCGTTGACTCTGATTTTTCCAGTGCGAAGAAGCCGGTAAATCAGACTCTTGGGAACATTTTTTAAGCCCGTGAACAAAAAGTTGTCAATACGCTGGCCATTTTTTTCCGCCGCAACGGATTGAACAAAGTGATTCACGCTAAATATTTATACTCGGCTACGTTTGCGGTTACCAGATCTATAAAAGGTTGCATGGATTCATCGCCCGGCTCGTCTTGTAAACCTTATAATATTCGCGTAGTATCTCAACATAAGGTGATAAGTAAGACTTTTCCACTCAACCTTAACACAGTCCGGTTTTTTACACTTCACGATTCAGGACGCGCCTGAAATATCGTGGAGTTGAATGTGCCAGTACTTATTGATGGTTTGGCAAACACGTACCTGAAAGTACAAATTATGAATCTTTTTGAAAATTACAGTTCAATTCTTCCTTTCCTGCTCTTTTGTATTCCCTTGAGGACAGTGGACATTATCCAGGTGAAAAACGTGGCGGGCAATTATTCATACAGGTCTGGAAGGATATCAATTATGGAAAAAATCAGATATGAAACGAATTTTAATCAACGCCACACAGCAGGAAGAACTGCGTGTAGGCATGGTCGATGGGCAACAGCTATACGACCTGGACATCGAATTACCCTCTCGAAGCCAAAAGAAAGGTAATATATACAAAGGCATTGTTGCCCGCATTGAACCCAGCCTGGAAGCCGCTTTCATTGACTACGGCTCCAAGCGGCACGGTTTCTTACCCTTCAAAGAAGTAGCACGCACCTACTCAAGCGATACAGCAAGTAACGACGGGGGTGAGCACCCTCCCCCTTCCACTAAGGCCCCCCTCTCCGAAAGGCAGCAGGTCATCATTCAGGTTGAACGTGAAGAGCGAGGCACCAAAGGTGCCGCACTCACCACCTATATCAGCCTGGCAGGACGCTATCTGGTGTTAATGCCCAATAGCCCGCGTGCCGGCGGAGTATCTCGTCGTATCGAAGGTGAAGAGCGCGATGAAATCCGACAGGTACTATCACAGCTTGAGATGCCGAAAAACATGGGAGTCATCGCGCGCACCGCAGGAGTAGGTCGTTCTGTTGAAGAGCTGCAATGGGACCTGAATTACCTGCAGCAGCTGCATACGGCCATTACAAATGCCTCCGCGTCTCAGCAAAAACCGTTTCTTATTTACCAGGAAAGCAACGTCATCATCCGTACATTACGGGATCATTTAAGAGATGACATTGGTGAAATTATCATTGATGACGAAGGCGTATACAACGATGCAAAAGACTTTATCGAGAGAGTTATGCCGCACAATCTCAAGAAACTTAAGCTGTATCAGGATAACGTACCCCTGTTCAACCACTATCAAATTGAAACCCAGATCGAGCATGCATTTGATCGTGAAATTTCCCTGCCATCAGGCGGGTCGGTCGTTATTGATCACACCGAAGCACTGATTTCCATTGACATCAACTCAGCCAAGGCAACCAAAGCGGCCGGCATTGAAGAGACCGCCTTGAATATCAATCTGGAAGCGGTAAATGAAATAGCGAGACAGCTACGCCTGCGTGACTTGGGGGGGCTGATAGTCATTGATTTTATCGACATGATGTCGAATAAAAACCAGCGTGAAGTTGAAAATCACTTGCGCGAAGCACTGCGGATTGACCGCGCGCGCGTTCGCACCGGTCGAATATCCCGTTTTGGCCTGCTCGAAATGTCACGCCAAAGGCTGAGACCTTCGCTACAAGAATCAAGCCAGATCATTTGCCCGCGCTGTAGCGGTCAAGGAACCATTCGCAGTATCGAATCACTTGCCCTCGCCATTCTTCGCCTTATTGAAGAAGAAGCGATGAAAGAGAGAACCAACAAGGTGGTAGCTAGGCTACCCGTAGATGCAACCAGCTTTCTGCTCAACGAAAAGCGTAGTGTTATCGGTGATATTGAAGCTCGTCATAACGTTCAGCTCATTATCGTCCCCGACCCCAACCTGGAAACACCTCATTTTATCGTTGAGCGCGTGCGTGGAGACGACAGAGAAAGCACTACCAAATCCAGCTATGAATTGATCCCTCAACAAGAGCCTTCAACAAATCCACCCGGACGCCCCGCCCCGGTAACGGAGCAGCCCGCGGTAACATCCATTCATCAAGCACAAACCACCGTACCGGCCAAGCCGGGAATCTTCACGCGCCTGATTGCCTCGTTGAAAGGGGACGGCCGCCGCAAAAAACATGACCGGCAGGCCAGGCAAAACAAGCCAAGAAGACGGCGGCCGCGGAACTATCGAAGTAAAACAGGCTATCAAGACCGTACCAATGATCAACGACGACGTGATTCACAAGGGGACGCACGCAGTAACAACACAAGAAAAGGAGAAGGCCCGCGTAGAGCCGCTCATCCACGTGGAACCGGTCATAGAAGAAACGGCAGAAACTACCCGCGTAAGCCAAACTTTGGCTACTCTTCTTCACAAAAGGGTACTTCCAACCGAAGTAGTCCACCCACAACCACCGAGTCAAAATGACCGGGTAAAGCGTTATCCTACCCTAGCGTTACCCTACTCTGCAGCGGCGTCAAATACCTTGCCTTGACATGTTCGAGCAGGCCATGGCTTGCCTCTTCAATCAGGTGCAGTACCGTTTCAAAGTCATCCAGTCTGCCGTAGTAAGGATCAGAGATTTCAGTAGTCTTTACGTTCGCGGCAAAATCCGGCAAAAGTTGAATCTTGCTCTTCTGTGTTTCTTCGCAACGCTCCAGCAGGTCTCGTTGATTTGCTCTGTCCATCGCCAGCAGATAGTCAAACTTCAAAAAGTCGGCAGACTCGACCTTACGTGCCTTGATCTTACTTAAGTCGTAACCATACCTAGCTGCGGTAACCCTTGCCCTGGGGTCTGGATGCTCGCCCGCTCGGTAGGCGTGCGTGCCTGCAGAATCAGCACCAATTACATGTTGTAGTCCCTGCTCCTCAACGTGTTGCCGAAAAACGCTCAGTGCCATCGGGGAACGACATATATTTCCCATACATACAAACAGAACGTTTATCTGCTTAATATTCAAAGGTTTATCGTGCTATTTCATGAATGCCTTAAAAATCAACCTTCCGCAACTTAAACCCAGAAACCAGGTAAAAACGCTACTCCATGCCTTATAACTGCCAAATGTCAATGCGTCACGGTAGTAGCTCTCCAGCCACCCGGAAGGAGCCTTGCCAAAGTAGAATTTCTCCAGTGGTATAAAAACAAATGCGATAAACAAGGCGATAATCAGGAAAATAAAGTGAACGACTAGAAGACGCTTCATGCCGGGCGATCAAAAACCAGTCTCTCGCCGTAAAAAGGACGCTCCGAAAATTTCCCTTTGCTGTAAACAACCCGACCATTTAGGATCGTTGTATCTATCGAAGAACGAAACGTATACCCTTCAAACGGCGACCAGCCGCACTTGTATAAGATACTATCTGGTGTAACGGTGGTTTTGTTGTCGGGATCTATCAGCACCAGGTCGGCGAAATACCCTTCTCGTATAAAGCCCCTGTCCACTACGGAAAACCGCTTGGCTACGTTGTGACTTGTTTTCTCTACTATCTTTTCAATACTCAATACCTTGTCGTGGTACTGTTCGAGGAGACTTAACAGCGCATGTTGTACCAAAGGTAAGCCTGCGGGGGAACGACCATAGTTTTCTTTTTTTTCCGCCAGTAGATGGGGAGCGTGATCGGTGGCAATAATATCAACCCGATCCTCGTTCACGCCCTGCAAAAGCCCTTTTTGGTCCTGCACGGTCTTGATAGCCGGATTGCATTTTATCAACGCACCTTTTTCAGCATAATCCGCTTCATTGAAAAACAGATGATGCACACACGCCTCGGCGGTAACGGATTTACCCTCTATCTTACCCGGCGTAAACAACTCCAGTTCCCTTGCCGTGGAGAGGTGCAAGACGTGTAGCTGCGTGCCATGTTTCCCGGCCAGGGTGACGGCCTTTAACGTGGACGCATAACAGGCCTCTTCCGAGCGAATGGCAGGATGGCACGCAACGGGAATGTCATCACCATACTTCCGCCGGAATCTTTCAAGGTTTTTTTCAATCAGCACGGAATCCTCACAATGCGTGATAACCGGCACCGGCGCCGTCGCAAAGATCCCTTCCAGCACCTCGTCGTCATCCACCAGCAGGTCGCCGGTCGAGGCGCCCATAAATACCTTAATGCCACAGGCGAGATCTTTTGGCACGCTTTTAATCACTTCCAAATTGTCATTGCTTGCACCCATGTAAAAAGCGTAGTTTGCATGCGCGCGCCGATGGGCGGCCTGGTATTTCTGCTGTAATAACTCAAGACTCAACGTTGGTGGCTTGACGTTCGGCATATCCATAAAGCTGGTAATTCCACCCGCAATGGCCGCGCGCGATTCCGTCTCCATATCGGCCTTGTGCATAAGACCGGGTTCACGGAAATGTACCTGATCATCGATCATCCCCGGCAACAACAACATCCCTTTTGCATCCAGCACCTGTTTTGCCTCCGAGTGTTGAAGGTCGCCGCCAATTCTTGCAATTCGCCGGTCCTTCACCAGCACGTCCCTTGCAGCGACAATACTCTCGTTTACGACTCGCGCATTTGTAATCAATACGTCATACATTGTCTTGATCATTCATTGTGATAGCCGCCTATGCCGTACCATTTCATCGTCAGCCCAACTTCATGATGAGACGATATGCCAGTATAAGCACACCAAAGCCTACGTATAGCCCCAACAAGGCAATCAGCATCAGCAATCCTACCTCCGGGCTTACTATACCAGACCGCACCAGGACAAAAACACCTGCCACCAAACCGCTGAACAATATGGCCGCTACCGCAATAAATAGCAATTTCCCGTTTTTCATGCCGGCTAGTGTACTCCTTAAAAGCGATGGGCAAATAGAAGTTTTAACAGTAGAGTTTTTCTCCAGAGGAATGCCAACGAACGTAAAAAAGGCTACCTCAATGCGATAGTGCATTTGTGTTTACTACCCTACCCCCGTACAGTAAGGTTTTAGGTGGGAAATTGGTAGCAGAATTGAAGCTCCCCACCGCTACATGCCGCGCATTCAAAAAGCAAGATGTACCTAGCATAGCAAGTTCCATCGATGAATAAACCTCGCCCCTTCATTACCTTTGTCAACCATGCCTCCGTGCTGATTTCCAACGGGCATAAGTCGGTGCTGTCGGATCCGTGGTATTTCGGCTCGGCATTTCACCGTGGGTGGCAGCTTATCGTTGAAACTCCCATCCCGGATATCTTTTCTATTCTAGACGAAACCGATTATATATGGATTTCGCATGAACATGCCGATCACTTCAGTACAGATTTTTTCCTACACTCCGACATTCGACAAAAGATACTCGATAAAAAGATCGGGATTATCTTTCAAGCAACGCGAGACCGACGGATTACTACATTCTTGGCACGCAACGGCTATAACGTAACAGAGCTTGAAGAGGAAAAAAAACTCGGTATTGATTCAGATTTTGACGTGTATATCCAAAAATGTGGCTTTCGCGACTCTACCTTAATTGCAAACGTTGCAGGCCAAGTAGTCTACAACCTTAACGATTGCAGCCATTTCAGCACAACTGCACTGCAAAGGATGAGAGACAAGTATGGGACCTGCGACCTGTTGCTCACACAGTTCAGCTATGCGGCTTGGAAAGGTGGCCCGGGTAACCGTGCTTGGAGAAAGCACGCCGCACAGGAAAAGCTCGAAACAATGATAAAGCAGGCCAATCTATTGGGAGCGAAAAAGGTACTGCCGTTTGCAAGTTTTTTTTATTTTGCCAATGAAATGAATAGCTATCTCAACGACGCTATCAATACCCCGAGGGCGGTACGCAAGGCCTTAGATGACGCCGGGCTGGAATGTATTTTTATGACGCCGATGCAGGCCGGGCATATTGACGAACTAAAACCTGATGAAAAATCATTCTTGTGGTGGGAAAATAAAATAAGTAATGTCAACAAGTTACCGAAGCTTCGTTATGAAGAATCTGTTGATATAGACACTTTGCGAAAAGTATTTGCCACGCATCGGAAACGGATACTTTCAAAGAATTCGAGAACTCTCATTTTCATACTTTCCAAACTGCCTTTTCTGAACGCATTTCGCGGTGTGTATATCAAGTTGGTGGACCTTGATTCCTTGGTCGTCCGCTATTCTCTTCTTGACGGGCTGACGGAGATCGACATCCATCTGCGAGAGGCGCCGCCGCTCGTAACGATGCACTCGTCTTGTCTCAGGCTCATCCTTGAGTACGATCATGGTTTCTCCTCGCTGGGGGTCGGGGGCTGCTTCGAAACGGATGGCAAGGGGTTTGATGCGCTGGCAAAAAACCTTCTGTTAGCCCGATTGAACGACATGGGCCTGACGATGTCCTCCGCCGCATTCTTCAAACCCGACGTCATCCTGCGCTTCTTCAGAATGCTGAAAAAAGTTCGTCAAAAGATGTCCCCGAAGTAAACGGATACTTACGGCAACTTACCAGCTTTGGCGTGATGGAATACCACGCATCAAAAATATCGTACCCACCGCAAGGCAAGCCCGGTCTCATGCCCGTTCAGGGCTGACGGAATAACGACTTCCGGGTCGGCAAACCGGTTCCAGCTTTTGCGCGAATAATCGGTATAACGTGCCTCCAGCTGCAGCGCCGTGGATTTGCCGATCCGCTTTTCCAGACCCATACCCAACACCCATGCAGTGAAATCCCGGTCGCGTTTCAGAGTGAAAATGGTCGAGGGATAAGGCGGACACGGTAGTAGACCGGGTGAACAGCCAGCGGTTTGTTTAATCGTAAAATCCATCCGGATATTGCGAACTCCCGCCAATGTATACAGACTAAGGTTGGACCCCTTCGGCGTCCCGCCAAGTTTCAAAGTTAGTCCATAGCTGTAGTCTTTCTCTAAAGACCAGGCTTCGGGCCAAGTATCCCGAAATTGCCGCCCCGTTCCATCCAGGTTGCCGCGCAACGTGCCTCTGTGATGGGCGATGTCAATTTCGCCACTTAGGTAAAGATTGTCGCCACCGAACAGCGGCCAACGATAGCCGATTAGGGCGCCCATACCATAAACGGTTTCCTCTGCACCGGATGAGTCACCGGTACCCGTGCCTTCGGCAAAGCCTTCACCAATGTAAACGCTTTTGTGATAGCGCGCGTCCTGGGAGTCCGCGGTCCACCCGATTCCCATATAAAAGCGCCCTTCCCGTGCGCCGGCTTCTACCGCTATTAGATTTGTCAGCAATATTGCCGTGATCGATAGACGCAAAAGTGTCCACTTGATACATGAGTTCCGTTGCATGAAAAGTACCCTCCTCTTCTCTTGATCACCTGTTACCGAGCTCCACTTGTCCAGCTATAATACTAAAGCTTTTTTCGTTTTCGATAAGCACCTTGGGCAATGCGATCGATAACCATGGCACAGAGCAATATGGCCAGGCCGGCGAGCAGGCCCTGCCCTTTTGCAGCATATTGCAATGCCTGGAGGATCAGTGCCCCCAGCCCTTCGGCCCCGATCAGTGAGGCAATGACGACCATGGAAAGACTCATCAGTATGGTCTGATTGATACCGGTCATAATGGAAGGCATGGCCAGTGGAATTTCTACGTTACGAAGCAACCCCCAGGAGGAGCAGCCGAAAGCGATGGCGGCTTCCTTGGTGTCTTCCGGCACCCCGCGCACACCCAGGGCTGTCAATCGAACGACCGGCGGCATGGCAAAGATGACGGTAGCCAATACCCCCGGTGGTTTGCCCGTACCGAAAAAGGCGATAATGGGAATTAGATAGACAAAAGCGGGCATCGTTTGCATGAGGTCCAAGACCGGTTCGGCGGCGGCATAAGCACGACGACTTTTCCCACACCATATGCCAAGAGGAATACCAAAGATAATGGATATTGCCGCGCCGGCGCCGATCAAGGCCACAGTAATCATGGAAATCTCCCATAACCCCATAAATGCCAGATAGGCCAGTGAGGCGGCGGTAAAAATAGCTACCCTAACTCCGGCAAGACGAAATGCAATCGCTATTATCACTACCATTACCACCGGCCAGGGTGTTTCTATGAGGACTACTTCGAGTCCGTTGATAATACTGCGGATAACAGTAGTTACGCCACGGAAAACGTGTCCAAAGTGACTCGCCAACCAGTCAAACCAGGCGTCACCGCTTACCGCCACGGCAGAGAATAGCTCTTTTTCTACGGGGAATCGGGTGATCGAAAACTTCTCGCCAAAGATTCCACCCGTCAGCTTATGAACAATTGCATCGGGGTGGGAAGACGTGAATCGGAGCAAGGTGAGGGGCCAGATGGCAATGGCCATAAGGATGCCGTAGATCGTACTGGACAGCTTCAACCCCGCCTGGATGGATGGATTGACGCGCCAGCGCAAATATTGTTTTTCATAGGTGATATTGGCATAGACCCCTTCCACCAGCTTGATCGTCAACATCAGTACCAGCCCCACCGACAACAGCCAAGTCGCTTCACCGGCGGCCAGCTTTGCACTTTCCAAGGTTTCGGCAGCAACTCGAGACAGGTTTTCCGCCACCTTGCGCGCTGTCTCGGCGCCTTGCTCATCCCCCGCGGCCAACATCATGGCGGCCTGTTCTTGACGATGGGCAATGTTGGCCATCAATTTCTCATAGCGGGCAATACTATCGGCGCCTAAATCGGCAAACAGGCCGCGACAAATTTGTACCAGGGCAAAAAGCTCCAGCACCATGAACATCCAGAAGAATCCCCAACATCCTCGCGCGGCGGCCCAAAACGGGCCAAACAATGCGGCCATCGTATTCCAGGTGCGAGGGATACCTCTGGTCTTTTCGATGGTGGCAAAGACACGACTGTAGTAATCGGTTCGCCGGACGGTAAATTTTTCAACCGAGCTTACAAAGCCGCACGCTTGTTTTTCAGTCATGCCCTGTCTTTACGGGAATCTTCCCGCCCAGGCATGGAAGTGCCTTCAATAAAGCTTCTGATGTAGTCGTTGACCGGGTTGTTGAGAATTTCTTTCGGTGTGTCCATTTGAATAATACGGCCGTCCTTCATAATGGCAATTCGATTGCCGATACGAACTGCCTCGTCCAGGTCATGCGTGATGAAAACTGTGGTCTTCTGCAATTTCGCCGACAATGCGATAAATTTTTCTTGTAACTGTCGCCGAATCAGCGGGTCCAATGCCGAGAAAGGCTCGTCCATCAATAGCACTTCGGGGTCTGAAGCCAAGGCTCGCGCCAGGCCGACACGCTGCTGCATACCACCGGATAATTCGCTTGGAAACCGATCTTCATAACCAGTCAGGTCAACAAGATCAATATATTTCTGCGATATTTCCCAACGTGCAAACTTCGGCATCTTCTGAATTTGCAACGGAAAGGCCACATTGTCACGTACCGTGCGGTGGGGTAACAACGCCACGTGCTGAAACGCCATGCCAATATGCCGGGTACGCATCTGCCGCAACTCGGCGGCATTCAATGCCAGCATGTCTTTCTCCAGCACGGTGACGCTGCCGGAGGTCGGTTCAATCAATCGGTTTAAATGGCGAACAATGGTGGATTTTCCGCACCCGGAAAGCCCCATGATGCAAAATATCTCTCCTCGATGAACCGACAGCGAACAGTCCGCAACACCGACGACACAGTCGAATTGTGCCAATACGTCTTGTTTGCTTAAGTCATGGTTAGCGATAGCTTCCATGGCTTGTGCCGACCTGTCACCGAAGATTTTCCATATATTTTTCAGGACAATGGCGCTATCACTCACAATATTTCTCCAAACGTCATTACGTATGGCAGTGATGAAGCATATTTATGGCAGCCAGCTATCGATCCAGTCAGGGTGTTTTGCCATCCAATTTCTGGCGACCTCCTCCGGGTGCTGCCCTTGCGTTGTCGCTAAGTGGCTCATGTAGGTATAAGTTTCAGCATCCAGCCTAAAATTTTTCAGCATTTCTACTGCTGCCGGCCGCAAGGATTCCAGTTGACTTGCGTAGAATATATGTATGTATGTCTTGTCCCAGGCAGTCGTAGCAAAGGATTTCTCCAGCCAGTCCGGATCATCGGGGGGTAGGATAATATTCCATTTGGAAGGATCATGAGGTTGCTCTTTCAGCATGACTACTTCCCACTCTACAAATGCCTGATTCGGGAGATAACAGAAAAAAACGACATTTCGCTTCTGAGCCAATGCGGTTCTTATTTTTTCAATGGCAGGGAATTCTGCCATTTCTTCAAGATACATCGTTTTGTCATATCCATACGACTTGGCACGAATTTCCTCTATGCGTGTGGAATTCCATTCAGAAAAACCTATCCAAATCTCACCTTTGCCATCCCCATCGCTGTCAAATTTTTTTGCCATGTCCGGGTCGGAAAGCTCCGCAAGCCGAGTAATACCCGTGCGTTCGGCAGTACCCTTAGTCACACATATTCCCTGCAAGGCGATAATTATCGGGTCGGGAGTTATACGTACCGTTTGCCTCTCTTTAACGAACTTATTGTAAAAGTTGTTCTGATTGGGGAGCCATCCCTCGGGGTGAATGTGTATGGAGCCGGAATCCATCCCTTCAAATATGGTCTGGTTGGTGCCTTCTTCGAGTTTAACTTCAAGCCCGATACGGTCTTCAAGAACAATTTTTAATATGTGGCTGACCACTTGTGCCGAAGGCCAATTCGGCACCCCTATCACTATATCGGCGGCTTGTGCAGGAATGGCCGCGGCCACTATCAGACCTATACCGGCGATAAAACTGGCTATATAACTGTGGTATTTCATTGGATACTGCCCCCCCCCCCCCCCATATGGGTAAAGAAAAAAGCGAGTAAGACTTGCCCTATTGCAACCAGCTATCCACCTGGCCAGAGTTTTCCGCAACCCATTGCTTGGCGAATTCCTCCGGGTCCTTCTTCTGTACTGCTAATACGTAACTCATGTCAATAAGAATGTCGGCATCTAGTTTGACCTTCTTTAATATTTCTACCACCGCCGGTTGCAGAGACTCCAACCGAGTTGCGTAACATATATGCAGATATGCCGTGTCCCAGGCGGTCATAGCAAAAGATTTCTCCAGCCAATCCGGATCATCGGTGGGTTGGATAATATTCCACTTGGAAGGATCGTAAGCCGGCTCTTTCAACATAACTAGGTCCCATTGCACAACCATCTGATGCGGGGAGTAGCAAAAGAAAACAATGTTCTCTTGCTTGATCACCGCAGTATCGACTTCTTCCATGGCCAACGCCTCATCTATTTCTTTGAGATGCATAGTTTGGTTATATCCATAAGACCTGGCGCGAATTTTCTCTATATTGGTGGAGGCCCAACCAGAGGCGCCGATCCATATCTCGCCCTTGCCGTCCCCGTCACTGTCAAATTTCTTCGCCATGTCCGGGTCGGACAATTCTACGAGACTGGTAATGCCCGTGCGTTTGGCGGTATCTGCGGTTACGCAGACCCCTTGTACGGCAGTTACCGGATTCGGGTTTGCTCGTACCGTCCCCTTTTCTTTAACGAACTTGCTGTAAAGGTTATTCTGATTGGGTAGCCACACTTCGGGATGAATGTGCATAGCACCGGAATCCATCGCTTCAAATACAACCGGATTGGTGCTGCTCTCGATCTCAACCTCAAGCCCGAGATTGTCTTCAAGAACCACCTTGAGTATGTGGCCGGTCGCCTGTACCGAAGCCCAGTTTGGCAAACCTATGACTACGTCGGAGGCTTGTGCGGGCGCGACCACCCATAAACAAATGCCCGCAATGAAGCCGATTATGTGTTTGCAGCCCTTCATCAAGCCCTCCTCTTAAAATACATAAAAACACTTTATTCAAAGAGGATTATAGCGTACTAAAGTATCCCGGACAGAGAATTTTATTGGGGATGATGGAGCAAAATCTGCAAGGGTGGGTTCAGCAAAAACCAATCGATACTATACCACTCACGCAAGATGTTCGACACCGAAGCAAGGAAAGCCAAACAATGAAACTTCGTACCCCCGCCTTATAAAGAGTTTGAGGCCCGTGCCAAGGCTTGGATACGCTGTGGGATTTCTTGGTGGCGGAGAGGGAGGGATTCGAACCCCCGGACCCTTTCGAGTCAACGGTTTTCAAGACCGCCGCATTAAGCCACTCTGCCACCTCTCCATTTGATGTGAGGAACCCAAGCCCTTCTGTAGCACCAGTTTCAGCAAAGCGTGAACAGACTACTTCAACGCCTACCCACGAACCGATAACAGACCCGAGCAATGACTCAGAGTTATCAAACCTTAGATTGATCTAAAAATAAATAACACAAATAGGCTTGAATTAGAACAAAATATCATTATGTTAGTTACTATAGACTATCACTTGATTCGGAGTACGATTCACTATGGATAATTTTCAATTTCCTGCCAGTAGAGTTACTCGTGAAAGCACTTTGTCAACGAACAAAGTGTTGCGCAACACTTATGCGTTATTGTCGGCAACTCTGATTTTCAGCGCATTTATGGCCATGATTTCAACCGTACTGAATATTGGCCACGGTGTTAGCCTAATATGCTCATTTGGAGCCTTGGGACTAATCTGGTTCGTGCTGCCGCGCACCGCGGAATCTGCCGCCGGCGTGGGTGTCGTGTTTGCCTTTACCGGTCTACTTGGTTTCGGGTTGGGGCCGATACTGAATCATTATCTCAGCATGGCCAACGGCTCCGAATTGATCGCCACTTCAATGGGCGGCACCGCAGTTATTTTTCTGGGCCTGTCCGGGTATGCGTTGAAAAGTCAACGCGACTTCAGTTTTTTGGGTGGCTTTTTGTTTGCCGGCCTTATCGTCGTATTACTGGCCGTATTGGCAAGCCTATTCCTACAAATGCCGGGGTTATGGTTGGCAATCAATGCAGTGGTTATTTTGATTTTTAGTGGCTTCATCTTGTTTGATACCAGCCGCATTATCAACGGCGGGGTAACGAATTACGTACTCGCCACTACCTCAATATACCTGAGCATTTACAATATTTTTATTGCCCTGCTGCATCTGCTCGGTTTTGCCAGTAGAGACTAAATCGATCGTTACAGCGTAAGGGTGCTGCCCGGATGTGGGCGGTGCAAGGTGGGTGCTAAAACGAGGCCGCATACAGGAGCGGAATAGGCGATAATAGATATGGACTGGTTGAAGATCGGCTATGCCGTCCTGATCGTGGCACTGATCGCTTTCATCTTTCCAGCGGCAAGATATTGGCTGAAGCATAGCCCGAACGCCAAACAAGGTGACTGGCAAGCATTTTTGCTACCCATTGGTTTGGTTGTCCTGTTTGTAGCAGGGTTGATGTGGATCGTAAGCCGTTAGCCTGCTAGGGAGCATTTCAATCACGAAAATTATTGAATTGTAGCGGCAACCCTCCCAAATCTGCATCTTGCAAGATCGTAATTGCCTTTTGAAGGTCATCACGTTTTTTGCCGATTATACGTAGCTTATCCCCTTGTATAGCCGTCTGAACTTTGAGTTTGGAAGCTTTGACCAGCTTGACCATCTTAGTAGCCGTTTCCCTGTCAATACCCTGACGAATGGTAACAAGCTGCCTGGCACGCATGTTTGTTTCTTCTATTTTGCCACGCTGCATACAATTTATATCAATGCCACGCCGTGCCATCTTTTTCACCAGGATGTCATAGACTTGATCCAGTTGAAATTCCGACTGCCCTTCAAGGTATAAATCGGCATTTTCTTGCACTACTTTTGCATCCGAGCCTTTGAAGTCATAGCGATTGGCAATCTCACGGTTGGCTTGGTCGACGGCGTTGGTCAACTCATGCCCGTCTACTTCCGACACCACATCAAATGAAGGCATATGTGTATTCTCCCGCAAGCTGAAATCATACTATGTCAAAAATACTTTTTTGGTTCACTGGTATTCGGCATATCTTAAATAGCTTCCCGATCATTCATATACGATCTTAAAACTTTAGGGACACGAACCCTGCCCTGCTTGTCTTGATAATTTTCCATGATAGCAACCAGTGTTCTGCCCACGGCCAGACCGGAACCGTTCAGGGTATGTAAAAATTCGTTTTTCCCGGTTGCGGGATTTTTCCAACGAGCTTTCAACCTCCTAGCCTGAAAATCTAGAAAGTTGCTGCATGAGGAAATCTCTCGATACGTACCCTGACCAGGTAGCCAAACCTCAATGTCGTAGGTTTTTGCAGAAGCAAACCCCAGGTCGCCGGTACAGAGACTGACAACCCGATAAGGAAGTTCCAGTTTCTTTAATACCGCCTCTGCATGTTGCGTCAATTCTTCCAGTGCCCGCCATGATGCCCCGGGTTTTACCAGTTGCACCAGCTCTACTTTCTCAAACTGGTGTTGGCGAACCATGCCGCGGGTGTCTTTGCCATAGGAACCTGCCTCGGAACGAAAACAGGGTGTATGGCAGACGTATTTGATCGGTAAATGTTTCTCTTTGGCAATGCGGTCGCGCCAAAGATTGGTTACGGGAACTTCAGCGGTAGGGATCAAGTAGTAATCCTTGTTGGTATTGGCATCATCTTTCTGTAGTTTGAAAAGCTCCGCTCCAAACTTCGGTAGTTGTCCGGTGCCGATAAGACTCTGGGCGTTGACAATATAGGGAACATACACTTCCTCGTAGCCATGCTCGATAATATGCGTATCCAGCATGAATTGGATCAGTGCACGGTGTAATTTAGCCAACTTTCCGTACACCGTAACAAATCGGCTACCCGTGATTTTTGCCGCACGCTCAAAATCTATCTCACCCATCCTTTCACCCAGAGCGGCGTGGTCGAGGGGTACAAAGCCAAAATCGGGGATATTCCCCCATTTTCTGATTGTTTTATTGTCCTGTTCCGTTTTCCCGTCCGGTACAGACTTATGGGGGATGTTCGGTATTTCCAGCATCCAGTTGAAGATGTCAGACTGTACCCCATCCAGCTCTGCCAACTTGGCCTTGAGAACTTGTTTCATCTCTACTGTCACGGCGTCCTTTCCCCGATCGTATCGTTTCGAACTTTTGTTACGCCGGCTTTGCAGCTCTTCCGTAAATGCCTGTAGTTCCCTGCGCCGTTGTTCCAAGACAGTGAATCGGTCTTTGTCGATATAGAAGCCGCGGCGGCCCAATTGTCGTGAAACTTCGTCAAGCTCGGTGCGCAACAGTTTCTGATCTAGCATGATCGGTTGCCAAGAAGGATTACAATGTACGCGCCAAAGTAACGCCTATAAGACTGGCGATTACACATAGTACAACACTGAAAATAACGTTACTCGCGGCACCTACAAGGTTTCCTTGCTGAATCAAGCCCAGCGTCTCATGGGAAAATGCTGAAAAAGTGGTGAAACCACCCAGCAGCCCGACAAGTACCGCAAGCCGAATTTCTTCAGGTAATGAAAACCCTTCCACAAGTACAATGGACAAGAACCCCATCAGCAATGACCCAAGCACGTTTACAACCATGGTGCCATAGGGGAACTCGTCTCCCAACCAGTTTGCAGACTGCGCCTGAACCAGATATCTGAGTACGGAACCTATGGCACCTCCAATCGCAATACTTACTATCGTCAAACTTGAATCTTCCTTTTGATACTACGTGTTACGCTGTGCAATGGTATATTGAGAAGCCTTGAATTGATAGCACCAAGCGGTTACGAATCTATACGCATAGCGATCAAAACCATATATCCGGCAAAGCAAGGACATACAACCCATTTTACATGATGAGTACCTTTACAAACCTTTCCGATCTGGTTCGAAAATTCCATACCGTTTTGCCTCCGCAAGCGGTGCTGGAGAAAAAAGAACAGCTGGCTCCGTATGAGTGCGATGCACTGACCGCCTATAAACAGACACCTCGTCTTGTGCTGCTTCCCGATCGCATCAAGCAGGTCAAGGCCATCGTCGATATTTGTAGGGACTTACAAATACCCATCGTCACGCGAGGTGCGGGCACCGGCTTGTCGGGCGGTGCATTACCTCATACCGACGGCGTACTGTTGAGCCTGGCAAAATTGAACAATATCATTGAGATCGATCCATACAATCGGACCGCAAAAGTAGAGCCGGGCGTTACAAACCTGGCCGTCTCAGAGGCCGCTGAACCGTATGGGCTTTACTATGCACCAGACCCTTCTTCACAAATAGCGTGTACGATAGGTGGGAATATTGCTGAAAATTCCGGTGGCGTACATTGTCTGAAATACGGCCTCACTATCCACAATCTACTGGCACTAAAGGTGCTCACGGTTGAAGGAGAGATACTCGAAGTCGGTGGGAAAACGCTTGATACACAAGGTTTTGATCTGCTTGCTTTACTGACCGGCTCCGAGGGGATGCTCGGTATCATATTGGAAGCTACGGTAAAACTGCTGCCACGGCCGCACAAGAAAAAAGTATTGCTGGCGGCATTTAACGAAGTTGCAAAAGCCGGAAACGCCGTAGCAAGTATTATTGCCAGCGGTGTAGTACCCGCAGGTCTTGAAATGATGGACGGTTTGACCATTGAAGCAAGCGAAAAATATTGTCATCCGGGTTACCCGACCGATGCCGCTGCGATACTGATTTGCGAACTTGACGGATATGAAGAAGAGTTGGTCTCTCAGGCCAGGACAGTCGGTAAAATCTTCAATGCGCATCAGGCCATTGAAATCCGTACAGCGGCCAACGAATCGGAGGCCGAAAAGCTGTGGATGGCAAGAAAGGCCGCCTTTCCCGCACTGGGTAATTTGTCGCCCGACTACTACTGCATGGATGGCACCATCCCGCGTAAGCATCTTGCACGTGTTTTGAAAGGCATAGATGACCTGTCAAGAAAATACGGGCTTCGCGTTGCCAATGTCTTTCATGCTGGAGACGGAAATTTACACCCGTTGATACTCTATGACGCAAACCAACCGAACGAATTGGAAACTGCGGAAAAGTTCGGTGGGGAAATCCTTGCGCTATGCGTCAAGGCAGGCGGAACCATTACCGGTGAACATGGCGTCGGGGTAGAAAAACTTGATCAGATGTGCGTGCAATTCAACTCAATGGAGATCAACGCTTTTCATGCCATCAAAAAGGCATTTGACGAAAATGAGTTATTGAATCCGGGTAAGGCCGTACCTACTTTGCACCGCTGTGCGGAATTCGGTGCGATGCACGTACACCAAGCCAACCTTTCTCATCCCAACCTGCCACGTTTTTAGACGGTACTGCTTGTCGTGTACGACATAAAAGATGAAATCTCCCACAAGATAAAGGATGCCTACAAAAAGCAACTACCTTTAGAGATTAAGGCAGGAGGCACAAAACGCTTTTATGGAAGACAAGTACAAGGCGAGTACCTTGTTCTGTCCGAACATATCGGGATCACCGAATACGAACCCTCCGAGCTTTATATCACCGCCCGTAGCGGCACTCCTTTACGCGAAGTAGAACAAACTATCGCACGACAAAAACAGATACTGCCGTGCGACCCTCCTCATTTTGGCTCTACCGCCACCTTGGGCGGGATGATCGCCACGGGTTTATGTGGACCTAGACGAGCACACGCGGGGGCTGTGCGTGATTGCATCTTGGGAAGCGAAATCATAAACGGCAAAGGCGAGTATCTACGGTTTGGCGGCAGAGTAATGAAAAATGTTGCGGGCTATGACGTATCGCGCTTGATGTGCGGAGCGTTAGGGACATTGGGAGTCATCATGTCTGTTACGTTGCGCGTAATCCCCAAACCGGCGTGTGAGCATACCATCGCCCTTACCCTCAACAGCAGAGACGCCATACACAAAATGAACAAGTGGGCAAGCACACCTTTACCTATCACGGCAACCTTCCATGATGGAAGAAACCTTTACATACGTCTTTCAGGTTCATTGTCAACTGTCGAGACGTGTACAAAACGTATCGGTGGCGAACTCGTTGATTGGCATGACATGTTCTGGGTGAACGTCAAAGAGCAAGCACATGAGTTTTTTTTAACGGAGTTACCCCTATGGAGAATTTCCATACCTCCGAATGCCGAGCCGCTTGATATTTCAGGCCCATGCGCAATGGAATGGAACGGTGCGTTGAGATGGTATGCAACGGATGCAGAATCAGCACATATTCGTACAGTAGTCGAACGGGTGGGCGGACATGCCTGCCTGTTTCGCAACGGGGATGCGAAACATCCATTTCATCCACTCAGCCAAGCTGTACTTACCATTCACCAAAAGCTCAAACAGACTTTTGATCCGGCCAGAATCCTTAACCCCGGCAAGATGTATGCCCAGCTATAATCGTGCAAACGTCACTCACAAAAGATTTCTTGAAAACGTCAGAGGGCCGGCGGGTCAATGATATTTTGCGTGCCTGCGTACACTGCGGATTTTGTAACGCAACATGCCCCACTTATCGGCTTACGGGCGATGAGTTGGATGGCCCGCGCGGACGAATTTATTTAATCAAGAATTTCTTTGAAGGAAAACCATCCGGCCCCGCAAGCATGAGACATTTGGACCGATGTCTGACTTGCCTATCTTGTGAAACCACGTGTCCTTCGGGCGTTAGATATAGTGATTTGATTGATATGGGCAGGCCGCACATGGAAAAAAGAATTGGACGAACTAAAGTCGATAAAATCAAGCGGCGCTTGATTATTGATATCTTTTCCAAACCCGTACGCACCGCCACATTTTTTTCCATCGCCCGCTTTTTCAAGCCTCTGCTGCCAGCCAGGCTGACAAGCAAAATCCCTGCAAAGCCTGTTGTAAACTCCATACCGAATTTCTCTACAGCAAGACGCAAGCTGCTAACGATAAAGGGTTGCGTGCAATCCGCCGCCGCACCACAAATTAATGTGGCGGCATCCAAAGTATTTTCGTATTCAGGCATTCAGATGGAGGAAGCGGAATCGGACTGCTGCGGGAGCCTGGCATTTCACTTGGCGGATA
Organism: Gammaproteobacteria bacterium; assembly: GCA_965242685.1. GTDB lineage: Bacteria > Pseudomonadota > Gammaproteobacteria > UBA4575 > UBA4575. Next base: position 668,965 of record OZ251487.1, on the reverse strand, counting down.
TCAAGGGCGCTAAAAAGACGATATGCCGTAATATTGATAGCTGGTATCGAGCATTATCTGAAGAATATGAACATTTAGTAGTTACTTCAAGTGGCTGTAGCTATTTTATAAAGCAGTATGGAAAAATCATGCAGGCCGACAACGGCTATGCAGAGAAAGCTGAATTTGTCGCACAGCATACTCGAGACCTGGCAGAAATGACCATGGGACTGGCACGACGAATCACCCCTACTTCCAAGAACAAAAAGGTTGTTTTTCACAGCCCTTGTACATTGCAGCACGGACAAAAAATTGTCGGCAGCATTGAAACCCTGCTTCGAGAGGCCGGCTATACATTAAATATGGTTAGAGACCCATATCTTTGCTGCGGTTCGGCAGGAAGTTATTCACTGCTTGAAACTGAGCTTTCAACCCGCCTATTGCAAGATAAAATCGCCAGCTTGGAAGCCGGGCGGCCCGATATTATTGCCAGCGCCAACATCGGTTGCCTGATGCATCTACAATCGGCAACAAAAACGCCTGTTAAACATTGGATTGAATTGCTTCAGAATAATTGACAATGCTTAACCGTTTTCAGGCTTCCATATGCCAAATGCCTCGCCTTTGGGCCGAATCGCAGCTTGTCTCTGGCGCGCAATATCATCGTATACGTATTTTGAAAAGGCATTGAGTTCATTCATCACTTCATTTTTCTCACCCGAGGGAAGATCATGGTTGCCGACCATGAAGCCGATGATTGCTGCAAGATATTGACTGGCAAGCAGTGGATTTTTGGCGCGTTCATCTTCATCAACAAGCACTTGCTGCACCTTGTCGATGAGTTGCCTCGATAGTTTAAGCTGTTCCATTTCTATGCACCTTCAAAGTTTTTTCTGTATTACTTCTTAATTTTGAGTTTTGTTACGCAGTCTGTCCATGTATTGTTTGATTTTAATCTCTATCCCTCTATCAGTGGGGCAATAATAGCGCTTGTCCTTCAATTTCTCTGGAAGATACATCTGGTTTGCAGCATAGGCATCTTCCTCGTCATGGGCATAGCGATAACCTTTTCCGTAGCCAATTTTCTTCATCAACCTGGTGGCAGCATTACGCAAGTGCACGGGCACCTCCAGCGTGCCATACTCTTTTACATCGCACATTGCCTTGTTATAGGCCTTGTATACGGCGTTACTTTTTGGCACACAGGCCAGATAAATAATTGCTTGCGCAAGGGATAGTTCCCCTTCCGGCGAACCCAGACGCTCGTATGAATCCCATGCACTCAACGCGATCTGCAAGCCTTTCGGTTCTGCATTACCGATGTCCTCGCTTGCCATGCGCAGCACGCGACGCGCAATATAGCGAGGGTCGCAACCCCCATCAATCATTCTGCAAAACCAGTATAAGGCTGCGTCGGGGTCAGAGCCTCGTACCGACTTGTGCAGCGCCGAGATTTGATCGTAGAAATACTCACCCTGCTTGTCGAAACGCCGGCTAGATTGTGTCGTAACTTCTTGAATAATTTTTCGTGTAATGACCTTGTTGGCATCCCCTTCATTAAGAAAGTCAAACGCAATTTCCAGAAAGTTAAGTGCGCGACGAGCATCTCCGTCCGCCGCCAGAGCGAGTATTTTCCTGGCCTCCTTATCAATGGTAGCGCCTTGCTTGTCGAAAGTATAACTTTTCAATGCCCGATCAATACATTGCATCACCTCCTCTTTGCTGAGACTTTTAAGCACGTAGACGCGAACCCTTGAAAGCAGTGCATTATTCAATTCAAAAGAAGGGTTTTCCGTCGTAGCACCAACAAAGTAGATGGTGCCATCTTCGATATAGGGTAAAAATGCGTCCTGCTGAGCCTTGTTGAAACGGTGCACCTCATCAACAAACAGAACCGTTTCCATACTTTTTTCCCGAAGATGTGCCTTAGCCTGATTGACTGCCTGCCGAATATCTTTTACGCCTGACAACACTGCCGAAACAGGAATAAATTGCGCGCTTGATGTTTTTGCAAGAATACGCGCAAGTGTGGTCTTGCCCGTTCCCGGAGGCCCCCAAAAGACCATCGAATGTAGTTTGCCTTGTTCAATTGCCTGTCGCAGCGGTTTACCTTTGGCAAGCAAGTGTGTCTGGCCAACAAATTCCCCCAGTGTTGGCGGACGTATACGATCAGCCAACGGGCGATGGACATCTACTTGATCGAATATGTCAGTAGATGATTTGAAAAATAAGTCGGAGATAGATACGCCTACTTTCTATCAATATGTTTTCTTTTTAATCTGTGCCCGGATAACCTGCAACGTCTACGCCTTCTGGAACCTTGAAAGTGAAATACCCTGTGGGAAACGACAGGCTCGTCTCGACGTCAGTGAATTCAATCACAGTTTTTTGTGAAAAACGATCGTGTAACTCCATTTTTTTTATACCCGCTTTATCCAGACCAATGCGAATGCGATGAAACTCCATATCTTGAACACGTGGAATCAAAGAGATCCACTTCAAATCACCCAGACTCCCCTCATTTTCGATTTCAAAATCCCGGAATAAGGAGTTAATGTCGGTAAGCAACATGATTGGAGCACTGCCCAACACTTCTTCGATAGGCTTCGCCGTGGCTTGTAATAACTCTTCGTCATAAATCCATAAATACTCGCCATCGGCAAGAATAAGCTGTGAATGCGGTTGCATGTATTGCCAACGAAAGCGTTTCGACTTGGCTAACGCAACCTGGCCCTTGGAAACCTGAAGTGTTTCCCCATTTTCATCGTAAACGGTCTGCTGAAACTGACCACTGAACGAGTCTGTCTCAGTAAGAAACTCGGCAAGCTGCCGAATAGCCTCGTTAGAGAATGTAGGCAGTGAAAATACATACAGCCCAATCACCAAGGCTATCCTCCGGATCCGTAGTATTGACCTCCAAAAGCTCATAAACACTAGATTATGCAGACGGTGGGGGAGGAGCCAAAACTTCACGCGCGCCACCAGACTGTACCGCACCGACGACTCCGCTGCTTTCCATCTCTTCGATCATGCGTGCGGCACGGTTGTAGCCAACCTTCAACCGCCTCTGTAAATAGGAAATTGAAGCCTTGCGAGTTTCGGTAACAATTGCCACAGCTTCATCGTAAAGCGGGTCTAATTCGTCTCCATTGCCCGCATCCAATGGTTCCAACCCGGGGATCGTGTCTTTGCCAGTGGCCGGGTCGCGAGTAACATCATCCAAATATGCGGGAGCACCCTTTTGTTTCAGGTATGCAACGACCTTATGCACTTCGTCATCCGATACAAACGCACCATGTATACGTTCCGGTAGTGACGTTCCAGGGGGCACATACAGCATATCACCATGACCCAGTAACTGTTCCGCACCCATCTGGTCCAGGATCGTGCGTGAATCAACTTTGGATGATACTTGAAAGGCAATTCTTGCGGGAATATTTGCCTTGATAAGGCCGGTAATCACGTCTACAGAAGGCCGTTGGGTTGCCAAAATCAAGTGAATGCCGGCCGCCCTCGCCTTTTGTGCAAGCCTTGCAATAAGTTCTTCTACTTTTTTACCTACTACCATCATCATGTCTGCAAATTCATCCACAATAATGACGATATTTGGTAACGATGTAAGTTCATCCGGCTCTTCAGCCGGTTCGATGTTGGTTACCGGACTTACCAGGGGATTGCCCTCGGCAATAGCCTGATTGATTTTTGTGTTATAACCTTGAATATTGCGCACACCCAGAGCAGACATCAAGCAATAGCGGCGTTCCATTTCTGCTACGCACCAGCGCAAAGCGTTGGCCGCTTCTTTCATGTCGGTTACAACTGGAGCAAGAAGATGCGGAATGCCTTCGTAAACGTTAAGCTCCAACATCTTGGGATCAATCAGAATCATGCGTACCTGCTGTGGAGTAGCTTTGTGTAAAACGCTCAATAACATCGCATTCAGGGCAACCGATTTACCTGACCCGGTCGTACCGGCGACCAGTAGATGCGGCATCTTAGCCAAATCAGCCATAATCGGTCTTCCGCCAATGTCCTTGCCCAGACCTAGCGTTAAAGGCGAACGTGCTTTATCATAGGCCTCGGATTGCAAAACCTCGCTGAGCATAACCACTTCCCGGTGTTCATTAGGTATTTCAATTCCGATATGCGACTTGCCGGGAATGACTTCAACGACGCGAACACTGACAACGGAAAGGGCGCGCGCAATATCTTTGGCCAGATTGCTGACCTTGCTGACTTTAACGCCTGCGGCAAGTTCTAACTCAAAACGTGTAATCACCGGCCCGGGGTGAACCTCAACCACTCCCGCATCAATGCCAAAGTCAAGCATCTTCAACTCTACCTGGCGTGACAAGGCTTCCAGTGCCTCATCGGAATACCCTTTTGAGTTATCGCTAGCCTTATCTAATATTGTGACGGGGGGAAGATCGATTTCAGTCGCGCTGTCAAACAACAGTATCTGACGTTCTCGTTCTGTACGTTTACTGGATTCAATATCCTTTATGACAGGTTCTATTCGTGGTTGTTTACGTTTTTTGATTCGCACCTTAGTTTTTTTGACACTTTCTTCGCGCTCCAATTTTGCCTGCTTACTCAGGTATTTCTCTCTCAAGACACAAATCTTCGTCCATACCCATGAACTGAACGCAAGGATATATTTGCCGACCGCATCCACCACCCATAACCAGGAAAAGCTGGTAAAAATGGTGATGCCGGCAAAAAACAGTGCCAACAACAATAACGTTGCGCCAACGTGACTGAACACGGCGACAAAGCTACTGCCGGTCAAGTCCCCAAGAATGCCACCCGCAAGAGATAAAAACCCGGGTTGAAAATGTAAAGTTGCAAGTCCGCATCCCGAAGCCAAAGTCAGCAAGAAACCAGCCCAACGTATGCCCAGCGTCCGATAGTCTGCATCTTCACCCCCGGGCTTACTTCGATACAGCAACCAACCACTGTAGATAACCATCAACGGTGCAAGATACGCAAGATAGCCGAATAGGAAAAATAGTAAATCCGAGAAAAATGCCCCTACTTTCCCGCCCAAATTACTGGTCAGGTGGTTGCTCCCAGTATGCAGCCATCCCGGATCATCCGGATCATACGTCAACAAAGCCACCATAAAATACACGCCAAGCGCCACAAAAATGAGCAAAACACTTTCGCGTAACCCTCTGATTGTCAGAAGGCTATAGCGAGTCTTCTCTGATTTTTTTAGCGCCGCTTGTTTCAATGTCAGAAAACCTTTAACATTTATCAACTAACCTTATGATAAATATAAGAAAAAGAAACCATCTTACAGGATTATCGAATCCTGCATATCCCGTCGGGGGCCGAACTTTGGTGGAAATTATTATTTGAAGCGCTTGTGGATTGAGGCATTGTCCAAGCACCTTTATAGTATATATTGTTACTCTAACGCTTGTGAATGTCCAATCAAATTTATACCGAGCTTAGAAAAGCTTGTTTTATGCAGTGCTCGCCCATATTCTGATTTATATTTCGATTCCCTTGAAATCTAACCAACCAAGGACTAAAGGAACGATACGATGGCAGAATCTCGACATTTTCAACTTCTTATCCTGGGCTCTGGCCCGGCCGGTTACACCGCGGGCGTATACGCAGCACGAGCAAATCTCAACCCGGCGATCATCACTGGCCTGGAGCAAGGAGGCCAGCTAACAACGACGACCGACGTTGACAACTGGCCCGGCGACATTGAAGGACTACAAGGCCCGGAACTTATGGAACGTATGTTGAAGCACGTAGAAAGGTACAATACCGAAGTGATCTTTGATCATATTCATACCGCCGATCTGTCCACGCGACCTTTTGCACTGACTGGAGATTTGGGCCACTACACCAGTGACGCGCTCATTATCGCAACCGGGGCATCCGCCCGATATTTAGGTTTACTGTCCGAAGAAACCTTCAAGGGTAAAGGTGTTTCAGCCTGCGCAACCTGTGACGGCTTTTTCTATAAAGGGAAAAAAGTAGCGGTAATCGGCGGTGGTAACACTGCCGCCGAAGAAGTACTGTACCTTTCCAACATTGCCAGTGAGGTTATCCTGGTGCATCGACGTGATGCCCTGCGTAGCGAAAAGATATTGCAAGATCAACTATTTGAAAAGGCACAGAACGGTAACGTCACCATAAAATGGAACCACACGCTTGACGAAGTGCTGGGTGATGATACAGGGGTTACAGGAATCAGAATTAAAAGCACCCTGAATGAAGCTGTGGAAGAAATCGATCTCAGCGGGGTATTTATTGCCATTGGACATACTCCCAATACCGATGTTTTCAGCAATCAACTTGAAATGAACGGCGGTTACATAAAGGTAAAAAGCGGTTTGCACGGTAACGCTACAGCCACCAATATTCCGGGAGTCTTTGCGGCAGGCGATGTAATGGACCATGTGTATAGACAGGCAGTAACTTCAGCGGGTTCGGGATGCATGGCGGCACTGGATGCCGAAAAATACCTTGACGCCCTGGGCAAGGCTCCAAATCATTGACAAAAACCTTCCTCCAGACGGCTAATGACGCTTTTACCCTACCGACTTGAATAAACCTTCTTTAGCCCCCGTGGATATTCCCTGGTTAGATCCGTCCGACCGCGATGCTACATTTCCCAATGCAGAAAAGGCACTGCAAAATCCCGAAGGCCTACTTGCCGCGGGTGGAAACCTGAGCGTTACCCGGTTGCTGAACGCCTACCGTAGCGGCATCTTCCCCTGGTATAAAGAAGGGCAACCGATTCTGTGGTGGTCACCCAATCCTCGAGGCGTCTTGTATACAAACAAGATCAAAATATCCACGAGCCTTCGTAGGACGCTGCGCAAACATCCATGGCACGTCACCTTTGATAGCAATTTCAAACAGACCGTTATGGCTTGCGCGGCACCACGCAGATATTCACGCGGCACGTGGATCACTGCCGATATGATCGAAAACTACACTGCCCTGCACCAGCAAGGATATGCACATTCTGTTGAGCTTTGGAACTCCCAAAAACGTCTGGTCGGCGGGATTTACGGTGTTTTAATAGGCCGAATGTTCTTCGGCGAATCCATGTTCAGCTTCCAGAGCAATGCATCAAAGGTTGCGCTTGTGTACCTGGTCGCACATCTGTGTCGATGGGGGTTTCCGATACTGGATTGCCAGCTACCTTCGGCGCACCTGTCAAGTCTGGGTGCAGAAGCCATCCCCAGAAAAAAATACATAGAAAGCATAACGCCCCTCTGCAATGAACATCTGAAAGGCTTTGTATGGAAACGGGATACAATGCTGGACGTAGCTCATTGGATACCGTGATTTATTAATATTAATAAAGCACCGAAAGTTACAAATTATCCAAAATCGCTCGCTTTACGGAGTCCAGTTCGGCGTTAATAGTAGTCAGCCCGAATGCACTTTGCCTGATGGCAATATCAGGGTCTTTTAGGCCGTGTCCGGTCAGCGTGCAAACGACGGTACTGCCCTTGGGGATGTTGCCCTTTTCGATATCATACAGTGCACCGGCGACAGAAGTGGCGGAGGCAGGTTCGCAGAAAACCCCTTCGCTTGAAGACAAAAGATTTTGTACGGAAAGAATTTTTTCATCTGAAAAAGAATTGAACCAGCCTTGTGATTCCGCCACTGCCGCCCGTGCATAATCCCAGCTTTGCGGATGGCCGATGCGTATTGCCGTCGCTACGGTCTCGGGATGATCAACCACCTCCCCTTTGACAAACGGCGCTGCGCCCGCTGCCTGATAGCCCAACATTCTAGGCTTTTTGATAATCTTTGGTGTCTTGGTAAACGGGCACTCACCCCTGCAGAAACCGCAGGAACGAGTCACGGCATGTCCATCCTTCGCTGCAAGCTCTGAATAGCCTATCCAGTAGGCTGAAATATTGCCGGCATTACCCACTGGCAGGCAATGAAAGTCCGGTGCATGACCCAATGCTTCTACAACTTCGAACGCCGCAGTCTTCTGCCCTTGTAAACGATAGGGGTTGACTGAGTTTACAATGTCTACCGGCACCTCTTTCGCTACTTCTTTCACTACCCGCATACCGTCATCAAAGTTGCCGCGAATCTGCATGATGATGGCACCGTACATCATTGCCTGTGCCAGTTTGCCCATTGCAATTTTTCCATCCGGTATCAACACGAACGCCTTGATCCCTGCTCTGGCGGCATAGGCGGCCGCCGATGCGGAGGTATTCCCCGTTGAGGCGCATATAATTGCGCTACTCCCTTCGGATACGGCCTGCGTGACGGCAACCGTCATGCCGCGGTCCTTGAATGAACCAGTCGGATTGAGTCCCTCAAACTTGAGATATAATTTGATATCTTTTCGGTTTACCGCTTCAAGATTATGGCACTGGACGAGTGGGGTGTCGCCTTCGCAAAGGCTGATTACGCGACAGCCTTCGGCAAGGGGCAGAATACTGCGGTAGCGATCTATAAGGCCGGTATAGTGTTTGTTGTTCACGTTCCGTAAAACCAAGTATAAGTCAGGAAAGTGTCTCCAGCCGTATGCACTTCACCTTGCCGGTGACGGTTTCCAGCTTTTCTATCTCTAGAATCGCTTGGTTCATGCTTTTTTCGTTTACTTCGTGCGTAAGGATGACAATGGGCACGCGGGTCGCATCGGCCTGCGGTTCCTTCTGGATGATTGCCTCAATGCTGATCCCGTACTGTGCAAATATATGGGTAACCTGTGCCAATACGCCGGGGCGGTCCTGAACATGGATACGCAGATAATAGGCGGTAGAAACCTCCTCCATGGATAATATGGGGATGTCTGACAGGGCACCGGGCTGAAACGCCAGGTGCGGTACCCGATTCTCCGGATCCGAGGTCAGTGCCCGAACGACGTCAACCAGATCGGCCACTACCGCAGAACCCGTCGGTTCGGCGCCAGCACCCGCACCATAGTATAGGCTAGGGCCTAGCGCATCGGCCTTGATCATTATGGCATTCATCACGCCGTCCACGTTCGCAATAAGGTGCCGATGAGGTACCAAGGTTGGATGTACTCTGAGTTCCAGTCCATTTACGGTACGTTTCGCAATGCCCAGATGTTTGATGCGATAACCCAGATTGGAGGCGTATTCGACGTCTATACCGGTGATTTCGGTAATCCCTTCGGTATATACCTTTGCATATTGCAATGGTACTCCAAAGGCAATGGAGGCCAGGATCGTCAGCTTGTGGGCGGCGTCAACGCCTCCGATATCGAAAGTCGGGTCCGCTTCGGCATACCCTCGTTGCTGGGCATCTTTCAATACATCACCGAAATTCCTGCCTTTTTCACACATTTCCGTCAATATGAAGTTGCCGGTCCCATTGATAATACCCGCCAGCCACTGGATAGAATTGCCCGCCAGGCCTTCACGTATTGCCTTGATGATCGGAATGCCGCCCGCTACCGCAGCTTCAAAGGCAACCATTACCCCTTTTTCCTGTGCGCGCTGAAAAATCTCATTGCCATGCAGGGCAATGAGTGCCTTGTTTGCCGTGACAATGTGCTTACCGTTGTCTATTGCTTGAAGCACGAGGTTACGTGCCAAATGAGTGCCACCAATAAGCTCCAGTACGATTTCAACATCTGCAGCGGCAACAACAACCTCGGGGTTTTCAGTAAGCGTAATATCTGCAATGTCGCAAGCACGCGATTTTTTACTGTTTTGTACGCATGCAACGGTGATCTGAATGCCGCGTCCTGCCCGGCGTGCAATCTCATCGCCATTACGCGATAGAATACTCGCGGTACCGCCACCAACGGTACCAAAGCCCAACATTCCAATTTTAACGGGTCCCACGACCTACACTCCCTACACTTCTCTTAGCATCTTCCTGATATTTCTAACGGCCTGCCTCGTTCGGTGTTCGTTTTCAATCAAGCTGAAACGAACATGCGTATCTCCATATTTACCAAACCCTATCCCCGGTGATACCGCCACTTTCGCCTCGTGCAACAGTTTTTTTGAAAATTCCAGGGAACCTCCTCGACGATAAGGCTCAGGAATCTCCGCCCATACAAACATGGTAGCCTTGGGTTTTTCTACGTGCCATCCCGCATTACTTAAACCTTCACATAATACATTACGGCGGCTTTTATACGTGGCACGCACCCCTTCTATAACCCCCTGCGGGCTGTCAAGTGCCGCAATCGCCGCTACTTGAATAGCGGTAAACATGCCATAGTCTAAATAGGACTTCATACGCGCCAAGGCTTCTACCAACATGGGGCTACCGCACATAAAACCGATGCGCCAACCAGGCATGTTATATGTTTTCGACAATGAATAAAATTCAACTGCAATATCCTTGGCGCCCGGTACTTGCAAGATCGAAGGGGCTTCATAACCATCAAATGTAATTTCACCATAAGCAATATCATGTACCAGCCACATTTCGTATTCTCTGCAAATAGCGACCAGCTTCTCCAAGAAAGGTAACTCGACACACTGTGTAGTCGGATTACAGGGAAAGTTCACGATCAGCATCTTCGGCTTGGGCCAAGAATCCTGAACTGCCTTCTCCAGTTCAGAAAAAAAGTTCTCACTTTCCGCCAGGGGTATATAGATAACGTCTGCCCCGGCGATTACACAGCCGTAGGCGTGGATGGGATAGGCAGGATTAGGTACCAGCACCGTATCACCCGGCCCTAACGTTGCCAGGGTCAAATGTGCAAGCCCTTCCTTGGAACCAATGGTCACGATAGCCTCGGTTTCCGGATCAATCTCCACACCGAATTTGCGCCGATACCAGTCGGACACTGCCCGGCGTAATCGGGGGAGGCCTCGGGACAACGAATACCGGTGTACATCTTCACGCAGCACTACTTCTGCCAGCTTTTCAATGATATGTCTGGATGGCGGGCGATCAGGATTACCCATGCCAAAGTCCACAATATCTTCGCCTCTTGCCCTGGCTTCAGCTTTAAGCTCGTTTACGACATTGAGCACATAGGGAGGAAGCCGCGCGATTCTGACAAAATCTTTCATTCAGTCAATTCGTTTTGGATAAGTATGAAATATAATACGTGATTCAATGTAAACTACTAACCCGATTTATTTCCGCGGCCGCGACGGATGGCAATGAACCTGACTCAAGACGCTATCAATGCAGATTTCATGATCACGGGATACCGGTCGGACTGCATATTGGTCAATCGCGAGCGCTACGACCAAAGTTTGGTGGTGTGCCCCGACAAATTGATCACACCCTGGAAGGTAACCAGTATGGATCAATTAAACGAGGAAAACGTCACCGCAATATTTAAATTAAAACCAGAGATAGTGCTGCTCGGAACGGGAGAACGGCTAATCCTTCCTGCGCCGAAAATTCTGGCGTTATTTGCACGATGTAATGTCGGCCTTGAAACCATGAATACTAGTGCGGCGTGTAGAACCTACGGCATACTCCTGGCCGAGGGGCGCAGAGCCGCGGCGGCCATCATTTTTTCAGACTAAATCATACCTTACTTTTTAGGCAGATACTTCAAAGGATCCACAGGCTTTCCGTTACGCCGAATTTCAAAGTAAAGTTTTGGGGTTCGTGTGTCGCTTTTGCCCAGCTCGGCAATCTTCTGACCACGCACAACCTTCCCGCCTTCTGCCACAAGCAACTTCTTATTGTGCGCATAGGCACTCAAAAACTGGCTGTCATGCTCGACGATGATTAAATTGCCATAACCCGATAAGCCATCTCCACTGTACACGACTTTCCCCGAGGACACCGCGAGTACGGCCTGTCCCTCCCTCCCCGCAATATCTATCCCCTTATGGCCTCCACTTTTCATGGAGTAAGTACGGGTTATTCGCCCCTTTGTCGGCCAACTCCATCTGTGCTTGACGGACTTGCCGACATATTTCTTTGGGACGACTGTAGGGGTTTTGTTTTTTGCGCTCGCCTTCGGCCTGCTTTTTTTCACATTCACCGGCGGGGGCGTCAAGCGTAGCTTTTGTCCCGGATAAATAAGATCGGGATTGTCAATATTGTTCCATGCGGCAAGTTGTCTGTAGTCAAGATGTCTAGAGAAAGAGATTTTAATCAAGGTGTCGCCCTTCTTCACAATATGGTAATCACGTTTGGGCTTAGGCTCGACATCAATTTTGTAATTTTGAAATATGCCAAAATCACCCGCGCATCCGGCAAGCAGGAAATATAAAAGGCCAAGGGTCGCTATACGAATACGTATAAACATCAATGCAACAACTTGAACCAGATAATTGTGATAGCCAGTAGCAACACGGTCGCCCAACCAATCCATTCTACATATTTCAATATCAGTGGTTCGAGCTTGGGGCCGGCAAACTTAAGCAGGCCGGCAACGAGATAAAAACGGCTGCCTCGTCCGATAAGTGAAGCAACAATAAAAGGAATAACGGCCAACGAAAGTAATCCGGCTGTAACTGTAAAAAGCTTATAAGGAATCGGTGAAAATCCGGCAACTACCACTACCCATATACCCCACTCATCAAACCAGATACGGGCAGTTTCAAACTTTGACCAATATGAAGATGCCTGTAGCCAGGGCTCGATATATTCAAATGCAAAGGCGCCGATCAAATACCCGAAGATACCCCCTAATACCGAGGTTAGTGTAGTTAAAAACGCAAACCACCAGGCCCGTTCAGGCCGGGCAACGGACATAGGCGCCAGCATCACATCCGGAGGAATAGGAAAAAAAGAAGATTCTGCAAAGCTTAACCCTCCCAGATAATACTCGGCATGCGGGTGTTTGGCCCATCCAATTACCCTGTCATACAACGTGGTAAACAATTTCATCGGATACTCTTTTCAAAGCAAGTTTAAAAACTCATACCTTCCCTTGAATAAGCGGCACAAAACTTACCGCATCCAAAGATTCTTTCTCAATACCTTTACTGGTTTTTCGAATCAGCATCAGGTTTTGTATAGAAGAGCTCTGCCCTACCGGAATCACTAAGCGACCATTCTCCGCCAACTGTTCAATCAACGATGCAGGCACTTCTTTAGGTGCCGCAGTTGCAATAATTGCATCGTAAGGTGCATAGCCTTTCCAACCCCAAAAACCATCGGACAGCTTAAATTTTACGTTACGCAAGCCAAGACTGACGGCACGACGACGTGCCTGTTTATATAACGTTTCAATCCTTTCAACGGTGTAAACGTTATTGACCAATGCAGCAAGAATTGCGGCCTGATATCCCGAACCGGTACCTACCTCCAAAACCTTCTCTGGCACACCATCGCACATCACTGCCTCGGTCATGCGTGCCACGACATAGGGTTGTGAAATGGTTTGCTTGTGGCCAATCGGCAGCGCAGTATCCTCATACGCTCGTGAAGACAATGCTTCATCAACGAATAAGTGCCTAGGCGTCATGCGCATCGCCTCCAACACATTTACATTACGTATTCCCTTTTCTTCCAGGCGCGTAATCAGGCGGTCTCTGGTAGCCTGCGAGGTCATACCGATTCCTTCGCGTGCACTACTATTCATTACATTCCACCCACATGAGTTCGCACTCATCCACCCATTTTTTTACAGGTTCCATTGCATCATAATGAGTAAGGTCAAGGTGCATAGGTGAAACGGACACATAGCCGTTGTTGACAGCATGAAAATCCGTACCCGGCCCGGCGTCCTGTTCGGGGCCGGCGGCACCTACCCAATAAATCGGTTTGCCTCGCGGGTCTTCAGCCTTGATTACTGCTTCGGCCTTGTGACGATTCCCCAGGCGCGTGGCGCGTATTCCCTTTAGTTTCTCTTTGGGCAAATTGGGAATATTGACGTTGATGATCACGTCGCCGGGGAGTTGAGTTAAGGCCAGTTTAGAAACAATTTCAAAGCTTACTTGTGCGGCATCCTTCAAGTACAGTGGCTGCGAAGAAACAACGGAAATCGCAACCGAAGGCAGACCCAAAAACCTTCCTTCCATAGCTGCGGCCACTGTACCGGAGTAGATGACGTCATCGCCCAAATTGGCTCCGGCGTTAATGCCAGACACTACAATATCCGGCTCATCCTCTATTAGACCGGTAATGGCCAAATGTACGCAATCCGTAGGTGTACCATCTACGGCATACCAATTTTCGGCAATCGCTTGGGCACGAATTGGACGATCCAGGGTCAACGAGTTGCTCGAAGCACTTTGATCGCAGTTCGGCGCTACAACTGTTAGCTTACCCAACGAGGCCAATGTGTCGGCCAATAATTTCAATCCGACGGCTTGCACGCCATCATCGTTACTCAATAACAAGTGCATTTCAGTTGCTGAGTTGTCAGTATGGAGGGTAAAATGAAATTAGCAGTTCGGCTTCTAATAGTAACAAATTAAAGCACTGGTATGAAAACAGATGTCAAAACAAGGAATTTCAAAACTTGGCAATAACCTCCGCTTTGCGGATATCCTCGACGATGTAAAGCCTCTGCATTCGGATCGTCTGAATCAGGCTGAAAGTCATGCACCGAAACCACGGCCGATGCCAAAAAAAACACTCAATGACCAACCACATAACCCGAAGGAATCTTTGCAAATCAGCTTCGATACCGAAGATTTACAACCCGGTGACAGTCTATCCTTCTGCGGGCCCGGCGTGCAAAAAAGTATTTTTCGCAAGCTCCAGAGAAAACAGTACAGTATAGGTGCAGAGTTAGATTTGCATGGAATGACAGTAGCGGAAGCTCAATCTTCGCTGTCTCAATTCATACACGGTTCACGACGGAAAAACATACGGTGTGTGCGCATCATCCATGGCAAAGGTCATGGCTCCGGTAATCAGGGCCCAAGGCTTAAGCCCATGGTCAACCAGTGGCTGCAACAAAGAAAGAGCGGAATACGCGCCTTTTGCTCTGCAAGGCCCGAGGATGGCGGCACTGGCGCAGTGTACGTGTTACTGAAATCTTTATCACCAATGAAGATACCCGGGAGCAGCCTTCGTTAGTCCTACATTTGGGAATCCTTACGACACCTCGCCTTCATCGGCTTCCCGAGCAAACCTTTTCTCATCGGGCGGAAAATCATCCACCATGATCGCCGCACGGGTAGCCGTGTGCGCATCTTCCACCAACTTCGCTTCATGTTCACTAATCACACCCCGGGAGATTGCGTCTTTCAACCAGCCTCCCTGCTGACCAAGCCTAGGTGGAAACAGGTGTGCCTTCTTCAGTTTACGCTCGGCTTCTCTGGCGGCAACCACGGCATTGAATGCATGCTGAACGCGCCCAACCAGGTCCCGTGGATCCATGCTCTTGAAGGTGCCATCGGTAAGACGATCTCTCGCCTTTGACGGCTCAATCAATAACTTGGCAACGCGATGTCCGACGCGATCATTCGGATAGCGTAGACTTTTTCCCGTCGGGAAAACGATGGCACGAAGTATTTGCCCGAATAAAACCGATGGAAAATTGCGCATGATTTCATCCAGCGCATCCTGTACCTTATACAAACAATACTTTGCACTCCACTCCACCAGCGGCAGATCATCGGCCGGATGCCCGGTATCCACAAATCGCTTCAGTATCGCCGAGCACAAATACATATAGCTCAACGCATCGGCAAAACGACCAGAGAGCTTTTCCTTGCGTTTCAATTGCCCGCCCAAAAATAGCATGGTGAAGTCGGAGATGAACGAGTAGCTTGCGCTCATCCTTGCCAAACGCTTGAAATAACCGCTAATTTCTCCCGATACAGGGCTTGGCGCCAGTCGGCTGCGCGTCAATCCGTATAAAAACGACCTTGCGCCGTTGCGCGCCGTATAACCCAGATGCCGAAATAGGATACGGTCAAATTGTTCAAGTGCTTCCTCGGGGTCCGGATTGGAGACGGCCTTGATCTCTTCAATCAAATGTGGGTGACAGCGCATCGCACCCTGTCCGAAAATAATCAGACTGCGCGTCAGAATATTGGCGCCTTCAACGGTAATACTGATGGGGATTGCCTGATAGTGGCGTGCGATATAATTGCTCGGGCCGATACATATCCCTCTTCCGCCATGCACATCCATGGCATCGTTAATTACCTGACGCATTCCCTCAGTATTGTGGTATTTTAGGATGGCAGTCGCCACGGACGGCTTTTCACCGCGATCAATTGCAGAAGCCGTCAACCTGCGCCCGGCCTCCATCATATAAGTCAACCCGCCTATTCTGGTAAGCGCCTCTTCCACACCTTCGAACTTGCCAATTGACAGATTGAATTGTTTACGTATCGCCGAATATGCTCCAGTCATGTAGCTGGCAAACTTGCCGGCGCCAGCACCCAATGCCGGCAGTGAGATACCGCGACCAACGGAAAGGCACTCCACCAACATACGCCAGCCGTTACCGATCTGTTCAGGTCCACCGATAATCCAGTCCATCGGAATAAACACGTCCCTGCCTGAGTTCGGGCCATTCTGAAATGAAGAATTCAGCGGGTTATGGCGACTGCCGATAACAACGCCGGGGGTATCGACGGAAATCAATGCACAGGTAATTCCCAGTTCCTCCTTATCGCCCAACAACCCATCGGGATCATAGACCTTAAACGCCAGCCCCAGAACAGTGGCAATCGGGCCGAGTGTGATGTAGCGCTTTTCCCAGTCCAGGCGTAAGCCCAATATCTCTTCGCCTTGATGTGTTCCCTTGCAAACAATACCGGTATCGGGGATTGCACCAGCGTCCGAACCGGCAGCAGGCCCCGTCAATGCAAAACATGGAATTTCCTCGCCGGTTGCCAGGCGCGGCAGATAGTATTCCTTTTGTTCATCAGTGCCATAGTGAAGCAACAATTCCGCCGGGCCTAGTGAGCTTGGCACCATCACGGTGATTCCGGCGGTTACGCTGCGCGTTGAAATTTTCATCACTACGGAAGAATGCGCAATGGCCGAAAGTTCCAGGCCGCCGTACTTCTTTGGGATGATCATGCCGAAAAACCTGTTTTCTTTAAGAAACTTCCACGCTTCATGTGGCAGGTCATTGATGTGATTTGTAATTTCCCAGTCGTCGATCATGCGGCAAAACTCCTCCACCGGGCCATCCAGAAAGGCTTGCTCCTCATCGGATAACTCGGAGGTCTCATACCGCAATAACTGATCCCAGTCAGGGTTACCCTGAAAAAGTTGCGCTTCCCACCACACAGTACCCGCCTCAATTGCCGCACGTTCGGTATCCGACATGGGAGGAAGTGCTCCCTTGATGTACGTAAACATCGGCTTGCTCAAAAATTTGATGCGCAAGTCGGACACGTTCATCAGCGCCACCAGCAGAAATAGTGCCCACAGCAACAAGCCGAAGAAAATGTTCAAAAACCCGAATAAGGTAAGCAATAGTAGACCGACGCCCAATATCGGCGTCCACACTGATAGCGGCCAATTGGTTCTGGTCAGCCCGAAGGCTAACCCGCCAATCACCAACAACCAAGTAAGCAACGTCATCAGTTTTTTTCCTCGTAGTCAAAGCCTTGCAAAGTGGACATATATTATACACCTGAAATCATCTTGTCAGGGTGTCCAATGCTTTAAAATGCCCCATAATAGCTTGATTCAAGTACAATTAAAGGAGACAATCCGATGGCAAGTAAAGTAAAACCCAGCACATCTCTTTTTGGCGAATTGATTGAAGGTGGAGAGACAGAAAAGACTGCCGCCTACTCAAGGTTCTCAAATATCAATTCGCATAAAGTCGGCAAGAAAAACAGCGTAAAGATCTATCTAGCGTGAATATTTATTTAAAGACATGATGACAGAATATCTATGGAAGAATTGGAAAGTAGAAAAGGCGAAGAAAGAGAACCGCTTGAGTGAGAATGATTTTTACTGAAAAAGTTAAAACTTCAAATAGCCGTCATCCTCCAAAGATCGATTGCACGTACAATGCTTTGCTCAAACCAGGGATCAAAGCGTTCTTCAGTTTCCTTAAGAGATTCCTTGTAATTAATCTGAAATACTCTATCCACCAATAGCTTGAAATTGTCAACTTCACGTTCACCCTCTTCAGTTTCAACCCGCTGAAACCAACATACCGAACAAGCCAACACACCTTGAAACTCATGACCTATTCCATGAAACGTGACTAAAAGCTCACTTTGATTGGCGTTCTTCATTACCATTCGCACCCAGGAACGGTATGTGTGAGTGTTGGCAAAATAGTCAAGTTCCTGCGCAGCTCTGATGATCTGAGCGTAAAAATAGTGACTTTTGGGAGTACCATCCATAGCAGAATTTGCAAAGAAAACTGCATTCTCAACCAGACCTTCCATATTTTCCTGCATCGATTTTGAAACTTCGTCCAATCGCTGTTTAACCTTTTCGCACAAGACGTCCGCCGTATTACATGCGGTTTTCCATTCTTGAATCAATGAGTCTTTTCTACGTTGTAAATCTCTTTGTACAGCAAGAATTACTTCTTCCACCTGAGTGGACTTCAAAACATCATGGGCGATACTTAACGCTTTAACGATCTCGCTCTTCTGTAACTCGGAAAAATATTCAACTAACGGCTTCAGATTGCCATTATCTGCTTTCTCCAAGGCTCCAATATACTTGTTACGCTCGCTATCTTTTACAACCAGCGGAAACCAACCATCCTTGACAAAAATCAGCGTTGCGATTGCACGAGCAACACGCCCATTACCGTCCTGGAATGGATGTATTTGGGTAAACCGGTGGTGTAACCAGGCAGCCTCTACTTCAGGTGAAACATCTATACGCATGTGTTTCTCGTGCATATCAATCAGACGATCCATCTCAAAGGAAACTTGTTCAGGAGGGCAATATTCGTGCGATTCACCATCCGGTCGTTGAGGATTATTCGGTTGAAGCTTGTAATCTCCTCGGATCAGTGGAACATTGATCCTCTTGCCAAGAGAATCTATACCTTCCACCTCAAATTGGTGAGCTGTGATAAGAGCATGCACCTCCTTTATGTAACTGGCAGATAAGTGACGGTGCCCTTTCACAAAATCAAAAATCTGGTCCATCACTTTTTCATGGTCATTGATAATGGAAGTAACAACATCCGGGTTGCTTACTGCACCGTGCGGAATCAGAGAGGAATTAATCCCCCGCTCAATTAGTAATTGCGTAACACCGCGATCAAGAACGTATAAACGCTCAATCAAACCAGTTTCGATAGCCCACTCACGCTTCAACTGTTCGTTGAACCGAATAAAAGCGTCACGCTGCTCAAGATGCTTACGTTTCTCATCCCACACAATTTTTAGAGACTTTAGTTCTTGCTGTTTAAGGTCTTCCAGATCAACCGTATAATCGCGTATTGGTTTCCACATGGGCGAAGCTTCCTTTCCTGTATAGATTATCCACTCATACAAATTTTACTAACATCTACCCGAGCAGCTTTCAGCTCTACTCATTTTAACAATCAATTTTACACTTAAGCGTAAATGCACTTGTAAAATATACTTGGCATCCTAGCTCTAATCAAACTCGACTGAAAGTTTATACATATAATACATAATACCTACACAACGAGATCGACATGAAAACACCGAACCTTGAGCATGACCCAAGCTGCATGGATGACTTTGACCCCAACTCCATGGATGCCGAGCGGGCGTTGCAGAGGATTCTCGACGAGGTGCAGGCCCTTCCAGAAACAGAAACCCTTCCCATCCGCCAGGCACTGGGACGCACTGTCGCCAAAGAAGTCCGTTCGCAAATCAACGTCCCCGGGCATACCAATTCGGCAATGGACGGCTATGCCATACAAGGCGTAGAGATTCCCGCTTCCGGTCACCGAGAGTTTTCCGTAATTGGCACATCCTGGGCAGGCAGACCTTATTCAGAGCCGGTCAGTACCGGCCAATGCGTACGTATTATGACTGGTGCCGCAATGCCCGAAAACACCGATACCGTCATCATGCAGGAGCACGTGCAAAAAAACGGTGAAAAAATTCTGATTGATGCCACCAACAAGCCAGGGCAGAACGTCCGCCAGGCCGGTGAGGATATTACCGTCGGCGAGACCGTCGTCCCAATAGGCAAGTTCATCACGCCCGCCGAATTGGGATTGATCGCTTCCGTCGGAATCGCTGACGTGACCATTACGAGAAGACTGCGAGTCGCTTTTTTTTCAACTGGTGATGAATTAAAGCCCGTCGGCAGTGCACTACAAAAAGGGCAAATTTACGACAGCAACCGCTATACGCTGTACGGCATGTTGACTCGTTTGGGTGTTGAAACCATGGACGTGGGCGTCATCAAAGATGACCGAAACGCTGTTGGACAGGCCTTTACGGATACTATAAGCCGTGCCGACGTACTAATCACATCCGGGGGCGTATCCGTAGGCGAGGCCGATTTTGTGAAGGAAACGTTAGAAAATATCGGCGAGGTGAATTTCTGGAAAGTAGCTATGAAGCCGGGGCGCCCGCTGGCCTTTGGTAAAATCGGCAATACACATTTTTTCGGCCTACCGGGAAACCCTGTGTCGATAATGGTGACTTTTTACACGTTCGTACAACCCGCACTCAAGAAGATGATGGGACTTGCCCACCGTGAACCCTTGGTTATTCGGGCAAGATGCACTACAAAACTGCGCAAGCGCCCCGGGCGAATTGAATATCAGCGCGGCATATTGACAAAATCTGATTCCCCGGATTGTAGCTACAAAGTCAGAAAAACCGGCGCACAAGGTTCGGGAATTCTACGCTCCATGTCCGATGCAAACTGTTTCATCATCTTGCCCATGGAGTCCAGTGAAGTTGAGATCGGTGACAGCGTACAAGTGTTGCCTTTTGAATCTATTGTATAATTTTAAATTAGAATAATATCTGTTTGTTTTAGAAAGAAATATATCTCGATTTTCAGGTATTCTTCTCAACCCAGCGTTTGCGTGTGCGTAAGCTCTCCTTCTTCCAGAACGGCGCTTTGGATTTCAAGTCTTCCATGATAAAGCGGTTTGCTTGGTATGCCGCATCGCGGTGCACCGACCACACGGCTACACACACGATCGGATCTCCGGGAAACACTTGTCCGATGCGATGCAGAACCAGAGCATCGAACACCTCAAACTCTTGCAACGCACTTTGGACGATTTGTTGCAAATGCTTTTGTGCCATCTCAGGGTAATAATCCAACCGCATAGCGGTCACTTCATTGCCCTCATTCATGTCCCGCATCGTACCTATGAAGATAGCTGTAGCACCAAACTTTCCGCTTTTCCGCAATTCTTCATCTTGATAGGCCTGCACTTCCTTCCAGGGATCAAACGTTGATTTTCGGATTTCTATTTTCATCGGCAACAAATTTGATATTACAATACGGGACACTATGAATCGATACGATATTGACCATGGACAGCAATGAACGTTCTTTTATCCCCCTGGACGTTGCCGTACTGACCATATCGGATACACGTGTCGAGGCAAACGACAAGTCGGGCAAACTGCTATGCGACCGGTTACGCTCCGCAGGCCACCGCGTACATGAAAAGGCCATTGTACCCGATGACATGTATCAAATCAGAGCAATTGTCTCTTCTTGGATTGCCGAAAAAAAGCCCGATGCGGTGCTCACTACTGGCGGCACGGGCGTGACTGGCCGCGACGGCACACCCGAAGCAATAAGACCGCTTCTAGACAAAGAAATCAGTGGGTTCGGCGAGATGTTTCGCTCATTGTCTTACGAGACAATCAAGACTTCTACCTTACAGTCACGCGCGCTGGCGGGCGTGGCGAATGGAACGTATATCTTTTGCCTGCCCGGCTCGGCGGGTGCTTGTGCCGAGGCGTGGGACAAGCTCATTTCATATCAGCTTGACTATCGCAGCCGCCCCTGCAACCTGGTCGAACTGATGCCAAGATTGAAGGAAACCTGACCCTGGTTTGCAATAAGCCGTAGTCGCTCCAAAATTCGGCACCAAACTTATCCTTTCATCAAGCCGCCCGCCACGCGGATCACCCTTACGTTCTCTAGCCACCAATATATGACATTTCGACTTTTGGCAGCAACACAGTTTTCGAGGTGCGTACCTCTGAGTAGCGATCAGTGCGATTTTTCCATATAGATCGGATGGTTTCCATGATGTACTCATCATCCTTTTCTTTGCGCAACAGGCGCCTGAGATCGTATCCCTGGGTTGCGAACAGGCAGGTGTACAGCTTGCCTTCAGCCGATAGTCTTGCGCGCGTACAGCTTTGGCAAAATGGTTGCGTAACCGAAGCAATGATACCGATTTCACCGCCGCCATCCCGGTAACGCCAGCGCTTGGCAACCTCGCCCTTGTAGTTGGCGTCGACCGGTTCGATCCCGAATTCCTGACGGATAAGATCAATGATTTCTCTTGCCGAAAAAACGTCTTCCATACACCAGTGATTGGTGCTACCAACGTCCATGAACTCGATAAACCGAACGATTTTATCGCTTCCATGAAAATGTCTTACCATTGGCAAGATAGAATGTTCATTCACTCCTTTCTTGACCACCATGTTGATCTTAATTGGTGCAAGGCCAACCGACTCGGCATTGTCAATCGCCCGTAGCACCTGATTCACGTTAAAGGAAACGTCGTTGATTACCTTGAAAATGTCATTATCAAGTGTATCCAAGCTGATAGTAACGCGCCTCAACCCCGCATCCCTGAGTTGTCGTGCCAGTTTTTGTGTCAGCAATACACCGTTCGTAGTCAGGCTTATATCTTCTATGGATTCGTTTCTGGCAAGCTGTTCAATCAGTACGGGAATATTCCTCCGTAGCAGCGGTTCACCACCCGTGAGCCGTATTTTTTTTACTCCCAATGAAGCGAATATCTTTGCAATGCGTACGATTTCCTCAAACGTCAATAAGTCATCCCTACGCAAAAACTCATAATTGGAATCAAATACATTCCTAGGCATACAGTACGTACAGCGGAAATTACAGCGATCCGTAACCGAGATTCTCAAATCTCTGGCAGGGCGTGATAAGCTATCAAAAATCAAGGGGCACCCATGTCATTGTCCAATTTCAATGAAAACAATCATATTATAAGTACTATCAGAATATTGGACACGAAAGATTGTGCATAGTGAATAGTGACAATGTTGCAAAGTGATTGACCAGTCTTCGTCAGTACATAGCCAATCATTATGGGGTTCTATTTGGTTGCTGGCCGGCCCTCTGGGGGCGTTGATTACCTACATCCTGCTACCTGACCAGTATCTCAATGCACAGGGCGAGATCAGCGCATTCGACCCGCCCGCAAGAGCAACCCTCGCCATGCTGGTATGGATGGCGGTCTGGTGGCTCACCGAAGCTACCGACATCCGTGTAACCGCATTGCTGCCCATCGCCCTATTCCCCTTATTCGGTATCACGAGTGTCAAGCAGGCCGCTGCCCCTTATGCCTCAAACATTATTTTCCTTTTTCTCGGCGGCTTTATCATTGCCGCGGCAATTCAACGCTGGAAGTTGGACCGGCGCGTTGCAATTACGGTATTAAAAAACGTCGGGGACTCCCCTTCCCACATAATAGGCGGCCTCATGCTGGCAACGGCATTTTTAAGCGCTTTCATTTCCAATACTGCAACTACGGCAATGATGCTGCCAATCGGTCTGAGCGTGATCGCATTACTACTACCCAGTATCAACAAAGCCAACAACACCGCAACCTTTCAAAACCATCCCTTTGCCGCGTGTCTAATGCTGTGCATCGCGCACGCGGCGTCCATCGGAGGGATTTCTACGGTGATCGGTACCTTGCCGAACTCTTTTTTCGTTTCTTTTGCCAAGAACTCTATTGACTCGCCTCATCAGCAAGATATCAGTTTCCTGGAGTGGTCCCAAATCGGTGCACCCGTTGCGGTCATTTTATTGATCGTTTGTTGGTGGTTATTTACCAAGATGATTTACAAGGTTGATCGGGTAAAGCTTGAACATTCTCCAAAAAGTATGGAAGACGAAAACCTGCACCTGGAGCCCATGAGCCGTGAAGAAAAAATCGTGCTGCTTATTTTCGGTTTTACGATCCTGTTGTGGCTAAGCCGCAGCTACCTGCAAGACATTTCTTTATCGATAAACGGTAATATCGTTATGCCTCTGGCCGGCATGACGGATTCCGGTATCGCCATCTTTTCCTCTATCCTGCTGTTCCTCATTCCTGCCAAAAAACTGTCGGGAAGCGACACCAAAACATTTATCCTGGAATGGAAAGATACGCGAGATTTACCTTGGGGAATCTTGTTTCTTCTGGGTGGAGGGTTGAGTCTGGCCGCCGCCGTGAAAATCAACAACGTAACGGAATTTATCGGCGCACAAGCTACCATGCTTTCCTTTATGCCACCAATCCTGATTTTATTGATCCTCATTGGAGGGATAGTATTTTTAACGGAATTGACCTCCAATACCGCCACTACGGCCACATTGATACCTTTGCTTGCCGCAATTGCCCCGTCTTTCGACATCAACCCCTATAACTTGATCATTCCGGCTACCATCGCGGCAAGCTGCGCCTTTATGCTCCCTACTGCCACCCCACCCAATGCCATCGTATTCGGTTCCGGGCACGTCTCGATATGGCAAATGCGTAAATCGGGATTCTGGCTTAACCTATGCTGCATAGCCATCATCACCTCGCTTGCATACCTGCTAGGCGACTATGTCGCTGAATTCATCTCGGGATAACAAAAGACGACAGGCAGTAACATTTGCCGATTAGCTCGATGCATACTCATCACCCAATCGCAAGCATTACAGAGAGTCTCACCTACTGTTTTTTCTCTTTCCAGGCCGTTATCTTCAATATCGTCATCAGTGCCCCAAAGATGGCGGCTATGACAAGAATTGTAGTGACTATTGAAGATATACCAGCCTGTAACGCTTGAATCTCACCTTGCAATTCAGAATTGGCAACCTGCATCTCACCTTTCAATTCTGTCCTAAGCACATCTATATCCTTGCGCACAAGTTCAATATCAGACCTGGTGGCCGGTTCTGCTCTACTAGAGGGGGAGGTGTTCATTTGCTGTAAGTGATGATGTTCCATTTTTTATTATATGCTTGTACAAGTGTTGAAAATATTACCGGACTCCATAAATACTTGCTTTCAAACGGCGCAACTCCGCTGCTTGGATATAAGCAATTCGGAGTATTATTTTAGGATGACCGCATGTTTGCAAGTACGGGATAGCGACTAATAGAGACCGAAACTTTCCCGCAAAAAGTATGAAGACCTCAATCAATTTTCGCAACAGGATTCTTTTTGTGCTGAGAGATGGCAATGCCGGCCAGTATGACTATCAATGCGATGACCGTAAGTACGTCAACGACTTCATCAAGAAACATGACTCCCATAAGTACTGCACAGACCGGTATCAGATATCCGCTTTGTGACAGAAACGATGGGCCTGCCCGTGCAATGATGGCGAAAAACATAATTGTCGCCAAGGCAGTAGGGAATATGCCCAAAGCCAAAAGTGCCAGGAATCCCGTGCTGTAGGTTTCTATCAGCCATTCATCGCTGGTCAATATTAATGCGGGCAGCATTACCAGACTCGCAATAGCCATCACCACCGTAGAAACTGCGAGAAAGCTGATTTCTTGCAGGCGTTTTGCGAGTACCGTAGCAATCGCGTAGAACACGGCACTGCTCACGATTGAAAGCATGGAGATAACCATGCTTGCACTGTTCTCAAGGTTGGCTAACGCCGTAGGGCCGAACAGCATGACTATCCCCGCAAAACCCAGCAGAAACCCGACGATCCGAAATACCGTAAGCCTTTCCTCGACAATATAAAAATGAGCCAGGACAATTGTCACCAGCGGCATAATCGCCATCAGTATCCCGGTAATCGTGCTATCTACGGTTTGTTGGCCCCAGCTGATCAGGTAGAAAGGCAGGCAGTTGCCGAAAACCGCCAGTACGACTAATAGTCCCCAGGTATTACGCAAAAAACCAAAGGATTCTTTGCGAATAAATGCAATGACGGCCAGGACTATAGCAGCAACATATACCCTGACGGCAGTCATTGCAACGGGGGAAAAATCCTGCACCGCCAGTTTGTTGAACATGGGGGCACTACCAAACATGATGCTCAGAATGATCAAATACAGCCAGTTTCGCAGTTTTGCGTTCTGTCTGCTTCTTCTGCTACCGGAAAGGCTTGTCCGGTAACCGTCTCTCGCAACAAATCTTGGCATTTCCTCTAAGGCCCTCCAGTTTCACATTATATGTCTATATATCTACGGAAACTGAATACCCGCACGAAACAGTATGCGAATTTAGGTTAAACTGAAAGTGAAAACTATCTACTCACCGGTTCCGCCATGAAAAAGCCGAAAAGCTTAGCGACCCACTCTACTTCCGTGAAGGCCTTTTTGGATCAGGCGTCAAAAATTCCCGTTACCGCGGATTCCCACACGACGGGCAGGCTTGTCTTCGGTATGGATGCTACGGCCAGCCGTGAACCATGTTGGGACACGGCCTGCCAAATTCAAGCCGACATGTTCACGGAAACCGCAGCCCTCGGACAACTGCAAATCCAGCTTTGCTATTATCAGGGCTACAACGAATTTCATGCAACTGCCTGGAGCAAAAACGCACTACAACTACAGCAGCAGATGACGTCTGTCCACTGTAAAGCCGGCCAGACGCAAATTCGGCGCATACTCGAACATACCGCCTTGCAAACCGGAAGCCAAAAAATCAATGCCTTGGTGTTCATTGGTGACTGTATGGAAGAGTCAGCCGATGACGTACTGAGAACAGCCGGAAAGCTGACGTTGCGAGGGATTCCTGCTTTCATGTTTCAGGAAGGCTATAACTTGCTTGCAGAACAAACCTTTCGGGAGATCTCTCGAATTACCAGAGGAGCTTACTGTCGGTTTGACCAATCCAGTGCAAGGCAGTTACGCGCGTTATTAAGTGCAGTGGCGACATACACTATGGGCGGTGTACGAGCACTGAAGTCGGTACAGCAGCGAAACTCGGCCTTAAGTAATGAAATAATTAAACAGTTGATCGACCAATCCGGATGATTCAGTCACTCTTGGTCATTGCCGCAATCATCGGGATATTGCTGGCCGTCCACTGGCTGCGTAAACAGCCCAGGCAAAAAAAGATTCAATCCATCTTGATTCTTGCGGCAATCATCTTGATCGGATTGGCGATGACGGGAAAGCTGCATTGGTTATTTGCAGTATTTGCCGCAATTATCCCCTTGTTGCAAAAAGCGCTGTCACTGCTCAGCTATACTCCTTTTCTGGGAAGACTTTTTACTCACTTCAGAGGTACATACTCAAGTCCCGATACAAACCGGAGCTCAAGTGTGGAAACCGAATATCTCAGCATGACACTGGACCTCGCTTCCGGTGCTATGAACGGTACTGTAAAAAAAGGCAGCCATGCGGGCAAACACCTGAGTGATATGTCGGTTATGGAACTCGTGAAAATGTACGAGGAATTACTACACATCGATACAGATTCCGTGCAATTACTGGAGGCTTATCTGGAAAGGACCCACAAAGGTACTTGGAAAGAGCAAATAGACGAACATGCCCGTGCCGGGGGGCAACAACAAGTCGCCAAAAACTCTTCCATGACTGTAAATGACGCCCGCAACATACTTGGTGTGAACGGCAATGCGACCCGTGAAGAAATTATTGAGACACACCGCAGGCTAATGCAAAAGCTTCATCCTGACCGGGGTGGAAACGACTATCTGGCTACCAAAGTAAATCAGGCCAAAGAGCTTTTGCTCAAAAAAACATTGTAACCATGGTCATATCTTTACTCAGCACGTTGTGGAGAAAACACCAAACATCCAAAGAAGGCAAAAGCAATAAAATTCCCGACTACCAAGGTGACCGCATAAATTCTTCAGAGAGAAAGAACCACATAGCCGCCAGTGCACAATATGGAGGAATGGGTGTACGCGAACTTCAATTACGCATGGAGTTACTTGTTGACCAAGTACTTTCCTCACGTCGTAGCGTATTTGAACCCGCCAAGCATCTGGCTGAGTTCGCCAAGGCCGAGCAAGACCGCTTTTTACATTCGGTTGACAAGATTCGTAATACGAGCGTCGAGCTTGCCTACAACTTCTGCCATTTCGCACCAAGAAGCCTACAATTAATCGACGAAGAGAAATGGGATGATTGGATCGTCAGGTTATTGGATGTTTATGACAACACAGGGGTAAACGGCGCCATCGCCACCATGAGGAACGTTGATGAATACGTACAATCCATTTCCCTTGTCCCGACCGGCGTTATTCTTGAAGACGTCGCTCAAATACTGGAGAGTTTCATAGTCGGCTTACATGGAAGAAGATTGGGTATTCGGGCCGGCGATTCACTCTATACCGACACTGAGACGATACGGCTGCCGGAAGCACTCTCCAGATTCGACAGCATTGAAGAGAATTTCTTGCTATATAAGGCCATGGCCGTGCACCAGTGGGCGCAATCCCGGTTCGGAACGTGGCACATGAACATAAACGCCATGGCCAAAACCTATCAGAATCCGGAACGTGCATTGGACTTGTTCTACAAGCTGGAAACAATACGTTTGGATGCGTGTATCGAACGCGAACTACCGGGTGTTGCCCGCTACATGAAAAATCTACACGCCACGGACAGACAACCGGATCTTTCAAAAAAATGGCAGCGCGCAATTAAAAAGCTAAAGGAAACAGGAGCTACCGTTCAAGACTCAATGTTTTTCCTGGAAACCGTATATAAAGAGCCAAACGTACCGGAAGATAAAATCTACCAGGGCAACTTACACCCGCAGGAAACTTGGAAGGTCGTACAAAAACGAAAAAGGCGCGAAGAAGAAGCTTTAAGAGACAGATTGACTGAACTCCGGCGGGAACTGGAAACCGATCGAACTCAACAGGGTATTATCGACTCATCACAAAATGAAGATCGAGACAAAGGTTTCTCCGTCGAGAAAACGGAAGACGGCATCTCGCCAGGCGGTTACGAGATTCAACTAAAATTTGAAGACAGTCCGGTCAAACTTCCCAAGGACGTGGAGCAATTACTAACCTCCATATTACAAGACTTTGGAGAAATTCCCGACAGGTATCTGAAAACCGTAGGACCAGGTGCCTACCAGAACTACATCGAGAAAGGACGGGAAGCAAACCAATGTGTTCCCAAAAAAAATGCAGAAATATACTTCTATGACGAATGGGATCATTCGCGCCAGAAGTATCGTAAAGAATGGTGTCAGCTCAAGGAATTAGTCATCCAACCCGTGCACGATGAGTTTGTCAACAAAACCCTGAAAAAACATCGCTTACTGTCAATTCAATTGCGTAGAACATTCGAGGCGCTACGCGGGGATAACAAACGTGCCAAACGACAGCCCTATGGCGACGACATTGACATTGATGCGATCATCGAAGCACTTTCTGAAACTCAAAGAGGCTTGGAAGCCCCACAAAGCCTGTTCACTAGATCACAAAAGACTGAGCGAAACATTGCCGCCATGTTCATGATTGACATGAGCGGCTCGACGGCGGGATGGGTTAATGACATGGAACGGGAGGCATTGGTACTACTTTGTGAATCGTTGGAAATACTCGGCGACCGCTATGCCATCTATGGATTCTCCGGACTCACCCACGAACGCTGCCACCTTTACAAAGTAAAAGAGTTCGACGAGCCGTATGGTGACGAGATTAAGGCACGCATCAGCGGGATTCAACCACAGGATTACACGCGCATGGGAGTGGCAATCCGCCATTTGACAAAACTACTGTATCAAGTAGAAGCGCGCACGAAACTTTTAATAACGTTGTCGGACAGCAAGCCGGACGATCAAGATGGGTACAGGGGAAAATACGGAATTGAAGATACACGGCGGGCACTCATTGAAGCAAAATCACTCGGCATTCATCCTTTCTGCATAACAATAGATCAAAAAGCGATGGACTATCTGAAGCACATGTATGGGGCCGTTAATTTTACAGTGGTTGATCGGGTGGACAAACTTCCCTATAAAGTCTCCGACATATACAGACGCATTACCATATAAAAGCCCCGCCCCTCAACCTTTCAGAGTTATTTTGCAGATGGAAAGTAGCCGCCGACTGCAAGTTGTACAAAGCCCGATTATCCCCCTGATAGCCGAATTGGCACGTAAGCACGCGGGAACCATTTCTTTTGGACAAGGTGTCGCTTCTCATGGCCCGCCTCCGCAAGCGTTCCGCAGAGTACAGCAATGCCTGGCAGACCCATCCATAAATCACTATGGCCCGGTTGAAGGAATCCCTGAGCTAAAGCGGGCGCTGGAGCGCAAGCTCATTACGGAAAACGGTATAAAAATCGACTCTGGCAATACGGTTGTCGTTACGGCGGGATCGAACATGGCATTCAATACCGCCATACTTGCCACTACCGACCCGGGCGACGAAGTCATCGTACCTCTACCCTACTACTTCAACCATGAGATGTCTTTGGTAATGGAACAATGCAGACCCGTTGCAGTTGCCACTGATCAAAGCTTTCACTTGTCCATAGACAATCTGGAGGCCGCAATTACCGAAAAGACCAAAGCCATCGTAACAATCAGCCCCAACAACCCCAGCGGTGCCGTATATACAAAAGAGGAGTTAAGTGCCGTCAATAATCTTTGCAAACGGCATCGTATCTATCATATCAGCGATGAAGCTTACGAACATTTTTATTACGGACGCCACCGACATTTTTCAGCTGGATCGAACCCCGATACGAGCGACTACACCATTTCCCTGTTTTCATTTTCAAAGGGTTTCGGTTTTGCAGGTTGGCGTATAGGCTACATGGTAATCCCGCAACACCTGTTACGTCCCGTCAAAAAGATACAGGACACTATTTTGATATCCCCTCCGGTTATCTCTCAACATGCGGCCATTGGTGCACTTGAAGCCGGCGAAACGTTTATCTGCAAAAACCTTGAAGCCATGTCGCAAAAACGCACAATGGCTCTTGACGCCTTGTCAGCGTTCACCTGCCTGAAAGATATACCGAGTTCGGAAGGTGCATTCTACGTGCTGCTCAACCTCGATACGCAGATGGACGATTTAGAATTGACAAAGGCCTTAATTGAAAGGTTCCAGGTTGCGACTATTCCGGGCTCGGCTTTCGGTATCAACCAAGGACGTTATCTGAGGCTTTCCTACGGTGCCCTGCCGTATGATGACGTTGCCGAGGGGCTGAAAAGGCTTGAAAAAGGCTTGCACGCGTTATTGAAGTAAATCTCAGTCCGGCATCACCGAGGAATGATGCTCAATGATTTTGTAACTGCCATCTTCAACCTTACAAACCGCAAAGGTAAAGCGCGAAGGAAATACAACTATGCCGTCGTCTTCATAGGAAAATTCATAGCTTCCGGAAAACAGATGAACGCCTTTGTACACCTTACTTTCGGTGGCACCAAAAACGACTCTTACGTTCTCTTTCTGTAACAAGGCCTCAAAGTACTCCCGAATCAGGTCGGGATTATTGCGTATGGTTTTCGAGAAGGTACCCCATAGCACCGCGTCACTCGCATAGAGGGCAAGGACGCCCGATAAATCGTTTTTATTCAAGGAATTTTCCCATTGTCTTAAAGTCTGCTCTGCATCCAACGTCTTCTCCTCTGCAAAACCAGGTGGTGTGACAAGCAGTGACGTGATAAACAAAGCCGCAATGACACTACGGCTTTTTTTCAAGGTTTTGTCGCCATACATTTTCAAAGCTTTTCCTCTCAATCCATAATCGTCAAATGATAAGATGATAAGTACCGCTACAGAAGATGTAAAGAAAAATGGCGTTTCACTACTTCTTCCTCTATTGTAATCAAGGCAAGCAAAGCTAAACCTACCGCATTGCCATCGAAAAAATATTTAGAGCGTTAAACCGGATGAAGTGGTTTCAGTGCAGAAAGTTAATAATCGTGGTTATCGTTGCAACGGTCGCCGGCGGTTCTTGCGGCAGTACGACTTCGTTACTGAAGCCTCAAAATCAACATTACCGGACGACGCAGCTTATCATCCACCTTCTGAACAAACACCACTATCGGGGATTCACTATAGACGACGCCTTATCCGAAAAAATCCTGGACGCTTACATTCAAACGCTTGATCCCGACCGAAGCTATTTCTACCGGCAAGACATAGCCGGCTTTCAGATGTTTCGTTTCAGTATTGATGAAGCCTTGAGTCAGCCCGCACTAGACGTACCTTTCCAAGTTTTTCGCCGTTATCAGATGCGTGTCAACGAGCGCATTCACTACGTACTTACCCTCCTTGATAGCGAGTTTGATTTCACTATCAACGAAGAATTGGCTACAGATCGTTTAGGGTTTGATTGGGCGGCCGATGAAACAGAACTCAATGAAGCGTGGAAAAAGCGTGTAAAAAATGAGGTATTGATGCTGAGACTTGCGGATAAAAAAGCGGACGAAATCAAGACAATCCTGAAAAAACGTTACCAAAATATTGCCAAGCGCGCCCGGGATATAAGTCCCGAAGAGGCATACCAGTTTTTTATCAACGCATTTACCCGCACGCTTGACCCGCATACCAGCTACTTATCTCCCAGAAACTATGACAACTTTGCAATCAGGATGAGCCTTTCGCTTGAAGGGATCGGCGCATTGCTAAGTACCGATGGCGAGTACACGTTGGTAAAGAAAATCATACCGGGCGGGCCGGCAGACCTGAGCGGCCTGTTACGCACTTCCGACCGTATCGTCGGGATCGCGCAACAAGATGAAAAAGGATTCAAGGACGTGGTGGGGTGGCGTCTGGATGACGTCGTTGCCCTGATACGTGGTGCGAAAGGTACCATCGTAAAGCTGCAAATCCTGCCAAACGAGGAAGGCCACACTGCAAATATCAGAGAAATTCAAATCACGCGCGACACGATAAAGCTGGAGGAACAGGCTGCCAAAGGTACAACGGTCAAAATATACGACAGTCGTCAGGCGTACAAGATCGGCGTAATTCAGGTACCAATGTTTTACATGGACTTCGCTGCCTATCAGCGTGGCGACAACGATTACAAAAGCACTTCTCGAGACGTGCAACGCATCCTCACGGAACTGGAGTCGGAGAGTATCGACGCACTGATTCTCGACCTGCGCGGCAACGGAGGTGGGTCGCTCACGGAAGCCGTACAATTAGCCGGACTCTTTATTTCGGAAGGCCCGATCGTACAAGTACAAGACTCAAACGGCCGTATTAAGGTTCATCGGGACCTGGACCCAGATATTGCCTACCAGGGAACCCTAGTGGTACTGGTTGATCGTTTCAGCGCCTCTGCATCTGAAATAGTTGCCGGAGCCATTCAGGACTATCACCGAGGCATAGTAGTGGGTGAGCCAACTTTTGGGAAAGGCACGGTACAGCAACTTTTTGACTTGAACCGATTGGGTGCAGATTATGATATGAGACTGGGGCAACTAAAAGCGACCATTGCACAATACTTTAGGGTCAACGGCGACGGCACGCAGTACCGAGGGGTCATTCCGGACATTGAGTTCCATACTCGTTTCACGGATCAGGAACACGGTGAACGCGCATTAAAAAATGCCCTACCCTGGGGTTCGATTCCTCCCGTAAATCACCACTATTACGGCATCATTGACGCCCAAGTCATTGCAGACACGTCCGAGCTTCACAAATCACGGAGTATAAAAAACGAAAAATTTACTTCACTGATCAACCTGTTACGTTTCGATGATGAAGTAAGAGGCCAAACGACCGTTTCACTGCTTGAAACCACGAGAAAAAAGCAACACGAGCAAATTACGTCCACTCGTTCTGCGTATCGAAACCTGCTGCAAGGTACGAAAGACAACTTGAACTCACTTGACGATGAAGAAGAATACGTGGATGCCCTGCTTGATGAAACCGCCTACATTGCGGCGGACTTATCCAGGCTTCTGAAATCACAAAGCTTAGGGCCGCTTGTCGAGCACGGCCATTAGACACTACGTCAACTGTTCAAAAATCCTGAAGCCCGCCACGTAAGTCCCGACAGCAGACCCCAAAGAGCTCATTAAAAATATCAGAAGCGTCCTCGCTACTCTATTTCTGAACCATCCCGAAGCGGTCGTAGTATCTTTTCGCAGTTGCGAAAAATCCTTCACTACGGGTTTGCGAATAAACAACTCCACGGTAGCCGTCACCATGCCGGCACCTATAGTCGGGTTAAGAGAAGTAACCGGTGCGGCAATAAACGCCGTTAATATAGTCAACACATGCGCACCCGCGAGCGCGGCGCCCAAGGCCGATAGACTGCCGTTTATTATCACCCACTGAAGCACCAGACTCCAACCCAATTCGGGGCTTGTCTGAAAGCCGAGATAGAAACCCGTACAGATCAGCGCAACGATTACCCATGGCACGACCTTAATCCAGGGTTTCCTCTTCTGCAGCAGGTCCAACTCGGCGATCGTTGCACGATGATCAAGGCTTTTTTTACCTAAATAATGCGCCACCCCCTTTAGGTGTCCGGCACCGATCACCACAAGTACTCTTTTACCTTTGTAGTTGCCGACAGCTTGCAATATCTTTGCGGTCATATACCGATCCCGCTCGTCAATCAGCGGAGCAAATAAATCCCTGGCGCGCGCTGAAAATTGTGCAAACGTAGTTTCCAGTATATCGCTGCTTTTCAGCTTCTCTATCTCATCTTCGGAAACTTTTTCCCGAGAAAAGACACTGGCAAACAAACCGGCGATCAGATAGATGCGCCTCCAAAGCGGCACGCCGCGATAGACACGTTTAAGCGTCGTGCCTATCTCGCGGTCTATCAACACGATCGGCAGCTTCAGGGCCTTGGCTTCGGCAATGGCGGTTTTCATCTCTATACCGGGTTCTATACCCAGTTGCTCGGCTATCCTTTGCTGATAAGCCCCTAAAGCCAGGCTTGCCGTTACCGTACTTGCCCGGCCCCGACGAATTACCTCGAACAGGTCCATTTCAGCCAGAAGACCCGGCTTCATCATGGAGTTATAGCGACTTTGACAAAGTTCAACACAGACCACGTCAAACTCTTCGGAGCCAATCAGTTGCTTAACCGTTTCCGCACTCGTGCGCGACACGTGCGCGGTACCGAGAATAGCTACCTCACTTGCACCAACAGAAAAAGATTGAACACGCTCGGCCATTGGTTGCTTAAGGGCCTATAACCGCTTTCGGATGCTGCACAAGTAAGGGGAAAGCTCCATCTAATCATACTCGTCATACTTTTTTGAGCTACCCTTTACCTTACTCACCGGATAGCGCTCGTCATTAAGCGCTATCTTACGTTGCGCGACTTCCATCAAATCAACGTTTAACTGATCGCACAAACGCAGCAGAAAAATGAAAATATCAGCCAGCTCAAGCTCCACCTCCGCATGACGCCGGGGTGGAAGCTCGGTACTTTGTTCTTCCGTTATCCATTGAAAGTGCTCAACTAACTCGGCCACTTCAACGGAGAGTGCCATAGACAGATTTTTCGGGCTATGGAATTGCTCCCATTGGCGCACCTGTGCAAACTCTCTCAGCTTCAGCTTAAGCTCTTCCAGTGTCATTTCACTCATGTTTTCCATCTCTATATTACTCGCGGTAATTGGGAGGGGCGCATCGCTTTCATGATGACCAATAACAGGCCGATCAGGCCGCACACGTTGCGCACTCCCGATCCTTGTTTATTTTTATCGTGCGCCACTCAACGTTCAAGGCATCTATAAGTAACAACCTATTGGCAAGCATATTTCCAGCATTTATCAGCAGCTTGATTACCTCCGTAGCCTGAATGCAGCCGATAAGACCCGCCACGCAACCAAGCACGCCGGTTTGCGCACAACCTTCTCGTAACTCATCCTGATCAGGATAAAGGCACTGATAACAGGCGCTGCCGTCCCGCATGGTGAAAACGGCTACCTGCCCTTCAAAGCGAATCGCGGCACCCATCACCAAAGGCACCTTCTCTTTTACACAGGCCTTATTGATGGCAAAGCGAGCGGCGAAGTTATCTGTCGCATCCACCACCGCATCGGCCCCCCTAATTTCCCGTTCAAGCTGAAGACCGGTCAAAATTGAGTTGATCACGCACACGTTTGTCGCCGGATTCAGTTCCGACAACGTCTGTTTGGCCGAAACACCCTTGAGTTGACCGATATCGTCACTACGATGAATGATCTGACGTTGCAAGTTTGACAAGTCAACCTTATCGGGGTCAACGATGGTTAGCCGTCCTATACCGCTTGCCGTAAGGTACATGGCTACTGGAGAACCCAGCCCCCCGGCACCGAACAGCACTACGTGCGAGGCGCAAAGCCTCCTTTGTCCGGCAATTTCCACCTGCGGCAACATAACCTGACGACTGTAACGCAACAGCTCATCATCGCTCAGATCTTTAACCGGTTCATTCACTTGTGATCATGCCGGCGTACTGGCCTTACGTCCCTTTTCCCTGGCGGCATACGCCGCTTTCTGCTCGGGAGTGGCTTCTTTTTGATACTTGGCTTTCCATTCGGCATACGGCATACCATACACAATCTCTCTCGCCGTATCATAATCAAGCGTGACGCCCCTTGCCTCCGCTGCCGCCACATACCACTTCGACAGACAGTTGCGACAAAAATCCGCAAGATTCATCAGATCAATATTTTGCACCTCTTGCTTGGCCCGCAAGTGATCAACAAGTCTTCTGTACACGGCGGCCTCTATCTCTATTCGGTCGCTATCGCTGATTGGTTCACTCATCTCGTCATCCTCGGTCTGAATATTTACCATCATTATATTGATATTTTCTGCTATGTTTCACTCGACTTATCTATCGATTATCAAGTGGCCGATATCAACAGTAAAAACGTTACAGGCGTCATACTCGCCGGCGGTAAGGCGAAACGCATGGGTGGGCGGGACAAAGGCTTGACCAAAGTCCGCGGCCAACCCATGATCGCCTACGTCATTAAGGCGCTAGGCCCCCAGGTAAATGAAATCCTTATTAACGCCAATCGCAATGAAGAAACGTACCAACAATTCGGTTGCATCGTATTTTCAGACCAAATGCCGGGCTTTCAAGGGCCGTTGGCCGGCATTGCCGCGGCGATGGAAAGAGTGACGACAAGCTACATCTGCACCTGCCCGTGTGACGGTCCACTGTTACCGGATGACCTGGTCGCGCGTTTATACGCGCGATTGATCGATCAAGACAGCGAAATAGCGGTTGTGCACGACGGCGACCGCATACAGCCGGTATATGCGCTGATTGACTGTAAACTGCGCACAAGCCTACAGGATTTTCTGAACACTGGCGAACGTAAAATTGACCGCTGGTATGATCGGCATAAATTGGCGGCGGCAAATTTCAGCGATAAAAAAAATTGCTTCACAAATATTAATACCCCCGCGGATCAAATTGCCTTTGAAAATTATCGGCGGTCTGACCAGTGAAAAAAATAGAGTTCGCCAAACCCGTCATAGGCCTGAGTGCATACAGTGGCTCTGGCAAAACCACTTTGCTCGAGAAGATCATTCCCATATTCAACTCGCACGACCTAAACGTAGCGGTCATCAAACATGCCCATCATTCATTTGACATAGATCACCCCGCAAAGGACAGCTACAAGATCCGCAAGTCGGGTGCCCGACAGATCCTGATCTCCTCGCAAAAACGTTGGGCGATGATCCACGAACACCCACCCGATGGTACAGAGCTTTCTCTACAGGACGCGCTGCGGCACATCATTGTCGAAAGCATTGACTTTGTTATTGTGGAAGGCTTCAAGGCGGCACCCATAGCCAAAATTGAAATCCATCGCCCCGCTCTGGGGAAACCACTCATTGCCGCGAACGACGAAAACGTCGTTGCAATCGCCACGGACGAACCCGAAAAAATCGACACCTCGCTACCGCTTCTGGAACTTAACAACCCCGAACAAATCGCCCGATTTATGGAACGATTTATAGCCGATTCACACCCCGTGGGATAAAGATTAAGCGCATGCTCCACCGAAGGCGGCAAAAATGTTATAATAGTCTTACAAGCGTATCATCGGTATCAGTCCCTATCGCTGCTTATCGTAATAAAATAAATAATAAATATCATCTAAATACTTGTATAACAAACATATGATGAACCCTTTCCCACAATCACGGGAGGAGTGGTCTTGTTGGTCGGTGACTGATGAATGAGTACTGTTAATATAATTCTCGAAGGATACTAAATGAGGAATCGAACCGTTACGATAACCGACAACTCAACAGGGAAAAAAGTTGACCTGCCGGTACTTGAGGGCACTTGCGGACCCAATACCGTCGACATAAGTAAGCTTTACAAAGAGCTGGGCTACTTCACCTTTGACCCCGGCTTTGTATCTACGGGAAGTTGCAAAAGCGAGATCACCTTTATCGACGGCGATGTCGGTCTGCTGCGCTATCGCGGCTACCCGATAGAACAGCTTGCGGAAAAAAGCACATTCCTGGAAGTTTGCTACTTGCTCCTATACGGCGAACTGCCTCGTGAGCGGGAATTCGAAAACTTCAAAAAGAGGTTGCGAGAACACACCCTGCTGGACGAAAAGATGCGCCGCTTCTATCTGGGCTTTCACAACAACTCCCATCCCATGGCGATGATGGTTGCCACGGTAGGCGCGTTATCTGCCTTTTACCACGATCAGATCAACATACATGACATAGAATCTCGGGACATCGCCGCCCAACGGCTCATTGCAAAAGTGCCGACAATGGCGGCCTGGGTATATAAATACACGGTTGGTCAGCCCTTCATATATCCGAACAACAACCTCGACTACGTATCCAACTTCCTGTACATGATGTTCGGTTTACCCAGCATGGAATACACCCCCGGGCCGGCGTTTGTACGTGCCATGGACGTAATTTTGATCCTGCACGCGGATCACGAGCAAAACGCATCCACCTCCACGGTAAGGTTGGCGGGAAGTTCCGGGGCGAATCCGTATGCGGCACTGTCCGCGGGGATCAGCTCCCTCTGGGGGCCTGCGCACGGCGGTGCAAACGAGGCGGTCATCAACATGCTGGAAGACATCATCCAGTCTGACAAAAACATAGACTACTATATCGAGCGCGCCAAAAACAAAAGATCCAAGTTTCGCTTGATGGGATTTGGTCATCGCGTTTACAAAAACTACGACCCGCGAGCAAAGATCATTCGAGAAGTCTGCCATCAGCTGCTTTCCGAACTCGGGGACGACAATCCCAACCAGCCCTTGTTTGACACGGCCATGGAACTGGAACGAGTGGCATTGGAAGACGACTACTTCATAGAAAAAAAACTATACCCGAACGTAGACTTCTACTCGGGGATCATCCTGAAGGCGATGGGCTTTCCACTCAACATGTTCACCGTGATCTTCGCGCTGGCCAGAACGGTTGGCTGGATCTCTCACTGGAAAGAGCACATGAGCGACCCCAAGGCAAAGATCGGCCGTCCCCGCCAACTTTATACCGGTGCGAACGAGCGTGACTACATAGAAATTGACAAACGAAGCTAGTTGATCTCGGCAAAAAACTTGCCGATGATGGGGGCGAAGCGCTGTTCATCTATCAAGAACGAATCATGCCCGTGTATAGACGGAAGGCGTTCAAACGTTACTGTCCGTTCCGCCTTTTGAAGCCCGCGATAGATATCCTCTTGTTGTTGTATCGGAAATAAAATATCGGTTTCCACACCGATCACCAGCGTCTTTTCGGCGTGGATTTTCGCCAGTCCCGCATTCACGGAACCGCCGTGTTCGGCAACGTCAAACAGATCCATTGCCCTGGACAGATAAAGATAACTATTGGCGTCAAAGGTATTCACGAACTTATGCGCATTATAGTCAAGATAAGACTCCACCTCAAACTCAATACCAAACTTATCGTCACCGCGGCGCTTCGGGTCTACTCGGGCGCGAT
This sequence comes from Gammaproteobacteria bacterium, assembly GCA_965242685.1. GTDB lineage: Bacteria > Pseudomonadota > Gammaproteobacteria > UBA4575 > UBA4575. Next base: position 629,174 of record OZ251487.1, on the reverse strand, counting down.
TGAAGCGCTGATTCCACTCCACTGCGGCGCGATAAGACATCAACCCCAACTTACGCGCCAGCACCATGCCGCGCGTAGGCTCCTCATCCTGCTCGTAGCCGCCGTTTTTCCATTCCGGGTCACAGCGCACGATCTCGCGTTGCAGGGAGCGCATCGCAACGGCAAGGGGCAAGGCGCGACACGCCGATGATATCGTCACCAGGTAATCGACCTCGTCCGGATACTGTAACGCATACGCCAATGAAGACATGCCCCCCATCGAGGCGCCCACCACGGCACAAAGATGGTCTATACCCAACTCTTGAATGGCATGATGGCCGGCCTTGGCGATGTCCTCGATGGAAAGCTCCGGGTAATCCGTGCCATATTGCCTTCCCGTCTTAGGGTTGGTAGAGGCCGGACTCGTCGATCCAAAACAACTGCCCAATGAATTTACACAGACCACGTAAAACCGGTTTGTATCAATCGGTCTACCCGGACCGATCATATATTCCCACCAGCCCGGCGTAGGGTCTTCGGCGGATGAACAGGCATGCGCCGAGGGCGAAAGACCGGTAAAAACAAGCACCGTATTATCGCGGAGTGCCGAAGGCGTCCCCCAGGACTCATAGGCAACGACGACCTTCGGCAGCGCCCCGCCCCGCCGCATAACGAAATCCGTCATACCGTAGTCGCCCCGCAACTCAACGAAACGGGTCGCGGGCGGCGCCCGGTTTGGTATCGGGTGAGATTTTCGTGCCGCCGTATTCATATCAACGCGTCATCTCCACAACTCATAGTCATCCAGATCATAAAGTATCGCTTACCCTATCACGATAAAATAACCACAAGGGGATTCCATAGGCAAACATGCCGCGATCAGGCCGGCTTCCGCGCGCGTAAAATCTGGGCAACCGACAAGATCAGTAAGGCACAAAACAGGAGTAACGTTTGTTCGGGGATGGACAGACCGAGGAACGTCCAGTTCACCTCCGCACATGATCCGGAACCGCTGAGAGACGCCTTGATGACCTCAAGCAAGGGCAACGTATCCAACATAAAATAAATATCCGGCCCGCACTCTGGCACCTGATCTTCCGGTAAACCTTGCAACCACACATGCCTAGATGCAAGCCCGATGCCGGTCAAACAGAGCACCACGGTAACCAGCCCGTAGAGCTTCGCAAAGACGGGGCGCGCACCCTGCACAAGCGCGATCAGGAAAACAAGCCCCAATGCGGCAAACACCACCCTATCCAGTACGCACAGCGGGCACGGATCCAGAAACAGCGTTTTCTCAAGATAGAAGACGGCAAAGAGCAGCGCACCCACGCACGCCGTCAAACCATACAAACTCAGCGCCCGGTAACCGAACATATCAAGATGCCCGCCGAAGCAAAGGCCCGGTGGTCTCCAACATTATTGCCATCACAACCCCGCTTCCAGGCACTTCAGCCTTTTGTACCAGCCCACGATATCATCCAGCGAATAGACGGCATTCGCCGGGCTGGGATTCGGCGTTACAAAAACAACGGAACGATGGATAGTAAAACACTGCCTGCCCCATTTCACGTCGGCCTCCCCACTGTTCGAGTATTTCAAATAATTGCGTATCGCCAGCTTGCCGTGAAACCAACAGATTGCCGGACGATACCGCTCGATCTTCCTCCCGAGCCGCGGCGCCCATCTTCGATAGTCCCCGGCCTTCAGATACTTGCCCATCGAAGAGTGCCTCTTAACGACATCCGTAAAACCGATCCTATACTTATTGAACAGCGTTACCTGCGCCTGTCCCGATGGCACCACCTCATCCGCAAGCAAACCACTGGCATTCAAAGCCTTCCAGAACCGGTTTCTTGGATTGGCAAAATAAAACCCCTTTTCGACCGAAATCGTCGAAGGATTAAGGCCGATGGACAACATCCTCAGATCATAATCTATATAGTCCGGCAAAGTATTCATATTGATATGCTGCAAATGTTACAATTCGGGTACTAACATCGGAAATCATACAATACCAGACATGCAAAAAAATCCGTCACCATATTTCATCGAAACCATGGAACTGGGGCCGATGGAAAACTTCATCTACCTGCTGGTGGATCGATCAACCGGCACCGCCGCAGTCGTCGACCCCGCATGGGACGTGCCGGCAATCGTGGCAAAGGCCGGGCAACTAGGCGTCTCGATCACCGATATCCTGCTGACGCACAGCCACCACGACCACATCAACGGCATAGACGAACTGCTAAATCACCATGACGCACAAATCCACCTGCTGAAGACCGAGGCCGCCTTCTGGGGTAACGAACTGGTAAAGCCCAGCCTTCATCACGGCGGCGACCGCATACAGCTCGGCGACACCGAAATTGACATCCTCCACACCCCCGGCCACACCCCCGGCTCGGCGTGTTATCGAGTTGGCGACGACATGCTCAGCGGCGACACCCTGTTCGTCTTCGGATGCGGGCGTTGCGACCTGCGCGGCGGCGACCCCGAACAAATGCACACCACGCTGAAACGCTTTCGGGACGAACTCCCCGCCTCCATCGTCATCCACCCCGGGCATCACTATGCGGCACAAAAGACCTCGACGCTGGAAGAAGAACTGCAAGGCAATCCATTCATGCACTTCACCGAGGTAGACCGCTTCGTCCGCTACCGCATGCACACACACGACCAGATCAGAAACTCGCCCTACACCGCCGTCAGAAAAGAAGAGATTGAAAGGCTAGAAAACCCGTAATTCACGCGGTGGGCATTTCAGTCTTGTTTGAGAGAAAATTTCCCTTTCAAGCCGACGCTCCAAACCTTGCCTTCGTTCGTGAATTGCCCGGTGTTTATCGAGTTGATTTCATACTCGGGCAACGGCACGACCGCCATACATTTTCCGTCAAAGCGCACCCCGTGTTTGGGAAAACCAAAGTCCAGGTTTTCAAAGCCCTTTGGCCTTTTGTGTTCTGCGAGATACTCGTACAGATCGGGAAGGTCCGCTTCATTGACCGGAAAGACGTGTAAGAAAAAGGATGCCTTCGGGTCATCCGGGTGGCAGGATTCCCGGAGATAGACCAGCTTGCCGTCGTGCGTATATACATCAAAAAAGGAACGCGTGACTGACACGTCGGCCTTTGCCTCGTGATAGACGTTTCGATAGAAGACTTGATCGGACTCATCCAACAACGTCAAATCCGTAGTCTGCACAGCAAGAATAGTGTTGTCGTAGATCTTGATCGTATGAATAGAGTTAAAGATAACCGGTTTTTTCCTTTTCATAATATCTCGACGGTGTTCGTCGAGGTAAAAATCAGATCGTGCTGTCTTCTTCACCCGTTGTCGCTCCGTTGCGGGAAGGATGGTTCTATTTCGTGTGATCCAGCCAATCTGCCCGGAAATATGGACGGGCGAGTTGGGATAGTGTTCCAGTAGATATTCCAGCCCTTCACGATAGGAAGTTCGCCAATAGTCCATCTCGTATTGGTTGCGCAGGGATTCCGGTGTGCGACGGTCTACCAAGGCATTGAAGTATACATTTTGGTACGGATGAATCTGTGCCATTTCGACGACCACCCCAACCAGGCCGATTCCCGTTAGGGCATAAACTCCAACTCTCCAGTGTTTTTTCTTAGAAAGTAATACCAGTTGATACAAACCGAATGCCGCCAACAGACAGAACGGCGCATAGAGAAAGTGCATGTGCCGCCAGCCGCTATAGAGTGTAGGCCTGAGAACGATGATGGCCAGTATGGGCAATATGAAACAGGCCAGCAATAACCATTGAAAGCGCAGTTGTGTGTTGCGCAATATATTGCTTGGTTGGATAAAGCCCCGATACCCCACCGCAACGATACCAATAAACCCCAACAACAACGCCACCCACGGCGTCGTGATCAAAAACCAGGTGGGAAGGTAGTCCCACGGAAGATCGGTACTATGGACAAGTGTTCCTTTGAACAGTTCGATACTTTCGCGAGGAAAACGGGAGGCAATGGTAATGGCCTCCGCCAATCGCCCGAGCGGGTCTTCCCATAAGTACGGCCAGACAGCATACAACACGAGGACGCTGCTCAGTATGAAACCGCCGAGGGTCTTAAGCACCCGTATGCGTTCCTGCCTGCCTTCGGCATACCAGACATCCAAACCCCGCATCACCACCACCGCAATCAACAGCATGACACCCATGACCCGCAGGTTGATCAGTACCGCCACCGCCGCCCCGCATAACAAAAACGCCCGCACGGTGTCGCGCGCAAAGGCGCGATGAATCAGCAACAGGGCGATCATAAACATACTAAAGAAAGGAATATCCTTGCTGTTGACGAAGGAATGGGCATAGAGACGGGGGTGCAGCAGGAACAACAGCATAGCGAACAAGGCCAGCAGGCGGTTGTTGAACAGGCGTAGGGCCAACAGGTAACAGCAGAGCCCACCCAACAGGAAGAACAGGTGGGTCAGGAGATGACGGCTGAGATAGATACTACGGGTATCTTCCAATCCAAAGAGACGTTCCGCCAGCAGCAGGGGGAGTTCGAAGGCGACGCCGTAATGCTTATCTCCCTGTTTCAGTTGCAGGTCGTCATGGGCTCCCAGTATATAGCTGAGGTTGGCTTCGGTAATGCGTCTTTGAAGCTTTTCATCCGCCGCCACGCCGTAATCGTCGAGTACGACAAGACCGGCCAACAGAAAGAGGGAAAAGACTACCCACGCCCCGCGAGAGGCCTGGAAACGTCCTGTACTACTTAACTGGGAGCTGCGGGGGGGGGGGGGGGGGGGGGTATCAATCGTTTGGGAGCCGGACGGGTCTTTCACTGTGACTATCGATTAAAGAAGGAGCCGATCAAAGGAGAGGCAAATACTATCACGCTCTTACCGGAATATAACGCAATATCTATTTCCGATATCCTCTTGCGGGTTAAAATTCTTGCAGGTTAAAACTTTCCCCCGAAAATTACCTACCGCCGCCCTTTCTTACATCCCTCTTAAACTCCCGCCAGCCGGGCCCGAGTGCCGCAAGCCTATCCGGCTCATCCCGATACTTCCTGAGCAGGTAGCGGTATGAAATATACGGAATCTTAAAAGTAAAGACCGCCATAGCGATAAACGCAGCCCCTACCAGGGTCGCCATATGGCCCTTAACCTCTACGTCAAACCACCAAAATATCAACGCCAGCACGCACATGATCGCCGCCGTCGTATAGGTAAGCCTGCGATTGAGCAGGTGAAACTCATCCTGTACGAGGCGTGACGGATCGCTTGCGGTCATGCGCCCAACCTCTCAGATGCGCTCAAACACGGTGGCGATGCCCTGCCCCAGACCGATGCACAAAGTCGCCAACCCCAGCGTGACATCCCTGCCTTCCATGAGATGTAACAAGGTCGTGCTGATCCGCGCCCCCGAACAACCCAACGGATGACCCAGCGCGATGGCGCCGCCGTTCAGATTTACCTTGTCGTCCATGACATCCAACAGATTCAATCCCTTCAGCACCGCCAGCGACTGGGCGGCAAAGGCCTCGTTAAGTTCGATACATTCGATGTCGCCCATCGCAAGACCGGCGCGCTTCAAGGCCTTTTCGGTGGCCGCCACCGGGCCATAGCCCATCAAGGCGGGGCTGATGCCCGTTACCGCCATGCCCCGTATCCTCGCCTTGGGCGCCAGGTTCAACTGCCGCGCGCGTTCCGCAGACATCACGATCATCGCCGCGGCGCCGTCCGAGATCGCCGACGAGGTGCCGGCGGTAACGCTGCCATCGGGCCGGAACGCCGGCCTCAGTGCGGCAAGCTGCTCCAATGAAGTATCCGCTCGTATCACCTCGTCCACCTCGCAGACCTGTTTGAAGCCGTTTTCATCGTGCCCTTCAACGGCGACCACTTCGGCCTTGAAGCGCCCTTCCACCGTCGCCGCATGGGCGCGCCGGTGGGAACGCAAACCAAACCGATCCTGGTCTTCGCGGCCGATGGCGTGTTGCATCGCCAGCAGCTCGGCCGTAAGCCCCATCTGGTTGGAGGCCTTCGCAAAGTGTTTGCTGGAGGCGGGGTTGTGATCCCACCCATGCGCCATGCCGACGTGCCCCATGTGCTCGACCCCGCCAACCACAAACACGTCCCCGCAATCTGCCCGAATGGCTTGCGCGGCGGAATGAATGGCCTGCATGGAAGACCCGCATAACCGATTGATGGTCTGGGCGCCCGCCTCATGCGGGATATTCGTCATCAAAGAGATATAACGCGCGATGTTCCAGCCCTGCTCCAGGGTCTGGTTCGCGCACCCCCACAGAACGTCCTCAACTTCCGCGGGGTCAACGTTCGGATTGCGTTCAAACAGGGCATTCACCAACGCCGCCGAAAGCATCTCCGCGCGCACGAATCGGAACATACCACCCTTCGACCTCCCCATCGGACTGCGCACACAATCGATGATAACGGCGTCTCGCGGCTGCATACCGGTATTCTCCATCTAAGCCTTCGGATAAAACGTTTGGTTATTCTCCGCCATCTTGCGGACGGCGGGCGTCGGCGCATAGATCGGGGCGATGTGCGCATAGCCGTTTGCGCGCTCACAAAATGCCGTCAAACCCATGTCGTCGATGTAGCGTAACGCCCCGCCCCGAAAACTGGGGAACGCAATGCCCAACAGCAGGCCTGCATCCACGTCAAGGAAATTGTCCACGATACCGTCTTCCACGCAACGCACCGCCTCCATGCACATGGGAATCATCATCCTGTCGACGATCTCCTCATCGTCGATCTCAATGTTGCCGGATTGAACCTCCCGAAGAATTTTCACGGCGCCTTCATCATCCAGTTTTATCAATTTTCCCCTTTTATCGCGTTCATACCTATAAAAGCCCGCACTATTCTTTTGCCCGTAACGCCCGTTCTCATACAAAACATCAATCGCCGTCTTGAACTCCTTGCCCATGCGGTCGGGATAACCCGCCGCCATCACCTCTGCGGCATGGTGCGCCGTATCGATACCTATAACGTCCAGCAAATGCGCCGGCCCCATCGGCCAGCCAAACCCCTCCATAACCCTATCGATACGTTTCACATCCACCCCGTCGCGCACCAGGGCATTAAATCCGGCAAAATAAGGGAACAACACGCGGTTCACCAAAAAACCCGGGCAGTCATTGACGACGATAGGCGTCTTCCCTATCGCCCTGGCATAGGCGGTCACGGTGGCGATGGTCGTCGTGCTTGAATGGTGCCCGCGGATCACCTCGACCAGCGGCATCCGGTAGACCGGATTAAAAAAATGCAGCCCGCAAAATCGCTCGGGCCGTTGCAGGGACTTGGCCAAGCCGGTAATCGATATGGTGGAAGTATTGGAAGCGATCACATGATCGTCCCCAACCTCGCGCTCGACCTCCGCCAGCACCGAAGCCTTGACCCGTTCATCTTCGACCACCGCCTCCACCACCAAATCCACCCGACCAAAATCCCCGTAGCTCAACGTCGACGCAATCTTATTCAGCGTCTCAACCGCACCCTCCGCCGTTATCTTGCCGCGCTTCACCTGCTTCATCAGCAGCTTGCCCGCCTCCGCAAGACCCAGCTCCAGCGCCTCGCCCTGGATGTCTTTCATCACCGCCGGCACACCCTTGCACGCCGACTGATACGCGATCCCGCCGCCCATCACTCCCGCGCCCAATACCGCCACACGCTTCACGGGGCGCGCCTGTTCGGCAAGCACCTTGCCCACCTTCTTAATGCGCTGATGATTCAGAAAGATCCCCACCAAATTGCGCGCCACCGCCGTCCTTGCCATCTCCACAAACCCGCGCGCCTCCGTCTTCATCGCCTCATCGCGCGACATCGCCGCATGGCCCTCTATTACCCGCACCGCCGCAACGGGCGCCGGAAAATGTCGCCCGGCCTTCGCGGTAACGACCGCCTTGGCCGATTCAAAGGCCATCATCCCCTCCGCCTGATCGAGCGACAGAGGCCCGCACTTCTCCCGCCTGCGCTGGCGATAATCGAGCCTACCTTCCAGACACTGCCCGACGATATGCAGTGCGGCGGCCTGAAGCCGATCCGTCTCAACCACCGCGTCCACGGCATGTTGCCTCAAGGCCTCTTGTGCCCCTCGCTGCTCCCCCGTACAGATCCACTCCAGGGCATTATCGACGCCGATCAGACGCGACAACCTGACAGTCCCCCCCCACCCCGGAAAGATCCCCAGCTTAACCTCGGGCAGGCCGATGCGCGCACCCGTCGCCATGACGCGATAATCCGTAGCCAGGGCCAACTCGCACCCCCCTCCCAACGCGTACCCGTTGATCGCCGTCACGCTGGGCATCGGCAAATCCTCGATACGGCTAAACAAGGCCTGAACATTCGTAACCCAGTGCAAAAGCTCTTGATCCGGCAGGGCAAAAAAGCCCAGAAACTCGGTAACGTCCGCACCGACCATAAAGACAGGCTTATTGCTGGATAGGATCAGCGCGCGGATCGTCTCATCCGCCTCAATCGCGCTCACGGCGGCATCCAATTCCGCCAGCACCGCCCGGCTCAGCTTATTGATACTTGCCCCCTCAAGATCAAACACCAACTGCGCCACCGCCCCCTCTGCCAAACGGACTGAAATCGCCTTGCCGGAAAAAATCATCTTCGGTTACGTCTGGTTGGTTACGATGTCGGGGACAGCACTTGCTTATCTTAAGCCTATTTTACTAACATAAGCCCGTAAAATATACAGAGGCAATATACAGAGATGAAATATGACAAAGATCACGCTTGAACAAGCCAACACGATCATCGAGGCCGCCCATGCGGAAGGCCGACAGCGCAACCTGGCGCCGCTCACCGTCGTGGTACTCGACTCGGGAGGCCATCTAAAGGCGATGTCCAGGGCCGACGGCGCCAGCCTGATGCGCCCGAAGATCGCCATGGCCAAGGCCTGGGGCGCCATCGGTTTCGGGGTATCCTCGCGCAAGCTGGGAGAGATGGGCGAAGAGCGCCCGATGTTTATGAACGCCCTGATCAACCTTTCCGACCAACGCCTCTTGCCCGTAGCCGGCGGCGTCTTGGTAAAAGACGGGGAAGACGAGATCATCGGTGCGGTAGGGATCAGCGGCGACCTTTCCGATCAAGACGAACATTGCGCCATCGCCGGCATCCGCGCCGCCGGACTAAATGCCGGAACAGTTACCACCTAAGCACGCCACAAAGGACACGTACAGGATTAATAAGGATTGATTCATGACTAAATATTTTCATTTCGGAGAAAATGTTGCAGTTTTTGCGTAGTTTTTCTCACGACTATGTGAACTATACGCGACCATACATGACTAACAGATAGGCCTAAACTATAGTAAAATGCTCCTGCTATTGGAATACACTATCGGCATTGCCCTTCTTTTTCGTATAACCTTGTATAACTTGCATAACCGCCACTTACCCAACGTTCGGGAGAGCATGAATGATTAAACCGCACGGATCGGACACCTTGATGCCCTTGTACGTGGAAGACGAGGCCACGCGCAAACAACTGGCGCAAGAAGCCGAAACCCTGCCCTCGATCCTCATAAACTCGGCGGCGGCCTCCAATGCGGTCATGCTGGGTGCGGGCTACTTCACCCCGCTGACAGGATTCATGAACGCCGCCGATGCGCTCTCCGTCGCCCATCATATGCGTACCGAAAGCGGCCTATTTTGGCCGACACCCGTACTGAATCTCGTCCGCAATGCACCCTCCACAAGCCGCATTGCGCTGCGCGATCCGAACGTCGAAGGCAATCCCGTCATCGCCATTCAAGACGTTGAAGCCGTCGAACAACTAAGCGATGAGCAACTCGCCGCCATCACGGAAAAGGTCTATCGCACCACCGACCCCGAACACCCCGGCGTAGCCACCTTCATGTCGCTGGGCAACACCGTCATCTCGGGGCCGATCCAGGTACTCAACTACAGCTACTTCAGCAACGAATTTCCCGACACCTTTCGCACCGCCGTCGAGATCCGCGCCGAAATTACCCGACACGGCTGGAGCACCGTGGTGGGCTTTCAAACGCGCAACCCCATGCACCGCGCCCACGAAGAGCTGTGCAAGATGGCACGGGATGCAACGCAGGCGGACGGCATCCTCGTCCACATGCTACTGGGCAAACTAAAGCCGGGCGACATCCCCGCGCCGGTGCGAGACGCCGCCATTCGAAAGATGGTCGAGCTTTATTTTCCTTCAAACACAGTCATGATCGCGGGCTATGGCTTCGACATGCTATACGCCGGCCCGCGTGAAGCGGTACTGCATGCGATCTTCCGTCAAAATTGCGGCTGCACCGACTTCATCATCGGCCGCGACCATGCCGGCGTAGGCGACTACTACGGCGCCTTTGACGCCCAAACGATCTTCGACGACGAAGTCCCTTCCGGTGCGCTGGAAATAAAGATCTTCCGCGCCGACCATACCGCATACTCAAAAAAGCTCGACCGCGTCGTCATGATGCGAGACGCGCCCGATCACAACAAGGAAGACTTCGTACTCCTGTCCGGTACCAGAGTACGCGCGATGCTCGCCGCCGGCGAAGACCTGCCCGGAGAATTTGCCCGCCCCGAAGTGGCGAAGATCCTGATGAACTACTACCAGGGCTTGAATCAAACTTAAAACTACTCCCGGCCCGGCGTTTCACCTGAAATCGAGTCGGGGTCCATGATCAAACCGGGATCGATCCGCTGCCGGTGCCAATTCATACGCCAGTCCAGATGCGCGCCGGTCACGCGCCCTGTCGCCCCTACCAACGCGATCTTCTGCCCCTGCTCAACCCGTTCCCCTTCCTTCACCAAGATCTCGTGCAGGTGCAAAAACGAGGAGGACAGACTATGCCCGTGATCCAGGATCAGCGTACCCCCCGAAAAATACATATCCTCATTGACGTAAGACACGACACCGCCCGCCGGCGCGACCACCGGCGTCCCCGTCGGGGCGGCAATATCAATACCGAAATGCGGGCGTCTTGGCTGTCCGTTAAGGATTCGTTGACTGCCGTAGACCCCCGAGATCGGCCCCCGCACCGGCCAGATAAACCCGTCCGCAAAATCCATCCGCGCATCGTCGCGCCGCCGGGCCGCGGCAACCTGCCTGACCTCCTCCCGAATCTGCCTCATCGCCTCCTTACCGGGCGTGACCTTATCGGCGGGCAGCCCGTCTATACGCTGAACATCATACTCACGCGCCGCAACCTTGAGCACATGCAACGCCCTTGACCCATCCGCCGCATAGACCGTCAACCGGGCCTCCGCCGGATAATCGCGCCCGAAGCCGACGATAAACTCCCCCCGAGGCGAGACCCGCACCCCGTGACCGTTGACATACACCCTGGAGCCGGGCGCCACGCTACCGTAAGCCAACCCCCCCTGCACCAAATCACCGGTAACCTCAAAGGCACTCGTCTCCGCACTTGAGACACATGAAAAAAATATAGCAGATATAAACAGATATGAAACATACCTAATAATATCTATTCGCATGGCCTTTATCAGAATGACACTCTAGTCCTTGAGTAGGTTTCTCTATGTTCATCTTGCCTTTGTCGGTGGGTGCGCACTTGAGTTACGCAAAAATAGCGTTTGAAGTCACACTAATTCAATCTGACAACCCGCTATCGGGTGGCCGCCTGTAAGACTTTGATAGTCTCCTTGAAAAGTACCATTGAACGTTCGATGTTCTCCATGATGCCCATTCGGGCATAGTCTACCGGGCTGCACCCATCCTTGTCTTTCGCATGGACGTCGGCACTGGCTCCCAGCAGTACCTGAATGGCGCCGACTTGGCCATGCCGTGCCGCGAGATGCAGGGGGGTGCGCTCACTACCGTCTCGTGCATGGACATCGGTACCGGCCTCCAGTAGTGCATGGATAGCGATGACTTGACCTCGCTGTGCCGAGAAATGCAAGGGTGTGCACTCACTCTCGCCTCGTACATGGACGTCGGCACCGGCCTCCAGCAGTACACGGACGGCCCCGACTTGGCCCTGCGACGCCGCGTTATGCAGGGGCGTGTTCCCATCCTTGGCTTGTGCATGGACGTCGGCACCGGCCTCCAGCAGTGCATGGACGGCCTCGAAGTGGCCTGCCTCCGCTACGAAATGCAGGGGCGCGAACCCCTTCTCGGTTCGTGCATGGACATCGGCGCCGGCCTTTAGCAGCTCACGGATGACCTCGACGTGGCCCATCATCGCCGCGCCATGCAAGGGCGTGAACTTATACTTGGCTCGTGCATTGACGTCGGCACCAGCCTTCAACAGCGCACGGACGGCCTCAACGTGACCCTTCAACGCCGCGACATGCAGAGGCGTGCCCCCATTCTTGGTTTGTGCATTGATGTCGGCGCCGGCTTCCAACAGTGTACGGACGGCCTCGACTTGGCCCTTCATCGCTGCGTTATGCAGGGGCATTTTCCCATTCTCGGCTCGTACATTGACATCGGCACCGGCCTCCAGCAGTGCACGGATAGCTTCGACTCGGCCTGCCTCCGCCGCACAATTCAGGGGTGTGTATCCCCACTTCTTGGTTCGTGCATTGACGTCGGCACCAGCCTCCAGCAGTACACGAACAGCCCCGACGTGGCCCTGCGACGCCGCGTTATGCAGGGGCGTGAACTTATACTTGTCTTGTGTTCGTGCATTGACGTCGGCACCGGCCTTCAACAGTGCACGGATGGCCTCGACCTGGCCATACACTGCCGCGAAATGCAGGGGTGTGCTCTCATTCTCGTCTTGTGCATCGACTTGCGCACCTTTATTTAACAAGGTACGGATCTTGGCAACGTCGCCTTCCTTCGCCGCCTCGTGCAACGGCTCGGTCATTACCGCAGGCTCATCAGGCATAGCGTAGTGGTACAGTGAGTAGGTTTCTCTTGTTCATCTTGCCCTTTGTCGGTGGGTGCACACTTGAGTTACGTAAGGATAGCGTTTGAAGTCATATTAATCAATCTGACCCCTTCATCAATGCAACCGCCGGCGGGTGGCGGTCGATTGGCCGCCGGCTGCCTGTAAGACCTTGATGGTCTTCTTGAAAGGCACCATCGAACCTTTGGTATCTTTTCTCCTTCGGGCATAGTCTTTCATGCCCATTTGGGTATAGTCTACCGGACTGCGCCCATCCTTGGTTTGTGCATTGATCTCGGCACCGGCCTTCAGCAGTGCACGGACGGCCTCGATTTGGCCATTCCGTGCCGCGAGATGCAGGGGCGTGTGCCCATACTCAGTTCGTGCATTGACCTCGGCACCGGCCTTCAGCAGCACACGGACGACCTCAACTCGGCCATATATAAGCTGTACCGCAGAATGCAGGGGCGTGTTCCCATCCTTGGTTTGTGCATGGACATCGGCACCGGCCTTCAGCAGTGCACGGACAGCCTCGACTTGGCCATCAGACGCCGCCTCATGCAGGGGCGTGATCCCACCCTTGACTCGTGCATGGACGTCGGCACCAGCCTCCAGCAGTGCATGGACGGCCTCGAAGTGGCCCCGCCACACCGCGACATGTAGGGGCATGAACTTATGTTTGTCTCGTGCATTGACGAAGGCACCAGCCTCTAGCAGTGTGCGGACGGTCTTTGGGTTATACCTCGCTGCGTGATGCAGGGGTGTACTCCCATCCTCGTCTCGTGCATTCACGTCGGCACCGGCCTCCAGCAGCACACGGATGGCCTCGATTTGGCCATTCCGTGCCGCGAGATACAGGGGCGTGTGCCCATACTCAGTTCGTGCATTGACCTCGGCACCGACCTTCAGCAGCACACGGATGACCTCAACTCGGCCATCAGATGCCGCCTCGTGCAACGACCCACCCGCTATTACTGCAAGCAGGCTCTTCAGCACAGTGCAAACGGCACAGTGAGTAGCTTTCTCTTGTTCATCTTGTCCCTTTTCGGTGGGTGTGGAATTTCCATTAGAACGAAACCCTGGTCCTTAGCGTTTCACTCCTACGCTTGATCTTGGCGCGTAGGTATTCCATCGGTCGGTCGCCTTTGGTGCGGTTGCAGTGGCCGCACAGCAGTTGGTAATTCTCATAGTAGTCGCCGCCGTGTTTGGCACGGGGGATGATGTGGTCGATCTCCAAATGCCGTATCTCCATTTCCACGCCGCAGGCGTTGCATTGGCCGTGCTGGTCGGCGTACAGGCGGGTTTTTGCGTCTTGATCGGGGGCGCACTGCTCCAGGTCGGTACGCACCGGCGGGCGGTCGAGGTGGACGAAGTCGGTGAACAGGCCGGCCTCGTCTGAGAGACGCTCCACCACCAGTTCGGCGGCCTTTTCGGAGATGTCGATGCCGATCCAGTTGCGGCCGAGTTGTTGGGCGGCGACACAGGTGGTGGCGCAACCGCAAAACGGGTCGAGGACGGTGTCGCCTTTGTTGCTGGAGGCCTCAATGATGCGTTGCAGCAGTTTCAACGGCTTTTGGGTCGGGTAGCCGGTGCGTTCTTTGGCGGCGCCTAAAACGGGGGCGATGTCTGTCCATATGTCGCCAATCGCAACGCCCTTCGATTCATCCAGATAGCGTTTATATGCCGGCACTCTGCCCGGCGCGGTCTGTACGATCCTCCCCGCGGCCAACAGGTCTTCCATTTTGTCTTTGCTGTATCGCCAATAACGGGTCACGCCCATAAACTCATATTGCGGATGGCCGCGTGTGCCGCCGCCCGGTGCTGCAAGATTGTCAAGTCGGTAACGCCGGCCGGTCTCTGGTTCGATCTTCCGATATGTTTTTCTTACATAGTCTTCCGATAGCGGGCCAAAGGGTTGGGCGAAGGTTTTATACGCTTTGCTCGCGCGGTAATGGAGCATTACATCATGGACGCGCGGCCAGTTCACCGCGCCTTGTGCGTAGTCGTTTTTGGTGGTGGTGCGTTTCCATGTCACCTCGTTCAGAAAGTTATCCCTGCCGAAGACCCTGTCCATGATGATCTTCAGGTAGTGCGAAGCATACGGGTCGCAGTGCAGATAGATTGAGCCGGTCGGTTTCAAGACGCGGTGCATTTCTATCAGGCGTTGGGTAAGGTAGGTGAGGTATGCCATCATCGGTTTGCCGTGGATGACTTCCACCGACTGGATAAACTGCACCAAGAACGGATAATCCTCCACCAGCTGGTCGAGGTAGGATTCGTCGACGTCCTGCCACGTCCACATATCCTTGAAGGACGCCCCCGCCGCCCGGCTGCCCACCGGTGCCTTGTACAGGCGTTTGGAGTTGAACGGCGGGTCGAGATAGATCAGATCCACCGTCTCGCCGTCCATGCCGTGAAGGATGTAGAGGTTGTCGCCGGTGTACAGAATATTCCCGCTCATGATAAAAAATTACCCAAATTGGTGATTTTTTTGCTTCGGCTACCTCGCTCTACACAAAAACCTACCGCATCGTCTCTTCCACGCACTTGTCCCTTGAAGTACGCGCCATGTCAACGACCTCCTGATAATACTCGCTCAACTGCTCAAACTTCAGATCATCCTTAGTCTTTGAGACGGCGACGACATAGTTTGCAAATTCCTGATCCGTAGGGATATTCTCACTGATACAGGTACAAAATTCCTCATGACCGACGGCCTTGATACAGGCAAGCCGGGTATGCCAGACCTGAAGGTTAAACTGTTTGAGCACCGCATCCGCACCGGTTCGCCCATCATCCGCGCCGCCTTCACCGGCGATATGGGCGGCCTCGTACCGCTCCAACTCCTCCAACGTGGCGGGAATGTCCTCCGCCATTGCCCCGCCAACCGAAAGAACACCTACAAAAACAAACCTGCACAGCCATCTATAAACGGACATGAAGCCCTCCTTGAATGGATACGTACCCGCAACATGGTACGGGATTTTTACGTGGCCTTCTTGCCTTTGTGCTTGTATGCCCTTTGATACTTGAGTATTCTTATAGCCGAAAGTAGAAGAATAGAGTGCTTGAAATGTATCTTCCGCCAGACAGCGCAAGAAGATGAGAGTTTACTGCGAGCATTATGAAATACCATTTCCCGGAGGATAACAAGTGGTTACAAACATAGGAGATACCGAACGCATGGTGCGGATTCTAGTCGGCCTTTTATTTATCGGCCTTGCCATTGCCCTGGCGCCCGGCGAGGACGGGATGAAGGGATGGTGGTTCGGTCTGCTGGGGGCGATCCCCGTGTTTACGGGCATCCTCGGCTGGTGCCCCGTCTATCTGCCGTTCAAGATCTCCACCAACAACTAACTAACCCGGAGCCGCGTCGGAACGCGGCTCGGTAGGATTTGCGGATACGGGCCGGACTACAGGCGGACTTACGGGCCGTATTGGAAAGGAGACGCCAGACCCGCCTTGCCTGACTGATACCACTCTATACCGTTATCGTGATAACGGGCGCGCTTGGACTCATGCACCACGATCGGATTTCCCGGCGCCACCGCCAACGGCGGATTGGCCACCGTAACATTCTTGCCTTCCTCGCCTTCCATCGGATACATCTCGTTCTCACCGACGCCGTCGATCACCAGATGTTTTTTCTCGGCGGTGCTCTCAAAAGTGATCTTCGCCTTTTTGGCGCTGATCACCTCGGCCACCAGGCTTGCGATCACGCTTAAATGCCCCCCGCCTTCACCGCTCCACAGCGAGCAAATCGCATC
This sequence comes from Gammaproteobacteria bacterium, assembly GCA_965242685.1. Taxonomy (GTDB): domain Bacteria; phylum Pseudomonadota; class Gammaproteobacteria; order UBA4575; family UBA4575. Next base: position 612,601 of record OZ251487.1, on the reverse strand, counting down.
GAACTGGGCATCGTCGGCGTTTTCATCCACGTACAGCGCCAGCCTCCAGCCCCCCTTGGTAAGGTTTCCCGGCGCATGCAGCCAGACGCCGATGTTGAGGCCATCCAGATTGACGTCTTCGCAATGACCTTTGTCGATATGCCAGCCTACAATGGCTTCACAAAATCCCCTGCTTGGGTCGCGTAACAGTATGCATGGGCAAAGATTGTCACAGTTGCATGACTCAAAATAATTACCTTCCACTCTCCAATTCGTTATTGCCACTACTCACCTCCACACGTGCACAAACGTTGTCTTTTGTAAAACGATAACACAGTTACGCCCATGATAATAGACGCAATCGCAAAGACCGCAGAAATCTTTTAATATAGCGGCAACTGCCTGAATGGGAATGGACACGCCAAACCGAAATAGGCACACCAAGCCAAATAGGAATGGATACACTAAACCCAAACCCAATGGACACACCAAACCCAAATCTCACAATAAGCCCCGAAGACCGAAAGATCGTCACCGTCGGGCTGGTTGCCGTAGCGGCCGTCGGCTGGGCATATCTCATCTACATGGCCTGGGCGATGGAAAACATGCACCTCGTCGATATGTGGATGCCGCCGCTTGGCGACACCGGGGCATGGACGGCATGGGACTTGCTCATGCTCTTCATCATGTGGTTCACCATGATGATCGCCATGATGACGCCGACCGCCACCCCTATGGTGATGATGTTCGCCACCGTAAACCGACAAAAGAGACGCAGAAAGCAACCCTACTCCCCGACTTTCATCTTTCTGGCCGGTTACCTGTTCGCCTGGGGCGTCTTCAGCCTGGTTGCGGCGGCCGTTCAATGGCCCTTACATGGCGGCGAACTGCTAAATCCGATGATGTACAGCCGCAGCTATTTATTGAGCGGCGGCATCCTGGTCGCGGCCGGCATATACCAGTGGACGCCGATGAAAGACGCCTGTCTCCACCAGTGCCGCACGCCTCTCGGGTTCTTAATGTCGGCCTGGCAAAACGGGCATTGGGGGGCGTTCAAGATGGGAATGCACCACGGCCTGTTTTGTGTCGGCTGCTGCTGGGCGTTGATGGCGATCTTATTTTCGGTCGGCGTAATGAACATGCTCTGGGTGGTGCTGATAACGATATTCGTATTGCTGGAAAAAATACTGCCCCTGCCGCCGAAATGGATGCGTGCGATGACCGGCCTGGCACTGATCTTGTGGGGGGGCTGGTGGCTAAGCCTCTACCTTACCGCCGCCGCCTGATCTCGTGCCCATGACGGAACTAAATAATCGGGCGGCAGTCTATATATTTTTTGCCTGATCCCTTAGACTTGAGGCCACGAGACGTTATCCGTTTCATGCGGAATAATTTATGAGGAGAACACGACATGTTTGGATTGGGTGGAAAAAAGAAAGACTTCAAGGCAACCATAAAAAACACGGGTGAAACATTTGACGTGAAGGGCGGCATCAACCTGTTGCAGGCGGCGCTCAATGCCGGCATTAAATGGCCGTGCGACTGCAAGGTAGGCTCGTGCGGCACCTGTCGGGCAAAACTCCTCAGCGGCAAGGTAAAAGAACTGACGGACTTCGCCTACACCCTTGACGGCGACATGTTAAGAGACAACTACATACTGGCCTGCCAATCGCGTTTGAAGACAGACGTGGAGGTCGAGGTAGACTTTGACCAGGGCGCCACCAATCCCGACTACAAATAACCGCCTACCCGAATGACGTAACGGAAAGACGTAACGGAAAGACATAACAAAAGGCACAACAAATGTCCCAACAATCCGCAATGACCGCTTCGATATCCTTTTGGGGCAGCCCCCAAGTTTGGGGGAAAAGTGCCTACAATACCATGTGGTGTCTCATCGGCTGTGCCATCGGCGACTTCGGCACCATCGCCTACTTTCAGATCTACGCCCCCGATACCCCGATCCTGTTGGTCTTCAGCTTGGCCATCATCAACGGCCTGATCACCAGCATCATACTCGAAACGATCATATTGATGCGCAAAAGCATGGCGTTCAAAAATGCGATCACCACCGCCATGGGCATGAGCTTCATCTCCATGCTCTCGATGGAAATAGCCATGAACGCCGCCGACTACTTTCTGACCGGCGGCGCAAAACTGGTCTGGTGGGTGATCCCCATCATGTTGATCGTAGGGTTTCTGACGCCATGGCCGTATAACTACTGGCGTCTGAAAAAACTGGGGCAATCCTGCTGCCATTGACGCTCTTGTCCGCCCGCGACGCCCAACGTTCAGACCACCAGTTTCAGCTATTAGGGGCAAGGCGCTTTGTCCCCTTCTTCATCACCCAATTCCTGGGCGCGTTCAACGACAACGTATTCAAAAATTCCCTGTTCATCCTGATCGCCTTTCAGAGCATCTATGCCGGCGCCTCCAGCTCCCACTACATCATCAATCTGGCGTCCATCCTCTTTATACTGCCCTTCCTGCTGTTTTCCGCCATCGCCGGCCAAATCGCGGATCGGCTTGAAAAATCGGCACTGATCCGGCGCATAAAAATGGCGGAAATCTGCATCATGCTATTCGCCGCGGTCGGCTTTTACCTGGAAAGCGTCCCGCTGCTGCTGGCCGCCCTGTTCCTCATGGGTTCTCAATCCTCGCTGTTTGGCCCGATCAAATACTCGATCATCCCGCAACACCTCGGCAAAAATGAGCTGGTTGGCGGCAACGCCCTGGTCGAATCCGGCACGTTTATCGCCATCCTGCTGGGCACCATGTTGGGGGGGCTACTGATCGGCAGCGCGTCCGGCCCGAAAGTGCTGGTGCCCTGCACCATCGTGGCACTCGCCGCACTCGGCCTGGCAAGCAGCACCAGAATCCCCGTCGCCCCCGCCGTCGACCCCGAACTCAAAGTACGCTGGAATCCCCTGACGGAAACCTTTCGCAACCTAAACAGCCTACGGGAAAACAAAACGATCTTTTACGCCGTTCTGGGCATATCATGGTTCTGGTTTCTGGGTGCCACCTACATCACCCAACTACCCAACTTCACCCACCTCTCCCTACACGCCAACGAACAGGTTGTAACCCTCTTTCTGGGTCTATTCTGTATCGGCATCGGCACCGGTTCACTGTTGTGCGAACGTCTCTCAAACCGCACCATAGAATTGGGGCTGGTGCCGGTCGGCTCCATCGGCCTGACCCTGTTCGGCGCCGACGTATTCCTGGCGACGACCACGCCCGCCGTCGCCGGCCCCGTGGGCCTTCAGACATTCGTCCTGGCGCCGGAAAACTGGCGGTTGATCCTCGATTTCTTCCTCATCGGAATGTTCGGCGGCATCTATATCGTCCCCCTGTATGCACTCATTCAGGCACGCTCCAACCTCAAGAGACGTTCAAGGGTCATCGCCGGCAACAATATTCTCAATGCCATCCTGATCATCGCCTCGGCCCTGTATGCGATCTCCCTGTTGAAGACCGGCCTCACCATCCCGCAACTATTCCTCGTAACGGCGGCACTGAACGCCTGCGTGGCGATCTACATCTACACGCTCATCCCCGAATTTTTCATCCGTTTCATCGCCTGGATACTCGTTCACCTGGTATATCGCGTAAAGAAGATCGACCTGGACAACGTACCCGACAAGGGCGGCGTAGTCATCGCCTCCAACCACGTCAGCCTGATGGACGCCCTCGTCATAGGCGGATGTATCCGCCGGCCGATCCGTTTCGTCATGTCCCACAAGATCTTCAACACCCCTGCCCTGCGCCCTATATTCAGGGCCGCCAACGTCATTCCCATCGCCTCGAAAAAAGAAGACGCCGCACTCTTTGAACAGGCCTTCGAACAGATCGCGCAGGAACTTCGCGCCGGTAACGTAGTCGGCATATTTCCGGAGGGAAAATTAACCTCAAACGGCAAGACCGACACCTTCAAACCGGGCATCGACCGCATACTTGCCGAAACACCCGTACCGGTCATCCCCGTGGCGCTGGACGGGCTATGGGGCAGCTACTTCAGCAACCGGCGCGGCAAACCCATGAAGGGGCTGCCGCGTAAACTGTGGCGCAAGATCAAGCTCACCATCGGCAGCCCGATAGACGCAAACGCCGTCAGTGCCGACATATTACAACGCCAAGTCACCGCACTACTCGCCGACCATTGACTGGACTGGATATTTTCTCTACCGATCAGCCACACCGACCAACCGGCCCCTAAAACTCCCGCGACCAGCCGATCCCCACCTCATACTGTTTCATCCGCAAACGAACCTCTTGAGTGGGATCAAAAGTATTGCGCCCCTTCACCGAATTATGCAGAGCGTGCATCGCCTCAACGCTGATCTCGCCCAACTCTCCAAGCTTAAAGGTTGCCCCTAAGGTAACGTGGTCTTCAACCACCGCCGGCGCCAATATATTAAAGAGCACCTGGTCGTCGTCCACCACCTGATCGACATGACTATAGCCGAAACGTGCGGTAACGTTGGCAGACGCCCGCCACTGGAGGCCCACCTTGAATATATCCACGTCTTGCCAGCCGAATCCGGGGCCGTCATCCCCGCCCAGACAGCTCTCCACATCGTTCCCCCCGCGGCCCGCTGCCGGACAATCAAAGACGTTGCGCACGTCATTGCTTACGGCATCAACGTCGCCGTACTCGATCCTTTGATAATCCGCCACCAGCGTCAGCCTGTCACTCAGATCGACGGCGACGCCCGCCCACAAGGTCGCCGGAATATCAAAATCCCCGTTCTCGGCAAACAGATCCGCATAATCGTCAAACCTGCTCATATAGATCCTTGAGCGATACGAGACACCGAAATCCGCCGTACCGATCACATCCCTCGCCAACGCCCCCAACTGCACGCCGCCGCCGTAGGAATAATCCTGCCCGTTACCGGTCAGGTTTTCCGCCATAACGGCGCCGTTGCTCTCGGCGGAGGTCTTGGTAAAACCGGCAAACGCATCCAGACCGTTACTGCGAAAACTCTGAACGGCAAGGATCGGACTAATGCCCGCCGCAAAGCGGTCGGAAAACCTGCGCGCATAAGAAAAATTGAAAAACACCTGCATCATATCGACGCCGGCAACGCCGCTGCCGCCGCCGAGGCCATCGCCGAAGGTGCCGGCGATCCTTGACGTTACCGCCGCCCCCGGCCCATCCGGATCAAACACGACACTGCCGCCGTCATAACTCGTGTTCATGCCGCCGTTGCCGTAGATCGAAACCCCCACCGCATCCCGTTCGGTGAGCATACGATTGAAGCCGAAACTGGGGACGAAAAAGAACCGGTCGCCACTGCCTTCGGAACCCGCGCCCAACGTCAACGCCCCGCCCTCGCCATTGACGCGACTACTCCCCGCGGAATACCCGTGCCGAGGCATGAACAACACCGCGCCAACGTCAAGCCGCCCACCTACAAAGGCCATCCCCGCGGGGTTGATAGCGGCCGCCATGGCATCCTGCGGAAATGCCGCGCCCGCGCCCGCCAGCGCGCGATTCTTGATACCCGCCCCATGAGAAAAATAGACGTTCGTGGCGTCAACCATCGCCGGCATCAAAAAAAAGGCAACCGCCGCCGCGATCCCCTTCTTATCCCGAAATGGTTGAAAAAATCGGTTTGCCCGATATACTTTAGGTTTCATCAATAGCACTTATATAAGCATAAACCATGAGCAAGACCCTATACGAAGAACTTGGCGGTCAAGCCGCCATGACGGCGGCCGCGCATCACCTGTACCTGAACATCATGAATGACGACCGTATCAAAGGCTTCTTTGATACCGTCGACATAGCAAGACAAGAGCGCAAGATGAGCACCTTTTTGACCCAGGCACTTGGTGGCCCGGCCATCTATGAAGGCAGAAACATGCGTCAGGCACACAAAAAGGCGGTGGAAAATGGTCTGAATGACGGACATTTTGATGCGGTGCTAGAGTGTGTGAAAAAAACGTTGAACGACTTGGGCGTCGGTGAAAGTCAGGCAGGCATAGTTCTAGACAAAATCGAAAGCTATCGAGACGACGTACTCAACAGATGACGACGAACGCACACTTTTTTAGCCCGCGCCGCGCCCGCCGGCGCACCCATACATCCAATATAAACCCCTAACACTATACACGACTATGGACGAAACTCTATACCAAGAAATCGGCGGTAAAGACACCGTTAAAAAGGCCTCGCACTATCTGTACGTAAACATACTGCGTGACGAGCGTATCAAGGGATTTTTTGAAAACGTGGACATCAAAAAGCAAGAGCTGAAGATGAACGCTTTTCTAACCTACATCTTCGGCGGCCCTTCCCTATATACCGGCAAAGACATGCGTAGGGCGCATAAAAATGCGGTGGAAAACGGCCTGAGCGATGAACATTTTGACGCCATGATGGAATGCGTGAAAAAAACGTTGCGTGAAATGAATATCGGGGAACCGCAAATAGACAAGGTCATCAACACGATTGAAAGGCATCGGGACAACGTGTTGAACAGGTAAAAAATACCCTATACCTTTCAAATATTTTTCCGTAAGCCGTTGAATTGGCGCGCCCGGAGAGACTCGAACTCCCGACCACCTGGTTCGAAGCCAGGTACTCTATCCAACTGAGCTACGGGCGCGTGAGAAAGATCGCAACAGCGTTATACACCTGGATACCGGTAAAATAAACTAGGAATTATATACACGATTAGACCCCTAAACATCGACATCTTTTGGTTACATGCAACCCGCCGCCCGTCCGCTTGAACCCTATCCCAAGCTCCTCGCCTTTCTGCAACTCATCTACCCATCGCTGTATGCACGCCTCGTCCAACACTCGAGCAAGCCCGACATCGTAGCGGCCGGCCTGCTGTGCGCAAATGATCTCTCCTCCTTTCAAGCCCGTGTATTCAGCGACGTTCACCCGACGGATGGCGATGTCTTCGGCATCACTCCGGAAACCGACCTTGCGGCGCCCTGCCCCTGGGACTGGCGTTGGGTCTTTGCGCTGCACGTCATGTATAAAGACCGGACGATCCTGCCGGTAACATTTCCGCGAAAAATCATCGCGCTACCGACGGAAAAATACCCGCTTTCAACCACATTTTTCAGCAACCTGAACCATGAATTTACGCACGCCGTACAAAAGCTGATCGGCGACTCGCATAACGATGGCAAAACGATCACCGAAACCTGTAAAGACCATCTATATTCCGCCTCGGCGTGACAAGGGGCGCAGCCTTCTCCTCACGTAGAAAAACAACCTGAACCCGAGCAGCACGGCCAGCACGGCCGCATAGATGGCCGGCTCCCGCGTATCCGCCTTCACCATCCACCAGAAATGCAACACCGCCAGCACCGCGATCAGATAGACCAACCGGTGCAGCAAAACCCAGCGATGCTGTAACCGCTCCACCATTCTCCTGGTTGACGTAACCGCAAGCGGTATCAGCAACAAAAACGACGAAAAACCGGCGGTGATAAACGGCCTCTTGATCACGTCATCCAGGATTTCACCCATATCGAAGAATTTATCCAAGGTGACATACAAAAAGAGATGGACGCAGACGTAGAAAAATGCAAACAGGCCGAACATCCTTCGGTAGCGTACCAACCCATGCCAGCCGGTGATCCTTGCCAACGGCGAGATCGCCAGGGTGATCAGCAGGATCCTCAACGCCCAGTCGCCCGCGCGCCGCGTCACAAACTCAATCGGATTGGCGCCGGCGGCACCACTGAAAAACCCGTAGGCGTGCAGGCCTAGCGGGATAAGCAGCGCCAGAAACAATACCGGCCTTACCAAGTATCTTGCGCTGAACTTCACGGATAAAACCCCGCCGGCATCCCCTTCCGCAGGCAGGCTTGCCGCAAGCGCGCCGGCGAGGGGGCATAGCCTATGGCTGTGGGGTTTGTCCCGATATTATGAAGTGCGTATATAGGATGGGACGATGAGACGATGGGACGCTGAGACTATGGATTAAGAATTGCCCTGTTCCCTCGCCAGTTGCCCTTCCAGCTTAGATATCCTGTCCCCGTTTTTGATCACATGATCCATAAACCACTTTTCCCTATCCTTGATCTCTTTTATATCGGCCTGGATACCATCAATTCTTACATTCACGCTATCAATTCTGGCATTGATACTGGTACTCACGCTGTCAATTTTGGTATTGAGATTGGTATACACGTTGTCAATTTTGGTATTGATACTGTTATATCCCACAAACAAGACAACTCCAAGTATCGCTCCCAACGAACCCTGTTTGAAAAGCCATTCAATGAAGCCGTTGCCGCTATTGTCCATTCATTATTCCTCTGTATCGCTCCCTTCCATCACCTTTTCAAGATAAACGAGAAACTACCTCGCCTTACGGAACATCATAATCACGCGCACTAGGAACAGGTCAGGTCGCCGGCTGTTGTTGCCTCTCGTCTAGCCTGCCTTCTATATGCGATATTCTGCCCGAGTGTTCTTCCATATAGTCTATGAACTGTTGGTGCTTTTCCGCGCATTTCCTCTCATGCTCTGCAAACGCATTCTCGATCCTTTCTATGCTTTTATTGATGTTGTTTTCTATACCATCAATTCGGGTATTGATGTTTTCCATGTTGATATTGATGTTGTTTTCTATACCATCAATTCGGAAACGGAAATAAAGCCAACCCAACACAAAGCCAAACAGCACTGCCACCGCTCCATATTCATCAACCATTGTTTGAAAGAAGTTAAAGGCTTCCATTCATTGTTCTCCTGTATTTGCTCCCTTCCGCCACCTTTTCAAGATAAACGAAACTACCTCGCCTTACGGAACATCATAATCACGCGCACTAGGAACAGGTCAGGTCGCCGGCTGTTGTTGCCTCTCGTCTAACCTGCCTTCCAGCTTGGATATTCTGTCCCCGTGTTCTTTCATATAGTCCATGAACTGTTGGTGTCTTTCATTGCATTGCTGCTCGTGCCTTACAAACAAATCCTTGATCTCTTTTACGTCATCCTTGATACCATCAATTCGGGTATTGGTGTTGTCTTTCATACCTTTAATTTGGAAATGAAGCCAAACAAAACCAACTATCACGCCCACCACTCCGTATTGATCAATTATTGCTTGAAAGAAATTAAAGGTTTCCATTCATTGTTCTCCTATATTTGCTCCCTTCCATCACCTTTTCAAGATAAACGAAACGGCATTGAAATTCAACCAGCTCTAAACCTGCAAGTGCCCGCACAACGCTGTAAAGTACACGCCATCAATACCCCTTCCTATTACACGTTCAAAAGTATATTTTCCCCTTCCCCTTGTCCGTCTTGTGAACCGATATAACCTTGTTTTTTATCTGCGCCTCTGTTGTTGGATCATGATTAAATAAGTCAAGCTGTATACCCTCTAACTTTGCTGTTGGGTAATGATTAAACAAGTCCATTATTGCCCCTAAATCGGGGACGCTTATCTCCACTAGATACCCCCGTTTCAACATCTCTTTGAACTCTCCATAAGTGCATCTGAATCCATCGTCAAACGGCGGTATTTTGTGTCTGTCCAAAGTAAGTAACACGCCCACCGCCACGCCAATGTCACAACCCAATGTCACCAGCTTGTTTTTCGTTTCGCTGTTTATAATGTAACTGTTCAATGTACTGTATCGTTATCGCCTTGTTGCTGTTGCCCGTCAATCATGGACGTGTAGATACCCCCGCTCTTTTTCCCAATTTTCAAAACGTATTTCCATGAACTTGAACTTGTCGCCTGTTTTCCTGTCTATTTTGACTTCACAATGTTTGTCCACGCATTCAAGCCTTTCTGGATATTCATACGTCATTGGATGATGAGAACAGTGCCAATACCCGCCTTCCGTCTTACAAAAATCATACTTGTTGGGTAAATCCGCCTCAGGCTCAAAAATCTCCATAACCCCCAGCCCTACCATACTGATAATGAACGCGCCTAAACACCATTGCATAAAACCATTCACCCTACGCTCTCCTGTTGTTGTTCTTTCTGCCGAACTGTCGGCGTCACGGGTAGATAGTTTTTCCGCTCACGCCGTCTATGTGCTGTACGGCCTTGCTCGCGCTGGTACGCCTCAAAATCAACATCGGATACGGGTAAGCCCCTGCGTCTCCGATAGCCTGCACGCCCTTCGCAAGTGTCTGAGCAGAATTGTTTATCGGTACGTGTGAGTGGGTACGAATTGCTACACGTCAGACACTTGGTAAATATACACAACGTTTAGCAACTATATACACCATACACTTCTCCTACATCATCTCGAAAACACACGAATCCACAACCCCACGTGGATCAGAAGAAAAACCGAAAAGAACCTAAAAATACTTCTCGAGATCCATATCTCCATACAAACCGGCCACTTCCTCGGCATAGCCGTTAAAAGGCAGCGTCTCGCGTTTTCGAAACTCACCGATACGGCGTTCGCGCTTCTGGCTCCAGCGCGGATGATCCACTGCCGGATTGACGTTGGAATAAAACCCATATTCACGCGGGGCGGAAGTATTCCAGGTGGTCGCCGGCTGCTCCTCGGTGAAACGCACCCTGACGATGGACTTGATACTCTTGAAGCCGTATTTCCACGGCACCACCAAACGCAGCGGCGCGCCGTTCTGATTTGGCATCTCCTTCCCGTACAGACCGACCGCAAAGATAGCAAGCGGGTGCATGGCCTCATCCATACGCAGCCCCTCACGATACGGCCACTCCAGGATGGGGCGCTTCTGCCCCGGCAGATTTTCCGGGTCATGGATGGTAAAAAACTGCACGTATTTGGCCCTTGAATTAGGCTCAAAACGCTTGAGAACGGAACCTAGCTCCACCCCCACCCAGGGGATGACCATCGACCAGGCCTCGACACAGCGTAACCGATAGATGCGCTCCTCCAGCCTTGATGAACCGATAAAATCCTCTAGCGCATATTCCCCCGGCTTGTCGCATTCACCCTCGACCCGAACGTGCCAGGGCGTAACCTTCAGAAGATGCGCGTTCCGTTTCGGGTCTTTCTTACCCGTCCCCAACTCATAGAAATTGTTATAGCTCGTCACATCATCGATGGATGTAAGCTCCTCGCCGGTGGAAAAGGCACTCTCGCCGATACTGCCAAAATCCAGCTTGGCACGTCCGGCCACCGGCCACATCGAAAACGCCGGCATCATCGTCATGGCGGCCATGGAGACCGACCCTCGCAGGAACTCGCGGCGGCTCTCATACAGGGCCTCGGCGGTTATCTCGGATTCGCGTGCATCGCTTCTCTTGATTATTTTTATATTCATTTTTAAGGACCTACGGAAACTTTGTAAACTAAGACTTGCAACGCCTTCATCTCATGTCACCATACACAACGGCGTCAAATCTGATGGCGCGCCCGGAGAGATTCGAACTCCCGACCTCGTGGTTCGTAGCCACGCACTCTATCCAACTGAGCTACGGGCGCATCTGAAGTGGCAATTATACCGAAATATCATACCTAAAACCCGCTAAAAACCACCGAACCCCGAAGACAAAAATCAAGGTTCTCTTGAAACGATCAAGAAAAAACGAAGCCCTACAGAAAAAAATCTCGGCGAGTAGTGCCCCTTTATCCGCTATACTCTTACCGATATACTGCTACCCTAAATTCTATGGAGAGGTGCCAGAGCGGTCGAATGGGGCTCCCTGCTAAGGAGTTGTCTGAGTAAACCTTGGACCGTGGGTTCGAATCCCACCCTCTCCGCCATTGACGTAAAATAATAAACTTTCCTATGCCCCTGGATACCATCACCTCAAAAGCCCGCCGGTAATTGCGGTTTGCTATTCGCAACCGACTTCCCCTCTCTATAAAAACACCCCCCCCTTTCCCTCTAATGGCGTTTTATAAAAAATAGTATGCAGCAATACGGCAACGATCGGATCCTCTACTCCCCCTCGGACTTGACCACCTTCTTGGGATGTCACCATGCCAGCCTTCTTGACGTGAAGGCGCTGACTGAAAAGATGGACAAGACCGAAGCCAGTACGACCGACCGACTACTGCGGCAGAAAGGCTTGGAGCACGAGGCCGCCTATCTCCAACACCTGAAGGACGAAGGCAAAGCCGTTATTGAGATCCCCAAAGGTCACAACTTACGGGATCGGGCTTCCCTTACACACGATGCCATGCAATCCGGTGCGGACGTCATCTATCAGGCCGTACTCCTTGACCCCCCTTGGCGGGGCGATGCCGACTTCCTGATGAAATGCGACACATCCTCCGGCTTGGGCGATATTTTAGCTATGAGGTGCTCGACACCAAACTGGCGCGAACCGCCGCGCCCAAACACATCATGCAACTGTGCGTGTATTCAGAGCTGCTGGCGGCATTACAGGGCTTGCGTCCGGCCACTATGCACCTGTTTCTGGGCGACCACAAAAAACACGGCTTCCGGGTGGCCGATTTCTTCTACTACTACCGCCGCGCCAAAGGCCGTTTTGAAAGCTATCTTCAAAACCTGCCTACCAATTCCTACCCCGAGCCATGCGGCCATTGTAACGCCTGCCAGTGGCGCGATGGCTGTACAGCGCGCTGGGAAAAAGACGACCATTTAAGCCTCGTGGCCAATATCCAACGCGCTCAGATGGACAAGCTGCGCAACACCGGCATCCGCACCGTTGCCGATCTGGCGGCAACATCGCCGCACAAAAAAATCCCCGACCTAAACCGTGACGTATTCCAGCGTCTGCGCGCACAGGCGGTCTTACAGCATCACAAAGCCACCACGGGCGAGGACCAATGCGAGATCATCCCGTGCCCGCCCGACGCATTTCCATCGAACACATTCCCGTCAAACAAGGGCTTCGCCCGCCTGCCTGTGCCCGATGATGGCGACCTGTTCTTCGATATGGAGGGCGATCCACTCTACCCGAACGGCCTGGAATACCTGTTTGGCGTCTATTACTCCAAGCACGGCGAAAAGCGCTTCAAACCCTTCTGGGCACACGATCACGAACAGGAGAAAGCGACCTTCCAACGCTTTATGGGCTTTCTGGCCGACCATCTGGCCGCGCACCCGCACGCCCACATCTACCACTACAACCACTATGAAACGACCGCGCTGAAACGGCTGGCCTGCCGCTATGCGGTTTGCGAGGAACGGCTGGACAACCTACTCCGCAATCAAAAATTCATCGACCTGTACCTGGTGGTGCGCGAGAGCATCCGCACCTCCGAACCCGGCTACTCCATCAAAAACTTGGAAACCTTCTACATGGACGAACGAGACAATACGGTGGCAACGGCGGCGGATAGCATCATCTTTTACAACGAATGGCGCGAGACCGGCGCCGATGAATTGCTGCAAGCGATCGCCGGTTATAACGAGGTAGACTGCGTTTCCACCCACCTGCTGCGTGATTGGCTGCTGACCCTCAAGCCTCAAGATACGGCATGGTTTAAGGGCGTGCCGGAAGATGCCGAAGACGAACAGCTACAGCGTAAAGACTGGGAGATCGAATATGAGCACTACCAGACCCGTCTGGGCGTGACCGGTGAAGACCCGCCGCCGAACGATGAACGCCCATCCCATCTGCTATCCCATCTGCTGGCCCATCTGTTAGAGTTTCACAACCGGGAAGCCAAGCCGCAATGGTGGAGCGGCTTCGAACGTCAAAACAAGTTTGAAGACGAGCTAATCGACGACACCGAATGCCTGGGCGGCCTACAACAGATCGGTGCGCCCGAACCGGACAAACGCTCCCTGATCTATACCTACCGTTTCCCGTCACAGGAATACAAGCTAAAGGTCGGCGCACAGGCCGTTGACGTCGCCGCCATGAAGACCGCCGGCACCCTCGTCGAGATCGACGAGGATACCCGCATCGTCAGGATCAGGCGCGGGACAAACAAAGACCCGTTGCCGGCAAGCCTCTCCATCGGCCCGCCGGGCCCGATTGACAGCAAGATCATCCGCGCGGCCCTCTACCGCTATGCCGATCAGGTATTGCAATCGCCCGACACCGCCCGCGCCGCAACCGAACTGCTGGCGCGCCGTGTGCCGCGCATTCACGACAAGCCGCCCGGCGAGGCGATCATCACCTCCGATGATTTGCAAACAGATGCGCTGGCAGCCATCGCCGCGCTGGAAAACAGCTATCTCTTCATTCAAGGCCCGCCGGGGGCCGGTAAGACCTACACCAGCAGCCACATCATCGTCGACTTGATCAAACGCGGCAAAAAGATCGGCGTTACTTCCAACTCCCACAAGGCCATCCACAACCTCTTGGAAAAGGTGGAAAATGTCGCCGCCGAAAAAGGCGTGCACTTCGATGGCATCAAAAAGGCCAGTGGCGGTAACGCTGAAACCTTCTTTAATGGCCGCTTCATTACTCCCGAAACCAAGACCGACAACATCAACCTCGGCGCCGATCTGTTTGCCGGAACGGCATGGACCTTCGCCAACCCGCATTTTGATGGTCGCTTGGACTATCTCTTTATCGATGAGGCCGGACAGGTTGCAACCGCCAACGTCGTGGCCATGTCCACCGCCGCTAAAAACATTATCCTGGTGGGCGATCAAATGCAGCTGGGCCAGCCCATTCAAGGCACGCATCCGGGCGAGGCCGGACTATCGGTGCTGGAATTCCTACTTGGCGATCACTCTACCATCCCTGCCGAACGCGGCATTTTTCTTGGCCGGACGTACCGCATGCGCCCCGGCATTTGCCAATTTATTTCCGATGCCTTCTATGATGGCCGCCTGACCGCCCACGAAAGCACCGCCGCGCGTAATCTGAATCTACAAGGCATTGATCTCCCCAACGAAGGCATAGCGATGATCCCGGCCCGGCATGAAGGCTGTTCGCAAAAGAGCGTCGAGGAAGGCCGGATCATCAAAGCCAAATACCAAACCCTGCTTGGGCAGGCCTTCACCGATCGCGACGGCGGCACGCGCCCGATCACCGAGAACGACATCCTGGTGGTCACGCCTTACAATGTGCAGGTGAATTATCTGCGCTCCATCCTGCCGGAGAACGCCAAGGTCGGCACCGTCGACAAATTCCAGGGACAGGAGGCGCCCATCGTCCTGATCTCTATGGTGACATCCAGCGCCGCAGACCTGCCGCGCAACATCGAGTTTCTCTACAGCAAGAACCGCCTAAATGTCGCCGTCTCCCGCGCCCAGTGTCTAGCCGTTGTAGTCGCCAATCCCAACCTGCTGGAAATCCCTTGCGGCACGGTGGAGCAGATGAAGCTGGTCAATACATTCTGCTGGCTGAACGAGTACGCCGAGCACGCCACAGGGAAAATAGGCAGCGGGGGAAAATACGCCACGGAGAAAATAAGCCGCGTAACCCTCAGTCCCCGTAACGATGAAGAATATCCCTAACATCCGCCGGCGCCTTTGAAACGGCGGTGCGCCACGTACCCAACCCGCCCTGCCCGTTGACCGCCCGCGCCCACTCATCCAAAAACTTGCGCTTGGCCTTGTCCTGTTGCGTTTCCTGCCCTTTGGTCTCCAGTACCAGAAACTCACCCGACTTCAGGCGGATAATAAAATCGGGCCGATACTTCTTCACGACGCCATTGTAGATATAGAGAACCTCAAACCCCAGATGATCGTTTTTCACCCAGGCGTCCACCGCCGGGTTACGGTCAAGCTCAAAGGCCTCGGACGATTCCCAAGTGCTGTCACAGACACAGAGATTGATATGCGACCGCCGCGTATATTCACAGGGCTTGCCGGTATACCAGGCACGCATGTCGCCGGTGGCACGGAACGGACGCTGGTCAAAAACCGGCTTCAGCCTCTCGGTATTCTCAAACCGAATCGCCTGCCACAGGTGATTCAAGACCTCGCTCATGTGCAAGATCAGCATCACACGCCGCCGCAAATCATCCCGATTAAAAAGTTCCGGATGGATAACGATACGGTCGGAATGGATAAATTCCTCGGTCAGCCCAACGAGTTGCGCCAACAAAAACTCCTTGCCGCCCTTCCAGTCCGGCTTCATCCGCTCATAAGTCTCCCGCGCCATCTTGAAGACAACTTCCTGCAATCGTTGTCCTCGTATCAATTTACTCAGGTCTATGTCTTTGACCTTCGTAACATCGGGCTTCCCTGCAATGACATCCGCCAATTCCGCAATGCTGGGCGTATTACCGGCCTCCAGCTCCAACGTTTCTACCTTCTTCCAATCCACAAAAAGGCGCGGGCGATAGGTATGCTCGATATGGATGACGTTCGGCCAGCGGATCTCAAACTTGCCCTTGTCGGGATCGGCATAAATACGCGTCTTCGGTAAGGTGGGCGCCGGTGTACTGCCACTATCCTCATGCGGCAAAAAACTGAACGGCACACCGAAGACATTGACATATTCCGGCGCAAACAAGCCGCTACTTTCATCCACCTCATAAGACATCCTTCGCAGCCCCCTGCCCACCACCTGCTCGCACAACAACTGACTGGTAAAGGCACGCAAGCCCATAATGTGGGTAACGTTCTTGGCGTCCCAGCCTTCGGAAAGCATCCCCACCGAAATAACCTTTTGGATCTGCTCCCCGGGCGCCCCGGGCTTGCCAACCGTATCCACCTGCCTGCGTAACTGCTCCGCCCTTGCCGCCTTGGTGGGCTTTTTACTACGGGTTTCCCCTCCTCCGCCATTCCCATTCCCATTCAACGCCACCGCCTCATCCGCCGTCTCGGCCTCCGCCAGCACCTTGGAGTCGATGTGCAGAATGCGTTCCGGATCACACAATTCCTCTACCCATATCTGATTTCGTTCCAGCGCGTACTTGATCCTGGCGGCGGTCTCGGTACGGTTGGCGACGGTGATCATCACAGGCGGCGGCCCACCCTTTTCATCTTTCCAGTCCCGGGCGGTCTCCTTCCAGTCATACCCAAGCAGACAATACGCATTGAGCACCAAAGACGGCAACGGTTCCTCGGGGCTTGCCTTGCGATTCAGGTCATCCTTCACCTTGGGATTGCTGTAGATGTGATAAAGGCGCGATTTATAAGTCTTGGCGTCCGGTAGCGCATCGTCCCGCACCACCACGCGGGGCGTCTTCACCAACCCCGATTCAATCGCATCATTCAACCCAAAATCGCTGATGATCCACCCGAAAAGCGCTTCTTCGACGCTTTTCTTTCCGGTTGGCGCCAACGGCGTCGCCGAAAAATCATAGCAGGCCAAAATACCGCGCGTCCTGTGTAGGCGATCCAATCCGCCCACCCAGATCGTCGCCTCCTCGGCGCTGTCCTTCATATCCCTCTGTCGCAGATACTTCCCCTCTGCCTCGGGATTGACGCGCCAGGCATGATGCGCCTCGTCGTTGATCACCAATATATTGCGGGCATTGGCCATCTCGTCAAGCACTTCGCGGGTGTACGCCTCGTCACTCTTTGCGCCGCGCTTGTCCACCCCCTTCTTCTTTGCGATCCGTTCCTCGCTCTCCCAACCGAGTGCGTGCCAGTTGCAAACCCGTACCTTGCCCTGCCGCAGCTTGTCCATCAGGTCTGTGGGCACGATGCCAAATTCCTCGTAGTAATTATTGGCGTCGGCGGGCTGTAACACCGCCAGGCGGCTCTTAACCGTCAGACCGGGCGCCACGATGAAAATATTCTTGGAAAAACGCACGTCCCGCCGATCCGTCACCTTGTTCAGGATATGCCAGGCGATCACCATCGCCATCACCACCGTCTTACCGGTGCCGGTCGCCATCTTGGCACACAGGCGCAAGAAGTCACTGCCATCCGAGGGCATCTCGATCCCGACCTTCTCGCTGTCGGGCGCCTCGGTAAACCAGATCAGCGTCTCCACCGCCTCCAGTTGACAGAAGAAAAACCGCTTGCCGTCCCGCTCATCCGGATCGTTCCAATAATCCAACAGGCGTTTGGTCATCCCGCTTACCCCCGGATAACCCGCCTCGCGCCAGGCATCGACGCAGCCGCGAATCTTATTGACGAGCGGAATCTCCACGAACCTGCCCGGGTCGTCATGCCCCCGCCCCTTCAAACCGGGCGTCGCTATCAGATACCCCGCCCGCCGTCGTCCTTCTTCCTTCTTGAATCTTTTAGTCTCAACCTTATAAAACCAATGCTCCTTAGGTTTCTCGTAGGGAGAATTGATGATGAGATGGTCTATTTCTTCCACAGCGTCACTTTGAAATGATGTTCAGAGTCCTCAAACTCCGGCTCTGTGCCATTATGTTCACGCATCAACGGGATAACCTTGCGCCGTATACCCATGCCCTCATCTTCCAAATACTCATAATTTCTGAAAATTCTCACGCACTGTGGATTGCGTGACACTTGCGCACCGCTCTTGATCTTTTCTATGGTCAGTCCGTTAGGCAGCCCGCCGGGGCTGGTAACTTCCAGGCGATTGCTATAAACGGTTACGCGCACATAGTTACTCTTTGTCCAGTCCCTGTGCACGAGTGCATTGATTATCAATTCCCTGACGACTTTAGGAGGATAGTCCCAGAATCGTCGCCGCGCCGTTCCCTGCAATTCCTCTTTGCTGAAATGCCGCTTAATAGCTGCGATCAACCTTTCATGCAAGGTAGGCTCGATAGCCTGACTCGTGGGATAGTTCTCGCCGCGAAACCCAACAAAAGGCGCGTCCAGGACTTCGTCATAATCGCTATGGTAATCCTTATCTTCGCCAGGGTATATCGTGATACGTGCCTCAGCCTTCGGCAGCCTCAATCCGGGCCGCTTGGCAAACAGCGCATAAGCAAAATAACTACAAACCGATGAGGCGGCATCGTCCCCTACAAGAAAACTTTGATTAAATAATATTTGCTGCCAGTCTTCCTTTCCCCAGTCTTTTGCCTCGGGGTCTTTTAGCACCCTCTCAAAATACTCGACATAACGCCGCTCATCCAAATCCTCGATAGAGGAACCATGTACGGGAAACGTCTCTGCGGCTAACAAACCTCCCGAATCAAGCAACCGGGCCAGTTGTTCAAGCCCCGCCAACTTGCAAACATTTCCATACCGAACATAAACATCTTCGCGATCCTTATCTTTGAGAAAGTATGGCTTGCTGGTACCTTGAGGAACGGTTACAACGGCCACCCGCTTTCCTTCAACGTCGACCTCTTCGTAATCCGGCAATATAAATGGATGAACATATCTGCCGATGACCGTATCCATAAGCCACTCCTGAAGATTGCCCCGTTGGATGCCGCTAACCTTGCCGTCATCCTCGACACCGAGCAGAATCTTACCGCCATTCATATTGGCAAAGGCGACAATCGCTTTGGCAAGCACTTTGACAAGTTGTTTCGAATGCTCGTCATCGCGCTTAAACTCAAGCTTGGCGCCCTCGCCTTGCCCAATGAGTTTTAATACCTCGCTTTTCAACATCCTTAATAGCCGTACTTACGTCTGCGCATTTGGAAGGCCGCCTCGCCGCCCTCCAGTATCTGGGCCGTTTGTTCGCATATCTCTTTTTTATCAATAGAGCCTGCTTCTTTAACCTCTCCCTCGTTCCTTTCACTATCTAGCACCGCGATCAATTCGGCATCGCCAAAAACCGGGATATTGGCGTTGTGGGTTGTAAAAATAAATTGCCTTCTGGTCTTAAATTCTCTTAAATCATGCACGATACGGTCGGCGATGAAGGCGTTATCCAGATGATCTTCCGGCTGGTCGATGATCAGTGGATCATCACAATTTAAATTTAATAGCAGCAGGTTGAGAATAGCGGTACATTGCTGACCGGTGGAAAGATATTCCAGTGGCCTATAATTTTCCCCACCGTCGTGCGCAACATTCAATTCGATCTCAACCTTCTCTTCCAATTCGATCTCTTCCAGTTTGAGTCTCTTCCCTAAGTCAGGACCCAATAATTTTTCAACGGTGCCCTTTTGCAACCCATAATCTCGGTATGCATCCATAAAGGCCTCTCTATTTTTTTCTTTTATCCATTCTGACCAGGCTAACAAATCCAGGGTTTCCACTTTATCCAACCATTTTATTTTAGCTTCACCTATACCGTCGATGGTGCACAAAAAATCTTTAAGAGGCTGCTTATTGCCAAAACGTTTCACCTTAAGTTTCACCTTCCCTTTCAGATTGTCTCGATTTAACTCTTCGGCGGTTTCTCTCAAAGCCTTAAAACGATTGAAAGCGGTTTCACGATATACTTCCAGCAGTTCTTTCCTCTCTTCCTTAAGAGTTTTGATCAATTTTTTTTGCCGTGTGTATTCAATTTTTTGCCTCTCTATATATTCCAGTGAACGGATAAGATCAGTGTACTCCTTTCCCAGTTCCTCACCTGTTTTCCCGGCATGTCCAGGTAATTGAGCAATTGCCTGCTGTCGCTCGCCCTTGATTTTATCGGCTTCGGTCTGCCACTCTTTTTTTAATCCACTATGTTCATTGATGGCGACTTCCAAATTTTTATTGGCCTGCCCGACAGAAGTATCCAGATGGCCTTTAAGCTTCTCAAATATGTCTCGTTCCTTTTCGAAAATAGTTTTATTGGGTAAGGATTCAATTCTGGTTTCTTGCAAAAACTCTAAATCAAACACTTCCTCGTAACGTTCCAGCCATACTTCAACCTTTTCAATCTGCCCCTCAATACTTGCCTGAATATTTTTTTCCTTCTCAATCTGTTTAGCATTCTTTAATTTTTGTTCTATGCCCAGTTTCTTAAAATGCTCTAGTTGCTCTTCCAGCTTCGGTTTCTTCTGTACCTCACTTTCTAACCGATCAAACTCCTCATTCGCCTTGACCCGCTGCTCTCTGTTGTTTGCCATCTCTCGTTTAATCCTTTGAAGATTCTCATCAAGCTTGGAGCTATCGGGTAAGAAACTTTGAATCAATGACAGTTTTTCGGCATCGTCTTTTGCAATATCCAGTATCTCGTTTTGCCCTAATAGCTTAACGTCAGGCAAAATATCTTCCGGAAGGAGATGAGAAATACCTCCCTCAGCATTTTTCACAATCGCATGTTCGCCAAACCTCCTACTGATCGTGTAACGCTGCCGACCCTGTGCCTTTGAAGTAACATGCAGAGTAATTTTTGAATCGCCCAGATTCCTTTTATAAAACTCATTCAGCTCCTTGTCGCTTCCTTTCGGTATAGGCAGACCCAGGACATAGCGTATGCCTTCAACCAAGGTTGTCTTGCCGGTACCGCGCCCACCAATGACGGTGTTCAGATGTTTGGAGAAACACAGTGTATTTTCCTTAAAAAACCCGCCAACTTCCCATTGAATGGAATTGATGACTGAATAAGGTTTTTCTGGAACATCATGGTTCAATCGAATGCGGGATTCAGGATCGTGAAACGCTTTTTTGAAGGCATCAAAAGTAGGCGTGGTCATTTTCACCAGGCAGGAAGCGGCGGGGTTTGACAATGTTTCCGGCTCATATACATCCTTGGCGTTGATAATAACAATAGGCTTTTTTCTTTCATAATCAGGGTTCTTATTTTCTATAATTTTCCTGTAGTTATCCCTCAAGCCTTCTATTTTGACGGGGATTTGTCCAGCTATGACTAACTCATCTTTTTTCCACAGATGAGCAAGGCCACCACCGCTGCCATCCAATCTTAATAAACCGTTTCTGCCCGTCATGTGTGCGGCATACCAGAAGCCATCCTGCTCTTTGATTTTTTTGTCGATATCCTCACAGCTGAGTGAAGATGGGTAGGTTCGCTGCTGTTCAAGTTTTTTGAAATTCGTACCCATCAACTGACCAAGGTACCCGTTGAGTGTGTCCGAGTCAGTATTTTTGGCATAAAGACAAACCATGTGAATCTTTTCAGAGCTGGCAATCTCAAACCCTGGAAACACGGTGATGTCCTTTTCTGTCAAAAATTTCCGCAAACCTTCCGAGCTTTCAACCTGGCCATGGTCGGCAAGCCCTACAATTTCAATGCCATTTTTTTCGCACTGCCGCCAAATTTCATGGTTGTATTCGTCTTCTTTCTGAGCCAGTTTCCCCTGATACTCTTCGGCATACGTAGATGGATTCACCTGCAACGCGCACTTATAAAAACGCGCGCCAAGATACGCCCCCCGAAATTCGCCCACAGTCTCACCCACAATCTCTACCTCTCTTTCCAACATCACCAACCAACCAAATATTTACAAATCGGTAAAAATATCAACATCAAACGTCAAAATTTCCGCAAGCCTTCCACTCACAACTCCACCACTTTCAAACTTTCGATCCCCCTATCATCCACGATCTTAACCGCGATCCGTCTATTCTCGCCTGCCTTAAACGGCAGTGACACCGTGCCTCTATACGCCTCGATCAACTCCGCATCGATCTCCGCCTTCAGGTTCTTAGCCAGCCGCGCCCAGCCGTCCTGCTGCCCCGCCATCGGGAAAAACACCTGGCGCGGATACAGGCTCCGCCCATCGTAGTCGGTATCCAGCATCCACACGGCGATCCGTTTTTCGTCGCCGGACTCCACGCCGGCCTCCCCCGTCTTCGTGTTGAAATAGTCAAAGCCGCGCACCTCCACCCGCCACTTGTCGCGGTCTTTCCCTTCCATTATCTGTTCCACTCCCACATCCGGTTGACCGATCAGCCAGAAACTATCGCTGCTCCGTTGTTTCTTTCTCAGATCATACGTTTGCAGGTCGGCGTTCATCTGCGCCTTGAGCAGCGTCACCCCCGGCCAGTTGGTTTTGTCGATGTCCTTAGCGGCCTCCGGATCAAACTGAAAGGCGCAAAACACGATCATCGATGGCTTCGGTACCAGCGTGTTCGCTTCTTCTAGGGCGCGCCCGACCTGCCGTGTTCCCATCGGTGCAAATTCCGGCCCGAAGCAGATCACCGCTCTCTCACCCCCGCCCCCTTCCTCATCCGCCTCCTGTTCATCGACACGGGTTTCCGCATCGGCGTGCAGATACCGCCCCGGAAACGCCTCGATACGGGAGAAGCTGATCCGCTGCCCCCGCTTGCCGCGGATCCCCGACTTCAACAGCTCATCCCGCCATTCCTGCTGGCGCAGCGTCTCGCCGGAACGGGAAATAGAAGTATCGGCGTCAAACTCCTCGTCTACCGCTTGCAGCGTCTCGCCACTACGTGAGACATCAGGCGTCAAATTTCCCTCCATCACCTCCGTCACCGACTTCACTCGCGCCGCCGGCACCGCCTCCACCGTAAACGGCCCCGTCACCCGCGCCTTCTTGCTATCCTTCAACGGCTGATCGACCAGCGGTACGGGCGTCTTCGGCTCGTCATACCCCAAAATGCGGGGCGAGACCGTCTCCACCTGCCGATACGCAAACCCCCTGCCCACGCCTTCATCCGGATGGGCAAGCCGGTAATAGTCAAACACCGCCGTCATCAACCGCTGTTTCGCCACCGCTACTGCCACCCGCGACGTGTCGCACGTGATCCACCGTCGCCCCCACTGCTCGGCGACAAACGCCGTCGTCCCGCTGCCGCAGGTCGGATCCAACACCAGATCGCCCGGATCCGTCGTCATCAGGATGCAACGCTTTATCGTCTCGGGCGAAGTCTGCACCACATATTTCTTATTGTCTGCACGCATCCTTACCGGCCATACATTATTGACTTGCCGCCCGGGTACTTCGTCCTCATATTGCTTCCACATCAATGACTTTCCAGCGGGCTCCAATCGGTTCAACGCCGCTAACCTGTCCATCCCTTCTTTGGAAACTGCCCACTGACGATTTTTTCCGCAATGAAAAGTACGGCCATCGAAAACATACGGTTCGGACCGTCCGGTCGTGGAAACCCCTTGCGAATCCAGAGGCACTCGCCTATATAGGCGCGCCCCTTTCGGCAAATGCGCATCCGGATCAAAACGCTCTTCCTGCGTCAGCTTCCTACACGTTCCGTCGGCCAGCTCCACCATTACATGCCACCAGAGATCGATCACCTCCGATCGGGTCAGCGTTTCATACAACTGCCGATACTTGGCCTCGGCCTTAGCCTTATCTTTGGCGTACCACAGCAGATAGTTTGCTACGTCTGGCAGCATCTTGGCCGAACTTGCCCCCGTGCTGGCATACGTGATCGTCGTGATGCGGTTGTCGGCGCCGAACACATCATCCATCAGCAGCCCCATCCGATATACGTTTTTATCGCCGATCTGCACAAAACACGAGCCGCTTTCGGTCAACATCTCCCGTGCCAGCCACAGCCGGTCTCGCATATACGCCAAATACGAGTGGATCCCCAGCTCCCACGTGTCCCGAAACGCCCGTATCGTCTCCGGCTCGCCCGTCAAATCCTCGTCCCTGCCGTCCCGCACCTCCCGCTTGTTCGTAAACGCCTGAAAGTTGCTGCCGTATTTAATTCCATAGGGCGGATCCATGTACACGCACTGCACCTTCCCCGCCATCCCCTCTTTCTCCAACAACGAATTCATCACCAACAGACTGTCGCCCGCGATCAGCCGATTGCTCCAGCCGTGCCGATGCCGGTAAAACTCCACCGCCTTATGCAAAGGCGGATTCTGCTCGGGCGTGCCAAATAGAGACGGCTGCGCGCCGTCGTCGCCGTTCTTCCTGCCCACCGCCTTCAGGATCGTCGCCGCCTCGACCCGCTCGTGGACGTGCAGCGACTCCGTCGGCACCTCAAACGACAGCCGCTCCGCCTTCCCCGCCCACTGCAAGGACGGATCGATGTGCGGATCGTACTGATAAGTTTTCTTTCCCGCCTTCCTACCCTCTGAAGCCGGCGCCGGATCGGTCGCCGCCGTCACCAGCCCCACCGGCGGATTATTCACCCGCTCCTTATCATCGTGCGTGTAGGCCTCAATGGCCTTCTTTCTACCGGTAACTCTCTTTTTTCTGGCCATAATGTAGCGTGAACGTCATGTAGTGTGGAAGTATAGTGCAACTCTTAAACCTTTACAGCCCAACTTCGCCCCAAACTCTTGCACTGGAACGGCGACTACCGCTCCCCGCTTGGTCGCTTGATCTTCCCCTTGTGTCAATACGCGTAAACGATAATTATTTCCCCACTCGCTTGGTCACTCGGCGGGTAGCGTGTATCCAAATGATGTATCCTTTCCTCGAAATACAAACAACGATTGAATGCTCGACTTCTTATTTCAATACAAGCAACTGCTGATGGCACTGGCATGGGGATCGCTGCTGCTGTTCATCGTCAGCCTCGCCGTCATCCCGTGGCTGGTAACCAAGATCCCCGCCGACTACTTCCAACCGCACTACCGCGCCAAACTTCACTCGGCAGTCCATCGATCCGCCGCCGCCCGCTGCCTCGCCGTCATCAAAAACCTGCTCGGCGCCGCCCTCGTCTGCCTGGGCGTCATCATGCTGGTCACCCCGGGGCAGGGACTGCTAACCATACTGATCGGCCTGATCCTGATAGACTTTCCGGGCAAATACGCCCTCGAACAAAGACTCGTCGCCATGCCCTCGGTGCTCAACTCCCTCAACTGGATCCGCGCCAAGGCCGGCAAACCCCCCCTGTCGTTGTAAAATTCGCTGCAATGTCCGTTATGAAATTCGCTGCAAGGTTCGCTGTGAAAATTCGCTGCAAGGTTCGCTGTGAAACTTCCCTGTAAGGTTCCCTACGAATCCATCTCAATCCATCTCACTCATCTCACATCATCTAAACTTTTCTCTGCCTATCCCATGCCTACAAAACAAATATAAAGTAATTTCTAACTTTTTTCCGTCCATCCCGATATATCCCGAAATATCCCGTTAAAATCCCATTATCCCCCGCCTTTTAGTGCCGTAGTAAAGATGATACGATCCCCGCATGAGTGACACCATCTTCAGCCGGATCATCGCCCGCGACATCCCCGCCGACATCATCTTCGAGGACGATCTCTGCCTCGCCTTCAAGGACGTCAACCCCCAAGCCCCGACACACATACTCGTCATCCCCAAGAAGCCGATCCCCAAACTCGCCGACTGCGACGACCAAGACCAGGCCCTGCTTGGCCACCTACTCCTAAAGGTACGGGACATCGCCGATCAGCTAGGCTGCGGCGACGCCTACCGGGTAGCCATCAACAACGGCGCCAACGCCGGCCAAACCGTCTTCCACCTACACGTCCACCTACTCGCCGGCCGCCCGTTCAGTTGGCCGCCCGGCTAACTCATTCCCCAACAACACCGCCAACCAGCGCATCTTCGGATTATTCTCCACCGCGATCTTCGCCGTCATCGTCAAGGGCACCGACAAAAACATCCCGACAGGCCCGAACACCCACCCCCAAAAAACCAGCGACAGAAACACCACCAACGTCGACAGACCCACCTGCCTACCCATCATTCGAGGTTCAATTACGCTACCGATCAACACGTTGGCGACCACGTACACGCCGGCCGTTACCAATGCCTCGCCGCCACCCAGTTGAATCAACGCCAGCAATATCGCCGGCACGGCGGCGATGATCGAACCGATATTGGGAATGTAGTTGAACAGAAATGCGATAACGCCCCACAGCAACGGATAATCCACTCCTATCACAGCCAGCGCAATAGTTACGATTGCTCCCGTTGCCAAGCTGGTAGCCGTCTTGATCGCCAGATACCGATTGATCTTAGCCGCGATGACGCTAAAGGCGTCGAGCGATTCATCCGCATTGGACAGGCCGGCACGCAGCTTGTGCGGCACCGAAGAGGCCTCAAACAGGATAAATACTACCGTCAGCAGTATAAGAAAGACGTTTCCAAACACTGCTCCCAGGCCGTTCAATAAGTCGGCGACAAGCTTCATCGCGGCCGCCGGATTGAGATGGTCAAGCAGGATGCCCGATAGATCAATACCATACCGGCTTACCCGGCTATTGACGTGCGTCAACAAATCCGACAACCGTTGTTGATATTGAGGGACGGCCTGGGAAAAGTCTTTGATGGATGAGCCGATCAGCATGGACAGCCCCGCCGCCGCCACGATGATCACGCCCAACACGATTATCATGGCAAGCCAACGGGGGACCCGCCGGTCTTCCAACCACAGCAGCGCCGGCGCACTGATCACCGCGATAAACACCGACAATAAAAAAGGCACTACGATGGCTTCCGCCGCGCGCATGCCGGCGATCACAACTACTAAGGCGGCCAACGTTATCAACCACGGTAACCCGACCGATCCTGATGACGTCTTCATGGTATCGAAACGAAGCCCACAACAAAGCCGTGCCGTGGCAGGTTACACATTGGCATAAATCTTCTTACGCACCACTGGAAGTAACCTTCCCCCGCAACCGAAAAGGAAACCCGAGCACTGGTAGCGACTGCACCGTGCCAAGCCACGAAAATCTTCGCGGTGCAAAAGGCGAAAACACCATGAACAAGCCCAGGACAACCGTAAATTCATAAAAGGCAATATTGAGTAGCCATTCGGTTCCGTAGTGGAAAAGAATCAGCAGAACGCCAAACAGCCGATGCAAATGCGGCCTAAACAATACAAAAATCGCCGAAAGCTGTATATAGACCACGGCAAGAAAAACAAGCTGGGCAAGAACCTCATGCTTCACCAGCAGGGGCGCCATTAACGGAACGGGCCATATGTCGGCTACCATGCGGCTCAACAGAATTCTGACAAAGCCGTCTGGCGACAAAAGTTCAAGCCCACTATCCCAGATCTTCCAGAAACCGGCCAAAAAGTAACAAAGCAACAGGATGCTTTGCGTAAACCAAAAGACCATGTTGCAATGCATCGCGTCCCGGCGCGACATTTGCCGCGGATCACTGATCGCGGACGGTAAAAATATCAATGCAAAACTGACGTAGATGAAAAAGTGGGTGAAATGATTGAGGCCTCCGTAGGAATATCGCAATGCCGTGACAACCAGCAGATACAGAAAAATAGCGATACGCAAAACGACGCTGCCGGGGAAAACGACGGCAAGCAGGCCGATGAGGGAGCAGACGACAGGAATAATGGGTAACCCGGCCAGCTGTTCTACCCATCCCGTACCCAGCAGGCTGTTCAGTATATCTATCGGCCACAAGGGTAGCGGCGGCTTCCCCTGCTGTAAGGCTTCGGAGAGATGAAGGTAGCTTGTATTCATCAAAAAGGCGATAAACAAATAAAAACAACGTGCGATCCAGACTACGCCGACGGCGGCATGATGAAAGTCCGACAGGCGGCGTGGAGGCCCCGCGTCAATTTTCAAAAACAACCGCAATCGTCTATACATAAAGGGCCTTGTCATTTTTGCGGGTTGGTAAAGTCGGCGGCACCTTCCCAAACCACTCGTCCAGATTTGAATTGGCCGGTACGAATACGATCAACGGTGTATTGAGGGAGACTGCGAACCACCATACATTCTTCACCGACCATCCTGAAGTAAACGTCCATGAATTTAAAATCAAGATTTTCAAAACCGTCCCGGAGTCCTTCATCCACCGGCCAGGTGTGCAAAAAGAAACGATTTGCCAAATCGGACGACCGGCAGGCACGCCGGACGTATATCAACGCCCTCTCATATAAATAAACATCGAAATAGGCGTTGATTATCGGCTTTGATTTATCGACGTAGGATGTAATATCCTTCCATCTTTCATCTCCCGGCGGCGGGAACTGAAAAAAGTTCGTGCCGGAATTACCCGCACCCGTCGTCCAGCGACCAAGTACGTTTACCCTTCGGTAATAATCATCTACTTTTGTCTCTCCCCGCGAAAGATTGTCGATGTTCTTTTGCACCTCGCGCAGGTCGACGCTCACTGTTACGATGCTAAATTCAACATTGTTGCTTTGCGCCTGTCTGTTGACAATTGGATAAAGGTGCCGCCTTACGATTTCATTGCATTCGTCAAAGTGATAACGACACTTTCTGACAGTGATCCTAAGCACCGTCCGATCCAGGTTATTGTCATTGGGCACCAAGTAACGTTCGGCGACCGGCCGACCCTCTATCGAATGTACTATAACGGCAGAGTCTACCCTTTGCCATTGGGAAGGGGTATTTGAAAAAAGTTTCCATGAGAAAAATGGAATTACTTCCACTCTACGATCTCCGACGGTACCACCCACCCCCACCATAAACAGGTAAAAAACCAAAAAGACGGGGATGCCGTATTTATAGAGTCGGTAGCGATTAACCGACAGAAATACCCATCGCTTCTTGGCCGGAGATTTCCATGGAGGCATTACATGACTCACTTCTATAGCTACTGTATACTTGCCGGGTACGTAGAATAAATTATACCTTCCATCTTCAAATCATACGGCATAGTGTACAAGAAATCTTGTTACTGGCTGCGGGAAAAAGCACCGCTGCCCGCGTTTATTATTTCTATCGCGCTGACGACATTCATCGCCGGCATGGTCGTACAACAGCAGGAGATATTCCCATCCAACGTCTTGTCCGCCGTCCAAAAAACCGCCTCGAACCTGATCGAATCGCCCGAAGAAAAAAACCTAAAAGGCCCCCTCCCCACATGGTCGAAGTTTGTAGATATCCCTCCTGAAAGCGTCGCATCGCACCATATCAGATTTATTTCTGGTGGCAAGCTTATTGATCCGGTCCTTTTTTCGGGAGGAGACGGGCAATTTGTCGAATATTGTCCCGGCTACACGGGCTGCCTTGCGGTCGAGTATGCCGGCCGGGGCAAAGTAGTACACGCCTATCCTTATCGTTTGAACGAGCTAGACGATACAAAACCTATCGTTTACTTCTCCCACGAAAAGTTACCTACTTTCTCATTTTCCAAACACGTGGATATATCCGGCGTCGCGCAGTACTCCAACGGTGACTTGCTGATTGCCATGCAAAGTACAAAAACCTTCCCTTATAGCTACGGCGTTGCGCGCGTAAACCGTGCCGGCCAAATCGTTTGGTATCGCCAAGATTACAGTCATCATATGCCCTATCTGGTGGACGGCGACGTGGCCCTGGTACCCGGCTTTCGTATCGGCGAAGGCCGCCACTATGTCAGTCCCAACAAACCTTTGGCAGAGGCGGGATTTCCTTCAACGGGCCATGTAAACAAATTTAAAATGAAATGCGCGAAAAAATATTATATGGATATCGTTCGCATTATTGACGGGGAAGGAAAAATGTTGGAAGAGATTCCCGTTTTCGATGCGCTTCTTAAATCCCCGTATGCACTGATTCTACTCAGCGTCCCCTACCCTTGTGATCCCATTCATCTCAATTTTGTGCACGTATTGCAAGAAGACGCCACAGAGATTGACGGGGGGAAACCGGGAGATCTTGTGGTTTCCCTCAGGGACCTGAATGCCTTCGGCATCATTGACCGCAATAATTACCGGTTAAAACGGTTTATACGCGGCAGTTTCTTTGCCCAGCACAGCGTTACGCATCTCGAAGGTTCAAAATTTCTCATGCTTGACAACCTGGGAGGAAGAAAATACGACGCCTCGCGGCTGCTTATGGTTGACCTGAAAGATGGCAGGGAGACCACCATCTTCCCAAGTGACACAACCCCCGAATCCATAAAAAATCTGTTCACCATGAACAGGGGACATATTTCTATCTCCCCCGACAGAAAACGGGTTATCATCACGTTCTCCAATGATGGAAAGGCTATTGAAGTACGCATTGCCGATGGTGAAGTACTGACCGAGTTCACCTCCGTGCATAATGCATCGCACATAGAGCACTACCCCGAAGAAAAAAAAACCAAGGTAGTGCGACACGTATTACGGGGCGGGGTTCATTATCTTGATAGAAGATGAACCCTCCATCTTCAAGTCATACGGCATAGTGTACAAGAAAGCTTTTTACTGGCTGCGGGAAAAAGCACCGCTGCCCGCGTTTATTATTTCCATCACGCTGACGGCATTCATCGCCGGCATGGTCGTGCAACAGCAGGAGATATTCCCATCCAACGTCTTGTCCGCCGTCCAAAAAACCACCTCGAACCTGATCGAATCGCCCGAAGAAAAAAGCCTAAAAGGCCCCCTACCCATATGGTCGAAGTTTGTAGACATCCCTCCTGAAAGCGTCGCGTCGCACCGTATCAGATTTATTTCCGGTGGCAAGCTTATTGATCCGGTCCTTTTTCCGGGAGGAAAGGAGCACTTTGCCGAGTATTGTCCCGGCTACACGGGCTGCCTTGCGGTCGAGTATGCCGGCCAAGGTAAAGTAGTACACGCCTACCCTTATCGTTTGAACGAGCTAGCCGATACAAACCCCATCGTTTATTTCCCCAAAGAAAAGTTACCTACTTTCTCATTTTCCAAACACGTGGATATATCCGGCGTCGCGCAGTACCCCAACGGTGACTTGCTGGTTGTCATGCATACTGGAAACACCTTTCCTTATAGCGGCGGCAGCGCGCGCATAAACCGTGCCGGTCAAATCGTCTGGTATCGTGATGATTCCAGCCATCATATACCCTATCTGGTAGACGGCGACGTGGCCCTGGTGCCCGGCTTTCGTATCGGCGAAGGCCGCCACTACGTCAGTCCCAACAAACCTTTGGCAGAGGCGGGATTGCCTTCAATGGGCCATGTAAACAAATTTACAATGAAATGCACGGAAAAATATTACAGGGATAACATTCGCATTATTGACGGGGAAGGAAAAATGTTGGAAGAGATTCCCGTTTTCGATGCACTTCTTGAATCCCCGTATGCCCTGACTCTACTCAATGTCCGCAACCCCTGTAATCCCATTCATCTCAACTTTGCGCACGTATTGCAAGAAGACACCACAGAGATTGACGGAGGGAAACCGGGAGATCTTGTGGTTTCCCTCAGGAACCTGAATGCCTTCGGCATCATTGACCGCAGCAATTACCGGTTAAAACGGTTTATACGCGGCAGTTTCTTTGCCCAGCACAGCGTTATGCATCTCGAAGGTTCAAAATTTCTCATGCTTGACAACCTGGGAGGAAGAAAATACGACGCCTCGAGGTTGCTTATGGTTGATCTGAAAGATGGCAGGGAGACCACCATCTTCCCAAGTGACACAACCCCCGAACCCATAAAAAATCTGTTCACCATAAAAGGAGGACATATTTCTATCTCCCCTGATCGAAAACGGGTTATCATCACGTTCTCCATTGATGGAAAGGCTGTTGAAGTACACATTGCCGACGGCGAAATACTGACCGAGTTCACCTCCGTGCATAACGCATCGCACATAGAGCATTACCCCGAAGAAAGAAAAACCAGGGCAGTGCGACACGTGCTCCAGGGGATGTATTATCTTGACAGAAACGGAAAATGAACCCTTGAACATTGCAATACCAACGGAACTAATCGCCATAGCGGCCTACATTGGCCCCGGGGCGGGTTTGATCGCCCTCGGTCCGCTGCTGGTGCTGCTCGGCATCGGGCTACTGATAATCGCCGGCCTTGTCTGGTATCCCATCAAACAAGTGCTTCGCAAATGGAAAACGACCGCGTACCGGAACAATAAATAAAACCACATCCCCCCTCTCATCCGATCAAACATGAAATTTCAAGATCGGTATTCCAAACTGGATCGGCTTTTGCATCGCCTGGCCTTTTCCACCATCAACTTTCAAAAGGCATTGGTCGACATTGAAAACCTCATCTACTCCAAACGTTTCAAAAATATTGAAATTGATCGACCGGTATTTATTACCGCGTTACCACGTGCCGGTACTACACTTTTGCTAGAGATTCTGAGCGCACTTGATTGTTTCGCTACACACACGTACCGGAACATGCCGTTTTTGATGACCCCACTGCTGTGGCATACCTTTTCGCGTCGCCTGCGGGCCGATAGCATCCCTTTCAAGCGCGCCCACGGCGACGGCATGATCATCAGCTACGACAGCCCCGAGGCATTTGAAGAGACCCTGTGGCACGCATTCTGGCCCGACAAATACTTTGATGACCGCATTGCCACTTGGGCGGCAGACGACCGAGACGTTCACGGAGAATTCGACACTTTCTTCAAGGCCCACATCACCAAGATAATCGCCCTACAAGCTCGCGCAACCGGGAGAACAAACCATGTGCGATACCTCTCAAAAAATAATATGAACGTATCCCGCATTCCCAAAATCACCCGGTTGTTTCCCGACGCTATCGTGCTCGTCTTGTTTCGCGATCCGCTTGATCATGCCGCTTCTCTACTACGCCAGCACCGCAATTTCCTAAGCCTGCATACCACCGAACCTTTTACCCAACGTTACATGCGGGACATCGGTCATTTCGATTTTGGTGCAAACTTCCATCCCGTATGTTTCGAGCCTTGGCTAAAACAAGAAACTCCGCATCACACGGATAGCGCGGACTTTTGGCTCAGATACTGGTGTGCGGCATACGGGTATCTGCTTACCGGTACGGACGATAAAATAGTGTTTGTCAGCTATGATTCCATGCTGACGGAGCCGGTCGCCGCCCTGTCTCGCATCGCCCAGGCGACGGGACTTCCATCCACCGATCTGGCCGCTGCCGCCCGCCGATTCCGGTCCTCGACCCGTCACACCGTTGACTCAAACATCCCCCCATCCCTGCTTGAAGAGGCACGCGAACTCCATCGGCAGTTGCTGGCACGCACCAACGCCTGAAATTGGCTCAAGCAAAAAGTGCCTTTCAAGATTGCAGCGGCCGGCGGCGAAGGCGATGAAAGCGACGCAGCGCAACACTGAAAACTTTGATGATGGAGGCCGGCAGGTGGAAGCGGAAATAAAGATAGGCAAGCCGACCGCGAGAAAGCGTATAACGAGAACTTCTACCGGCGTCGGCACACAGCCGCACGCACAAATCCGCGTAACGGGCTATTTGTTTCTTTTGAGAGAAGTTTTCAATTCCATAGGTGCGTATCTGTTTACGGTGTTGAATGGAGATATGCCGATTCCTTGCTATTTCGTTCTCGACGTATTCCAGGTCGTCCAGCCTGTCATCCGGTATGACACTGACCCATGCGAGAGAGATATCCAGGTTTGGCGTACACGCCTCGCTGACCACCACGCCCAAGCCACAAACAAGAGCTTCCAACACAACCAGAGGGGCCGCCGATTCGTTCCTACTCAACAAAACAAGATTTGCATAGTCGGATAGGTGCTCGTAGAGCTGATCACGTGACCTCTCCCCCAAGTAATTTTCACGCGTGTCGTCAAACCCGTAACGTCTTTGCCTTCGATCTTTGATAGGCCCGACGAAATCAATAGAGGCGATGCCTTGATAGACATACTGCCTCTTTCTTTTAATGATTTGTCCCAAATAGATGCTGCGGTCACGATAGACGGGGGTTTTACGGAAGCGAAATTTTTCATGATCGGTGCCGTTCGGGGTTACAAAAACGCTTTCGGGAGGACAGCCGCAAGCAAGGTATTTTTTTGCATGAACCGAGGACAATGCAAAAAAGGAAAAGTTATCTTTTAACATGCTGAAAAGCGGTATCCTTCTGTAGAGCTTGAGTGTCCCGCTCGGAAAATGAGGATCGTGTGTGGTAAAAATTTTTATGGGGACGTCGGTTTTTGCTATTGCTTTTGCATACGATTCACTATGTACGTGGACAACGTCGGGGGACGCTCGCCGGAGCGCGCCGATAATTTCCCACTCATTCTTGGTGTTGACGACAACAACCGTGTGACCCAGTTTCTCCAGGTAAGTCTTATAGTCCCATATCAGGGTTTCAACGGCACCAAATCCCTGGGGAGGTATCGGTAAATGGCCGTGACCGATCAATGCCAAGCGCAGGGCCGACACGCTGTCTTTATCTCTCGCGATTCAATCGATTATCAATGACATTCGCAACTACGGAAGGGTCGGCCAATGTAGTCGTATCGCCCAGATCGTCCACTTCATTGGCGGCAATTTTTCTCAGGATACGGCGCATGATCTTGCCCGAGCGCGTTTTAGGCAAACCCGGCGCCCATTGAATAATATCCGGTTTGGCAAAGGCGCCGATCTCTTTTCGCACCAGTTGCACAAGTTCTTCCTTTAGCGCCTCGGTGGTGTCCGTGCCCGCCATAGGGGTGACATAGGCATAGATTCCCTGTCCCTTAATCTCATGCGGATACCCGACGACGGCGGCCTCGGCCACCGCAACGTGCAAAACCAGCGCACTTTCGACTTCCGCGGTGCCCAAACGGTGACCGGATACGTTCAGCACATCATCCACGCGACCCGTGATCCAGTAATAGCCGTCCGCATCTCGCGCGCACCCGTCGCCACTGCAATACAGGCCCGGATATTGTGAGAAATAGGTATCGATAAAGCGTTGGTGATCGCCATATACAGTACGCATCTGCCCCGGCCAAGGGTACTTGATGGCAAGATTGCCTTTGCATTCCCCTTCAAGCTCGGTACCATTTTCATCGACGATAGCGGGCTGAATGCCAAAAAAAGGCTTGCCTGCCGAGCCGGGTTTCAAGGCCGTGGCGCCGGGAAACGGGGTAATCATAAAGCCTCCTGTCTCGGTCTGCCACCAGGTGTCAACGATCGGGCAACGCCCTTCCCCCACTACGTGGTAATACCATTCCCACGCCTCGGGGTTGATCGGCTCGCCGACCGAACCCAAAAGCCGTAAGCTATGACGGCGGGTTTTCTTGACCGGCGCGTCCCCCAACCTCATCAATGCGCGTAATACGGTGGGCGCAGTGTAAAAGGCGGCCACGTCGTGCTTGTCGCAAACTTGCCAAAAACGGCTTCCATCGGGATAATCGGGCACGCCTTCAAACAGTAAGGTGATCGCACCGTTACACAACGGACCATAGACAACATAGGAATGGCCGGTTACCCAACCGACGTCGGCGGTACACCAGAAAACTTCTCCGTCATGGTAGTCGAACGCGTATTTATGGGTAACCGCTACGTGCAGGAGATAGCCTCCCGTGGTATGCAATACGCCCTTGGGTTTTCCCGTTGAACCCGAAGTGTACAAAATAAACAGGGGGTCTTCCGCGTCCATACGTTCGGGTAGGCAATCATCGCTTACCGAGCGTACTTCTTCGTGATACCAATAATCACGTGAAGTATGCCAGGCGATATCTCCTCCCGTCCGCTTGATTACCAGTACCGTTCTTACATCGGGACATGCTTCAAGCGCCTTATCCGTGTTAGCCTTTAACGGCACGCATCGACCGCCTCTAACCCCCTCGTCGGCGGTGATCACGGTACGGCAATCCGAATCCAATATACGATCGCGTAACGCGTCGGGAGAAAAGCCGCCAAATACGACGGAATGTACGGCACCGATACGCACACAGGCCAGCATTGCGTAGGTGGCTTCCGGCACCATGGGCATGTAGATACACACGCGGTCGCCCTTTTTGACACCGTGCAATTTCAGCACATTGGCAAACTTGCAAACCTCTTTATACAATTCGCCATAGGTGATGCGATGGCCATCGCCGGGATTATCACCCTCCCAGATGATTGCAGTCTGATCGCCTTTGGTATCCAAGTGGCGGTCCACACAATTGTAGCAGGCGTTCAGGCTTGCGCCCTCAAACCAGCGTATATGGCCCTTGCTATAATCCCAGTCGAGAACACGGTCCCATTTTTCATACCAACTGATAAATTGCCCCGCCTGTTCAGCCCAGAAACTCGTCGGGGCCTCTATAGATTGCCGATACATAGACTCGTATTTTTCTGCGTCAATATATGCGGCGGCGGCCGTCGCCTCTGAAACCGAGTAAATTTTTTCATCCGCCATGTCTTACCGCCCTCCTCATAATTTTATAATGCAAATAGGTTACTAGAAACCTCTCTATGGAAGCAGGTGAGATGAAGACTCCCTTAGGTGAAATTTTGGTGGGTCGTATAGGGCTCGAACCTATGACCATCGGGTTAAAAGCCCGGTGCTCTACCAACTGAGCTAACGACCCACAAGGCGCACTATCGTACCCTAAATTTCAAAAAAGCTCTATGCAGACGGACTAACGCCCACGGTATAAAGTCGGATCTTCAATGCCGGCATCCGTGAATCCCCGCTTGCGAAAACGGCAGGCGTCACACACTCCACACGCCCTGCCGAGGTGATCCGCCACATAACAGGAAACTGTAAGTGAATAATCCACCCCCAAGCCGCTACCCAGTCGAATAATCTCGGACTTGGAAAGCGAAATCAGCGGCGTATGGATGGCCAGCCTTTGCCCTTCTACTCCCGCCTTGGTAGCCAGATTCGCCATGGATTGATACGCCTCAATATACTCCGGTCGACAGTCTGGATACCCGGAATAATCTACGGCATTGACACCGATAAACACGTCCCGAGCGTGGAGTACCTCGGCCCATGCCAAGGCGATGGACAAAAAGACCGTGTTGCGTGCCGGCACATAGGTGGCGGGAATTCCCGCCGTTGCCTTGGTGGGAACTTCCATGCTTTCATCGGTAAGGGCGGAGCCTTTGAACGTCGCAAGATCAATATCGAATATCCTATGCTCGCTGACGTTTACGGCACGGGCGATCTTTGTTGCCGCCGTCAACTCGGCGTCATGCCGCTGACCATAGCGAAAACTCAATGCATGGCAGATGAATCCCTGTGAGCAAGCAACCGCCAATGTGGTCGCCGAATCCAGCCCGCCCGAAAGGAGCACGATTGCCCGCCTATGCCGTGACAATCCGATCAGTCCTGAAAGTAACCCGTTCCCGGCTATGTGGCATAACCGTCACGTTTAATCGCCACTGTCCCTGCCCCAAGGTCTGCCGCAACTACCGACGTTACCGAAATGACCGTGACGGCAAAGCACATGATTGTTTTTATTCCCGCTAGCATTTCTGTCCAAGTCTTTCAATCAGCGACCCGGGACGTTACCCCAAAGTACTTTATGTAGCTGTAATTGAAATCGGACGGTCAGTCGGTCTTCCAGAATCCACTCCGCAAGGTGAGCGGGTTCCAGTTCGTCAAAGCTGGGGGAAAACAGTACTTCACAACGGCTCGTCAATTGATACTCACTTAAAACATCCCTTGCCCAGAGATAATCTCCACGATTGCAGATAACAAATTTTATCTGGTCTTGTGCTCGAAGGTAAGCAACGTTCTGCCAGCAGTTTTTTTCCATTTCGCCCGACGCGGGCGTTTTGATGTCCATGACTTTGACTACGCGAGGATCAACCGGATTGACATCCATAGCTCCGCCAGTCTCCAGCGATACGTAAAAATCCCGGTCACACAGGTCTGAAAGCAAGGGCAGACAGGTAGGTTGTGCCAGCGGTTCACCCCCCGTTACCGTGACATGGTGGATGCTGTAATCGGCCACCTCGGATATTATTTCTGTAAGCGACATCCACTTTCCACCCGTGAAGGCATAGGCGGTGTCACAGTACCGGCAGCGTAGCGGACAGCCGGTCAGGCGGACAAATACGGTGGGGATGCCTACGGTGCTGGACTCACCCTGGATTGAGGCAAAAATTTCGGTGACGCGCAGCCTTGATAGGCGTTGCCGAACAGGTGCCGCCGCGCCCGATGCGTCAACGGCCTTCACGTAACATGCGTTCAAGCCGTTGTTGTGCAAGACTTGCCACGCTTGTATTGGGAAATTGGGCGCGCACCTGCACGAGTATTTTGCGCGCCTCCTCGTATTGTCCAAGTTCGTAACGTGTAAAGCCGAGTTTGAGTTTGGCATCGGCTATTTTTTGACTCGTCGGGTAGTTGTCCATAACCTTGGCAAATTCTTCAAGTGCCTTCGGGTAACGCTTGGACACGTAGTTGGCCTCCGCCAACCAGTACTGGGCATTGGCGGCATATTTGTTGTCGGGATACGTCTGTACAAAGTATTCAAACAGCATGATCGATTCGTCGTATTTCCCTTGTTTTAACAGGATAAAGGCATCCTTGTAGTTCTTTTTTGCTTCATCCGGTTCCGTCGTCTTCACTGTTGTGCCCGAGGCCGTTGCCGCGACTGGAGGGGACACGGGGACAGCCGGTGGGCGCGGCGGCGCGTCAAGCTCCTGGGCCGTCGGCGGGCCTTGTACCGCCGCAATGTCCGTTGTCGGCTCTTCACCCTCTGCCAAAGCAGCCGTAGTTTCGGCTTCCGATGGCCCGGAAGGTTTCAAAGCAGACTGTAGACGACCGTCAATCTCCAGATATTGTTCACGTTGACGGACCTTGAGAGTATTTAGTTCATG
The DNA here is from genome assembly GCA_965242685.1 of Gammaproteobacteria bacterium. Classification (GTDB taxonomy): domain Bacteria; phylum Pseudomonadota; class Gammaproteobacteria; order UBA4575; family UBA4575. The sequence goes on along the minus strand of OZ251487.1, from coordinate 573,726 downwards.
TGCCAAGCGTTCGTTTTCACCGCGCAACTGCCGTACTTCACTTTGCACGGCCTCTATCCGCTTTACCATGTTTAACAATACTTGGTTATCTATCACACGCTCAACACGCTGTACCCTCGTATTGATGGCATCAAGCTCGGTACGAGTAACCTCTTCCGCCGTACCTGTCGCAGACAGTAAAATCGCGGTGGCCGCCGTCAGTTGTTTCGTCAGGTTCATCTCAGACGCTCGTAGTCAAGTTCAAGGTACCACCAGCTCTACTCTTCTGTTCTGTTGCCAGGATGTTTCATCCGACCCGGTCACCGCAGGCCTTTCTTCACCATAGCTGACGATGTCAAGCTGATCACTGCCAACACCGAGTGCTTCAAGCCTTGCACGCACGGCTTGCGCGCGACGTTCACCCAAAGCGAGATTGTATTCGCGCGTACCACGTTCATCGGCATGCCCCTCCAGGCGTAATTGCCGCTCGGGATATGCAACAAGTGCCTCGGCTACCGAGGTGATGAGCGGCAGTGATTTATCCTGCACTTGATCACTGTCGTAGTCAAAGTAGACAACGTTATCCAGTTCGCCGCTATCCAGCGCTTCAAGTGTAACCATGGATAAATCGCCCTTATCATCAAGGCCCATCGTTCTGGAACCGTCACCCGTCGTCGCGCCTTCGGAGCTGTCACCCGCGCCATCCATGCCGGTATCACTGCTCTTATATCCTTCATTTGCCACGTTCTCGGGTATTTGCTGTACGCTGGTAGTACAGGCACTTACCATTAGAAACAGCCCTGCCAGCAAGGTGTAAAATAATCGTCCAGTCATTACTTATCCTTCCTTTTTCAATCGTCCACGTTACTGGTGAAACGGCGACCATACCGGCTCGCGCACATCACCTTCAGTTAATCGAATGCTCTGCCTGACTCTGCCGTCTGCACTTACCGCGGCCAGAACCCCGCGCCCATGTTCCACGGTCGCATAGATAATCATACTCCCATTCGGTGCATAGCTTGGCCTTTCATCCAACCTGCCCTTGGTAATGACGTGCATTGTACTATCTGTACTGTTGTTCATTTCCGTCACTGCGATACGAAACCCGTTGCCGTTACGGTGGACCGCGGCAAGAAAGCGACCATCCGGCGAAACGGCGGCGGCTGCATTATACCTTCCTTCCAGAGTAATGCGCCTTGCTTCACCACCGTTCACGGATACCTCATAAATCTGGGGGCTACCACCTCGATCCGAAGTAAACAGCAACGACTTGCCATGCGGCATCCAGCAAGGTTCGGTATCAATTGCGGAGTTGTTGGTAATACGCTTTGTCTTCCAGGTCGCCAAGTTCATCAGATAAATGTCCGGGTTGCCGTCCTTCGAGAGGGTAAGCGCCAGAAAACGACCATCCGGCGACCAGGCTGGAGAGCTATTTATGCCCTTCTGAGTCGGCACCTTGAGGCGAGTGTTCTGGAAAATATCCTGAATGTAAACGGCAGAGCTGTCTCCTTCAAATGATACATACGCCAGACGTCTGCCATCCGGAGACCAGGCGGGCGACATCATCTGTTTATCAGATACAAAAACGGTGCTTGGATTGTGCCCGTCCGCATCCGCAACCTGCAACACGTATTTTTGCTCCGCCGTGCCTTTGTTAAGCGTGCTGATATAGGCGATACGGGTGCTGAATGCGCCACGAATCCCGGTAAGTTCTTCAAATACCACGTCACTGACCCTATGACCTACTCGGCGCACGTCTTTGCTCGCGGCAAAGATGACGTTTCCCAAAAGCCGCTGCTGTCGTATCAGATCGAATAATTGAAATTCTATTTGGTATTGATCACTGCCGACTGTATCGATCTTGCCCAATAACAAGCTCTCCACACCCGCATCACGCCACGCTTGATAATCAAGCTGCCTTGCTTCGGTAACAGTCTGTGGAAAGTGACGTTTTTCCAATACGTTAAAAAATCCACTGCGGCGTAAATTATCCCTGACAATTGTTTCCACGGCCTCCGGAGCGACATACGTCTCTCCTGAAAACGTAACCACGGCAACGGGTAATGCACCCTCTATGCCACGTGTTATTTCGATCTCTAAAACCGCCTGTACGCCTTGTTGCATAAGCAAAAAAGCACTGAGACTTGCTCCTCTCAACCAACTCTTCATCACATCTTCTCCGGAGCAAACGTGAAACGTAGCTCCCGGTCAAATAATTCAGGCGAAGGAGGTTCCGGCAAAGGGTCTGACTTCCACACCGCATCTTCTACCGAACGACGAAAGGCCGTATCACCGGTACATTTTTTAACCGCTACTTCTTTCACGTAGCCGCTCGGAGTTTGTTGTACATAGACTTCGCACCATGCATTCGGTTTAGCACCCAAGGGTTTGCGCCAGCGCATCTGTACCTTGCGGCGTATTGAATTCAGATACTGTTGAGCCAATTTATCCATCTGTTGTGCCTTCAATTCTGCCGCTTTCATCGCGGCTTCTTCTCGTGCCAAATTTTCCACATAACGTCGATTTTCTGCCTCTTGTTCCGCTGCTTGCCGCTGTCGCTCCCGCTCTCGTTCCTTTTCCTTTTTCTCCTGTGCGAGCCGTTTGGCTTCGGCAACTTTTTTTCGCTCCAGTTCTTCTCGCTTTTTTTCTGCTTTCTTTTTTTCCGCTGCGCGTTTCGCCGCAAGCTCCTTGTCGCGTTTCTCTTTTTTCAGCCGTTCCTGTTCGGCGAGCTTCTTCTTACGCTCCAGTTGCTTGTGCTTTATCTCTTCTTCTCTACGTTTTTTTTCTTCGGCAAGTTTTTCGGCATCAATAACTTTTGCCATTACAGTATCAACTGCCGGCGCAACTACCGGCTGCTCTCTTTTTATCTGAAAACTCACGACTAGAAATAGCGCCGCGACTACGTGGATACCGATCGCAATTGCCACTGATATCGGTAAACGCTTCTTGAGCTTTGTCATACCTCGCTAGTTTTTAGATTTTCTTTCAGCCGGATTCGTAAGCAATCCTACGTTTTCGGCGCCCGCCTCCTGTAACATGACCATCACGGCAACCACCCGGCCATACTCGACGTTCTGGTCGCCGCGCACATAAACGGCTCCATCCTCTTCGTTAGATAAAATTTCCCTGACTTGGTTTCTGAATACTTCGTCTGCAAAGGGTTTATCAGGTGAACGTGCCTTATTTATAAAGACTTGCCCTGTCCGATTGATAGATACTATCAAAGGCTCTTGATTTTCCGTCTCTTTTTCAAGCGGTTTTGCAGGCGCATCAGGTAACTCCACTTCTACGCCTTGATGAAATAAAGGTGCGGTCACCATAAATATCACGAGCAAAACGAGAGTAACGTCAATGTAGGGAACAACATTGATTTCAGATATGCGCTTGCGTTGATTAATTCCGGTGCACGAAGAGTACGACATTAACCTCTAGTATCCGTTTACGTTGACGAATTTTAGTACATACCATCGTTCTACGGAGTTGCTTGCTGTTCCACATCTCGAGTCAATGCCTGTCTTTGCAACAAAGCAGTGAACTCTTCTACAAAATTATCAAAGCGCATCACAAGCCGCTCTACATCATTTGAATACCGGTTGTATGCAATGACGGCCGGAATCGCCGCAAATAACCCCATTGCCGTAGCAATCAAGGCTTCGGCAATTCCCGGGGCAACGGCAGCAAGTGTAGCCTGTTGTACGTTACCCAAGGCACGAAATGAATTCATAATACCCCATACCGTTCCAAACAAGCCAATATAAGGGGCGGTTGAACCGACCGTCGCAAGAAAGGAAAGGTAGTGTTCCAACAAGCCCACCTCACGTGACATGGCCACTTTCATTGAGCGTAAGGCGGTGTCCAAAAAGACGGTCTGCGAAACCTTGTGTTGTTGATGTAAGCGTATGTACTCCTTGAACCCCACCAAAAAGATATTTTCCATACCGACAGGATGCCTCTTCAATTTTGTTTTTTCATACAGGGACACCAGGTTGGTTCCCGACCAGAATTCCTTCTCAAATTTGTCCGCCGCATAACGCGCATCCTTGATGATCCTCCATTTGCTCACGATCATGGTCCAGGAAATGATGGAGGCCAACAACAGCAGCAACATCACCAGCTGTACCAAAAAGCTTGCATGAAGAATCAAGCCCAAAACACTTGTATCAACTTGCACGCTCTATCACTCTGAATAAATCTTGTGGAATGAATTTAGGTGAGAAATCAATCGCTTGCAAACAAGCAACGTTGACTTTTCCAACTGCCAACACACTTTCATCTTCATCCTGCTTTATAATCATCTGCCTGAAAGAAATACTGGCGCGCTTTAAGTCAAAAGGCTCTACGGTAATACACAGTGAGTCATTAAATCTTGCAGGCCTTTTATATTCCATATTTACAGACCGCACGGCAAATAGAACGTTCATGTCCCGCAACAAATCATCCTGTTCGACTCCGAGAGAACGCAACCACTCCGTGCGTGCACGTTCCATGAATTTCAGATAATTCGCATAGTACACCACACCGCCTGCATCGGTGTCTTCATAGTATATGCGCACGTGCCAGAAATAAGGCTTCATTCGTATGAGATTGAACCTTTTTAACGTAGCACTGATAAAAGGGGCTACGTGGTTGTCGTGAACAAGTCCGAATTCGGCGCACCTTGTGAAGGACGTTTAATCCCGAAGTGGCGATAGGCGTTCCCCGTTGCTACCCTTCCACGTGAAGTACGCATCATAAATCCCGTCAAAATAAGATATGGCTCAATTACATCTTCAATGGTACCTCGTTCCTCCCCAATGGCCGCAGCCAGGCTGTCCACACCCACCGGCCCTCCTTCAAATTTCTCAATTATAGCAAGCAATAAACACCGATCCATGCTGTCAAACCCATGTCCGTCAACGCTCAGCATGTCCAATGCCAAATTCGCATTATCACCGGTAATCGCTCCGTTGGACTTGATTTGCACGTAATCACGCACGCGCCTCAATAAGCGATTTGCAATTCTTGGAGTGCCGCGCGCACGGCGCGCAATCTGCTCGGCACCCTTCTCATCAATGCGAACCTTGAGTATCTTCGCAGACCGATGCACGATCGCCGATAGCTCTTCGGTAGTATAAAATTCAAGGCGCTGCACAATCCCAAAGCGGTCCCGTAAAGGCGAAGTAAGCAACCCTGTACGTGTCGTCGCCCCTACCAAGGTAAATGGTGGCAAATCCAGTTTGATCGATCTCGCGGCAGGCCCTTCACCAATCATGATATCAAGCTGAAAGTCTTCCATCACCGGGTACAGTACTTCTTCTACAACGGGACTGAGTCGATGAATCTCGTCAACAAACAACACGTCATTAGGTTCAAGATTGGTGAGAATTGCAGCCAGGTCCCCGGCACGTTCCAAAACGGGCCCCGAAGTGTGACGCAGATTGACTTGCATCTCATTGGCCACTATATGGGAAAGTGTAGTCTTCCCCAGCCCCGGAGGGCCGAATATCAACACGTGGTCCAGTGCCTCTTTGCGTTGTTTTGCCGCAGATATAAAGATGTCCATCTGCTCACGAACCCTTACTTGCCCGATATACTCATTAAGCTTACGCGGGCGGATCTCGTTTTCAGCAATACGCTCATCTTTCTTGACATGCGCATCAACAAGACGAGATGTTGACAAATCAGCCATCAAATATTCGCTACATATACTCCAAGGCCGAAAGCGAGTAGAGCAGAATTCGGCATTGAGTACTTCCTACGTTCATTTCAGGACAAACGGGATTTTAATGCCAAGCGGATAATCGCCTCGCTATCCCGGCCGTGTGTTTCAACTTCATCCACCATACGATTTGCCTCTCTTGGCTTGTAACCTAGTGAGATGAGAGCGGTTAAAGCATCTTCAACGGCGGAGCCGTGCCGAGGCATGACCTTGCCGTCACCCGAGGTGCCGACACTACTCGTCATATCCAAGCGGTCGCGCATATCTATAATGAGCCGTTCGGCCGTTTTCCGACCGATGCCCGGAAGACGAGTCAATGATTCGGCATCTCCATTATGTACGTAATTCGCAAATGCGATTGCATCCATACCTGAAAGGATTGCCAACGCTACCTTGGCGCCTACGCCGTTCACCTTTAACAGATTACGAAACAGACTACGATCCTGAACGTGCTTGAACGCATACAAGGTATGCGCGTCATCACGAACCAACAGGTGCGTATACAGTGCTACATTCTGCCCGCAATCCGGTAATTCATAAAATGTAGACATCGGTGCCTCCACTTCATACCCCACACCCTGCACGTCAACTAAAAGATGAGGTGGACGCTTTTCTATAATCTCTCCTTGTAAGCGTCCTATCATACGTGGCTTCCGTCGCAGTGAATTTGTTGTCTCTTAACCAGCAAGGATGAATATGCGTGGCATAAAGATACGGCCAGGGCATCCGCTTCATCCAATTGCAATTTCCCACGTAACGCCAGTAGGCGCAACACCATGTACTGCACTTGTTCTTTATTCGCCGCACCATTTCCAACTATAGTCTTTCTTATGGAGCGCACGCTGTATTCACTGACAGGTATATCAAATTGTACCGCGGCACTCAGGGCGGCACCGCGTGCATGACCAAGCTTAAGTGCGGATGAGGCATTGCGTGAGATAAATACTTCTTCCACCGCTATTTCATCGGGCTTGTACCGGTCGATGACTTCCGTCAATCTGCGAAAGATTATACCTAAACGCCGCGGCATTTCCGCATCACCACGCCTGCCCTTGGCACAAACGTTGCCACTGTGGATATAACGGCTGTTCCTTCCATCGCTCTCTATAACGCCAAAACCCGTAATTTTCAGACCGGGGTCAATACCAAGAATTCGAGTGACGTTACCTTCGTTGATCATCGCCACGGTATGCTTTCAAATATTCAAGCTACCGCTTCCAGTACTGTGTCAGGCAAGGCTACATTGGAATAGATACCTTGTACGTCATCAAGCCCGTCCAGCGCCTCCAGCAGGCGCAATATCGTCTCACCATCTTTAGCCGACAAGGATGCCGTGGCATTGGCGCGCATAGTGACCTCAGCTTGCTCAGGTGACAAACCGGATGCCTCAAGTGCCTGTTTGACTTCCAGGAACACCTCCGCCGACGTAATGACTTCAAGACTACCGTCATCATCCGTAACCACGTCCTCGGCACCAAACTCAAGTGCAATTTCCATCACAGCTTCTTCATTCGTGTCGGGCGCAAATAGGATAATGCCCGCCTGTGAGAATAAATAGGAAACCGAACCAGAAGCACCAAGATTACCGCCGTGCTTAGTGAATACATGGCGAATTTCGGCAACCGTGCGATTGCGGTTGTCCGTCAAACAATCTATCAATATCGCTGCACCGCCAGGACCATAGCCCTCGTAACGCACCTCCTCATAACCACCGCCATCCAGTTCACCCGCACCACGCTTGATGGCTCGTTCAACGGTATCTTTCGGCATGTTGGCAGACAGCGCCTTATCCACCGCCAGACGCAAACGTGCATTGGCGTCCGGATCCGCGCCCCCCATGCGGGCAGCAACCGTTATTTCCCGAATCAGCCTGCCGAATAATTTGCCGCGCTTGGCATCCTGTGCCTTCTTTCGGTGCTGAATATTAGCCCACTTGCTATGACCGGCCATTGAACCCCTTCTATCAGGTTAGCGGCATTGTGCGACAACCCCTCTCCAGGCCTATGTAATGCTTCCAGTGCGTAGAAACTCATCCACAAAGGCCGCAACGCTTCTAGAGAATAACATACCAGTATGACTGTACGGTATTTGCACGTGTAAAGTGCAATTATCCGTTTTTGTTTCAGAAACGGCAACCGTGCCATCATTGGGATCATCAAGTGGTACACCCAGCATCCTCCCCACGCCCCTGCTTCGGGTGCCGGCAAATATAGCCAACGGCCGCCCGCCTTTCCATTTTGGAGCATTGCCAAGGAGAGACTCGGCACTTTCGCCCAAAGTGAGATTTTTGGTGAAATTATTTCCGGCAAGATAACGCGCGCAACCGCTTCCTCTCAATGGCGTCCCCAGCATGACGACTCTGCCGGGCCGAGCCGTGTAGACCCATTGAAAGTAATACAACAGGACGACGCCTCCAAAACTGTGCGCAACAAAGTGAACAAGATCGGCGTCAAGCCGATCAACAAAGCGCGCAAGTATCTGTGCGCTCCGTTCGGGGGAGTGACGCAGACTTTGGTAAGAGAACCGCCTGCATTCATGTCCATGCCTGCTGAGATAGCGTGAAATGGGCATCATCACCCAACCCTTCATCCAAGTGCCATGTATACAGACTACTATTTCACGCATCAATACCTTTATAGCGGCTATGACCCCACCCAATGCAAAATCGCAGCCCGATTTGTGTGAGAAGACGCCAAGCCGGCTGCCTGGGCACGAGGTAACCATATGAACTTTTCGTGCTCCTTTTCATCGAGATGGATATCTACCTTTTCAGGTAGCTGCAATCGAAACACGTGTTCCCTGTTCTGAGTGACTCCAGGTGCATAGCGTTCGCGCCATATAGGGTAGATTTCAAACATCTGCGAATAATGACAATCACGAATGCCTTCATTTATCAAGCCGGTTTCTTCTCGCAACTCCCGAATAGCCGCCTGCAAGGGCTCTTCTCCCCATTCAAGACTTCCCGTCACCGATTGCCAAAAATTTTTGGGGTATCGACGCCGCAACATCAAGACTTCGCTGCCTTGCGTGTATACGATTACCAGCGCCGATTCCGGACGTTTATGACCCATCAATGCTTGCAAGTATTTATTTTACGAGTATTTCCGGTTATCTCAAATCATGCCCCTATACGTATACAAGTACCCGGCCACAACGCCTTATTCATCCGTGTGTTTGACCGCACCACGTAACCGAAGGTGCAATGTCTGTAATTGATGTTCATCTACGGTCGCCGGCGCATCCATCAACAAGCAAGCTGCATTTTGAGTCTTCGGGAAAGGAATTACGTCGCGAATGGATTGGCTTCCAGTCAACAACATCACCAGTCGGTCCAGACCCAATGCAATCCCTCCGTGCGGAGGGGCGCCATAACGTAAGGCATCCAATAAAAACCCGAACTTATCCCGAGCCTCCTGAGCATTGATTTGCAATACTTCAAAAACTGCGGTCTGTATGTCGCGCCGGTGAATACGTATGGACCCCCCTCCTACTTCTACGCCATTCAACACTACGTCATAGGCCTGTGAAGAGGCAGCGCCAGGGTCTCGAATAAGGGATTCAGGATCCTTGCAAGATGGGGCGGTAAACGGGTGATGCAACGTAGACCAGTGCCCACTGTCCCGGTCTTTTTCAAACATAGGGAATTCCACTACCCAGAGCGGACGCCATCCTGATTCGACAATATTCAGGTCATGCCCCAGCTTCACCCGTAACGCACCAAGCGAGGCATTGACGATTTCTTCTTTGTCCGCACCAAAAAAAAGTAGATCACCATTCATGGCGTTCGACTTGGCAATAAGTTGCTCGATCACGCCATCCGACAAGAATTTTACGATCGGCGACTGTAATCCAGCAGAAGCCTTGGCAACGTCACTACACTTTATATACGCTAAACCTTTGGCGCCATAATTGCCCACAAATTCGGTATAGTCCTGAATCTCTTTGCGTGTAAGCACCGAACCTTGTGGCACCTTCAGCATTGCGACCCGGCCTTCTTGATCATTCGCGGCCTTGCTGAAAACTGCAAACTCCACGTCTTTCATCATCGTGGTGACATCAATCAATTCAAGCGGAATGCGCAAATCTGGTTTATCGCTGCCAAAGCGCTGCATCGCTTCCTTATAACTGACTCTTGGAAACGGCCTCTCCAACGTTTCGTTACTGGTCTGTTTGAATAAATCATGCAGCATGTCTTCTATCACGGACATGATTTCATCTCGCGTCATAAACGAGGTCTCGATATCCAGTTGCGTGAATTCAGGTTGACGATCAGCACGTAAATCTTCATCCCGAAAACAGCGGGCAAGCTGATAGTAGCGATCAAACCCTCCCATCATCAGTAATTGCTTGAACAGTTGTGGAGACTGCGGCAAGGCAAAAAACGAGTGCGGTTGCGTGCGGCTGGGTACCAGATAGTCACGTGCACCCTCCGGCGTTGCCTTGGTCAACACGGGAGTTTCAATTTCAAAGAAACCATGGCCGTCCAAAAAGCTGCGTACTATGCGAACAATGCTCGCTTTGGTTCGAATACGCGCCTGCATAACGGGGCGACGCAGGTCAATGTATCGGTAACGGAGCCGCTTTTCTTCATGTACGCTGTCGTCATCCAACTGAAACGGAGGCGTATCCGATTCATTCAGCACTTCCAATGATTCTGCAAGCATCTCTACCTGCCCCGTCGGCAAATCCGGATTAACACTCTCATCGGGACGCAAACGAACATGACCCGTAACACGAAGCACGTACTCGTTGCGAATACGCTCGGCAACTTGAAATATAACGGGCGTATTCGGATCAAACACTACCTGGAAAATCCCTTCCCGGTCACGCAAATCAACAAAAATTACCCCGCCGTGGTCGCGTCTGCGGTGCACCCACCCGCATACGGAGACTTCTTGACCGATCAGTCTCGTCGTTACCTGGCCACAGTAATGAGTTCGCATGATAAATCTGAAAGAAATATGCCGATATGTAGCTATGTGCAACGACAGGGTAAATAACACCCTCTATTACTTACTTACAATAAAACACTCTAGAAGATACATGATCAAACTTGCTATTTTTCTTTGGTCGACGATGTCTTTGCAGGTTTAGTGTCTTTTCTGGCATCGTTTTTCTTGCCTTTTCCTTTGGGCACGGTCTTTTTGCCGTTGTTTTTCATCCCTGACTTTTTGGTATCTTTCGATGCGTCTTTCTCTTTTGAATCGCCAACGGCCAAATTACGCTTATTATCCGATTTGAAGTCGGTCTCATACCATCCCGAACCTTTTAATCTAAACCTCGCCGCCGAAACAAGCCTCTTGAGCGCCGGTGCTGTACATGCGGGGCAGTCCTTCAAGGATGGAGCATTGATTTTCTGTAAGGCCTCGTGTCGAGTTCCGCAGGCTTCACACTCGTATTCATATATAGGCATCGTCTACAATATCTGAAAACCTGTAAAATCTCGTTCCGATACAGGCTCACATTCCACGTGGGTAACCTGTGCAGACTCTGAACCTTTCCATAGCCATTCTTCCAACCTATCCAAAGACGTCCGTTCACCATACGCCACCACTTCTACGCAACCATCCGGTAGATTCTTGGCATATCCTGCAATACCAAGCCGCCGTGCCTGCTCACACGTAGTAGCTCTGAAAAATACGCCCTGCACCTTCCCATGGACAGTACAACGCATGCCTACTCGAACAGAACTGTCACTCACCTACGTATCAAACGATTCCCGCTAAACAAGCTGTGATAAAATATAATAGCGTATCAATATAACCGCAAATAAATGAGAGAAAAAGCCGCAATCATTACCGGTCACGACTCAAACGGAGAAAAATCGCCATGACCCCTTTGCACACCGTCATCTATTTCAATCCCGGATGCTCCAAGTGCCGTACCACGCTGAAGCTGCTGAAAGAAAGAGATATTACACCGAAAGTTATCGAATACCTGAAAGACGCACCCTCAAAGACGGAGCTTAAGGACCTTCTCACGCGGTTGGACATTCCCGCAAGCCGGCTTTTACGCAAAAAGGAATCCGCCTACAAAGCGTCCGGGCTAAATGAGTCTTCCACAGAAAACGACATACTGAACGCGATGATAAAGCAACCGGTTCTGATTGAGCGGCCCATTGTAGTCCACAACGGCAAAGCAGTCATTGGTCGTCCCCCGGAAAAAATTCTGGAGATTCTATAACGTGCGCAACGTCCTCATTTTGTACTACTCCAGATACGGCTCGACGAAAGCCATGGCGCAGCACGTTACCTATGGCGTCAAATCAGTAGACGGCATTGAAGCCCGCATACGTACCGTCCCGCCCGTATCCACGACTTGTGAAACGGTGGAAGACAGTATTCCTGACACAGGTCACCTCTACGCAGAATTATCAGACCTGGAAGCTTGCGACGGGCTGATACTCGGCAGCCCTACCCGCTTTGGCAATATGGCCGCCCCACTGAAATACTTTCTTGACAATACCGGCACACAATGGTTGTCGGGCGCCCTTACGGATAAACCCGCCGGTCTATTCACTTCCACATCCAGCCTGCATGGTGGACAAGAAACTACCTTACTCTCCATGATGCTCCCCTTACTGCATCACGGCATGATAATCGCCGGTATTCCCTACAGCGAAAAGGAGTTGATTTCTACCGGCACCGGCGGTACTCCGTACGGCGCCAGCCACCTTGCCGGTGCCAATAGCGACAGAAAACTCAGTGAAGAGGAAAAAAAGTTATGCGTTGCCTTGGGTAGGCGTATCGCCAACCTTGTCAAACACTCTGCCGCACACAAGCCAAAGCAAACACCCAATTCTACTTAAGCGTTCTCCAGCACTGATTTCACAAAGGGAACGGTAACCTTTCTTTGTTGTTGCAGTGACTGCTCATCGAGCTGATTGAGTACTGCCAGTAGTTTTTTCATTTCGCGCCGATAACGCCTGACCAAATAGCTACAGACTGCACCGGGCACTTCAATACCGCGAACGCTGGCATGTAGTTGTACGGCAACCTCCTTTTGTTCATCGGTAAGCGAACTTAGTTTGTACACGGCCCCCCATACCAACCGGGACGCCAAATCCGGCGAAGAAGGGCTAACCGCACCCGGGCCTGTTGTAGAAGTCATTACCAAGCTTTTATTGTTCGCGCGTAATTCATCGATAAAATGGAACAATGCTTGATCCCACCCTTTATCTCCCAACACGCCATCTACATCGTCAATACATACCACGTCAAACTGACTTATACCCTGGAGAATATGAAAGCCAGATCTCGCGGCTTTATCACACGCGATATAGATTACATGTTGGTCAGTATTTGCAAGTTGATTACACACCGCCTGCAAGAGATGTGATTTACCCGTCTGTTCGGCTCCCCAGATAAAATATTGACGCGGGGTACCGTTAGCAGGTTTTGTCAAACGCTTCAGTGCGGCCAGTAGCCCATTATCTTCGGGATGAACAAAGGTCTCAAACGTCGCAAAAGGCTGCAAGCCTATGTCAAGTGAATACTGCATAAAAGACTAAAAGGGAGGACGTCTTTATTATCAACGGGACGGAGAAAATGCTTAACAGGCGGGCATCAGGCCTAGGCCTGCTCGCCATGCCGTGCGGCACGCCTGGAGCGCTCTTCCATCAAGTAGTCCAATCCGCTGGCAACGGTAGTAAATACCGTAAGCCCAATCAGTATCGGTATCACCATACCGGGCAACGTACCAAACTGATTATAGATGACAGAAAACGCCAAAACGATTTGCATGCACGTATTGAACTTGCTGATAAGTGTGGGCTGAATTTCCAGACGGCGCGTGGCAAGATTATAAGCCAGCGCACCCGCCAATAGTGCAACGTCCCGAAGTATGACGACAAATACCAACCAATGGGGTAACAGATTCAACGCACCCAAAGTGACATAGGCACTGATCAACATGGCCTTGTCTGCCGCAGGGTCCAAGTAGGCGCCCAAAGCGGTTTTCCAACTGAACGACTTAGCCAGATAACCATCCACCGCATCAGACAAACCCATGAGGAAAAGCAACAAAAAGGCATTATAAAACTGGCCTGTAAACAACCACCACACCAAAAACGGTACGGCGGCAAACCGAGCCACGGTAATCAGGTTCGGAATAAACTTCCAGTAAGAGACGCTATGCCTTGTCCCCATGACACACCCAACGTTGTATGATTATATATTCATTGTTGGCATTCGGATGGTATAAGTATCTTCACCGCTACGCAACGAAAATCTTGGATAATACGATTTTTTTCCGATACTACCGATACTAAAAACGAGTATGCGATGACACTCACCTACAGAGATAGCGGCGTCAACATTGACACCGCAAACCGACTCATCAACCTGATCAAACCGGCAGTACGCTCCACCCATCGTTTGGAAGTACTTTCCGGCATTGGCGGGTTCGGCGGATTGTTTGCGCTGCAAAATCATAAATACAAGCAGCCGGTACTGGTTGCGGGCACAGACGGCGTAGGCACGAAACTGCGTTTGGCACAACAGCTCAATCAGCATGCCACCATCGGTATCGATCTGGTAGCCATGTGCGTAAACGACGTGATTGTACAGGGAGCGGAACCCCTTTTTTTCCTGGATTATTTCGCTACGGGCAAACTGGACACCAAGACCGCCCGGGCAGTGATTGAAGGCATTGCGGAAGGTTGCCGCCAAGCCGGCGCGGCGTTGCTTGGCGGTGAAACCGCCGAAATGCCGGGCATGTACGGCGACGGCGCCTATGACTTGGCAGGCTTTTGTGTAGGCGTAGTAGACCAACAACAGGTCATTGACGGCAGTAACGTAACCGAAAGAGACCTGGTGATCGGGATTCCATCCAATGGCGTCCACGCCAACGGCTACTCATTAATCAATAAAGTCATGCAAGTCACCAATACCTCTACCAGTGAAAAGCTGGGTGAAAAAACATTGGGAGAGATATTACTAACGCCCACTATCATTTATGCGGACGTTGTATCGCAGTTGGTTACATCCCTTGAAGTGCACGGCTTATGTCACGTCACAGGCGGCGGTTTGCTTGAAAACGTGCCCAGAATCATACCCGACGGCCTCATTGCAAATATAGACTCCTCAACGTGGCGGCGCCCGGAAATCTTCAACTGGTTGCAACAGGCGGGCGAGATCGATAACACGGAAATGCACCGGGTCTTCAATTGCGGTATAGGGATGGTCGTCGTGCTGCCGGAACATCAAGTCGATCAAGCCATCGAGATTTGTCAGCGTGCGGCGCATCAGGCAACAATCATTGGTGAAATTAATTCCTCCATTTCCAAGAACAAGATCACATTGCGATAATGCCGTGCCGGATAATTCCCGCAACATCGCCGTTTTAATCTCGGGAAACGGCAGTAACCTGCAAGCCATTATTGACCAGGTTCAACATGGCCTTATTCGCGCCGGCGTCGCGTGCGTAATCAGCGACAAAAAAAACGTCTACGGCCTGCTTCGCGCAAGACGAGCACAAATACCTACACACGTCGTTGAACATACTCGCTATCTTTCGCGCGAAACATTTGAAAAGAAACTGATTGCAACACTCGAAGCCTACAACTTTGACCTGGTTGTTTTAGCGGGATTTATGCGTGTGCTAAGCAAACTATTTGTATATAAATACCGAAACAAAATCTTGAACGTTCATCCTTCTCTGCTACCCAAGTTTCCCGGCCTGCATACCCACCGGCGCGTGCTTGAAGCCGGCCATAAGGAACATGGCTCCAGCGTACACTTCGTAACTCTTGACCTAGATAAAGGCCCGTTGGTAATACAAGCGAAAATAGCCGTCAACAACTCGGACGATCCGGACAGTTTGGAAAAACGTGTGAAGGAAAAAGAACACGTCATTCTTCCACTGGCGATAAAATGGTTCATTGAAAATAGATTATCCTGTATCGATGAAACTGCTTACCTTGAAAACAAGCCTCTTGACACACCGATATTATTTTCATCATAACGTGATGACAAACCGATGGTAAAAAAAGCCGTCAGTGTGAGTGCCCTTTTCCTTTCATGGATCACTCTGGCCGCCGCCAACCCCACACTAATTCTGGATGAGGAAAACCTCCCGCCTGAATTTGAGGCCAGGTATGAGGTACACAAAAACGGTATCTACATTGGAGAAATGCAGGTGCGCTTAAAAAAGATCGGTGAGGAATTGATTTACGAATCAGTTACCGACATTGCCGGAATTGCCGTCCTCTTACTCGGCAGGCAAGTGACTCACCACGCCGTGCTGAAGCGCATTGGCAAAAGCTATCGAGTTTCCGAGTTCAAACATGAAGTACGGGGTGGCAGCAAAAACCGTAACGAACACTATATCTTTGACTGGAATAACAATCGGGCCAACGTTCAATATAGGGACAGGAGTGCCGTGTTGAATATATCTCCCTACACGTTCGACAGCTTTTCAGTACAGCTTTTGCTCATGCGCGAGCCCAAAGATGAGAATGCGGAGAATAGATTTCCGGTCATCGGCAGAGGACGTTTGAAGGAGTACGTATATAGGCTGGCAACCCGTGAGCATCTGGAAACCAAGCTTGGCAAACTTATGGCGAATAAATATGTTCGACAAAAAAATAACGATAAGAACACGACGCATTTTGGCTGGTACGCCGAATCCCTGCACTACATACCGGTCAAGTTGGGCAAAATTGAAAACGGAAAAGTAGTTCTCTCCATTCAAATTACGGCGGTAACCTGGATTTAATCACCCGCCACCGTCATGGCGTCTACCAATACTGAAGGGGTGATGATGTTACCGCGTCGGTCAACGTCATTGCCGACAACAAGTATTTTCTGAAACATGTCTTTCAGGTTTCCGGAAACAGTAATTTCTTCAACAGGGTATTGGATTTCGCCATCACTGACCCAGTACCCCATGGCACCGCGCGAGTAGTCTCCCGTTACTTGGTTTACGCCGTGCCCAATAAGTTCTGTTATCAACAGCCCCCTGTGCATGTCTGCAATCAGTTCGAGCAACGTTTTTTTACCCGGTCGTAAGGCAAGATTATGAATTCCACCCGCATTGCCGGTGGTTTTCATGCCTAGTTTTCGTGCCGCATAACTGTTCAGCACGTAACCTCTTAAAATTCCATCTTCAACCAGCGTGCGAAAACATGTGGCAACCCCCTCCAGATCAAAGGAACTACTGCCGAACCCTCCTTTGACATGCGGGTCTTCGGAAATCATTACCGGCACGGAAAATACCTTTTTATCCAACTGATTCAGCAGAAAAGAAGCCTTGCGATATAATGCACCACCGCTGACGGCAGAGATAAAATGCGACAGTAAAGAACGCGCCACACCAGCCTCGAAAATTACCGGGGTCGTGCGCGTCGAAAGCTTCCTGGCACCCAGCCTGTTGAGCGTGCGTTGAGCGGCTTTCTTACCTACCGAAGCCGGGGATTCCAGGTTTTCCGGGTTACGCGAAGCGGTAAACCAGTAATCTCTTTGCATGGCATCCCCCCGTCCCGCCACCACGGCACAGGATAAATAATGTCGAGTAGATGTGTAGCCGCCGATAAACTCGTGTGTGTTACCGTAAACGCGGGTGCTGCGCGAAGTGGTTACGGTGCCACCCTCCGAGTTTGAAATCCCTTCAAACTCACATGCCGCATTTTCGCATTCAACGGCAACGTCCAGTGCATCCTCCGGCGTCAGTCTCCAGGGGGAGTCAAGTTCCAAATCCTGAATCAAGGGCGCCATAAGGTCTGCATCGGCAAGCCCGGCACAGTCGTCTTCCTGAGTGAGCCTCGCAATGCTGCACGCCGCAGAAACTGCATCCTTGACCGCCTCGGCTCCAAGCCCCGTAGTGCTTGAAGTACCTTTTTTCTTACCCCTATACACCGTGATTGACAGGCCATGATCGTTATGATGTTCAAGGGTCTCCACTTTGCCAAGACGCGCCGTGACGGATAGGCCATTCTCGATTTTCACCAAGGCTTCGGCACTCGTTGCGCCTTGCTCTTTTGCTTCACGCAAGCAAAGCCGCACTTGCTCGCTCAATTCTTCGGAAGTGCGCGGCAATTTTTGTAATTCCGTCACTTTGCGGTGCCACCAACGGTAAGCCCTTTGACCAGCAAGGTAGGCTGCCCCACCCCGACGGGCACACTTTGGCCTTCCTTACCACAAGTGCCTATTCCCGTATCAAGCTGCAAGTCATTGCCAACCATACTCACGCGCGTCAATACGTCAGGTCCGTTACCAATGAGCGTAGCGTCCTTTACAGGTCTGGTAATCTTGCCCTTTTCAATCAAGTAGGCCTCCGAAGAAGAAAATACAAACTTTCCCGAAGTGATATCCACTTGTCCGCCACCGAAGTTGACGGCGTAAAAACCGGAGTCTACGGAACGGATGATCTCGGCGGGATCGTATTTGCCTGCAAGCATATATGTATTCGTCATGCGTGGCATAGGCAGATGCGCATAAGACTCGCGCCGCCCGTTGCCGGTGGATACCGCACCGGATAATTTGGCATTGAGTCTGTCATACATGAAATTCGTGAGAATACCGTCTTCGATCAGCGTAGTGCGTTGCGTCGGGGTGCCCTCATCATCAATGTTCAGAGAACCCCTGCGGCCGCTAACAGCGCCGTCATCAACTACCGTGACCCCTGCACTTGCGACCCGCTCGCCAATGCGACCGCTGAACGCCGAAGTACCCTTACGAGTAAAATCGCCCTCTAGACCGTGACCGATGGCCTCGTGCAAAAGAACACCCGGCCAGCCGGGGCCTAGCACCACGTCCATGTTGCCGGCGGGCGCATCAACGGCTTCCAAGTTAAGTAAGGCCATGCGCACGGCTTCATGCACGTAGGTATGCGCAAGGTTATCCTTACTAAAATATTCATAGTTTACGCGTCCGCCTCCGCCGGCGCTGCCTTGCTCAAGGCGTCCGTTCTGCTCTGCAATGACTGCCACGTTTAACCTTACCAGAGGACGTAGATCGGCTGCCATGAACCCATCGCTGTTTGCAATCAAAACAACTTCATGGCTGCCTGCCAGGGATACCATCACTTGCTTGACTCGCTCATCGCAACCGCGCGCCAGCGAATCCAACTCGCGCAATAATCCAACCTTGTCCGTTTCGGTAACCGACTCAAGAGGGTTGCCAGCGGGATAAAGGTCATTGCCCGCACGAGACTCCCAGGCCCGAATCTGCCCGCCTTTGGCACCCCGTGCAATCGTACGCGCAGCCTTGCACGATTCCAGCAACGCGGGGAACACGATCTCATCAGAGTAGGCAAAGCCGCTTTTGTCGCCCTTGATTGCGCGTATGCCCACGCCTTGATTGAGACCGTGGCTCGCATCCTTGACGATACCATCTTCCAAAAACCAGGTTTCATGCTTGCGCAGCTGAAAGTAGATATCTCCACTCTCTGCGGCAGAATCAAGCAACACGGAAAACGCCCGTGCAAGGTGAGATTCATCCAGCCCCGAAGGTACTAAAATGGAATCGCGCGCCAGTTCTAGTGAGTTTTCCATATATGTCTTCCTATACAGATTTGATAATGATGATCTTTACTTCAATCTTCGGTGCTGAATGCATGGGAAAGTCTTACGCCGTGATTTCAGGTACTGTAAGTTGATATCCGTGATCGCCATGCCTGAACCATGTTTGATACGGCTCAGAATCGTCCCCCAGGGGTCCACAATCATACTGTCCCCGAAGGTTGTCCGGCCGTTGACGTGGTACCCACCTTGCGCGGCGGCAACCATGTACGTGACATTTTCAATCGCACGCGCACGTAGCAGGCTCTCCCAATGTGCTTGGCCGGTAGTTGCCGTAAATGCGGCAGGTAACGTCACAATCTCTGCACCCATGTCCAGTAAACAACGAAACAGCTCGGGAAAACGAAGGTCATAACATACCGCCAATCCGATTTTACCAAAAGGCGAATCCACTACTTTTACACCCGAGTCTCCATATTCAATGGTCTCTGATTCGTTATAGCTTTCGCCCGTATCCACAAGTTCAACGTCAAACAGATGTATTTTATCGTAGCGTTCGACAAGCTCTCCGTGATCGTCATACAACATACAAGCGGCAAATATTTTTTTGGGGTCCGGGCATTCCATCGGTATCGTACCCCCCACCAACCACACGTTATGCTGCCTTGCCTGCTCGGACAAAAACTTCTGTATGGGGCCGTCACCTTCGGCCTCGCGCACGACTACCTTATCCTCTTCCGTAACGCCCATGATCGCAAAGTTTTCCGGCAGTACAATCAGCTCGGCACCCGCATCGGCAGCTTGTCCGATTAAACGGCCCGTTTCCTGTAAATTTGCCTCGACATGCGGCCCCGAGGCCATCTGTATCGCTGCAACTTTGTTCATAAGAAAGACCGTACGTTAATTAAACGCGATAAAAACAAATATTTTATGATATGTTCAAGGCTGGTTCTCGGCAGATGGAGTTGCTTCAACTTTCGCCACCGGCTCAATCTTCGGATGTTCCCAGCTTCCCGTTATGGAATATTCAACCTCCACCACTTTATTCACATCAATACCAAGTTTTTTTGCCACCTTCTCACCGACGTATACGCCGGCTGCACCTATCGGCCCCCCAACCGCCAAGCCGATCCAGGGCAACCCGCCCGCCACGTGGGGCGTTATGGTGACAATCTGATCGTAGTCCCTGGCCGCGATTCCGGTTCTTCCCGCAATCGAGATATCTGCCGAAGTCCCTGTAATAATAAGGTTTTCAGTGTTTAAGTTTGCATCCTTGAAAAACAAGTCCCCCTGAATTTTCTTGAACGCGTATCCCTTGGAAAAAAAGTCGGCAAAATCCAGCGAGAGGCGCCTTGAGATTTCACCTAGATTAAATACACCGATCAAACGACCGGCACCCGGATTTACAGATGATATTTTTCCATCGTCAAAATCGAGATTCGTGATACCGGTAAAATTCTCGGCGGAAAATTGATACGGTGCATTCGGCCAATTAAATTTCGAAGTAACAATGCCCTTCCCCTCCTCTATCACCGTGTCAAACCCGAGAGCCACCAGGCTGTTGTGCAAGTTTTCAGTTGTCGCAACAATATCCAGATCAGTGCGGTGCTCGTTCGATTTATCAATTTCCCACGTCCCATTCGCTTTAATCCACAAGTCCTTGCTCCTGCCGGCCAAAGAGTCAATCATCATCCCATTATCAGTAGCTGTAGTCTTCAGCGTAACGTCATAAAAAGGATAATCATTGAACTCAAACTGCTTCGAATAAACTTCTAGCGAGGGTAGTTTACGCGGGTCTATTTCAATGATTTCTTTCTCAGGCTTCCTAAAAAAAAGATAATCAAAGGCTGCCGTTACGACGCCATCCACATCGGAACCAAACGGATAGCTGAAACTTCCCTTCGCTATGGATGAGTCAATTTTTCCTGTCCACGACTGTGCCTTTTTCAGTAATTGAAAGTTTACGTCCTTGATTTCCAAATCGGATATAAAAACCTTATCGACGCGCATGTCTACTTCATGTAATGCCGGAAAATTACCATTATCAGACGATACAAACACGTCCTGCCAGTCCAGCAGATTCAACTGCTGCAATATCCCTGAAACTTTCAGTCCTTTTTCAGGCAGGCTAAATCGGTCGTTACCGATACGCAGTTCCATTGCAGAGAAAACTCTCGCCCGCTCGTCGAACAATGCCTTCACAAATAACTCATCGGCAAAATTTACGAACAGCGGATAACCCTTACCTGCCTGATACTTGGTTTGCAAAACAAATTTCCTGCCAACGTCGGCTTCCTTGTAAAAGGGTTCGGGCAAAGTAATCCGGGTACCGATCAAATTACTGTCAACACTTATGATCAGAGACTTATCACCGTCATGCTTCCCGAATCGCGGCAAATTCAACGTGGCCTTTACAGGCACGGTGCCGCCAATGTATCCACCTGCATTGCCAGGGTTAACACCAAAATGAGAGTCAATATTAAAGTCACCCATGACCGTCAACAACAGGCGTTTGTCTTCAAGGCCTTGGGTATTTGCCTTGAAAGTCGATCCGTACAGGACGGCACTCAGATCGTGGCTGTCAATCTTGTTCTGGTTAAATTTTAAGCTTCCTTTAATATTTTTGAACGGCAATGAAAGCGGCACTACCACCATGTCTGTATTATCGAAATCTACAACGCCACTTATCTTCCTTTCTTTTTTCAACTTTTTGGTCAGCGTCAACGCAATGTCCAAATTCAGTTTGGTATTGCCGCTAAAGGATATCTTTTCAGAAATCCGGCTGTCATTCGGAATCAATGAAGACCGTTTCAGGTAGTCAAGAAGATCACTGGCCGGCCCAAACACTTCGCCGTCAATGATCAGGCGGGGCAATTTCAGGTCATCAATCGTGACCGTAGCACGTTCAACCGATGAGCGCAGTATCGTACCTTGACGTCCGACGATTACCAAGCGCTTGTTTTCCGCTTTCAAATCCGCATGGAGATTACGCACCTCCGGCCAGTCCTTGTAATAACTCAAGATGCCGTCTTCCACGCTTAAAACAGCCTGAAACACACCGGAACGATCCTTAAATGGAAAGCTTTCAGGGCGACCGCGAAATAAAAACCTGGCATTTCTAAACGTGCCGCCATGTATGCCCTCCCTCAGCCACTTTACCAATTTCGGATTAATTTTTTTGAACGACAAATAATTTTTTATCGCTACCAACCGGGCCTCAGAAATTTTGCCTTGCAAATCAAGATAAAGTCCTTCGCCATCCGCCCGTATAAAGCCTTGTAAATGGGTCGAGATACCTGGCGCCTCAAGCGAGACGCCTTCCAACGATGCAATAACGCCTCGGTTCGTATGTTTCCACTTAATGCCACCAGCGACTTTTTGGACTTCAAATAGATCATCTACGATACTACCGCCCGCCTGAATATGGAGTTCCGCGGCATTTATTTCCAGGTCGCCTTGCAGATGATTGCCACGAACAGTACCGACTAAAGATGAAACTTCAATCTCCTGGCCGGGCACGGACATATTTGCGCCCCGTAAAAAGGCCTTGTACGAATACTTTGAAAGCCGCCCATCGGTCCAACGTGCCGAAATGTCGGTACTCTCAAGCGTTCCTCCAACTCGCACTTTTGTCAGCAACGGATCTAATGATGCCATTAAAATCGGGTAGTGCTGTAACGTGGAAAGCAAGTGAGTGACGTCGATATGGTCTAATGCAGCGACGACGGAAAAATTTGAACCGTTGCAATCATCGCACCTGATTTCATACTTCTTGCCAAACCATTGTTTATCGGCGGCCTGAACAGTACTGTCTACCAGTGCCAAATACCAACTCCCTCCTTTGCCTTTGACTTGGAAGCGTGTATCAATCGCGGTGACCTCTTGTCCAACCGCGGTAGCCTCTACAGCTTTTTCTACGTGATGATACCGCAAGCCTCTAATATTCAGCCTGCCGCTAAATGAGTGCTGCACGAAAGGATCAAGGTTACCCCACACTTCAAAATCGGAACTGCCGGCTTTGACCCCGGCCTGAAAGTGAGGGAAAAAGTCATTTAGCAGCCCGATGTTGATGTTGCTGCCTTTTACATACAAGTTTCCTAGCACATTACTCAAGCCCCGCTCAAGGTGTTGTACATCTGCAATCAGCGTCAGTGATTCTCCCAAGGTGTCTGGTAGTGAAAAATTTGCAGCGGCTCTGAAACGATCTTGATAAAAATCAAAGGCGAGGTCCGCGCGAGTAACAAAATAAGTCAAATTTCTCGTTTCATCCTTGATGGTAATCGCACTATCCAAAAAACTTACCGCAGTACCGTTATCACGCTTTTGTCGGTGCGCAAACCTCTCACCTATATCAATTCCATTTATTATTATTTTTTTATCTGCCGTCCACGTTGCTTCCAGCTTGCTGCCAATCAATGTCAACTGTCGAATATCGAGTCTTTGGTGCACCAGGCTCTCGTAAAGATCAAACGACAAACGTACCTCTTTTGCAAACAAAAGCCGCTCGATCCTGGTGTCGTCGGAATATATCCTCAAACCCTTTACCGTTACATGCGGCGTGTAACCATCCCAGACAACATTGATACTTTCAGCATATACGGGATTACCCATTATGGATGAAATGCTTACCTGTATTGCCGGCAAATAACGCTGATAAAATGACGGGTAGTAACGCAAAACACCGATTACGACGGCTGCCAACACCAAAACACTCGCGGCGACGTACCAAAAGGTCAATGCGAGTTTGCGCAACATGAAGCTTTACCGAACTTTACCAACAATGGGGATTTGAATCTAAGAAGACGTACCGCTTGTTCTTTTTCTTTATCTCACGTCTTACAGATTGCTCGGTCATTGCCGGTGATAAGGGTGTCCTTGAATAATGCTCCAGGCACGATACAGCTGTTCAACAAGCAATACGCGCACCAACATATGCGGCAAAGTCAATGAAGACACGGACCACGTCAAGTTGGCTTGCCGCAAAAATTCCGCATTAAAGCCATCCGGCCCTCCAATATAAAACGTGAGTATCGGGGAAGATTGCAACCATTTTCTAAGTTTCTCAGCGAGGACAACCGTCGTCCAGGATTGCCCCCGTTCATCCAGTACAACACGCACACTGTTGTTTGGAGTGCGGCGGATTAAAAGCTGCTGCTCCCGCGCCCGTGCCTGTGCAAGCGTTTGATTCTTGGTACGCTTAGCCACCGCGACAGGGGTAATCTCTATGCTGCATTCTCGAGGCATTCTGGAAATGTACTGATTGACGCCGGCCTCCACCCAGGACGGCGACCTGTCACCAACCGCTAGTATATTGATTTGCACAACCGCCTTTCCGAAAGCCTTGTAGACACTTTTTTTCCGTCGCTTCCGTTACGCCTGCATTACAAGGTTTGTTCGCGATCATCCTCGGCGCGCCAAAGTTTTTCCAGGCTATAAAAATCGCGTGTTTCTTCCAGCATGATGTGCACGACAACGTCGTATAAATCAACCAGCGTCCAGGCACGATCTCGCTCAACTCCGAATATATCAATGTCCCCCCGTTTTGCATCCATCTCCAACT
The DNA here is from genome assembly GCA_965242685.1 of Gammaproteobacteria bacterium. Lineage (GTDB taxonomy): Bacteria > Pseudomonadota > Gammaproteobacteria > UBA4575 > UBA4575. Next base: position 549,030 of record OZ251487.1, on the reverse strand, counting down.
TGTCGGCCAAGGACTCAATATGCCGGTCTGACGTTCCTGTTACGACTACCATGGCATCGAATACGTCGGTTTTATCGCGCACGTCAATCACGGCAATATCCTTGCCCTTAAGTCCCTCTAGGGCATTAATCGCGACGCCCACGGCCTTGCTATTTTCTATTCGCAAAATGCTTACCGATACAGATTATGCTCGCAAATATAGTTCCACACGCTTCCCGGCAACAAATATCTCGGTTGATCACCCGCAACAACGGCTTGCCGGATAGCCGTGGATGAAACGTCAAACTTTTTTTCGTCGCTTAAATAGATGCGGCCGTTTAACGCCGTAGAGATTGCCATTATATCGTTTGCCGCATGTCGATCATACAGCTCTTTTTCGCAGCCCTGCTCGGCAAGCATGTATCCGGGGCGTTGCAGCAACATCATGTTACACAGCGAGAGGATCTCTTTATAATCACGCCATTGACAGAAACCTGAATAGGCATCCATTCCCATAATCAACACTAGGGACGTATGGCCTTCGATCTCCTCTCGCAATTCTTTCAGGGTATCTATCGTATAACAAGGACCGGAACGCCTCAGCTCACGATCATCGGCGACCAACCTGTCGTTTGAGCCGACTATCAAATTCAGCATCCGCCATCGATGCCGCGCACTTGCATAAACCTTCTGCTTGAAAGGCGAACGCCGACAGGGAATGAAGCATATCTGTTCAAAATTAAAGCGTTCCAGTAACGCCAACGCCGTCTTGATATGACCAAAATGGACCGGATCAAAAGAGCCGCCAAAAATCCCCAGCACACCTTTTCCCTATTTCATCCAAATCGCCATGAAAGCTCTCGGTATCCTTTGCGCCATCGCCATTGCGCTTACTCACGAACGTTTCCCTCACCGACAACGACAAACTTCTGCGTAGTAAGCCCTTCCAGGCCAACCGGACCTCGTGCGTGCAACTTATCCGTGCTGATTCCTATTTCCGCACCCAAACCATACTCAAAACCGTCGGCAAAACGTGTCGAGGCATTTCTGATCACCGAGCTCGAATCAACCTCGCGTAAAAACTGTTGCGCAACGGCGTCATTTTCCGTGACGATTGCGTCGGTGTGATGAGAACCGTATTTATCAATATGCTCCATTGCCCGTAAAAGCCCATCCACGATACGAACGGCCAATACGGGGCCAAGATATTCCCGATACCAGTCCTGCTCCGACGCCGCACGTATACCCGACAAAATTGAACGGGTCGCCTCACAACCGCGTAACTCCACTCCCTTGCTGTCGAATTGTCGCCTCAGTTTCGGCAATACTTTATCGGCAACAGATTGATCTACCAGCAAGGTTTCCATAGCGTTACAAACGCCGAAGCGCTGCGCCTTAGCGTTGACCGCAATATCAACGGCCATGTCGATATCGGCATCCTTGTGAATGTAGACGTGACATACGCCGTCAAGGTGTTTAATCAATGGAATGCGGGACTCTCGGGTAATACGTTCAACCAGGCCCTTGCCTCCTCTCGGAATGACGATATCAATATACTTATCCGCTTGCAGCAAGGCCTTGACGGCGTGGCGGTCGGAAGTATTGATCACCTGTACAACGTCTTCGGGAAACCCGGCGTCAACCAACCCCGTGCGAATACAATCGGCAATGGCGCGATTGGAATGGATCGCCTCCGAGCCGCCCCGCAAGATGGTCGCATTGCCGGATTTAATGCACAGGGCGGCGGCGTCTGCCGTCACATTGGGGCGCGACTCGTAAATAATCAGGATGACGCCCAACGGCACGCGCATCCTGCCAACCTTTATGCCGCTGGGACGCGGTTTTAACTTGGTCACTTCACCCACGACGTCGGGCAATGTCGCCACCTGCCGCAAACCTTCCGCCATGGCTTGTATGCGTGCGTCGTTCAGCTCAAGACGATCCAGCAAGGCATCATCCAGCCCGTTCCGCTTGCCGGCTTCCAGGTCGCGCCTATTCTGCTCCTTGAGCAGCCCGTCCGATGCAAGGATCTGTTCGGCGACGAGCGACAGGGCCCGGTTTTTGCTATCCGTGCTTGCACGGGCGATGCGGGGGCTTACCGAGGCGGCGCGGCGTGTGACGTCGGCGACGTAGCCTTCGATGGCTTCGGATTGCGTTTCTACGGGAGCTTCCATACAGCGGTCGTTACCTACATTGCAAGTTGTGCCGCAATACCCAGTTGCAACAATTCGTGCCAGGGATTGCCTGTTGCGCGGCCTTTTATCACACGATCTACCCAGGCACACTGTTTGAGCAAATCGGCGGGCGCGGCATTTTTTCCTTCACTGCAAACCCCGATACCTTGTTGATGAACAAGAACCTGGCGCGCCAGTCCATCGTGTCCCGCCGATCTTTTGTTTCTGCCCGTGTTCGTTATCTTTCTGGCCTGCTCGGTAAGTCCCCACAGCAGCAGCGGCAACGCGACGTCATCTCTTTCAAGCCCGTGTAGCACGTGAATCAACCGCAACGTATCCTTTTTCGCCACGGCATCCGTCAAGTCTTGTAACGAATAATGGCTGCTATTTGTCAGCGCAACGCTTACGGCCGCTAAATCCAACTCCTTGTTTTCACTGATCAAAGAGAGTTTCTCAACCTCCTGCATTGCGGCAAGCAAGTTCCATTCGGCATGTTGCGCGATCAGGGAAACGATGTCTTCGGTGGCCGAGAATCCTTTGTATTTCAGCGCCTGTCTGATCCAGTTTCGGGTTTCCGTCTCATTGGTTGGCCACACGCGCAACACGGCGCCGGCCTTGTCGATAGCCTTGACCCATGCGGAATTCAAGATACCGCGATCGAGTTTCGGTGTCTGCACCAAGAGCCGGACGTCCTCGTGGAGACGGGTAACAAAATTGACGATGGCCTTGGATCCCGTAGCCCCGGGCCGCCCCGTCGGGATACGCAGATCGATGAACACGCGCGCGCTGAACAGCGACAGATTATTCTTTGCAAGCTCCATCTCGTTCCAGTCAAACTCCGGTTCGGCGACAAACGCCTTACGGTCGGCAAACCCCGCCTTGCCGGCGCGGGCGCGAAACATGTCGCACGCCCGCATCACCTGATACGGCTCGTCACCGCTGACAAGTAAGACGGGCGGTAACGACCGCTCAAGATGATTTCTTAACTGCGAAAACTTCAGTGGCATGATCGATGAGATGAGATGAGAGGCTATTCACACCCTCTCAAGGCAGGCGAAATTCAACACGCAACCCAAGCCCTAATCCGTCGTTTATTTCTTTCAAAAGTTCAAACATTGCGTACTTGTTTAAGTCCACATTTACGTAAAACCCGAGTCCAACGTCACGCCAATTTGATTCCCTGCCAAGTATCTGTTTCGAAATCAGCGGTATTTTTTTACTAGGCGGATACGGTATACCTAGTGGTTGTATTTTCTCAGCACCAATCCTGCGAACCGTTTTCACAAACGTACCTGCTCCTGTACCCTCATGTATGACCGTCCCATCGGGGAACGTCACTTTGATTTTTCTGGGGTCTTTACCACCACCTGTCCATGTGTCCATATCCCCCTCTAGCTTATAGGTACTGCTTTTGGTTATGCGCCGCGACGTGTTCCAACGCTTTAGTTGCTTCTTCGTCTGCTCTGGCTTAGAGGTACTGCTTTTGGCTATGTACTGCTTTTGACTATCAGGTGTATGAGTATACGGCGCCCATAATGACTTCAAGTAAGAGACGACCTGTTCCTGAGTAGGCATAACCCCACAGATGTCCTCTACCTTTTCACGTATGACATCCAGCAAAATTTCATCCTTCTCTTCTATCAATCTTTTCCATGCTTCAGGGATATTCTTTTTCGCCTGTCTTCTTTCCGATTCGTCTTTATAATCTCTCTGTGCATCTTCCAATGCTTTCCCGCTTGCTACGGCATCATAGGACAAATAGCGTTGCAGGCGTCCTGAAGACTCACCGGCATCGCGTTCCGTCAAATCCAGCTTGTATATCTTCCTTTCATCATAATCTCCGGGTTGCGCGGGCAAATAGAAATGCCATTCCCTGCCATCCGTCGCAACGATAAATGGAGTGCCTTCGCGAGACGCATAATCAAACAGTTGTCTGTCAGCATCTTTTATATTTCCAAGCCTTTTGACCTCGATAAAAATAACGGGTCTATTATATTTCGGCACGCAAAGCGCAAAATCTACCCTTTTTCCTTCGACTTGGTATTCAGGAATTACTGCTTTGGTGTCATACATATCCCAGCCCACCGCCCCTAAAAGGCGTAAGACAATCCCCTGAGAGATTGCCTGTTCACTTAGATACTCATTTCTTCCAAGTCTATTTTTAATATCCTGTATATGTTCTTCCAACGTCATGGATTACTCTCCTCAAACATGAAACCGGGACCCGGTACAAAAATCGGCCGACATGGTAAGCTGACATCATAACACACGCGCACAATCCTAACGATGGAGACAAAAAAGATAGGCATGATCGGCCTGGGGATCATGGGCAGGCCGATGGCGATGAACCTGCTCAAGGCGGGGTACCGGCTGGGGTTGTATGCGCGCCGAAAAAGCACCTTGCAACCTTTTGCATCACACGACGTTGATCGGTACGAGACGCCGGCGGAATTGGCGCGGCACTGCGCAACCATCGTCACGATGGTCGCCGACAGCCCCGACGTAGAGGAGATCGTCACCGGCGCCGACGGCATCGTTCACGGTGCCGCCGCCGGCCACATACTGATCGACATGAGCACGATCGCCCCCGAAGTCACGCGCCGACTTGCTAGGCAACTCGGTGAAAAAGACATCGGGATGCTGGATGCACCGGTATCCGGCGGCGAGCAAGGCGCCATCGACGGCACTTTGTCGATCATGGCGGGCGGTAGCACCGAAGTGTTTGCTCAGACCTTGCCAATCTTGCAGTGTTTGGGAAAAAATATCACTCACGTCGGCACACACGGCGCCGGACAGGTGGCCAAGGCCTGCAATCAAATCCTGGTGGCACAGACTATAACGGCGGTTGCCGAAGCATTTTTATTGGCCGAAGCTTCGGGCGTTGACCCAAACAAGGTACGCGAGGCATTGTTAGGCGGTTTTGCGTACAGCAGGATACTGGAGGTGCACGGCAAGCGCATGTTGGAGAATGCGTACCAACCGGGCTTCAAGGCCGGCCTGCACCACAAGGACATCAACATCGCATTGAGCAGTGCCAACGAGAACGGGATTCCCCTGCCCGGCACCGAGTTGTCCGCCGGATACTTGGAGAAGGTCGTGGCACAGGGCGACGAGGGCCTGGACTCGGCGGCGATGGCTAAGGTGATTTTCAGAAAACTCCAGTAAAACAGAAACTTGCGACAAAAATAGTGGGCGTTTGGGGAGATGATTGCAAAAAGCAGTGACCAGTTTTTTTCGTTACATCTATGCTAGGAAGTCACTTCGCGTGTTTTCTTGCCACCTCCTCTGCCCGTGCTATTCCCGTGGGGGAGATCGTACATAGGCCATTCCCAGCGTTGTAATGTATAAGTGCTTCCCGATGAAGTACCTTCAAACAATTTTTTCTAAAGACAGAAATGTTTGAATACTCAGTTATCTTGCAAAGCTCTTTGTCTGTCTTGGAATCAGGAAAATGGCTCAACAATAAAAGGACTTTATCTTTAGCAGAAATTTTGGGATTTAGGATCCTTATTACTTCGCCTTCATGCCAAACTAGTGGAATATTCCTCTTAGTTATTGCCTCAACAAGAGATTTTGCCTCACTAGGTGATAAATTTGATTTAAGCCGAACTATCTCTGCAAGAACCCACTTGACCGAATAAAGTACAAACGTTGCATCCATTTCATTTGGAGAAATATCTGACGCATGAGCAACACCCCGCGTGTTCCTGAAATCGTAAGCAGCCCTAAGAACTCTCGGGATTAAAGTCTTATATGATTGTTGGCCAGTTTGATGATCTGCATATTTTTTCAGAAGTCTATCGTCAAAGGGACTTAATGCTTCATTAAAAGGCGTATCTTTTCCAAATAACTCCCAGTCTAGTGCTCTAAGCCCCACCTCTACAAACTTGCCGCCTGCACTCATGCTCGCTTCCCATTTACCCTGAAAATAGTTTTTAGTAACACTCTGGTAATAGGATACGAGTTCCTCTGCTATAGGCTTATCAAACCCAGACTCAAGCAGTTTTTGCAGGTTATTCAGGCTGTTCATTGTTGAGATGTTCTGCCAGCATCCTAGCTTCATCTTCACCAGAGTTTGTGAGCCTGATCGTAGAGCTACCTCTCCTTCCACTAATAGAAAAGAGTTTCTTTTTCTCCCGCAAGTATCTAGCTATATTCGGCTTATCAAGACAACCATGCTCTTCGCATTGTTCCCTTATTTCCTTAGTAGGTATTTCCTCTCTATTGCCAGTTTTAAGTTTCATTCCCAAAAGATACAAAAGTGCTACATTCACTTGCTTTTCAGCCCTGTTACTACCCGGTATTTTGTTCACTGTTATTTTTATTTTTTCCGCGCTTAGGTCAAACACGTAAGGAAATGGCTTTTTTTCTCCCTGACCATTTTCTTTCTTGGACGTCTGGCGACCTGATGCGGTTTTCGATCCATTACCTTCATTCCCATTCCCTTTTATATTAACTAGCTCTCTCACCTTTTCTACTAAGGAAAACTTTGCTTCGTACTCCTTGACAAACCCTTCCGTACCAACTAGTTCCACTTCAAGGTTATCCACTCGTACTTTTAGTTTATGTTCCATCACAAAACTTCCTCCCCATTACGCCATTCTTAAAAAATTTCACTAAATATTCTTTCAATGTGATCACCGCATCCGCACTTTCGGGGTTGCCTTTTCCTAAAAGATAATCAATCGGAAAGTTGAATCGTCCGCAAACGATAGATAAGGAGTTTTGCAGCTTCGTTGCGCATTTCATCAAACAGTCCTTGTTCTTCTTCGTTGGAGGCCAGGATATTGTTTTTGTCGAAGACGAAGTCGCGACGCACGCTGATGTATTGCTTGCCGGGCAGCAGGTTGCCGCCGTCGGGGTCCTTCACTTCAAAGGAGGCCTTGAGGATCAGTTCGTATTCCCGCGCCTTGCCGTCGCTGTCTATTGACAGTACGGTTTTTGACGTTTCTTCATCAAGTACGTTTACCAACATCGTTGCTTGATCCACCGCGACCACGTTGACGTGAGTTGACGTAAGGTGCTTTTCCACGAGGCCGGCCAGCGCAAGGCCGTCGGACACGCCCTCCACGGAGACGTTGCCCAGGTCCTTCGGCACATCGCCCATCGTGCCTGCCAGATGAAACCCGCAGGCGGACAGTGTGCCGAGAAAAATCAGCACGCATAAGGCTCTGTTGACGATGATGTGTAGCATATGGAGGGTTTAGGATACCACGACGTTGACCAGACGTTCCGGTACGATGATGATTTTCACGATATTCCTGTTTTCAATGAACCGTCGTACGTTTTGATGATTCAGGGCGGCTTCTTCCATCACCTCTCTTTCCGCAATCGCGGGAATGCTTACGGTAGCGCGCTTTCTGCCGTTCACCTGTACCACGAGAGTAACAGTATCTCTTTGCAGTGCGCGTTCGTCCACCTTCGGCCAAGCTGCTTCATGTATCGGCCTATCGTGCCCCAGGCGCTGCCACAAGACGTGGCACACGTGCGGCAGGACGGGCGCAAGCATCAGCAAGACGGATTGTAATGCCTCACGGTAAACCTCTCGTCCCTGCTTTGATTCGTCTTTGAAACTGGTAATTTCATTGACCAGTTCCATATTTGCGGCGATTGCAGTATTAAAAGTGTAACGCCTGCCGATGTCATCGGTTACCTTTTTTATTGTAGCATGGGTTTTACGTCGCAGTTGATTTTGCCCGGCGTTCAGTTCGCTAGTCTTCAACGTATCGGCGACGATGCCGGCCTCTGCATAGTCTTCGACCAATCGCCACAGTTTATTGATAAAGCGGTAGGCGCCTTCCACGGCGGTGTCCGACCATTCTAGGGTGTGTTCGGGTGGCGCGGCAAACATGACGAACAGGCGCACGGTGTCGGCGCCGTATTTTTCGATCAATCCCTCGGGGTCTACTGTGTTGCCCTTCGACTTGGACATCTTGGCACCATCCTTTAATACCATGCCCTGGGTCAAGAGATTAGTAAATGGTTCGTCAAACTCGTACAACCCCTGATCGCGCATGAGTTTGCTGAAAAACCTCGCATACAGAAGATGTAAAACGGCGTGCTCGATACCACCGACATACTGATCGACCGGCATCCAGTAGCGCGTGCGTTCGTCCAGCATGGAGGCGTTATTATCGGTGCAGCAGTAACGGGCAAAATACCAGCTTGACTCAAAGAACGTGTCGAAGGTGTCGGTCTCTCTGGTGGCGGCGGCGTTACAACGGGGACACGTAGTCCGCATGAACGACGCCAGGGACTTGAGAGGAGACGCCGCACCGTCTAGATGAACGTCTTCGGGCAGCCGCACGGGCAGGTCGTCTTCAGGTACCGGCACCGCCCCGCAGGTGTCACAATTGATAATCGGAATGGGGCATCCCCAATAGCGCTGGCGGGATATACACCAGTCACGCAAGCGATAATTGGTAATGCGCCGGCCTTTCCGTCTGCATTCCAGTTCATCGGCGATGGCGTCAAATGCCTGCTGCGAATTCAAGCCGTCGAATTGCCCGGAGTCAAACAACCAACCCTTGTCAACGAACGCGCCTTGGGAAACGTCTGTAAAGGTGTCGCCCTGATCGGCGGCGATGACCGGTTTGATCGGCAGTCTATAGTGAGTGGCAAATTCCCAATCGCGCTGATCGTGGGCGGGAACCGACATTACCGCACCCGAGCCATACTCAATCAATACGAAATTGGCGACCCAAATCGGAATTTTTTCTTCGGTAAGAGGATGAAGTGCGTACAGCCCGGTATCAATGCCGCGTTTTTCCAGGGTGTTGATCTCTGCCTCGGAGACCTTGGTACGTTTACAAGCATGCAGGAATTCCGCGACCTCGGGCGAAGACTCGGCAATCTGAACCGCCAGCGCATGTTCCGGGGCCACGGCGAGACAAGTCACGCCCATTAAGGTGTCGGGGCGCGTAGTAAATATATTCAAGGGTGCCCGGCCTTCAACCTCAAAGATTATCTCCACGCCTTGCGAACGCCCAATCCAGTTGACCTGCATGGCCTTGACCCGCTCCGGCCAGCCTTCCAGCCGTTCAACGTCGCGCAATAATTCATCGGCATAGTCGGTAATTCTCAGAAACCATTGTGCGATCTCCCTGCGTTCCACCACCGCGCCCGATCTCCAACCGCGCCCGTCAATGACCTGTTCATTGGCCAATACCGTTTGATCAACGGGGTCCCAGTTCACTACCGCTTTTTTCTTGTATACCCGTCCCGCGGCGTGAAGCCGGATAAAAAACCACTGTTCCCAGCGATAATATTCGGGATGACAAGTGGCCATTTCACGTCCCCAGTCATAGGCAAAGCCCAAGCGCTTGAGCTGCGCGCGCATGTGTTCGATGTTTGTATACGTCCACGCGGCGGGTGAGGCCTTATTGCGGATGGCGGCATTCTCCGCCGGCAAGCCGAATGCGTCCCAGCCCATCGGCTGCAGGACGTTTCTGCCTTGCATCCGGTGGTAGCGGCTGATGACGTCGCCAATGGTATAGTTGCGCACGTGGCCGATGTGCAAACGCCCGCTTGGATACGGAAACATGGACAGACAGTAAAATTTTTCCGCCCGTTCATCTTCGGTTGCCCTGAATGCCTGCTGCTGCTCCCATTGAGCCTGGACGACGGGTTCGAGCTCCCGAGGGTTGTAAGAGGTGTGTATCGTTTTCGGTCGGTCGGTCATCGTTTGTCAACGGCCATAGCTGTCGTCAAAGCGTGTAATGTCATCTTCTTCCAAATACGCACCTGATTGTACTTCAATGAGCCTGAGTAATGTATTGCCCGGATTTTCCAGTCGATGTTTGGTGCCAATAGGAATGTAGGTGGATTGATTCTCGCCGAGCGTAAATTGTTCTTCGCCTCGCGTGACCTTTGCCGTTCCCTTGACGACGATCCAATGCTCGGCGCGATGCCGGTGCACCTGCAAGGACAGTTTCCGTCCAGGGTAAACGGTAATGCGTTTTACCTTGAATTGCTCACCCACATCCACCGTTGTATACGTCCCCCAGGGACGATGCACCTTGCGATGTAGTTCAACTTCGCTGCGCGCACGGGCCTTGAGTTTGTCAACGACGCCCTTCACCTCTTGGGCACGCGCATGCGGCACCACCAGCACGGCATCCGCAGTTTCAATAATAACTTGATCCCTTGCCCCCACGACTGTAACCAGACGATGATCGGCACGAACATAACAGCCGTTACAATCTTGCACCAAAACGTCGCCGTGGAGCGCGTTGTTTTTGGCGTCCCGTTCGGATGATTGCCACAGTGCACGCCAAGAACCCGCGTCACTCCAAGCACTCTCGAGGGGAACCACTACCGCCTTCTCGGTTTTCTCCATAACCGCATAGTCAACCGAAACGTCGGCAGCCGCAGAAAACTCCCGCTCATCCAGGCGAATGAAATCCAGGTCATGCCGGGCTTTCGCGTATGCCCGGCTGCACGCATCAAAGATATCCGGATACAATTTCTTGATCTCATCCAGATAAAAGTCGGCACGAAACAGGAACATGCCACTGTTCCATAGGTAGTCGCCACAGGCCACGTATCGTTGCGCGGTATCGTGCCCGGGTTTTTCAACAAACTCACCGACGTGATAAACGGTTTTGTTATTCTTTTCTACAGGCCTGTCCAGCCTGATATAACCGAAACCGGTTTCGGCACGCGTCGGCACCACCCCGAACGTGACCAGTGCGTCATCGGCGACGTCATACGCCACGGTGACCGCCGATTGAAACTTATCCAGACCAGTAATAACGTGATCGGCGGGCAATATCAACAAGCGCGTTTCGGGGTCTCTATGCAAGGCATGAATGGCGGCCGCGGTGATAGCAGGCGCAGTATTGCGTCCGACTGGCTCAAGGATAATATCCGCGGGGGGCACATTTGATTGACGCAACTGCTCGGCGACCATAAACCGGTGCTCGTCGTTACAGACGACCAACAGACTGTCTATATGCTGTAAACCCGCCGCACGCTCCGCCGCCGACCGGAACAGACTCTTACCTTCGTGCAGAGGGATAAACTGTTTGGGATAAAGTCTTCTGGAAAGCGGCCACAACCGGGTACCGGCACCACCAGACAGAATTACGGGTACGATTGAATGTATCGACATGGTTGAATTGTACTAGCGGTCGGTGCGGTTGCGGGTACTCATCCACCACCTACATGCACAGGTTGCAAACAAAACGCCAAACAAGATAGTGATAATGCCCCGATTACCCCAGTGCGAAAACGGCGTCAAGCCCGTACGAGGCTGAATGCTTGCCCTAACCACGTCTTCTTGGAACTGAACCGAGCGAGCAACAATGGCACCTTGAGGATCAATGACGGCAGAGATACCCGTGTTGGTCGCGCGCAATAGGTATCTACCCGTTTCCATAGCCCTTGAACGCGCGATTTCGAGATGCTGATGAGGCGCGAATGAATCACCGAACCAGGCATCGTTGCTTACATTGACCAGAAACCTTGCTTCAGGCAAGGCTTCGATAATCTCGTTGCCGTAAACGACTTCATAACATATGGATACGCCGACGGGATAGCCCTTCAATTTGACCAGCGGTCGCCCTTCCCCCCTTGACAGGTCTACCATAGGTATTTGAATGTAACGCTCAAGAAAAGGCACAGCCCCCCGCAAGGGGATATACTCACCAAAAGGAACCAAGTGCTTTTTTCGGTAAAAATGCCGCTCCTCGCCCAATGTCACCACGGCGTTGTGGACTCCTTTATCATGCGGGTCAAAGGTGAACACTCCCATTAGAAAGTCTACTTCCCTCGTGTCGGCAAGGTATTCGATCTCCTGGATGAAGGAGTCCTCTACCTTGGAAAAGTAGGTCGGGATCGCGGTTTCCGGCCATACCACCAAATCTGCATCGAGGTGACCTTCGCTCAACTCCAGATATTTCCTATACGCACGTTGCGTCTGTTGCCACTTCATTTCCTGGGAGATGCTGCCCTGTATCAGCACGACATCAAGTTCCACGTCCTCCGCCTGTGTCCAGGTGACCTGATTGGCTGCTATCAACGACAAGGCAATGACTGCAAGGGAGATACTTGCGGCTATTTTCTGACTAGGCTGTTCGCGGACCACAACAATAAAAAAGCAGCCAATCAGGACTGCCGCCCAAGTGGCGCCATAGGTACCGAAGATGGAGATGATGCCATGCAGAGGACTGGAATGATGGGCGTGCCCCAACAGCAGCCAGGGAAAGCCGGTAAACAACCAACTTCGAAGCCATTCAAGCAGCGTCCAAAAAGTGGCGAACGATACTGCACTGAGCCAGTCAAAGCGCAGATTGCAACGCGTCACAGAAAAAAGGTATGTCGCACAGGCTGGAAACAACGCCAACACTACGACTAGAAGGCCGGTAAGAAAGGCACTCAATACGGCGGGCGCGTGGCCAAATTCGTGGATGCTGTTGAACGTCCAAGAGGTACCAAAACCGAAAAAGAATAAGCCGAAGATGAAGCCGATCAAAAGGGCGCGGCGCGGCGCGGCGTCAATTACGCTTGCACACAACAATAACGGACAAACAAGCGTGAGCAACCAGTATGAAAACGGGGCGAATCCGCCGACCAGAAGCGCCCCGGCCACCGCTGCAATGATTATTTTTACGCCGTTAAACGTCACGAAAATAAAGCAGACTTTTCAGGCCTGACGGCAAGCTATTAATGCTGCTTGCAGAGAAAAACGCTCAGCAGATGCAACCTCCTCTGGTCGGCATGAACGACCTCTACCTGCAAATCATCAAATTCAATTTTTTCGCCTTTCCCAGGTAAGTGACCAAACTTGCTCAACACCAGCCCGCCGAACGTTTCAAAATCAGTGTTACTATATTGCGTGGTAAAAAAATCATTGAACTCCTCTATAGGGGTCAACGCTCTGACGCCATAACCTCCCTTGGGCTGTTCAAATATATAACGTGCTCCTTCCATGTCGTGTTCATCGGCAATTTCACCGACGATCTGCTCCAGCACGTCTTCAATGGTGACCAAACCGGATACGCTACTGTATTCATCAACCACGATCGCCATGTGATTGTGCCCGTCCTTGAATTCGCTCAGCAGAATGTTGGCCTTCTTGGACTCCGGTATGACCACAGCTTGGCGCAGCACGTTCTCCAAGCTGAACTGCCCCTGCCTGCCTTCCATGAAGTAGCGCAGCAAGTCCTTGGCCAGAAGGATGCCGAGTACCTCGTCACGGTTGTCTCCGATAACGGGAAACCTTGAGTGTGCGGATTCTATTATAATCGGGAGCATGTCCTGCAACGAGGCATCCTTGTGCACAACCACCATCTGAGAACGAGGAATCATGATGTTTTTTACCTGTATTTCCGAAACTTGAAACGACCCCTCAATCATGTCAAGCGTGCCTTTGCTGAGGATGTTTTTTTCCTGCGACCGGCGCAGGAACTGGAGGATGTCCTCGCGGCTTTTTACTGCGTTATGCAACAGCTTTCCGAAAAAGGGAAACAAGGTCGAGCGCCAATCATTTCCAAAAAACTTCATGAATCCAAATACGGGTTACCAATGCCCGACCTCCGCAAAATTTCAATCTCCAGTGCCTCCATTAACCTCGCCTGAATATCGTTATCGTGGGCATATCCCTGCAAATGCAAAATGCCGTGTACGAGTAAATGTGCCCAATGTGCAACAAGGAGCTTTTGCCGCTCCCGAGACTCCTTGTGAACCAGCGGTGCACATATAACAATGTCGCCGAGAAAATCGTCACCGACTTCTACAGGGACATCGGCAGGAAATGATAAGACGTTAGTGGCTTGATCTAGGTTGCGAAAGCGTTTATTCAGTGCCCTGGCATCCTCTTCGTCAACGATGCGAAGACATGCCCGCGCGTTAATGCCGCCAGAGGGAACGTTTGCTGCCCACGCCCTGAAATCGGATAATGCGGGAACATCAACGTCCGTCTCGACCTGCACGTCCAGTTGAACGGTCATATCACAGGGTTGCCCTGACTCCCCGGATCATCGTCGTAGGCGCGGATGATATTTCTGACCAGCGGATGGCGAACCACGTCCCCGGCGTGAAATGGACAGAATGAAATGCCATTGGTATTTTTCAATATTCGCATGACATGCTTCAGGCCGGATTCCCTGTGACCGGGCAAGTCTATTTGTGTGATATCTCCCGTCACCACTGCCCTGGAGCCGAAACCGATTCGGGTGAGAAACATTTTCATCTGTTCAATCGTCGTATTTTGCGCCTCGTCCAGAAGAATAAACGCATCATTCAGGGTTCTGCCGCGCATGTAGGCCAGCGGGGCAATTTCAATCACGTTCCGGTCAATAAGCTTGTTTACCCTTTCAAACCCCATCATTTCATAAAGTGCATCGTACATGGGGCGTAGATAGGGGTCTATTTTCTGCGTCAAATCACCCGGCAGAAATCCCAGCCTCTCGCCTGCTTCAACCGCCGGCCGTACTAGAACAAGTTTGTGGAGATTGCCTCTTTCAAGCGCTTCCACCGCACGGGCAACGGCCAGATACGTCTTACCAGTACCCGCCGGCCCGACGCCAAACACCAGATCGTTTTCCATGATGGCTTCTATGTAGGCTTCTTGATTGGCACCACGAGGCCTGATAGTACCACGCTTGGTGTGTACGGCAGGACGTGAGGCATCAAGTTTTCGATTGACGGTCGCGGCAAGCTCGGATTCCTGTAAATGCAGATGTACGACCGAAGGCGACAGTACCTGATTCGCGGTGGAATCATATAATTCCTTCAGTACCTCAACCGCCACATTCGCCGCCTGTACATCACCACTGACCGAGAACACATTGCCGCGATGATTGATCTCCACATTCAGCCCTTCCTCAAGCTGATGCAGGTGTTTGTCAAGGGGGCCGCAAAAATTAGCAAGGCGGGGATTATCGACGGGTTCCAGGAGAACTTCCACCGTATGAGCTTCAGTCACCAAGCTTTCGGCCACCCTTACGGACATGTGCCCAGGTAATCACCACGCATTGAATTCGGGAATACATCGGTAATTTTCAAACGCGCGAATTTACCGGCCACGTCTTCGGGAGCGACAAAATTTACCACACGATTATTTGTCGTCCTACCCGTATATTCCAATATAGACTTCTTTGAACGTCCCTCAACCAGTATTCTTTGCTCGGTACCTATCATCAGTCTCGAAAAGTTTGCAGACAAGCGATTAACGGTTTGCTGCAAACGTTGTAACCTGTGTTTTTTTGTCTCCGACGATACGTCGTCCGGAATGGATGCGGCGGGCGTTCCGGGTCTACGGCTGTAAATAAAACTGTAGGATTGATCAAAGCCAACTTCTTCAATGAACTTCAACGTGGCTTCAAAGTCCCGTTCCGTTTCCCCCGGAAAGCCAACAATGAAGTCGGAAGATACGCTGATGTCGGGACGATGCTTGCGTAATTTATTGATAATCGACTTGTATTCAAGTGAGGTATACCCTCGCTTCATCGCCGCCAATATTCGGTCCGAACCGCTCTGTGCAGGAAGGTGTACATGATCCGCCAACTCTGGTATATCTGCATAAGCGTCGATCAGATTATCTGAAAATTCAATGGGATGCGAGCTGGTATAACGAATGCGATCAATACCTTCCAAGCTGCTGACGTAATAGAGCAGTAATGAAAAATCAACAACCTCGCCCGCGGCATCTAACCCCCTGTAACCATTCACATTCTGCCCCAGCAAAGTTACCTCCCGCACGCCACATGCCGCCAAGTCTTCAATCTCACTCAACACGTCGGCGACCGGTCTGCTGAATTCTTCCCCCCGGGTGTAGGGAACGATGCAGTAAGTACAATATTTGCTGCAACCCTCCATGATGGAGACAAACGCCGTCGCCCCCCGCACGCCCGGTTTCGGCAAGCTGTCAAACTTTTCCATTTCCGGAAAAGAAATATCGACTACCGTCGCCTTCTCATTGTCGGTGCGGGCCAGTAATTCAGGCAACCGGTGGATGGTTTGCGGACCGAATACGATATCAACGTGTGGTGCGCGTCGAGCCAAGGCATTTCCTCCCTGGCTTGCTACGCACCCTCCCACGCCAATCAACACATTGGAGCTGTTCGCCTTGTAAGGGCGCCATTGCCCCAGTTGCGAAAATACTTTTTCTTGTGCCTTTTCACGTATCGAACAGGTGTTCAGTAGCAGCAAGTCTGCTTCGGACGGGTCGGCAGTGGTCTCAAAACCACATCCGAGGGTAAGCACGTCCAACATCCTCTGCGAGTCATACTCATTCATTTGGCAGCCCTGCGTCTTGATGAATACCTTTTTCATGCCTCGATTCGCTCAATCACCGCCGACAAGGAAAGCAACACTTTCTTTGTCATTGTTTGTAGACGGGATGCATCAGTGCCCAAAGCCACAGTTGACGTGGCCAGTGCCGCGCCCCCACTTCGGCAAGGAGTTAAAATGGGATGTCGTCATCAAAATCATCGGAAGATGACGGGGCGGAAGTTCCGGTGCTGCGGCCGGCGCCAGACGAAGGCATTGCGGTTTCACTCTCGGCAGACGAGAAACCCGTGTCACGCCCTCCCAACATCTGCATATCTCTGGCAATAATCTCCGTAGTATAGCGGTCAACACCGCTTTGATCCTGCCATTTACGCGTGCTCAGGCGACCCTCTACATAAACCTGCCGGCCTTTGCGCAAATACTCGCCGACAATCTCCGCCAACTTGCCATAGAACACCACCCGATGCCATTCGGTTTTCTCAACCTTGTCGCCCGATGACTTGTCATTCCAGGATTCCGTCGTCGCAATGCTGAGATTACAGACCGCCTGACCGCTGGGCATATATTTGATATCCGGATCCTGCCCAAGATTACCTACCAATATTACCTTGTTTACTCCTCTTGCCATTTTCTCCTACTCGCTGATGGTTGAAGGCATAATGCTGGTTGTTTTACGCTACGCAGTATCTGAAACATTCCTGAAAGCACACGAATAATGTCTGTTTTCAAGGATACCCTAGGGCTGTGAAGTAAAACTCACCAAGTTTTGTATCAAGCCTGTAAGTGCTTCGTGCCCTGCATGGACAAACTAGTATACTGCAAGATTGACGATTAAAGAATCTGTAAAAATGAAAAAAATCCGTATTCGGGGGGCAAGGACGCACAATCTACAAAATATTGACGTTGAGCTACCCAGGGACCGACTGATCGTATTTACCGGCTTGTCGGGCTCGGGCAAGTCATCCCTTGCATTTGACACTATTTTCGCCGAAGGACAACGCCGCTACGTAGAGTCACTGTCCGCATATGCACGCCAGTTTCTCGCACGCATGGAAAAACCGGACGTAGATCACATAGGCGGATTATCACCGTCCATATCCATTGAACAGAAAGCGACCTCCCACAACCCGCGTTCGACCGTCGGTACGATTACTGAAATATATGACTACCTGAGACTCCTGTTTGCGCGCACCGGCATTCCCCGCTGCCCTGTACATCACATTAATCTACATGCGCAGACGATCAGCCAGATGGTGGATACTGTGCTATCCCTGGGTGACGGCAAGAGGCTGATGTTACTGGCCCCCGTCGTACAAAACCGCAAAGGTGAGCACATACAATTGCTGGCAAAATTACAGACCCAAGGGTTTTTGCGTGCGCGAATTGACGGGGAGATCTACGAACTGGACTCCCCTCCGAAACTAGATTTGCGACGAAAGCATACGATCGAAGTGATCGTAGACCGATTCAAGATCAAAACGGGACTGGAGCTGCGGCTGGCGGAATCCTTTGAAACCGCGCTGAAACTTGCCGATGACATCGCCATCATCCGCCCCATGGACAAGCCTGCGGCATCGGAATGGGTATTCTCGGCGAAATTCGCCTGCCCCAAGTGCGGCTACAGTCTGAATGAACTCGAACCGCGCCTGTTCTCTTTCAATGACCCATCAGGGGCATGTATCGCGTGCAACGGGCTGGGAGTAGAACAGTTTTTTGACGCCGATAGAGTGGTCACCGATCGACAAGCCAGCCTCGCGGGAGGCGCGATTCGCGGCTGGGACCGGCGAAATCCCTATTATTTCAATCTAATTCAGTCGCTCTCCAAGCATTACCACTTTGACGTTGAAACACCTTACTGTGATCTAGATAAAAAGGTACAGGACGTTGTCTTGTACGGCAGTGGAGATGAACAAATCCGCTTCGTCTATTTGAATGAAAGGGGTAATTCTTATACTCGCCTGCACACTTTTGAAGGGATTATCCCGAACATGGAGCGGCGCTACCACGAAACCGAATCCAGTGTCGTACGCGAAGAACTCGGCAAATATTTAACCACGCAAACCTGTCAGGAATGCAATGGAGAACGATTAAATACGGAAGCAAGAAACGTATTCATACAAAACGTAAATCTACCCGCCATCACCTCCTGTTCCACCGCAGAGTCGCTGAAATTTTTCAAAAAATTAAAACTTCCCGGACATCTCGCTACCGTCGGTGAAAAAATTATCCGGGAAATCAGGGAAAGACTCAGCTTCCTGGTCAACGTAGGGCTGGACTACCTGACGCTTGATCGCAATGCAGAGACGCTATCCGGCGGAGAAGCACAACGTATCCGGCTAGCCAGCCAGATCGGCTCCGGCCTGGTAGGCGTCATGTATATTCTTGATGAACCCTCCATCGGCCTGCATCAACGCGATAATCAGCGTCTTATCAACACGCTCAACTACCTGAGAGACCTCGGAAACACCGTTATAGTGGTTGAACACGACGAAGAGGCGATTCGCAGTGCCGATTACGTGGTAGACCTGGGGCCCGGCGCCGGCATACACGGCGGGAAAGTCGTTGCACAGGGGACGCCTCTGGAGATCGAAAAAAACACGGCTTCGCTGACGGGACAATACCTTTCCGGCAAACGTCACATTCCCATCCCGAAGGCGCGCCGACCGATGCGGAAAGGCAACAGCCTTAAAATAGTCGGGGCAACCGGAAACAATCTGAAGAATATCAACGTTGAAATCCCTCTTGGCTTGCTTACTACCGTGACCGGAGTTTCTGGATCCGGAAAATCCACACTGATCAATGATACTTTGTACAGACACTGTATGCGGTATCTTCATGGAAGTGGGGCAAAGCCTAAAAACTGCAAAGAAATAAAAGGCTTGCATAAAATAGATAAAGTGATCGATATAGACCAGAGTCCGATCGGACGCACGCCTCGCTCCAACCCGGCCACCTATACGGGATTGTTCACCACCATCCGTGAATTATTTGCAAGTACGCCAGAAGCGCGCGCGCGCGGCTATTTGCCGGGCCGCTTCAGCTTTAACGTCAGAGGGGGGCGTTGTGAGGCATGTCAGGGCGGCGGTGTTATCAAGGTGGAGATGCACTTTCTGCCAGACGTATACGTACCCTGCGACGTTTGTCGGGGAAAGCGCTACAACCGGGAAACCTTGGAAATCAGATACAAGGACAAAAATATTCACCAGGTACTGGATATGACCGTGGAAACCGCATTGAGATTCTTTGATGCGATTCCACGGGTCAAACGTAAAATCCTGACACTGATGGACGTGGGGTTGTCATATATTACGCTGGGACAAAGTGCACCTACCTTATCTGGAGGAGAAGCACAGCGGGTTAAGCTGTCACGCGAGCTTTCCAGGCGCAGTACCGGAAGGACGCTGTATATACTGGACGAACCTACGACCGGCCTACATTTTTACGACGTTGAGCAGCTACTGAAGGTACTCCAACACCTGCGCGACCAAGGCAATACGATCATCGTGATTGAGCACAACCTCGACATCATCAAGACCGCAGATTGGATCATTGATCTCGGCCCGGAAGGTGGAAACCGAGGCGGTGAAGTCGTTGCAACCGGCACCCCCGAAGAAGTATCGGCATCCGGCCGTTCATTTACCGGAATGTATCTGAGACCGATACTGAAAACAAACGGAGTACGACAAAAAACTGCCTGATAAACGTGTAAGGGGATTATTATATACCCTGACTACACAGTTTTTTTTCCTGAGTCCTAATTCGGTGATCGGTATGTCGGAAAATCAATTTCATCACCGATTGACAACAAGCATCGCCGCCGTACAGAGGCTTCCCTTGCAACAATCGTAGGTAGCCCGTCGGAGCGTACTGTAAGTATAATAGAATGATCGGCCTCGCCACAGCATCGTTGTAACGTGAGGCACGCGCAAAGCTAAATACTCTTTCAGGTATCTTCGATAGGCCGATCAACGAGCTCTACGAGTGCCATCGGGGCATTGTCGCCGGAACGAAATCCGCATTTCAGGACACGTATGTAGCCCCCGGCACGTTCCCTGTAACGCGGGCCAAGCTCGGAGAAAAGTTTACCGACGACGGCCTTGTCACGCAGTCTTGAAAACGCCAGCCGACGCCTGCTTACGCTGTCCTCCTTAGCAAGTGTAATCAGAGGTTCCGCATAACGGCGTAGCTCTTTGGCCTTGGGCAAGGTGGTACGAATGATTTCATGCGAAATCAGTGAGTTCATCATGTTCCTTATCATCGCCTTGCGATGAGCGCTGTTTCTACCCAGTTGGCGACCGGCCTGTCTGTGTCTCACTCGAATTCCACCTAAACAAATGCCTTGTGATCTTTCTGCAATTCAACTGGCGGCCAGTTTTCTAGGCGCATCCCCAGCGACAGACCATATGCCCCCAATACGCCTTTGATCTCGGTCAGGGATTTCTTGCCTAAATTGGGTGTCTTCATCAGGTCAACCTCGGTGCGCTGAATCAAGTCGCCAATGTAGTAAATGCTTTCCGCCTTCAGACAGTTGGCCGAACGCACGGTAAGCTCAAGGTCATCTACCGGCTGCATCAGAATCGGGTCAATTTTGGCCTCGTCTTGCTCGGATTCGATTTCTTCATCGGCTTGCAAGTCCACGAACACGGACAGTTGCTGCTGCAATAATCTGGCGGCCTGGCGAATGGCTTGTTCGGGATCAATGGTACCGTTCGTTTCTAGTTGGATAATCAGCTTGTCCAAGTTAGTGCGTTGCTCTACACGCGCACTCTCTACCGAATATACCACCTTGCGCACCGGGCTAAAGCTCGCGTCCAATAATAAAGAACCGATGGTGCGGTTGTCCTCGTTGCTACGTTGTGTGGCAGGCTGATAACCACGTCCCTTGGCCACTTTTAAGGTCATGTCCAAAGAGCCCTGTTCCGCCAAATGGGCAATTACATGATCTTTGTTGACGATTTCAACGTCATGATCCGTCTCGATATCCCCTGCAGTCACGATTTCTTGACCTTGTTTCTGCAGCGTTAGTACGGCTTCTGTCTTGTTGTGAAGGATCACCGCAATGCCTTTCAAGTTAAGCAGGATATCGACTACGTCTTCTTGTACGCCCTCAATCACGGTGTATTCATGCAACACGCCTTCAATCTGTGCCTCTACTATTGCATACCCCGGTATTGATGAAAGTAAAATTCGACGCAAGGCGTTGCCGAGGGTGTGCCCGAAACCGCGCTCCAGCGGTTCAAGTACGACCTTAGCACGACATGTGTCAGTTACCTGAACATCCACCACCCTAGGCTTCAGTAATTTATCTGCAACCATCTATCATTCCTCTTTAAAAAGTATCTTTTACTTGGAATACAGCTCAACCACGAGAGATTCGTTAATGTCTGGTGGTAAGTCGTCACGCTCGGGCACGGATTTGAACGTGCCGCGCATACTCTTGACATCCACTTCAACCCAGTCCGGTAAACCGATCTGTTCAGCGATGCCTAATGCTTCCTGAATGCGCAACTGCTTTCTTGCATGCTCCCGCACGGCAACTACGTCACCGGGAAATACGTGGTACGAGGGTACGTTCACCACTACACCATTCACTTCAACCGCCTTGTGACTAACGATCTGACGGCATTCCGCTCGCGTCGCACCAAAGCCCATGCGATAGGCTACATTGTCCAATCTACACTCAAGCAGTTGTAACAGGTTTTCACCTGTGGAACCTTTGATACGCGAAGCCTTTTTGTAATAGTTTCTAAACTGTCGTTCCAGTACGCCGTAGATGCGCCGCAGCTTCTGTTTTTCACGCAACTGAATCCCGTAGTTTGAAGCTCGCCCACGCTTGTCTCCATGTTGACCAGGAGGCTTGTCAATTTTGCATTTCGAGTCAAGCGAACGAGCACGTCCTTTCAATAATAGGTCCGTGCCTTCACGTCGGCTGAGTTTGCACGTCGGTCCTAAATAACGTGTCATGGTATGTTCTTATTATACGCGACGGCGTTTAGGTGGACGACAGCCGTTATGGGGAATCGGTGTAACGTCATTGATGTTGGTTATTTTGTACCCCACCGCATTGAGGGCCCGGATTGCCGATTCACGCCCCGGTCCCGGCCCCTTGATTTTCACCTCCAAAGTTTTTAATCCATACTCAAGCGCCGCGCGTCCGGCACGTTCCGCCGCAGTCTGCGCAGCAAAAGACGTACTCTTACGCGAACCGCGAAACCCCGACCCACCAGAAGTTGCCCACGTCAAGGCGTTCCCCTGCCGGTCGGTAATGGTGACGATGGTATTATTGAAAGAAGCATGGATATGCGCCACGCCATCCGTAACAATGCGTTTTACTCTTTTGCGCGCGCGCGCCGTCAGTCTTGCCATTGCTGTTCAGTAGTGTATTGTCAACGTTTTATCGGGCGCCGTGGACCCTTTCGAGTCCGCGCATTGGTGCGCGTTCTCTGGCCATGCAACGGTAATCCTCGACGATGCCGCATGCCTCGATACGTACCCAGGTCCATCAGCCGTTTTATGTTCATGGTAATCTCCCGGCGAAGGTCGCCCTCCACCCGGTATTTGCCTACTTCGGCGCGTAAACGGCTCACCTCACCCTCGCTGAGATACTTGATCTTGGCACTTGGCGATACGTCTGCCGCCGCACATATCTTACGTGCCCTCGAACGCCCGATTCCATAAATGGACGTCAATGCAATCTCGGTATGCTTGTGTGCCAGTATGTTGATTCCAGCTATACGTGCCATCCAAAGACCCTTTGTAATCGATCTAAACAAATAAATGTAGCTGCCTTTATAAAGTGGCGGATTCTAACAGGCAAATCAGTTAAATACATAATTTTTATCAAGGATTCATACGTAATTTTGTCGTTGCCGATCATGCGCCTTGCTATCATCAACCTTGACGTTGTTTATGCCTAGGGTTTTTGCAAATCACACGCACCATGCCACCGCGACGGATAATTTTACAGTTCCGGCATATTCTTTTTACAGATGTCCTTACTTTCATGGTTGCATCCTTATCTCAATGCGCCAGACCGCCGCCCGTAGCCTTTCAGGTTTGCTTTTTTCATCAACCCTTCATATTGATGTGACATTAAATGAGCCTGTACCTGTGCTATGAAATCCATCACCACAACGACAATAATCAGCAGGGAAGTACCTCCAAAATAAAAAGGTACGCTGAACCTCAGGATGAGGAATTCGGGCAACAGGCAAACCAAGGTGATGTAGATTGCACCTACCGCCGTCAGGCGCGTAAGTACGTTGTCAATGTAACGCGCCGTTTTTTCGCCTGGACGAATACCAGGAATAAAGGCACCAGAACGTTTCAGGTTGTCCGCCGTTTCGCGTGAATCAAACACGATCGCGGTATAAAAGAAACAGAAAAACACGATTGCAAGAGCGTACAGCGCGACGTACAACGGTTGCCCGGGGGAAATCGCCGTGGCAATATTCTGTAACCAGGAAAATGTGCCAGTAGAGTTTCCCGACCATTGCAGCAGGGTCGCGGGAAACAAGATAATGCTTGAAGCAAAGATCGGCGGAATCACCCCAGACATATTCAATTTAAGCGGCAAGTGCGTGGATTGAGCACTGTACAACTTCCTACCTTGCTGACGGCGTGCATAATTGATGGTGATGCGTCGCTGTGCCCGTTCCACAAAAACTACCAAGGCAGTAACCACAATGGCCATCAAAAATAAAAACAGCGCAAAACCTTCGCCGATTGCACCTTGAGAAACCAGATCAAGCGTACCCCCTATGGCGGCGGGCAGCCCGGCAACAATGCCGGCAAAAATGATAATGGAAATGCCATTCCCAATACCGCGCTCGGTGATCTGTTCCCCCAGCCACATCAGAAACATCGTGCCAGTAACCAAGCTGATAGTCGCAGTAAAAATAAATCCGATGCCGGGCGCAAGCGCCACTTGATAGTTTTGCAAGGCAATAGACACACCTACGGCCTGAAATGTTGCCAGGAAAAGTGTGCCATAGCGTGTATATTGGGTGATTTTACGCCTGCCTGATTCACCTTCTTTTCTCAGTTCCTTTAGGCTAGGAATAACTGCGCTCATCAGCTGCATGATGATGGATGCGGAAATGTACGGCATGATGCCAAGAGCAAATATGCTCAGGCGCTGTAACGCGCCCCCCGAAAACATGTTGAACATTCCCAGTATGGTGCTGCTCTGTTGCTCGAAAAATCTCGCCATGGCACCCGGGTCAATGCCAGGCACGGGAATATAGGTGCCGATACGATATACGATGAGCGCAAACAGCACGAAAAATAATCGCCTGCGCAATTCGGTAACCTGTCCAAGCCCCGCAAGGGAACCGACTGCATTGGTAGCGGTGCGGGCCATCAGCTTTCTATCTGTCCTCCAGCTGCTTCAACCGCCTTCCTTGCCCCTGATGTGAAGGAAAGTCCTTTTGTCTTTACGGCAACGCTAATTGTTCCGGATTGAATTACTTTTACACGTTTGACCCCAACAGGAATCAGCCTGTACTTCTTCAACACCTCAATGTCTACTACCTCATTGCTGACGGTGGCAAGCTCATGCAATCGCAACTCTGCCGTGAAGGAAGATTTGCGGGAACGAAACCCGACTTTAGGCAGACGCCTCTGTAACGGCATTTGACCACCTTCAAAGCCGATCTTGCGGTAGCTACCCTTGCGTGAACGCTGACCTTTGTGTCCACGTCCGCAGGTCTTACCGTGCCCAGACCCAATGCCGCGGCCCACACGCCTGCAACCAGGACGGCTATTCGCGGCGGGTTGCAGATCATTCAAATACATGACTATCCATCGTCAGGATGTGTGCAGTGTTTCGATCTTCAGCAAATAGCTAATCTTATTTATCATGCCGCGATTTTCCGGTGTGTCCGCTACCGTTACAGGCTTGTGCATACGCTGCAGGCCCAAACCACGCGCGCATGCCTTGTGTGCAATAAGCCGTCCGTTTAGACTCTTTGTCAAGGTTATTTGTAACTGCCCACTCATCGCCTATGACTGTATCTCTTCAATCGTTTTGCCGCGTTTTGCCGCAACGTAATCTGGTGTTTGCATACTACACAAGGCATCCACCATTGCACGCACAACATTGATCGGATTTCTGGAGCCGATACATTTCGACAGGACATTCTTGACACCCATCACCTCAAATACCGCGCGCATCGCACCACCAGCAATAATTCCGGTACCAACAGACGCCGGCTGCATAAAGACCTTTGCAGCACCGTGTTCGCCGACTACCGGATAATAGATCGTGCCATCTTTCAACGGTACTTGTCGAAGCTGTTTGCGCGCCTTTTCCATGGCCTTTTGAATTGCCAGCGGTACTTCGCGCGCCTTGCCATAACCTATGCCTATTTTCCCGTCTTCATTCCCCACCACTGTAAGTGCGGTAAACCCGAATTGACGACCACCCTTGACTACCTTTGCAACCCGATTCACGGCAACCAGTCTTTCTTCAAGACCATCTGCTATTCTCGCTGGTTCTTTACTAGCCATTTTTGAAACCTTCGGCAGTTATTTTAAAATTTCAGTCCCGCAGCACGCGCAGCATCAGCCAAAACCCGAACTCGCCCATGGTATTTGAATCCCGAACGATCAAAAGCCACTTTTTGCACGCCTTTATCCATGGCACGCTCAGCGATACTTGTCCCTACTAGCTTCGCAGTTTCTACGTTACCGGTATATTTGACACTTTCACGTACGCTAATATCCAGAGAAGATGCACTCGCTATGGTTTTATCCCCTTCAGGGGCTATGACCTGCGCATAGATATGCCTTGGCGTTCGATGTACGCACAAGCGATGCACTTTCAAACATGCAATTTTACTTCGAGATCTGCATGCACGCCGAGCTCTTGAAGCTGCTTTATCCATATATTGTCTTTAATAACAGCCGTTATTTTTTCTTTGCTTCCTTGCGAAGGATGTTTTCCTCAACGTATTTGATACCTTTACCTTTATAAGGTTCGGGCAAACGATAGGCACGAATTTCTGCTGCAACCTGTCCGACTTTCTGCTTATCCGCACCCTTTATGACTACCTCTGTCTGACTGGGGGTCTCAATGCTGATGCCTTGTGGAACAGGGTAATCAACAGGATGAGAGTAACCTAACGCCAAACTCAGTGTCTTGCCCCTGGACTGGGCACGATAACCAACTCCTACCAACTCCAGCTTTTTTTCAAAACCTTTACTCACTCCCATAATAAGGTTGTTTATCAGTGACCGCATGGTTCCAGCCATGGCAGCGTTGTCAGTTTTTTCAACTATCACTCGTAGCTGATTGCCTGTATGTTCTACTTCTACACCATGATGAACGTCCATTGACATTTCACCGACCGCTCCTTTCGCCACAAGATGACGACCTTGCAGCTTTACGTCTACACCCAAGGGAATTAGAACGGGCTGTCTTGCAATTCGTGACACGTTATTGGCTTCCAAGACCTGTGCTATTCAACTTCGCACAGTACTTCACCACCATGCCTAATCGCTCGCGCAGTACGGTCGCTCATCACGCCTTTTGAGGTAGACACAATTGCAACACCCATGCCACCTACCACTCTTGGCAAGGCATCGGCATTCTTGTAAATACGCAAACCTGGTCTACTGATTCGCTTGAGTTTAGAGATTACGGGTTCACCCATGTAATATTTAAGCGTAACCACAAGATCGGCTTTGGCCTCTTCTTTATGCACGGCAAAGGCTTCGATAAAACCTTCGTCTTTCAGTACTTTTGCTATCGCCTGTTTGATGCTGGAAACAGGCATCGCTACAGTGGCTTTTCTAGCGTGTTGACCGTTACGAATACGCGTCAACATATCGGCAATGGGGTCACTCATACACATGCTTGCTCCTCTACTCTAAATCTTTACAAGCACCCAGAAAAACTACCAACTGGCTTTAACCAGACCGGGTATATCACCTCGCACGGCTGCTTCACGCAGCTTGTTACGCCCTAAGCCAAACTTGCGGTAATATCCTTTTGCACGCCCAGTAAGGCTACAGCGATTACGCAGTCGCACCGGACTGGCATCTTTGGGCAGTTTCTGAAGCTTCAACATGGCTTCCTGTTTTTCTTTATGGGTGGTCGTTGAGCTTTTTACAACTGCCTTGAGTTGCAAGTGCCTGGTTTTAAAACGACGCACGACTCGGTTACGTTTTTTCTCTCGCTCTATCATCGATTTCTTCGCCATTCATCTCCCCCTAAAGGCTGTGCCCGCTATCACTTGAACGGAAAGTTGAAAGCTTCCAGAAGAACCTTTGCTTCTTCATCTGTCTTTGCAGATGTAGTAATTGCTATGTCCATACCACGAATCGCGTCAATTTTGTCGTAATCAACTTCTGGAAAAATAATTTGCTCCGAGATTCCCAAACTGTAGTTACCGCGCCCGTCAAAGGATTTGTGGCTCAAACCACGAAAATCACGTACCCGAGGAATGGCTATGTTTATCAAGCGATCCAGAAATTCATACATACGTTTTCTTCGCAGGGTTACCTTACATCCGATGGGAAATCCACCACGAATACTAAACCCGGCAATAGATCTTCTGGCTTTGGTTACAACTATCTTCTGCCCGGCAACCCTCTCCATATCCGCAACTACTTTTTCCATAACCTTCTTGTCACGCACCGCCTCTCCCACACCTGTATTCAAAGTGATTTTTTCGACGCAAGGCACTTGCATGACGTTCCCATAACCAAGTTCTTTCATCAACTGCCCGCGAATCGTGCTCAAATAATATTCCTGCAACCTGGTCACGTTATTGCCTATATGTCCACAACCTCGCCGTTGGATTTAAAGTAACGGACTTTCTTGCCATCTTCCAGAAATCTGAACCCTACTCTATCACCCTTATTAGCAGATGGATTAAACAACATCACGTTCGAGGCACAAATCGGCATCTCCTGTTCATTGATACCACCCGCAATACCTGCATTCGGATTGGGTTTTTGATGTTTCCTGGCCAAATTTATGCCTTCCACGACAATACCCCCGCCAACAATTTTCAGTACCGTGCCGCGCCGGCCCTTATCCTTACCAGCAATTATAATGACATCATCCCCAACGCGTATCCTTTGCATCTCTACTATTCCAGACTTGTTTATACCAATAAAACCTGTTTACATTGACCCAAACTGAGCACGGTTCCTTACAAGACCTCTGGTGCCAACGAAATAATTTTCATAAAACGTTGTGTGCGTAGCTCACGCGTTACTGGCCCGAAAATGCGCGTCCCAACCGGCTGCAATTGAGAACTTAGTAAAACCGCTGCGTTATTATCAAAACGAATCAACGAGCCGTCCGGACGACGCACACCTTTTGCCGTCCTTACCACTACCGCATTATAGACTTCACCTTTTTTTACTTTACTGCGAGGGACTGCATCCTTGACGCTCACTTTTATAATGTCGCCTATCCCAGCATAACGACGACGTGATCCGCCAAGAACCTTGATACACTGCAACTTCCGCGCACCACTATTGTCTGCTGCATCCAGCGCAGTTTGCATCTGAATCATCACCAAGCCCCCATTAAACCTAAATTCCCATACTACGCTTGATTACGTTTACCAATCGCCATGATTTCGTTTTTGAAAACGGTCGACACTCACAAATCGCAACCTCATCTCCCATCGTGCATTCATTATTTTCATCGTGAACATGCAGTTTTGTAGAACGTTTTATATACTTTTTATAAAGCGCATGTTTGACCTGCCGCTCCACTACTACAACCACAGTCTTATCCATCTTGTCGCTTACAACCCTTCCCTTCAGGGTACGAACTTCTTTCTTTTCCTTAGACATCCAAAAGTCTCACCAACAAATCTCTGTTATCGCCCCTGCTCCGCCAACTTTTCATTCATGACTGTTTTCACACGTGCAATGTTTCTCCGATTAAGCCTAAATTGATGAGCATGGCTTGCTTGACCTACCGC
Organism: Gammaproteobacteria bacterium; assembly: GCA_965242685.1. Classification (GTDB taxonomy): domain Bacteria; phylum Pseudomonadota; class Gammaproteobacteria; order UBA4575; family UBA4575. Next base: position 519,695 of record OZ251487.1, on the reverse strand, counting down.
ACGCTGCATGCGCAAATTGAACCCCTCCTTGCGTAAATCCAGTAATTCCTTGTTAAGCTCTTCGCGCGACTTTTTACGTAAATCTTCTACTTTCATCGTCGCCTTTCCGCTACATAACCGTACGAGTGACAAACGCTGTCTTGAGAGGCAGTTTTGTGTCAGCTAAACGAAACGCCTCCCTGGCAACGCATTTATCCACGCCCTCTATTTCATACAACATTTTTCCAGGTTGTATCTTTGCAACCCAGTACTCAACGTTACCTTTTCCTTTACCTTGTCTTACTTCCAATGGTTTTTTCGTAACCGGCACATCAGGAAAAATCCGAATCCAGATTTTTCCTCCACGCTTTACGTATCGAGTCATTGCGCGACGTGCGGCTTCAATTTGCCGCGCAGTAATACGTCCCTTGGAAACAGCCTTCAAACCATATTCTCCAAAACTTACCTTGTTACCATTCAATGCCAACCCGCGATTACGGCCTTTCTGCTGCTTGCGGAATTTTGTTTTTTTGGGTTGTAACATACTCTATATACTCAAGCTATTTTTTTAATGTGGCTCTTGGATGAATCTTGGTTTTTTCTTCCAGGTCAAATACGTCTCCTTTATAAATCCAAGCTTTGATACCGATAATGCCATAAGTGGTTTTAGCCTCCGCAAACCCATAGCCTATATTCGCTCGCAGGGTGTGTAAGGGCACTCGTCCCTCTCGATACCACTCACTGCGCGCAATTTCCGTACCATTCAAACGTCCCGCAACGTTTACTTTTATGCCCAGCGCACCCAAACGCATTGCATTGCTTACCGCACGTTTCATGGCACGACGAAACATGATGCGTCGTTCCAGCTGCTGCGCAATGTTTTCGGCAACAAGCTGCGCATCAATCTCTGGCTTGCGTATTTCTTCAATATTGATCTTTACATTATTAATGCTGAGATTTGTACGCCTCGCAATTTCCCGCCGCAAAGCCTCTATATCTTCTCCCTTTTTGCCAATAACGATTCCCGGTCGCGCAGTATGTATGGTTATAAATGCGGCACGCGCAGGCCGATTAATTTGGATTCGACTTACTGAAGCTTGTGAAAGCTTCTGCTTCAAATAGCTCCGAATTTCGAGGTCACTACTCAAAAAAACGGCATAATCACGCCCATCCGCATACCATTTAGATGTCCAGTCGGTAGATATCCCGAGGCGCATTCCGGTTGGATGTACTTTTTGTCCCATGACTTTGCTTTCTGTTCGAATTAGCCCTGAAGCCGATAACTTATCTTATTGCTTCGCCAAACCATCACTCACCTCGATAGTGATATGGCTGGTACGCTTTAAAATTTTCATGGCCCGCCCCCTGGCCCTGGCCTGAAAACGTCGATGTGTAGGCCCATCGTCCACTAATATTTTCGACACTACAAGCTCATCTATGTCCGCACCTTCATTGTGCTCAGCATTCGCAATTGCTGACTCAAGTATCTTTTTGATCACTCGCGCAGCTTTTTTGGGGTTGAAAGTCAAAAATTCCAATGCGCGACCTACGGCTTTCCCCCGTATTTGTTCCGCTACAAGACGTGCCTTGCGTGGTGTAACACGGATAAAGGTAAGTTTTGCCGAAACTTGCATGATTATTTCGATTTGCGATCACCAGAATGGCCCTTAAAGCTCCTCGTGATTGCAAACTCGCCAAGTTTGTGACCCACCATGTCCTCACTTATCAAAATAGGAACATGTTGTCGGCCATTATGGACGGCAATTGTGACACCTACCATTTCTGGCACCACTAGCGAACTGCGTGACCACGTCTTGATAGGTTTGCGACTGTTATTAGCTGCTGCCTCCCTGACTTTTTTCAGCAGATGATGAGCAACAAACGGACCCTTACGTAGTGATCTTGGCATATACTATCCTCATTAACCCAGCTATAAAGCTTTGCAGCCAGAAGTAAAAATCATTTTTTTCCTCTGCGCCTCACTATCAAACGGTCTGTACCTCGGTTTTTTCTAGTCTTGAATCCCTTGGCGGGAACTGCCCATGGTGAAACTGGATGCCGCCCACCAGAGGTGCGGCCTTCACCACCTCCATGAGGGTGGTCCACAGGATTCATGGCCACACCTCTTACTGTGGGTCGAACTCCCCGCCAACGTTTTGCCCCTGCCTTACCCAATTTACGTAAATTGTGCTCGGCATTGCACACCTCTCCTATGGTGGCCCGACAATCAGCAAGCACTTTTCGGGTTTCACCCGAACGTAGCCGCAAGGTAGCATAATTACCTTCTCGAGCAATAATTTGAACCGCAACTCCAGCACTACGCCCTATTTGTGCCCCTTTCCCCGGCTTCATTTCAACACAATGTACAACTGTCCCCACAGGTATATTACGCAATGGCAGAGTGTTGCCGATTTTAATCGGCACCTGACTGCCCGATATCACTTTATCATCCAGCTCAAGCCCTTTGGGAGCAATAATGTAACGCCAATCACCATCTTCGTACTTCAGCAATGCAATATTGGCACTCCGATTCGGGTCGTATTCAATCCTTTGCACTTGTGCACTAATGCCATCTTTACCACGTTTGAAATCAATAATTCGATAACGCTTTTTATGGCCGCCGCCTCGATGGCGCGTAGTGATCCGACCTGCATTGTTACGACCACTACTTTTATGCTTACCTGCCAATAGTGGCTTGTAAGGTGTACCCTTGTACAAACCTGGTGTGCTTACCTGAACAACAAAACGCCGTCCAGGCGAGGTAGGCTTTGCCTTCGCTAATGCCATCAAAAACTCCTAACTACTCAGAGCCATTAAAATCAATGTCATGACCTTGCTCCAATGTTACAACTGCCTTTTTCCACCCCGAGCGTCTACCTTGATATTGGCCAAAACGTTTGCGCTTGCCGCGTATGTTCATGGTATTTACCGCAGTCACTTTCACCTTGAATAGTTTTTCCACTGCCTGCTTGACTTCATTTTTTTTTGCATCGGGAGTTACACGAAATATATGTTGATTCCGTTTGTCCGCGCTCAACGTCGTCTTCTCCGAAATATGTGGGGATACCAGCACGGTCATCAATCGCTCTTCATTCATCACTGTAGCCATTTTTCAATCGCCTGCAACGCATCCTTGGTAACTACTACGTGCTGGTATTTAAGCAAGCTAACCGGGTCTAACCCCCCAACTTCAGTCACGCAAACGTGCGGAAGGTTACGCACGGAGAGGTACAGATTTTCGTCTATCTTTTCAGTAATTATCAGGGCAGAGGCGGTAAGTGAGAGTTTTTTTAGGTTTGCCAAGGACTGCTTGGTTTTGGGTGTAGTTACGGTAAAGTCTTTAACTACATGTATACGCTTCTGCCGTGTCAATTCAGAAAATATGCTCGCATACGCTGCCCGCACCATTTTCTTATTCAGTTTCTGTTTGTAATTTCGAGGACTTGCTGCAAAAGTAACACCTCCGGAACGCCATATAGGACTGCTCGCAGTGCCTGCGCGCGCACGTCCCGTACCCTTCTGACGCCACGGCTTAGCCCCCCCTCCCCTCACTGCACTGCGACTCTTATTTGCTTTAGTCCCTACACGCTTACCCGCAAGATAGGCGGTAACAGCCTGGTGCACCAGTGGTTCATTATATTCACGCGCAAAGACACTGTCGGATATCGTGATCATGGATTTACTGTTGGTAATCGCAAGTTTCATATTCTTTTTTGCGTTTGATTTTTCAGTCTATTATTCTAGTTTTCAACCTGAAACTTCCGACACAACGTTCACTTCATTTTCATTTACTGGCAAAACTACTACATCACTACCAGGTGCACCGGGTACAGCACCCTTGATCAATAATAGGCCCTTGTCTGCATATATCTGTACCACTTCCAGGTTTTTGACAGTTGCACGCACACCACCCATTTGACCTGCCATTTTTTTTCCCTTAAAAATATGGCCGGGATACTGGCATTGTCCCGTTGAACCATGTGCTCGATGTGAAAGTGAATTTCCATGCGTTGCAGCTTGCATACGAAAATTGTGGCGTTTCACCGGCCCGGAAAAACCCTTACCTTTTGTTATGCCCGTAACAGAAACTTTTTGCCCTATGGAAAACAAGTTAACTCTTATTTCCGAGCCGGCTTGCAACTTGTCCATTTGATCTTTTTTCACCCGAAACTCACGTAGACCCCGCCCTGCAACAACCCCACATTTTGCAAAATGCCCTGCCATAGGCTTATTAACTCGTGAAGGTTTCTTTTCACCGTAAGCAACTTGCACTGCCCAATAACCATCCGTTTCAGGCATGCGCTTTCGCGTCACACGATTAGTAGAAACATGTACCACTGTCACAGGTACAGAAGAACCCTCTTCTGTAAAGGCACGTGTCATGCCCACCTTTCTTCCAATCAAACCTAATGACATATCAATATTGTTACTATAAAAATGATTAAGAGTCCTTAACCTTACAAGCCTGGCAACCACAAGCAGTTGCCTGCCTGTCAACGTCTTACGAATATTTCTTGCCTAAACCGTAAAAAGCTAACTATTATCGCAAAGACTAGTAGATTAGAAAACCGTTTTTATTCAGATGTGTTCAAAATCATAAGCTACCACGCTAATTTAACTTGATTTGAACCTCAACCCCTGCCGCAAGGTCAAGCTTCATCAGCGCATCAACTGTCTTGCTGGTGGGCTCTATAATATCCATAATGCGTTTATGTGTACGAATTTCATATTGATCGCGTGCGTTTTTATCTACATGGGGTGAAATCAATACCGTAAAACGTTCTTTTTTGGTCGGCAGCGGTATGGGGCCCTTGACTCTAGCGCCAGTTCGCTTAGCTGTTTCTACGATCTCACTGGCCGAACGATCAATCAAACGATGATCAAAAGCCTTTAAGCAAATCCGTATTGCTTGTCCAACAGTCATGGTAGTGTTTACTATTCAATAATTTTAGCGACGACTCCGGCTCCGACGGTACGCCCACCTTCTCGTATGGCAAAACGCAAACCTTCCTCCATCGCTATCGGGGCAATCAGCGTTACCTGCATCTTCACGTTGTCGCCCGGCATCACCATCTCCGTCCCTTCCGGTAAGTCCACCGCTCCCGTCACGTCCGTTGTCCGAAAGTAAAATTGTGGCCTGTACCCATCAAAAAACGGGGTGTGACGCCCCCCCTCTTCCTTCGTCAGAACATATACTTCACCTTCAAATTTCGTATGCGGCGTAATCGAACCAGGCTTGCACAATACTTGTCCTCGCTCTACTTCATCTCGCTTCGTCCCACGTAGTAGTACCCCCACATTGTCGCCCGCCTGACCTTGATCCAATAGCTTGCGAAACATCTCTACCCCCGTACACGTGGTCGTTGAGGTCTCCCGTATCCCCACTACCTCTATCTCGTCTCCTACCTTTACTATGCCACGCTCTATGCGCCCCGTTACTACCGTGCCCCGACCCGATATCGAAAATACATCCTCCACAGGCATGATGAACTCCCCGTCTATCGCACGCTCCGGCTCCGGTATGAACCGATCCATCTCTTCTACCAGCTTGATAATTGACGGAATCCCCATCCCGGCAGTCTCCCCTTCTAACGCCTGTAATGCAGAACCCGTGATAATTGGAGTCTCCTCCCCCGGAAATTCATAGGCCGAAAGTAATTCCCGTACCTCCATCTCCACCAACTCAAGCAACTCCGAATCGTCTACTTGATCAGCCTTGTTCATGTATACCAGTATGTACGGCACCCCCACTTGTCGCGCCAACAGTATGTGCTCCCGCGTCTGGGGCATCGGCCCATCCGCCGCACTCACTACCAGTATCGCACCGTCCATCTGAGCCGCCCCCGTGATCATGTTCTTTACATAGTCCGCATGACCAGGACAATCTACGTGGGCATAATGGCGCGCCGGACTCTCATACTCTACATGCGCCGTCGCTATCGTAATCCCTCGCGCACGCTCCTCCGGCGCATTGTCTATCTGCTCATACGCCCTATACTCCCCACCGTGCGCCTCCCCCATCACCTTCGTCAATGCCGCCGTTAACGTCGTCTTCCCATGATCAACATGCCCTATCGTCCCTATGTTTACATGCGGCTTGCTACGCTTGAATCTCTCTTTAGACATCGCTTCTACCTCACGAAAATACCTGAATAACAAATAATCTATAAACTATGCATTATTTTTTGATAATCCCACCTGCAATATTACTAGGAACTTCTTTATAATTTTCAAACTCCATTGTATAGGTTGCACGACCTTGTGTTGCTGAACGTAAATCGGTTGCATAACCAAACATTTCCGCCAAAGGTACTTCACAACGTATAATTTTTCCTGCAGGTCCATCATCCATTCCACCTACTACGCCACGACGCCGATTTAAATCACCTACAACGTCACCCATATAGTCTTCTGGCGTAACCACCTCGACTTTCATAATAGGTTCAAGTAATACTGGTGCGGCCTGCATAGCCCCATCCCGAAACGCCATAGAAGCAGCTATCTTAAATGCTATCTCGGATGAATCCACATCGTGATAAGAACCATCGTACAAAGTAACCTTTACATCAACAACGGGATAACCAGCAATTACACCATTACTCATTGCTTCTCTGGTCCCTTTTTCAACTGCCGGAATATATTCACGCGGCACTACCCCCCCTACAATTTTATTCACAAACTCAAATCCATCACCAGGCGGTTGCGGCTCCATTTTTAAAAATACATGCCCATACTGACCACGCCCCCCTGATTGGCGCACATATTTGCTTTCCTGCTCCACTACATTCCGAATAGTCTCACGATAAGAAACTTGTGGCGCACCAACATTTGCCATAACGTTAAATTCTCGTTTCATGCGATCAACGATTATGTCTAAATGCAGCTCTCCCATGCCAGAGATAATCGTTTGACCAGAGTCTTCGTCGCTCTTTACCCGAAAAGAGGGATCTTCCTGTGCTAATTTTTGCAAGGCTATACCCATCTTCTCTTGATCAGATTTAGTTTTTGGCTCTACTGCAACGGAAATTACCGGCTCAGGAAATTCCATACGCTCCAATGTAACAGGAGAATTTAGGTCACACAGCGTCTCACCCGTAGTGACATCTTTCAAACCTACAGCGGCAGCGATATCACCCGCTCTGACTTCTTTGATCTCTTCACGGGAATTGGAGTGCATTTGTAAAATCCGACCGATACGTTCTTTCTTGTCTTTGACAGGGTTATAAACGGTATCCCCCGAGTTCAACACACCGGAATACACACGAAAAAACGTCAATGTCCCAACATAAGGGTCAGTTGCAATTTTGAACGCCAACCCCGCAAATGGTGCATCGTCCGAAGACTCGCGTTCATTTGGCGTATGATCTTTGTTATCCAGTGTTCCCTGTATTGCCGGAACATCGGTAGGAGACGGCATATAGTCAACCACGGCATCCAACATCGTCTGTATACCTTTATTCTTGAATGCAGAGCCACATAACGTCGGTACAATTTCGTTTGCTAACGTTCGCAGTCGTAATCCCTTTCGAATGTCGTCTTCTGACAACGTTCCTTCATCCAAGTACTTCTCCATAATTTCTTCTGACGACTCAGCCGCTGCTTCAATCATTTCTTCACGCCACTTTTGACACTCGACACGCATTACATCAGGAATTTCCTGGCTTTCAAAACTGGTGCCCATGTCCTCATCGCTCCAATAAATCGCCTTCATCTTGACTAGATCAACTACACCCTTGAAGCGATCTTCCGCTCCGATTGCAAGCTGAATGGGTACTGCATGTGACCCTAAACGTTTTCTGATCTGGTTTACCACACGAAAAAAATCGGCACCTGCGCGATCCATCTTATTTACGAAAGCCACTCGCGGAACACTATACTTATTTGCTTGCCGCCATACCGTTTCTGACTGCGGTTCTACTCCACCAACCGCACAGAATACTGCACAAGCACCATCTAACACACGTAACGAACGCTCTACTTCTATCGTAAAATCAACATGCCCCGGAGTATCTATAATATTGATGCGGTGTTGATCATATTGATTATCCATACCGCTCCAAAAACAAGTTGTGGCAGCTGAGGTGATGGTAATGCCGCGCTCTTGCTCCTGCTCCATCCAGTCCATAACTGCAGCACCGTCGTGTACTTCGCCAATTTTATGCGAGATACCTGTGTAAAAAAGAACGCGCTCGGTGGTCGTCGTTTTACCGGCATCAATATGCGCCATGATGCCGATGTTACGATAACGAGTTATAGGGGTCTTGCGCGACACTGTAACTTCCCAAACTTGATACTACCATCGGTAGTGCGAAAAGGCCTTGTTCGCCTCCGCCATACGCAGTGTATCTTCACGCTTTTTGACCGCGGTACCTTTCTGGCCCGATGCATCAATGAGTTCTCCAGCAAGCTTATTTATCATGGATTTTTCACTACGTTGTTTCGCTGCATCAACAATCCAGCGCATCGCCAAAGTAATTTGACGCACCGCACGCACCTCGACGGGAACCTGGTAAGTTGCACCACCTACGCGTCGTGATTTTACTTCGACAGGAGGACGTACATTTTCCAAGGCTTTTTTAAATATCTCAATTCCTTCCTGCCCACTCTTGCTGCTGATATTGTCAAAAGCCCGGTATAAAATCTTTTCTGCGACAGACTTTTTCCCATGCTTCATCAACACATTTACGAACTTTGCCACCAGCTGGTCTCCATACTTGGGATCAGGCAGGATTATTCGTTGTGAAACCTCTCTTCTACGTGGCATCTTTAACTTGCTTAACTGCTTACGCTAACAATTTATTGTTTAGGAGGTTTCGTACCATATTTAGAGCGCGCTTGCTTGCGATCTCGAACGCCTTGAGTATCTAAACTGCCACGAACGATGTGGTAGCGAACACCAGGTAAGTCTTTTACACGCCCTCCACGAATCAATACGACGGAGTGCTCTTGTAAATTATGCCCCTCGCCTCCGATGTAGCTTGTTACTTCAAAACCATTCGTCAAACGCACGCGCGCAACCTTCCGTAAAGCTGAATTCGGTTTTTTCGGCGTAGTAGTGTAGACACGCGTACATACTCCCCGTTTCTGTGGGCAACCTGCCAAAGCCGGCACATTGCTTTTACCTGTTTTACGTTTACGCGACTTGTGTACTAATTGATTTATCGTTGTCATAGTTTTCTACTCTCGAAACAAACAACAGGCCGATGAAACACCGGCCTGCATTTGCCTTGGAATTGTAGAAATCCAAGGGGATAGTGTCAAGTAAATCTTCTATCACAATACATTGGTACACATACAAGCAAAGAAAAATGTTCAGATCAAATTTGGGGCCTGCGTGCTGTGCGTATCTCTGCAAGCCCTTTCATTAACATTTTCTCAAACCATTGCCTGGTTAACTGCAATTTCCGGTTCTTGTGCAACGGTCACAACCTCAATGGAATCATCACTTCCATATTTTTCATGGTAGGCAAGACCAGTTCCAGCAGGAATCAAGCGACCAACTATCACATTCTCCTTTAATCCACACAGTGAATCCTTCGAGCCCTTTATCGCCGCTTCTGTAAGCACGCGCGTCGTTTCCTGGAATGAAGCTGCAGAAATAAACGACTCGGTCACTAACGAGGCCTTAGTAATTCCTAGTAGAACCGAAATGAAAGTCGCAGGTTGTTTACCATCAACCTCCATAGCCTCATTAATTTCTAAAAGACGTGATTTCTCTACTTGCTCACCAGGAACAAAACTAGTATCACCAGGCTCGACTATCTCTACCTTGCGCAACATCTGCCTAGCAATGACTTCAATGTGCCTATCATCAATTTCAACGCCTTGTAAACGGTAAACGTCTTGTATTTCCTTCACTAGATACTCAGCAAGCTTGGTGACGCCAAGTAATCTAAGAATGTCGTGTGAATTAAACTCGCCATCTACAACCATTTCACCTTTTTCAACATGCTCCCCTTCAAACACGTTAATTTGTCGCCACTTAGGGATCAGTTCTTCTACAGAGTTACCATCCTCATTGGTAATAATGAGGCGCTCTTTCCCTTTAGTATCTTTACCAAAGCTAACAGTTCCAGTTTGTGCCGCAAGCACTGCGGGTTCCTTTGGTTTGCGTGCTTCAAACAAATCCACCACTCGAGGCAGTCCTCCCGTAATGTCTCGGGTTTTTGAAAATTCTTGTGGAATACGTGCAATCACATCACCAATATCTACCATGTCACCATCCACAAGGTTGATAATTGCACCAGGAGGGAAAATATAGTGTGCGGGAATGTCCGTGTTGGTAAACTTTAACACGTTACCTTTCTTATCCAACAGATTTACGGCCGGACGTAAATCCTTACCTGCAGCTGGACGATTCTTTGGGTCCGAAACCACAATCGAACTTAACCCGGTAACTTCGTCAGTGAACGAATCAACTGTAATACCCTCGGCAAAATCAACCAGTTGAATTTGACCCGCCACCTCGGCAATGATTGGATGAGTATGCGGATCCCAAGTAGCTACTGTTTCACCCATCTCAACTGTGGCCCCATCGTTCACCGATATCGATGCACCATAAGGAATTTTATAGCGTTCTCTTTCACGACCTTGTTCACCAATCAAACTCAACTCTCCAGAACGAGATACAGCAACATTATGACCGCTTTTGTGCTGTACCAGCTTCAGATTGTGCATGCGTACCATACCGACAGATTTCACCACAACCTCACTGGTTGATGCAGTTCGACTTGCGGCACCACCGATATGAAATGTTCGCATAGTAAGCTGCGTACCAGGTTCACCAATAGATTGTGCGGCAATTATCCCTACCGCTTCGCCGATGTTAACAAGATGTCCACGAGCAAGATCACGACCATAGCACTTTGAACACACGCCGTAGCGGGTTTTGCAGGTTATAGGAGTACGTACCTTTACTTTATCAATCCCCAACTCTTCAAATTTTTCTACCTGTGACTCATCGAGAAGTTTCCCCGCAGGAATAAGCACGCTTTTACCGCCCATGTCTACAACGTCTTCAGCAGTTACTCTCCCGAGTACGCGATTTGGTAAAGCCTGCACTATATCCCCACCTTCAATGATCGGCTTCATGAATATACCTTCCGTAGTGCCACAGTCTTCTTCCGTAACCACTAAATCCTGTGCAACGTCAACCAAACGGCGAGTCAGGTAACCAGAGTTTGCAGTTTTTAATGCGGTATCTGCCAAACCCTTACGTGCGCCATGTGTGGAAATAAAATACTGCAGTACATTTAGACCTTCACGGAAATTAGCGGTGATTGGAGTTTCAATAATTGATCCATCTGGTTTCGCCATCAATCCTCTCATGCCAGCCAATTGCCTAATTTGTGCAGCAGACCCGCGTGCACCAGAATCTGCCATCATGTAAATTGAGTTAAATGATTTTTGGATCACTGGTTTGCTTTCTTCATCCATGACTTCCTCATGCCCCAAACGATCCATCATGGCCTTGGCCACTTGATCGTTGGTACGTGACCAAATGTCAACAACCTTGTTATAGCGTTCGCCCTGGGTAACCAAACCTGACGCATATTGTTCAGCGATTTCTTTTACTTCTTTTTCTGCGGCTCTTACGATATTTCGTTTTTCTTTAGGAACAGCCATATCTTCCGCACAAAAAGATACACCTGCGCGTGTGGCAAAATGAAACCCTGTATACATCAGGTTATCGGCAAAGATCATCGTATCTTTTAAGCCAACACGCCTATAAGAAGCATCGATTAGATCCGAAATCGCATGCTTGTCCATGTCACGATTTACCAACTTAAACGGTAAACCTACGGGTAGAATTTGCGAAAGGATGCCACGTCCAACTGTAGTTTCTATGATACGCCGTACTCGCGTAATTTCTCCTTCCTTTCCGACATCAAAATCATTGATCCGGATCTTTACCTTGGCATGTAACGCAACGGCGCCACTCTCATAAGCGCGTTGCGTTTCTTCAATATCTGCAAAACTCGTTCCTTGTCCTTGTACACTTACTTTTGCACGTGTGAGATAATACAAACCTAAAACAATGTCTTGCGAAGGAACAATAATAGGGGCACCGTTCGCAGGTGACAGTACATTATTAGTCGACATCATCAGCGCACGGCTTTCAAGTTGTGCCTCAAGAGACAATGGCACATGCACTGCCATTTGATCGCCATCAAAGTCAGCATTAAACGCGGTACACACCAATGGATGAAGTTGAATGGCTTTCCCTTCAATTAAAATCGGCTCAAACGCCTGAATGCCCAAACGATGCAATGTAGGTGCACGATTTAACAACACTGGATGTTCACGGATTACTTCTTCAAGGATATCCCAAACTTCTGGGCCTTCCTTCTCCACAACTTTTTTACAGGCTTTAATGGTTGGTGCAATTCCGCGCATATGTAATTTACTGAAGACAAAAGGTTTGAAAAGCTCCAGCGCCATTTTTTTAGGTAGCCCACATTGATGAAGCTTCAAGGTTGGACCCACTACAATAACCGAACGACCTGAATAGTCGACGCGTTTACCTAGCAGATTTTGACGAAAACGGCCCTGTTTACCTTTAATCATATCGGCCAGCGACTTCAATGCTCTTTTATTGGTGCCAGTAATTGCCCGACCACGACGGCCATTGTCCAGTAAGGCATCAACTGCTTCCTGCAACATGCGTTTTTCGTTCCGTACAATGATATCAGGGGCATTCAACTCCAGTAGTCGTTTCAAGCGATTATTGCGATTGATCACGCGGCGATACAGATCATTCAAATCAGAAGTTGCAAAACGTCCCCCATCCAAAGGTATTAACGGGCGAAGGTCTGGCGGTAATACGGGCAATGCCGTCAATATCATCCACTCCGGCTTGTTACCAGATTCAATAAAATACTCAACAAGTTTTAACCGCTTTGAAAAACGCTTTAGCTTCGCTTCAGAATTAGTTTCACTAATTTCTTCTCGCAACAATGCTGCTTCTTCTTCAAGGTTGATTTGCTTAAGTAGCTCGAAAATTGCTTCTGCACCCATACGCGCATCAAACTCATCTCCATATTCTTCTATGGCATCTAGATAAGTCTCATCAGAAAGAAGTTGTTTACACTCAAGCCCAGTCATGCCGGGGGCTATTACAATAAATGCTTCAAAGTAAAGAACGCGTTCAACATCGCGCAAGGTCATGTCTAGTAACAAGCCGATGCGGGACGGCAATGACTTCAAAAACCAAATGTGTGCAACTGGACTCGCAAGTTCAATATGCCCCATACGTTCACGACGCACCTTTGTCAAGGTAACCTCAACACCACATTTTTCACAAACCACGCCGCGATGCTTGAGACGCTTGTATTTCCCGCAAAGGCATTCGTAGTCTTTGTTAGGGCCAAATATCTTGGCACAAAATAAGCCATCACGCTCCGGCTTAAAAGTACGGTAGTTAATAGTTTCAGGTTTTTTGACTTCACCATAGGACCAAGACCGAATCATCTCCGGAGAAGCCAAGCTGATTCGTACTGCATCAAAATCTTCAGCTTGGCCCTGATTCTTCCACAAACTAAGTAAATCTTTCATAAGGTCTCCCGCAAGTTACATCATCAATATGTCACTTACTTGTAAATTTGAGTATCAAATAAACGCTCCGAGTTTCTATGAAATCCAATCAAGCTTCTTGTTCAAAGTCTATATTCAAACCAAGTGACCTAATTTCTTTTGTCAGCACGTTAAAAGACTCCGGCATACCTGCATCCATATTGTGATTGCCGTCTATAATATTTTTATATGTTTTGTTTCGACCTATGACGCTGTCCGACTTGACGGTAAGCATTTCTTGCAGGGTATAAGCTGCTCCATACGCTTCAAGTGCCCAAACCTCCATTTCGCCAAAACGTTGGCCACCAAACTGTGCTTTACCACCAAGCGGCTGCTGAGTAACCAAGCCATAAGGCCCAGTAGAACGCGCGTGCATTTTGTCATCGACAAGATGATTAAGTTTCAACATATACATATACCCTGTGGTAACTTTTTGCTCAAAGGGGTCTCCTGTACGCCCGTCCCATAATTTGGTTTGACCGGCTTCAGGTAAATCAGCCAGCTTTAGCACGCGTTTAATTTCTGCTTCCTGTGCACCATCAAAAACTGGGGTTGCCATCGGGACACCATGACGCAACTTCTTTGACAAAATTAGAATTTCTTCATCGTCAAACTCCTCAAACTTGACAGAAGGTCCCTGGTCCCCATTATAGATCTTATCGAGAAATTTCCGCAGTTGTTTGGCCTCGCCACCACTTTTGAGTATGCCATCAATTTTTAGGCCTAAACCCTTTGCCGCCCATCCTAAATGAGTTTCCAGCACCTGACCCACATTCATACGTGAAGGCACACCCAATGGATTTAAAACAACGTCTACTGGCGTGCCATCTTCCATATATGGCATGTCTTCGACCGGAGCAATCATGGAAACGACACCCTTGTTACCATGTCGCCCTGCTATTTTGTCGCCTGGTTGCATTCTGCGTTTCACAGCAAGATAAACTTTAACCATTTTTCTCACACCGGGAGCAAGGTCGTCACCTGCAGTTATTTTGCTCTTTTCCTCATGCAGTTTAAGGTCGAAAGACTCTTGTTGAGCTTTCAATTGCTCAGCAAGCTTCTCCAACTGCGCATTGACGCCTTCATTACGCATACGAATTTCAAACCAGCATTCACGATCAAGGCCGCTTAAGTAGGCCTTTGTGACTTTTGTATTGGCTCGCAATCCATTCGGCCCACCATCCGCAATTTTATTAGTAATCAGATGTTCAACACGAATATAAATATCATCCTCATAAATGCGTAATTCATCATTCATGTCCTTCCGTACCTGCTCAATTTCTGACTCCTCTATTTGCAGTGCACGCTTATTCTTTTCAACGCCCTCGCGTGTAAACACACGCACGTCAATTACAGTGCCTTCCATACCCGAAGGAGCGCGTAACGAAGTATCTTTTACATCTGAAGCTTTTTCTCCAAAAATAGCGCGTAACAACTTTTCTTCGGGCGTTAGTTGAGTCTCACTTTTCGGTGTTACCTTGCCAACCAGGATGTTACCCGGCTTAATTTCCGCACCTATGTACACAATGCCGGAATCATCCAGCTTGGCCAGCAAATTTGCACTTACATTTGGAATATCCGCGGTAATTTCTTCAGCACCCAACTTAGTATCCCGTGTAACACAACTCAACTCTTCAATATGAATAGTCGTAAACCGGTCTTCCTCAACTATACGCTCTGAAATCAGAATTGAATCTTCAAAGTTGTAGCCGTTCCAGGGCATAAACGCGATCAATACATTTTGTCCCAATGCCAATTCACCCAAATCAGTTGCCGGACCATCAGCCAACACGTCGTCTTTAGCAATAACATCCCCAGGCCGTACCTGCGGCTTTTGATTGATGCAAGTGTTTTGATTTGAACGCGTGTATTTAGTTAGATTATAGATATCGACACCAGGTTCCCCTACACCGGTTTCATCATCATTAACATGCACTACAACACGACCTGCATCCACGGTATCCACTATGCCCCCACGTCTCGCAACCAGCACTGCCCCAGAATCAACGGCAACGGCACGCTCCATACCTGTACCTACTAAAGGTTTCTCGGTGCTCAGCGTGGGTACTGCTTGACGTTGCATATTAGAACCCATCAAAGCACGATTTGCGTCATCATGCTCTAAAAACGGGATTAAAGATGCAGCAACCGATACAATTTGCTTCGGTGAAACGTCAATGTAATCAATCTTTTCTGACGAAGCCAGTAAAAACTCATTCAGGTGTCGGGCCGATATCAACTCATCCAATAGCCTACCTTCTGCATCAATACGTGCATTGGCTTGTGCGATCGTAAATTGGCTTTCTTCAATAGCTGACAGGTATTCAATCTGGTCTGTAACTACTCCATTGACAACTTTCTTATAAGGAGTTTCCAAGAAGCCATAATCATTTACGCGCGCAAAAATAGCAAGCGAATTTATCAGACCAATATTAGGCCCTTCCGGTGTCTCTATTGGGCAAACTCGACCATAGTGAGTAGGGTGTACATCACGCACCTCAAATCCAGCTCGCTCGCGTGTCAAGCCACCCGGTCCCAAGGCCGAAATTCTACGCTTATGGGTAATCTCAGAAAGTGGATTATTCTGATCCATAAATTGCGACAGTTGACTCGAACCAAAAAATTCTTTTACCGCCGCAGCTACCGGTTTGGCGTTGATCATATCCCGAGGCGTATACCCTTCAGGTTCTGACAAAGTCAGTCTCGTCAGTCTCTCCTTAACTGCACGTTCTACTCGTGTTAGGCCAACGCGAAACGCATTTTCAGCCATTTCACCTACACAACGCACCCGACGATTACCAAGGTGATCAATGTCGTCAACAATGCCTTTGCCGTTGCGTATATCAACAAGCACACGCATAACATCAAGGATATCCTGTTTATCTAAAGTACCCGCGCCCGTAATTTCTTCACGCCCTATACGACGATTAAACTTCATGCGGCCAACCGCAGATAGATCATACCGTTCAGGTGTAAAAAAAAGATTTTGAAATAAATTTTGTGTTGCCTCATTTGCCGGCGGCTCCCCAGGACGCATCATTTTATAAATCTCAGTTTTTGCTTCCAGTGCACTATTCGTTTGATCAAGTGCAAGGGTTGAAGAAATATACGGACCATGATCAATATCATTGACATATATCAGCTCTAATACTTCAACAGACGACCCTAAAATCTTTTCAATACTTTCCTCCGTCAAGCTTTCGTTAGCTTTGCAAACTAATTCCCCCGTATCAGTGTCAATCAAATCTTTTGCCAGCACTTTCCCTAATAGGTACTCAACCGGGATCTCAAGCGTTTTGATCTTAGCTTTCTCTATTTGCCGTACATGACGTGCAGTAATACGCCTTCCTGCTTCAGCGACTATCTTATTGCCCTTTTTGATTTCAAACGGTGCAATTTCACCACTCAAACGCTCAGGGACTAAATCTAGAATAAAACTATTATCGGTGATATGTACGGTGTTAGTATCAAAAAAGACAGCGAGCATATCCTCAGTAGAAAAGCCTAATGCGCGTAACAAAATGGTTGCTGGGAGCTTTCTGCGCCGATCAATACGAACAAACAGACAATCTTTGTGGTCAAACTCAAAATCTAGCCACGACCCGCGGTAAGGGATAATTCTTGCCGAATAAAGAAGCTTCCCTGACGAATGTGTCTTACCTTTATCATGGTCAAAGAATACGCCAGGAGAACGATGTAATTGAGAAACGACGACGCGTTCTGCGCCATTGATCACAAATGCGCCCGTATCAGTCATAAGCGGTATCTCGCCCAGATACACCTCCTGCTCTTTTACCTCTTTTACCTCTTTAACTTTTTTTGAACCAGTAGGTGTATCCTTGCTGTAAATCACCAAACGCAAAATTGCTTTGAGCGATGCATGGTACGTGAGGCCACGTAGCTGGCATTCTTTCACTTCGAAAGGAGAAGGTTCCAAGTAGTAACGAACATACTCCAATTCAACGGAACCAGAATGGCTGACAATTGGAAAAATCGACTTAAACGCGCCATGTAAACCAATTTTTTCACGGGCATCCGCAGGTACGTCTTTTTGTAAAAAGCGCTCATAAGACTCCAGATGAACCTGCAACATGTATGGAATTGATAAGGTTTCGGAACGTTTGCAAAAGTCTTTGCGAATGCGTTTTTTATCGGTATAGCTATAAGCCATGAAAGAGTTACTCCAATTACTGAGAACGTTCGTACAAAAGGGCCCTTACAACGTAAAGCAACGTTGTCCAACACGTAAAGGCTAAGTTGTTCGGCAATTACGTGAGCTCTACGACTGCGCCCACATCCTCTAATTGCTTTTTAATGTCATCGGCTTCATCTTTACCAACCTCTTCTTTAATTACAGAAGGTACGCCTTCAACCATGTCCTTTGCTTCCTTAAGACCAAGCCCTGTGACATTGCGCACTACCTTGATAACGGCAATCTTATTGTCCCCAAAACTATTCATTACCACATTGAATTCATCTTTCTCCGCAACGGCTTCTTTACCATCGCTGCCTGCTGCTACAGCAGGTGCAGCAACGGTGACCGAGGCAGCAGAAACACCAAATCTTTCTTCCATAGCTGAAACCAAATCAACTACTTCAATTACACTCATAGCCGAGATTGCTTCAAGAATATCTTCTTTTGTTACAGCCATCTTTATCTCCTAAAAAAAACAGTGTCCGAATTTTGTCCATTCACTTCTTACGCGCACACTTTCTGAATAATACGTTCTATTCAATCTGTTTTTGATCACGAACTGCAGTAATAGTTTTAACCAGCTTCGTATAGGACTGTGCCAAGGTACGTACAAACTTTTCGACAGGTGCCTTCATTACTGTCATTGCCATGCCGATCGCTTCCTCTCTACTGGGTAAATCGGATAATTTTGACAGTTCGGATACCTTTAAAAGTTCCCCTCCAACAGAAACCATCTTTACTACAAGCAAGTTATTGTCTTTCATAAAATCCTTGGCCAAGCGAGCAGCAGAACCTAAGTCTTCCTGTGAAAAAGCCAGCATAAGCGGGCCGACCAACCCCACACACATGCACTCATAAGGAGTACCCTTCAAGGCACGCTTAGCGAGAGTGTTCTTTACCACTTTTAAGCATACTCCCTGCTCACGTGCTTTGGCTCGAAGCCCAGTCAACTCACTTGCCGTTAGCCCTTGATACTCCATCGCAAGAGCAGAATGCGCGCTCGTTGCAACCTGCGTAACCGTAGAAACAACTATTTTTTTTTCCTCAAGCCGTAAAGCCATACGTAAATTCCTCTGGGTGCCCATCAATGCAAGGTTATTAATTTCCTCGCAGTAGTTATGCTTCTTTACAACATATTTAACTCAAAAAAATATCCCTATGTATAAGGGTACAAAGTTGTGCAACCAGGCCCTTTTGAACAACTTACACTAGTGCAGCCTGGTCTACGATAACGCCTACGCCCATCGTAGATGAAACTGTAACTTTTTTTACGTAGACGCCCTTAGCTGAAGCTGGTTTAACCTTTGCCAAATCTGTAACTAATACTTTAAGATTTTCCTCCAGTTTTGAGGTATCGAACTTAACTTTTCCTATTGAACAATGAATAACCCCGCCCTTATCTGTCTTAAAACGCACTTGCCCAGCTTTGGCATTTTTCACTGCACTAGTAACATCAGTAGTAACTGTGCCAACCTTTGGGTTCGGCATCAATCCACGCGGCCCTAAAATCTGCCCCAACTTCCCCACCTCTCGCATAGAGTCGGGAGTTGCAATCGCTACATCAAATTCAATTTGTCCTTTTTTCACCTGGTCAATCAAATCTTCCAAGCCCGCAAGATCAGCTCCTGCTGATTTGGCAGCCTCTTGCTGATCGCCTTCGGCAAATACAGCAACGCGCACATTTTTCCCTGTGCCGTTTGGCAGAACGGAAGCCCCCCTCACTATTTGGTCAGATTTCCTGGGATCAATACCCAATTTGACAGACACATCAACAGACTCATTGAAATTAGCCGCTGCGCAATCCTTGACAAGTTGAAGCGCCTCTATAGGAGGATATGCCTTACTCGCTTCAAATTTCTTGCGGGAAGCACGTAGCTTTTTTCCTGGCTTTTGCATACTTACGCCACTTCCGTCTCCAAACCCATACTCCGTGCACTACCCGCAATCGTGCGCACGGCCGCATCCATGTCAGCAGCGGTGATATCCGGCCTTTTTGCTTTTGCAATTTCTTCAAGCTGGGCGCGGCTAACCTTGCCAACCTTTTCCGTATTCGGGCACCCGCTACCCTTACTCACACCAGCGGCCTTCTTTAATAGGACGGAAGCAGGTGGGGTTTTAGTAGTAAATATAAAACTTCGATCACTATAAATTGTAATTACTACGGGGACAGGCATACCTTTTTCCAATCCCTGTGTTTGCGTATTGAATGCCTTACAAAAATCCATAATATTGACGCCATGCTGGCCCAACGCAGGCCCTACGGGGGGGCTCGGGTTCGCTTCACCTGCGGGGATCTGCAGTTTTACGTATGCCATTATCTTTTTAGCCATACGTTCCGTACTCCGTCAATGACGTGCTTATCCTTTTTCAACCTGACCGAATTCAAGCTCTACTGGCGTTGAACGTCCGAAAATTTGTACCGCAACAAGCATGCGATTTTTCTCGTAGTTTACTTCTTCTACAACACCATTAAAGTCATTAAAAGGTCCTTCCGTGACACGAACGACTTCACCCGGTTCAAATATCACTTTGGGCTTAGGTTGGTCTATCCCATCTTGCATCTGTTGCACGATGTTTCGTACTACTTCATTTTTAATAGGTGTCGGTTTTTCCAAAGAGCCTCCAATAAAACCAAGTACCTTTGGACAATTTTTTACAAGGTGCCAAGTATCATCATCCATTTGCATTTCCACCAGCACGTAACCTGGAAAAATTTTTCTTTCACTACGACGTTTCTGCCCTTCTCGCACCTCAACAACCTCTTCTACTGGTACCATAACTTCCCCAAATTTGTCCTGCATACCAAATCTTTCAACACGCTCCAGTAACGAACGTTTTACTTGGTGCTCATACCCGGAATGGGCGTGTACTACATACCAATGCATAGACATCTATGACACGATCCATCAAATTACAAATTGAATTAATGTCGTCAAGATACGGTCTATCAGCCACAAAAAAGCGGCTAAAAGTACGACTGCAATAAATACCACGGCTGTCGTCTGCAAAGTCTCTGCTCTAGTGGGCCAAACCATCTTGCGCACCTCGGTACGTGCGTCTTTCATAAACCCGACAAATGACCGACCACGTGCAGTAGTCAATGCAATAATCGCAGCAATAAGGAAAGCGGCAATTATTCCTAGTACACGATACAACAGCGGCTGATCTGCAAATACATAAAATGTAATTACACTCGCCACCAATATCCCACTTGATACAACAAGCTTAAAGACATCCATGCCGCTGCTCGCAGTGACTTCAGCTTTTCCCATTATTACCCTTAATGTATAGATGCAGCTCGTGATTTCCACTTAATCTTGGCAGGCCAGGAGGGAATTGAACCCCCAACCTGCGGTTTTGGAGACCGCCGCTCTGCCAATTGAGCTACTGGCCTAAAACCGTCGGCATTCCACAACTTATCGAACAGCGAAGCATAACCTGATTATACCAGAGATTTGAAGTATTTTTTTCAGTTTATATGACTTTTCTACAAAAAGTATTTTATTATTCAATAATTTTAGCGACGACTCCGGCTCCGACGGTACGCCCACCTTCTCGTATGGCAAAACGCAAACCTTCCTCCATCGCTATCGGGGCAATCAGCGTTACCTGCATCTTCACGTTGTCGCCCGGCATCACCATCTCCGTCCCTTCCGGTAAGTCCACCGCTCCCGTCACGTCCGTTGTCCGAAAGTAAAATTGTGGCCTGTACCCATCAAAAAACGGGGTGTGACGCCCCCCCTCTTCCTTCGTCAGAACATATACTTCACCTTCAAATTTCGTATGCGGCGTAATCGAACCAGGCTTGCACAATACTTGTCCTCGCTCTACTTCATCTCGCTTCGTCCCACGTAGTAGTACCCCCACATTGTCGCCCGCCTGACCTTGATCCAATAGCTTGCGAAACATCTCTACCCCCGTACACGTGGTCGTTGAGGTCTCCCGTATCCCCACTACCTCTATCTCGTCTCCTACCTTTACTATGCCACGCTCTATGCGCCCCGTTACTACCGTGCCCCGACCCGATATCGAAAATACATCCTCCACAGGCATGATGAACTCCCCGTCTATCGCACGCTCCGGCTCCGGTATGAACCGATCCATCTCTTCTACCAGCTTGATAATTGACGGAATCCCCATCCCGGCAGTCTCCCCTTCTAACGCCTGTAATGCAGAACCCGTGATAATTGGAGTCTCCTCCCCCGGAAATTCATAGGCCGAAAGTAATTCCCGTACCTCCATCTCCACCAACTCAAGCAACTCCGAATCGTCTACTTGATCAGCCTTGTTCATGTATACCAGTATGTACGGCACCCCCACTTGTCGCGCCAACAGTATGTGCTCCCGCGTCTGGGGCATCGGCCCATCCGCCGCACTCACTACCAGTATCGCACCGTCCATCTGAGCCGCCCCCGTGATCATGTTCTTTACATAGTCCGCATGACCAGGACAATCTACGTGGGCATAATGGCGCGCCGGACTCTCATACTCTACATGCGCCGTCGCTATCGTAATCCCTCGCGCACGCTCCTCCGGCGCATTGTCTATCTGCTCATACGCCCTATACTCCCCACCGTGCGCCTCCCCCATCACCTTCGTCAATGCCGCCGTTAACGTCGTCTTCCCATGATCAACATGCCCTATCGTCCCTATGTTTACATGCGGCTTGCTACGCTTGAATCTCTCTTTAGACATCGCTATTCCTTTATTTACTGACTTTTTTATAAATCACTCACAGAGTAACCTGGAGCCCATAACCGGATTTGAACCGGTGACCTCTTCCTTACCAAGGAAGTGCTCTACCAACTGAGCTATATGGGCTTTATCCTTCTACAGAATTGTAAACCCAAGACATTAACCAGCTAAACACGGATCCTACTTTATACAATTGTAAGCTCAAAGAATTACAGACACAGCGCTATTTAATGAAGTACCTACAACATCGCACAGCTTTGTTCTCATTTGGCTATAGACAACACCAAGATACTGGAGCGGGTGAGCGGGATCGAACCGCCATCATCAGCTTGGAAGGCTGAGGTTCTACCATTGAACTACACCCGCACGATCTTCACGTCTACCTCTACCATAATCCATATCCAAAGCTTGCATATGCTACAGTAAATTGCGCAGCCCTTGATACGTGGAAAAAAGAAAGTATGCAAATATAAAGGGCAAAGGCTTACAAGAAAATAGTGGAGGGGGAAGGATTCGAACCTCCGAAGGCTGAGCCGGCAGATTTACAGTCTGCTCCCGTTGACCGCTTGGGTACCCCTCCCCCACAAAAATTATTGTGCGTGAGTCCCTCGCATACTGTCAACATTTCGAGGGGAGTAGTCTCGCCTTGGTACGGGTAAAAAGGTCAAGCTATTGTTCATGCAACATTGAAAATGCACATTGGCAAACTACATTGCTTTCCTGATCCGATGATAAACAACAGGGTTACACCGTTATGTAACTGTCGACTCAGTATTCAAATCAAAATCATGTTATACAGCATTCTTTATCAACACTGGTTTCACAATATATAATGCTTACAATCCCCCATCACAAAATATTACCCTGACAACCAACAAATGCCTTGGCAATGGATGTAACAATTTACGGTTCTGGTTACGTTGGCCTAGTCACTGCAGCGTGTTTTGCACAAATTGGAAACAATGTACTTTGCGTGGATGTCAATGCCTCAAGAATTAACAAGTTAAAAAAAGGTATCGTGCCCATCCATGAACCAGGGCTGCAAAAACTCATTGAGCTGAATGCAGAAAAAGCGCGCATCGAATTCACATCCGATATGCAGGCAGGCGTTGAACACGGATTGTTTCAATTTATATCCGTTGGCACCCCATTAGACGCAGATGGCTCTGCGGACTTACAGCAAGTCTTGACGGTAGCAAAAGACATTGGCCTGTACATGAGTAACCACAAAATTATCATAACCAAGTCTACCGTACCCGTCGGCACGACCACAAAAGTAAAAAACACCATACAAAAACAGCTTGATGAAAGAGATGTGAAAATTGAATTCGACGTAGTGTCTAACCCTGAATTCTTGAAAGAGGGCGCTGCAATTAAAGATTTTATGAAACCTGACCGCATCATAGTTGGAACCGAAAGCCCGCGGGCAATTGAAGCCATGCACAAGCTTTATGCCCCGTTCAATCGCAACCATGATCGTATGCTATTCATGGACCCTGCTTCAGCCGAACTGACCAAATATGCGGCGAATATCATGTTGGCAGCAAAAATCAGTTTAATGAATGAGCTTGCCAACATTGCGGAGCGACTGGATGCAGACATTGAACAAGTACGTCTGGGAATAGGTTCGGACCATCGTATTGGCTATCACTTTATTTACCCTGGCTGCGGGTATGGCGGCTCTTGCTTTCCAAAAGATGTCAAGGCACTGCAACACGCCGCCAGTGAAACAGGACATACACCTACCTTGATCGCGGCAGTCGAGCAAGTAAATCAGCGACAAAAGCAGGTTTTATACGATAAAATTTATGGGTTTTTTAATGGCGATTTAGATGGCAAAGTCATTGCACTATGGGGACTTTCTTTCAAGCCGAATACCGACGACATGCGAGAGGCACCAAGCCGCGAACTCATGCACGCACTATGGAAAGCCGGTGTAAAAGTACAGGCTTACGATCCGGCTGCTATGGACGAGTGCCAACGCATTTACGGCGAACACCTGCAGTTACAATTATGTGACCATGCAAACCAGGCGTTGAACTCCGCGGATGCCTTAGCTATCGTTACGGAATGGAACGAATTCAAAGCCCCAGACTTCAAAAAAATTAAAAACACGTTGGCTTATCCCGTCATTTTTGACGGTCGTAACATCTATGATCCAGGCACTGTAGAACAGTTTGGGATCAAATATTATACAATTGGCCGAGGCACCCCTCCCCCACTAGGCCCGCATTAAAATGATATGCTTGCCCATTATTTCACGGGAACGATCCAGGGTCGCCCGTGGCCTGTGTATGTTTTACTAATCCATATGCCGCCGCTCTGTGGGAACGAGCATCGAATAATAAAACCATCCAGGCACGCGCGCACTATCGCCTCCGGATGGGTGTGCTGTACAGTTGTCAGTACGACTTCCGCTTCTTCCCTGGTGCGGTAAAAATACGGCTTGTTTCTGAGAGTAAATGCATTTTCCCATTGTTATACCCTCGCTTTATCCGTATATATTTTTGTCGGTCTTGGTCTTGCCTTTACCCTTTATCACGCCACTAAGTACCCATATGGGAACAACAACAAACACTGCCGGCCAGAAAAATAACAACGATAAAAAGATAAGTATTAGAAAGACTATATGTATCATTATCTACCCCGCTTTGTTTGTGCCCGCCAGGGCGCACCAGCGCGCGTAGGCGGGCGTTTAATGGCACATGAATTTTTGAACGTGATACAAAGTAAATCGCAATGGAAAAGACGTAAAAATAGCGGCTATTTCGATTCAAAGACAAAATACAAGCCGTACTTTTGATTCACGAGGTGCATGTTCAACCGCTCCTCTGACACGAACGAGATGCCTTCATATTTGCCGTCAACGGAACCACACGAAGTGATCTCTACTTTCACTTGATAAGCATTGTAAGCAGGATCAACGATCTCAAGGTAACCCGCATATTTGCAACCAATAGAATCATGGCCTTCTATCGTACCTTCTCGCTGAATAGCAAAATCCGTAGTCAACCCATCCCGATCGGTATATGACCAGCTTCCTTGTGTCGTGGCAAAAGAGGACGGTAAATCATAAACGGGACTGTAAGTAAGCTTAATCTTACCAGTTTCCCCTCCCCGCTTTGTTAAAAAGCGAGACGTAATCTCCCCCTCCTCTGTAAGTTCACCAGTGATGACTGCCGAATCAAACGGGCCACCATCCAGCGCAAATAATATATATTCGGAGGTGTAGTGTTTACCTTCCAGTGCAACGGTGCCAACGCAAACTGTCTTTGCACGCCGACTGAACGCATAGGCCTTGTCGCGTACATGCAAGGCGATAAAATCGTACGGCCCCCTGCCACCAATATCAAACTCACCTTTCCATATCCCGTCAAGAGACGCGCGCATCGGTGCCTGCACGGACTGCAACCCGGACCCTGTACCGGTAGTAACCGCACACCCACCTATCAATAGATAACCAACCAACCAACAAGCTGTAAAAATTATCTTGGACGGCATATGCACCCGGCTATACGGTGCTTTGCTCATAATATGAAATTTCATTGACCAAATTTCCCATTTCCTTAAAAACATGATGTGCACCCGATGCAATGAGTTTATCCTCCTTCATCAACTCAGCATAGCCAAACACGATCATTCCGGCAGCCACACCCCCTTCCACCCCTGGCGGGCTATCTTCAACAACCAGACATTTATCAGGCCGCAAACAACCCATGTCGTGTGCAGCGTGAAGATAAATGTCGGGAAACGGCTTACCACGAGAAACGTCCGACGTGCTGTAAAGCCTACCTTCAAATAACTCAAGCAAATTCACTTTTTTTAATGTGGTTCGCATCTTTTTATAAGACCCACCAGATGCAATGCAATAGGGAACCGAAATCTCTGCCAGCGCTCGCCTAATTCCCTTCACCTCCGTAACCGACTGCTGTAGTGCGCTTTCTATATCACTCTCATAACGGGCTTTTAAACTGGCAGGAGGTTTGGTGCCAAGCATTTGCTCAATCATGCTTAAAATCCATTGTGTTGGCTGTCCAACAAACATTTCGTAGGCCGTATATGGCTCAAGAGATAACCCGCATTCTTCCTCAAGTACCTTCGCAAATACTTCGGCGACCACGCGTTCGCTATCAACAACCACACCATCACAATCAAAAATGATCAGTTCAACCTCTCTCAATTTTTATAACCTTGCCCGCAATGCCAACATGATTTTTCTAAACGTAAATCTTATTCACACCTCATTTGCGGGCTGCATAATGAGCCCCACGTCGCTGGCCAGCGCATGCTCTACGACGTCGTTGGCAGTTTCATAGATTTTATTCGCCATTTTTTTCAGAGAAGAAACGATGGCAAATTCAAGAGGAATTTCAATTTTTTTCGATAATGCAATATGAACAATATTGGAAGCAATGTGCTCCAAATCGCCAACCGAAACGTGTGCGGGTCGAATTTCCCGCTTACGCATATCCAGGATGTTGTGATGAATCACCCGCTCTTCATCATGGAACCGTTGCGTTAGCTGATCCTCTATACTTTCTTCGCGACCTTCACGTACACCGCTATTTTCGAGGAACGGGCGGGCATAGCAGACAAGCAAGGCAATTTTCAAGGCCATTTTGATATTGATGCTGCGCTGTGCATACAGCTCGGCACCATTTTCTAGAATGTAATCGGCAAAGTGAGACAACAGCATCATATCGACTTTGGCCAGATACATCCTATACGGGTCAGCATTGCCTGCCATGTCCACTTCCTTCCATGATTGTATTTTTTCCTTTATTCTACTACAAAATGCAACCTCAGTTTGCAAGCATATGCAACATACAAAAGTAGCGAGAGGAAAATGGGGCTGGCGATAGGAGTCGAACCTACGACCTGCTGATTACAAATCAGCTGCTCTGCCAACTGAGCTACGCCAGCAGTACGGACAGTCAACCATACCAGGCAATACGCAAGCCTGCTTTATTGGTGACACAAGATATTTTGTTGCCTGGTCATCTCCTTTGTAGAAAATTGCACACATAGAAGAAAAAAGACATATCCAAGCGTATCTTTGCATATTGATATTTGCATCGGCCTTGCCTTGTATGGCCCCTCTCTATCGCTTAATGCACGGGCTTCCATAGCCAACAACCACTGCTTACCTATTGCAGCACGTTACTGATTTTGACGAAGCTTGCCCAACATCCATCTTACAATTTTTCTGAAACAATCATTAGACCATCCAGCACCATTTCCGGTTGATGCAAAACTTTTTCGGTGAGCACGGGAAGAATAAGCTCTGCATCACCTCCCGTTATGATAATCCAGTCAAAAAGACCGCACTGTTCCCGCATAATATTCACGGCCTGTTGAATGCCTCCTGCGACAGCAGTTAGACATCCCGTATAGACGGCGTCCGAGGTATTGTCTGCAAGAACGTTGACCTCCCCACTCTCTTTGCAGCACGCAATGTCCGTTTCTGCTAACATTGCGCGCCGCATACTTACAATGCCCGGGAAAATAATGCCCCCGCGATGAACGCCACCTGCATCCATTGCATCAATTGTAACTGCGGTACCACAATCTATAATACATTTGTCTCCTTTTAATTTTTCATTCGCTGCAATCATTACGACTAAGCGGTCAGGCCCCATCTGAAGGGGATTTGCATAACCGAGCTGAATTCCAAAGCTGTTCGTCTGTGGCTCAATAAAATAGTAGTCATGTGCCCCATAGCGGTGAAATAATTTTATCAATTCATGGTTAAACTCTTTCCCCCACACGGAACAAACAATCACTTGCTTCAAAATCTCTCGTTCATGCAGTAGCGTTTCAACTGTAGCAAGTCTGTCCTTCTTACTGCATGGTAGTACTTGATGCGTGACGGCATCATCGCTTACAAAGGCTACCTTACAACGGCTACTACCAAGGTCCAGTAGCAGTTTCACAATGTAATTTCACTTACGTGCGTACTGTGCAGATGTTTCACTTCCCCATTTATTTCAATGACAAGCCGCCCTGACTCATCAATACCTCTAGCAATGCCAGTATTGCGTTGATGATCCCATGTAAACTGAATTTTGAAGCTATACATTGCATCATATCGACGCCAAACAGAAGGCAAATCCGTCAATACATCACTCTCTGCATCAGCCAACGTCGTGCTCAGTAAAACGATGACGTGTGCAGCCAGTTCATTTCTGGACAGCGACCAATCTGGCACAACCGAAATGAGGTCAGGCCATGCGAGTCTTGACGGTACATCCCTTGTTTTTGACATGGCAACGTTTATGCCTACACCAACAATTAGGCGTTGTCCAGTTTCGTCCGATTTCCGCTCTATCAGTATACCGCCCAGTTTTTTGCCCTGAACGCAAATGTCATTTGGCCATTTGACCCGGACGCCCTTACACCCTAGACGTTCCAATAATTTTGCAACTGCAATCAACAACCACAAACCCAGCGTTTCGTATCTTCTTTCCCATCTTTGCAACGGATATGACATCGATAGATAGAGATTCCCGGGCGGCGACCACCAAGTATGTCCGAAACGCCCCCGCCCCCGTGTTTGATGCTCGGCCACACAAACCATTATTGTATCGCCGGCCTTCTCGTACAGCAGATAATCATTTGTTGACGAAACACTGGGAAGTACTTCGATATCACCGACGTTATTTGCTCCTTGACGTACTAGATAATCCCGTATAATAACCGCACACATGGGAGACAAAACGTTTCCCTGCTCAGTTGAATCACTATCCAAAGTAGCCACAACGATACGCCCGTACAAATTACTACGTCAAAGCTCATTAACACCGCTTGTTTTTTTGATAAAAGCTTGTGGTCATCTCCCTGTTGACCGCCATGATGCGTAGATAAACGGTAAGATTCAAGGTACCTTTAACTAAACAACGTTTACCCATCCTACTCATTAATGTCTACACAAACCGCTGCCCCAAGAAATTTCATTGATGAGATTATTACTCGGTATGTGGCGTCCGGGAAAAATAGCCGCAAAGTCATCACGCGATTTCCTCCCGAGCCGAACGGTTATTTACACATTGGCCACGCCAAATCGATTTGTCTGAATTTCGGTACGGCACAAGACTATAACGGCCACTGCAATCTACGGTTTGACGATACCAACCCGGATAAAGAAAGTCAGGAATACATTGACGCCATTAAACGGGACGTAAAATGGCTGGGATTTAACTGGTCAGAGATGAAATTTGCTTCAGATTATTTCGAAATGCTTTATCAGTACGCCATCCAACTAATCAAGGCGGATAAAGCCTATGTTTGCAGTCTCAGTGCCGACCAAATTCGCCAACAACGCGGTACGCTTACCGAGCCTGGCACGGAAAGCCCTTATCGCCAGCGCACTGTTAATGAAAATTTTGATTTATTTCAACGCATGCGGGCGGGTGAATTCAAAGAAGGTGCGCACGTGCTACGTGCAAAAATTGATATGGCCTCACCCAACATCAACATGAGAGACCCGGTTATATACAGAATTAAATTTACTACACACCCAAAAACTGGGAATGCCTGGTGCATTTACCCTATGTATGATTATACCCATTGCATTTCAGATGCCCTAGAAGGCATCACACATTCATTGTGCACACTTGAATTTGAAGATCATCGCCCACTATACGATTGGGTGTTGAAGCAACTGGACGTGCCTTGCCATCCGCAGCAAATAGAATTTGCAAGACTCGCCCTTGAATACACAATGACCAGTAAGCGCAAATTGAACAGGCTGGTAGAAGAAGGTCATGTTACAGGATGGGACGACCCGCGTATGCCGACAATATCGGGAATGCGTCGACGTGGCTTTACGCCGGCATCCATTCGCAATTTCTGTGACCGTATCGGCGTTACAAAAAAAGACGCCTTCATAGAGATGGGGGTTTTAGAAAGCTGTATTCGGGAAGATCTGGACCTTTCGGCAAAACGAGTGATGTGCATATTGAACCCCTTGAAAATCGTTATCGAAAACTACCCCACAGACAAGGAAGAAACCCTTACTATAAGCAATCACCCAAAGCGTCAAGACCTCGGCACACGTTCCGTTCCCTTTTCCAATGTTATCTACATTGAACGTGATGATTTTATGGAAAGCCCTCCAAAAAAATTCTTCCGGTTGACGCCCGATCAAGCAGTGCGTCTACGCTATGCCTATGATATCTCCTGCACGGCCATCATTAAAAACGATACTGGAGAGGTGGTTGAATTACGTTGCAGGTACGATCCGGACAGCAGAAAAAAAACAAATAAAGAAAAGAAAAAAAGAATCAAGGGAATTATTCATTGGGTATCGGCCAAGCATGCCACCGATGTCGAGGTACGACTTTACGACCGCATGTTTAACGTGCCTAATCCGGGGAGCGATGACGAGTTGACTGCAACGCTCAACCCGAACTCCCTGCAAATACTCAAGAATTGTAAAATTGAGCCGGCCGTGAAAGACATGGCCACAAACAAACGCGTGCAGTTTGAAAGGCAGGGTTATTTTTGTTTGGACCCGGATAGCCAACGTAACGGTAAAAAACAATTTGTTTTCAATCGTATTGTTACACTGCGCGATACTTGGGAAAAAGAGGCGAAGAAGCAGATACCGACACGATCATAACCCGCCCATGCTCACGCGCCTCGATAACGCTGTAAATGATTCCCTGCACCTCTGGCAAGCCGCTCGATCTCCGGTATCGTTTCACGGCTTCGGCCTTGCTGGGAATAGCTTAATGTCGTTCATTGTGCACTCAACCCTCTCAGGCATTCACCAATTTTCCACAAACCGTTTTTTAACTGCTCTCCTGTTGTTACCTCATCCATCCTCGGCCGCTTCCTTAAACAAAAATCTAGCCGGTCTATATACTCCAATTCCTCTAACGTCAGCTCTTCCAAAAGTGCTTGTTGTGTAAGTTTTTCCGTTTCATACATCCCCCACTCCACGCGCCCGAATAACTCTACAAACTCACGCTTTTCCTTTGCTATCTTACGCTGCTCATATCTCTCTAAAACTTCCATCCCCATCCACATTGAACCCAAAAAAAGAAACACGCTTACCAATACCATAATTACTATTTTCATACCTTCCACTATTAACCCCTTTGTCTTATTTGGTCACCCTATTAACCATTGCTTGATACGCTTATCACCCTTTACAAACTCCGCCCAAACCGTACCAAACAAGCCATCAATATTGGGATATGGGATCGCCTTTCCTATAATAAAGTGGCCGTTGTTTCTGTGAGGGAGTATGAAGTTTCTGACTACTTCGCCGACTTAAATGTCGCGCTAAACTTTGATATGAATTGCAAGGCTTGTTGTGTTTCCGGGTCTTTTATGACTTTTATAAAGCCCCCAATTCCACCTAATGATTGTGATGCATTATCGGCCTTGGCCATTGCAACGGCCTCATATAGGCTCGTTAGTGTTTCGACAAACTGGTCGCGCTCAAGTAAATCCATTAATTTATTCAGGTTTTCATTGCGTGCGATTCGATCAGCCAGGCATAGCAGGTCATTCAGCGTTTGTCCCAAGCGCCCAATGATGTCATCGCTTAGCGCATCGCCGGCAGACCCAAGTACTCGTACAAGGCCCACGATCTTTTCCAGGTCGCCTGTTTCAACCAACCGGTTGATCAGGGGAATCGCCTTATCCAGTTCACTGCGGCTCACTTGATCCAGCAGCATGAGCCCATCGCCCATGGTGGTACCCAGTCGCCCGACAATGTCGTCCGACAGCGCGTCTGCAGCGCTCTCAAAAATCCTCTCAGCCTCTGTCTGCATTGATTGTGCTTGACTCATAACTGCACTCCTTATAATAATCCGCGTGCGCTGGCCCAATACATTTTGTTGTAGACCGTTTTAAACCAATGAATACCTTTGGTCGGGGGCTGTGGGCTTGGGGGATTCTGATAATTGAACATGGCGTAGGTAGCCTTGCCTTCGCCCGCCTCGATAAAGCAGAAAACCTTGCCATCATAATCACGAACAGGGGTGCCAATTTTTATGGTTGAAGCAATGTTTTCCGCCAAGGCCTCCGCTTCAAAGTGCGCGGTAGAACCCGCTTTACTAATCGGCAAATTCGTTGTATCACCAATCACAAAAGCATTGTCGTATCCCTCAATATTAAGACGGTGGCGATCGGTAGGAATAAACCCGGCCGCTCCCAAGTCATTGTCTTCGATAACCTGCATACCTCTATGAGAAGGTACGGTAACCAACAGATCGTAGTCTGTCTCGGTGCCTTCCTCGCTGATCACTTTATCGGCGGTGATTTCTTTCATGTTGAAAAGAGTTTCGTAAGTAATACCAAGACGATCAAATTCAACGGCCGCCCAATTTGCTACGGGTTCAAGAGTATGTACGCGACCGATGGGGTACGTGTAATGCAGTTGCACCTTGTCTGACATGCCGCGGTCTCTAAAATAATCCGCCAACATGAAGGTTATTTCCAAAGGTGCCATAGGGCACTTGTGTGGAACTCCAACTGCAACCACAATTTTCCCGCCTTCAAAGGCTTGCAGACTTTTGTGCATGTTTAAGGCATCGGCCTCGGTGTAAAACTGTAAGGCATGTTCAGCCAAGCCCGAAGTGCCTTGCGCATGAGGGCGTGACCCGGTTGCGATGACAATTATGTCATAGTCATATTTCTTTTCGCTTTCCGTAATAACGTTATTGTTGGAGAGGTCAAATCTGGTAACCGGATCTACTCGAAATGTAATACCGGGCTCAAGCAGACTTGCCTGATCCCGATATAACTCATCTGGAGTCATCTTTCCCACCGCAACGTAAAGCAGCCCTGGCTGGTACATGTGCTTGTCAGACGCAGACAACATTGTAATGCTCGCCTTACGAGATTTTAGTTCGTTGCCCAATCGCCTGGCCAAATTATTTGCCAAAATCGTGCCACCCATTCCACCACCAACAATTAGTATCCTCATAGTAACCTCACTGTTTTTCTATCTATTCGCTCACACCAAACTTATCAGTCTTTCCAGGGCAAAACTGTCTTTACCCAAATAATATTGGCAGAGTTAATTGAATGACAATATCTCTGTTCATTTTTCATATACACTAATCCCCTCTCCACCATACTTCTCATCAAACATCAGAAGTGCCAAACCTGAGCACCTGACGCATCACTCAGAAACGCGGTTAATCCCATTGGCTCCGAAATAAAGCCTTCAAGATCATCTTGGTTAACCTCAAGTATGTCCACAGCCATTGAGCAAGGAGAAATTTTCGCATCCCCATATTCCACGGCTTGCTGAAATAGCAACTTAAAATCCGGCGCATTTTTTTCCTCAATCAACTTACCCATTTCACCTTCAAAGGGAGCCTTTTCTGCACTGCCTTTCACAAAAAACTTCAATGCGTTCATTGATAAAAATACGGATACATCGTTGCCACTCACTGCACCGACCGAAGCCACCATTGCAGCCATTTGTAATTGTTCCCGATTTCCTGAAGTAACCATCACGCTAATTTTATCTGATGCCATACCAACCTCGCTAAGATCAAATTTTTACATTTCAAGCAACCATTCCAAACTTCCCGAATCTTGAATACAAGGACTACTAAAAGCTGCGAAAAGTTCTATGAGGGTATCAGGAAATTGTGAAACTTGGTAATGAGAAAATGTAAAAGAAGCGTTTAATCTAACTGTTTGTCAAGGTATCCTTTTCAAAGCGTTTGCCACAGTAGTAGCAAACGACTTGTAACTGATTGCCGAATGGAAGGTAAACCAGCGGGTGGCCTAAAGCTCCCCCCCCACCGTCACACGCTACCTCTTTTACTATAGGGCTGACACGTTCAACGCATGGTATGACAGTGGTTTGCAAAGACATCGAAAAAAAACTGACTAATAATCTGTTACGTGTACCCTATACTGTAAGCCTAAAAATCAAGTGGGTGGCATGCTTTTTATATATACGTCTTGTTTGGTGTATGGGATTTCGATTTTCAGTTCCATGAATTGCTTATATACCGCGGTATACAACTGGTCCAGCACTAATCCTCGAAGTACTGGCATATCTACCCAACAAAGCAATTCGACATCCAAGCTTGAGCTGCCAAAACCTCTAAAGCGAACTCGGGGCGCCGGTATTTTACAAACTTTCTGGTTATCCACGGCAACCCGCTCCAACACCTTGCGCACTTGATCTACATCGCTACCATATGCAACGCCTATTTTAACGCGAATTCTATGCTTCATGCTGGGCCCTCCAGCTTCATTGGTTATTTTTGCATTGCCCATGATAGAATTTGGAACCGTGACCTCCACGTCATCGCGTGTCAACAACCTGGTACTGCGTATTCCTATATGCGTAACTTGCCCGCGTTCACCTGAATCCAATACAATATAATCCCCCAGTTTGTAAGGGGCATCAGCCAATATAAACACCCCTGCAAATAAATTTGCCAACGTGTCTTTGGCAGCAAAACTAAGGGCGATTCCTGCTATGCCCGCCGAAGCAAGCCAAACGGAAACATCTATATCCCAAGATATAAGCAAAAAATAAGCTGCTGCTGCAATAATGATAATTATCGCTAAGTTACTGAATAGAGGTAGAGTGTTTTTCTGTACGAGCTGACCTTTCTCTCCACCACTTATTTTGTTAAGCAGAAACTTGGCAAGTTTAATTGTAAAGTGAACCCAGATAATGATGGCAATCGTTTTTAGAAATGACGTTGTTGTGAACAGCACGTTATCTGGTACGCGCAACACTAACGTCGCCTCTGCCAACCCAATAATGATCAAACTAACAAACAGAGGCCTTTTCAAAAGATTAAAAACATAGTCACTGTCTACGGAAATCGTTTTAGGAAAAACTCGTTTCAAATAATGGATAATTACGAAATTAAAAACCAAAGCAAACGCGGTAAAGGTTAAAACAATCCCAAGTGCCGTCAAATAGGGATGAAGATCAAAAGCTGCAAGCCAGGAATAGTAAAGTGCTTTAATTTTATCCATCAAGAACTGTGTAACATGTACACGGCTTACAGTTTGGTAGGATTTGGTGAATCTCCGTACACTTC
Source organism: Gammaproteobacteria bacterium (assembly GCA_965242685.1). GTDB lineage: Bacteria > Pseudomonadota > Gammaproteobacteria > UBA4575 > UBA4575. Next base: position 484,217 of record OZ251487.1, on the reverse strand, counting down.
TTCGGGATCAAATACTTTTTTGTACTCTTTGAACTCCAGCTCAATAGGCGCATTACCCGGCGCAAGATCAACTTTAATTGCGCGATAAAAGCACGAACGGTAACCAACATGACAACTCGCACCACCCGTTACACGTACCCTTAGCCATACTGCATCCTGGTCATCATCGATACGCATTTCAATAACTTTTTGTACAAGACCGCTAGTAGCTCCCTTATGCCACAAACATTGCCGACTGCGGCTCCAATAATACGCTTCACCCGTTTCAATGGTCTTTTCAAGCGCTTCTGCATTCATATAACCCATCATTAACAATTCTTCAGACTTGATGTCAGTAGCTACTGCAGGGATTAAACCATGCTCATCAAATTTTGGAGCAAGCAATTTTCCTTCTTCGACTTCCTTAACGGAACTCCGCTTACCAAACCACTTAAAATGTGCCGACATAAAAATACTTCAACGATTAAAAAGACTTAATATTAGATTTGTAACAATTATGCAGATCATTTTACTTAAATGCGCGCTACCGTACAGAGCATTATTAATAAAAATCATTGACAGACATTGGACACATAACAGCTATATTTTCATACACAAGATGGTAAACAACGATGCAAAACCAGAATCGTATATATTCCAATCTATTTATCAATAATATTGCACTTGCGGATGTACGCGCACCCATAGAATATGAGCGCGGCGCGTTTCCAAATGCAGAAAATTTACCAATTATGGATAACCACCAACGCGAAATAATAGGTACTTGCTATACAAATTATGGCCGAGAAAAAGCAATTAGGAAAGGACACGAGCTTGTGCGGGACGAGCTAAAAGAAATGCGTGTCAACTCATGGATTAAATTCGCCAACCGTAACCCGGATGGCTTTTTATATTGCTTTCGAGGAGGATTGCGTTCACAAATTGCACAGCAATGGATGCAAGAAGCAGGTGTCGATTTTCCTGTAATAAAAGGAGGCTATAAAGCACTACGCACCTTCCTCCTACATAGACTGGAGAAATCCATAAACCAGTGCAACTTTACGCTGGTCGGCGGGAAAACCGGCTGTGGCAAGACAATTTTTATTAAAAACCTGGAAAACGGTATCGATATGGAAGCCGCCGCTCATCATCGAGGTTCCAGTTTCGGTCGGCACACAGGCCCACAAAACAATCAAATCAACTTTGAAAATATCTTATCAATAGAATTCTTGAAGCTTGGACGTCGAGATATCATCGTAGAAGATGAGGCACGCACGATTGGGAAAGTAGGCATACCCAAAATATTATTTGAAAAAATGCGCCAATCACCATTGGTTGTTATTGAAGAACCTTACGAACAAAGGCTACAGAACCTAATGCAAGAATACGTCATAGACATGTGTGCCGAATTTACAAATTTATATGGTCAGCATGATGGATTCGCTTCATTTTCTTCCTATCTGATACAAAGCTTGGACAAAATCCATAAAAGATTAGGGCCTGCTCGTTATGGTGATACGCGAAAAAATATGCAACAAGCCCTGAATACACAGATGAAAACTGGTGAGACTATCAAACACTACGACTGGCTGGTTACCATACTTGATAACTATTATGACCCCATGTACAAAGACCAACTAAACCAACGCAAAAATCATATTTGTTTTCGCGGCAATTATGAAGCTTGCCGCGAGTATTTACGCACAAAACCAAGCACCGACAAAAGAGTTATACATTCACACTCATAAGGTGGGACTATATGTATATAAAAATAAAATCAAACAATATCTACAAAATTATATTAGAATATTCTTATATTATTAACATTTTATGGGGAAGACAAAATGAAATTTTCTAAAACAATACCAATGATATTAACTGGTGCCATCCTACTGGGAGGCTCGGCATTAATTGGGGTCTTTGCAAAAAACGAGAAGCAGCAAGAACAAGACTTGGTTTTCTCTGACTGTAATATTCCAGCCGGATTTACTGACCTGGAAGTGATGGCCGCCAAAATGGCAAGCCCTGCCGAGTTCATGGAGCTAATCACATCAATGAACGATCCGAAAACTGCTCAGATAGTCATGGAATGTTTCTCAAACCCTGAACAGTGGAATAACTGGATAGCAAACATGAGTGATCCGTCAAAAATGACAAACGCACTTACCCAGTTTATGAACCCGCAGATATACGCGAACTGGATGGCAGCTTCAATGAATCCACAAACTTATCAACCCATGTACACCTACATGAACCCTGCTTTTTATATGCAGTGGATGACCGCTTCAATGAACCCCGCATTTTATCAACCTATGTATAAAATGATGAATCCAGCCTGGCAGAAAGAAAGCATGGCGTGGATAGCCAACCCAGGCAATTATCAGCAAATACTTGGAGCCGCATACCAGGATCAGGCCCCAGTCACAGATACGGTTAAAAAGGAGTAAACCGAAAAACTCAACAGGCGGGAGACGTGATGCTTCTGGCTATCTGGGACTGAAGCTAGAGAAGAAGCACTTTCCCATATTTAAAAGCTCTGGCTTTACGGTCGGAGCTTTTTTTATCGTCAAAATATCAAAATCAAACTTCAATCGCAGGAGAAACACATCCGGCTTCATGGCGCGTAACATTCGCTGGAACAATAATAGCACCCATTGACTTGCGAGTAATATTTTTTTGCTTCCTCTACCGCCAAACGACAGCTATGCAAGCCACCCGAACCGTGAAGATCACCCGAACTGTGAAAATTGCCCAGATAAATCCTATCTTCTTCAGCCGGTAAGTACAAACACCCCGCAATATGAACTTCGTGGTCACCATTTGACTGGGGGGTTTTATTGACGTAATAGCGAGACATCATTTCTCCCTCATAGCATCAGAAAATATATCAGCACTAAAGATAGCCGCTACCTGTCAACCAGCTCACTTTAAAGATCAATATATCACTTTTCCAAAGTTGCGATAAGCTCAATAAAGGGCTTGTATTTGTACTATTAATAAAAACTCATAAGCTCTCTGCTATTCCCCGTTCTTCAGTTACGAATACAATAAAAAAACCATTCCATCCGCACTTAACAATGAACGATATAGCGAACAACACAGCTAAAACGAACAGAAAAATTTATAAATTTTTGCGGTGGCTGATACACAATGTATGCTATTTATAAGGGATTATATACAATGTTAGATAATTCTTTCAAAACCTTCTTGACTCCCCCTTCTACCGAGAAAGAGAACAAGGGGGATAGTGTATGCCAACGGTATTAAATCCTAGGAAAAAGTGGCGCAATTATGACTGAGAAAATGAAGCCAATAGAGCCCAACCTCCTGCCTGAAATCGGATAGCTGCACCTGTTAAAATGAGGTAGAAGGTTTTACTATTTTACCCGCTTTATTGGCTTTGCCAGAAAAATCACACGCTACTTCACTAGTTTGACCAATGAAAATAGCGGGAAAGTATAGGCAACAAAAGTTCCCTTAGTTTACTTATGTGTTTGGATCAAGCCGCCTTATTTTGCAGGGACAAGGCCTCAGAAATCTCACTTAACTCACCAAGCAGAGTTCCTGGCATACGGTCTCCATATTCAGCAAAATACTTCTCTATATCGGCCACTTCCCGTTGCCACTGTACCGGGTTAACGGCGAGCAGTGACCGCATGGTTTCCGCAGAAACGTCTATCCCGTTGATATCGATATCGTCAACGTTGGGCAGAAAACCAATAGGTGTCTCTTTTGCACCGACCTTACCTTCACAGCGCTCAACGATCCAGGCCAGTACCCGCATGTTTTCGCCAAACCCGGGCCACATAAACTGACCATCCTGATCACGACGAAACCAGTTTACATGGAAGATCTCGGGCAACTTGTCCGACTTGCCGCCAAAGCTGAGCCAGTGTGAAAAATAATCCGCAAAATTATAACCACAGAAAGGTTTCATCGCCATCGGGTCGCGGCGTATCTGACCCGCACCGCCTATGGCCGCAGCAGTCATTTCCGATGCACAGGAAGCACCAACAAGGACGCCATGCGACCAGTTTTTAGCCTGATAGACAAGCGGCGCAAGCTCTTTGCGACGACCGCCAAAAACCAGTGCCGTAATCGGTACGCCATCCGGATGGTCCGCCATGGGCGAATACACCGGATTATTTTTTGCAGATACTGTAAAGCGTGAATTCGGATGTGCCGCCGGACCTGTTTCCGAATCATATGGTTCACCTTTCCAGTTGACAGTGGGTTGTTTACCGTCCTCCTTGTCTTCCCACCACGGTTCGTTGTTCGCAGTTACACCTACATTGGTAAAAATAGCGTCGCTTTTCAAAGTGTCATAAGCATTTTTGTTGGACCATTCATTCGTGCCCGGAACCACCCCGAAATAACCCGATTCAGGGTTGATAGCCCAAAGCCGCCCATCATCACGCAAATGCATCCAGCAAATATCGTCGCCTACAGTAGTTACCTTCCAACCCTTATATTGTTCTGGTGGAATAAGCATAGCCAGATTGGTTTTGCCGCAGGCAGACGGAAACGCGCACGCGACGTAATGGGTCTCACCTTGCGGATTCTCCAGCCCTACAATTAACATATGTTCTGCCAGCCAGCCTTCCGTTCGTGCCTGCCAGCTTGCAATTCGCAGGGCATGACACTTTTTACCGAGTAGCGCGTTACCGCCATACCCTGAACCGACACTTTTAATGTAAAGCTCATCGGGAAAATGCATGATAAATCGCTTCTCCGGGTCCAAATCCCCAATGGAGTGTAGCCCTTTTACAAATGACCCCTCCCTCTCAATGCGTTTTAGTGCGGGAGTACCGATGCGTGCCATGATTTTCATGTTAGCCACCACATAGGGACTGTCAGTAATCTCCACACCATTGCGAGATAACGGAGAATCAATCGGTCCCATGCAGTAGGGGATCACGTACATGGTGCGGCCTTTCATGCAACCGTCAAACAGAACATCCAATTTCGCGTTTGCCTCATCGGGATCCATCCAGTTGTTATTCGGGCCTGCATCCTCCTTATTCTTTGTACATACAAAGGTAAGATGCTCCACACGGGCGACATCTGAAGGGTCAGAGCGGTGCAGATAGCAATTCGGATTGGTTTCTTCGTTCAACTTGAGCAGCGTACCCGTCGCAAGCATTTGTTCAACCATTGAATCATATTCAGCATCACTACCGTCACACCAAACAATCTTGTCTGGTTTTGTAAGTACCGTTACTTCCTCTACCCATTTCGACAGAGCATCGTTCGTTGTCATTTCAAATTCCTTGTTATTAAAATAAAAATTGTGCCGCTTAACTCGGCAAATGAGCCATTGGGTTGGCCAAAAAATATAGTTGATTATACTCGTTAAAATAGAATATATAAATCTTTGTAGGAACTTTATTTGATAAAATTCCGTTATGCTATATCTCTACAAAGATAAAATCGGTGCTTTACAATCTCTTTTTTTGCTTACATATCCATATTTTTACCACCCCTACAAATCGTTTCCTCAAGCCATTTCAAGGCAATTAAATATAGTAAACATCGGACTGGTAGCTACCTTAGCTTGAATGAGATATCGACGGACAATTCATACAAACCCTTGCTTACGCTGATCGGAACGGGAGGAAATGGAGTAGCCCGCTCAATGAGACGCTCTACTGCACGGTCAAGAACGGTTGAGCCGGAGCTTTCGGCAATTTTATAGCTTTCCAGACTACCATCCCTGCGCAATGTAAAAATCAGTTTCACCGTTCCTTCGTTGCCTCGACGACGAGCGGACGCCGGATATCTCTTCAGTTTCTTAAGCTTGTGGAAGATAAGTCGGTGATAATTTGCTTTCTCGATATTATGCGTAGAAGCGGCGTTACTTGACGAAGAACTACCGAGTGAAGCAGGTGCCGATGATGAAGAGGCACGCGGTTGATCCGTTGAATGCCGCACTGGTGGGGAAGGCGGTGGGACAGGATCGGCTATCGATTGCTTTACCGGCTGCTCAAACTTAGGCTCAACCACTTTAGGAACAGGTTTCGGGAGAACAGGTTTGGGCTTAGGTTTGGGTTTGGGTTTGGGCTTGGGTTTAGGTTTAGGAGCAATTTCAGATTTGGTGGCGACTGGTGGTGTCTTCTTGAGTACCGGGGGTTGGAAGGGTTCCAACTTGACAGGTTTTGGCGGGGATTGAAAAGTGGTGAGATCAATAACGTACCGGGTCAGAACATCCGAAGTTTTCGGAGGCTCAGAAAAATTCAATTGCCATACCACGTACCCATGAGCCATCACGGAAAAACCTATCATGATCAACCAATGCCTTGCGTTGATTTCCATGAGGATTGATTATTTTTGTAACGTCAGAAGTTGAAAATTATCGTAACCAGCTTCCTTGATAGCTTCCATCACTTCAAACACATCGCGCATTGCTACCTTGCGATCAGCCTTGACATGAAGCCGTGCTTCAGAATTATTTAACTTCTGTTGTGCAAGCAGCTGTTGAAATTGCTGTGGAGTAATAAACGTCTCGCCGTGTGCAAGCATACCGTCTCTGCTCAACAAAATTTGTATTGGTCCATCTTCTGTTTCGGCTTTACTGACGGACTCGGGCAAATGCACTTCAAACAACTCGGGGGTTACAAAGATACCGCTTAGAATAAAAAAGACCAGCAATAGGAAAATAACGTTGATAAGCGGCAGGATGTTCTCCATGCCGCGTGATTGACGAGGTGTATCCAATATCATGGTGAATCCATCCCCTCATCACGCAAAAATGAAATATTTTTTGAAGCGACGGGTATCAATTCATCAAGCACCAGAATCGTATTCTGCAACGGCAGATCATCCGCAGGCTGAATAAAAAAGATATGTTTTGCATTTTTGCTCAAATTTTCTTTCACTAAACCAACAAGCTGCTCCAAGTCAGTTTCCTGCTGGTTGAAATACAGCGTGCCTGCGGCCGATATCTTTATCAACGAGCTTGTTTGCTGAAGATCGACAACATCTTCTTCCTGCGCGACGTTCAGCGTAATGCCGGCGTGTCGTGTGAAATTGGTGACCAGCATAAAGAAAATCAACAAGATAAACACCACGTCAATGAGCGGCGTAAGGTTGACCAGATTACGCTTATTGGTAACGGCAGTAATTCGCATCTTTAAAGGGCGAAAGGTGACTGGCCATAACCTGTGCCATCATCTGTTTCCGTAATTGCAGCTCACTACAAACAAGCGTATGGGCGGCAAGGGAAAGCAATCCCATACTACTACACGTCGTCATGCTTGATAAACGCTCGGGCTACGGGATGAACCGAGTTCGCGCACCCACAGCACGTCATCATGGGTGGTGAACACTCGAGTCGAGGCATCCTCTATACGGTGACTGACTCGCTCAATAACACGATCAAAATAGCTCACTACAAGTATGGCAGGGATTGCAACGGCCAGTCCCACCGAAGTAGTCAACAAGGCCTCCCAGATGCCGCCCGACAGGAGAGAGGGATCAATTCTGCTACCTGCCATTTCCAATTCACGAAAGACTTCAATCATACCGAGGACGGTACCCAACAACCCCAACAATGGGCTAAGCGAGGCAACCACTTCCAATATACGCAAATAACTCCGCAATGATTCAAGTTGTGCGTATGCAACGCGCAGGGTCTCTTCACGCGCTTGTCCACTTGACATTGCAGACTCGGGTTGACTACAGGTAAAGGCGGTATGCAACACCTTCGCAACGGGATGACGTCTGTCCTTTACCAAACTGACTGCTTTCTCCGCATCATTTTCTTGCCAAAATCGCAGAGCAGTCTCGGCAAACTTGACCGTCCCTAAACGCAACGATAAAAACTGCCAGGCTTTTAGCAAAGCGACGGCACTACCTACTATGGAAAAAATTAAAAGTATCAAAATAACCGGCCCGCCAAGATCGGCCAGCATAACCAACGCATCCCGAATAGTGCTCATTTTATTTTCCTCCAGCAGTTCATCATACAAACATCACATCAATGCGCCAGAATGAAATGTTTGTTGACAGTATAGCGACTCAAAGAATACCGAGTAGATAACACTCGTTTGCTTGCCTTTATACTCCACATACTCTCTGTTCAGCTGGAAAAATCGTAAACTTAAAGCCGCACAATTTCAAATCCGCCAAACATCGCATACACATGAAAACCGCGGCTGAAAAGTATTTTTCGATTTACGAACCACATAACCACAAATGGCGACAGACTGAAAATATGAAAGATGATGGCTATGGTTGGACTTGAACCAACGACCCCAGCATTATGAATGCTGTGCTCTAACCAACTGAGCTACATAGCCGCATATCAGCCTAACTGTAAACCATACTAAAACGTTTCCTACAGCGTCAATCCACTCAAACGTTGAATCGAAAATGAACGATGTCGCCTTCATTCATAACGTAATCTTTACCTTCCAGATGCCATTTCCCCTGCTCCTTGGCTCCTTGCTCACCGTTTGCATTCACATAATCCGGGTAGCTCACCACTTCCGCTCGGATAAAGCCTCTTGCAAAATCGCTATGAATCTTGCCTGCCGCCTGTACGGCCGTGGCACCTTGCGATATCGTCCAGGCCTTGGCTTCTTTGACCCCTGCAGTAAAAAAAGTTTGTAACTCCAACGTCTCATACCCGGTACGAATTAGCTTATGTAAACCTGGTTCATCTAATCCGATTTCCGTCAGGTATTCCCGTCTTTCTTCCGCACTCAATTGTGCAAGCTCGGCCTCAGTTTTTGCACAAAATGGAATGACCTGAGTCGTCCTTGCGATTTGTTTCAGTTGATCCAGATACGCGTTGCCAGTGAACCCGTCTTCCGCAACATTAGCAACGTAAAATACCGGTTTTCGAGTAATCAGACACAGTTCATTGACCAGAGATACTTTACTATCGCCGGCACTGAAGCTGTTTGCCAAGCGTCCACTTTCCAAATGCCGTTGCAGTGCACTATAGACGTCAACCCGTGCCAGTGCCTCTTTGTCACCGGAGCCAGCAGCACGCTCAACCTTATGCGCGGCTCTTTCAACCGATTCCATATCAGCCAAGATCAACTCCGTATTCACCGTCTGTAAATCTTCCAGGGGGACCACTTTGCCACCTACGTGAATCACATCTTCATCATCAAAGCATCTGACAACGTGCGCAATGGCGTCGGTTTCCCGAATATGTCCCAGAAATCGGTTGCCCAAGCCTTCCCCCTTGGAAGCTCCTGCTACCAAGCCTGCGATGTCTACAAACTCTATTGTGGTTGGAATAATTTTTGCCGAGCCTGCAATTTCAGCTAACCTATGCAAACGGACATCCGGGACAGGAACCCTACCTACATTCGGATCAATCGTGCAAAAAGGATAATTTTTTGCAGCAATTTTCGCGGCGGTGAGCGCATTGAACAACGTTGATTTACCCACATTCGGCAAACCGACGATACCACACGTAAAGCCCATACCCTAGTCCTTGGTGTGGGTATGCAGGGTTTTCATAACGGCGTCAGTCTTGCCCTGAAGCAGATCGCCCAGTATGACTAAAACATATTCAATAGCAGTAACAATGCCAGTGAATTCCTCGCGATTTGGAACACTCAACACATAGTCAGTCACGTCATCTTTTCTGCCCGGATGCCCAACACCGATGCGCAAACGCCAAAAATCCTTACCTAAGTGTGAAAAAATACTACGTAAACCATTGTGACCACCATGTCCGCCTGCCCACTTCAGTTTCACCATGCCGTTCGGAATATCTATCTCATCGTACACCACCAGAACTTGCCGCATCGGAATATTGTAAAAATCAGTAAAAGTGCGAAGTGTTGCACCGCTTTCATTCATGTATGCAAGTGGCTTGAACAACCACATCTCTTTATCTTGAAAAGTAAAACGGGCGACATCCCCATTGACCTTAGCCTGCCGTGCAAACGTTGCACCTTCTCGTTTCGCTACGGCATCTACGAACCAAAACCCGGCATTATGCCGGGTCGCCTGATACTCTTCACCGGGATTACCGAGCCCAACAATGAGGCATATACCTTCGGATTCAGACACGTCCAGCCAATCTATTGCACAGACTCATCCTCCGAGAATTCGTCATCTGTTTCCGTGTGAACTTCCTGTGTTTCCTCGGTAGCCACGCGCTTGGCGTGTACGGACACGACCGGATGATCATGCTCTTCGCCGTGAATAAGCTCGGTAATCGTTACGCCTTGTGGAACATCAATGTCGCTTAAATAAATAGCCTGATTCAACCCAAGCCCCTGAACGTCAATCTCAATAAACTCAGGCAAATCCTTTGGCAGACATGATATCTCTATCTCGGATAGATTGTGACTGATTACACCGCCCTCAAGTTTGACGCCATGACAAGCATCTTCATTGATAAAATGCAAAGGGACGTGCACGTTGATTGCCGTGTCCTCGCGAATTCGCAGCAAATCCATATGTAATATGCTTGGTTTATACGGGTGACGCTGTAATTCTCGCAAAATCACCTTTTGAGAGCTGCCGTCGACGTGCACGGTCAGAACGTGCGAACAAAACGCTTCATGTTCCAAATGATGAAGCAGAGAATCACGTTCAAAAGTAACGGCAACAGGCGATTCACCCCCACCATAGATTATCGCAGGTACCTTGCCTGCATTACGCAGCCTTCTACTCGCATTCTTGCCGAATTCATCGCGGCGTTCCGCAGTCAAAGTAAAATCAATATCCATTCCTCTTCTCCAGTCGCTTTCAACCAAACCCTTTACAATTAAAAGTACAGTATTAGCTAGTCCATATACAGGGTACTAACGGACTCTTCCTGATTGATTCGCCGTATAGATTCGGCAATCAATCCCGAAACTTCCAGTTGCCGCACTCGTGGACATGCCTTTGCATCATCGCGCAGCGCGATTGTATCAGTTACAACTAATTCATCTAGCTCGGATTTTTCAATATTCTCAACTGCCTTGCCTGAAAGCACCGGATGCGTAGCATATGCCTGTACGCTCAATGCACCATGTTCCTTAAGGGCACTTGCCGCTTGACACAGTGTTCCGGCAGTATCCACCAAATCGTCAATGATGACACAAGACTTACCCTCTATCTCACCGATAACGTGCATGACTTCAGCTTGATTAGTTTTCGGGCGCCGTTTGTCAATGATAGCCAGATCAGCATCATCCAGCCGCTTTGCCAACGCCCGCGCTCGTACCACGCCACCCACGTCAGGCGACACCACGATCAAGTTCTGATGCTTGCGTTTATATACGTCACCCAACAACACTGGAGACGCATAAATATTATCGACGGGAATATCGAAAAAACCCTGTATTTGGTCAGCATGCAGGTCAACGGTCAATACCCTGTCCGTGCCGACGCTGGAAAGTAGGTTGGCAATTACTTTTGCCGAGATGGGTACACGGATGGAACGTACTCGCCGGTCCTGGCGAGAGTAGCCGAAGTACGGAATTACCGTGGTAATGCGCTCCGCGGAAGAGCGCCTCATTGCATCCACGATGATAAGCAATTCCATGATATTATCGTTCGTCGGCATACTGGTGGGTTGCACGACAAATACGTCCCTGCCACGCACGTTCTCTTGGATCTCCACCTGTATTTCCCCGTCACTGAAACGGCTGACCAACATTTTGCCTAACGGCACGTTCAGATAATCGGCAACGTCTCGCGCAAGCTGCGGGTGTGCGTTACCTGAAAACACCATCAAATTACTATTAGATGGCGGGACTTTCTGGCCGATCATAGTATATGAAGCTGTTTGCCTGATTAATGTATAAACTGGCTGGGCCGGCAGGATTCGAACCTGCGAATGCCGGGATCAAAACCCGGTGCCTTACCACTTGGCGACGGCCCAACTTCTCTGTGCTGAACTATACTGAATTATACCCACATAGCGAATACATAGGCGAACAATTTAGCCCCTTAACAACACGGGCAGTAAACTCTTGAGGACAAACTGCTACAACCTTTCGCGCCTGTCGCCACGTGTCAAACCTTGCAAACAGTGCACCACCCGATCCGGTAAGCCTTGCATTAGCATATTGATTCAGCCACCGAAAGGCGCGCTCCACCTTGGGATTTTGTTGACGGGCAATCGGCTCGAATACGTTGCAAGTATGCTGCCATGTAAAGTCTTTTATTGTGATAGGCATACAATTACGTGCCAGGTCAGGATATTCAAACATCCGCCGAGTGCTCAACGGCACGCCCGTAAATACCACCACATACCAGGGTTCAGGCAAGGATACCGGTTGCAAGCACTCCCCCGTCCCTTCTATCCAGCTAGCCACCCCGCGAATGAATACCGGCACATCCGCACCAATCTGTCTCGCCAAACCCTCAAGTTCATCCGACCTCAACCCACAGTCCCACAGCCGGTTAAGCACCAGCAAAGTGGTGGCCGCATCGGAGCTACCGCCCCCTAAACCCGTGCAGGCGGGAATCGCCTTGTTTATCCGAATGCTGACACCTTGCCTAACCGTACAAAATCGCTGCAAAAGCGTAGCGGCGCGCACCGACAGTTCCTTGTTCTGCGGGATAGTACCATCTGAATTTCTACACTTTATCTCACCGTCTGACCGAACACTGAAAAACAGTTGATCACAAAGGTCAATAAACTGGATAAGGCTTTGTAGCACATGATAGCCATCTTTACGCCGGCGAACGATATGCAAAAAAAGATTCAGCTTTGCCGGCGCCGGCCACGTACATTCGGAAAAACTAATGGAATTACTCTTGTTCAATGCACGACACATCGGCAAGGATGGTATGGTGGAGAACGTATCAAGGATTCATCGCGCCTGCATCCAGCGATCAATAACAATTTTTACAGTAAAGTCTACATTTGTAAGATTGATAAATGCAGGCAGTGCAGGCTCATCGTCATGGTAACGTTTATAATCAACCCGCCATCCCGTCTGCTCAAGGTGCTGCAAACGTCCGCGATCGTCCAGTTGCAAAGATACATACACTTGTCCCGGATCGGGAATGCCGCGCACCCAGTAACGCAAACTATTCACCGGCAAAGAGTAGCCAAGCAGATTCCGTATCCAATCTTCGGAGGAGAGCGCAAAATGACGTCCGCCCTTGGCAGTGTCAATCTGTACGCCATCCTCTCTGCTGCTGATAACGGCGATTCTCCTGCCTAATAGCCCGTGCAAACCAATATCAAACTGCTGTCGCCGTTGCCGCCAACGCACCCCGACACGAAAACCTTCATCATTGTATTTACCGGCTATGCGAGCCTTGAAATCCCAGTGTTGTAGACGCTGTAAACGCTGCCGATGTGCTTCCCAGGCAGCCTGTTTACCCAGTCTTGAATCAGGGGGTAGAGACGGACGCTCCTGAACAAAGGCGCACCCAGCCGTCAGACAGACGAACCACAAACAGCAGAACACACGTATACTTGGTAGCCTCATCGGTAAGCATTTCACTGACGGATTTTTTTCTGTAGCTCCAACAGGTATTCATCATCCGGAAAACTTTGCAACGCTTTTTCCATTATCTTGCGTGCTTCTGCATAGTCACCTTTCGCCCATAGCAATTCAAACCAATGGCCACTGATTTCTGCATCTTCCAGTAATCCGTAAGCCTTGCGTAAATAGGACTCCGCCTCCACATAGTTGCCGAGACGAAACTGTACCCAGCCCATGCTGTCTATCACCGCAGGATCATTTGGACGAATTTCTAGCGCCCGCTTGATATAACCAAACGCCTCGTTAATTCTGAAGTTACGGTCGGCCAGTGTGTATCCCAAGGCATTCAAGGCCGACGCGTTATCAGGGTCTTCTGAAAGGATAGCCTTGAGATCAATCTCTAACAAGTCGATACGATCAATTTTTTCAGCTATCAAGGCACGCGCATACAGTAAGTCGCTATGGCCCGGGAATTCCTGTAGCCCTTTACTATAGAGGTCCATTGTCGCTGTATAAAGTTTCTCATCATGCAATAACTGTCCTTCAATCAAATACAATTCGACTATGTTCTCCGGCACATCGATGTCGTTACGAAGACCTCTCAAATATTGTTGCGCCTTTTTCAAGCCGTCAATCTCAACGTACAGTCCCGCAATTCTTGCCTTGGCACTCATATAGTATTGGCCATGCCCAACCTGCTGGAATTCATTAACGGCGGCCTGTAGATTTCCTTGTTCTTCTTCTATTCGACCCAAATAATAGCGACTTTCATCTTTACGCTGGCCACGTTGAATCAGACGATTAAATTTTGCCTGAGAGACGTCGTATTTCTCCTGCTGAAACCTCAATAGACCAAGTGTGTAAATCAAATCGTCATCGTTGGGGGTCTCTGCAAGCAATGCTTCAAACTCGCGCGCGGCTTCATCATATCTCTCCGCCGTTAGTAACATGTGTGCGTATGCTTTCCTCATCTCGCGATTATCCGGGGCTTCTTCAATAGCGCGTACCATTTCCCGGAGTGCCTGATCAGTTTTCCCAATATTGATCAAGGCTTGAGCGCGCATCGTGCGAGCCTCAACCAGGTCGGGCTTGAAACCCAAAGCAGTCTCGCTTTCATTGATCGCACGTTGAAAATCTCCGGCCTTAAAAGCAAGCCCCGCTAACGCCAAGTGTCCGTATGGATTTTCAAAATGCTTCTGCATCAATTTTTCAAGTAGCCGCAACGCAGCGTAAACATCAGACTCACTTGCCAGTATGGCGCCTACGATACTGAATCCCTTGGCCGGCGAATCTTCCGCGATCGACATAATCTTCTCAAAGTGTGGCAACGCGCGATCCACGTTGCCGTTACGCAATTCCAACACGCCAAGTACCTGGCTTGCTTCCAAATTATCGCTCGCCAGTTCCGACCAACGGTTTGCGGCACGCAATCCCATCGTCCAATCTCTGGCAAACATGGCAATGCGGGTCGCGCGGGCGGCCACGGCCGGATCATCGGTCAAATCAGCAGCACGGAGGTAATGCTGTAGGGCTTGCTGGATATCACCGAGATGGCCGGATAGCTCTCCCGCCAACACTTCGTACAAAATATCCGCTTGTGTACTGTACTTTGATGCTTGCGCATTATGGATAATGAAAGGCGCCCCGAGCACTAAACCCTCGTCGGGGTCCGGTAAAACACACCCTGCCAAGCTGGAAACAACTACCAACGGCCCTATATAGTACGGAATTATATTGCAAGGGATTCGCAAAATTGTATCACTGACTCTAAACATACGTTGGCGGCTTGATTAGACTGCATCCAAATATTACTTCAGTTATTCTGGCAATACATACATATTTTGACAAAATAGCCGTTAACCGAAGCAACCACACATACTATGCCTGACATCAAACCTCACAGGCACATTACCACCCAACACACTCGTTTCCATGTCTCTGTTCAATTTGGGCGTTAATCACACCACGGCACCCGTACAGGTGCGTGAGCGGGTCGCCATCGACAAACAGCACCTTACCCCTGCCCTAAAGGAGTTGGTCACGCTTCCACAAGTAGACGAGGCAGTCATTATTTCAACCTGTAACCGCACTGAACTATACTGTGAAACCAATCCGATCAATGAAAGCAAAGAAAAAATCCTTGACTGGCTCAATGCTTTTCATAACTTGCAACCAGGCAGTATCGGCCCCTATCTATACGACCACTTGGATGAATCGGTAGTTCGGCACCTGTTTCGCGTGGCTTGCGGGCTGGATTCCATGGTGCTTGGAGAACCGCAAATATTAGGACAACTTAAAACCGCATATCACGGCGCCCTACAAGCGGGTACCTTGGGTAGAAACCTCAATCAGCTTTTTCAACGTGCCTTCAACGTCGCAAAAAAGATCCGCACCGACACTGCCATCGGTACAAATCCGGTTTCCGTCGCCTCTTCGGCAGTAACTTTGTCAAAACGTATCTTTGGTGACTTGAAACCACACACGGCATTACTTATCGGTGCGGGCGAAACGATTGAGCTTACCTGTGAACACCTGAAAGGCGCAGGTATAGGAAAAATAATGGTTGCCAACCGCAGCATGGAACGTGCGCAACACATCGCCAAGCGAGTGGGCGGACAGGGAATGACATTGAACTTTATCAGTGAAGTGTTGCCACAATCCGAAATTGTCATCACCGCCACGGCAAGCACCTTACCGATTCTCGGCAAAGGACTGATAGAACGTACACTCAAGCAACGCAAACACAAGCCCATATTCATGGTTGACCTTGCCATTCCCAGAGACATTGAGCCGGAAGTAGCCAAGCTGGCCGACGTGTATCTGTACACCATTGACGACTTGCGAGACGTTGTTGAGCAGGGCCTGCAATCCCGCAAACGGGCCGCCGACCAGGCTGAAAAAATTATCGACGGCGAAGTCAACACATTTTCTTCGTGGCTGCGGGGCCAAAACGTCGTTGATACAGTACGCGCACTCCGTTGCAAGGCGGAGTTGCAACGTGATGACGTACTGGAAAAAGCACGAAAAATGTCGGAGCAAGGCAAGCCCCTGGAAGAAGTCCTGCACTATTTGGCGTACACATTAACCAACAAGTTCACACATGCCCCCACCAAGGCGCTCCATCTCGCCGACAAAGAAAACCGAAACGAATTGATCAAGGCGGCGCGTACACTCTTGAACATCCCCACCGATAAATAACTTGATAAATAGACTCGGCATCCGTTCACGAATGAAAACCATGTATCTTGCACGCTAAAGACCCTATACAGCCATGAAAGATTCAACGATAAACAAACTCGAAATCATCAAGGCGCGATACGAAAAGATATCCGTCAAATTAACCAACCCGAAGATCATCAGCAACCAGAACACTTTCGCCAACCTTTCAAAAGAATACGCACAGCTCGAGCCGGTAGTACTAAAATTTAGGAGATATCAGAACGCTATCGACAATCTTGCCTCCATCAGAGAAATAGCTGCCGACAAAAATGAAGATAAAGAATTACAGTCCATGGCCGTAGAAGAAATTAAAAACTGTGAACAAAAAATCCAACGTCTTACCGACGAACTACAAGCCTTGCTGCTACCCAAAGACCCCCACGATGAAAGCAACGTATTTCTAGAAATTCGGGCCGGCACAGGGGGCGACGAAGCGGCGATCTTTGCCGGCGACCTATTCCGCATGTACTGTCGCTATGCGGAAATCAAACGATGGCAAGTAGAAATCATAAACCAAAACGAAGGTGATCATGGCGGCTACAAGGAGATCATCGCCAAAATCAGCGGCGATAGCGTGTACTCCAATCTAAAATTTGAATCCGGTGTCCACCGCATCCAGCGCGTACCGGAAACAGAATCCCAAGGACGCGTGCACACCTCCGCGGCAACCGTCGCCGTGATGCCGGAGGTCGACACCATTGATGACGTGGAAATCAATCCGGCGGACCTGCGTATCGACACGTTTCGCGCCTCCGGCGCGGGCGGACAACACGTCAACAAAACCGATTCCGCCATACGCATCACGCACCTGCCGACCGGTATCGTGGTGGAATGTCAGGACGAGCGCTCGCAACACAAAAACCGCGCGCGCGCCATGGCCCTGTTAAGTGCCCGGCTGCTGGACAGGGAGCGTCAAAAACAACTTGACAAGCAAGCCGAGACGCGCCGCGACCTGATCGGCAGCGGCGACCGTTCCGAACGCATACGCACCTACAACTTTCCCCAAAACAGGGTCACCGACCACCGCATCAACCTGACGCTGTACAAACTGAATGAAATGATGCAAGGCAACGTAGACCCGATTATCCAATCCCTTTGCAATGAGCACCAGGCCGATCTGTTGGCCGATCTGCAAGATCGATCATCTGCACCATGAATCGGAGAGAAGCCGTTGATTACGCAACGGCACAACTGTTGTCGTGCAGCAGCCATGCCCGGCGCGATGCACAATACCTGGTTTGCCACGCATGTGGCGTGCCCCAAGCCATGTTGATGGCGTATCCCGAAACAAGCCTGTCCGAGCAAGAAAAAATGCTATTTAACTCATCACTGATGCGCCAGGTTCGCGGGGAACCGCTTGCCTACATCACCGGCGAAAAAGAATTCTGGTCACTGGTCTTCGCGGTCAATGAACACGTGCTGATTCCACGGCCTGAAACGGAGCTGCTCGTCGAAATCGTACTTAACATCGTTGCAGAAAAGGAAAGGCCGCGCGTGTTGGATTTGGGTACGGGTACGGGCTGTATCGCCGTGGCCATCGCAAGCGAGTGCCGTGATTGCACCGTAGTTGCCACAGACGTTTCCGCTTCGGCCCTACAAGTTGCCGCACTGAATGCCGCGCGGCACAATGCCGACGTCACCCTGGTTCACGGGAACTGGTACGAAAACTTGGGGCATGCAAAGTTTGACGTCATCGTGTGCAACCCCCCTTACGTCGCGCGGGATGATCAGAGCTTGGTCTGGCAGGTTGCCGCTTTTGAGCCGCAAAAAGCCGTTATCAGCAACAACAATGGCTTGTACGACCTAGAGCAAGTCATTGCCGGCGCGCCTGAACATTTATACTCCCACGGACACCTGGTCGTCGAACACGGCTATCAGCAGGCAAAAGCGGTACGGCAGCTATTCAAACAGAATCATTTCACGCCAATAAAAACGCATTATGACTTGACAAGGTTGAAACGTGCGGTCAGCGGCCAAAGTAACCCGGCTTGATGAAACGAGATAGCCGACCCGTTGTGCGTATATACACATATCAAACCATTCCCTGAATGGATGCAATGCCAACGCTACGGTTTCAACTTACTCCTCAATAACTGATTCACTTGCTGCGGGTTTGCCTTGCCCTTGGAAAGTTTCATCACCTGACCGACAAAAAACCCGAACATCTTTTCCTTGCCGGACTGATATTGCCGAACCTGGCCGGGGTGTTCAGCAATTACTCGTTCAACAAGTGTTGCGATTTCTCCTTGGTCGGTAATTTGTTCAAGCCCTCTTGCCTTGATAATTTCATCTATGTCCCCCTTTCCTTCCCACATGGCCTGAAATACCTGCTTGGCAGTCTTGCTTGACAAAGTGCCGTCATCAATGCGGCACAACAAAGCGGCCAGCATGGAGGGGTTGACAGGGCATTGTCCAGTTTCTCCATCGTTCAGATGATCACTTCGCTCGATCAGGTCTTCGACTCCGGTCAACGCGGCGCTCAACTCGCCCAAAATCCAGTTGGCGGCAAGCTTCGCCTTGCCTTGTGCATGGCGCACGGTTTCTTCAAAGTATTCCGCCGTCGCCTTGTTCATTATAAGGCGACTGATGTCATATTCATCCAGACCGTCATATTCCCTTTTGAAGCGCGCAATTTTTTCTTCCGGTAATTCCGGTAATTGCCGCTTGATTTCCTGTAGCATCCCGGCTTCAATGACTATCGGTAATAAATCGGGGTCAGGGAAATAACGGTAATCATTGGCTTCTTCCTTCGACCGCATGACGCGCGTTTCATTTCGGCCGGGGTCATACAAACGAGTCTCCTGTACGACTTGCCCACCGGCTTCTAGCACGTCAATCTGCCGTTCAATTTCAAAATTGATAGCGTGTTCCACAAAACGGAATGAGTTGAGATTTTTTATTTCGGTGCGGGTGCCGAGTTGTCGTTGCCCTGCGGGCCGCACCGAGATGTTGGCGTCACAACGAAACGACCCTTCCTGCATGTTGCCATCGGAAATTTCCAGGTAGCGTACGATGGAGTGTACCTTTCTCATGTAGGCGACTGCTTCCGCCGCCGAGCGCATGTCAGGTTCGGAGACGATCTCAAGTAACGGCGTACCTGCGCGATTCAGGTCAATACCGGTATGCTCTTGAAATTCTTCGTGCAAGGATTTTCCCGCATCTTCTTCCAGGTGCGCACGTTTGATCCCGACAACCTTTCGCCGCCCTTCTTTTGAGACGATTTCCAACGTGCCATGCTCAACGATGGGGAGTTCATACTGGCTGATCTGATAGCCCTTGGGCAGATCGGGATAAAAGTAATTCTTGCGCGCAAAGATTGATCGCCGTGCGATCGTGGCGTCCACCGCTAAACCAAACATTATTGCCATGCGCACGGCTTCTCGATTCAACACCGGTAAAACGCCCGGCAAACCAAGGTCTACGGCACAAGCCTGTGTGTTGGGAACGGCGCCAAAGGCCGTGGACGCCCCCGAAAAAATCTTGCTGTGAGTCGCAAGCTGTGCGTGAATTTCTAAACCGATGACCGCTTCCCACTCCATACACGCACCTATTGAAAATTCTCCGGGCATTGTCGGTGCCACTCGGTGGCCAACTGATATTGATGAGCAAAGCCCAGTAGCTTGCCTTCTTCAAAATAGTTACCCGTCAGTTGCATACCGACCGGTAATTCCCCCTGCCTGCCGCAAGGCACCGACATTGCGGGTAATCCGGCAAGATTTACGGCAATGGTATAAATATCCGATAGGTACATCGTCACGGGGTCGTTCGTCTTTTCACCGATCTTGAAGGCCGGTTCGGGCGTGGTAGGGCCGAGGATGACGTCAACCTCCGTAAATGCCTTTTGAAAGTCTTCACTGATCAGTCTCCTGATTTTTTGAGCCTTTAGGTAATAGGCATCGTAATATCCCGAGGACAACGCATAAGTGCCCATCATAATGCGCCGTTTCACTTCCTCGCCAAATCCTTCGCTGCGGCTGCGATCATATAAATCGCGTAAATCTTGCGGGTGTTCACAGCGATAGCCGTAACGCACACCGTCAAAACGTGCCAAGTTAGAAGAACACTCGGCACAGGCAATGATGTAATACGCGGGAATAGCCAACTCGGTGTGTGCAAGGGTAATATCCCTAATCTCACAACCTTGTTGCTCGAACCAGGACATCGCACGGGTAACGGCCTCTTTTATACCCGGCTGCAAAGCTGTCTTAAAATACTCGCGCGGCACCCCGATCACCTTGCCTTTTAACGACGGCTGCAAGGACTCCGCATAGTTCGGAACCGACTGTTCCACACTGGTGGAATCCTTCTTATCAAATCCCGCCATCGCCCGTAGCAGGTATGCACAATCCCGGGCAGATTTTCCGAATGCCCCGCCTTGGTCAAGGCTGGAGGCAAACGCGACCATGCCGTACCGTGAAACCCGTCCATAGGTCGGTTTTATACCGGTAATCCCACACAATGCCGCCGGTTGTCGGATTGATCCGCCCGTATCGGTGCCTGTTGCCAAGGGCGCCAAACGAGCGGCGACCGCCGCCGCGGAACCTCCCGATGAGCCGCCTGTTACACATGCAGAATTCCATGGATTTTTAACCACACCGTAGTAACTGGTTTCATTGGAAGACCCCATGGCAAACTCGTCCATATTGGTGCGACCGAGCGTCACACAACCCGCTCGCTCCAATTTTTCAACTACCGTCGCATCGTAGGGAGCAATAAAATTATCCAGCATTTTCGAACCGCAGGAGGTCTTTATGCCACGCATACAGAAAATGTCCTTGTGCACCAGCGGAACCCCCGTCAGCGCACCGTGCTTTCCCTCCTTGATCAGTTGATCCGCACGAACCGCCTGTAACATCGCGTGTTCTTCCGTTACAGTAATGAACGCATTGATATCCCGATACCGCCGCATACGGTCGAGAAAATATCGCGTCAGCTCAACGCTGGAAAAATCGCTCTTGCGTAATCCTTCAGCAAGCTGTGAAACGGAAAGTTCGCGCATAAATTCGTAATTAAAGTATTCGTCCGGTTTCCGACAGCGGCTTGCAATCTTCCAAAGAAAAAAGCGGAATCACTCAATAACTTTGGGCACCTTGTAAAAACCTCGTTGCACTTGCGGTGCAAGCGCTTGAAATTCCTCGCGCCGGTCGGTTTCAGTTACCTCATCCTCACGCAGACGTTGGGCCACCTCAAGCGGATGCGCCATAGGCGTCACTGCCTGTGTATCGACCGCATTCATCTGCTCGGCCAGTGACACTATCTTCGAGAGATCAATCGCATAGCGCTCGGCATCCTCCTCTCGAACCTGTAGGCGCGCCAAAGCGGCGATCTTCAACACTTCTTCGGCAGAGATAGTCATAAATCCATTACCCACAACCAGTGAATGAGTACACTAAAAACCTGTAAAATAAAAAAATACACACGACCTGTTTTATGTCTACAGAATATGCTCACACACTATTACTACTAATTACTCTATTCACCGACACGTACAACACTGTTTATTCTTGCCCTAAATTTTAGGTGCTGTTAAAGTAAGCCTCTCAACAACCAGACATTAACTGCGATTCAATCCATGCTCAAACGCTTTACGGGGATCTTCTCCAGCGACTTGTCTATTGACTTGGGCACTGCCAACACGCTGATTTACATGGCAGGTAAAGGCATCGTGTTGAACGAACCTTCCGTAGTAGCCGTCCATAAAAACTCATCTCGCGGCTCGCGCACCGTTGCCGCCATCGGCTTGATGGCAAAAGACATGCTTGGACGCACCCCTCAAAATATTGAGACCATTCGCCCCCTCAAAGACGGTGTCATCGCCGATTTCACCACCACGGAAAAAATGCTACAGCATTTCATCCAAAAAGTGCATAAAAATCATTTACTGAGACCTAGCCCGAGGGTACTAATCTGTGTCCCCTGTGGGGCGACTCAAGTAGAACGTCGTGCCATTCGTGAGTCGGCCCTAGGAGCAGGGGCACGCAAGGCGTACCTGATTGAAGAACCTGTTGCCGCCGCCATAGGCACCGGCTTGCCCATTGCGGAGGCGTGCGGATCTATGGTGTTGGATATAGGCGGTGGCACTTCCGAAGTAGCAATACTTTCACTCAACGGTATCGTCTTCTCCTTATCCATACGTATCGGTGGAGATAAATTCAATGAATCGATCATCAATCACATTCGCAGAGTACACGGCACCCTGATAGGAGATAGCACGGCCGAGAAAATCAAACACAAAATAGGTACCGCATACCCCGGAAAAGAAACACTGGAAATAGAGATCAGCGGCAGAAGCCTGTCGCAAGGCATTCCAAAAACCTTCACGTTAAACAGTAATGAAATTCGCAAAGCCTTGCAGGAACCCTTGAACGGAATTATCCATGCGGTAAAAACCGCGCTTGAACAAACCCCTCCGGAACTCGGTGCGGACGTGGCAGAAAGAGGCATCGTGGTGACTGGTGGAGGCGCCCTGCTAAAAGACATAGACCGCCTCATCATGAAAGAGACCAGCATTACTGCGATCATTGCCGAAAACCCCCTGACGTCGGTCGCCTGCGGCGGTGGGCACATTCTGGAAAACATGGACGAAGGGGGGACGGAGCTATTAGCCACAGAATAACGACTTTGCACTGATACGCAAGAGATGACGCGGCTATCATTAGCTTTCCCATGTAGTACAGAAGGCCGCCAACTAGACGGGGGTTTACCATAAAACAACTATTTCCCCCAACTTCGCGCAATTCCACCAAAATTTTTATCCTGGTCGTTGTGTCTATCGGCATGATGTTTGTTGATCATCGCCTTCATTACTTGCGTGAAATGCGCACAGTACTCGGTACAGTAGTGTACCCCATCAAATCCCTGGCGGCACTACCCGTGGAAATATACCGTTGGGGAAACGAATCATTCTCTACACGCAACAAACTTTTAAACGATAATGTCAAACTGAAAAAAAAACAGGCGCACCTCGAAATACAACTACAAAAGCTCGCCGCCCTGGAACGGGAAAATGCCCGTTTACGCGAATTACTCATGTCTTCCAAACCCTTCAGAAAAGAACGCTTGCTGATCGCCGAACTGATGTCCATAGACATGTATCCCTACCATCAGCGCATCGTATTGAACAAGGGCTCGCGAGACGGAGTTTATGAAGGACAACCCTTACTGGGTGCAAAAGGCATCATCGGTCAGATTGACAAAACAAGCGTATTCAATTCTATCGCCATCTTGATTTCGGATCCGAATCACACTTTGCTGGGCACCATAACGCGAAGTGGGGAACGTAGCCTAATATTTGGAACCGGCAGCCCTGAAAGACTCGAATTGCGGCACCTGACCAATAGCGCGGACGTCAAGGTAGGCGATCTGGTGACCACCTCGGGGCTAGACAATCGCTATCCACCCAACTATCCCATCGCCAAGATCACCAGCATCCAGAAAACCTCGGGCGAAACCTTTATGAAAGTAGCCGCGAAACCCCTTGTCGATCTCAATGTGATCCGAGAAGTGTTACTGATATGGCCAAATAATCAAAACACCGACCATACGATGAACGACGATCACTGAACGTGAACAGGTACTTGAATATCTTCGTAATTGGCGTTTCCCTGGTAACGGCAATGGTACTGATGCTGATCCCCTTGCCCGACTGGGCACGCCCCTATCGTCCCGAATGGCTGGTATTGGTACTGATTTACTGGAACCTGTCGCTGCCGAAAAACATAGGGATAGGCATCGCCTGGATGGTGGGGTTATGCGTGGATGCAACGCAAGGCGTGCTGCTGGGTCAATACGCCCTTGGGTTCGCCATTACCGCTTACATTACAGTGCGATTTCACCTGCAAATTCGCAATCAGCCGCTACACCAACAAGCCCCGATTGTAGGCGTTATATTATTGCCTTACATGGGCATATCCCTGTGGGTGCCGGGTATGCTTGGCGAAAATCCGGAAGGATGGCTGTATTGGGCGCCCGTGATAACCAGCGTGCTGGTATGGCCGGGGGTTTATTTCATATTACGTGCCGTGCACAGGGCGGCATCCATCCACTGACAAGTGTAGAGTTGCGTTTATTTTTGAGTCTGGGAAAAGAGTGAAAAAGGCTTTTTTTATGGGATAAAGCGGGATAAAACGGGATAGAAACCCTGTCATTCATCACGGCGCAAGCTCTCCAACTGCTTTCTGAAGTGCGTGCATGCATCCTGATCGGTATGGCTCGGCGTAAAATACAATACGTCAAACAACCCCGGCTTGTCCATATACTCTTCCGGACTGAACCATCCCGGCAGGACCGAAATCAATGCCACAGAAAGATAGTTCCCGTCTCGCAAATGCTTCGGCACCGCATAGTCACTGCGCACGTGACCGTTCCCCGCAATCAACACGGCGGGAGACCGGCTTGCCATCAGCGCGGACGCCATGGCCCGATCCCGTCGCAATTGCACCGACAACATGGATTGAACCTGCGCGGTGCTCGCAAAGCCACAATGCGAAGTTTCAATATCCTGCCGCAACTGCTGTAAATCATCCGCCGCAATCGGGTATTCAGCGAGTCGCTCATTCACGTTGAGAGGGACATTTTTATGCAGAATTTCACCGCCGACGTTCCCGGCAACCAATTCAAGCCGATGTCGTACCACCGCCTTCAGAATGGGCGCATACAACTCCCACGGCCAACCCGGACCATATGTTTTTGCCCGCGCCTGCAAGACATGAAAATCCTCCCAGATACGCGGCTGGCGTGACCAAGCCTCTTGGGGCAACATTTCCATGACCACCACCGGCTCAGCACCGACAACAGCAAGGGAACGTAACAGGCGCGCCTGAACGATATGATGATCGATATTATCATGCGACTCGCCCAATAACAGGTAGTCATACCCTAGTAACGCCCCATGCAGTTGTTGCTCCGTAATCCAGGCGCCTTGCCGCGTATCCCATATCTTTCCAACGAGCGGGTGGTCACGAAAAAAAGGCGACTTCCAGTTCTGTGCGGGTACGGTACAACCGCTAAGCGGCAAACATAATACAATCAACCACAAGGATACTTGCAAAGGCCTTGCTGAAAGCATGCGCACGAAAATACCGACGATGAAGATTGAAGTCATCCAGACAACCGGCGAGCTACAGGCGTTCTGCACGGACGTTTCCGGTCGGGACTGGCTGGCACTAGATACCGAATTCATGCGCGAAAATACCTATTACCCGCGTCTATGCCTGATTCAAGTGGCAACGGATAACAGGGTAGCCTGTATCGATACTCTGTCAATAAAAGACCTCTCTATACTTGAAGGGCTGACCTGTTTGCCCTCCATAACCAAGGTATTCCATTCGGCGAGCCAGGACCTGGAAGTATTCTTCAACCTCTACGGCAAAATACCGGCGCCCGTCTTCGATACACAAATTGCCGCGAGCGCACTAGGCTACGGCGAACAAGTAAGCTACGCGTACCTGGTAGATAAAATATGCGGGATCACTCTCGACAAGTCTTTATCCCGCACGGCCTGGCACCGCCGACCCCTGTCCGACAAGGCACTGCAATATGCCGCAGACGACGTAAAATACCTTGCCACAATATATCATCATCTCAGGCGGGAGCTTACATCATACCAACGCGCCCACTGGGTCGAAGATGAATGCCGGCGTCTGAGTGTCGCGGAACGATACAAACTCGATCCGCACGACGCCTGGAAATCAATCAAGGGCAGCGGCAAACTGAGCCCCCGACAACTGGTGGTGTTACAACGGCTGTCCACATGGCGCGAGCGGCGGGCGGTCAAGGAAAACAAACCACGACAATGGATCGTGCGTGACAGGTCACTACGTGCGCTGGCAATTGAACAACCGACAAACACGGCGGCATTATCCACCATCGAGGCACTGACTCGACGACAACGCACGTTGTACTCGGACGCCCTTCTCAGCAATATAGACAAGGCACGCCGCATACCCGAACGACAATGGCCGACGACCCTCCGCACCGCCCCGTTGAGTCGTGAACAGCGCAGATTGATGAAATGTGCCCTACAACGGGTGCGTGAACGCGCCCGGGAACTCAACCTCGCGCCAAGCTTTCTGGCCACCCGCGGCATGATAGAGAAAATAATTCGTGGACAACGCCCTTCGGATGTCTTACAAAGCTGGAGACGGGAACTGATCGGCGACACACTGGATCAACTACTGGAAGAAAACGCCGCACCCTGAACCGATACACAACGGGGGCGCGAAAGAGCAAATCTTTGCGGACTAAACATTGTAAAATGCAGCCATGAACACGGATGAAATAAAAAAACGAATCGAAGCCGGAATGCCCGATTGCAAGGCCTTTGTTACGGGAAGCGAAGGCAAGTATGAAGCCATTGTGGTCAGTGCCGGCTTTGCGGACATGAGCACGGTCAAAAAACACCAGCAAGTATATGCAACGGTGAAGACGGAAATTGCCAGTGGCGAGATACATGCCTTGAGCATCAAGGCATTGACTCCCGAAGAATGGGACGAACACAGTAAATAGACGCTGATCATGATGATCCGCGCCAAGACACTGGATGAATATACTGACTGGGTAAAACAAGCCGTTTACGAGGTGGAAGAACTGCGCGCCTCCATCGAGTTTGACGAAGAGTTCATGGGTGACGCACTGATCTTCCTCGATCCGTTGGAAAACGAAATCAAAAAGCTCTATCAACGGATCATGAACGGCGACTACGAATTCTCCGACGAACCATTGAAATTCATGCCCATAGTGGAACAGAACGACCCGACCTTACTGCCGTTCAAACCATTACTTATACGCATTAACGCCACGCACACCCACGGCCTTGACGGCGGCGCGTAAAGACGACAAGACAACGAGGTGAAACGATGAAAACAGAAACGCTTGCCATACACGGCGGCTATACGCCGGAACCCACGACCAAGGCCGTCGCCGTCCCCATTTACCAAACGTCTTCCTACGCATTCGACAATACTCAACACGGCGCCGACCTGTTCGACCTAAAAGTGGAAGGCAACATCTACACGCGCATCATGAATCCCACCACCGCGGTGCTGGAACAGCGCGTGGCGGCGATGGAAGGCGGCGTGGGGGCATTGGGCCTGTCCTCCGGCATGGCCGCCATCGCATATTCGATTTTCGCCATCGCCGAACAGGGGGATAACATCGTTTCGGTCGCCACCCTGTACGGCGGCACCTACAACTTCTTTGCCCACACCCTTCCCAAGCTGGGAATTGAAGTACGCTTTGTAGACTACCGCGACGCGGACGCTATGGAGGCGGCCATCAATGACCGCACCAAGGCCGTATTCTGCGAATCACTGGGCAATCCGGCGGGCAACGTGATCGACCTCGAAAAAACCGTTGAAGTCGCCCATCACCACGGCGTACCCGTCATCGTCGACAACACGGTGCCCACCCCCTACCTGTGCCGGCCATTCAAATTCGGTGCGGACATCGCCGTACATTCACTCACCAAATACATGGGCGGACACGGCACTTCCATCGGCGGGATCGTAGTCGATTCCGGCAACTTCCCCTGGGGCGAGCACAAGGAACGCTTTCCGATGCTCAACGAACCCGATCCCTCTTACCACGGCGTGGTCTACACCGAGGCCCTGGGCAAGGCCGCCTACATCGGGCGCGTGCGCGTCGTGCCGCTGCGCAACATGGGATCGGCGATTTCCCCCTTCAACAGCTTCCTGAGCCTGCAAGGCATAGAAAGCCTGCCGGTACGCATGGACCGCCACTGCGAAAACGCGCTGGCCGTCGCGCAATATCTGGAAAAGCATCCCAACGTAACCTGGGTAAGCTATGCCGGACTGCCCACGCACGAAGACCATCACCTGGTGCAAAAATACTTTGATGGCCGCGCCTCGGGCATCCTCAGTTTCGGCATCAAAGGCGGCCTGGAAGCCGGCACGAAATTCATCGACGCACTCAAACTGGTAGTCAGACTCGTAAACATCGGCGACGCCAAGTCGCTGGCCTGTCACCCCGCCACCACGACCCACCGGCAACTGTCAAAGGAAGAACAAGCCGCGGCCGGCGTCAGCGAGGATCTGGTCAGACTGTCCATCGGCATAGAACACATCGACGACATCCTGGAAGACATTGAACAGGCCTTGAAACAGGCGGAATGATGTTTTAGTAGTGGGGCTTGCGGCCTGCCTTGCTGTTTTTGCTTTAAAGTCTCAAACGGTTGGATTTACGGGCATGTATCCTTTCTGAGAAGATGCTCATGCCTCTTCGTTTGATAAATCTTTCCTTGCTCGATGATGTTTGTGTTTGTGAAATCTTTATGTAACTTTTTGTCCCTTGAAACCAATACTTTAACGTTGGAGACTTGAGCCAGTGCTATGATATCCGGATCATCGGATATCAAACCTTCCAATCCTTCTTTTTTTCGCTCTACATCCTCCTTAGAAAACCTTTTGAGTTTTCCAGCCTTTTCATATACCTCAAACTTGCCCTTCATCTTCCCCTTTAGTTCTTCCGCAATTTTCCCCACCGGAGAATAAGCGATTTTTCCATTTTTGCGATTCATCCAATCTCTCACTGGTTGCATGTCTTCATTATTCGAATTAATAAAAGCTCCATACAGGTTGGTATCCAGGATGATGCACATGGCCTAACTTTCATCAAGCCCGAGAAATCTGTCCGACTCATCAAGAAAAAACTGTCGGAAGGTGTTCGGGGCACCCTCTAAATTCCCCTGCTCATCAAACTTGATATTGTGCACTTTGACATATCCCCCGCAAGGTTCAAAGTAAATCAATGAGACATCATCCGGCGGTATTTTCCCGTCCCTGATGTCAATACGCGCACGGTCAACCATGTAATCGCTGTGCGTCTCGATAACAAAATTTTGTTTCTGCTGTTTAGCAATCTCGATCAATAGGGAAGACAATTCCGCCTGACCCTTGGGATGCAGATGCACTTCCGGTTGCTGCATTAAAAAAGTTGTACCTTCTCTCTCAGTGTTAAATATACGTACCAAAATAGGCAGGATTTGATTGACGCCGTACCCCACATCTATAAGATTGACCTTTGGCCCCCTGACCTTGATCTGTAGCTGGAACGGGTCGCTTGATTTTCCAAGTTTTCTGACATAGATATCCGTAAACAGGCCTGAAGATTTACCAAACCTGATCAGTCTTTTTTTCAGTGTGCCCCATTGCTTCTCTCCCGTTCCGGATATATTCATCAGCACCATAGGCATTTCACTGCCTTCAGGGCTGATACCCTCTTTAATGGGGTCATACGTACGCTGCGGCTTGGAACGAATCGGTGCAAAACTATGCGCCTTAGGAGAATTTCGAGAGGAAAGTACTGTTCGGTACTTTTGCAAAAAATTACGTAGTTCCTCTTCTTCTGACGTCAGAGCCTGCTCATTATATCCCCTATAAAATAAGTCCATAAATAGACCTCTCATCACAGTAGGTGAGCCTAGTGGAATAATAACAAACTTTTTCTTACCTCCTTCTACATGCTGGATTTGAAAATTTCTTTTATTGGATTGATTTTTTACTTGCCGATCATCTTTTTTGAGAACAATTTCGTTGCCATCGGTAAAAAGCATCCTCATTTCCTGGATAATGGGTTCAGAACCTTCGTCTCTTTCCGTTACAGTTAAAGAATATTCCAAAGTTTCTTTCTCGTGAAATAGTTCAGCGCCCAACCGAAAACTCTCTTTCCTTGGTCTTGAGACCCTGACAATATCGGCAAATGCCCCCAAATTATAAGGCTCATTATTGAAATCCAGGTCGGCATACGGGAACCTAATCGGGAACCTACTCGGGAAATTAGTCGGGAAACTAATAATGTCCAGCAGCGTCTGCAAACAAGCGAGGGCGGTAGACTTTCCGGTACTGTTTTCACCCACTAGAAAAGTGATGGGGCGTATCTCAAGTTCCTGTCTGCCCGCAAAGCAGCGGACATCCTCAACGATCAGTTTTTTGATATTCATTTTTTTATTTCCGTAGCCGCCATCATATCACCTCTAAATATGGCCGGCTCATGTTGGCTTGCGGGGCATCTCGTATCGTATGGCATCCTCACCCTTTATACTCCCGAAAACCGGCCAAAAGTCCCGCGAAAGACTTGGGTGAATACTTGTGAAACCCTTCCTCATCCACGTAGACGAAACTCCATGTCACGTCCTGCACCGCGTTGACGTCTTCACACCACCGCCTCAAGCGTGCCACTTTTCGCGGTACGTCCAGTCCTTCGCGCCCTTTGGTCTCGACGACGACCATGCGGCCATCGGTCAGCTTGACGACAAAATCAGGGTAATAATTGGTAAGTTCGCCACTCGCATTTACGTAATCCAGCTTGAAGTGAACCGCCAGATAATTTTTGGCATACGCGGATACGTCATTGCATCGCTCCAAAAACTTGGCAAACTCCAGTTCAAGCCGACTGTCGCCGACAATCCGGTTAAATACACTCTTGCGGGGAGATAAATACTGTCGCTCTTTTATCACGAACGGGCGCATCTGGCGTAGCTTGATGGAATCATGAATCTCCGCACCCTCCCTTTCCCGTACCATCAGGTGATTGATCGCCTTTTTGAAAGTCTCAAGCACCGTCTTGGTGGCTACCATCTCCGACAAATTTCTCAACGTATTGGCAGATTCCAGCGCAACCGTTTTGCCGAACAGGTGATCCCGAATAAACGCCTTGACCTTGCCGTATAAAGCATCATAGCCACTTACCAGTCGTAGCTCCCTCATCATGGTCTGCGCAAAATAGCCGATGACGCTGCGGTAATCGCCCACCCCCGCGCTGTCCAGCACGGTGATATGCGTCACCTCGCCCGTAGTCACGTCCCTGAAGACGATCTCGCGCTGCTGTTCTTCGTTAAACTGCCGATATTCCAGCATTTTAAACTCCATTGTTTCAAGGTTCAGATCGGCCAGGTTTTTGTACTCCCGATATAAACGAGGCGTCAGTACCGGAATTTCAATATCCAGCGCATCCAGATCCTTTTCACTATCAACCTCTATCACCAGCGGCGCCTTGGGCTTAGTGCCTTCTCCCATAGCCTCGCGCTCCAGTTCCACCCCTTCCGCCTGTATGCCTTCCACAAACTCCATGAAGGCATCGGTACCGACCACACTCACTTTCTCCTCAGTGTCATTCCGATACATCTTGCGCAGCCCCCTGCCAAGCGTCTGCTCCGGTAGGATATTGCTCTTGGCCGAATACGCCCGCAGGCCGACGATAGTAGTGACGTTGCGCACGTCCCAGCCCTCCTTGAGCATCAGCACCGACACGATGGCCTTGTAAGGATTCTTCAGTGAATCAATCTCGTTGGCCTGTTTGCGAAGTTCCTCAAGCTCTTCTTTCTTCTTGCCGTGAGACACTTCGGAAATCTCGCCGTTGTTCTTGGTATGAATGGTCAATACCGCGTCTTGCAAATCGGGATAGTGACTCTCCAAATACCCGGCAACTTCATCACAATTTTTCGTGTCATCCGTCATCACGAACAGGATCGCTTTCTTGCCGAGCTTCTCATGTTCACCGTAAGCCTTGCGCCACTCAGTCACGCCCAAATCAAGATAATCGGCGTATTTCTCGGTGAATTTTGTGCTCTGTCTTTCCTCCAACCTTGCCTGACTTGGCGCATCCGGCAACACCGGATGTTTGACCACGTTCTGAGAGATCGCCTCCACCAACGGGTAATCCGCTATCGTTTGCACAAAGATCGCGCCGTTATTGTGTTTCGGCGTTGCGGTCACGTCCACCTGCAAGCTCAACTCGCCGCCCTTTTGCAGCAGCCGGTTATGGATGTCTTCAACCGACTTGAACCAGGCGAGCTTCGCGTCGTGGATATGGTGCGCCTCATCGTTTAGGATCATCAACTCGTCAATGTCGCGCACGATCATTCCCAAGTCTATTTTAGAATCGGTGGTCGCACCGACGGGACGAGTGCCGAGAAAATAATCCATCGTGTTCTCGTCTCCCGGCGAAGGCGGGATATCCTCGCCGCAATAAACCCGATGGACATTAGTCAAAAAGATGTTTCCCACGGGGTGCGTCACCTGTACCTCGTCCTGCAAATGCAACGTTAGCTGAAAGTCATCCCGCCAGTTTTGTCCTCCATAGCCGTTGTCGGGCATCACCGGATCATCATAGAAGATCCGCAAACCCTGAAAATCTTTGTAGAGGCGGTCCAACACGATGATGTTCGGAGCAATCATCAGAAAATTGCGCGACAGGCTTGAGCCTTCTTCGTACAGTTTGTGGAAGAAGCTCCACGCCAACACCAAACTCATGATCTTAGTCTTGCCGGTGCCGGTCGCCATCTTGATCACGTAACGCCGCCAGGTCTCGTCAAACATGCCGGTGGATACCAGCCCGATGGAATCGAAGCGCATCAAGTCAAACTTATCCTTCGCCCCGGCCACCTCATACAGATAAATGATGGTCTCCATAGCCTCGCGCTGGGCGAAGTAATACCGAAACTCCGTCGTGCCGCCGTCCGATTGTGGCTGTGGGTGCGATTCCTTGAACCACCAATTCAACAAGCTCCTGCCGGTATTGCTTGCGCCCGCATAGCCGGCGTCTCGAAATTCCTTTACCTTGCGCCGCAGTTCCGCCACCAGTGGCGGCATCAACTTGTCCATCGTCTGCTCGCGCACCGTCTCATCGGCGGGAAACCAGCGAACTTCAGGATCGAGAACGGCGTGGGGAGAATCAGGAAATTTGGGGTGGAGCGCCATCGGAAAACACTATTTTAGCAAGGTGACCGGCGGGATACCTGCATAAATGATCGGATCATCGGTTTGTTTCTTTACCACTTCCTCTATCTGCCGATAAGTCAACGTCCTGGTACTGATGGGTAGAAAGGGATTAATCTGATGCCCCAGTATTTTTTCTATCTGAATCATCTGATGACCCGGAAGTGCCTACCCGCGCATCGTCTGGTGTCCTAATATTTTTCCTATCTGAATCATCGTATCTTTTACGCAGAGGATTCTTGTGGATTTCCTTCAGAACCGTATTCAGATAATCCCTTTTTACATCTTCAGGCAAGTGATCCATGAAAGCTATCATGGACTTGGACAAAACGGCTTTATAGCCATAGTCCTCTCGTATGTTCCGATACCTCACATATTGTGCGGCACAAAACCAGGCACCGGAAAGTACGACCGGTATAATGGTTATGCGAGATATCGCCAGGCCAAGCCCGATATCCTTATTGCCCAATACCACCCAGATCCCCATTCCTATAGCGATGCTCATAAATAAAAGTGCTCCTCTCAACCAACGATCCAACATCTCCTGGTCCCTTTCCTTTTCCTCATTGTAGCGTGCAGTGAATGCCGCACTGACCCCTGCCGCAGTCGTAAGTTCAAGAGCCGCCCGCGCCTCTTCTATCAGCTTCTCTGCTGCTTCAAGTTTTTCTTCATGCGCTTCCTGAAACGACTCCAGCTTCTCTTGATACGCAGCGGTGGATTGTTCCTGCGTATCTAACTGTTTTTGTCTCTCTTCAACCCGTTGAACAAAGCTGTTGATAATTTCTTCGCGACTTTTTGCGGATGTAAAGACACTATGTATATCATCGCTATTACTCTGAGATTGAGTCTGCAACTTTTCGATTTGATCGGCTTTTTCTCGTGACTCGTAAATTCTGCCGTCAATGAACTCAAGCTGTTCTTTTATGGATTGAAGCTGCTGCGCCTGTTGCTCGGCTGTTTCTTTGACCCTTTTGATCTCATCGATATTTTCTTCGGCGTCCGTATATTTACTATTGATCTGAGCAAGTCTCTCCTTAAGAACTTCCTCAGATTCCGATGAACCTCTTACGTTATAACTGCGAATAATATCCTTTATTTTTTCCAGATAATGGGCAGCATTAGAATAATTTTCTGAATTTAGTGAACTAGACATATTTTGCAGAGAATCACGTATCAGATCTCTTTCTACAAAAGTCGACAGCCTCACGAACTTGTTATGCGCTTTTACCAAGCCACGTATGTCCGTGAGGATTGCCTTTATATCAGCCTTCAAGGATTGAGCCGTGTACTCATCTTCCTTGCCATAGCGATCCTCTTCATGCCGACGAAGAACAAAGCCCTTCAAGGCTTCTGTCACTTGATTTACCTGTTCTTCAATCTGTTGTATCGTGTTTGTTTTCACACCTTTACCTCCGCCACCGTCATGGTGTCGTTACCGAATACGTCAACCACCTTGACGGCGATCTTGTAGTTTCCCGGCGGGCATTTGTGCGGGGGCGTGGTCCATTCCAGCGACCGATCTTGGCGGGTGCGGAAGCTTTGCCACTCGTTTTCAAACACGTAGTCGCCCGTCCATCGTTCTACCCATTCGCCCGCCTGGTTCCGTTCGCGGATGATTTCCCGTTTGCTTTCGTAGTCGAAGTCCACCGACCAGTAGTCTACCCAATCCGTCCACTTTTTCGTCAGCACCTCACGGGTGATCGCGCCGTGTTGATCCTTGGATACCTTCACCACCCGCCCCGCTTTCACCACCACTTTACTGCCTCTGTTTCTCAGGGTTTGTTCGGCATTTTCTACCGAACCCTGATGGTAGTAGACGGAGAAATCGGTGAGTTCCACCGCTACCGTTCCGTCCTTCACGTGGGTTTTGATCTCGATAAACGCCACGTCGTGGAACCTTACCTGGTCTCTCTCCACGGCGCGTTTGTCGAATACATCGCGGGGGATGTATTTGGGTACAAGGTCGATGCCCTGTTCTTTTGCCTCGTTCAATCGCTGCGGAAACAGGCCCATCTCAAACTCGAAACCCAACAGGTCTACCTTTGTGATGTGTTTTTTCTTACATTCTTGAACGATCTCCTCGACAAACTGACGGGATATTGGGAGGTTAACCGGCCCCACGGTCACCAGCCTGCCCTGTTTCTTACCGTGAAAGCATGAGAAATTGTCTACCCGCTCGGCCTTGTACGCGCGCAAAATTAGATCGACAAAGGCACGTTCTTTCGCCGTCTGTTGGGTCGCGCGCCCCGCTTCATGCAAGCCGGCATTGACGCCGATGTAGTGCTGTCGTTCATATTTGCCGAGATTCAGGACTTCAAAGGCGCGATAGTCCTTGCCCTCGGCCTTCAACCGGCGCTGGACGCCGATCATCCGCTTGCGGGTCGTGTGTACGGCAAACTTGCCCAAGTCTCCGCAGATCCATTTGCGCCCCAGCTTCTCCGCCACCGCCGCCAACGTGCCCGAACCGCAAAAGAAGTCCGCCACCACATCACCCTCGTTGCTGGATGCCTTGATGATCCGTTCCAACAGGGCTTCGGGTTTTTGGGTGGGGTAACGCAAATATTCATTGCCTTGCGTCGCTCTTATATCCACCCAAACGTCACGACATCTGACCCCCTCACCCATATACAACTTACGTCCGGGTACTTTCCCTTTTTCAATAATCAACTCACCACTTTCAATCCAAGCGAGAGCGGTCTCAATCGGCATCCTATATCCCCTTTGCGGGCATATTTCCCCGTAACCTAAATCGTAGAAATAGCCCCCCGTACCGGGTTTATTTGTCGGTCCGATTCGGTAACGCCCTTTGTCATCGGAGTAACGATATAAACTTTGGCTGGCCTCGCTATATGTTTGAAATATCTCATTCCACAGCACTCCGCTTTTGCGGTATAAATAAATGGTTTCGTGGGACTTGATAAATTTTTTGTTTTTAGATGATGTCTCCCCAATCGCACCCTGCCAAACAATCTCATTTACATAGCCAGCACCCGCACCCTTCCCAAACACTTCATCCAACACCAGGCGGATATAGCCGTTCATCCTATAATCGCAGTGGACGTAAATACTCCCGTCTTCGGCCAGTAGGTCGCGCATCAAGATCAACCGCTCGTACAACATGGCGATGAACGAGTCCGCACCTTGCCCCCAGGTATCCCGATAGACGATCTCCTCCAATACGCTCGGCGCCTTGGTGAAGTTTCCGCCGCCGATTTCAATGTCCATGGAAAAGTCCGCCCCGACATCAAACGGCGGGTCGATGTAGATGAGCTTGATGCCGCCCTGCTTTTCAATTTCCTCGCGTAAGGCGCCGCCCTTGAGACTGGACAGTACCAGCCTGTTGTCGCCCCATATCAGCTTGTTTTCCCAGCCCTTTAGCTGTCGGCCGCGTGCGTCTACGGCGAATAGGTCGTCCATTAAAGGGAGATCATCGGGACTCTCGACACGCGGCTCGTCGACGTGTTCTATGGTTTGAAACGGCAATACTACGTTACATACTTCGTTGGTCTTGCCGTTCCATACCAATTCCGCCTGCCGCTTGTCGTCAAACAGTAAAAACCGATACCGGTCGGGCAACGGTTGGTCCGCCTCAAGATGACGGATAATCTCTTGCTTGTCGCGGTCGGTTAGATCCATTGCCAGGTGAAGTTTCCTTTGACTTACAGCCAGTTTAATATAATATATTACTCACCCCACCGGTGGCTTTCGTGCCCCGGCCCGACGCTGGCCACTAATGCCAGCGTTTTTTATTGAGTGAATCTTTGTGGCTTGATGCGGGTCTAGCTGAAGTGGCGTTAGCGGCAGTCGCCGTCAAGCACCATTCGGGCAAACTTCGGCGTTGCGGCATCAGCAAAGCTGGCGGGCAGGCGGTCAAGTATGCCTTGTGCCATCAGGAACTCGGCGGTTGCCTGTAATGCGCTCTGTACGCCACCGTCAAGCCAAGTGGCGGATACCTGCTCTTCCAACGTCGGATATTCGTACAGTGCAAGCACTTCGCCTACGCGATCCGGATCACCGGAGCTGCCCTTTGCAATTGCCATCGCCTTGTCAGTCCCCGGATCGTAGGTAGCCGGATTCATGCGATAGTCGGCATCGGCCGCCGCCGACATCTTGACCCACCGGCAAACGAAATCGGAATTTTCCGCAGCAAACGTGCGCGATGCGATCATCGAGTCGAAAGTAGGCCTGCCCCAGTTGGTCAGATCTCTGGAAGTCAACAATACGTGCCCGGTTTCCTTCATGCGCCCAAGTGTCGGGTCCCAGATGAACGCGCCGTTGATATCGCCACGTTCCCAAGCCGAGACGATCTCCGGTGGTGTCAGGTTAAGTATCGTGAGAGCGTCCGTAGGGATTCTAAACTGCTCCAAGGCAAACAACAGATGGTAGTGCGTGGTGGAACTGAAGGGCACTGCGATGGTTTTGCCGACTAGATCCTGGGGTGCGGTAATCGAATCATCCACTACCAGCGCTTCCGCATCGTTGATATTGTCGTAGATGTAGACAACTTGCAGATCAATATCCCGGCTATAGCCCTCTGCGACCAGCGCGTTACCCCCAAGCACGATATCCACGGCACCCGAGTCGAGACCGTCCAGCACTTCTTCGGGTGAGGTGATTTTCACGAAGTCGACATTCTTGCCGGCAAAACCGTGTTCCTTGATATTTTCCAATTGTACGATCCACGGTACGTATATGGACTGAAGGCCAATTTGGACATCGTCGGCGTGCAAGTCATTCGCTGCACCAAACAATACTAAAGCCGCAACCGTCACGGCAGTGCGGAATCTCATTGCCAAACCCTCTACTTTCATTGCTAAACCCTCTATTTCACGATTGTTAAGGAAGCCTCACCTTTTTAATGCACTATACGTATACTATACCATCTTACCCCTTGAAATTGCCGATATTTCATCAGTCAGATTGAAGCGTAACCGTCATGCTTAATTACTTGTGGTTCGGCTTTTTTATTGCCGCATTCCTCAGCTGCGTGTATCACGCCCTGGTGCACGACAACAACGCGCTGTTTGCACAGGTCGTTCAGGCGACGTTCGACATGGCGGCGCTGAGCGTTGAAATCGCACTTGGACTGATCGGCGTGCTGTGTCTGTGGCTGGGATTTTTTGCCATCGCCGAACGCGCCGGTTTTATCGAGTTACTTACCAAGATATTCCGCCCGTTGTTCAAACAACTGATGCCGGAAGTACCCGCCAATCATCCGGCCATCGGTTCGGTCACCATGAACATGGCGGCCAACATGCTTGGCCTGGACAACGCCGCCACTCCGTTGGGGCTGAAGGCGATGCAGGATCTGCAAGACCTCAATCCGCAAAAGGATACCGCCAGCAACGCACAAATCCTGTTTCTGGTGCTGAATACATCGTCGGTAACCCTGTTGCCGGTCACCATCTTTCTGTTTCGCGCGCAGCAAGGCTCTAGTGACCCGGCGGCGGTGTTTATACCGATCCTGTTGGCCACCTCCGCCTCGACGCTTGCCGGTCTGCTGCTGACGGCCTACCTTCAGGGGCTGAAGCTGTTCAACAAGACAATGCTCGTCTATCTGCTGGGGCTCATGTCGTTGATGGGGCTGTTGCTGGTTTTCCTGCTGACCGGCGAGGCGGACGCCCTGACCGAGCGCTCCAGTCTGCTGGGCAGTCTGCTATTGCTGCTGGTGATCGTGGCCTTCCTGACGCTGGGCTTCGCGCGCAAGGTCAACGTCTACGAGGCCTTTATCGAAGGCGCCAAACAGGGCTTTGAAGTCGCCGTGAAGATCATCCCCTATCTGGTCGCCATGTTGGTGGCGATAGGCGTATTGCGCGCCAGTCTGGTACTCGATCAGGTGCTTACGGTCATTGCAAAGGTAGTCGCGGCGTTCGGTCTCGATACCGAGTTTGTCGCCGCCTTGCCCACCGCCTTGATGCGCCCGTTTTCCGGTAGCGGGGCACGCGCGATGATGCTGGAGACCATGAGCACCCACGGCGTAGACTCGTTCGCCGCCAACGTCGCGGCCATCGTACAAGGCAGCACCGAAACTACGTTTTACGTGTTGGCCATCTACTTTGGCAGCGTGGGGATACGCCGCGTGCGTCACGCCATCGGCTGCGGACTGTTCGCCGATCTGGTCGGCGTCATCGCGGCCATCCTGATCGGGTATTGGTTTTTCGGTTGAACGCCGGTTTTTCTGCTGGTTTCGGGCTGAACGAGCGCTAACGTCCCATGATATTTTCAATATGCCAATTCAATGCCTCGTGGCTTGGGGCTAACGGCGGTTCAGGCACTTGACGGGATGACGCTTTCTACCGATTGGGTCTTTAGGTATACCTCTCCATATACTGAACGAGTTTTTCAGCCAGTCTGCTCCAGATAACTGATTGGCTTTTGTCGGCACTATGCAACGTCCTGTTCGGCTTCCCAACCCCAACCTTCAAAGCCGCTATGTGTTCTTCTTGAAAAAACGTCAATCTTGGGGGAGGGAAAGTATTTACGGACGTTATCGTAAAACAGCGCGGGTTTTTCACTGTGCCGAGTGACGGGGGCATGAAAGCAGGTTTTCATCTTGCCAAGAGATTGTTTGTCAAACCTGCATTGCCCCCGATAGCCAAATAAACAATGTTCGGTCGTTATCTGATAAGGGCCGAATGGGCAAGGCCCGGTTTTTTTATCCCATGTAAGCATGGTGTAGTATCGAAACCCCCAAGCATCCATCAATTCAAACGCCTGCTGAAGGATAGGCTTCTTGCTTGAGCGCGATCTGCTGTTTGTCGCCCACAGCCAAAGAAACGCATTCTCGGCAGCCCATTCATCCAGCCGAACAATCTCTAAAATCTCGTTTTGCGTCAGCGTAGGGTAATCCAGATCAACGCCCTGATTGGGACGAGCGGAACGAATCCCCGTTTTGCCTTGATCCCAAGGCGGATCAACCACGATGCTTCGATACAAACCTTGTCGCATTGGGTTACGTGCCCCCGTATAATTATTTTTTACCTGTCAGTTTCAAATGACTGCCGTCCAGGTATCTCTCCACTACCCGTCTACTCGGCAAATTACGCTTTTATATTGTAGCGTAGTTAGTATATAATTACCATATGTTGATTATCAAGCCATACGGTCGAAGCGAGACCCCAACAGGAAAACGGAAAATCCGCCCAAATCCCGGCCACAAGGATGCAAAGGACGTTGCAGAATTTGCAAAAGAACACCCTGAACTCGTCATTAAGCAATGGATATCCATCATTGACAAGATCGCAGCCAAGCCCCGTGGGAACGGCAAACCTTCCGCCGAACAGCGCAAGCTGCGCGAGACACTCGGTAACGCCGTCTGGTGCTATTTGATAAAGAACGGTCTGTTAAAGGTAAAGAATGCGGACAATTTCGACGAGCTTGAAAAACTCAGGAAGTTGTGGTGGTCAAAGATTCATCCTTACCCGAAAGAAAACTGTAAGAATTCTCCAGCTCCAAAAGGCCGTTGGTATGGACGCTTCGTCGGTGACAAGAAACCTGCCGAAATCGGTGACAAAGAGGCCGAAGAAATCGCGGGAAAGATATACGAACACCTGTATGAAAAAGAATATCGGAAAGAGCCTAGCCAACCCAATAAGAGTAAGGGGCTGATAGCGGCCAGGGCGGAAAGCATTACCAAAAACGTAATGGCGTTGCCGACGGGATTTTCGGGTGGTGAATATGACTGGTCAGACCAGGATGAAAAAGCATATAAAGAGGCCGGTGACGTAGCAGGCCAGATTTATCGAGCGGCTGAAGGTAAGAAAGGCAAGTTCTCGGTACGCGATGTTGCCCCGATTCTGTACGGGCAATATGGGGAGCTGTTCAAAGGCGATGACGGAGAAGTGCTCGCCGTTACCGAAGCCCGTGATCTCTATCCTAGACTATTTGCGCTTCATGCCGCTATTAAGGATACCTATACCCGCATCCTTAAGAAACATAACAAGAAAAACGTGGCGCGCATTCTACCGCAAGACATGAACAAACTGTTCCAACTGGTCAAAAACAAGGTGCGCAATCGTGATCTCAACGGCCTGGTGCGTCTGGGAAGAATCATCCATTACGAAGCCGGCAAAAACGGCCATGCCATCGACCACTGGCCCGAATCCGAGGCAATCACAAACAGCCACTATCGAACCAGTGAAGGGCAAGCCGAAATCAAACGCAACGAGGCCTTCGTGCGCGTGTGGCGTTATACGATTGCGCTCGGTGCACGGACGTTGAAGGACTGGGCAGACCCGAACAATCGCATTAAAGAGGACATATTGCTCAATATCAAAAATGATGGAGTAACAGATGGGAATTTTTGTGAATCGGCCTATCTA
This sequence comes from Gammaproteobacteria bacterium, assembly GCA_965242685.1. Taxonomy (GTDB): domain Bacteria; phylum Pseudomonadota; class Gammaproteobacteria; order UBA4575; family UBA4575. Next base: position 442,565 of record OZ251487.1, on the reverse strand, counting down.
AAAAAGCTGCCGAAGCTGCCGCTCCTGTTCGGCAAACGGAATGACTACTTCAAGGGTGATGAAGACTTTAAAAATCAAGTGCTGAAACTGGCACTGAACGGGTGGGCTGAACTGCGTCACGCGGCGTTTCACTTCAAGGGACGTGACCGCTTTATCGAGGCATTAACCAACAACCTTAACAACTTCCCTGCCACCATTGACGCCACACACAAACTCCTGAAACACGATTTTACCAAGCGCAACGAACAATTGATTAAAGACCTTAAAGCGGCACAGGTTGAGAAGTATTACGACCAAAGCAAGATCGACGCGCTGATCAAGGCCATCGTCAATGCAGAAACATCGCTGTCACCGTTGCCCCGCTTCAATCGCGTCCTCGCCCGTGCGGAAAACGCTTGGAGCAAGAAACCTTACCTCCTGCATCTGCCGCCGCCCGGTAAGCGGGACAAACTTGAAGATCAGCCCGACAAACTGTGTCGGTACGTCACTGCAAAGGCAATATACGAACGCGCTTTCCCCGCATGGCTGGAAAAACAAACGAAACAAGCCCTGAATCAATGGATTAAACGTGCCGTGAAGCGCGCTACTGAGGATGCAAAGAAATTAAATAAGGACGAACTTGCCGTCGCCAAGGCTACCGACCAGGTCCACCTGGAAGAAGGCCAAGGGATTGCCGATTTCATCGATCAACTTGCCGCTCGCACAGCGTCCGAACTGCGCGTGCAGCGTGGCTACGATAGCGACGCTGACAAGGCCCGCCAGCAGGCCAAATACCTCGATGACCTGCGGTGCGACGTGGTGGCACAGGCCTTCAAGGCTTACCTGAAAGAGAACCAATTAAACTGGGTAACGGACGAGCTTAAAAACGAGTGCGGCTCTCTGGATAAAGCACTGAAGAAAGTACCACCAGATGAAACCAAAGCAATAGACTGGCAGGCCGTTCTTTACTTCCTCATTCATCTGGTGCCCGTCGATGCGATTGCCCAATTACGGCACCAGCTTTCCAAATGGTCGATCCTTGTACGGAAATCATCTATCAAAGATGAGAAAGATGAGGTGGTCAAGCCCCTCGCACAACTATTCAGTCTTTATCTCGATATGCACGACGCCAAGTTTGAGGGGAACGAGACAATCAATATTTATGACAGCGAACTCAAAGACCTGTTCAAGTCCGAGGAGCTTTTTCGCCGTGCCTGCCCCGAATCGGATACAAATACAAAAAAACAGCTGGTACCCTGGCGCGGCCTGCGGGAGCTCTGGCGGTTCGGCGACCTCAAACCATTGATGCCAATTTTCCGGAAACACCCGATTACAGCCGAAAACGTGAATAAGCTTAAGCTGGACGAATCGGACGAATCGGAAAATAAAATTGCCGAACAACAGAAAAAACGGGAAAAATTGCATGATGAATGGGTTAAAAAGAGATTTTCCAAAGAAAAAGAAAAAGACTATCGCCAAACACTTAAAACTATAGAAAAGCATCGGCATTTTGCGGCACACGTCCGTCTCAACAACCACGTGCGTCTGCATCGCCTGCTAATGCGGGTATTGGGACGGCTGACCGACTATGCCGGCCTGTGGGAACGCGACCTGTATTTTGTAATGCTCGCGCTGATAAGCCTTTCAGGGAAAAGGCCGGATGACGTGTTCAATTCAAATGGACGTAAGAATCTCAAGGATGGCCAAATTGTTGAGGCGATCAATACACTTAGAAAATCGCAAAAAGGAGATGCAAAAAAGATTTTCGAACAATTAAAACAGGTATTTGGTAAACATTTTCTGGATGATAGATGTGAAGACTATCCCCGCTCCATTCGCAACAAGCTGATGCACTTCAACATGTTGCAAAGCAACAAACCCGACCTGAACCTGACCGAGGCCGTCAACGACACCCGCAAGCTGATGGCCTACGACCGCAAACTGAAAAACGCGGTGACCCGGTCAATCAAGGAAATGCTGGCACGCGAAGGACTTGTCCTGGAATGGGAGATGAAAGGACACCGACTTACAGGAGCAACAGTTAAGACCAGGCAAGCCACTCACTTGGGCAATAAAGTCAAAGAAGACCTGCACGGTGAAAAGTACATCGAGATGGTAGCCGATCTGTTCGGTGGCGAGGCTCAATTGCCCGATAAAACTCCAGGCAGAAAAAATCAGAACAGAGGAAAAGCTGAGGGAACACAAAAAAGAAAATACCAAAACCGGAGGAAGAGTCATATACACAAGCACAATCCTTCACAAAGGAAAAGATAGATTGTTGTGTAAAAATGGATATTTGCTTTACAATGGTTTGGAGATCACCCCCAATGAAGGGGGACTACACCCGACGTTGTGCGCAATGCGATATTTGATGTGTTTGGAGATCACCCCCAATGAAGGGGCTATTCCTTATGAGAGGGGTGATCTACTGCCCGGATCTGGCACGGCAGTGGTTACGCGAGTTTGGGACCGGCACAAACCTTAAAAGGATGTTGCACGGGCAACGGATGAGGTTACGTGTAGCCGTTTGATGGGGAGGTAGGCGGGCGTATCAAGAAAACAGGCAAAGCGTGACGCGAAAACGTCAAAATTTTTCGGTGTCAATTTTGCTTACCGACTTCAATTTTTTCGACTTATCCGCAAGAACAAAAAAATACTGCGGTGCGGGCTATGCTATAATTTTGTGTTTGTATTTACAGACGATAGAAAGCGGTATGGGCAATGGGCAACGATGGACTTGAATACGCCGGCTTCTGGGTGAGGGTTGCAGCCGCCATCATTGACGGTCTTTTGATCCTAGTCGTCACTGCGCCCGTTCTGATTTCGATTTACGGCGTTGGCTATTACACCGCAAGTTCGTTTGTGTTTGCGGGGATTGCGGATTTCTTTGTTTCCTGGGTCTTGCCGGCCGTTGCCGTCATCCTGTTTTGGGTATACAAACAGGCCACGCCCGGGAAGATGGCCATTGCGGCAAGAATCGTCGATGCACGTACCGGCGAAAAGCCGTCTACGGGACAATGTATCGGCAGGTATTTTGCCTATTTTCTTTCAGGTCTGGTGCTTGGACTTGGCTTCCTCTGGGTGGCATTCGACAACAGAAAACAAGGCTGGCATGACAAGCTGGCCGGTACGGTAGTCATCAAAAAGACAACCTCCAACGTGGAATTCGAGACCGGCAAGGGGGATTACAGGCCGCTCTGAGAATACTGGCCGTCGGTCACGTCGTCCCCAAGGTCTGAAGTCTCTTCGGACGTTTCAGCGGTATCGGCGGACGCATCGTCGTTTCGGCGTGCCGCCTGCTCGTCCACAGTGCCGTCGCGGGTGACGTGCATGGCACCGTTGAGGGTGGCGCCCTGTTCGATAGAGATACTGCGGCTGCTCACGTTTCCGGAGATACGGGCACTTGCCGTTACGGCGAGTTCATCTCTGGCAAAGACGTGCCCCTTCAGACTGCCGCCGACGATGACGTCATCGGCATGAACGTCGCCCTCCCAAGTTGCGGTCTGGCTCAGTTCAATCAAACCTTGTATATCGGCGTTTCCTTTGACATTGCCGGCTACCAGAACGGGGCCGTCTCCCTTCACGTCACCCGTAACGGAAAACCCTTCCGCAATGATCGTTCCCTTACCCCGCGCTCGTCGTTTCATGCTGATCGCGTTCCCCAATTTTTTTGTTTTCTAATTTTTATTTTCTTTTGAATGGGAAGTATAGCAAAACAATGGATGCTTCCCCGCAAAAAAATTTAAGCGGCGGCAGATTTTTGCTATCTTTATTCTAAATTAAAGGTATACTATGGTATTAATTAACAATCACCGCCCTACTTATCGTTATAAAAATCACTTAACCCCTATCTTCAAGAGTGCCTAGTTATGAAATACCTAATACGTAAGCTGAGTATCATCGCCGTTTCTCTAGTGTTTACCCTGCCCTTGTCCGTAGGGGCGGCCGACGATAACGAGATGCTCAAGCAACGGATTATGGAACTGGAGCGTGCGCTGGAGGAGAGCCGGAAAAAGCTTGAAGAGATGGAAGCGCAAGCTGCCATGCAGCAGGCGGCGGTGGAAGAGAAAGCGACAGAACCCGAGAAAGCCCCGCTGCCGATCAGGCTCGGCGGTGCGCTGAGGGTAGGTTACACCTATGGCGACTACGACACCAACGAACGCCGCGGTGAAGACGTGGGAGACGTCGACCTGGATATCTTTCGTCTGAACGCCGACCTTGACCACAACGGCTACATCGGCAGGGTTGAATACCGTTGGTACGATACCTACAGCATGATGCACACGGCATGGCTGGGATACGATTCAGAGGAATATGGCACCACCAAGGTGGGTATCGTGCGCGTGCCTTTCGGCCCGACCGCTTACGGGGCTTCCGCCAGTTGGCTTTTTGATCAGCACTACTACGTCGGGCTTGCGGATGACATGGACCTCGGCGTCAGATGGACAAAGACTTTTGACAACCTGACTATCGATCTCGCCTATTACCTTGAAGACGAAGGGGAATGGGACGGTACCAGCGCCAACAGCTCGCGCTACAGCTATGACGTGGTGACGTGGAGGGAAGCAGTCGATGCGGACGGTAACGTAACCTTTGATGGCGCCGAAGAACACGGCTTCGAGGAAGAGCATCAGCTCAACCTGCGCCTGATCTATAAGGCAGAAAGCGGCGATCAGTACGGCACTTCGCTGCAATACGGACAGCTGAACGGCAAAAACGTGGACGACAGTGGCGCCGACCACTATGCCCTATCCGCGCACGCCATCAACAAGTTCAACGATTGGGAGTTGGTTTCACAGCTTACCTATTACAAATACGACATCACCGACGATACGCCGTGGGGCACCGGCGACCTGATCCCCATGGGCGCGTTCAACTTTCCATGGCTGGTGGCGACCGAGGCGTGGATACCCGCTCTGTCGCTGCGATACAACGGCATAAACACGGGCGGCAAATACGGGATTCACAGCATTACGCCGTACCTTGAATGGAGTTCCATCCTCAAAGAGGAAGATGATTTCAACGACAGTAGCATGTGGGTGGCCGGTGCGCTGTTCCACTGGAGAGAATTGTACATTTACGCTGAATTAGGCGTCTCCGACGGCAACTACTTCGTCGGCGATAAAAACGACAGTTACGGCAACATCTATGACGGTGTCGGGGACTTCGGCGCGAACGGCAATGACCGCTGGAACAAACGATTCGAAATCAACATATCCCACTACTTCGGCCTTTTTGATTGAGGTTGTCGGAAAACCGGTGACGTAAACCCGCCGCGGGTGGCCTGGCCGTGCCGCCACCTAAATTCTTGGCTTCGTACGGAATCGTGGATTTACACTCCCGGCGACAGAATTGCCGATTTTAGGAACCAAACGGGATTTTGGCGGTCAGGAATAGCGTGCGACCGCGGATTGAATCAAGCGTAGCCGCCGCACCCAGTTTGCCGGGATTTGCCGGATCGGTGGACGGTTCTCGATCATCGATATTGAGCACGCCACCAGCAATCTCCATTCCGTCAAAACCAAACGCATTGCGCCAGTGCAACGTGACGTCGTGCCCCAGCCACGGCCGGTAGCGCGCGGTACCGAGCCGGTTGCGATAGCCCGAGACCGAATGGATGCTCCAGTTTGCGGTAAAACCACCCCGCCCCGCACGCAGCGAGGCATGAAAGCGGTCGCGCGGGAGATCCCCCGGCTGTATCTCTCCAAGCACGCGATGCTCATAGCGGTTGACACGAGACCAGCGCAGGTCAAAAACCATGTCCAGCAACCCGTCAATCCGCCAGTCTACTCGGGCGTGCACGTCAAGCCCGGATACATCGGTTCTCGCATTATTGACCCAGGGATTGTCAATCCGCGTGATGAGGTTTCCCGCGCGTATGACCGCCGCCCCGGACGGCAGTCTCCCCGCCGCTTCAAGATCAACGATGGATTGCGCGGACAATCTGGCCGGCACTTCGGAAAGTTTGATCTCGAACCAGTCCACACTCACGAATAGGGGCCCCAAATCGGTCACGATGCCAAGGTTGGCACTCTCGGACTTAGCCGGCCTTAGGTGCGGGTTGCCGCCGCTGGCACCCTCGACTTGATACGTGTCGCAATCGTTTAGATGACCGGCAAATAATCGGGTATCGCACACGGATGGATAGCTGATCGTTGGGGATGTATGCAGCAAGGCCAGGTCAGGCGCCCTGGCGCCTTCGCTCCAGGCGCCGCGAAACGTCAGGGCCTCGTTTAACCGGTAGTGGCTTGCGGCTTTGTGGGAGAACGCCGCGCCGACATCGTCGTAATCGTCATGCCGTGCGGAGAGAGCGATATTCCAATCACCATTCAACAATGGGAGAGATATTTCCGCAAACGCCGAACGCCGCCGGCGCTCGCCGGAGGTCGCACCCCCACCGGAACCAAGTACATCACTCGCATCGTGGTGGCGGCCGCGAACGTCCCGATAGTCGTTGACGTTACGCCAATCTTCTTCGGTAATTTCTACGCCCGCCATCCATCTCGTGTCATTATCTCCGAGTGAAAACGCCGTGCCATCCAGGGCCAGCCGCGCCGCTTTGTGGTCGGTCACTACGTCGCGAGTCAGCGTGAGACGGGTATCGTGTACGGCCATCCGATGCTGCGCCGCCGTCGAGGATGGATTTTCAAGGTCATAGCGACCTTCATCAATGGCTTCTCTAACCAGACGTTCGCTGACAAAGGTGTCGCCGTCTACCACGGCATCGTGACGATAGTATCTGAGATAGCCGTCATAGTTGAGGTTACCGATGAGTTTGCCCCGCACGCCGGCCGTAATGTCGTATTCTTCCAGATCGGTACGCCAGGTGCGATTACCATGGCCAACAAACCGATGCGAGACGCGAAGCATGTCGGGCAATGTGTCAATTTCGGGGTCTTGCAGCAGTTTCTGTCTGAGTTCCGAGGTGGGCGTGAAGGAAAAAGTACCTACCGAAGGGGCCCAACGGATTGCGGCATCGGCCTGCGTGATGCGGGCCTCGGCATAGAGGGTTGCATCCCTGCCGAGTGGATGATCCAAGTCGATAAACAGGTTCTCCCGCTCAAGCCGTTCCTGACTCCAGGAGATTTCGCCCCAGGCAAACCCGCAACCCGTACCGGAAATACCAAGAGGGTTCTGAAGCACACCGGTATAGGCACTTCCCCGACAGTCGCCAAGTGCGCGCGCAATCGAGTCGCCGTTATCGGAAATGAAAACGGTGTTACCGCCTACCGAAACGCCGGAAGCACCGGCAAACGACCCTCCCGGCATCCATGAGGAGCGGCTGTACTTTCGTTTTGCATCACGGACTTCCTGTTTGTGAAAAAAGTCTACGCCGATCGTCATGTAACCTTCGCCAAGCGCACCTCCCCACGAGACGCCGCCGTGCTCGATATCGCTACCCGCCCGATCCGGACGGCCTGCGCTTGCCTGAATTTCAAAACCTTTTCGGTCACGCTTGAGAATGATGTTGACCGCACCTCCGATAGCGTGACCGCCGTGCCGGCCGACGGCGCCGTCAGCGAAAATTTCGATACGTTCGACCGCCGACAACGGCAGCGTTTCAAGGTCAAAGGTTGAATCGGAGATGCGCCGCCCGTTGACGAGCACCGCCGCATAGTTGGTGCCGAGAACGAACGGCCGATGGATACCGAAGCCGTTGTAGTCCAAGCGCCCCAACAGCAGATCGTGGACGTTCTTCATACCGGACAGCTCAATGTCCAGCCGATCAATTACGGCCGTGGCCCTCGCCGTGTCGAGTTCCGCAGGGGTATCGTGGGACTGGCCGGAGACTTTGCCCGGCAACGGTGCCACCGATGCTGTCAAAGCAATCAGCAAAAGCATTGCACGGGAGCAATGCCACCGCATGATGTCAGTCTTCAATCTGCCGCCAGCCGCGCAGGTCGGCGGGGGCGGAATGCCGCTCTAGTTGGTCCCATATGGCGTAGCCGGAATCCTGTTCATGCACCGCTTTTGCGGCGTCTTCCGGTGTGTGGAAGGTACGTGTCGGCATCCCGTCCACCCACAGGTCCCACATGCCCAGCGGCTCCCGTTGGATGACGAATACCGATACCTCCGTTTCCAGTTTATACTTCACGGGTACATTATAACCGATTCTGGTTTAAGCATGGCTAAGGCAAACTTTTTTTTCCACGGATTGTTCCCGGACTACGTGCAGCCCGGTAAAGGTAAAGAGACGCAATGCTGCAAGGTGCTGTTCGACGTTGACTTTGCAGGGAGTTTTTATTCCCATCTGTTGGCGGATATTTTGCCAATCGAAGAAGAAGACGGCGTGCCAACCTTTGAGGTGCGCCATGACCTGCCTTTTCACTGCGATGATTTTTCCAAGACGGCGGTGCGTTATTATCAGCAGGTAATGGGGCCCCAGTCAGACACCATTAGTCATAGCGGCCCCAAAGGCCCCATTCTCAATAAAAACGTGTATCGGGTACAGTGGCAGGTCGGCCTGGACGCCCGCGCAAAGAAAACCGAATCATCGTCGTCAACGTGACAACTTTCACACCCATAGCAACGCCGGTCGCCACAAAAAGACCGAAGACGCTCACCCTACACGGCCATTCCCGCCGTGACGACTATGCCTGGCTAAAAGACCCGAACTGGAAGAAAGTGATAAAAGATCCGGGACGGTTGTCTGCCGAGATTCGTGCATACCTGGACGCCGAAAATCATTATCTGGAGGCGGTACTCGCCGATACCGCACGGTTGCAGAAAGAGCTGTTTGCGGAATTGCGTGCGCGTATCAAGGAAGACGACCGCACGGTGCCCGAGCGCGATGGTGAGTATTATTATTTTGTGCGCTACGAAAAAGATCGGCAATACCCCGCCTACTGTCGTTATCACCGCACATGCCCCGAGCGGGAAGAAGTCCTGTTCGACGCCAACGAGGCGGCGAAGGAATATAGTTACTTAGATATCGGCGAGGCGGACCACAGCCCCGACCATCGCTACTTCGCCTACAGTATCGACGTCAAAGGTTCGGAGTTCTACACGTTATACGTTCGTGACCTGCAAAGCGGAGAACTGTTGCCGGAGCGTATCGAGAACGTACAAAGCGATTTTGTGTGGGCACAGGACAGCCGCACGCTTTTCTACGCTACGCTGGATGACAACCATCGGCCCGACAAGGTACTTCGCCATACACTCGGCGAAGAACGGGATGCCATCGTGTATCGGGAATCCGACCCCGGCTTTTTTGTCAACCTGGACATGACCGAATCGGGAAACTTTATCCTGATCTCGACGCATGACCACGTAACCAGCGAGGTATACACCGTTGACGCCCGTCATCCCGGCCGGCCCGCAAGGTTGTTTGCACAACGGCAGACGGGGATTGAATATGATATATCCGATCACGGCAGTTTTTTTTATATCGTCACCAACGCGAACGACGCCGAAAACTATAAGATCATGCGGACTCCCATACACGAAACTTCCAGGGAAAACTGGCGGGATTGCTACGTGCCTCCCGCCGGTACGCTGCTGGAAGAGATCCATCTATTTGCGGATTATCTGGTGCGCGAGGAACGCGTGAACGGCCTGCCTCGGATCGTCATCACTATGTTGCAGGAGAATACGCTCGGCAGCGAACACTGTATCGAGTTCACTGAGGAGGCCTTTGAGCTGGAGGTGGTGCCCGGCTATGAGTTTGCCACCGATACGCTGCGCCTGGCCTATACCTCCATGACGACACCGACACAGATATTTGACTATCACGTCCGCGACCGCCGACGCACACTCAGAAAAGAACAACACGTCCCCAGCGGGCACAATAAGGATGACTTCATCACGCGCAGGCTATTCGCCGCCGCCGAAGACGGCGAGACTATCCCCATCTCACTGCTGTACAGAAAAGACACGCCGGTAGACGGCGGCGCACCGTTGTTGCTGTATGCCTATGGTGCTTACGGCAATTCAATGCCCGCGAGTTTCTCAACCCATCGTCTGTCACTGGTAAACCGCGGCTTCATATACGCCATCGCCCACGTGCGGGGCGGGATGGAGAAGGGTTATGGCTGGTATCGCAATGGAAAACTGAACAACAAGGTCAACACCTTCAAGGACTATATTGCCTGTGCCGAATATCTGATCGGGCAAGGCTATACGCAAGCGGGAAGGATCGCGGTGCACGGCGGCTCGGCCGGGGGAATGCTGGTGGGCGCCGTCGTCAACATGCGCCCCGATCTATTCAATGCCGCGGTCGCAGAGGTGCCTTTTGTCGACGTGCTCAATACCATGAGTGATGAGACGTTGCCGTTGACGCCTCCGGAATGGCCGGAATGGGGCAATCCGCTCCGCAACAGTGAGGATTATCTCACTATCCGCGAGTATTCCCCTTACGACAACGTTGCACGGCGGGCATATCCGAATATTCTGGTTACCGCCGGACTGACCGACCCCAGGGTCACGTATTGGGAACCGGCGAAGTGGGTTGCAAAGTTGCGTGAGCAAAAAACAGACAATAATCTGCTGGTGCTGAAGATGAACATGGGGGCCGGCCACAGCGGGGCATCGGGGCGATTTGATTTCCTCGAGGAGGTTGCGTTGAAGTATGCCTTTTTGTTAAAAGTCTTCGGCATGGCCGACCAGTTGCCATCCTGCACGCAATCAGGCCATAATCGCACGCCGGCCCGGCTTGATCCCTCGGGCTGCGAGGCGGCTTTTCAAACAACAAGCGGAGAAAATAAAGAATGGTGGTAGAAAATCTGGTCCGACGTATCGAAGACCCGGGCTACATTATCGCGTGGAAATACAAGTATGAATTTGAAACCGGAAAATTCAAGGATGAAACCATGACGTATGGTGAAGCATGCAAAAAATGTGACGAATTGAACTCGAAAAACCCGGATAAGACCTATTGGCCAGAAAAGGTCAAAGCGGACCCGGAATGGCACCTTGTGTACGAGTAGTTTGCTATCGGCGGGTCGGCCCTGATCACGGCGACAGTCTCGCAATCTTCCATTTACCGCCCGAGGTCGGGGTATAGTACAAGCGGTCGTGCAGACGGTCGGGGCGCCCTTGCCAAAACTCAAAACTATCGGGGACTACACGATAACCTCCCCAATATTCGGGACAGGGTACTTGCCGATCCCGATACTGGTGCCGTAAGCACCGAAATTTTTCCTCCAGCACGGCAAAATTTTCAATGACCTTGCTCTGCTCCGAGGCCAACGCACCGATTTGACTGCCTCGGGGACGAGTCTGAAAGTATGCCGCAGACTCTTCACTCGAGATTTTTTCGACTTGACCGACAATGCGCACCTGCCGGTACAGTTTGTCCCACCAGAAGTTGAGTGCCGCCCGGTGTGTGTCGTCCAGTTCTTGCGCCTTGCGGCTGCGGTAGTTGGTGAAAAATACGAATCCCCGCTCGTCAAAGGATTTCAACAGCACCATGCGCGATGAAATTTCGCCGTGTTTGCCGACGGTCGCCAGGCACATCGCATTAGGCTCGACGAATTCCGCCGCAAGCGCCTCATCAAACCATACCCTAAATTGAGCAAAAGGGTCTTTCTCGGCATTTTGTCTGGTCAGCACGGTAGTTTGATAGCTTTTCCTCAGTTGATGGACGGGAACGCGCTTGTTCGTCATCGGTCATTCCCGCCCCGGCGCCCGCAGGTTACGACATGTCTGTTGCCAAGTGCACGCCGGTGCCGCCTGCCCCGCAATATCCGCCCGGGGTTTTGGCCAAGTATTGTTGATGGTAGTCTTCGGCATAATAGAACTGCGGCGCTTCGATAATCTCTGTGGTAATGTCGCCGTAGCCGTTTTCATGCAGTGCTTCCTGAAACTGTCGTTTTGTCTGTTCGGCAAGTTGATGTTGCTCCCGGTCGTAGATGTAAATGCCGGAACGATATTGGGTACCGACGTCATTGCCCTGCCGCATCCCCTGTGTCGGGTCATGTGACTCCCAGAATAATTTTAATAAGTCCCGATAACAAACAAGGTTCGGGACGAAGACAACGCGCACGACTTCATTGTGCCCGGTCAAGCCGGTGCATACCTCCCGATAGGTTGGATTGGGCGTAAAGCCCGCCGCATAGCCCACCGAAGTCGAGTAGACGCCCGCACGTTGCCAGAACTTTTTCTCCGCTCCCCAGAAACAGCCCAGACCAAACATGGCCAACGCAGTGTCTTCGGGGAACGGGGGCGACAAGGTGTTCCCGTTGACGTAATGATGTAGAGGAACTGGAATCGGCTCTTCCCTGCCCGGTAACGACTGTTCTCTGGTCGGCATCTGTATTTTCTTACCGGATAAAAACATTACGAACTCCGGTTGGACAAGAGGGAGCCAGGTTGTAAGTAGTCTTTCCCATTATCATGTCGAGTGTTTGTGAGTCAGCCTCACGCGCCTCGCGGTCCGGTAGCGAAAACGGGTTTAGATCTTTTGATATATCTCGGCACCGGCATCCTTAAAATGTTTCGCCTTTTCCTGTAAACCTTCTTCTATTGCCACCGCCGCCGTTATCCCCCGCCGTTCCGCATAATCGCGCACCTCCTGGGTGATCTTCATGGAGCAGAAATGCGGCCCGCACATGGAGCAGAAATGAGCGACTTTGGCGGTCTCTTGCGGCAACGTCTGGTCGTGCAAGGCCCGTGCCTTGTCCGGATCCAGGCTTAAGTTAAATTGGTCTTCCCAGCGAAATTCAAAACGCGCCTTGGAAAGCGCATTGTCGCGTATCTGTGCCCCGGGATGTCCTTTGGCCAAATCCGCCGCATGGGCGGCAATCTTGTAGGCGATGATACCGTCCCGCACGTCCTGCTTGTCGGGCAGGCCCAGATGCTCCTTAGGCGTGACGTAGCAAAGCATGGCCGTGCCGTACCAGCCGATATTGGCCGCACCGATGGCCGACGTGATGTGATCGTAGCCGGGGGCGATGTCCGTAACCAGCGGCCCCAACGTGTAAAAAGGCGCCTCGAAACAGTCCTGTAATTCTTTGTCTACATTCTCTTTGATCATCTGCATGGGGATATGCCCCGGCCCTTCTATCATTACTTGTACATCGTGCTGCCAGGCAATTTTTGTCAGCTCTCCCAAGGTTTTCAGTTCCGCGAATTGTGCGGCGTCATTGGCGTCGGCAATCGATCCCGGGCGTAAGCCGTCACCCAGTGAAAAGGCGACGTCATAGGCTTGCATGATCTCGCACATTTCATGGAAATGGGTATACAGGAAGTTTTCTTGATGATGCGCCAGACACCACTTTGCCATGATGGAGCCCCCGCGCGAGACGATTCCGGTTACACGTTCCGCCGTCAATGATACATAAGCCAGGCGCACGCCGGCATGAACGGTGAAGTAGTCCACGCCCTGCTCGGCCTGTTCGATAAGTGTGTCCCTGAAGGCCTCCCAGGTCAGTTCTTCGGCCTTGCCATGTACTTTTTCAAGTGCCTGATAGATGGGTACGGTGCCGATCGGCACCGGCGAGTTGCGGATAATCCACTCGCGCGTCTCATGGATGTGCTTGCCGGTCGACAAGTCCATCACCGTATCGCCGCCCCAACGTACCGCCCATGCCATTTTTTCGACTTCTTCCTCGATGGTGGAAGTGACCGCGGAATTACCCAGATTGGTGTTGATCTTGACCAGGAAATTTCTGCCGATAATCATGGGCTCCGACTCGGGGTGATTCACGTTGTTGGGGATGATGGCACGCCCGCGAGCCACTTCGTCGCGCACGAATTCAGGGGTGATCTCATCGGGCAGGTTGGCGTTGAAGCCGTTACCGGCGTGTTGCTGCAATAACTTTCGATAACGCGGGTCACTGCGATGCCGTTGCAAACGCATGTCTTCCCGAATGGCGACGGCCTCCATTTCCGGCGTCACGACGCCCTGTTTGGCATAGTGCATTTGTGTAACTATGCGGCCCGGTTTGGCACGGCGCGGCGCATGATAGTGTGCGAAGCGTAAATGTGCGGTACGCGGGTCACCCTGTCGCGTGCGCCCATAGCGGGACGAAGGCCCTTCAAGCCGTTGCGTGTCGGCACGCGCGGCGATCCAATCCAGTCGGGTACGAGGTAAGCCTTGCAACAAGTCTATGCTTGCCTCGGGGTCGGTGTACGGCCCCGAAGTGTCGTAGACGGTCACAGGCGGATTTTCTTCTTGACCGAAACTGGACGAGGTGGCGGAACAGGAGATTTCACGCATACCCACCCTGACGCCTTCACGCGATCCTTCGACGTAGATTTTCCTTGAGCCGGCAAGTGGCCGCGTAAGCTCGGCGGACAGCTGTGCTGATTTGGTTTGAATGGAATCGGCGATTGTGCTCATAAAAAAATAAAATTATTCATCAATGCCTACGTCAATTTTATCTCCCATGTAAAAGGCGAGGTGTTTGGCGAACAGATCGTAGGCGATAAAGGCATATTTCCCAAACTGTACTTCAATAGCAACCCTGTCTTTTATTAAACCAGCTTTAACTGTTCAATATCTCCTTTCTTTTTTTTCCATGGGGATACGGTCAGGCTATTTTTATGCAGATTAGGATCATATTTCGGGTCATATTTCGGCTTATTCATCGGTCTTGTCGGCAGTGTTCCATCGATTGCTTTTTGTATCCTATCTCGAGCTATATCAACATACTTTTTTACTGCCTCCGACCCCACGGCCTTTCTATCGTGCCTCACCGCCGCGATGATAGAGGTGCCCACTCCAAGAAATGGGTCAAACACCCAATCCCCTTCATTCGTCATTGATAGGACAAGTCGCTCAATCAACTCTACAGGAAATTGACACGGATGCTCCGTTTTCTCTACATGATTACTTTTGACATTGGGAATGTCCCAAACGTCGCCCGGGTTTTTACCAAGAGGGTTACAGGAATACTGCCCCGCCTTAGGCCCTTTGAAGTATTTTTTAGCGGGATATTTCTGTGGCACTCGTACCGAGTCAAGATTGAATACATATTCTCCCGTCTGCTTTGTAAACCAGATAATGGTTTCGTAACGACCGGAAAATCTTCTACTACAATGCAATCCATGTTCGAAGCCCCAAACAATTCTGTTCCTCATCACAAGGTTCAGATCACGAAATATCGGATATAAGATCGTATCAAGAGGAATTATCGCTGCATTTTTTACATAATTTCCGACCTGCCAACAGATACTCCCTGTGTCGGCAAGGACACGGACACAACCTTTTATCACTTCCTCCTGCTGCTTGACGTAAGTCTCGATATCCAGCCTTTTTTCATATTCTTTTCCTATGTTATAAGGGGGAGACGTGATAATTAATTGCATGGACTTATCCGGCATGTCCTGCAACAGGTCAAGGCAGCTTCCATGAAAAAGCACCACCTGCTCATCCAGGCTGAATTTACCCGCAACCTTCATGTCTGAGCCGGGCACCTTATTTGTTTCTTCTTACCGTTTATGAAATAAATTCAACACAGAGGCTTGACGCCGCCTTTTAAGGCCTTCTTTTGTCCATGTTTCACAAGGATTGATAGTACCGTATTTCACCAAGCGTTGCCCGAAAATATGGGGTTATAGTTGCCTATATCCCCAACAACTCGTACTCTATCGGCACGGATAAAATCCCCTCATGTCTTTACACGTTGCCATCATCGGGCCGGGGCGCAGCCGCCAAGGTACCGGCCCTTTCATCGCCAAGGCCTTTCATCAGTCTGGGGCGACTATTACCGCAGTGGTAAGCAGTACGCAGAAATCTGCCGCCGATGCCGCAATGCGATTAAACGCCGATTATGGAATTGACTGTCACGCCTTTGAAAGTCTGGAGGAGTCATTAAAAAAACGGCCCGTCGATATCGTCGTCATCAGCAGTCCGGTTGCCTCGCACTTGAAGTACCTGGAAGCTGCAATTCAGGCAGGCCGCCACGTATTTTGTGAAAAACCGCTTTGGTGGCCCCCTATAGAAACGGCCGGCGAGTTGAAACGAGTTACCGAAAAAACGGTCAAACTGGTCAAACTCTGCAAAGCCAGGAACCGGGTTTTACAGCTCAATACACAATGGCCTTTCACCCTGCCCACTTACTATGAAATGTATCCCGTCGTGCAGACCGTGGAAACGTTTTCCATGTGGTTGTCCCCCCAAAGCAGGGATAAAATGATGATCGTTGACGCCGCGCCGCATTTGCTGAGCATGTTGTATGCACTCATCGGTGCAGGGCGCATTCAGGACGTTGCGTTTGACTACCGTGCAAACGGGGGAGATAACGAGCTTGACGTCAAGTTTAACTATCTGCACGCACGGGGAAATGCCGAGGTTGGCCTGTCGTTAAAACCGACAAATACGTATCCCAAACCCGCCGCATACGCAATCAATGGTAAACGGGTAAACCGGCATATCAAGCGTTCCGATTATCTGATAGCATTACATTCACCAGATAAACAATTACCTGTCGTTGACCCGCTAGTGTGCTCGGTAAAAAACTTTATAGGTTCGATTTATTCTGGTGCTTCATCCGATGAAGTTGCACTGATTGACGGGATGACACATCTGGCACAACTGTATCAGGCCGTAAATCTGGACTAGCATCATGGAAAAAATTCATTCCGAAAGCGGTGAGGTGTTGATGAGACTGTCACCGCTCATTGATTTTACCAAAGGCGGTCTCGATGCAACGGCCCGCTCATCGGCACCTCCCCTGCACGTGAACTCATCCGTTCGTCAGGTAGAAAAGCAGACCGAGCTTTCGCCGTTGCATGACTTCATGGGTAAGCTGCTTCAGCCCGAAGTGCTTGAAAAGCTAAAGGAATACGTCCGTTGGCAAGCACAATGGCGCGAAGGATTTGCGGCGGAGTCCCTATCGTTCGAAGAGGCCCTGGAAACCGCGCCGACGAGCGCGCCCGTCTCTATCAACCTGGACGTCACCACCGCCTGCAACTATCGCTGCGATCATTGCGTAGACATGGATATTCTCAACAAGAAGATCAACTATGACCACGAACTATTAAAGGATTCACTCAGCCACCTGGTCAAAAACGGATTGCGTTCGGTAATCATCATCGGCGGCGGCGAACCGACCGCGTATCAGGGTTTTGAAGACGTTGTACGCCACCTGAAACGGATGGATGTACAAGTGGGAGTCGTCACCAACGGCAGCATGATGAAAAAGATCGGCAACGTAGCGGACGTGTTACAAGAGAAAGACTGGGTGCGCCTGTCGCTGGACTCGGGAACGAACCAGACTTTCCGTGCCATGCACAAGCCGGGCAGTAAAAAATGTACGCTGGAATGGATCTGTAAACACATCCCCGAGATCAAGGAGTTGAACTCCGATTTTATGATAGGTTTCAGCTTTATCATCGTATGGAAAGACTGCGAAACCAACGACACAAAAATTATTGAAAACATAGATGAGATCGTTACGGCGGCGAATCTGGCCAAGCAACACCGGTTCGATTACATTTCTTACAAGCCTTTTTTGACAAGGGCGAAAATCAATAATGCCGAAGTAGTCGGAATAGACAAGGAACAGCGACACGTCGAGTCGGTAATGGCGAAAATTCGTAGTGCGATAAATCAGGCCAAAGAGTGCGAGGACGAAAACTTTGCGGTGGTCGAAAGTACCAATCTTCGGGTACTTGAAAACGGCACTTACATGAATTACACCGAGCAGCCGCATAACTGCCACATGCAATACTTCAGGCAGGTATTAAGCCCGCTGGGCGTGTTCAATTGCCCGGTATACCGCCACGTGCCGCAGGCATTATTGGGGGGAAAACACGCCTATGCAACGGACAAGGCTCTAAAGGCGACACAAAAGAATACGTTGCGATTGATCGAGGCATTTGATGCCAAACGGGAATGTAAAGATGTCACGTGTCTATATAACCATGCAAACTGGTTTATCGAGGAGCTGATCAATCATCCCGAAAAACTGGCGTCACTCGATTCCAGTTTTGACCGCAACGACTACTTCCTCTAAGGTGAGACACGGCCGAGTAGCTCGCCCGCACTTTGATAGACGCTGCCGACCGTCAAGTTACGCAGGCAGTTATAGTGCCCATAGGGGCACTGCTTCCGCCAACAAGGACTGCACTCCAGGTTCAAGTACCGAATCCGTGCGAATTTAGTCAAAGGCGGGGTGTAATCAGGCGTAATTGAGCCATAGACGGCAACCACGGGGCACCCCACCGCCGCCGCAACGTGCATCAATCCGGAATCGTTGGTGACGGCGACTTTCGTCAGTGAAATTAAATCAATCGCTTCTTCCAGACTCGTTTTTCCGCACAAGTTGACCGCACCACCGCCGCAAGAGGACGCGATGACTTCTTCGCCGATTGCATGGTCTCTGGATGAGCCGAAAATGTACACGGCAAAGCCGTCTCGTATGAACATGGAGGCTAATTCGCCGAAGTATCCCGCAGGCCAACGCTTTGACGGGCCGAATTCGGCACCCGGCATCAATGCAATTGAAGGCGTCTTCTCGTTGACGGCCAATCTTGACGCCGCCTGACGCCGCTTGTTCTCATCCACTCGCAGCCTCGGCAAATGAATATCCGAAAATTTTACCCGGTGCGCGGAGGATGGCTCGCTTAAATTTACGTATTGCTGTACGGCTTTAGTACCGGTCGCTTTCCCGCCGGATCGTCGCACGTCGTTGACAATGCCATAACGCATTTCACCGCGATATGCGGTACGTTTCGGAATCCTCGCAAAATATGGAACCAACGCAGATTTGTATGATCTTGGTAAAATGATGGCTTGGTCGTATTGCCCGCGAAGACTTCTACCAAGCCGTATGCGTGTAGCAAGTCGTAATTCACCATGTGCGATATCAACTTCGATAATACGCCGCACCTCGGGCATACGCGCAAGCACGGGGGAAGACCATGCCGGTGCAACGACGTCGACGGCACAGTTCGGGTACCGGTGTTTCAGCGCCATGAACAAGCTCTGTGACATGACCATGTCACCGATCCAGGCAGGCCCTATAACGAGTATTTTCCTTGCACTCAAAATTAGTAATGGAAATAATAAATCAAAAGGGCATCGCTATTTTAACTACGTTGCGAAAAGTCGCGTAACATGGCGGCAACCAGTATAAAGACGCAAAAATGAGATAAATATAGCGAACTTCACGAAAAAATACATACAAACACTAAAGCAAGGTTCAGCATGGACATCGAACAGGCAAGACTCAATATGATTGAACAACAAATACGCCCGTGGAACGTATCGGACGTCGACGTGTTGAAAGTCATTGCAGAAACGCCACGCGAGCTGTTTGTTCCCGACCGGCACCAAAAACTGGCCTTTGCCGACATGGAAGTACCCTTGGGACATGAGCAATTTATGATGACGCCAAAGGTTGAAGCGCGAATGCTGCAAGCCCTGCAAATAAATCCCGACGATAAAATTTTGGAGATTGGCACAGGTTCGGGGTTTATAACCGCTTGTCTGGCCAAACTGGGAAAGCACGTCGACACGATAGAACATCACGCCGATTTTTCCGGCCGGGCGCAATCCGTCCTGAAACGGCTGGCCATCAATAACGTCAATTATATACGAGGTGACGCCCTAAGCGACAGCAATGACGCCGGGCAATACGATGCGGTCGTGGTTTCCGCATCCATGCCGGTATATCTGGACGAGTTTGAAGAGCGGCTTGCCAAAAACGGGCGCATGTTTATAGTGACCGGGCACGCCCCGGTCATGCAGGCACAACTCGTATCCAAAAAAAACGAGGAGGGTGTCAGTCATACCCGATTATTTGAAACCTGTCTCAGACCCCTCGTCGGCATTCAAGCACCGCAGACGTTTCAACTGTGACGTTCAAGGAATACAGCCCCCGCGAGCTTCAACAATACCTGGAGAAAAATGACGCCGGCCCGGTGTTATTGGATGTCAGGGAACCATGGGAGTACACACGCTGCCATATCCCCGACTCCATACTCGTGCCGATGAACCAGATCCCTCACGCTATGCACGACTTCGATCCGGATCAGAACATTGTCGTCATCTGTCATCACGGGATTCGCAGCCGCATCGTTGCCGGCTATCTGGTACGGCACAACTTCACCAACGTGATTAACCTGTCGTCGGGGATTGACGGGTGGGCAAAACAAGTTGATCCATCCATGCCGACGTATTGACCCGCACAAGATGGCCATGCGCATATGTACAAGTTTCTCGGCGGCCTATCTTTTATTCGCCGTCTCTGCCGCCGCAAATGCAAGCGGACTTGCAGAGATTTACGCCATGGCAAAACAACACGACGCCGACATATTGATCGCAAGGTCAAGATATAACGTAGAAATTCAGGTAAAGCCCATTGCACGTGCAAATCTCCTTCCGCACGTAGACGTTACCGCCAATACTACCGATATCCGTCAAACGACCAGGGGGGAAACCTTCGGCGTAACGGGTAGGGACGTAGACTTCAATGATCACAACTACAGGTTGAACATCAGACAGGCCCTTTACCACCATGATTTTTACGTGCAACTACGCCAGGCCAAAAATTCGGTTGCCAAGGCGAGAATCGATTTGGACGCCGCACACCAGGAATTGATCGTCCGAGTTACGCGGGCCTATTTTGACGTACTGTCCGCACAAGATACCCTGAGCTTTCAAAGATCTGAAAAAGAGGCCATTGCGCGCCAACTGGAACGCGCACAAAAACGTTTTGATGTCGGCCTGCTACCGATCACCGACGTAAAAGAGGCGCAAGCCTCGTATGATCTTGTCGTGGCGAGGGAGATTGAAGCACAAAATGCGCTGGAGATTGCCAAGGATGCGCTGGAGGCGATCATTGCGAGGCGCCCGGACGATTTACGCCCGTTATCCGACCGCATGGAACTTGTACCGCCACAGCCCAATGACGTAGAAGCATGGGTAAACAAAGCGCTCGACCAAAATCTGTCGCTACTGTCAAGCGAATACAGTACTAAAATTGCTCGCCAGGAAATTGCACGGCGACAAGCAGATCACTTTCCGGACCTGGACATCCTAATATCTCATTCCGATACGGATACGGGGGGGCTTACCGGATCGCGCGAGATGGAAGAAACTCGTATCGGCCTAGAGCTGAGTATCCCGCTCGTTGAGGGAGGCAGAACGTATTACAGGGTCAAAGAAGCTCATCATGAGGCGCAACTTGCCCGGAACCGGCATGAAAAGGTACAAAGAAAAACCATTCAGAACACGCGCGATGCGTTTTTAAGCGTCATTGCGGGCATCAGTCTCGTCAAGGCGCGCGCGCGTACCCTGGAGTCTACACAAGCCGCGGCACGTGCCGCCGAAGCGGGCTTTCGAGTCGGCACGCGTACTTCCGTTGACGTGCTACTGGCGCTACAGGATACCTTCCAGGCCAAACGCGACTATTCACGCGCACGTTATGACTACGTCCTGGATACGTTAAAGCTCAAACAAGCCGCGGGAGGGCTGTCCGTTGATGACCTACTGAAAATCAACGATTGGCTAAATTAGCATTGTATGTCGAAGTTATCGCGCCACACGTCGCTGCGCTATAAGTCAATATTATTGCTACTGAGCCCACTGGCCCTGGGATACGTCATCTATCGCGCCATCAAAGACGGGGGATGGGGCTATCTCTCACAACGGCTCGGTTTCAATTACGGACGCCCTTCATCACGTCCGATACTGATCCACTGCGCATCGGTGGGAGAAGTCAACGCAATAAAGCCGCTGCTGTCCGAACTGCGCAATCAATGTCCGAATACATGTATCTGTATCTCTACCAATACCCCTACCGCCGCGCGTCTCGTTGTAGGGATGCGGGCGCAAAACGTCGTACACCTGTATCTGCCCCTTGATTACGCCGTTTGCGTCAATGCCTTTCTAAATCGCGTCAATCCGGTATGTATGCTGATTTTGGAGACCGAAATTTGGCCGACCTTGTTCCTGCTTAGCACCAGTAAAAATATTCCCGTCGCCATCATCAACGGGAGACTGACCAAGAAATCCATGCGCGCCGCAAGCATGATAAGAAATGACTATCGATGTTCGTTACAGAACCTGGCCTTGCTCCTGACACGCTCAGACGAGGATCGCTTGAGATTTATCAGGATAGGAGCGGATAAGCGCTCCACGCACACGGTAGGCAACCTGAAATACACGATCAGACCGCCGACCCGCGCACGCACTCCCCGAATAAAGATAGCGTGCCCGTTCCTGCTGGCGGTATCTACCCACGAAGATGAAGAGATCCAGCTTGCGCGACATGTAGCGATCCTCAAGAGAAAAAACTGCCTACTGGTGATCGCACCGCGTTACCCGCATCGGGGCAAGAAAATAGCGCGACAACTTCGAGATAAAAACCTTGACGTGGCGATACACAGCGAAAAGAACGCCGTCACGAACGATACCGACGTCTATATTGTCGATACACTGGGGGAATTGGAAAGATACCTCGGCGAAGCGCTGCTGGTTTTTGTGGGGGGCTCTCTCATTCCGCGTGGCGGACATAATATTCTTGAACCCGCCGGCCTCGGAAAGTGTATTGTAACGGGGCCCCATACGGAAAATTTTGCACTTGAAGTAAAAGAGCTTTTGCAGGCAAATGGCATCATCCAAGTCGCCGATAATCACGAGTTGGGAATGACGTTGGCACGCTTGCTCGATAATGAACGGGAAAGATCACGCTACGGCATGAACGCGCAACGATTTATGGAGAAAAAAAGGGGGATGACGGAAAAGTATCTGAAATATTTACGCCCGTTGCTCAATCGGGCGTTGCATCAATGACCGTATCCTTCCATCAATGCTTTGAATTCTTCTTCCGAATAATGGAACGTGGCTTCGGCGTTGCTCAGCTTTACCAACGACCGTTTCAACCTGGCGAGGTTGACCCGCCTCCAGCCACCGCCGGCCGGATCAATCCTTGATTTATCAAAGTCAATTAAAAATACTCTACCCTTCTCATCCAGCAAAATATTATGTGCATTGAGGTCGGCATGATTACAATGATTGTCATGGAACGTTTTGATTATGCCGCCTATCCGTTTCCAGTCCCGTTTTGACAAGGCGTTACGTTGCAGCACGGCACCGAGAGACTTTGCCCGAGGAATCAACCGCGTGACGATATCCGCCTTATATACAAGACCGGCCCGGCGGATGCGCGCGGCGACCGGTGTCGGTACCGGCAAATTCATTTCCCGCATTGCGAACAGTATTTGAAGTTCGGCAATCGCGCGCGTCTTATACAGGCCTCGCCACAGATAAACGTCATGCAAAAATTTGGCTACCATCCCGCCACGATAGTAATGACGCAATACCAGGGCCTGCCCGCCATGCGTAACGATGCGGGCCTTGCCCCTGCCTTGCGAAGGCAATACCCCAGGCTCCTTATCCCGTAGCAAGGGGTCATCAAGGTCAAACAATCCAAGCGGAAATTCAGCGAACAAGGCGCCATCATACGTAACGATATCGTTACCATAATAGTTGAACTCAAAGGATTTCATGGGCGATACCCTCACCTCTCGGTACGATGCAAAATTGATTCACTATGGATAATGCGCCAAAGTCCGTTTGCATCTTGCGATTATCTTCCATCGGAGACGTAACGCACATGGTGCCGGTAGCACACACCATGCGGAAATATTGGCCTACTACCCAACTTACCTGGATTATCGGCAAAAATGAAGCGGCTCTCATCCGCGACGTGCCCGATATTGAGTTTATCCAATTCGACAAGTCCAACGTGACGGGCAGCTGTAAAAGACTCGTTGACAAAATGAAACGCCGAAAATTTGACGTGCTACTGTGCGCTCAGGTCTCATTGCGGGCAAACCTCCTAAGCACCCTGATTTCCGCGCCCCTAAAACTGGGTTACGATAAGGCAAGAAGCAAAGACTTTCATTCGCTGTTTATCAACCGACGTATCAAAGCCACCGCACAACAGCACGTATTGGACGGCTTTTTCAGCTTCATTGAACACCTCGGACTGCACCACCGGGAAATGAGATGGGGATATCATATTCCCGAAGAAGCCCGTGAGTTTGCCGCCCGGCACTTGGCAAGCGATCGTTTCAAGGTCATCATCAGCCCCTGTTCCCGTCATCCGCTCAGAAATTGGCCCGCGAAACGTTATGCGGCCGTTGCCGACTATGCCGCACAATCGCTCAATGCCCAGATTATACTATGCGGCGGCAACTCGGCAGTGGAAAAGCGAATCGGGCGCGAGATTGAGCGTTCCATGAAAACCACGCCATTGAACTTGATAGGCAGAGATACCTTGAAGAAATTTCTGGCATTGCTGCAACGCGCCGACGCCCTTATTGCCCCCGACTCGGGGTCGGCGCATATGGCCACGGGGGTCGACACACCCGTAGTAGGTCTGTATGCTGCCAGCAACCCCAACCGCAGCGGCCCGTATTTCAGCCGGCAATGGTGCGTAGACAAATATGATCGGGCCGCACGCACCTTCAAAAACAAGCCGGCCGATCAACTGAAATGGGGAACCAAACTGGAATATCCGGGCGTGATGGAACTGATCGGCGTAGAAGACGTAATCCAAAAATTGACCGAGCTTGCCCGACAAGCCCGGCAATCGGATGCCTAAAAAAGATGGAACATATAAAAATACCCGTTTCGCCGGGCGAGCTACTCGATAAAATCACCATCTTGGAAATCAAGGCCGAGCGAATACAAGATAAACAAAAATTAAAAAACGTTGCGACGGAATTAGAGCTGTTACGGCAGGTTTGGAAACGAAACATCTCTGAAAGCGATGCAATACAGTCGTTCAAACGGCAGCTTAGAGACAGTAATCGGTGCCTGTGGGAAATTGAGGATAAAATTCGCATCAAGGAATCGTGCAAAAATTTTGATGCGGAGTTTGTCGAGCTGGCTCGCTCCGTGTACCTTCAGAATGACAAACGCGCGACCATAAAAAGAAAAATCAATGAACAACTCGGTGCGGCAATCATGGAAGAAAAATATTATACCGAGTATTAAGGTTTATCGTCGTCTGGGGGCGGCAACGCTCTGTTTCGCCGCCAGATCGACAGAATATAGATCATAAGAAACAGGGCCAACAAACTCTCCTTGACCTCGCCCGCGCGAATATCCAGGACGGCGGGGGGCTTTGTATTGAAGATGCCGTACATTCTTTCATGCCAACTGACCAGTATGGAAAATAAGGCGGCGGGTAAGCATACGTGAGTCGGCCATAACCAATAATGAACGGACCGTCGAGTAAAGCGTTTCCCCGTAATGACGCGATAAAGGGGCATAAATACCCCGCCTACCAGCACCGCAACGGACAGTAACGCGCGCGGCAACTGATCAAACAAAAAGCCGGTGTTGTGCAGATTGGTTTCACCCTGATCATTGGTACCCAACCAGCCCTGCGGCGTCTCCCAATCAAAAAAGTGTTGCCCCCAACTGGCCTCCTCGCCGGCAAAGTATACGCATCCCAAAACGAATAAGATCAACCACCAACGAAGCCGGGAATGATGCGGAAAGTCTTTTGCCCTCAGCAAAATGACACCAAAAATCATTGCAACGAAAAGAAAGAGTAAAGTGGACACTTCAACCCACCCACCTTCACCGTATAAATACAAATCGGCGTTTTCGCTACTGGATTGCAGTAAATACGGAAGTATAAAAACTGCAACGGGCAAAAACAGCCAAATGACCCTATGCAAATCCTTCTCCATGGCGTTCGCCCCGGTCACCGCTTGTTGTCCGCTACGTGTCGCCAGTTTTTTAGGCTTCGATAGTCTCTGTGCGACTTCGAGCGTATCCCCAGTTTCAGACACCATGCAATAAACGGGTTAGGCGGACTCACGTGCTGCGGCATCATGTTGAAATCGTACAGCTTGGGTGCCCAACTGCCGTCATGATTGACCGTCAAGATATTTCCCGCACTGATATCCATATCATGGATACCGTAAGATTCCGCAACCCGAACGATCCGGTACCCGGCTTGCAGCACCCGTTGCGGCAGATACCCCAAACGTGAAACGAGCGCCTCAAGCGTGATTCCTTCAACGTATTCCTGGACAAACGAGTGCGTATAGTCGCCATCAACCGGAAAGACTTTATAAGGCTTGGCTATGTAACGCCTAATGGCATCGATACCGTACAGCCTCGAATTTCTCGTAAACTCGAATTCAGCGATGTCAACGTTGTACCTTTGGAGATATTTTTGTACAAATTCCTTGCGGTAGATCTTTATGACGACGTCCCGACCTTTATGTCTTCCCTTATACGAGAAAGAGCGCCGGCCTTCTCCCAGAAACCGAGTGACTTCGACGTCCGCGGGCAAGCTGACCTGTCGCAACTCGAGCCCGGGGCCTTCTGCCGATTTTATATCCCTCGTATCCGTCATAATATGATGGGTACAGGGCGGTAATGTCGTACACGCAAGTATAAAGTACCCATATTTACCCTATCAGAAACAGACAAGAGATATATATCCTATCAAAAACAATATGCAAACAAGACCGAAAGTAATTCACCGAAACGATCTATAGCTCCTGCAATGAACAAACGCTACGCATACGGAAAACTGGCCGTCAACGAGGATATCCCACACCATGAATCCATTGAGAAATGGATCCGCGAGGCACAGTTTTTACGCTACGAAACCCGCATGCTGCAACTGGGCAAAAAGAGCCGCAAACGCAATAAACTGTATTGTTTTTATGATGAAGACATCGGTTGTAACGCAGTGATGAAGGTTTCCGAGATCAGCAAAAAATACACGCTCGGAAGACGGATAAACCTTTATGCAACCAGTCTATTCAAGGACTATAGCTACAATGGCTACACGGCCTCCATGCGGCTGATCAAGGCGGGCATAGATACGCTCAAACCTATCGCCTATTGGAACTATAAAAGCTCCCGGCTGCATCGCAAGAGCTATTTTTTATACGAGAAGATTGAAAGCGGTCTCAACGTGACCGAGCTGTGCGATGCGATCATTGCCGGCCGAGCAGGAAATAAAAATGAACTGATCGACACTATTGCCGACCGATGCATCGCCATCGTGCAGAATGTTCACGCCGCAAACGTCCGACACGGCGACCCGCACGGTGGCAACATTCTGACGAATCTTGAGCGTAATCAAGTGGAAACCATTTCTGTAGATGACGTGGAACGCGCGAGATTTGTATTGATAGACAACGACCGTTGCCAATCCGCCCGTGCGCTGACGCCTGTTGTGAAAAGGTTTTATGACCTGAAATGCCTGGCAAGGTTCAACGTTTGCCGGCTGCCGCAAGAGGATTTGCTGCGGCGCTACCTGGGGGACGATTACAATGCCTTCTGGGGAGGCGTGCTACGTTTTTGGAAGTGTAGAATCTAGTCTATGTGGGGTTGCGTTTATTTTTTCTCTTAAATAGGGCACTAAAAGGGAAATAATTATGGGATATAGCGGGATATAATGGGATGAATATTCTAAAGTTAGAAATTACTTTACGTTGTGCCCGTAAGTTTTTTTTACACGTCGCGCGCGGGCGCGTTTAGCCGCTTCCTGAATCTCTTTGCCGCAGGGCATGCGCATAGCGCCCCTGGATCAGGTCGTCTACTTCTTTATTGGGAAGGCGTTGGCGGTGGTACAGATGGTATACGATTGCCCGATTCAGCAGGGGAAACCGCGACAGCCCGGCGGTGATCAGCCGAATCTCCAGCTGTGCGTCTTCCCGCCGCCGCTCTTCCGTCGGAATGGGTTTATCCCTCATCCCCTGATTAGAATAACCGCCAACCCGTTCAAACGACTCTTTATGCAAACTGAAATTGACCCCCATCAAACGTCGCTCCTTGGGATGACAGCAGCGCGCGAGTCCGGCGGGAAGACGAATCCCGAGCATATATCTTTTTGTATCCATGCGTAGCGCACTCATAAGCAGCGGCCCTGTGACGTTTTCAAGCTTGCCCGCTTGAATAAAAGGTACATCCACGACACCACTAAACCGGGGGCCCAGCCTCACTCTCCTGCCGCACAGGACGACTCCCCGGCGCACTGCGATAACATGGTCTTTTACCCATAATGAATGCGGGATGGCGTCACCGTCCAGAAATATCAGGTAGTTTCCTTTCGCTTCACCGACCGCCTTATCACAGATCTGTGATTTGCGATTACCTATATCTTCGTGCCAAATGTGTCGGATGGGAACCTTGCCGGTTTTGCTCCACACTTCGACAACCTCCGCAGTTTCAGACGTCGAGCCGTCGTCCGCGACCAGGATTTCTTCCGGAAGATATTTTTGCCTGTTCAAACCACACAGCACCAAACCAAGCTCACGAGGCTTGTTGTAAGTAGTAACTATGACGGAAGGAACAATAGACATAATTGAGCTTTACAGCGTTTTTACGGGAGTTTTACGAGAATCGAAGCAGGCGTTGGCCTTCAACTTGATGCATCGTCTCGCCGATTTGAAAGGTACGCGGAAAAAAACAGTGCGGTCAATAAAACAAAAAATAACGCTCGGGTACGTGAATACATGAATGAATGCGCAAAAATATTCAGTACTACGACTACAATCATCCCCTGCGCGGCATAGCTTGAGAACGGCGGGAGACGGTGACTGATCCGCCATTGTTGAATAAACCATGCAATCCAAAGGAGCAAACCTACGGCACCCAACTGTACCCCTATACTCACATAATCGTTATCCGGATTATGAGTGTAATACTTGTAATCCTGTTCGGGATTTCGAGTTATTTTCCTATGAAAATATTTGGCAGACTCGTTTTCGTAACTTCCCACGCCGGTGCCGACAACAGGATGACGCTTGAATATATCCCAGCCTGCTTGCAGCCAGATGAGCCTTTGACCCAACGACCCCTGGTAATCACCCTGTCCGATAAGCTCTATGTCAAGCTGCACGGCAGCTCCACCCCCCCAACGCTGTATGGTATATTCGCTGAATGACAAACTCGTGCCCAACAACAGTGAAGAAATTGCCAAGACCGTCACCATGCGTTTCCAATCCGGCCAACATTGATAAACCAGCAGCAAGGACAAAATCACCCACAGCACTTGTCCGGTACGCGAGGCGATCATGAGGAGGATGTTGTAGCTGCCCAGTACCGCGAACAGGATAAAGAAAACACGCAAGATTTTGCGATCTTCATCCAGTGCGTGATGCGCGAACAGATACGTGGCATACACCATGATGATGCCGTGATTGATCGTGTTGCGAAACACAGTATGACGCTGATAGTAGTTGATCACGTCATAGTCGACCAGGGGATGGTTGAGCAGGACCAGGATATGATGCCCCTGATATACGCTCTCCCACGACCACCCCGAAAGGGTCATATAAGATAGTAGCATCATCAGCGACGCACCCGATAAAAACGCAACGAGGCCTCTTCGTTGCCAGTGCCGCTCGTGAAAGGCACTCAGCAGCAGCGGTATATACAAGAGTTTACCGTGCTTTCCCAAGATATCCATCGCGTCATCCATAGGGGCGGTGGTGTACACCAAGCTGACGGCAAGAAGCAAAAAAACAGCGATGGCAAGCAGTGCAACGGAGTTGTCGATGATCAGTTTCAGTTTGAATTTGTAATTGCCCGCAGCGATTGAACAGATTAAAAATAACGTTAAAAACGTATCTGGAAAAGCCGTCGGTAAAAAGAGGCAAAACAGGGCCGCACAGGCCATGATCTTGGCGGTGGTCTCAGCGTGCCGGGCAAATGCGGTCGTATGCCAACCGCCCGGCGAAGTGACCAAAGTAGACATGGCTTCAATCCCGATCCTCTATGCGCTCGCCACTAGCGGGATACGCGGAAAAAAACAATGCGGTCAATAAAACAAAAAATAACGCTCGGGTACGTGAATACATGAATGAATGCGCAAAAATATTCAGTACTACGACTACAACCATCCCCTGCGCGGCATAGCCCGAGAACGGCGGCAGACGGTGACTGATCCGCCATTGTTGAATAAACAATGCAAACAACAAAAACAGGCCGGCGGCGCCCAACTGTACCCCTATACTTACGTATCCGTTATGTGGATTGTGAGTGGAATATTGTTCGGGAATTTGATCGGGTGTTCGAGGTATTTCCCTGTGAAAATATTTGGCAGACTCGTTTTCGTAACTTCCCACGCCGGTGCCGACAACAGGATGACGCTTGAATATATCCCAGCCTGCTTGCAGCCAGACGAGCCTCTGACCCAACGACCCCCGGTAATCACTCTGTTGGATAAAATTTATGTCAAGCTGCACGGCAGTTCCACTCCCCCAACGCTGTTTAGTATGATCGCTGAATAGCAGAATCGTGCCCGCCAACAGAGAAGAGATTGCCAAGACCAGCACCATGCGTTTCCAATCCAGCCGACATTGATAAACCAACAGCAAGGACAAAACCACCCACAGCACTTGTCCGGTACGCGAGGCGACCATGAGAAGGACGTTGTAGCTGCCCAGTACCGCGAACAGGATAAAGAAAATACGCAAGATTTTGCGATCTTCATTCAGTGCATGATGCGCGAACAGATATATGGCATACACCATGATGGTGCCGTGATTGATGGTGTTGCGAAACACGGTATGCTGCTGATAGAAGTCGGTCGTGTCATCTTTGTTCAGAACGTGTCGCCCCTGGTATATGCTCTCCCACGACCACCCCGAAAGGGTCATATAAGATAGTAGCATCATCAGCAACGCACCCGATAAAAATGCAACGAGACCTCTTCGTTGCCAGTGCCGCTCGTAAAAAGCACTCAGCAGCAGCGGTATATACAAGAGTTTACCGTACTTTCCCAAGATATCCATCGCGTTATCCATAGGGGCGGTGGTATACACCAAGCTGATAGCGAAAAGTAGAAAGATAGCAATTGCAATAAGTGCAACGGAGTTATCGATGATCAGTTTTAGTTTGAATTGGTAGTTGCCCGCAGCGATTGAACAGATTAAAAATAACGTCAAAAACGTATTTGGAAAAGCCGTCGGTAAAACGATGGAAAACAGCGCCGCACAGGCCATGATCTTGGCGGCGGTCTCGGCGTACTGAGCGAACGCGGTCGTATGCCAGCCTCCCGACAGAAGGAAATAGCTATTTGTTGTCATCTCGATCTAGGATGGAGTGAATGATCCTCGTGGTCGAACAGCCTTCGATGTAAGGCGAGATGAGTACTTCTCCGCCGTAGCCACTGACAAGCTCAAACTCGGCAAGTTGTTCTTTTTGGTAGTCTCCGCCTTTGACAAACACGTCCGGCCGCAACGCCTTGATTAAATCCAACGGAGTATCCTCGGAAAAAGGAAGGATCCAATCCACGCAACTCAGTTCTTCGAGCACCGCGATCCGATCACGCAAGCCGCAAACCGGACGATCCGCGCCCTTCAGTTTTTTTACCGAAAGGTCGTCGTTTACCGCCACCACCAGGTAATCGCCCTTAGACTTGGCATCGCGCAGGCAGGCGACATGACCATGATGTATCAAGTCAAAACAGCCGTTGGTAAAAACGACTTTCTCGCCGTCTTTTTTTGCGGCCGACAGCGATCGCTTCAATTCTTCAACGTCCGCAACCCGTTTGCCCTTGCCGGCAAGCCTATGTAGATTGCGATCCAGCTCGCCGATCGTGACGTGGGCGGTGCCGAATTTGCTGACCGCCACGCCCGCCGCCAGATTGGCAATTTTTACCGCGTCCACCAGCGAATAATCGGCGGCAATGGCAGCGGTAAACAGCCCCGCAACGGTGTCACCCGCGCCGGTTACGTCATAAACTTCCTTCGCCTGCGCCGGAAAATAGCCGGGCGGTTGGCCGCGCACAAAAAATGACATGCCCTTCTCGCCGCGCGTTACCAGCAGGGCATCCAAGTTTAGATCGGCGCACAGCGCCGTCGCCTTGTCGTGTAATTCCGCCTCATCGGCACAGGCGCCCATGACCTGCTCGAATTCGAAGTAATTGGGCGTGATGACGTTCGCATTTTTGTATTTCCCGAAATCTTTGCCTTTGGGATCGACTACGACCGTTTTGTTGGCGCTACGTGCCTGCTCTATAAGGCGGGCGGCCACTCGGTTGACCGCACCCTTGCCGTAGTCGGAGATGACTATTGCATCGTGATCGGGCAGGTGTTCCGCACACGCCGCCACGACCTCCGTACTGTCATAGGCATCGTCTTGATCTTCAAAATCCAGCCTCAGTAGTTGTTGGTTGCGGCTGACCACGCGCAGTTTGGTCAAGGTCTTGAAATTATCTTTATGAATCATGCCGGACTTGATCGCGGTTTGATCAAGCAAGCCTAAAAACCTGTTTGCATTTTCATCATTGCCAACCACGCCGACCAATGTGGCCGAAGCGCCAAGCCCGCAGATATTCATCGCCACGTTGGCGGCCCCTCCCAAACGCGCCTCCATGCCTTCAACCCGCACGACCGGCACGGGGGCTTCCGGAGAAACGCGAGAGGTTTCGCCCAACCAGTACTGATCCAGCATGACATCGCCGACTACCAGAATCTTTGCCTTGCCAAGATTGCCTACGTTCATAAAAGCGGGTTGCCCAAATGTGACCGACTATGAATAAGCACCGCCTATCGCCACCCCGTCTTCAGACGAGTGCGGATGACGTGTAAGTAAGCCAGGGTTGATGTTCGGTGTTTCTGCCGTGCACCGCATCAAAGTACATGGCTTGAATGGCGGTGGTAATGGTACCCGGTGAACCGGCGCCGATCACGCGGTTATCCAGCTCGCGGATCGGGGTGACCTCCGCCGCCGTACCGGTAAAGAAGGCCTCCTCGGCAGTGTATACCTCATCGCGCGTAATGCGCTTTTCAATCACCGGAATATCCATAGTCTTTGCCAAGGCGATCACCGTGTTGCGTGTGATCCCGTCCAGTGCCGAGGTAAGCTCGGGCGTATACAGCGTCCCCTGTTTGACAATAAAAATATTTTCGCCGGTGCCTTCCGTCACAAACCCGTCCACGTCCAACAACAAGGCTTCGTCGTAGCCGTCGCGCAGTGCCTCATGCAAGGCAAGCATTGAATTTACGTAATTGCCATTGACCTTTGCCTTGCACATGGCGACGTTGACGTGATGGCGCGCATAAGAGGAAGTCTTGACGCAAATACCGTTCTTTAGCTTGTCCTCACCCAAGTATGACCCCCATTCCCACGCCGCCACCATACAGTGAACTTTCAGGTTGTCCGCCCGCAGCCCCATCCCTTCCGAGCCATAAAAACACATAGGGCGTATGTAACCGTAGCGCAAGCCGTTTTTCTGCACGGCTTCGATTTGCGCCCGGTCGATATCTTCCCGACTATACGGGATCGACATGCCGATAATTTTTGCCGAATCGAACAGCCTTTTGGTGTGGTCGTGAAGGCGAAAGATCGCCGTACCCCGCTCGGTTTGGTAGGCGCGCACGCCTTCAAACACGCCGGCCCCATAGTGCAGTGTATGCGTAAGCACGTGCGTGCCGGCTTCACGCCACGGCACGAACCCGCCGTCATACCAAATCACCCCGTCCCGATCAGACATCGACATCTCTATTTGACCCTCCTGTCAAAAGATACATGAACTATGCTTTTTCCCACGCGTATGGACGCACCTAAAACCGTCAGTGTAGCAAACTTGACCAATAATGTTGTATTGCGGCGCGTTCCTTTGCAAACCCGTCCGCCGCCACAACCTCGGGCAATAGCTTTAGGTTTAGTTTATGCAAATGCTGACGATACCCAAGATAAATCTCTTTAAGGTCGGCGACATGTTTGGCATCGATAAGGCCGACATCAACGCAAGCGTCCAATATGCGCACGTTGTCTGTAAACCGACACAATTCTCTATGCTTAGAGGCATAGGCAAGCACGTGGAATTGTACGATAAATTCTATATCTATGATGCCGCCGGCATCTTTTTTGATGTTGAATTCAGTACTCTTTTTACTGCCGTGTTCAGCAACGATTTTTTGCCGCATTTCAATGATTTCCCGCCGCACCTCCGCAATCTCGCGCGGCTGGCACAATATCGCCTGCCTGACGGCCGCAAAATGATCGGCGAGCGGCGTATCGGTAGTCACCGGGCGGGCACGAATTAACGCCTGGTGCTCCCATAGCCAGGCTTCATTCCGCAGATAATTCTCGTAAGCCGTGAGCGAGCAAACGATGGGGCCGGACGCACCGTAGGGCCTGAGCCTCACGTCTATGTCGAATATTTTTCCGGCGGCACTGACCGTCGTCAGCAAATGCAGGGCGCGCTGCACCAAACGCGTAAAAAAGACGTCGTTGTGGATCTTCTTCTCGCCATCCGTTTCGCAGGACGATCCCTCGCTGTTATGTAAAAACACGATGTCTAAATCAGAGCCATATCCCAATTCCAGCCCCCCCAGTTTTCCATACTCGACAACCAGCAACTCGGGAACAAACTCTTTCCCGTCCTTTACGCACGAAGGGGTGCCGTGTTTGGCTGTCAAATCCAGATAGGCTTGCCCTACCGCACTGTCGATACACGTATCCGCCAGCCATGACAAATGATCGCTCACCTTCATAACGGGAAAATTGTGCAAGATATCGGCGGCGGCAATTTGTATGACCTGTGCGTGTTTGAATTCGCGCAGCCGCTCCATGTACTTTTCCAGGTCATCACTTATCGACTGCGTGACCGCCTTGAGCTGTTGCCGCATTTCAAATAAGTCCGGCGGCTCATAGGATTCATCCACGCGCAAAACCTCATCCAGCAACAACGGATATATCGATATGTATCGGGTCACCCATTGACTGGCCTCTACCAACCTGAACAAGGTCTTCAATTTATTTTGGTTTTCTACAAGCAATGAAATATACGTGGATCGCTGCACAATTTTCTCGAGGATGCCCAAAAAGCGGTCGAGAACGAGAAACGGCTTTTCCATCTTCGAGGTATACCGCAATAAGACGGGTATAAAACCATCCAGCCGCTGTCGGGACAGAGGGACAAGTTGCCGCACTACGCCGCCTTGTGAAAACTCATGCAACCGCCTGTATACATCCCCTGTATCCTCGGCAGTGGCGAAGTGTTTGGTCAAAATTTCGGTACAGTGTCCCTCATCTTCGATCTGTTGCCATAGAGATGCAAAGTCATCATCCTTGACGGCGGCTTCGTCGTCATCCACCTCATTTGTCTGTAATAAAGACTGAAAAACCTTGCTGACTCCATCCGTATACAGCACGTATTCGGCATAAAATTTTTCCCAATTCTCCATGCCCAGTAGATAGGCGTACTGTTCTCGTGCCGGCGCTTGCGTCGGCAGTGTGTAGATCTGCTGATCATCCCGCATTTGCAACCCGTTTTCCGCCTTTCTCAAAAACAAGTACGCCGGCGCCAGGTCAATAACATTCTCATGCGTCAGCATTCCGGACGCACCCAAATATTTCAGCGAATCCAGTGTGGAGCGGGTGCGCAGGTTGGTATCCTTACTGCCATAGATGAGCTGGAACATTTGTGCGATAAATTCAATCTCCCGTATGCCGCCCTCGCCAATTTTTACATTGGTCTGTGCCGCGCTTTTGCGTGCCTTCTGATCGATCAACGACTTCATTTCACGCAACGATTGCATGGCCCCGTAATCGAGATAGCGGCGGTAGACAAACGGCGTCACCTGTTCCTCAAGAAACCTCTCCCCCGCTTGCACGTCACCCGCTATGGCACCGGCCTTGAGCCACACGTAGCGTTCCCAATCCCGTCCGTGCGTTTGAAAATACTGGTCGATTGCGGTAAAGCTCGGCACCAGCGTGCCGGCGTTGCCGAACGGCCGAAGCCGGGTGTCTACGCGAAACACAAAGCCGTCTTGGGTCTGCTGTGAGAGGATCTTGATAAAGCGTTGTACCAGCCTCACGTAAAGCGCGGCGATCTCGTCCTGTTGGTTCTGTAAAGGGCCCAAGTCGTCGTCCGCATAGGCGAATATCAGGTCAACGTCGGAAGAAAAATTAAGCTCATGGCCGCCGAGTTTGCCGAGTGCAAAGACAACGATGCGGCGCGGCAGCGAACGCTCCATCTCGCCGGCATGGGGACGCGACTGCAACCAATCAAAACACCAATTCAGCACCCCGTCGATACAAACCTGCGCAAAGGTACTGAGTTCGTACAGCGTCTGCCGCACCGTCGCATACTGTTGCAGGTCGCGCCAGGCAATGCGCGCAAACTCTGCCACGCGCAAGCGTCGCAGCCGCCGTTGGAGCTCCTCGACAGAATCCTCCTCGGAAAAGGCGGGTTGCAACCGCGCGCCGTAACTTTCCCGTTCACGGTTTACGTGCAGGTCACCTTCTGTTAACAGGTTTTGCAGCCAAAGGGGTTGAGATATACATACGCGCCTGATGAACGAGCTTGCATACCAGACCGCAAAGATTTCCTCTTTATGCTGCTCAATAGCTTGAGCGCCATGCAGTTTCTCTTGTATTGCCTCGTAGTCTTTTTGAAAGCCTGATACGGACTGTGCCGGGGGTGGAGTAAGCATATGGAAAAATCGCTGTAAAAGAATGAAATAAGGTTGCGATTATAGCGAATCTGCCTTGAACAAGTATGACAAAACTTACAAAATAATAATAAGAATTGATATTATTAAGCATTGTGTTATTCTTTAGAAAAAAGAATTTCGAACAAAAATAATGAAAAGCTACCGTATATATCCATTACGAATCAGTATCTTTATCGGCCTGTGTATATTTGCGTCTTCTCTTTGCGTTGCGGCGGAAGTCAACGTTTACTCGGCCAGAAAAGAGGCGCTCATCAAACCGCTTTTACAGCAATTTGAAGAAGACACGGGCATTCGGGTCAACCTCATTACCGGCAAGGCGGATACCCTTTTACAGCGTTTGATCAGCGAGGGCAAAAACAGCCCCGCCGACGTATTGATTACCGTCGATGTAGGCCGTTTGTATCGCGCCCGGCAAGCGCAAGTGCTACAGCCGATTCGCTCGACGATCCTTGAAGCGGCGGTTCCCGAACGATACCGCAGCACACAGGGATACTGGTTCGGGCTATCCCTGAGAACCCGTACTATCGTATATGCGGCAGACCGTGTCGCGCCGCAACAACTCTCTACCTATGAGGCACTGGTAAATCCGGACTGGCGGCAAAAGATATGTATCCGTTCCTCAGGCAACGTCTACAACCAATCCCTGGTCGCTTCCCTGATCGAGCATTTGGGCACGGAAAAAACGCTTGCCTGGGCGACGGCACTGGTCAAAAACTTCGCGCGCCCACCGCAAGGCGGCGACCGAGATCAGATCAAGGCGGTGGCCGCGGGGCAATGCGACATAGCGGTGGTCAACAGCTATTATCTCGGCAAAATGCTTGCCTCCAAAAATGCCTCCGAACGGCAGGCCGCCGAGCAAGTAAAAATATTCTGGCCGAACCAGGACGATAGAGGCGCACATGTAAACATCAGCGGCGCAGGCGTCACCACCTCCTCAAAGAACAAGAAATCCGCCGTTGCATTATTGGAATTTCTCGTCAGTGACGGCGCACAAAAAT
This sequence comes from Gammaproteobacteria bacterium, assembly GCA_965242685.1. Taxonomy (GTDB): domain Bacteria; phylum Pseudomonadota; class Gammaproteobacteria; order UBA4575; family UBA4575. Next base: position 405,240 of record OZ251487.1, on the reverse strand, counting down.
GGTACGCCGAAACCAATATGGAATATCCCGTCAAACGTGGTATACCGCCAAGTGAAATCCTGGAATCCTGGGGTAAATTCAAGGCCGACGCATTGAGCCTGCACCGTTTGGGAGAGCTGAACGCCCAGGCGGTAATGCTCATGGATCAAGCAAAATGGAAATGATCCCGGGCAGCGACAAGTAACGGGGGTGACCCCCTCGACAAACAAGCGTTTCGCCGGAAATTTCGGCTGGTTATTGGGTACGCTGTCCACCGCGCTGCTGCTCGGCATCCCCGTAGCGGTCGTACTCTATTCAGTGTTTCTGCCGGCCGGCGACGTCTGGCCGCACCTCAAGTCAACCGTACTCGCCGATTACGTGGTGAACTCCCTGCTGCTGGCATCGGGCGTCGGCCTCGGTACACTCATCATCGGCACAACGACCGCCTGGTTATGCAGCGTTTGTGAATTTCCCGGTCGGCGGATATTGAGCTGGGCACTATTTTTGCCGTTGGCGTTTCCGCCTTACATCATCGCCTATACCTATACCGGCATGCTTGACGTCGCCGGCCCCGTGCAAAGCACCCTACGCAGTATTTTTGGCTTGCAGTACGGCGAGTACTGGTTTCCGCAAATACGCTCGTTGGGCAGTGCCGTAGTGATGCTTTCTTTGGTGCTGTATCCCTACGTTTACCTATTATCCAGGACCGCATTTGCGGAACAACCGTCAAGCCTGCGCGAGACCGGCCACGTACTGGGTGCCGGGCTTTACAGAACCTTCGCGACGATCTCCCTGCCTTTGGCAAGGCCCGCCATCATCGCCGGCCTGACACTGGTAGTCATGGAAACGCTTGCGGATTATGGAACGGTGCAATACTTCGGCATTGCGACACTCACCACCGGCATCTTTCGCACCTGGTTTGGACTCGGTGATCGGATCGCCGCGACGCAACTGGCAAGCATCCTGCTGCTGTGCGTTTTTGCGGTGATCGCCTTTGAGCATTACAGGCGCCAACCCGCCCGGTATCAAAACACCATCCTGAGGCGCAAGATCCGCCGCTACGCCCTACCCGGGCACAAAGCCATCCTGGCGACGGCGTTTTGTAGTATGCCCGTAATACTGGGCTTTTTGATCCCCTTGGCACAACTGGGGACTTGGGCGTTTCAAACCGCCCCCGAGGTCGTAGACGCATCCTTTTACAAACTCGTCGTCGGCACCGTTCAACTGGGAATCATCGTCGCCGGCGTCATTGCGATAGTCGCCACCCTACTCGCATACGGAAAACGAGTCGGTACCCATCCAATCATCCCCCATGCCGTCAACGCCAGTGCCATGGGCTATGCCGTGCCCGGGATCATCATTGCGGTCGGCGTGCTGCTGCCCTTCGCATGGTTTGACAACCTGATTGACGCATGGCTGCGTCTGCACTTCGGGGTATCGAGCGGGTTGCTTTTAACCGGTACGTTGGCGACACTGATCTTTGCGCACGTAGTACGCTTCATGGCAATCGGACTCAACTCGGTGGATGCAAGCCTGGCAAAGATTCACAGTCACGTCGATGATGCCGCCCAATTATTGGGCCGCAAGTCCCTGGCGCGATTTACCAACGTCCACCTTCCCATGATTCGCAGCGGCATATTGATCGCGGTGCTGCTGGTATTCGTAGAAGTCATCAAAGAACTACCCGCAACGCTGGTGTTGCGGCCGTTTAACTTTAATACCCTTGCGGTGCGCACCTATGAACTTGCCGCCGATGAACGCCTTGCGGACTCGGCGTGCAGTGCCCTACTCATCGTTGCCATCAGCATCCTGCCGATCTTCGTACTGATCCGGGCGACAACCAGAACGGACGTAATCTATGCAACCTAAGCTGGAGGTCCGCAACGTCAATGTTGAACTGGACGGCAAAAAAATACTGCAACGCGTATCGCTAACATTGGCGCCGGGGCAAATTGCCTCCATCGTAGGGCCTAGCGGTTGCGGCAAAACTACGCTGTTGCGCGCCATTGCCGGTTTTCATCCGGTATCGAACGGAGAGATCATCATCCATCAAAGGCGAGTCGGCAAGGCCGGATTCACCGTTGCCCCGGAAGACCGGCACGTCGGCATGATGTTTCAGGACCTCGCCCTGTTTCCCCATCTTACCGTCGAACAAAACATCCGTTTTGGGCTTAAAAAACTGCCCCGCGACCGGCAGCGCACGCGCATCCGGCAGGTGCTCGACCTTGTGGGATTGAACAGCCACGCAAAAAAACATCCGCATCTGCTGTCGGGCGGGCAACAACAGCGGATCGCCCTGGCGCGATCGCTGGCACCCGGCCCGGAGATCCTGCTACTTGACGAACCGTTTTCCGATCTTGACCCGAACCTGCGCGAACAGGTTGCCACCGAAGTCGGCAAGATCCTGAAACATGAAAACGTAACCGCGATCCTGGTCACCCACAACCAGGACGAGGCCTTTGCCTTGGCAGACGAGATCGGCGTCATGCAGGATGGCCAAATCGTACAATGGGGCGACGCCTACCAAGTCTATCACCGACCCAAGACACGTTTTGTCGCCGACTTTATCGGCTTGGGCAGCACCATACCGGCAAGAGTGATCGATTCGACCACGCTGGATACCGAATTCGGGCGCGTAACGGGGGAACTGTGCCCGTCCTCGGTTCAAGACAGCGATGTAGACCTACTGCTGCGGCCCGACAACGTCCTGTATGACGACGGCAGTAAAGTTACCGCCTTAATAGAAGAAAAACACTTTCGCGGCACCGAATTCCTCTACAGGCTGCGGCTACCCAGCGGCAACACGCTATTGTGCTACGCCCCAACCCACCATACCCATCAAATCGGCGCAAGGATCGGCATCAGAATCGACTTGCGGTACTTGATGATTTTCCCTCGAAACTGAATCTTTGGTTTTTAGGTTTTCGATGGTTGGTGATTTTCCGAAAAAAAATCACCCTTTTAAGGATACGGATTCACCGCTACCGAAATATGTGTTGGTGGTTTTTTTGATCGGAGTAGACCATAGATCGGTTATCTAGGTGTGCTATATCTGATAATTTCCAGGAAAAAATCTAGGAAAGAAGTAAAAATCTAACGGCGCAGGTTTTGAAATGGCCTGTTACTACGCGGTTATAGCTGTAGTACTGTCTCATCCGAAATCTTGCCCTCCAGGTGCTCAACCATGTCCGCTAGTTCCACGTTCGGCTCCATCTGTATGTCCAAGCACGCCGCGACGCCGCGGATATCGGTGCTTTTTCTTGTAGCCAACATCAGATCGCCGGTACCGGCACATTCTCGGTAGGCGTAAACATGGAAGTGCATGACATTGCCCAGCTTGGCGGACTCAAGGTGCGCGCACGAAAATTCGCGCTGCATGTATTCCATCAGATGGTCTTGCAGCACCAGAACCAGCCGCTTGTTCACGCCTTCAAAGGTTTTCACTTTGTGGTGTAGCTGCATCAGAGTGGTTTTGGCCGTCATCTTCCAGTTGATCCCGAAAGGTTTATCGAACAAGTCCCGTTCATCCGCCGGCGCCAAGCCTTGCTCTTGCAAGAAGCGCTATCGCGCAGGCCAGACCGTGCCCGTGGTGTCCAACGCCTGAACTTCTATGCCTACGAAGTCCATGACTTTGCGCAGTCGCGCGGATACCAGAAAATAGTCAACACTCCCACCCGGAACTGCCACTTCGGGAATGATATGCAGCTCGTTGCCAGGTTCGTGCATTCCTAACAGATGCAGGCTATCGACGAATATCTGGCGGCGCTGCAACAGGCGAAAAGGACAGATGACGACCGGCGCACGCGCGCCTTGCCAGCGCGCACCGTACACGTACCAATCGCCACTTCCGGCACGCTCTTGCGCATCTTGACGCAGCGCGTATGTCGGAATGGACACGCCTGCTCCCGCAGAACGTTGCGCCAACCCTGAGGGTTTTCCGCCGCCGCGTGGCGGCCGAACAGGTCGACAATCCGATTCACAGCAACATCAGGCAGCGATTTCTCGCCTGCTCGATGTACTCCGCACACAGATCTATGCCGATGCTTCTCCGCCCCAACTGTCGTGCCACCAGCAGGGTTGTGCCGGTGCCACAGAACGGATCGAGTGCAATGCCGTCTGGCGGACAGGTGGCCAGTAGCGGGATTTTGCACAGGTCTTCAGGGTATGGCGCGAAGTGCCGCCGCCGATTCTGGGTGTCTTCCGGCAGGATGTCCCACACGTCTCGCGGCTTGCTGCCGTGGGGATGGTAGCGCAAGAAATAGAAGCCTTTATCGTGGAGTTCCTTAGCGCGCCCGGAAACTCTGATGGAATCGGAATGTGTGACTCGCTGGCGGCCGCGGATGATCATGCGAAAATCGGCGATGGCGCCGCGGCGCACCTGATCGAGCATTTCCTGTAACGCCGTCAGTGCCGCCTGCTTTTCCTGTGGCGACAGTGCCGTGGACAGTTCGATCTGCCGCCGGTAGCGTATGCCCGAGACGCCTGTCGCCGACACCACCGCGCCGTTGCGGACCAGCGTTTTTTTCGGATCGGATCGCGTCCACGTCGTAATAGTATTTTGACGATTTGACGAAGTGAAACACGTGCTCGTAGGTGTTGCGCAGCTTGTCTTTCGAGTTGTCTGGACCGCCCTTGACTTTGTGCCAGATGACGTCGTTGCGCAACAGCCAGCCCTGAAAATCGATCATCTGAAAGGCGATGCGCCAGGGCAGACCAACCAAGCTCTTGCGCACGTATGCGTCGCCGATGTTCAGCCAGAATGAACCTGTAGGTTTGAGCACGCGCCGCACTTCCGCGAAGATCTCGCACAAGCGGTCGACGTAATCGCGGTAGTCCATCTCCATGCCGATACCCATCTCCGCATACTGGCGCTGTCCCCAGTACGGTGGACTGGTCATGCAGAAGTCGATGCTGGCGTCGGCGAAGGTGCGCAGCACTTCCCGCGCATCGCCGACATGAAATTGAGGCTCGTGGAGATGCCCAACGGAAACGTCCACGGGAAGCATTTCCCTAGCCCGATCCGCCGCCGAATTCACCATCGCCCGCCTTTCTTTTTTGCACTGAGGTGCACCGAACTGTAACGCATTATCCCTATGCGTTCAAAAAGTATTATGGGAGAAAGACGAAAATACGGTTAAAAAATACCGCCTACAGGGGAGATAAAATCACCCTTTTAGGAATATATCCTTCCCGGAAATAGGGTTCTACCACCCGCAACGGCTGGTGGTTTTTTGATCAGAGTAGAATTGTAGATTGGTTATCTAGGCGTGCTATATACTGTTGATTCCAGATCAGAAGGCCGTAGATCGGTTTTTAGGCGTTCGATGGCGGGTGATTTCACCACCTATACTCGACGGTTACGCCGATGCCGTGTTCGGTGTCGGCACGGTCTTGCTCCAGACGTTCGCATTCGGTGTTCAGCGTCAGGGTTTCACGTAACTTGAAACGTCCGCCCAACCGATAGTGACGCCCTTCGTCCCGCACGCTCATCCCCAAATACGGCGTCAGCAGTCCGCCGATATGATGCCGTCCGTAGCCGATCTCGCCGTCCAGCTTTAGACTGCTGTCCGGGTCTTCTTCGTCTTCCTCGTATAATGCCGCCCCCGCCTTCCACAACCGCTGTAGACCGCTCTCGGCGGTCCCCCAGGTCGGCGTCAGGGTGATGTGTAGACCTCGCCCATCGGTCATCGCCCTGTATACCAGCGATACGTTCGCGCCCCATTCATCGTAATCCGAATTCGCCACCAGCGTCCGCGCGCCCGCCGTCAGACCCAACCGGCCCGACCCGTAGTCTACGCCCACGCCCACTTCCGCACCACTGCCGGTGTCGCCATCGCCGCCGTCATAACGCACGCCCAGTTCAAATCTTGGCAATAACCGCGCGCCCGATGCCAGGATTTTCTCCTGCCTTGCCTCTACCGCCACCCGCAAGCGTGTTGCGTCCGACTTCTGTCGTTGAATGCCATCGCCGTTGTCGTCCACTTCGAAATCCGCATACATCGCCTCGCCCCGCAGCGAGACCTCGGTGCCATTGGCCGCGTACAACGGCCCCCGCGCCCCGGCCGAGGCCATCCGCATGTCGGCGTCCGACTTCTGACGCTGCCCGCCGGCGACGATCTCTAAATCGCCACTGCCAACGCCCGCCATCGCCCATAGGCTGATGCCGCCCGGCGTGATCCATCCCAAATAGGGTTGCGCACTGGTCATCTCCAGCTCCCACTTGCCCTTTTGACCCTGGTGTCCGTAATCTAATTTCGCCTCCGACCAGGTGGCCGCCAGCCCCACACGCAGACCGTTTGCCAGCAATCGATCCGCCCCCAGGTGGGCGCTGGTCACGTCGCCGTCCCACTTCACGCCGCGCGCCTCGCCATCGAGATCGCGGTAGTCGCCGCCGCCCCACAAGACGATGTCGCCACCGCCGCCCGCGTCATTCCCGTCCAGCGACAAGGCAAACGCCGCCTGCGGCAGCAGGTGTCGTTTCCAGTCTAATTCCCCGTCTTCCTGCATAGCCGACCCGTGTCGCATCAGCCGTTCCAAGTTTACGTTTTCCGTCAGCGAGGGTGATGTAGGCGCACCGCCCAAATCCGCCTGTTCGAGACGTTGACGCACCGCCGTCGCGCGGCTGTCCGCCATCGCCCGCGCCGCCTCCGGCAGCGACACTTCCGTCACCGCCTCCGTGGTCGCGGTCGAACCGCCACCCGGCACGTCGTCGTCCAGGATCGTCAGCGTGGCGGTCGTGACGACGGTATGATTCACTTGCCAATAAGCTTGCTCACCTGGAACGTCGCCGTCGCCAGGCCACTCCGCCGACACCGTCACCGTTCGGGTGCCGTCCAGGTCGTCGTTGTCGGGAATCATGAGCGTCACCACCCCGTTCTCGGGCCGCGTAAGAGTGATTACACCGCTGTTAGGTCTGTTATACCTCAGCCGCGTATTGGTGCTCAGCGTGGCGCCGCCGGCGTCGGCGGGAGTCGTTACGACGATATCAAAATATGCAAGGGCATTTATGGTCGGCTGTGAACTCGGGACTGTAGTTGCAACCGTGAACAATGTGGGCGCAAAGGATGTTGACGGGGATGGTCGCCGCCTGCCCCTCGGTGACGGTAAGCGAACTGGCGCGCGCATCGCCCAACTCTATATTGAAAATATGGTGCTGGCCGGAGCCGGCGTGTGCCCCCGCCGTACCCGCCGCGAGTAATAGCGGTGCGGCCACAGAAACGCCGGCCAAAAAGTCGGCGTACAAGGCGATTGCGAAGTCCACGCATCACTGTAATCTGCGGTGGCCGCCGAACCTCACTACGATCTGCGCGGGATGTGGTAATTACAAATCGGGGGGGGGGGGGGGGGGGGGGGGGGGGGATATAGGCATGATCATTTTAACCTCTCAGAAGAATACGAGTTTGCCCACTATTAGCAGGGTAAAGCCTAAATTCACCCCGATGGCCCATTTGATCCAATTTAATTCTGCTCTAAGCTCTCTAATATCTGCCTTTGTTGCTACTTCCGGGTCGGGGTGTTTGAACGTATCCACAATCACCCGCGCCTGCGCCTCCGGCATGTCGGCGGCGGTCAATTTCCTGATGGCCTCGGCGGTGTCTATTGCATACATGACTTTATCCTAAACTCCCAACATCATAGCGAAGTTCAAGCGTCATTGGAATAAGCCACTATATCCTAGATTATTCCCAAAGATAAATAGAGTGTCTAGTTGATCTCGACAGGGCGGTTATCTAGGCGTTCGATGGCGGGTGATTCCAGATCAAAGTAGCACCGCAAATCAGTTATCTAGGCGTGCTATATCTGTTGATTTCACCACCTATATTCAACCGTTACGCCGATGCCGTGTTCGGTATCCTCGTCATCGTGTTCGAGGCGTTCGCATTCGGTGTTCAGCGTCAGCGTTTCACGTAACTTGAAGCGTCCGCCCAACCGGTAGTGACGCCCTTCGTCCCGCACGCTCATCCCCAAATACGGCGTCAGCAGTCCGCCGACATGATGCCGTCCGTAGCCGATCTCGCCGTCCAGCTTTAGACTGCTGTCCGGGTCTTCTTCGTCTTCCTCGTATAATGCCGCCCCCGCCTTCCACAACCGCTGTAGACCGCTCTCGGCGGTCCCCCAAGTCGGCGTCAGGGTGATGTGTAGACCTCGCCCATCGGTCATCGCCCTGTATACCAGCGATACGTTGGCGCCCCATTCATCGTAATCCGAATTCGCCACCAGCGTCCGCGCACCCGCCGTCAGGCCCAACCGGCCCGACCCGTAGTCTACGCCCACGCCTACTTCCGCACCGCTACCGGTCTCGCCATCGCCGCCGTCATAACGCACGCCCAACTCAAATCTTGGCAATAACCGCGCCCCCGATGCCAGGATTTTCTCCTGCCTTGCCTCTACCGCCACCCGCAAGCGCGTGGCGTCCGACTTCTGGCGTTGAATGCCATCGCCGTTGTTGTCCACTTCGAAATCCGCATACATCGCCTCGCCGCGTAGCGAGACCTCGGTGCCGTTGGCCGCATACAACGGCCCCCGCGCCCCGGCCGAGGCCATCCGCATGTCGGCGTCCGACTTCTGACGCTGCCCGCCGGCGACAATCTCCAGATCGCCACTGCCAACGCCCGCCATCGCCCACAGGGAAATACCGCCCGGCGAGGTCCATCCCAAATAGGGTTGCGCACTGGTCATCTCCAGCTCCCACTTGCCCTTTTGACCTTGGTGTCCGTAGTCGAGTTTGGCCTCCGACCACGTCGCCGCCAGGCCTACGCGCAGACCGTTTGGCAACAGCCGATCCGCCCCCAGGTGGGCGCTGGTCACGTCGCCGTCCCACTTCACGCCGCGCGCCTCGCCATCGAGATCGCGGTAGTCGCCGCCGCCCCACAAGACGATGTCGCTACCCATGCCGCCCGCGTCATCGTCCAGCGACAGCGCAAACGCCGCCTGCGGCAGCAGGTGTCGTTTCCAGTCTAATTCCCCGTCTTCTTGCATAGCCGCGCCGTGACGCATCAGCAGATTCGTCAGCGAGGGTGATGGTGATGTAGGCGCACCGCCCAAATCCGCCTGTTCGAGACGTTGACGCACCGCCGTCGCGCGGCTGTCCGCCATCGCCCGCGCCACTTCCGGCAGCAGTACTTCCGTCACCTCTCCCGTGCCGTCGTTGTCCGTGTTGGTTACCAACACTATGGTGTGCGCTATCGCGTGGTAGCGGATATCGCCAGTGGGGGGCGGACTGCTCGGGTCCAGCCGTACCGCACAGGTCGCGCCGGCATCGCTCACCGTGTCGTCCACGCCCCGCACCGTCACCATCTGCGGGATGTTCCACAACCTCGTCTGTGCGGCCGGGTCTTCGTCTCCGGCGTCGGCGGTGGACAGGAACGTCAATGTCCCGCTCTCGCCGGCGGCAATGTAGGTCATGCCGCCGTCCAGCGACACTTCGCACTCGTCGCTGTCCTGGCTTGAAATATCCACCGCCACAACCCCCTGCGGGTTGGTCGGCAGCCGTACCGTGAACGAGTCCGTGCCGCCATCCTCCGTGGTCACGGTCGAACCGCCGCTCTCGGTTACCGTCAGCCGCGCGTCGTCATCCAGGATCGTCAACGTAGCGGACGTTACGCCGGTACCAGGGCTGTACCAATAAGGTATAGTATCGCCTGAATCTTGGCCGTACCACTCCGCCGACACCGTCACCGTTCGGTCGCCGTCCATGTCATTGTTGTCGGGAATCCTGAGCGTCACCGTCCCGTGCTCGGGACGGGTAAAAGTGAGCAGAGTACCGGTGTTAGGTCGGTTATACCTCAACCGCACATTGCTGCTCGGCGTGACCCCGCCGGCATCGGCGGGAGTCGTTACGGCGATATCAAAATATGCGCGTAAATTTCTAAAAGCCTGTCCATATCCCGGGTAACCACTGCAACCCCCGGTACAGAGGATGTCGACGGGGACGGCCACCGACTGGCCCTCGACGACGGTAAGCGAACTGGCGCGCGCCGCGCCCAACTCTATCCTGAAAGTATGGTGAATATTATTAGTAGTAGTTGCATGCGCCCCCGCCGTACCCGCCGTCAGCAGTAGCGGTGCGGCCACAGAAACGCCGGCCAAAAGCCGGCGTACAAGGCGATTGCGGCAAAGGCTAAGCACCATTGTGCCTATGGCTAATCGCGGGGGGGGGGGGGGGGGGGGGGGGGTAATGATCATCCGTAGTCGTTTCATCGGCGGCGGCTCCACGTGAGTTTGTCCTGTAATTCCCGCGTACAATAATACAATAGTTATATCGGCGGTTCAGTCAAAAAAATACGAGTTTGAGCACGATTAGCAGGGTAAAGCCCAAGTTCGCCCCGATTGCCCATTTGATCCATTTTAATTCTGTTCTAAACTCTGCTCTAAGCTCTCTACTATCCGCCTTAATCTCTTGTCTCAGTGCTTCAATATCTGCCTTAAGCTCTTGTCTTAGCCCGTTGATACCGGTCTCAAGCTCTTTCCCAAACTCTTGCCTCAGCTCTTGTTTTAGCCCTTTGATATCCGCCTTAAGCTCTTGTTTCAGCCCTGTAATCTCTTGTCTCAGTGCTTCAAGATCTGTCTTGGTTGCTATTTCCGCGTCGGGGTGTTTGAACGTATCTACAATTACCCGCGCCTGCGCCTCCGGCATGTCGGCGGCGGTCAATTTCCTGATGGCCTCGGCGGTGTCTATTGCATACATGTTAGAAAAACAGGAGTTTGCCCACTATTAGCAGAGTAAGGCCTAAGTTCAACCCGATTACCCATTGAAGCCAGGTCTGACCGATTTGAAGTTTGGAAATATCCGTCTTAAATTCTTGTCTCAGCTCTTTGATATCTGCCTTAAACTCTTGTCTTAACCCCTTATTATCTGCCTTAAGCTCTTGTCTTAGCCCTTCAATATCTGCCTTAAGCTCTTGTCTTAGCGCTTTACCATCCGCCTTAAGCTCTTGTCTTAGCGCTTTATTATCTGCCTTAAGCTCTTGTCTCAGTGCTTCAAGATCTGTCTTGGTGGCTACTTCCGCGTCGGGGTGTTTGAACGTATCTACAATGACGCGCGCCTGCGCCTCCGGCATGTCGGCGGCGGTCAATTTCCTGATGGCCTCGGCGGTGTCTATTGCATACATGGCTTTACCCTAAACTCCCACATCATAGCGAAGTTCAAGCATCATTGTAAATAAGCCGCCGCGGAAACGGGCTGGTGGTTTCTAGACCAGAGTAGAATTGCAGATCGGTTTTTAATCTTTCAATGGCTGTTGATCTCGGAAATATGCTTTCCAAGGATAGGATACCCTTCGTGGCAATAGCTGGTGATTTTCACCACCTGATCACGGCCTGCACGCCGATGCCGTGTTCGGTATCCTCATCATCGTGTTCGCGCCGCTCGCCCTCTAGTTTCAGGGAAAAGGCCTCGTTAAATTGGTACTCGCTGCCGATCCGGTAGTGGCGTCCCTCCTCCAGCACGCTCAGCCCCAGGTACGGCGTCAGCAGCCCCCGCACCCGATACAGCCCGTAGCCCATCTCGGTCTCCAGTTTCAACTCGGCATCGTCTTCGCTATCTTCCTTCAAGGCCAGGCCCCGCTCCCACAATTCGCCGATGCCGCTGCCGGTGGTGCCCCAGGTCGGGGAGAGACTGAGACGCAGCCCCCGCCCGTTGGCCGCCGGTATCAATTCCAGCGCGCCGCCGATGCCCCACTCGTCCAGATCGCTCTCATGCGCCACCAGATAGCGCCCGTGGGTGCGAATGCGTACCCCGCCGTCACTGTAGTCAAAATTACCGCCGATCTCGACGCCGTGGCCGGTCTCGCCGTCGCCGCCGTCATAGCGTACCCCCAGCTCCAGGCTTGAGGTCAGGATCGCGCCCGTTTCCAGCACCTGACGACGGCTGCCCTCGGCGGCCAGCCGCAGTCGGTGGGCGTCGATGGTCACGCCGTCTATGCGGTCGCCGTTGTCGTCGATGCGCCACCGCGTGGTCTGCCCCTCGCCCCGAATGGCGATCTTTAGATCATCCCGTTCGTAGACCCGCATACTGCCCCCCGCCGACAAGGTCTTGAGGGTGCTGTCGCTGCGTTGTTTCTCATCGAGATCCTCGTCATCGATGGTGATCTCGCCCTCGCCGTAGCCGGCCGTCGCCCACAGATGGCGTCCGTCTTCGCCGCTCCAACCGATGTACGGATGGATGCTCACCATCTCGCTCTCGTGATCGCCCTTGATCGCCGCCCCTTCGCTCTTGTCGCCGTAGTCGATGTCGCTCTCAAACCACGAGACGGTCACGCCGGCGGTCTTGTTTGTGCCCCATTCGGTATCGATCCCCAGGTGCCAGGAGAAGGCATCGCCGTCCCAATCCAACGGCCCCTTCTTCAGCGACAGATCGCGCCAGTCGCCCGCCCCCCACAGGGTCAGGTTGCGGGATTCGTCGGCGGCGTTTAACGGCAGCGCAAAGTGACGCCCGCTCAGTGCCTTGCGCCATTTGAAGGTACCGTCCTCCAGTGCCCTGGCGTTGCCCTGTATCAGGCTACCGAACGAGGTCGCAAGCGAGGTCGGGGTGTTCTTCGCACCCTCCAGCCGTTCGCGGATCGCGCGGCTCACGCTGTCGGTCAGGGCGCGCGCCAGCTCCGGTACGACGGATTCGTTGAGACGCCGCAGCCGCGCCCGTTCCTTGTCCCGCGAGTTCTCGACGGTGATGGCGAACGTCAGCACCGCCGTGCCGCCCATCACCCGCCAGGTGTATAGGCTCTCGGTTTGTTCTTCCGTCGGCGTACCGCTGACCGTGCGCGTGCCCGCATTCAGGCTCAGGCCCACCGGCAGGGCCGGGCTTAGGATGTAGTCGACATCGCCGTCCACCAACTCCGGCAGGATCAACGTCGTGATCGGGGTGTTGACGGTATAAAGCTGATCCGGCACATCGACAAAGCCCACCCCAAAGACCGAAAACTCGGTCACGGTCGCACACACCAGGGTGCCCGTCGCCGTGCTCCGCAAGGTCGCGCCGCTCACGGTTTCCCATTCGCCGCTACTTTCGTCGTAGTGCAGCAGCAACAGGGGACGCCCGGTCGAGGCCGTCTCCAGATCGGCGTTATACGGCAGACAGATCTCAAGCCCGCCGGTCGGCACCACATCCACATCGATGTCAAACACCGTGTCGCCGCCCAAAGTGTAGGCACCGCCGGTCAACGGCACCGATGACGATACCCGACTCAGGGTGATCGCCAAATCCTGCCCCAAGGCGGCCGGCGGCGCCACTTCAATGGCCTCGTTCACGCCCTCGGATACCGTCACGGTGACCGTCTGGTTGTTGACTTCGTAGTTGGTGGTGCCCTGGCTGTGCATGGCGATGCGCCGGTCGGCACTGCCGCCGCGCACCGTCACTATTACGGTCGCCGCGTTCACATTTTCATAGCCGCTGCCGGTGCCGCTAACGGTGTGATTGATCTTCACGCCCCCCTTGGCGTAGTCGTCGTTGTCGGTCGCCGCCGTCACCGTCACCGTCACCGCGCTGTTCCAGTTGCCGGTGCCGAACGTGACGCTGCTCACGGACGGCGTGACGGCGGTGTCGCTGCTGGCGATCGTGATGGTGACATCGGCCTCGGGTTGCGTATTCAGTACCAACGTATAGGTCTGGCCGGCGCCGCCCTCGGCAACCTTCAAGGCGGTCGGCGTCACGGTCACGCCCTTGGTGTCGTTATCGAGGGTGCGCACCAGTACGTCTTGTTGACTCAGCCCACTATAGACGCTGTCGCTGCCGGTCGGACTCGCCAACCGCACCGCATAGTCGCGGTCGCCATCGTCAATAAAGTCGTCGACGCCGGTCAGCGTCACTGTCTGCGTACTGTTCCAGTTGGTCGCCGTAAACGTCAGACTGGCCGGACTCACCGTCCCCTCGGTGGTGTCGGTGCTGCTCAACGCGATCACCACGTTGGCGGTCGGCTCGCTGTCCAGCTCGACATCGAAGGTCGCGGTGCGGCCGGCGCCCGTCGCCTCGGTCACCGTCTCGCGCGGCGTACCCGCGCCCAGATCGCTCAGCGTAATGCCGGCCGTGTCATCGTCGGTAGTCGTCACCCGCACGTCAACGTTGTCCAGGCCGTTGTAATCGCTGTCCGCAGTGCTGGCCGGATCAAGGATGATGTCGTAGTTTTGATCGCCATCGTCAATGCTATCGTTCGCCCCGGTGACCGTCACCGTCTGCGTGCTGTTCCAGTTGTTGATCGTGAACGTCATGCTGCTCGGACTGACCGTGCCCTCGCCGCTGTCGCCGCTGCTCACCGCCACCGTCACATCGCCGCTCGGCAGGGTGTTGAGACGCACCGTAAAGGTCGCCGCGCCTCCCGCCTCGGTGATCGTGCCGCTCACCGTGCCGGTGCGCAAACCCGGTACATCATCATCGACGGTGGTGACCGCTACGGTCGCATTGGGCGCGGTGTGATATGTGTCCAAGGTATCGATGGTGGACGGATCAAGGACGATGTTATAGGTCTGATCGCCGTCGGTGGCCGGATCGTCGACGCCGGTCACCGTCACCGTCTGCGCATTGTTCCAGTTGTTCAAGCCGAACGTCAGACTGGTCGGACTCGGCGTGCCCTCGGTGGTGTCGGCACTGCTCACCGCCACCGTCACAACCGCCAGTATCGGCCGGCTCGCCAGCTTGACCGTGAACGTCGCTTTGCTGGTAGTGCCGTCTTCCGACGCCGTGCCGGTCACGGAACTCGGCACAACCCCCGCCGTGTCGTCATCGGTGTTGCGGAAGACATAGACATGACCACTCACATCCCCGCCGCGATACTTGGCATCGCCCGTCGTGCTGGCGACACTCAGCACGATCGAGTAATCCTCATCGCCCCTGTCTTCGTAATCGTCCTGGCCGGTGACCGTCACTTCCTGCGCGCTGTTCCAGTTGCTAGACGTGAACGTCAGACTGGACGGACTCGGCGTGCCCTCGCCGGTGTCGGTGCTGAGCACCCTCACCGTTACGTTGGCGGTCGGCTCGGTGGCCAACGCCACCTTGAACTGTGCCGTGCCGCCGCCCTCGGTGGTGGTCTCGCGCGGATTGGTGCTGGAGGCCAGCTCGGTCACCGTCAACGCCGCCGTGTCGTCATCGGTGTTGCGGAAGGTGTATGTAACATTCGACAAGGCGCGATACAAGGCATCGCCGCCCGCACCCGCCGCACTGTCGGGATTCAGCGTGATCACATAGTTCTGATCGTCATCGTCGATCAGATCATCCTGGCCGGTGACCGTCACTTCCTGCGCACTGTTCCAGTTGTTGGCCGTGAACGTCAGCACCTTGCTTGACGGGCTGGTAATATCGCCTTCGCCGGTGTCGGCACTGCTCAACGTCACCGTCACGTTGGCGGTCGGCTGGCTACCCAGCTCAACCTTGAACTGCGCCGTGCCGCCGCCCTCGGTGGTGGTCTCGCGCGGATCGGTGGCCGAGGCCAATTCGGTCACCCTCAAGCCCACCATGTCGTTGTCGTCCTCGGTCATCACCGCCACATTCTTCGTCGCCAGATTGTTGTAGACGGTATCGCCGGTGCTGCTCGGATTCAGCTCGATGTTGTAGGTCTGCGTGCCGTCTTCAATGGGATCGTCGACGCCGGTCACGGTCACCGTCTGGGTGCTGTTCCAGTTGCTGGCCGTGAACGTCAGGCTGGTCGGACTCGGCGTGCCCTCGCCGCTGTCGGCACTGCTCACTCCCACCGTTATGTTGGCGGTCGGCTCGGTCGCCAGCTTGACGGTAAACGTCGCCGTCTGCGCGGTGTTGCTCTCCTTCGCCGTGCCGGTCACGTTACTCGTCACGATCGCCGCCGTGTCGTCGTCGGTGTTGCGGAAGGTGTATTCCACGTTCGCCGCGCTGCGATACTTGGCATCGCCGCCCGCACCCGCCGCACTGTCGGGATTTAAGGTGATCACGTAGTCCTGATCGCCATCGTCGATCAGGTCGTCCTGGCCGGTCGCCGTCACTTCCTGCGCGCTGTTCCAGTTGCTAGACGTAAACGTCAGGCTGGCGGGACTGACCGTGCCCTCGCCGGTGTCGCCGCTGCTCACCGCCACCGTCACGTTGGCGGTCGGCTCACTGGCCAACGCCACCTTGAACTTGGCCGTACCGCCCGCCTCGGTGGTGGTCTCGCGCGGATCGGTGGCCGAGGCCAGCTCGGTCACCGCCAAACCCACCATGTTGTTATCGGTGTTGCGGAAGGTGTACATAACACTCGAGGCGCCGCGATACTTGCCATCGCCGCCCGCACCCGCCGCACTGTCGGGATCCAGCGTGATCACGTAGTCCTGATCATCATCGTCGACGTGATCGTTTTGACCGGTCACCGTCACCGTCTGGGCACTGTTCCAGTTGCCGGCCGTGAACGTCAGCACCTTGCTCGACGGGCTGGTGATTTCTCCTTCGGTGGTGTCGCCGCTGCTCAACGTCACCGTCACGTTGGCTATCGGTCTGGTCGTCAACGCCACCTTGAACTGCGCCGTGCCGCCGCCCTCGGTGGTGGTCTCGCGCGGATCGCTGGCCGAGGCCAATTCGGTCACCGTCAAGCCCACCGTGTCGTCGTCGGTGTTGCGGAAGGTGTACATGACGCTTGTCAAGGCGTGATACTTGGCATCGCCCGCCGTGCTGGCGGGATTCAGCGTGATCATGTAGTCCTGATCGTCATCGTCGACGGGATCGTTTTGACCGGTGACCGTCACTTCCTGCGCGCTGTTCCAATTGCCGGACGTGAATGTCAGCACCTTGCTCGACGGAGTGGTGATTTCCCCTTCGCCGGTGTCGTCACTGCTCAACGTCACCGTCACATTGGCGGTCGGCTCGGTCGCCAACGCTACCTTAAACTGTGCCGTGCCGCCGCCCTCGGTGGTGGTCTCGCGCGGGCTCGTTGCCTGTGCCAGCTCGGTCACCGTCAGTGCCGCCGTGTCGTTATCGGTGTTGCGGAAGGTGTAGGTGAGATTCCCCAAGGCGCGATACTTGGCATCGCCGCCCGCCCCCGCCGCACTGTCGGGATTCAGTGTGATCACATAGTTCTGATCGTCATCGTCGACGGCATCGTCCTGGCCGGTCACCGTCACTTCCTGCGCGCTGTTCCAGTTGCCGGCCGTGAACGTCAGCACCTTGCCAGACGGGCTGGTAATATCGCCTTCGCCGGTATCGGCACTGCTCAACGTCACCGTCACGTTGGCGGTCGGCTCGCTGGTCAACGCCACCTTGAACTGCGCCGTGCCGCCGCCCTCGGTGGTGGTCTCGCGCGGATCGGTGGCCGAGGCCAGCTCCGTCACCGTCATCCCCGCCATGTCGTTGTCGTCCTCGGTCATCACCTCGACGGTCTTCGTCGCCAGACCGTTGTAGACGGTGTCGCCGGTGCTGCTCGGATCCAGCTCGATGTTGTAACTCTGCGTGTCGTCTTCGATGGCATCGTCCACCGCCGTCACGGTCACCGTCTGGGTGCTGTTCCAGTTGCTGGCCGTGAATGTCAAACTGGTCGGACTCGGCGTGCCTTCGCCGCTGTCGGCGCTGCTCACTCCCACCGTCACGTTGGCGGTCGGCTCGGTCGCCAGCTTGACCGTAAACGTCGCCGTCTGCGCGGTGTTGCCTTCCTTTGCCATTCCGGTCACGGAACTCGTCACGATCGCCGCCGTGTCGTCATCGGTGTTGCGGAAGGTGTACGTAACGTTTGACGCGCTGCGATACTTGGCATCGCCGCCCGCACCCGCCGCACTGTCGGGATTTAAGGTGATCACGTAGTTCTGATCGCCATCGTCGATCAGATCGTCCTGGCCGGTCGCCGTCACTTCCTGCGTGCTGTTCCAGTTGCTAGACGTGAACGTCAAGCTGGCCGGACTGACCGTGCCCTCGCCGGTGTCGCCACTGCTCACCGCCACCGTCACGTTGGCGGTCGGCTCGCTGGCCAACGCCACCTTGAACTTGGCCGTACCGCCCGCCTCGGTGGTGGTCTCGCGCGGATCGCTGCTCGAGGCCAGCTCGGTCACCGCCAAGCCCACCATATTGTTATCGGTGTTGCGGAAGGTGTACATAACACTCGAGGCACTGCGATACTTGGCATCGCCGCCCGCCCCCGCCGCACTGTCGGGATCCAGCGTGATCACGTAGTCCTGATCATCATCGTCGATGTGATCGTTTTGACCGGTGACCGTCACCGTCTGGGCACTGTTCCAGTTGCCGGCCGTGAACGTCAGCACCTTGCTAGACGGGCTGGTGATATCCCCTTCGCCGGTGTCGCCGCTGCTCAACGTCACCGTCACGTTGGCGGTCGGCTGCGTCGCCAACGCCACCTTGAACTGTGCCGTGTCGCCATTCTCGCTGGTGGTCTCGCGCGGATCGCTGGCCGAGGCCAATTCGGTCACCGTCAAGCCCACCGTGTCGTCGTCGGTGTTGCGGAAGGTATACGTAACATTCGACAAACTGCGATAGTTGGCGTCTCCGCCCGCCCCCGCCGCACTGTCGGGATTCAGCGTGATCACGTAACTCTGATCGTCATCGTCCACATCATCGTCTTGACCGGTGACCGTCACGTCCTGCGCGCTGTTCCAGTTGCTGGACGTGAACGTCAGCACCTTGCTCGACGGGCTGGTGATCTCGCCCTCGCCGGTTTTATTGCTGCTCAACGTCACCGTTACGTTGGCGATTGGCTCGCTGGACAACGCCACCTTGAACTGTGCCGTACCCCCCCCCTCCGTAGTCGTCTCGCGCGGATCGGTGGCCGAGGCCAGCTCGGTTACCGTCAAGCCCGCCATGTCGGTGTCGTCCTGAGTCATCACCCCCACGGTCTTCGTCGCCAGATTGTTGTAGACGGTATCGGTGGCACTGCTCGGATCCAGTTCGATGTTATAGCTCTGCGTGCCGTCTTGAATGGCGTCGTCCACCGCCGTCACGGTCACCGTTTGGGTACTGTTCCAGTTGCCGGACGTAAACGTCAGGCTGGTCGGACTCGGCGTGCCCTCGCCGGTGTCGGCACTGCTCACCGCTATGGTGACGTTGGCGGTCGGCTCGCTGGTCAGCTTGACGGTGAAGGTCGCCGTCTGCGTGCTGCTGCTTTCCTTCGCCGTGCCGGTCACGGAACTCGTCATGATCCCCGCCGTGTCGGTGTCGTCTTCGGTCATCACCCCCACGGTCTTCGTTGCCAGGCCGTTGTAGACGGTGTCGCCGCTACTGCTCGGATCCAGCTCGATGTTGTAGCTCTGCGTGCCGTCCTGAATGGCGTCGTCGACGCCGGTCACGGTCACCGTCTGGGTACTGTTCCAGTTGCTGGCCGTAAACGTCAGGCTGGTCGGACTCGGCGTGCCCTCGCCGCTGTCGGCACTGCTCGCCGCCACCGTCACGTTGGCGGTCGGCTGCGTCGCCAGCTTGACCGTAAACGTCGCCGTCTGCGCGGTGTTGCTTTCCTTCGCCGTGCCGGTCACGGAACTCGTCACCAGCGCCGCCGTGTCGTTGTCGGTGTTGCGGAAGGTGTAGGTAACGTTCGAGGCGCCGCGATAGTTGGCATCGCCGCCCGCACCCGCCGCACTGTCGGGATTCAGCGTGATCACGTAGTCCTGATCGCCATCGTCAATATGATCATTTTGACCGGTGACCGTCACCTCCTGCGTGCTGTTCCAGTTGCCGGACGTGAAGGTTAGGCTGGCGGGGTTGACCGTACCTTCGCCGGTTTTATTGCTGCTCACCGCCACCGTTACGTTGGCGGTCGGCTCGCTGGCCAACGCCACCTTAAACTTGGCCGTGCCGCCCGCCTCGGTGGTGGTCTCGCGCGGATCGGTGGCCGAGGCCAGCTCCGTCACCGTCAAGCCCGTGGTGTCGTCGTCGGTGGTGCTAACGCCGACGTTCACGTCCGACACCGAGTTATAGGTTGAGTCGTTGGAGCTTTGGGCATCCAGCGTGATGTCATAGTTCTGGTCGCCGTCGTCGACGTGGTCGTTTACGCCGGTCACCGTCACGGTCCGCGGACTGTTCCATGCGTAAAATCGCCGATTCACCAGATTGCCGAGATTGTTACTTACCCTAAGGATGGTGCCGGTCGCAGAAAAGTGCACCACCGTTGGGCTGACCGTGCCTTCGCCGGTGTCGCCGCTGCTCACCGCCACCGAGACTTGCCCGACGGGTTCACTGTCCAGTTGCA
Organism: Gammaproteobacteria bacterium; assembly: GCA_965242685.1. Lineage (GTDB taxonomy): Bacteria > Pseudomonadota > Gammaproteobacteria > UBA4575 > UBA4575. Next base: position 385,150 of record OZ251487.1, on the reverse strand, counting down.
CGGTAAACGTCGCCGTCCCGCCGGCTTCGGTCGCCTGACCGCTCACGGCGCCGGCGGTCACCCCGGCGGTATCGTTATCGGTGTTGCGGAAGGTGTAGGTAGTATCCGACAAGGCGCGATACTTGGCATCGCCCGCCGCACCCGCCGCGCTGTCGGGGTTCAGCGTGATGTCATAGGTCTGGTCGCCGTCGTCAACGGCATCGTTTTGACCGGTGACCGTCACTTCCTGCGCGCTGTTCCAGTTGCTCGACGTGAACGTCAAGGTCTTGCCGGATGGACTGGTGATCTCGCCCTCGCCGGTGTCATCGCTGCTCAACGCCACCGTCACGTTGGCGGTCGGCTCGGTGGACAACGCCACCTTGAACTGCGCCGTGCCGCCCGCCTCGGTGGTGGTCTCGCGCGGGCTCGTTGCCTGTGCCAGCTCGGTCACCGTCAAGCCCGCCGTGTCGTCGTCGGTGTTGCGGAAGGTGTAGGTAATATCCGCCACAAAGGTGTTATATCTGGAGTCGCCCGTACTGGCGGTATCCAGCGTGATCACGTAGTCCTGATCGCCGTCGTCAATATCATCGTCCTGGCCGGTCACCGTCACTTCCTGTTGAGTGTTCCAGTTGCTGGACGTGAACGTCAGCACCTTACTCGACGGACTGGTAATTTCCCCTTCGCCGGTGTCGCTGCTGCTCACCGTCACCGTCACGTCGGCGGTCGGCTCGCTAGATAGCCGGACCTTGAACTTGGCCGTGCCGCCGCCCTCGGTGGTGGTCTCGCGCGGATTGGTACTCGAGGCCAGTTCACGCACCCTCAGGCCCGATGCGTCGTCGTCCTGATTGCGGAAGTTGACGGTTGAGTTCGAGACGGCGCGATACTTGGCATCCCCCGCCGCACCCGCCGCGCTGTCGGGATTCAATGTGATCACGTAGTTTTGATCCTGATCGTCAATCTCATCGTCCTGGCCGGTGACCGTCACTTCCTGCGCGCTGTTCCAGTTGCTGGCCGTGAACGTCAGGCTGGTCGGACTCGGCGTACCCTCGCCGGTATTGCTGCTGCTCACCGCCACGGTGACGTTGGCGGTCGGCTGGCTGGACAACGCCACCTTGAATTTGCCCGTCGTCCCCCACTCGGTCGTCCACTCGGGATTTGCGGCCTCGGTCACCGTCAAGCCCGCCGTGTCGTCGTCGGTGTTGCGGAAGGTATACGTAACATTTGCCAAACCGCGATAGTTGGCGTCTCCCGCCGCACCCGCCGCGCTGTCGGGATTTAACGTGATCACGTAGTCCTGATCGCCGTCGTCAACGGCATCGTTTTGACCGGTCACCGTCACTTCCTGCGCGCTGTTCCAGTTGGCCGCCGTGAAGGTTAGGCTGGCGGGATTGACCGTGCCCTCGGTGGTGTCGCCGCTGCTCACCGCCACCGTGACGTTGGCGGACGGCTCGCTGGACAACGCCACCTTGAACTGCGCCGTGCCGCCCGCCTCGGTGGTGGTCTCGCGCGGATCGGTGGCCGAGGCCAGCTCGGTCACCGTCAAGCCCGTGGTGTCGTCGTCGGTGGTGCTCACGCCGACGGTCGCCGTTATCGGATTCGCGTGAAATCTGCTATATCTCGGCTCTCCTCCGGTGGCGTCGGTACTGAGCGTGATGTCATAGTTCTGGTCGCCGTCGTCGAGGTGGTCGTTTTGACCGGTGACGGTGACCGTCTGCGCATTGTTCCATTTATTCCATACGATACGATTCCCGCCGCCGCCAGTGGTGGTACGCTCCTCGGCGAATCGTAGTATCGCCGGGCTGACGGTGCCCTCGGTGGTGTCGCCGCTGCTCACCGACACTGTGACTCTACCCCTTGGCGCACTGTTCAGCCTCACGCTGAACCGCGCCGCGCCGCCGGCTTCGGTCGGTTGACCGGTCACGGCGCCGGTGGTCAGGCCGGCGGTGTCGTTATCGACGGTGGTCATCGCTACTTCCTTGTTTGAGAGGCCGTTGTAGTCGGTGTCGGTGCTGCTCGGATCCAAGGTGATGTTATAGGTCTGATCACCGTCGTCGTAGAGTTCGTCCACGCCGGTTACGGTGACCGTCTGGGTACTGTTCCAGTTGCTGTTCGTGAACGTCATGCTGCTCGGGCTGACCGTGCCCTCGGCGGTGTTGCCGCTGCTCACCGCCAAGGTGACGTTGGCGGTCGGACGGCTGGCCAGTGCGACGGTGAAGGTCGCCGTGCGGCCGCTGCCGCTCGCCTCCGTGACCCTGCCCATGTTGCTGACCGTGCCGGTGCTGATGGCCGGCGTGTCATCGTCGGGGATCATCAGCGTCTTGCTGGTCGGACTGACCACGCCGCGCCCGCCGCTGGCGGTGCCCGCCACCGTCACGCTTTTGGTGGCGCCCCGGTCGTGGTTGTTGTTGGCGGTAATCGTGACCGTGCCGGTGCTGGTGGTGCTACCCGCCGCGATGGTCAAGACCTTGTTGTTGCTGACCGTGATATCGCCCGCCACCGCCGGACTCACCGGCGTGGCCGCCACCGTGATGCGAGTCTGCTCGCTGGACGGGTGGCTCAGGCTTGCCGTCACCGTAGTCGAGCCGCCGTTCTCCGAGATGGATGACGAGGAAAGATTCAGCGTGGCCGTCGGCAGCGCGTCATCGTCCTGGATGGTGAGCGTCACGGGACTGATGGTGGTATTGATGCCGGTGGCGGTGGTCGTGCCCGACACCGTGACCTGCTTGTCGGGTTCATCCTTAGTGTTTTGGGTCGCGTTAAGTCTTACCTGCCCGCTGAGACTGTCGCCCGACGCAATGGTCAACGTGCTGCCCGACAGGCTGAAATCGCCGGCCGAGGCATTGTTGCCCGCCGCCGCCGCTACCGTGACCACGATGCCCGAGCTGGCTGTGCCCCCCACTAATATCGCCTCCACTGTGGTATTTGATCCTTCCGTGACCGAGGTGTTCCCCAGCTTCAAATCCACATATGAACGCCCGTCCACCTTGTGGCCGCTTTGATTGGTCAGTGCGCCGTGGGCCTTGCTTACGTTGGCGGTGTTGCTGGGATTGGAAAAAATTCCCCAGCAGTTGTTGCCAATCTCGGCGCCGATGGAGCCGCCGCTCAGCGAGTTTGCCGCAATGCTGACGCCGTCGGTGTCGCGGTCCGCGGCAACGACCCGGTAGGTGCCCTCAAGGACGCTGGCGTTGGTGCGCCAAATCGTTCTATCACCGCGTATCTCGTGGTCGTATTGCCGGAACGACCACGTATCCCGTTGCACCGAAAGCGTCAACGTTTTCGTACTGCTGCCAACTCTGAGGCCGATCGTAACGGTGCCGGTGACCGTGGTGAGACAGGTCCGATTATCCGGCCGTATTCTTACTTTGATGTTTTCGCCGGCGCGATAGGTGCTGCCGGATGCCGGCGTGCTGGCAATGAACGGGTCTTGAAAACCGTCCGCCTTGACCGGCGACGAGGCAAAGGCCAGGCACGTCGCGACGATACCGGTGACGGCCATGGCGCCGCGTTTCCATGTCCACCGCCCCCATTGTCCACCGATGGGCCTAACCCGGATCGAGGCTAATTTCACCTTAGAATGAGGACGTGGATCCGCACTCATTCTTTCTCGGGGGGGGGGGGGGCAAGAACGCATATTTACGCATATCTATAGACGATGTTCATAACAAACGACATAAGATGACCGAAATAGATAACCTATAACTGTAATGCAAGGTATTATTGTAATTGCTAATGCCAGCGTAACGTATATACTATATATCACTTGGTATATCAATACTTGTGGCAGTCTTACCTACCTTGTGGATGAATGTTACCTTTCCAGAGCCGTGTGATCGTGGCCAAGCGTGATCTAAAATCCTCTGCGGTGCGGAAATCTTCTACGGGGCTAAAATCCTCTGCGGTGCGAAAATTCTCTGCGGCCGTCGTAGACGGCGCCGAACGGGCGCCCAGTCGCGCCATGCTGCGGGCGGTAGGCTTCAAAGACGCCGATTTCAACAAGCCGCAAGTCGGCATCGCCTCGACCTGGAGCCGGGTGACGCCCTGCAATCTGCACATCGACACGTTGGCGGAAAAGGTGGCCGCCGGCACCGATCGGGCGGGCGGCAAGGCGGTGACCTTCAACACCATCACGGTCTCGGACGGCATCTCCATGGGCACCGAGGGCATGAAGTATTCGCTGGTGTCGCGGGAGGTCATCGCGGATTCCATCGAAACGGTGGCCGGCTGCCAAGGCTTTGACGGCATCGTCGCCCTCGGCGGCTGCGACAAAAATATGCCGGGCTGCATGATCGCACTGGCGCGCCTGAATCGGCCGGCGCTGTTCGTCTACGGCGGCACCATTATGCCGGGCCGCCACCAAAACACGAAGGTGGACGTGATTTCGGTCTTCGAGGCGGTCGGAAAACACGCCAAACGAGAGCTGTCCGACGAGGAACTGCGACAGATCGAGGCGGCGGCCATCCCCGGGCCCGGATCGTGCGGCGGCATGTACACGGCCAACACCATGGCCTGCGCCATCGAGGCGTTGGGGATGAGCCTGCCAAATAGTTCGGCGCAAAGCGCCATCTCGGACGACAAGCAACAGGATTGCCTTGCCGCCGGCCGGGTCGTCATGGAACTGATCGACAAGGCACTCACGCCGCGCGACATCATGTCCAAAAAGGCGTTTCAAAACGCCATCGCCGTGGTCACCGCCTTGGGCGGCTCCACCAACGCCGTCCTGCACCTGTCGGCGATGGCGCACGCCGCCGGCATCAAACTCGATCTGGACGAGTTTACCCGCATCGGCAAAAAGGTGCCGGTGCTGGCCGATCTGCGTCCCAGCGGCAAGTATATGATGTCGGAATTGATCGAGATCGGCGGCATTCAACCGCTGCTGCGTATGCTGCTGGACCAGGGTCTGTTGCACGGCGACTGCCTGACGGTAACGGGGAAGACTTTGGAGGATAACCTGCGGGGCGTGCAGGCCTACCCGAAGTCACAGGACGTGGTGCGTAGCTTCGCCAACCCCATTAAAAAAGACGGCCACCTGGTGATCTTGTACGGCAACCTCGCCCCGCAAGGCGCGGTGGCAAAGATTTCCGGCAAGGAAGGCCTGCACTTTACCGGCGCGGCGCGCGTATTTGGCTCGGAGGAAAAGGCACTGGAAAAGATCCTGGGCGGCGGCATTAAAAAGGGCGACGTGATCGTCATTCGCTACGAAGGCCCCAAGGGCGGGCCCGGTATGAGGGAGATGCTGTCGCCGACTTCGGCGATCATGGGACAGGGGCTGGGTAAGGACGTCGCCCTGATCACCGACGGACGCTTTTCCGGCGGCAGTCACGGCTTCGTGGTGGGGCATATCACGCCCGAGGCGGCCACCGGCGGGCCGCTGGCGCTGTTGAAAGACGGCGACCGGATCACCATCGACGCACAGAGACGAGAGATTAACGTGGCCCTTTCCAAAGACGAACTGGCGCTCCGCAAAGAGGACTGGCGACCGCCGGCGCCCCGCTATACGCACGGCGTGTTGGCAAAGTATGCGCGTCAGGTGCGGTCCGCCTCGGAAGGCGCGATTACCGATTAGTGGGGAAAAGGATAAAGCCGGAATTGGAATTATCACAGATATAGAAAATGGCACTATTACCAATTAGCGGAGAAAAAATAAAGCCGGAATTGGAATTGTCACAGATATAAAAAATGGTTTACCATTGCCCACTCACTCATCACTAACCGATCATTAATCACGGCAACACAGCTATGACCACGACGTTATCTTCCGAAGAATTAGAGGCGGTAATGGAACGCAAGAATACAATGCGCCGCGAGGCCTACGACCGCCGCAACGCACAAGAAAACAAAGACGAGATCAGCGCGCGCGCCTGCGAAAAATTCATCGCCCTGCCCGAATATCAAAAGGCGCAAGTGGCGATGTGGTACATAGACTGTCGCTCGGAAACGCGCACCAAACCACAACTGCTAGAAGAAGTCGGCAAGGGCGAAAAGAAGATCATCGTCCCCTACTGCACCGTCGATGAACAAGGCGCAAACAAACTGGGGCTTTGGTGGATGGAAAGCCTGGAAGAGATGGTGGTGGGCAAGTGGAACATCCTGGAACCCCCCAAAGAGCTGTGGGGGAATGCTGACAAGGAAGTTACACCGGAAGAATTGGACATCGTCATGGTGCCCGGCGTGGGCTTCGACCGCAAAGGCGGACGCATGGGCAACGGACAGGGCTATTACGACCGCCTGCTTGAAAGGGTCAGGGCCGATTGCCCACTGGTGGCGCTGTGCTACGAGTCGCAACTGTTTGACGAGATCCTGGTGGCGCCGCATGATGTGTATATGGACAAAGTTATATCCGAAGACGCGGTATACGAAGGCATCGGGAGGGGATAGCAGTCATGGCAGCAAAGATAGACGATACCTATGCGGAGGCCTTCAGAAGCCTCTATACAGAATTTTTGATCACCGCACGCGACCGCAAATGGCTGGATCACGCGGTCAACGCCGCAACCGGTAACGCCTCCAGCTCGATCCTGTGCGATTGCGAGGCCGGCCTGGACCGCTATGTCGGTCCGGGGGGCGACGACGACAGCTTTCAAACCCCCGACGGGCGCCCCGGTGCCATCATTCAATTACACGTGCCGCGTTTCTGGAAAGACCGCGTAAAACGCCTGGAACGCGCGGCACTGGTGCGCATCAGTCAAAACGTCCTGACCTGCCCCACGGCCGCCTGCTTCAACCTGATCGATTCCGAAGACTTCTATCAAATGGGGCGCAAAGTCGCCTATTTCGGCAACGGCCACCAAAGACGCATCCAACGCTTCGGGCGCAAGATGTGGTGGATCCCGATCCTCGCCGGCGAGTTTATCCTCGACCGTCGGCTGGGCTACGCCGACGGACTGATGGGCGGCAACCTGTGGTATTTCGGTGACGGCGTGGATTCGGCCCTTGAGGCGGCGGAAAAAGGCGTAGAGGCCATCGCGCCCGTGCCCGGTGTGATCGCTTCCTTCCCGGGAGGCGTCGCCAGCAGCGGTTCAAAGGCGGGCAGCGCATATGACTTTACCATCGCCAGCACCTACGAAAAATTCTGCCCGATGCTACAAGACGACCCCAACGTCGACGGCGGCCTGCCCGAAGGCGTGAACTCCGTCATGGAAATCGTCATGAACGGTCAGGGTATGCAACCGATCATCGAGGCGACTCGCGCCGCCGTCGAGGCCAGCGTGGACACGCCCGGGCTGATGGTGATCTCGGCGGGGAATTATGGCGGGCGCCTGGGCAAAAGCTTCATCTATCTGCACCCCGACAAGCAGCCGCCCATCGGCTAACTCATCGATCAACCTGAAATTAGCAGCCGAAAATTAGAGTCCGATCCGAAATTAGCAGCCTATCCCAAAGCAAAAACCAAACCCAAAATAGGAAACCAACCTTAAAAAGTACAAAAAATTAACAACAAATGTTGATTTTTTGCCGAAGGTTTTCAGTATTGATCCGACTTTTGTCCGGACGGATTAGAAGGGAGAAACGGAACTTATTTGCCCTGCACTGTGGCGGTAGGAACAGGGATTGCAAAGGGGTCAGCTCGCCGGCTGTTGTTGCCTCTCCATCACGTCTAGCCTGCCTTCAATGTTTGCTATTCTGCCTTCGTGGTCTTTCATATAGCCTATAAGCTCTCGTTGCCCTTCCTTGAGCTCCTGTATGTCGGCATTGACGCTATCAAACCTGGCATTGATGTTTGAGTATCCCATAAATAAGACAACGATCAGTACCGCTCCCAACGTGCCCTGTTTGATAAGCCATTCTTTCAATAACCCGTTGCCTATATCCATTGAATATTCCTTGTCTTATTAAATTCACCTGTTTTTTTGCTTCAGTAGCCTCGCTTAACTTCGGTGACTTATTTAAGTTCATCTGTGTTATTTAGGTCGCCGGCTGTTGTCGCCTCTCCATCACGTCTAGCCTGCCTTCAATGTTTGCTATTCTGCCTTCGTGGTCTTTCATATAGCCTATCAGCTCTCGTTGCCCTTCCTTGAGCTCTTGTATGCCGGCCTGGATACTGTTATATCCCACAAACAAGAAAACTCCAAGTATCGCCCCCAACGAACCTTGCTTATAAAGCCATTCAATGAAGCCGTTGCTGCCATTGTCCATTAGTCGGCGTTTTTATCTCCAGTGTCTTAATATTAATAGAGGGTTAGAATCATATATAATTCCCTAATCAAAATAGCAACCAATTCGCTTCAAACCCATTGGTGGTATATTCGGATAATAGTTAAAAATAGTCCCAATTCGCTTCAAGCCTTTGATGGTATATTCGGAAAACAGTAAAAATTTTTCCAAAAAAAACGTCAAAATTTCCCCTTGTCTTCACAACCAACACCCGCCGGCGCCACCCTGATGGACGGCCATGCCGTCGCCAATAAGATCGAGGCGCGCCTGGCCAAAAAGTTGGCGCACCACCCGCAGGCCAACATTACCCTGGCGACCGTCCTGATCGGCAAAGATCCCGCCAGCGAACTCTATGTGAACATGAAGCGCCGGCGGGCCGCGGCGGTGGGCATACGATCCAAACACGTACCGCTTGCCGACACGGTTTCCATGCAAGAGGCAAGCGAAAGGGTCACCGCCCTCGCCGCCGACCCGACCATCCACGGAATATTGATCCAATTACCGCTACCGGCACACCTGGACACCCGCGCGATCCTCGATCTGCTGCCCGCCGAAAAAGACGTGGACGGCTTGACCGACCGCAATCTTGGAAAATTGTTGGGCGATGCGCCAAGCCTGATCCCCTGCACGCCCCTGGGCGTCACGCGGTTGCTCGAACACTATAAAATTGCCACTTGCGGAAAACGCGCCACGATCGTCGGACGCTCGGCCTTAGTAGGTCTGCCGCTGTCGCTGCTGCTGTCCCGCAAGGGCGTGGATGCGACCGTGACGCTGGCCCATTCGCGCACCGAAGACCTGCCCGCAATCACCCGCGAGGCTGATATCCTGGTGGCGGCGGCGGGCACGGCGGGATTGATCACCGCGAGACACGTCAAACGCGGCGCCGCGGTGATCGACGTGGGGACGACAAGGACCGCCCAAGGCATACGGGGAGACGTCGATTTTGACGCGGTACAGTCGGTTGCCGGCGCCATCACGCCAATGCCGGGGGGCACCGGCCCGGTCACCGTCGCCTGTCTGCTGGAAAATACGGTGCGCGCCGCCGAACTGCAAAAGGTTTTACCGGCCGGCGATCAATAGGGAATTATACGGTATGATCCACACCAACGGCATTAAAAGCGTGGGGCCGATCTTCAAGTATAGGGGTTTATTTCCATGAAAAACCGGCTTTATTACGGCGACTGCCTGACGATCATCCAAAGGGAAATGGAGCCGTCAAGCGTAGACCTGATCTATCTGGATCCACCGTTTAATAGCAACCGAAACTACAACGCGATCTACAAAGACGAAACCGGACGCCCCCTGCCGGAACAGGTGGAGGCCTTTTGCGACACGTGGGAGCTGGATGCGGAAAGGTTACAGGTCGTTCAGCAGCTGCCCATACTGATGCGGGAGGCCGGCATCGGCGATGATGTCGCGGAGTTCTGGCGATTGTGGATGAGTGCCCTGCGCGCAACCAATCCCCGCCTGCTGGCCTACCTTTCCTACATGGCGGAGAGACTATTGCCCATGCGGGGGGTTTTACGCCCCACCGGTTCGATCTATCTGCATTGCGATCCAACCGCCAGTCATTACCTGAAAATACTGATGGACTCTATCTTCGGACATGCCAATTTTAGGAATGAGATCGTGTGGTGTTATCGGGGAGGGGGCGTTCCCAAAAAGGATTTTGCCCGCAAGCACGATATTATCCTTCGCTATAGCAGGGGGGAAAATTACACGTTCAACGTGGATGATGTGAGGATCCCCTACTCTGAAGATTCGGTAGAAAGATTGGAGTATCCGGCGCGTTCGTTTAGGGGTGAGAAGGTATATGGAAGTTACAAACCAAACCCCCAGGGGAAGCACCCCGAGGACTGGTGGGTGATGCAGCCCATTATGCCCTCGTCAAAAGAACGGTTGGGCTATGCAACACAGAAGCCACTGACCTTGATGAGAAAGATAATCAAGGCGTCCAGTAACGAAGGGGATGTGGTTTTTGACCCCTTCTGCGGGTGCGCCACCACGCTTGAGGCGGCGCATACGCTAGGCCGCAAGTGGATCGGCATCGATATAACGATACACGCAATAAAACGTGTATCGAAAGTAAGGCTTGAGGACAAATTAAGGTTGGCAGAAGGCGTCGATTTTACGGTTGAGGGCGTGCCCGGCAACCTTGAAGGCGCACAAGACCTGTGGGCGCGAGATAAGTACCACTTTCAGAAATGGGCGGTTGAGGAGGTGAACGGGTTTGTCACTTCAAAACGGACGGCGGACGGCGGCATCGATGGCAGAATTTACTTTCATATCCCGCACCAATCGACCCTGCAAAGCATGGTGTTGGAGGTAAAAGGCGGTCAAAATGTAACGATTGCCGACGTGCGCGCCCTGCATAGCGTACTGGAGCGCGAGGACGCACGGATGGCGGGGCTGATCATCATGCGCCCGCTAGGGGAAACAAAAAAGCGAAACTTTCAGAAACTCATGGCCGAAGCCGGCGTGTTTGAGGTGATGGGCAAGACCTATCGCAGAATGCAGATATTGACCGTGCCGGAAATACTCGAGGGTAAACGCTTTGACACGCCGGGCGCCGTGGGGCGGGGGAATCCGCAAAAGGTTTTGGAGCTGCCAATGGGGGGCAGCACCTATAACAAGGCACTTTAACAAGGCACCGCCACCGCGAACAAAGATGACCTTAAATAAAATATACCGCTACTTGAGCGGGCATAGGACTTGTGGCAATATGGCAGGCCTTTCGCGCTTTCACGAACCGGCGGGAGGCAACGGCTTCGCCGCCTATACGGGAGTAATTGCGATTACGTATCAAGATTCATCCGTCTTTTAACGATTAACTATAATAAAGGTTTAGGTTATGCCTGGAGAAAAACTCTCATTCCCCGGAAGAAATTATTTGTTTGCACCGGGCCCCACACACATCCCGCAAGCGGTACAAAATGCGATGATCTGCCCGCAGGAAGACCACCGCGCACCCGATTTTCCGCAGTTGGTAAAGCCGCTGCTACGGGATTGTAATAAAATTTTCAAGACCACCAAGGGAACGACCTTCCTGTTTCCCGCCACCGGCACCGCCGGCTGGGAAGTGGCGCTGGCGAATACCCTGTCGCCGGGCGACAAGGTATTGACGACCCGCTTCGGGCAGTTTAGCCATCTGTGGTATGACCTCGCCTGTCGCATCGGCCTGGACGTGCAGCTCGTGGAGACGCCGTGGGGCGAAGGCGTACCCGTCAATGAATTCAAAAAGATCCTGGCGGCGGACAAAGAACATCAGATCAAGGCCGTGATCGTGTGTCACAACGAAACGGCAACCGGCGTTACCAGCGACATCGCGGGGCTACGCCGGGCGATGAACGCCGCCAAACATCCGGCAATGCTGATGGTGGACGGGGTAAGCTCCATCGCCAGTATCGATTTCCGTATGGACCAGTGGGACGTCGACGTCGCCGTTAGCGGCTCGCAAAAAGGCTTTATGCTGCCGGCTGGAATGGCCATCGTCTGTTTCAGCAGGCGCGCCCTGGCGGCACGCAAAAAGGCGAAGTGCGCGCGCTGCTTCCTCGACATTCAGGATCACATCAATACCAATAAAGACGGGTTTTTCCCGTATACCCCGTCGGTGCCCATGTTGCGCGGGTTGCGCACGGCGATAGATCTGCTGCTTGCGGAAGGGCTGGAAAACGTGTTCAAACGCCACCACCGCCTCGCCGAAGGCGTGCGCCAGGCCATCAAGGCATGGAAACTAAAACCGTGCGCCCGGGACCCCAAATGGTATTCCGACACCATCACCGCCATCGAAGTGCCCGCCAAAGTCAATGCGGCGGAAGTCATCCACATCGCCTATCACCGCTACAACATCTCCCTCGGCGCCGGCCTGTCAAAAGTCGCCGGCAGGGTCTTTCGCATCGGACACTTGGGCGACAACAACGAGGCGCGCATGATGGCCGTGCTGGGCACCGTGGAGATGGCGATGTTGGACGCCGGCATGAAGATACGCCCCGGCAGCGGGGTGGCCGCGGCCGGCGAGTACTACCGCAAGACCGCAAAGAAAATCAAGCCGTTCGGTACCGCCAAGGCGCCCCGAGAGGCGCGCGTCGCAGCTCAAGAAGAAACCCACCAAACGCACCCCCGCCAAACGAAACACTAAAAGTTAAAACCAGCAAGGAAACACTATGAGCTTCACGCAATACAAACCCGCGCAATTACGTCTGCAACGCTGTGAATTGGCGGTGCCGGGATCGAATCCGAAGATGATGATGAAGGCCGTCACCTGTGCGGCGGATTATGTATTTCTCGACCTGGAAGACGCCGTCGCCCCCGACGATAAGCCGCAGGCGCGCAAAAACGTCATCGCGGCACTGCAAGAGCATGACTGGAAGGGCAACGGCAAGACCGTTTCCGTGCGTATCAACGGACTCGATACCCATTATATGTACCGCGACGTGGTGGACGTCATGGAACAGGCCGGCGACAAGCTGGACACCATCCTGATCCCCAAGGTGGGCACGACCGGCGACGTCTACATGGTGGACGCCATGGTGACCCAGATCGAGGAGGCCATGGGGTTGGAGAATAAAGTCGGTCTCGAGGCGCTGATCGAGACGGCATTGGGCATGGCCAACGTCGAGGCCATCGCCACGTCCAGCCCGCGCCTGGAGGCGATGCACTTCGGCGTCGCCGACTATGCCGCCAGCAACCGCGCCCGCACGGTCAACATCGGCGGCCTGAATCCCGACTATCCCGGCGATCAATGGCACGCGGCGATCTCCCGTATGACGGTGGCGTGCCGCGCCTTCGGCCTGCGCCCCATCGACGGCCCGTTCGGTGATTTTAACGACCCCGAGGGCTACCTGCTGGCGGCGCGTCGTGCCGCGGCCCTGGGGATCGAGGGCAAGTGGGCGATCCACCCGAAGCAGATCGAATTGGCCAACGAGGTCTTCACCCCGCCAGAGGCGGAAGTCACTAAGGCAAAGAGGATCCTCGAGGAGCTGGACAAGGCCGCCAGAGAGGGCAAAGGCGCGGCCTCGCTGGACGGCAAGATGATCGATGCCGCATCCGCACGCATGGCCGAAAACGTGGTGCGCGCGGCGGATGCCATCGCGGCAAAATCCTGATTTTCACAAAGCGGGGGGCAGACTACCCCGCAAGAGGGTTTGTCGAGAGGGCGTGAATAAGCTATAAGAAGGTCTGGAACGAAGACCGCGGGGGACCGTATTTGACCGTAAATAAAAATAAACCATCTTCTCGGGAGGACCTGCCAAGTGGATATCCATGAGTATCAAGCAAAAGAGCTGCTGTCCGAATTCGGTGTGGGGATCGCGCCGGGCGGACTTGCATACAGCCCCGAACAAGCCGTATATCGCGCCAAAGAAATTGGCGGCCACAAGTGGGTAGTCAAGGCGCAAATTCATTCCGGCGCGCGCGGCAAGGCCGGCGGCATCCGGGTCTGTCACAACGACACGGAGATCTGGGACGCCGCCGACGAACTGCTGGGTAAGAAACTCATTACCAACCAAACCGGCCCGGCCGGCAAGATCGTCTACCGCCTGTACATCGAACAGGCCACCGATATTGAAAGGGAGATCTATCTCGGCTACGTCCTGGATCGCAACAAGCAGCGCGTGGTCATCGTGACGTCCGCCGAAGGCGGTATGGAGATCGAGGAATTGGCGCATACCAAACCGGATTCGATCATCCGCATCGAAGTGGAACCGGCCGTGGGGTTACGCGATTTTCAGGCGCGCGAGATCGCCTTCGGTATCGGCCTGCACCCCGATCTGACCAGTCAAACCGTGCACACCCTGATGGGCGCCTATCGGGCCTTCCGCAACCTGGATGCGACCATGGTGGAGATCAATCCCCTGGTGGTCACCAAGGATAACCGCCTGCTTGCCCTGGACGCCAAGATGGGCTTTGACGACAACGCCCTTTTCAGGCGTCCCAATATTTCCGAATTGCGCGACAAGTCGCAGGAGGACCCGCGTGAAACGGCGGCCTCCGACCGCGGACTCAGCTACGTGGGACTGGACGGCGACATCGGCTGCATGATCAACGGCGCCGGCCTGGCCATGGCCACCATGGACATGATCAAGCACAAGGGCGGCGAGCCGGCCAACTTCCTGGACATCGGCGGCGGCGCCTCGCCCGACCGCGTCACCAAGGCCTTCAGGCTGGTGCTCAACGATGACAGCGTAAAGACTATGCTGGTCAATATTTTCGCCGGTATCAATCGCTGTGACTGGATCGCCGAAGGCGTCATCCAGGCCTTTGATAAATTGGAGGTGAAAGTGCCGGTGGTGGTGCGCCTTTCCGGAACAAACGTGGAAAAAGGCATGCAAATGCTGGCCGATAGCGGACATCCGATCATTACCGCCGACACCTTGGCGGAAGCGGCAACAAAAGTGGTGGCGGAACGCAATCGCGTCGTCGAAGCCGCCTAACGGATCAGGAGAACAACATGACAATAATGATTGACGACACCACTAAGGTACTGGTGCAGGGTTTTACCGGTAAGATCGGCACTTTTCACGCCGAGGAAATGCGCGAATACGGCACCAACGTAGTCGGCGGAGTGACCCCCGGCAAGGGGGGACAAACCCACCTGGGGCTGCCGGTTTTCAATACCATGAAAGAGGCGGTCGGCGAGACCGACGCGACGGCCAGTATCGTCTTCGTCCCCGCCGCATTTGCCGCCGATTCCATCATGGAGGCCGCCGATGCGGGTATCAAGACCTGTGTGGCCATCACCGACGGCATTCCCGCACAGGATATGATGCGGGTAAAACGCTATATGTTTCGCTATAAAAAGGAAGACCGAATGCGGCTCACCGGCCCGAATTGCGCCGGCACCATCAGCCCCGGGAAATGCCTGCTGGGAATCATGCCCGGCCACATTTACATGGAAGGCAGCGTCGGAGTGGTGGCGCGCTCGGGTACGCTGGGCTATGAGGCCGCCTCGCAAATGAAGGCACTCGGCATCGGTATCAGTACCAGCGTGGGGATCGGCGGCGATCCCATCAACGGCTGCTCCCACCAGGACATCCTCGAGTTGTTCGAACAAGACCCCGACACCAAGGCCGTCATGATGATCGGCGAGATCGGCGGCCCTCAGGAGGCCGAGGCGGCGGAATATTTCAAAGACCACATGACCAAGCCGTTGGTGGCGTACATCGCCGGCCTCACGGCGCCCAAAGGCCGCCGCATGGGGCACGCCGGCGCCATCATCTCCGGAAAAGGTGAAAGCGCGGCGGAAAAAGCGGAAATCCTGCAACAAGCGGGGGTGGCCGTGGCGCCCAATCCGTCCGAGATCGGCTCGACGGTGGAAAAGGTCATGCGGGACATCGCTTAGGAGAAACGTGACATGAGTAAACTAAAAGTCATCGTCTCGCGCGCCTGGCCGGCCGAAGTCGAGGCGACACTCAAGGAAAAATATGACGCGCGGCTGAATGAGACCGACACCGCCATGACCAAAGACGAGATGAAAGAGGCATTGGGGAGTTGCGACGCCTTCCTGCCCACCGTCACCGATCCGATAGACGCGGAGGTGTTGAGCGCGGAACCCCTGCGCGCCCGCTTTATCGGTAATTTCGGCGTGGGTTTCAATCACATCGATCTGGACGCGGCTAAGGCGCGCGGCCTGACCGTTACCAATACGCCCGAGGTGCTCACCGATTGCACCGCCGACATCGCCATGACGCTGATGCTGACCGTCGCCCGGCGCACCGCCGAAGGCGAACGCCATCTGCGCGCAAAAGCCTGGAGTGGCTGGCGTCCCACCCACATGCTGGCGACCAAAGTGACGGGCAAGACCCTGGGGCTGATCGGCATGGGACGCATCGCCCAGGCGATGGCAAAACGCGCCCATCACGGCTTCGGCATGAAGATCATCTTTTCAGACCCCTACCCGCCGCTGCCGGAGGTGGTCAGGGAGTTTGACGCCGTACAGTGCGACACCATCGACGAGGTCTTGGCAAACGCCGACTTTGTCTCGATCCACTGTCCGGGCGGTAAAGACACCTACCACCTGCTGAACAAAGAAAGCCTGGCAAAGATGAGGCCCTCGGCATTTTTGATCAATTCCGCACGCGGCGACGTGGTGGACAACCAGGCGCTGATCGAGGCCCTGCAAAACGGTACGATTGCGGGCGCCGGACTGGACGTGTTTGAAGGCGAACCCAACCTGGATGAACGGTTTCTTACGCTTGAAAATGCCGTGCTGCTGCCGCACCTGGGCAGCGCATCGAAAGAGACGCGCATCGCGATGGGCAACCGCGTGCTGGCAAACCTGGCGGCGTTTGAGGCCGGCGAAACCCCCGGGGACAAGCTGGTCTAGCCGCCGAATAGCGTCATGGTCACGACGAGCCGGTCACCCCGGTGACAGCAAGAGTGACGACAAGTCCGTACAGACGACTCCCGCGAGGGCTTCACCCGTGTGTCCCTCGCCGTCAACATGAATGACGCCACGCCGCTCTCATGGGCACAACTCACCCGGGTCGCATCGGGCCGCACTATCATTGAACCGGCCACCAGCCACGAAGACCGGCTGGTAGGCCTACTCCATCAACAACTACTGGATGTCATACGCGCGCGCCAACCCGATATAGAACCCGTGCTGGCGGGTAAAAAAGAGGTGCGCGGCAGCGGTGACGACCACGCCCTGTATATCTTCGAGGCCTACGGGATCTGGTTTCAACTGTTGAGCATCGCCGAGCAAAACGCGATGATACGGCAGCGCCGCCAAATCGAGAAGGAACATAGCCGCGAACGGGTGCCCGGAACGTTCTCGTATACGTTTTCTACGGCGGCACAAAACGGCGTCCCCGCCGAAAAGGTGCAGGACGTGCTGGACAATAGCCATATCTGTCCGGTGATCACCGCCCATCCCACCGAGGCCAAGCGCGCCACCGTGCAGGAGATCCACCGGCGCATCTACATACTCCTTAAACAACTGGAGCTGGAACGATGGACGCCCGGCGAACGCGATGACCTGATCGATGAATTGCGCAACGAGATCGACCTGCTGTGGCTGACCGGCGAAATCCGTCTGCAAAAACCCACCGTCACCCAAGAGGTGGCCTGGGGGCTGCATTTTTTCGTCGAATCCCTGTTCGACGGCACTATGCAATTCTATCGTGAACTGGATCGGGCACTGGAGCAGGCCTATCCACGGCACCGATTTAATACCCCGCCCCTGTTTCGTTTCGGCTCCTGGATCGGCGGCGACCGAGACGGCAATCCCAACATCACCACCGAGGTCACGGCGGCCACCATACGCGCCGGCGCCGAGACGTGCCTGAGGCGCTACCGTCGGGATGTTTCCCGACTCGGCGCAAAATTAAGTATCGCCGACCATTCGGTAAACGTCACGGACGAGTTCACTCGCGCCCTGCAAAAAAAGATGAAGGCACTCGGCAAGGGGAAAACGTTCTCAAAACGTAACCCGGGGGAGATCTTTCGCCAATATCTGCGCGGCATGGTGCAACACCTCGACGCCACACAGGAAAATATCGACGATCCCGGCAAATCGCCTATCGCCTATCGCCAGGCCACCGATCTGGTTGCCGATCTGAAAACGCTGGAACAGGGCTTGATCGGCTCACAATGCGAACATTTAAGCGCCACCAACGTGCGCCCGTTGCGTCATATGGTAGAGACGTTCGGGTTTCGCACGGTCAGCCTGGACATCCGCGAAAACACCACTGTAATCAACTCGGTATTGGCGGAAATCTGGCAGGCGCTACACCAGAAAACACACCTCGATATCCCCGCATTCACCTCCCAACAATGGCGGGAATGGATCGTCAGGGAGCTTATGCAGCCCTTGCGCGTAGTGCCCTACTTCGAACACTTCTCGGCACGGTCAAAGGCCGTCATAGCGATGCTGAGACAAGTCGGGCATTATCAAAACAAGCTGGATCCCAACACATTCGGCGTCTTCATATTGAGCATGACGCAAACTTCCACCGATGTGCTCGGCGTCTACCTGCTGGCAAAGTATGTCGGGCTGTTCACCGATGCGGACGGCCTGGACGCCTGCCGGATCATGGTGGTGCCCCTGCTGGAAACCATCAAAGACCTGGAAAACGGGCCGACCATCCTGCATGAATTGCTGGAGTATGCCTTCATCCGCCGCACCATCCGCAAACATGGCGGCGCGCAGGAAGTGATGGTGGGCTATTCCGATTCAAACAAGGAAGGCGGTTTTTTTACCTCCAACTGGGTCATCAGTAAGGCGCAAACGCAACTCCACGAAACGGGAAAAAAACATAAGCTGCCCATTTCATTCTTTCACGGGCGCGGAGGATCGGTCAGCCGCGGCGGTGCTCCCAGCGGGCGTGCCGTCGCCGCACAACCGGCCGGCACCATCGGCGGACGCATGCGCGTGACCGAACAAGGCGAAGTCGCCTCTTACAAATACGCAAACCGCGGCTTCGCCGAAGAACAGATGGAGATCCTTGCGTCCAGCGTACTGATGCACACGTTCACCTCGGACAACGACCCGCCGGAACAGCGCGTCAATGCCGAGCTGAGCGAGGCGATGGAGGCCCTGTCGGGCACCGCCCACGTCACCTATCGACAGCTTATCGAACGTTCCGGCCTGGTGGACTTTTACCAGCAGGCCAGTCCGGTTGAAGAACTGGCACTGCTGAAGATCGGCTCAAGACCAGCGCGGCGTTTCGGTGCGGCCACCCTGGAAGACCTGCGCGCCATCCCGTGGGTATTTGCATGGACTCAAAACCGCATCCTGGTGCCCGGCTGGTACGGAATAGGCAGCAGCTTTGAACAATTCGTCAACATACGCGGCGACCTGGGCAAAGAGCTTTTACAAAAGTTATACGAGCAACACGCACTGTTCAGACTGATCTTGGACAACATGGAAAAAACCCTGCTGCTGGTGGACCTGGAAGTGGCGACAAAGTACGCGGAACTGGCCGCCGACAATCAATATGCCGAAGACATCTTTGCCTGTATCCGGGCGGAATATGAGCGCACCGTCGGGATGGTCTTGCAGATCACTGGGGAAGACCAGCTATGCGACCGCTTTCCCAATTTCAAACGGCACTTCTTCAGGCGCCTGGAGGCACTCACTCAGATCGGCATGAGGCAAGTCGAGCTGCTGAAAAAATTCCGCCGTGGAAAACTCAACAATCAAACCAAACAAGAGGTATTGATCCCATTGCTGCTGTCCATCAACTGTGTCGCCGCCGGTATCGGCAGCACGGGCTAGTACGCCCGAACGATGAGCGTGACTGTGAAAAAACTGCTGTACCACTTTGACACTGATCAAATTTCCAGCACATTCGATTCGGTCGTCGCCTACGACGGGGGCGCCGATCACGTCACCCAACTGGCCGGCGTAACCGAACACAACTGCAAAGGCCCGGTTGAAGGCGTCATCTACACGCGTGCGCCCAAAGACAAAAAAAATA
Source organism: Gammaproteobacteria bacterium (assembly GCA_965242685.1). Lineage (GTDB taxonomy): Bacteria > Pseudomonadota > Gammaproteobacteria > UBA4575 > UBA4575. The sequence goes on along the minus strand of OZ251487.1, from coordinate 365,600 downwards.
CCGCCATCTTTATCGGCGGCAGCGACCTCGAGGCGGGCGAAAAGCTCTTTCAGGCCGTACAGGCGCAATTCTTTCAGGGCTTTCGGGTTTCGGTGATGCTGGACAGCAACGGCTGCAATACCACCGCCGCGGCCGGCGTCGCCCTGTTGAGCAGGGCCGCCCCGTTACAAGACAAGACCGCGGTGGTGCTGGCGGGTACCGGTCCGGTAGGCCAACGCGCCGCGGTACTGCTGGCAAAAAACGGTGCGCGGGTGCGCCTGACCTCGCGCCAACAAGACCGCTCCGCCCGCGTCTGTGAGGCGATGGAAAAACGCTTCGGCGTAACCCTGTCGCCCCTGCAAGCCGACAGCCCCGACACCATTGACGCCGCCCTGGACGGCGCCCACATCGTGTTTGCCGCCGGCAAGGCCGGCGTGCAACTATTAGAGGCGCGTCAGTGGCAACACCACCCTACCCTTGAATTGCTTGCCGATGTAAATACCGCGCCGCCCTTGGGCCTTGAGGGCATCGACATGATGGACAAGAATACCCCGCGCTTTGACAAGAAGATCTTCGGGGGGATCGGGATCGGCGCACTAAAACTCAGGCTGCACCGCGCCTGTATCGCCAAACTGTTTGAGACCAACGACCGGCTACTGGACGTGGAAAAAATTTATCGGATCGCGGAAAAAATTTACCCGAAAATGGAATAAATGAGCCGAAACTCTACCGCATAATCACATCAACGACACTGCGCAAAATTAAATGACCAGCCACCCTACCACATGACTACATTGACGACACTGCGTGAAATTAAATGACTAACCACCCCGCCGCATGACCACGTCGCCGACACTGCGTGAAATGGTTGCAAAGCTGATCTCCATTCCTTCCGTCAGCAGCGCACGGGCGCAACACGACATGAGCAACCGCCCGGTCATCGACTGCCTGGCAAACTGGCTAAACGACATCGGCTTCCAGATCGAGATCGTCCCCTGTGCCTCCTCTACCCCATCCTCTCATACTAAAGGCAAGGCCAACCTGATCGCCCGTCTCGGCGAGGGCGGCGAGGGGCTGGTGCTGGCCGGCCATACCGATACCGTCAATTACGACCCGACCGGCTGGGATACCGACCCGTTTGAGGCGGTAGAAAAAAATGGCAGGATCTACGGCTTGGGTAGCGCGGACATGAAGACCTTTATGGCGATTGCCATCGAGGCCGCCCGGGAGTTCACGGCGGCGGATCTCAAGCAACCGTTGACCCTCGTCGCCACCGCCGACGAAGAAAGCACCATGCAGGGCGCGCGTACCCTGGCCGAACGAGGCAACAGACCGGGGCGCTACTGCGTGATCGGCGAGCCGACCGACCTGACGCCGATCCGTCAACACAAGGGCGTATTCATGGAGGCCGTTACGCTGCACGGACAGGCGGGACACGCCAGCGATCCCGACCTGGGTAACAGTGCGCTGGACGGCATGTACGAGGTGCTGAAGGCGCTACGACAATTTAGGCGGGAGCTTGCCGAAAAACACGTCAACCACGACTTCATCGTCCCCATCCCGACCCTGAATTTCGGCCATATTCACGGTGGCGACGGCGCCAACCAGATCTGTGCGAAGTGCGAACTGCATATCGACGTGCGGCCGCTGCCGGGCATGAAAATTGAACCCCTGCGGGACGCCCTGCGCGAGTGCGTTCGCAAGGTGGCCGCGGCGCGCGGCCTGCGTTGTGAATGCAAGCCCTTGTTTGCGGGCATCCCCGCATTCGCAACCCCCGAAGACTCGATCATCGTCGCGTTGGCGGAGCAATACGCCGGCAAATCGGCACAAGCCGTCTCGTTCGGCACGGAGGCGCCCTTTTTCAATGCGATGGGGATGGAGACCGTCATCTTCGGGCCGGGATCGATTGATCAGGCGCACCAGCCGAACGAATGGATCGCGCTTGCGGCCATCCAACCGACCGTCGAGATACTGAAAAAGATGATCCACGCGGTGTGTGTGGAAGAAGCTACAGTGTCTTGATCATTCCGTTTTGGCTATTCGTTGGGCGGCCAACGAATGAAACGGAAATTTATTACCTTCTCCCGTCCGTCAAACTTCCAAGCCTGCCTCATCCCCGTAAAACTGTCTATTCAATCGCTGATCTTCTCCCGAAATGCGGTAATTTTCATCCTCGATTTCAGAATAGTTGACGTACAACTGGTTTTTGTCCAGCACCTCGATCAGAAACCGCCTTTGTTCTTCCAACGACAATGCCGAAAACTCACGGATATTTTCATTGACCGCCTCCGGCTTCACCCGGTAGTGGATGAAGTCGGCACGTTCCATCTCCCGCCACAAGGCCTGTAATGACGCCGTTGTATCGGCCTGTTCAATCCTATCGATGAGTGCCGCACTGTGTCGGGCAAGTTCGCAATAGATAAAATCACCGCCGCCTTGTCAGCCCACCTCTTTGGAAATACCGCCCTGTTCACCCGCGATGACCTTCTTTAGCCGTTCCACCGTAACCGTTTCAACATAGTCCATCTGTTCCACCGCAATCCATCGGCGATTCGTCTTGTGGGCTACGGCGGCGGTCGTCCCCGAACCTGCAAAAAAGTCTAGTACCAGGTCGCCTTCAACAGATGCCATCTCTATGACCCGATGTAATGTTTCTTCGGGCTTTGGATAACCAAAAGAAAAGGCTTTGTTATCAAATAATTTTTTTAAGTGTAAAGTCCCTCTCTGCGAATTAACTTTTGCATCCATCCAAACAGAGCGAACCATACGGGAATCACTTCGATACTTTTCAACTATCTGATACCGCCCACTCCCTTTTATTGCCTTGCCGCAGATATTGGTATTGAGATTTTGAGACGCCTTCTCTTTTCCCCAACGCCAGACAGTTTGAATCCCTTGAGATTTTGCAGGAAGTATTTCGACAAAGCCCGCGTACTTTTCTAAAGAGATTTCAAAAAACCCGTTTTCATCCTGACTGTTTGGATTCAGGTAAAAAGGATATACAAGGTTGGGACGATTTTTGTCATTGAATTTAACGTTACGATTGCGCAATTCCCTTATTTCAAAACCACCAAACTCATCTCTGTAAGGAAAGCTTTTGTCCCTTTCTTTAATCGGGTAAAGCTCATAGTCGGAAGTTTTTGAAAAAATATGCAAAAATTCGTGCATGTTCGCCACACCACCATAATCCCTGCCACTTGGATTGTTGATAACAGTAATAGATTCAATAAAATTTTCCCTCCCAAATACCTCATCCATCAAGACCTTCAGATACGCCGCCTCGTTATCGTCGCAATGCACAAAGATCACCCCGTCATCCCGCAACAACTCCCGCGCCACCTCTAGCCGATTTTTCATAAACGTCAACCACGTGGAATGATTGAAGCTGTCGTTGTAACGGAATGAATCGCTGCCCGTGTTATAGGGCGGGTCGATGTAGATGAGCTTGACCTTGCCCGCATATCGCTTTTTCAGGGAATGCAACGCCAGCAGGTTGTTGCCCTTGATTAATAGAGATTGCCCCCCCCCCCCCCCCCCGGAGATAGACGCTACCCGATGTTCGCCGTCCTGGTCGTACCTCTTAAAGTTCGTGAATACCTTCGGTGCAAGCAGCCGGTCGATCTCACCCGCCGCCAAAGTCTCATTCCAAAATATCTCCTTTCTCTTTTGTTCCTCTTTGGTCTGTCCCCCTTCCAGCACGCAATCCTTGTACGGCCATACCAGCACCACCTCCTTGCCTGCCGACAGATATTCCTCGTCGACAGCCAGGCCGATCTTGTTTTTGAACGCCGTATAACTGTCCGGTAAAAACTCCTTGTTGTTGACAAACCGCTGAAAGGCGCGCGTGTCAAACACCGATACGTCGCCCACATCCCGGAAAAAGTGTGCCCTGATCGCCTCGTCCGCCCGCAGCAAAACCAGCAACCCTTCATCCATCGCCAACACCAGCTCGATGATCTTGTTCTTCGCCAGGCCACCGTCAACCACCAGCCGCTCATCGCCTCGCAACACGGCCTCCAATCGCTGTAACAGATTTTGCATGGTCTCAGGCGGACTTTCCAACTAATCGGTCAACCCACCGAAGGCCTTTTCAAAATCCGCCGGCTTTGCCTCGTTATAAAACGGCATCCCCCAAACGACATAATCCCTATCCATCCACAACTGCTCGATCCTGTGTTCTTTCTTAAGCCGCATTAAAAATTCCTGCTTCCACTCGTCATGTTCGATCAAGTGTTCGCCTTTGGGTTCTATGATGACCTGATATTGCAGCGTGCGCGCCCCGTCATCCTCTATCAAAAACAGCACAAAATCCGGTTCAAACGCCCGCCCGTCGTCAAAATTAAACAGCTTGAAGTGCTGCTGATTGCGGACCAGATAAACCTCGTCGTATCTCTGTTTCAACCCGTCCATCACCTTGTCGATATATCTGACCAAGTGCTTTTCTTCGGAAGTGCCGTAGTTCTCGTTAAACACAAACCAATCTTTGTTCGACAAGTCCAGGCGCAACGACGAGTCCGTGCTACTCTGTGCCCTGCCGTACTCCCGATCACCGCCGCCGTCATTCACCACGTTCATCGTCTTATCCAAAAAGACATCCTTCACCTGATGAGATGTAAATTTTTCCGTACCCTTATATTCAACGTCTTCCGCCCGTAGCTGCCCGCTCAATTTTTTCAGCAACTTGCATACGATATACAGCTTGTCGTCCTGAGTGAGATCGTTTATGCGGTCTTCGGAGGTCTCCACCTCTGCCCTGACTTTACCAAGATATCTTTCAGAGACCATAAATTCCTCCATGCCCTTCAACTTCGGAAAAAGCCGTTTCAGGTTATCAAACTGATATTCGGGAAACTGGTTCAAGGCCTTTCTGATGACGTGCGCGCCGAATGACCGGATGGGAAAGTCTTGCCGTTTGGGGTCGGCGTGACCGGGACGTTCGGGCTGCGGCTCAAATGCTGAGGTGGTTTGAGAATATCCCGTCGACAAGGACACCTTGTGCGGGCGTTCGATAAAAGAGGCGCTCAACCCCGTCACGTCTTCACGGGTATTCTTGCTGCGTTCGTTCTTAAAGATAAGGCCGTTCTTATAAAATGCCTTTTCCTTGAATGCCGGTTTCAGTTTCAGCGATAACTGGCGGCGTTCCCTCTCCTCGATGCCGATCTCTACCAGTGCGGTATGCAGCTCCTGAATGTAGCGGGGATTGTAGGCACTGTGGTAGTACAGTTCCTCGCATATCTTCAGTTCGCCTTCCGCCGCCGTGTGGGAGTCGTACTTTCTCTTATAGAGCGGTTGGCTATCGTCAAGCCGGAACGGGCAATACCTCGCCCCCCGCCCGATGAGCTGCGCCTCGGATAGTGTCGTGCGCCCCGGCTTGCCCGCCTTTGCGTCTCGCGTATCGTACAAACGCACGATGTCGAACAGGTTCAACACGTCCCACCCCTCGTTGAGCTTGTCCACGGCAAACACGGCGCGATATTCGTTATCCCTGTCTTCCAGCGTATTGACTGCGATCTGCTTGGTCTCGGACTGGTCTTTGGAATTTACCGCAATACACCTGTCCTCGCTAAAGTCCTCGCGCAACTCCAGCGCAACATTCTCCAACGAGATCCCATGCTCGGCAAAATACCCGAACACTGCCCGCAATACCGTCGCAAGCTGCGGGTTGTCACAAATCTTTTGCAGATGACTTCCCCGTAAAGACTTCATACGGGCGATGAACTCATCAAAAAATGCACAGGATTCCTTAATAGTCCTTGACTTGAACAAGATCACCGGCTTGATCAACTGGCCATGCCTCTCAAACACCTTGCGCCGAAACTGGCTCAACAACACCGCCTGCAAGGCCCTGTCCATCACCCCGATATCCGCCTCTAAAACCTTTACCTCTTTGGAATAGCCATCCAATCGAAACTGCTTCAGGGGATAGTCATAGATGATCTTGTCCCGATATTTCTCCAAGATCTGCTCGTTTGTCAGATCGGCGGTGGCGGTAAATTCCAGTAACACGTTGTCGGCATTGGCCTCGAATATCCGCTTGACGGTGGATTCCCACGTCATCCGTTCAACCTTTTCCTCTTTACTGAGACGTTTGGCCTGCTTGGTCTCGGCATTGATATGGTGCGCCTCGTCGGAGATCAACACGATCTTCTCATCCTTGAAGTCATCATACGTCACGCTGTTTTCACGCGGCGTATTCAAACGGCTATGCAACCCCTGGATCGTGGAAAAAACAAGGTTCACGTCTGCGGGATTGCTCGCCTGAAAATTGTCGACTCTCCTAATCCGTATTTGTCGGTCGTCTATCTGTATCGCTTCGGCAAACAGATACTTGGAGGCCGTTTGGTCAATAAAGTTGGCGATGGTCTTGTCGATGATGTTGCTGCTGTTGACGAAAAACAGGAAATTGCGATAGCCCTGTTGATACAGATAGAGGATAAGCCCCGCCATCACCAACGTCTTGCCGCTGCCCGTCGCCATCTGAAACAGCACCTGTGCTGGTCGCGGACGATTGGAATATTTCTCCAGGTAATACTGGAAACGCCCAAACGCCTCGCGCTGATAATCCCGCAGCGCAAACTTCGGATTCAGATTGGCCGGAATACAGGCGGGAACGTTTTGTTTGTAATAGTCTTCACCGCCCAGAAATTTCGCACCGGTAGTAAGTTCTTCGTGGAGGGTGTCAGGCATTACCGATCAACTCAGCCAAGTAGATCGTTTCTCTATCTATAGCTTTGTAAAGCTCAAATGGCATCATCTTATCTTCTATTTTTTCTATTTTTTCTATTCTGTCATCCTTCCCATGCATCGCTGGTTTTTTACGGAGCGATGACCGTCGCATGCACAGCACCCCGATAAAAGCAGGCTTACCCGTGTAGTGGCCATGCCCCTCCAACAGTGCCAACAACCAGTCACAGAAATACTTGCCGTTTTTCAGTTGTTTTCTATAGTCGTCTTCCTGGCTTGTTTTCTGTTCAACAAGAAATATGTATAGCTTGCCTTTATAAGACAATGCGATGATCGCGTCACACATCTTCGCCACATCTTCAGGTGGAGACCCACTAAAAAAGCGGAATGGCGAAGGGTCTTTATCCAACCTAAACCCCAACGAATCTCGTCGAGGGGTCTTCAGCTTTAGCACCCAATTATCCTCAAGCAACCATTCTCTACCCTCTCTTGGCAAATGAAAATCCCCATCAATACATTGTCGAAATAATGCAACGCCTTCCTTACTCATCTTCCGATTCCTGGAGACTGTAATAGATATCATCGTTGACGCGGTTCAGCTTACGAATCTCGTCATCAAACGTGGTGGCGTCGATACCATCATCGGGAATGATTTTAGAGGCCTCTATTTTCTGCTCATCGAAAAGATAGGCGCCCACCTGTTCCGGTCTTAAAACTTCATCCTCTCTATATTTATGCTTCTTCTGTAGCTTTTTATCGGTATCCCGGTGCAGCATAATCAGCGAGTTGAATTCGCACACCATAAAGTCGCTATGCGTGCTCATTACAATGTTCAGGCCGGCATTGACCAAAGAGGCAAAAAGCCTCGCCAGCTTACGCTGATTTTCAGGGTGTACATTGAGTTCCGGCTCATCGATCATCAGAATATCCCCTTCCTTCGCTTGATACGCTAAATAAAACCACAGCCCGAACAGACTCTTCACCGTGCTGGACGTCGCATGTAACCCAAGGAAATCCGTTTTCTTGCCACGCTGTATCTGATATGGCTTGAACGTGATCTCTCCGGTCATCGTGTCCACTCTGTATGTGCCACCAGCCAATTCTTTCTCCAATTTCTTGGCAAAGCCGTGAAATTCCCCTTTGCCCGCCCTTTTTTTTCTTTCGGTAAGATCATTAAGCCAGTTGATGTAACGCGCTATCGGCATGGCGTAACGGGAACGCATGACGTCACGCAGCAATTCATGGATATCGATATCTTTTTTGGACGCATGATGCAGCAGTGCCACGCGGCGACTACTCAATTCATGGAAAAACAAATGCAGCCCGTTACGCTCGGCGGGTATTAAAAAAGCATCACCAATATCCGGAAACAAAAAAGGCATAATAAAACCCTCCGAATGAAACACCAGATCGTCTTCATTAATAACTGATCCTTGAACCGAGATCTCAACCTCTTCGCTTCCCGCAGGTTTTGAAAAACGTACCTTTCTCTTTTTATCCGCATATGTTTCTTGCCGTTCTGCATCTCGCAAAATACTTACCCAGTCAACGCCCTCTGCGGACAATCCAAAGGAGGCGTCTTTAATTGATGCAGAAGAGGAAGAGATGTTAAACAGTTCTTCAGATAAAGATTCTGAAACTTCACTGTTGATATGATCTACAACTTCCTTGTATATATCCTCACGTCTCAGCCAATCGATAAGATTGAACTTGCAGGTACCTTGCTCCTGTATGGTTTTTATGACTTCTATGGGTATAAAATCTTCTATGGGCATAAAATCTTCTAGTAAAAAAGAATAAAAGTGATACAGCGAATACATCACCCAAGTTTTACCGCTGTTGTTGGGGCCGCAAAAAAGCGTGAGTGGCTTTACTTCAAAAGAACCACGCTTTATGACCCCAAGATTTTTCACTTCAAATTTCATTACTTCCTCCCGTCAGACTTCCAAGCCTATCTCAATCCCCGTAAAACTGTCTATTCAATCGCTGATCTTCCACCGAAATGCGGTGGTTTTCATCCTCGATTTCAGAATAGTTGACGTACAACTGGTTTTTGTCCAGCACCTCGATCAGAAATTGCCTTTGTTCTTCCAACGACAGCACCGAGTATTCCTGGATGTTTTCATTGACCGCCTCCGGCCTCGTCTGGTAACGGATGAAGTCGCTGCGTTCCATCTCCCGCCACAAGGCCTGCAATAACGCCGTTGTATCGGCCCGTTCAATCCTGTCGATGAGTGCCGCACTGTGTCGGGCAAGCTCGCAATAGATAAAATCGCCGCCGCCTTGCCAGCCCACCTCTTTGGAAACACCGCCCTGTTCACCCGCGATGACCTTCTTTAACCGTTCCACCGTGACCGTTTCAACATAGTCCATCTGTTCCACCGCAATCCATCGACGCTTCATCTTGTGGGCCACGGCGGCGGTCGTCCCCGAACCCGCAAAAAAATCCAGTACCAGGTCGCCTTCTTCTGTTACGTATTCAAGTATGCGCTGAAGAATCAATTCAGGCTTTGGGTAAGCGATCACCTTATCGCCAAACAGCTCCACAATTTCATCCGTGCCTTTCCTGTTCGACATATCCTTCAGTAGCTCATCCATCGCTTGATTTAGAAAGTTCGAGGATACGTATGCCTTGTCAAAGTCTTTGCCTTTCTTTGCTAGTTCCTCGGACTTAAAAATCCGCATGGCGGGTTGCCTCAGGTTAAGAAACTCATAATCGCCCGGAAAGACAATTTTTTTCCTTTGCAAATACTCATCAACCGTATCCACCGTAATCGCCCAACAACGATTGGGGTTGACGGGAAACTTCTCGCCATTTCGGGGATTGACCAGCGTAAAATTAGACTTCGGTCGTTCCTTGATGGTCCTTTGATTCGTCAGGTCGCTCAGTCTCCATTCATCGTTGGGAAAGTCGGGGGTCGTGTAATACTTCCTCGTGATGGTACGGCGAAAAAGCATAGCCTTTTTCGAGGCCTCTTTGGTGTACATCAGCATCCAATCAAAGTCCTGCGACAGTTTGTAGGGAACGTCACTTTTCCCGCTACGCGTTTTTCTGGGGGCGGTGGCGATAAAATTTTCCCTCCCAAACACCTCATCCATCAAGACCTTCAGATATGCCGCCTCGTTATCATCGCAATGCACAAAGATCACGCCGTCATCCCGCAACAACTCCCGCGCCGCCTCCAACCGGTTTTTCATAAACGTCAACCACGTGGAATGATTGAAACTGTCGTTGTAGCCGAATGAGTCACTGCCCGTGTTATAAGGCGGGTCGATGTAGATGAGCTTGACCTTGCCTATATATCGCCTTTTCAGGGAATGCAACGCCAGCAGGTTGTTGCCCTTGATCAGCAGATTGTCTTTTGCCCCAAATGCGGCCCGAATGCCTGCCTGTACCCGATGTTCGCCGTCCCGGTCGTACTTCCTGAAGTTCGTGAGTGCCTTCGGTGCCAGCAGCCGGTCGATCTCACCCGCCGCCAGGGTTTCATTCCAAAATATCTCCTTTCTCTTTTGCTCCTCTTTGGTCTGTCCCCCTTCCAGCACGCAGTCCTTGTACGGCCACACCAGCACCACTTCCTTGCTTGCCGCCAGATACTCGCCGTCGGCGGTCAGGCCGATCTTGTTTCTGAAAGCCGTATAACTGTCCGGTAAAAACTCCTTGTTGTTGACAAAACGCTGAAAGGCGCGCGTGTCAAACACCGATACGTCACCCACATCGCGGAAAAATTGCGCCCTGATCGCCTCGTCCGCCCGTAGCAAAGCCAGCAACCCTTCATCCATCGCCAACACCAGCTCGATGATCTTGTTCTTCGCCAAGCCACCGTCAACCACCAGCCGCTCATCGCCTTGTAACACGGCCTCCAGTCGCTGTAACAGATTTTGCATGAGTATCAGGCGGGCTTTTTAATATCGTCGGTTATGGCTGGATATACGCGAAATGATCGCATTATCCTGAATGTGAATGTATTCAACAAGGTAAAAAATTAGGCGCCTTACTTGTTCAAAAAATAATCGCTAAGAAAACGTAAAAATGCGGATAGATGCGGAAAAAAATCCCGAAAATCGCCTTTTCAACGCTTGCCCGCCAAAACCCCACTACGGCACAAACGTAAAGTAATTTCTAACTTTTTTATGTTCATCCCGATATATCCCGAAATATATCGTTAAATCCCATTATCCCCCCCGTTTTAGCCTTGTTTTTAGCGGAAAAATTAGACACAACCACCCCAAAATTAGGCGGATGATTTTCTAACCTCGACGGCAAATTTCAAATCTTCCCACGCCTTACGTTTCTGTTGCGGACTACGCAACAGATAGGCGGGATGGTAGGTGGCAACCACGGGTATACCCGTATCCTCGTAGATATACCTCTGCCCCCGCATCCGCCCGATGGGCGCATCAGTTTCCAACAACGACTGAGCGGCAACACGCCCCATCGCCAGGATGATCTTCGGTTGTATGAGGTCGATCTGCCGCCGAAGATAGGGGCGACAACAGTTGATCTCGTTGGCTTGCGGATCGCGATTTCGCGGCGGCCTACACTTGAGAATATTGGCGATGTAGACCTCTTCGCGCGCCAGCCCGATGGCGCGCAGCATGTTGTTCAAAAGCTGTCCGGCACGCCCGACGAAGGGTTCACCCTTGCGGTCTTCATCGGCACCCGGCGCCTCGCCGATGATGAGCCAGTCGGCATTCTGTGCGCCAACTCCGAATACAGTCTGGGTGCGGGTCTCGTGCAGACCACATAAGGTACAGGCGGCGACGATTTGTTCAAGTTCGTCAAGGTTGTGTATGGCGTGTTCATCGCCGGCCTGCTTCGGCGCGACGGGGCCGGCGTCTTCACAAGGGGCATCGCCGGGGCCGCCGCCTGCAACGATTGCAGGCGTTTGGGGCAGCCATACCTGTATGCCCATCTCTTTCAGGTAGCGCAGGCGTTTTGCTTCGTCCACCTTTCAATTATAGGCGGTCGCGCCTTTCACAGGTCGTGTTGCGGATGCGCCCGCTCTTCGGGAGAGACGAGTTTGTTGAGCGCATGGAGATAGGCTTTGGCGGAGGCCATTACGATGTCGATGTCGGCACCGTGTCCATTGACGATCCGGCCGCCCTTTTGCAGGCGCACCGTGACTTCGCCCTGTGCGTCGGTACCGGTGGTGATATTGTTCACCGAGTAAAGTTGCAGTTGCGCCTTGCTTGCCATGATCTCTTCGATGGCGCGATAGGCGGCGTCGATCTGCCCGCTGCCTTCCGCCTTGGCGGTGACTTCCCGGCCCTCCACCGACAGGGTGATTTGTGCGTGCGGCGTCTTGCCGGTTTCGGAACCGGCCTTCAATGCAACCAGCTTGCAGTAGTCGTCGCTTCCGTGGTGGCTGTCGGAGACCAGCGCGTGCAGATCTTCATCATAGATTTCATGCTTGCGGTCCGCCAGGTCCTTGAAGTTTGAAAAGGCGTTGTCGAGTTCGTCTTCGGTGTCGAAGGTAACGCCCAGCTCGCTCAGGCGGGTACGAAAGGCGTTACGCCCGGAGTGTTTGCCCAGGACGATTCGGTTGGTCATCCAACCGACGTCTTCGGCGCGCATGATTTCGTAGGTCTCGCGCGCCTTGAGCACGCCGTCCTGATGGATCCCGGATTCATGCGCGAAGGCGTTTGCGCCGACGATGGCCTTGTTGGGCTGCACCGGAAAGCCGGTGACGGTGGATACCATGCGGGAAACAGGGACGATCTGTACGGTATCGAGGCCGGTTTTGCAGGGGAACACATCCTGACGCGTGTGCACGGTCATCACGATCTCTTCGAGAGAGGCGTTGCCGGCACGCTCGCCCAGACCGTTAATGGTGCACTCCACCTGTCTCGCCCCGCGTAGCACGGCGGACAGTGAGTTGGCCACGGCAAGGCCGAGGTCGTTGTGGCAGTGAACGGAGAATACGGCCCGATCGGAATTCGGGATGTTGTTTATCAAGCGTCCCATCAGGTCGCCGAACTGGTCGGGAATGTTGTAACCGACGGTGTCGGGAATATTGATTGTGCCGGCACCAACTTTGATGACGGCTTCGATAATCCTACATAGAAATTCAAACTCGGAGCGCCCCGCGTCTTCGGGGGAGAATTCGACGTTGTCGGTATATCGCCGGGCGCGTTTTACCGCGGCGACGGCCTGTTCCACGACTTGTTCCCCGGTCATGCGCAACTTGCGCCGCATGTGTATGGGCGAGGTGGCGATGAAGGTATGAATGCGTGCCGCGCGGGCGGGTTTCAATGCCTCGCCGGCACGGTCAACGTCGTCGTCCAGAGCACGCGCCAGCCCGCATACGGTGCTGTCTTTTACCGCGGAGGCGACGGCCTGTACGGCCTTGAAGTCGCCTGGGCTTGCCATCGGAAACCCGGCTTCAATGACGTCCACTCTCATGCGTTCCAACGCCTTGGCGATGCGAATTTTTTCATCGCGGGTCATGGACGCGCCCGGGCTTTGTTCGCCGTCGCGTAACGTGGTATCAAAAATTATCAGCTTTTCCTTGGTCATCGCCGCACTTTGCTCCTGCGTTAAAATGTTTTCTGGGTTCGGCTACCGAGACCATTAAAACGTTGCCGTTTCGGTCTTTCGGGGCTTGGTTCAAGTGTACGTATCGCCTCGCCAGGCATGTGTTTTGTGCCGCTAACGCGGCAGCAGCCGGCGCGGCGCCAAGGGAAGGATGGTAAAAACCCTGAAGAATACTTCAGCGAATGCGGGGAAATGTATACGTCCGTATTGCATGAGGCGGAATATAGCGCGACGGCATTTGTATTTCAAGCCCGGTGTTTTTCATTCGAGGAGGCACGCAATCGACGTTTTCTCGGTAGCCGCATGAGGTAGGTGACCGGCCCCGACAAGGCGTATATCGCACACAGGGCAAAAAACAGTTTGGGGGTGTCTATGGACGCCAGAATGAAACCGAGCACGATCGCCAGCATGGCGATGAAGGGCGCGCGATTGTGAAGGTTGACATCCTTGAAGCTGTAGTAGCTAAAATTGCTTACCATACACGCGCCCAACAGGGCGGTAATGATCAGTGCGGGAACGGCAAAGTCGGCACGCGACAACTGGGCACCGTAACAAACCCATATAAACCCTACCAGCGCACCGGCGGCGGCCGGACTGGGCAGCCCCTGAAAGTAGCGTTTGCTGACGATAGTCACGCGGGCGTTAAATCGAGAAAGGCGCAACGCCGCCGCCGCAGTGTAGAAAAATGCAGCCAGCCAACAGAGCTTGGACCACATCCACGGGAGGGTCTCGAAGTGAGGCAGTGCCCACTCGTATACAGTCAGGGACGGCGCTATGCCAAATGAAACCATATCGGAGATGCTATCGTAGTGGGCGCCGAATTTGCTGTCGGTCTGTGTCATGCGCGCGACGCGCCCGTCAAACGTGTCCAGCAACATGGCGACAAAGATGGCGATGGCGGCATGACCGAAGCGGTCGCCGGTCGCTGCAATGATGGCGTAAAAACCGGCGAACAATGCGCCCGTGGTGAACAGGTTGGGCAGTAAGAAAATACCCTTGTGTCGCTTGTTTTCAGTGCTTTTCATTACATCCCGTTACGTCTTATGTACGAATTCCGCCAGTTTATCACTGCCGGCACGAACCGACTGCCCCACTTTTACGGTGACGCGGGCAGTTAGAGGTAAGTATATCTGCATTTCGCAAGCTATCGCCATCAGTCCGCAACGCTGTCCCTGCCCTATTCTTTCGCCGGCATTGACGCGGCAGGTTGCATGACGCAGCACGGAACGTAAATCGGCCATCATTACAACGTCGTCACGTTCGTCGGTCTGAACCCATATCGCCAGTTGCGGATGTTGCAGCGACGTGAGTGAATGGCTCCACAGGTCTTGTATCTTGCCTTCAATCGGGCTGTGTACGTTGAATTCTCCCAGCAAGGACTGGCGCACACGAATGCCTTGTGCGGTACGCTTTAGGTACGGATCCTGTACCTCTGTAATTTCCCTTACCTTGCCGTCAACAGGGCTAACCACCGCCAGAGGGATCGCCGGAACGATGCGTTTGAAATCGCGCGACAAGAACAGCAGGGTGGCAAATACCAGCCACGCCAGCCATATTGCAAAGGAGTCGGTGCGATAATCCGCGAAGGCAAGTAAAGCACCGATCACCAGTAAGGGCACGCGTACCTCTCTGGCAATCGGAATCATTGCTCAACACCCCGCGCAGTTAGTTCTTGCTCGGGTCTACCAGCTTGCCGGATTTAATCCAAGGCATCATTTCTCGCAGTTTTGCGCCGACTTTTTCGATGGAGTGCTCGCGGCCACGCCGACGCAAGGCCTGCATGTTTTTCGCGCCGGTCTTGTTTTCTTCTATGAATTCCTTGGCAAATTCACCGGACTGCACCTCCGCAAGGATGCGCCTCATCTCTGCCCTGACGTCGTCGTTGATGACCCTTGGCCCACGCGTCATGTCGCCATACTCGGCGGTGTTGGAGATGGAGTAGCGCATGTTGGCAATTCCGCCTTCATACATCAGGTCAACGATCAGCTTCAGTTCGTGTAAGCATTCAAAATATGCCATCTCGGGTGCGTAGCCCGCTTCCACCAGCGTCTCAAATCCCGCCTGCACGAGGGCGGTTGCACCGCCGCACAAGACCGCCTGTTCGCCGAACAGGTCGGTTTCGGTTTCCTCCCTAAAGGTCGTCTCGATAATTCCCGCGCGCCCGCCGCCGTTTGCGGACGCATAGGATAGCGCCGTGTCCTTGGCCTTGCCGGATACGTCCCGATGTACGGCGATTAGGGTCGGTACCCCCCCGCCCCTTACGTAGGTAGAGCGAACCAGATGACCCGGGCCTTTCGGGGCAACCATGATAACGTCCAGGTCTTCACGCGGCGTAATACACTCAAAGTGAATGTTGAAGCCGTGCGCAAAGGCCAGCGTCGCGCCACGTCTGACGTTGGGTTCGATTATTTCTTTGTAAAGCTCGGCCTGGTGTTCATCAGGCGCCAGTACCATGACGATGTCGGCGCCCGCAGTCGCCTTTTCAATAGATTGTGCGTCAACGCCGGCACTTTTCGCCTTGACGAAAGAAGCAGAACCTTCGCGCAACCCCACGGCTACCCCGACGCCCGAATCTTGCAGGTTGTTGGCATGGGCATGGCCTTGAGATCCATAACCTATGATCGCTACCCGTTTGCCCCGAATCACCGAAAGGTCGGCATCTTTGTCATAGTAAATATTCATGTGTTCTCCCTAATTTGTTGACATCCAAAGTCATTTTGACTCCAGTCTCAATATTTTGTTGCCGGCGGAAATACCTGATGCACCGGAGCGCACGAGTTCATATACGAGATCGGCGGGTACGGATGCGACGGCCTGATCCAATGTTTCACCGGCAGCGGTTATTTCAACGATAAAAGTATCATCCGATTGATCCACTATCCTGGCCGCATATTTGTCCCGTAAGGTATCCAGAATGGACTGCGTAGATTTTGCAGCGCGCAACTTGAGTAATAAAATTTCTCTTTCAACATGCTCATGCTCGGTCAGATCAAGTACTTTGACAACGTCGATAAGCTTGTTCAGTTGTTTCTCGATCTGCTGGATGACTTCTTCACTGCCATCGGTGACCACGGTAATACGAGAAACGGTTTCATCGTCCGTCGGTGCCACGGTCAGGGATTCAATGTTGTAGCCGCGAGCGGAAAACAGCCCCGACACCCTCGACAAGGCACCCGCTTCATTTTCCAGCAAAACAGAAACAATGTGGCGCATTATGCTACACTGGTAACCCGGTTTTTATCCGATCGGCACGAAACGAAACACCCGCCGCCCCGTTGTGGGGCGCGAGCAATACAAAACACGAGTAACTTCCGGCTGGGGATATACGGTGCCGTTTCAGAGGCCGTGACCGTTACTTTTTTTTGATGAGAAAATAAAATTTCCCTTCTTTTTCGTTTGAGTCTAAAAGCTCATTACCCGTTTGTTTTGAAAACGCCTCGAAATCCTTAACGGAACCCGGATCAGTGGCGATAATATGCAGTATCTTGCCCGATTCCATGCCGGATAACGATTTTTTTGCTCGCAAGATCGGTAATGGGCAATTCAGCCCACATGCGTCCAACTCCTGGTCAAACTCGGCCATCAACAACTCCTTACTGTTACGTTTATAAACAAGTAAACCTGGCAAAGAATAAAAATATCATAATATTTTAATATAGGCTACTCAATGGATACAGCCTTTGAAACCGTCGAGACGCGGCGGTACGCAAAATAAGCCCTTTTGACTGCTATAATGATACAGTGCCATTATCCGGTATGTTGTATCAGTAATGTCAAAAATTCCATTCACCGCCCGTCTTCCAAGCGCACGCTTCAAACCCATACTGCACACGCTGCTCTATTTTTTACTTGTCGGTACGCCACAGGCCGCGCTTGCACAGGATGAGCTACCCGATATCGGCGGCCCCGCCGGCACTACGCTCAGCCCGTCCAAAGAGATTGAACTCGGCCGCATTCTGCTCGCCGAGATTCGTAAACGCCTGCCGGTTTCAAGCGATCCCGAAATCAACCAGTACATCCACTCACTAGGTACGCGAATCACTTCCGGGGGACTCGACTCCAACTTCCCTTTTACCTTTCTACTGGTATTTGACGAAGATATCAACGCATTTGCACTGCCGGGAGGCATCATCGTAATCAACAGCGGCCTGCTGGCACTGACCCAACGTGAGAGTGAGCTTGCAAGCGTGCTGGCACATGAGATCGCACACGTCACGCAACGCCACATCGCGCGCAATTTTTCTAATGCAAAATCCCTTTCCATAGTGTCCGCATTGACGCTTTTAGGCTCCATACTTGCCGCCGCATATGGCGGCAGCGAACTCGGGCAAGCCGCCTTAATGACTACACAGGCAGGCATTCAGCAAACGCGATTGGGCTATTCCAGGAGCTTTGAGCAAGAAGCCGACCGAATCGGAATGCAGTTGCTAGTCAGCGCGAATATTGATCCGCAAGGCATGCCCTTGTTCTTTGAGCGGCTGCATAAGTACGCACAGATGAACCGCGAACAAATCCCGGAGTTCCTCAGTACTCATCCCCTTACCTCAAATCGGGTTAGTGAGTCCAAGACACGGGCCAATCAGTACCGGGGGGCATACATCTCCAACACTTTCTCTTTTGATTATGCGCGCGCGCGCGCCATTGCCATAAGCTCGAACCCGGGCAAAATGCTGGAGCACTTCCGAAAGAAAATCAAATCATCCGAAAGATTGAATAACGTAGACCGCTATATATATTCCCTGTCGCTGCAACGAGCCGGCCAAAATGAACGAGCAATACAACAGTTGATGAAAATACCCATCAGTACCGATAACGAATTGACTATCAAACTTGCCATTGCCCAAGTGCGTATCGGTGCAGGACAGGCGGCCCGGTCAATAGCCGACCTGGAGAATCTGAATCAGCTCTATCCGAATAACGTACCGGTTGTCCATTATCTGGCAAACGCTCTGATTGAAGAAGGCCAGGCAGAGCTTGCATTGCAAAAACTCGACCGGCTGGGCCACAAAAGTCAATGGCACCCCGTCATTGACAAGCTGAAGGCCAAAGCGGCAAGCAAGGCAAATATGCCCTGGCGCAGCCATGAATCCCTCGGCGATTTCTATATTGCACACGGGCAATACAGGCTGGCGATGGAGCAGATACAGTTGTCGCTTCGATCACACGGTATAGATTCAAACACAAAGGCTCGCGTTGAATTCAAGAAAAAACAGTTGCAAGCGTTTTTGACCCGACGCAAAGAGCTTAAATGATACTTACACGAGAATATGGGCCCTTTGCGGCTCTTTTAAGAAGAGATTTTATAATTTTTTTCAATCGCCAAGTTGACCTGGGTATTTTCAATGGTAAGATAAATTATTGACAATTATTCTTATTTACATTCACAATCGTGCAATAAAGCAAAAAACTGATGTACGTCTGTATCTGCAATCAAATCACCGAAACCCGGTTGCGTGAAGAGATTAATCGCGGGGCAACCACCGTGCCTCAACTGCGCCGGGAACTTGGCGTTACCAAGCAATGTGGCAAATGTGAAGACTGCGTACAAGCCTGTATCAACAAGTATGTCAATGCCAACCTGTCCGCCGAAACGCTACTATCACCGGCCTGCAACGCATAGGGCGGCGTGCCTTTGTCATATTGACAGCCCCTTTTTGATTAAAATAGCTTAAAAAAACATAAAAACTGGCGGGGCCGCACTACCACCCAAGAAAATTTTAGTTTGGTGCGTTTGCCCACACTTCTATTTTAAAATCCCCCCCTTAATCGACTGTCTGCTCCCCTACAATACCAACAACAAACTTTATTCAAATCTTTGTGTAAAGCATTCTTATTTACGTTTGTATTCACTTCATCTCGTTTTGAGAAATAGTATGTAAATCATTATCATTTAAGGAAAAATCTTTTGACAAACTAATTTTTCTCGAGTACGCTTTAGTAACCGCTCAACCCAAACGCAGGAGTATCCGATGCAAGGTGACAAACAGGTAATTGATTTCTTGAACAAGGTCTTGAAAAACGAGCTTGCCGCGATCAACCAGTACTTCCTGCATGCCCGCATGTACAAGAACTGGGGGCTGCATAAGCTCAACGACTTTGAGTATAAGGAATCCATTGACGAGATGAAGCATGCGGACATGCTGATTGAAAGAATACTGTTTCTGGAAGGTCTGCCGAATCTACAGGATATCGGTAGGCTCTTTATCGGTGAAAATCCGAAAGAGATGCTGGAGTGCGATTTGAAAATGGAGCAGTTGGCCGTCCCGGACCTCAAGGATGCGATTGCCCACTGTGAAAGCGTTGCCGACTATATATCCAGAGAACTGTTCGAGAACATTCTCGATAATGAAGAGGAACATATAGATTGGCTGGAAACCCAGTTTGACAGAATTAGCCGTGTCGGAATGGAGAATTATCTACAGTCAATGATGTAGCCGGGAGGCGAAGCCCGGTGTAAAAGTACCGGCTCAAACAAGCCTGGGCAATAATGCACCATCAGTGCGCCACCCATGAAAAATCCCTATGGCATTGGCACTTTTCGATCTGGATGAAACCTTGCTGGCGGGTGACAGCGATTATGAATGGGGTAAGCACCTGGTCTCCATGGGAAAGGTTGATCGTGCCGTCTATGAAAGGGAAAACGAGCGCTTTTATCGTGAATATCTGGCGGGTAAGCTCAATATCCACGAATACCTCCGATTTGCCTTGAGACCACTGGCGGAAAACTCGTACAACGAGTTGTGTCGATGGCGCGAGGAATATATCGAGACGCGCATCAAGCCGATGGTCAAACCCAAGGCGCGCGCGATTATCGATCAACACCGGGAGGCCGGCGACCACCTGGCAATCATCACCGCCACCAACCGGTTCATCACCGCGCCCGTTCAAGATATCCTGAATGTTGCAACGTTGATTGCCACCGAACCGGAGATGAAGAGCGGCAGGTTCACCGGGAACGTGGAAGGCGTACCCTGCTTCGGCCGCGGAAAGATTACACGGGTGAAGGAATGGCTGGCGTCCAACTCATACAATCTCGAAGGAAGCCAGTTTTATTCGGACTCGCACAATGACATTCCACTGCTGGAGATGGTCGATCACCCGGTTGCCGTAGATGCGGATGAGAAATTGACCGAGCACGCCATCAAACAGGGCTGGCAACAACTGAGCCTGAAATAGCCGCAACTCAAAACGAGTAGCCGAACTCGTGCTTGAATCGTTCCTTGAATTCGGACGGTGTAAAGCGATGGTTTTGCGTACCGGGGTGCGTCACTTTGATCGCCCCCATCAGGGTGGCGACATGCCCCGTTACCCACCAGTCCAGATCATTCATCAGGCCGTAGATGATCCCTCCTCGATAGGCGTCGCCGCAACCTGTCGGGTCCTGTACCCGATCCGCTTTTACCGGCGGGATTTCAATGGATTTTTCAGGAGTATGGATCACGGAACCCTCTTTTCCATGCGTGACGATTGCGGCCTTGACACGCTGCGCGATCCGTTTGGCGGTCAAGTCCGTCTGGCGTTGCAACAACTGCAACTCGTAGCCGTTGACGCACAGATAGTCGGCCTGCTCAATGAACGACAGCAGTTCATCGCCGTTAAACATGGGTATGCTTGGGCCGGGATCAAAGATGAATGGAATACCGGCCTCGCTGCATTGTCGCGCGTGCTGCAACATGCCTTTCTTACCGTCTGGAGAGAGCACCGCGAGGGTAATGCCATCCTGCACAGGTATCTTGTTTGCATGTGAACGATTTACGGCACCGGGATGAAATGCGGTAATCTGGTTGTCGTCAAGGTCGGTGGTGATAAATGCCTGTGCCGTATATTCATCCTCTACGACCTTGATGTACCTGCGGTCCAGCCCACATTGATCCATCCAGTCCGAGTACGAGCCAAAGTCTCGCCCCACCGTGCCCATGACAAACCCGTCACCACCCAGCAGGTGCAGGTTGTAGGCAATATTCCCCGCACAGCCGCCAAACTCCTTGTGCATCTCCGGCACCGCGAACGTCACGTTCAGTATATGTACCTTTTCCGGCAAAATATGATTTTTGAATCGATCCGGAAAGACCATGATAGTATCGTAGGCAAGCGCGCCACAGACCAATGCCGACATTTCTAACCTTTTTTCGTTGTTGAATAAATTACGGGAATTATATGCCCGACAATAGAACTTGTTGAAGACATCGTCATCCATCGCATCAAAACAATTTGCCGACCGAACATAGAATGAACACGTCCGTCAAAGAAGAGCTGGTTCGTTACTATTCATGGCTGCGCAAGTACGGCTATAACGATTCACACAGCGGCAATGCCTCGGTGCGCCGGGGAGACACCGTATGGATTACCCCTTCGGGTGCGTGTGCGGATACGCTACAGGCGGAAGATTTGGTCGCCTGCGACGTACGCGGCCCCCTCGGTGAAAACGCCTCTTACGACGTGCGGCTCCATCTGGAAACCTATAAAAAATGCCCCGTCGCGCGAACCGTGCTGCATAGCCACGGGCCGTATACGATTGCGATGACCATGAGCGGAGAAGACTTTACTCCCGTCGACTTTGAAGGGAAATTATACTTCCCCAAAGTGCCCGTACATACCATCGCCTTTGAACAGTATTCGGAAAAATCACCCGCAACGGTGGCGGCGGCATTGCGTGACTATTGCATTACGGTCGTCTGCGGGCACGGCGTATACGCCCGTGCGGAATCGCTGGACCTCGCATACAAATGGACCTGTTCACTGGAACACTCCGCAAAAATTGCATACCTGACAAGATCGATGGGGAAGTCATAGGGCTATATCTCCACCATCTGAAAATCATCCTTCATCGCCCCGCACTCCGGGCACTGCCAGTTAAAGGGAATATCCTCCCAGCGCGTACCGGGTGCAAGCCCTTCCCTAGGTGCCCCCTTGGCCTCGTCATAAAGCCAACCGCATATCACGCACATATAGGTCTTATAATGTACGGATGATTTACGCACTTCCACCATGAATAAATCCACTCCCGTAGTGATGGCCATGTCGGGCGCGGACCCGACCGGCGGTGCCGGCATACAAGCCGACATTGAAACGCTTGCAAGCCTTGGATGCCATACCGCTCCGGTTATTACTTCCGTTACCGCGCAGGATACCATCAACGTAGTGGCAACGTCTCAAATAAGCGAGCGCCTCATCATTGAACAGGCGCGCCCAGTGTTTGAAGACATGAGCGTGGCGGCAATAAAAATCGGGCTGGTAAGCGGTGAGGAAACCGCGCGCGCCATCCATACCCTGCTTACCGACTATCCCGATCTTCCGGTAGTGCTGGATCCCGTCATCGCCGCGGGAGGCGGCACAACACTTGCGGACCCTACCGTCGTCGAGGCAATCCACACGCTGCTGGTGCCGCTGGCAACCATAGTGACACCCAACGGCAACGAGGCAAGGGCACTGTCACCCGAAGCGGATACACTGGACGCCTGTGCCATGGAGATACTGGAGCAAGGCGCGCACTATGTGCTGATTACCGGTGGTCACGAACGCACCGATAAAGTCTGCAACGCCCTGTACGGAAACCACCGCAAGCTCAATATCCGAAAATGGCCGCGGCTGACCGAACGGTTTCACGGTTCCGGCTGCACACTTGCCGCGGCAATCGCCGCTTACATGGCACACGGCCAAGACGTACCCGCCGCCAGTCATCGGGCACAGGAATATACGTGGAAAAGCCTGCAAGCCGCCCGTCAACTCGGCATGGGACAAAAAATCCCCAACCGCTTTCACTGGTCAAAATGAAAGGCTCGTATCCATGCGAAAGTTGAAGGGGCTGTACGTCATTGCAGACGGCGGCTACCTTGAGGATAAGCACGTCGTCGATAAAGTCGCCGAAGTCCTGGCCGCCGGCGTGAAAATCATTCAATACCGGGACAAGACCAACGATCACGCTCGCCGCCATGCCATTGCCGATGAACTGAATTCCCTTGTGCACGCCCACCGTGGAATATTGATTATCAACGACGACGTGCTGCTGGCCAAATTGATCAATGCGGACGGCGTGCACCTGGGGCGTGAAGACTGCACAATCGGCGAAGCAAGAAAGCTCCTGGGGCGGGATAAAATCATCGGCGCCTCCTGTTACAACCGCCTCGAAAATGCAACGCGCGCCATAGACGCCGGCGCGGACTATGTGGCATTCGGCAGCTTTGCACGCTCCCCGACCAAACCCGACGCCCCGCACGCCGGCATCGACTTGATGATTCGCGCCAAACAAGAACTGCACGTACCGATATGCGCCATCGGCGGCATCACCAAGGAAAACATAACGCCGCTACTCCGGGCGGGCGTAGACATGATCGCACTGATCAGCGCGATATTCGCGGCCCCCTCCCCGCAACGGGCGGCACGGGAGCTTTGTCGGATGGTCAAGGCCTCTTGGCCGAGGCACGAGAACGTATTATGAGGCTATCGCACAAAGAGGCAATTCACAAAGTCCTGAGAGGCTTAGTCTTTCCCCCGTGAGTAGCGTTCGGCATCACGGTCATAGGAGTCGGCCACCCGTCTCAACTCGGCGGCAAACCTTGGATAACCCATGTTGTCTACTTCATCAGCTTTTTGTCGCCACTGTTTAGCAAGCTCGCGTTCATCGGTCGGGTCAACCTTATGCGCTCCTCTTGAATTAAATATCTCGATACGAAAGCCGTTTCTCATGTGGCCGGCATTTTCGGCGTTCAGAGCCTCGGCTACCGACTGATTTATCCAGAAGCCTTGCGGGTCGGGAGGACAATAAAATAATACTTCTCCAACTTTTTCCATAGCTACTTCAAGGCGGCCAGACTCGGTGCATTGCACTTTTACCTTATCAAGCCAAGTCTTGAAATTTTCCGTTGAAAAATCGTTACCACCTAAACCGGGAGGCGTCTTCCAGGCACGTAAGAGATGCCACGCATGAATCGCCATATCTTTTTTACTATCATCGGCCTCACCATCCGGCTTGTTCTCATTCTTTGATCTATACAATAATTGAATCACCTCAGAGAAAAACTCGGGGCAAGTCGCCAGGCGTTTCGCAAGATATTTTGGCCTGGCTCCAGTGCCAGGGCTTGTCAACAGTCGGAGGTAAGCCCATTCAACGTTGCATAGAACGTCCTTATCCACTTCAGGGTCATCTTGCAACTTTTTAATAAGTTCAGCTATATCATATGACGTCATATCATCTGGATGCTCATCTGTGGATACCGCGGCCAGGAGTGCTTTTACAGCTCTATCTGTATCCGGCGGCAGCCATTTTTCATCCAATCGGTCACACAAAAGTCTAATTGCGGTCAGCGGACGATTGACTTCAAGTAGTTTATCGATGGCGGTTCCATGGTCATCATCAGGTGGGTACCATCCTATTGTGTCTACTTGTTGCCAGTACCTATTTTCATCATCAAGCAGCCACTCTTTGGCACGTTGCCAAGTTTCAGATTTAAAGGGCAAATACTTCAAAAATTGACATCTCTGATTTAATGACCACTCCTCCGTAACCAGGGTATCCACCCAAGCCCAACCCTTGTGTTGATGACGACCAGAGATAAAGCCCCCTATAAAAGATTTGTGGCGGATATCTTCGGCATCAAAATATTGAGGCAGCAGGGCAGAATCTATGTCGCCGTCAGCGACTGCGGCGAGAGAGTGCCCCACCTGATAAGGTGACTCAACAGTATCAATAAATGCAATAACGCCTTTTATACCACTATGTTCAAGGATCTCACGGATAGCTTGCCGCCTTTTTTTCTCAAGCTTTCGGTGCTCGTCTTTCCTGTCACCGCCACCCTCGTATAAATGGTGGAACTTATTAGTAAATAGCCTGCGATACAACCGTTCCGGGGTAGCAGGGGCCAGTTTCTTTGCCACATCTTCGATCCTGACAACGGTACTTTTATCAAAGGCCCATTTTGCATTGGGATAACGCCGATGCTTCCTTACAAAGCGCGTAAGATTCGACCAAATTGGGAAACGGTCTTCTTCGGAAAGGTTCGTAATTTTTTTTGAGGACAGATGTTTCAGTACGCTGTCAAAATGTTCTTGAGGCAAATTATCAAGGTTATCGGTCAATTCACCGAGCCTCTCTCTATCTTCAACGGCCATGTCAACAACAAACTGCGAATAGGCATCGACTTGTTCCCAATACTCTTTATGTGTAGTTTTTGGCTCCCAATCTTCAGAAACAATGCCAAGCCAAACGGGCTTGTGTGCGCCTAAAGACGTTTGATGTTGACTTGGCAACAGGCCCTGTAACACCTGCCAAGCAATCTTCGGAAAATCCAATTTAATTGCCTTGATTGCAGCAATGCGCCGAACTATGGGTGCCAGCGTCTGTGGATACCACGGCAATAGAATAGTGCGGAGTGAATTAATCGGCCTGTTCGCCAAGTTTCCCCCCGGGTCACGAGCCGCCAGGCCCGCAAGGATGACGGTTACACGCCCCAGGTACTCTTTTTTCCACGCCAAACCCTCCAATGCCCACAGCATACCCGTTATATAGCTTCCACCCGTCCATCCATCGCCTTCTTGAGCAAACATTTCATCATAGGGGCAAGTTTTTTTTGCTAAAGTAGCTCCAACAATTTTTAAAAACTCATCCGGAGCAGCCTCGGCCAATGTGGGCAGCAAGTCATTCAGGCTTGCCCAAAGCCGCCAGTCTGCATTCTCAAGAATTTCCCGGACGGCAGCAGTAGAAGTAAACTCAAGTTTATCTCGTGAGCAGTGAACGAAAATATCACTGCAAGTACCAAGCAGGGCCAATGATTCCGCCATACCTTGACGCAACGCTGGTGAATGTTTCAGAATTTTTCCATGTATGGCGGCTGCAAAGCGCTCTGTCGCCGGCAGTTCAAATTTTGGGTCTCTCTCGGTTAATACTTCAACGGCACATGCTTTAAGTTGATCCAGGTGATCGTCAAAAATTCTAGGGGCGATAGCCTTCCATAGCGACTTACGGTCGGGGATTCTCCACTGTCCGTTTTGCAGTCTTAAAGGGCTATCCTGCCTTTGTAAGTCTTCTCGAAGATTCTCTGTCCACTGATCAAAATCATTTACCAGCCCTTTCACTACTTCTCTATCGGCATCATTCTTTTCGTTCCATGCGCCTAATAATGCAGCAATTGCCAACGCTTTTGATATGTTTGGATCAACAGGCACCGATAACTCAACGTGTCCGTTTGGAATGGAACGAGAAATTTTTTGTTCGATATCGGGGGTATCAAAAAGGATATCAAATACCCACATAGCCGCATCTCGAATGCCATCTAATGTTTTTTCTCCTGGTAGTCCATACTCACTTTTGTGCTGCGCGTTATTACGCTGTTTGTGGTAGTGCATTATCTTATCTTTTGATATGCGTTTAGGAAGATCGCGACGTTTAATTTCTTCCATAAAAAAGTCTAATTTCTGCGAGAAGTGCCTTGTCTTCTTTTGTTCGTTTTGTTTGCCTTCTTCTTGATCAGAGTGCTGTGACAAGTATGCATCTATAGAGATTTCAATAGAGTTATCGAATTCTTTAAGTGCCGACCTTCGGTCAGAGTCACTACTCTTCCTCCTGCGGTAGTGGACCTCGGCTTGACGAATCAACTCGAATGGCCGCTCTTCCCAAGGCTCTAATTCATTTTTATTACCGGCGACCATTAGAATCTCTTAAAATAATTCCTAAATTTAACTTGGGCAGCCATTATAAAGGAGGTTGGCCCCTTTACTTGACTGGTTTGCAAAATATAGAGGGTGTGTCTGCTTAGTAGGTGTTATGCGGCGTTATGTCGTCCTTGGTCTTCAAGCAGCATAAGTTGTTCTTGCTTCGGTGGCTCTTGGTATTTGTAGGTTGATAAGTCCTGGTTTGTAACGATGGCCTCTATCATTGGATGGCGGTTCTTTTCGTTCCCTCCCAAGTGGTAGAAGTGTTCGCGGGTCAAGACGTTAAACTGATTCCACAATGACTCGATGTATTTGTTTTCCCGAAAGTCATTGTGATGCCACGTTGACAAAATGAATTTACTTGGGGTTTTCGACAATGCCAGATAGAGTGCTTTTTCACGTTCTCCATCCCAACCGTTATAGTAGTCCACGTGTCTCTCAACGTAAGGGGGGTCACAGTAGATAACGTCGTTGGCGTCGCCTGCGCCGATAGTCTCTTCAAACCCTTGACATTTGAACGTAAAGTCTTTGGTTTTAAGCAGGCGCGCAACGTAAGAGACCTGATTTACAATTTTTGTTATGTAGGCCGGCGCGAATCTTTGTGGCTTGCGACAAAAGGGGACGTTGTACTCTCCTTTTCGGTTGAACCTGATCATGCCGTTGAATCCGGCCCTGTTGAGAAACAAAAAATCCAATGGTTGATGGGCTTCATTGAATCGGTCTCTTATGTGGTAATAGTGGCTTTCGCCCTTGCTTAAAAGTCTCGCGCCTTCGCGGCTCAGAAAATCCCGCACCACTTCCGGTGTAACCTCTCCATCGGCTATTGACTGGTAAAATTTGATGAGGTGGGGGTTTGTATCGCACAGTACGGCAACGTCGGGAGCAAGATTGAAAGCAACCGCCCCGGTACCCATGAACGGCTCGATCCATATTCCTGCAAATTTGCGGGGTGCGATACTGCTTATCCAGGGGATCAATTTCGTCTTGATACCCTGAGACTTGATTGGCGGCACGTGTACTTTCATGCCCTTTCTGGCGTTCGATTACGCTTGGGAACGATCAGTGAAACGTCTCCTTTCCGATACTCAACAAAATCTTTGAGCGAGGTAATTTTCTTCGTGCCCCTTTTCTTATCCGAAATTGTGATTTTATTATAGTTCATCCAATAATCATCAAACCAAGACTCACCTAGTTTTGAAAACATGCCATTTTCACGAAGGATGTCTTCTATATTGTTGATACTGCCGATATTAGCAGTATTTCCACTACCTCTCTTATCGCTGGCAATTTTCCACTTCTCTGCAACAAAAAACTGAAAGTTCCTCACAACTGAAGTAATAGAATGGAGATCGCTTATTTTGTAGCCTTTAGTCTCGTCTATAGCTGCGTTATTTACGCGGCTATAGATAATCCCTAAGCAAAAATGGCCTGAATATGAACTATATGGGAACTGAATATTCTTCGTACTTGTGCGGTCTTCAAAGTACGTACCGTGGGAACCGAGTGTGAAGCCGTTGCAGAGGTGTGGTTTATCTGGATTTCGATATGTAGTCTTGATGTCCACTGCAAACTTTTCACCCCCTGCTTTCACAAAAGAAATATCAGGGTAGTAGTTCTGATGCGCCGCAAAAACTATTTTATATCCATACTTTTTCGCAAATTTCATAACCTCTGGAAACAAATGAATCTCAAGTATTTTTGATACGATTTTTGTATCGGATGAAATGGTGTAAACGTTTTTGAATACATCAACGAATCCCTTAACCGTCCACTGCCCGTCATCCATACTGACATATCTTTCCAATCCAATAGAAAACTTTCTAAACTGTGCTCCAAATTCTTCTTTCGTTATCATTTTGTTCTCATGCTCCTTTGCAACGAATATATAATTTGAGGATCGTTTATGTATCTCGCTAACCAGGATTCCTGTGAAACTCCCATAATACCATCTATGTTTAATCGGCCATGACCCCTTCAAAACAAGCATTTGACGAGGCGCTGAAATACATCCCCGGGGGAGTAAATTCTCCGGTGCGGGCATTCAAGGCGGTTGGCGGTACGCCAGTGTTCATCCGACGCGCGCAGGGTGCATATCTCTACGACGTTGACGGCAAAGAATATATCGATTATGTCGGTTCCTGGGGACCAATGGTGTTGGGACACGCGCATCCCGCGGTGATTGGGGCCGTGCGGCGCGCCGCCGAGCACGGTTTGAGTTTCGGTACGCCTACCGAGATCGAGACCGAAATGGCAAAAAAGGTCTGTGAATTTATGGAGTCCATCGAGAGGGTGCGTATGGTCAATTCAGGCACGGAAGCCACCATGAGCGCGATACGGCTTGCCAGGGGCTATACGGGGCGTAATAAAATTATCAAGTTTGAAGGCGGTTACCACGGCCATGCTGATTCGCTGCTGGTAAAGGCAGGCTCCGGCGCGCTGACGCTAGGCGTGCCAAGTTCTCCCGGCGTGCCGCCCGAACTTGCCGAGCACACGCTCACCCTGACGTATAACGACATCGAAGAGGTGGAGCGAGTATTTGCGCAGTCCGGCGAGGAGATCGCCTGTGTAATTGTCGAGCCGGTCGCCGGCAACATGGGTTGTGTGCCGCCGGTAGAGGGCTTTTTACAAGGTTTGCGCCGGCTGTGTTCGGAATACACGACACTGCTGATTTTCGATGAGGTGATGACTGGTTTTCGTGTGGCGCGCGGCGGCGCGCAACAACTTTATGGCATCGTTCCCGACCTGACTACATTAGGGAAGGTGTTGGGCGGCGGAATGCCTATCGGCGCCTTCGGCGGGAAACGTGAGGTTATGGAATCGCTTGCTCCCTCCGGACCGGTTTACCAGGCCGGAACACTGTCGGGAAATCCGATTGCCATGGCAGCCGGCCTCACTACGCTCAAGCAACTTTCGGGGAAAGGTTTTTACGAGCACTTACAGCAAAAGACGGATTCACTCGTTGACGGCATTGCCGACGCGGCAAGGGCCCATCACGTCCCGCTGGCCACCAATCACGTGTGCGGGATGTTCGGGTTGTTCTTTACGGAGAGGGAAAAGATTGTCAATTTTTCACAGGTGACTTCATGCAATCAGGAGCACTTCAAGCGTTTTTTTCACGCCGTATTAGAGCGGGGCGTGTATCTTGCCCCTTCCGCGTATGAGGCGGGGTTTGTTTCCATCGCCCACGGTGAGAGAGAGATTGCCATGACGATTGAGGCCGTTGCCGAGGCATTACAAAAAATTCGATAATTTTTTTGCAAATATTTTTCTGTTTTTGAAGGCATCGAAGTCGGTAGACAAGTTTTTTTGAGGGGTTATCGGGTGTGCGAACGCAAGAATTGCAAGACTGCCTTCTGCACTTTTTCGCTTTGCAACAGTGAGTGTTGGCGGCTCAGGTGCGGGTCGGTTATCATTACTCGCACACCTTTGCCATGCCGGTTGTCCGATGGTCCATCAGTGTAGACGATGGATTTGCTGCCGTTGTATCGGTTCAACCAGCGGGAACATTCACCCTTCGTCCATTCGTTTTGAAACCAGGGGTCGCTGATGCCTACCAGCGTGAGCACGGGCTCCGATGCGGGGGCATTTACGCCTCGGTATTCGTCCCATCCGGCATGACACGTCCAGCCCTCTACGATTCTGGCACGTAGCGGGGTGAGCGTCGGGGACAGGGTTGCAACGACGATACCGCCTTGACTAAAGCCCATCAGAAACAGGTTGTCGGTATCTACCCAAGTGAGTGCCCGCGCCTGCCTAATAGCATGTTCGGCATCATACTGGCGCATTTTGAGAGTACCGCGATACAGGCCGCCTTGCCGGGTTTGCGGGTCGCATGACTTAGGGTATTTCTTCCTGGCAAAACTGACCGGTGCGATGACGGCGTAACCGTGGCTTGCCAGCAGGTTGATTCTGGTATGCGTGCCCTGCCATATTCCGCCGCATCCGTGCAGATAGATGACGGTAGGATGGCGAACGGACGGACGGGTATTTTTTCGGTTCAGCTTGTTCATGATTGCCGTCTGGTATTGTCCTTCGCCCTGTGGGATTCTGACCAGTGCGGCCTGCCAGACCCGTTGCAGTTCGGCTTCGTCGTTCCAATCTTTTGAGGACATTTGCCCCGCCGGTGTGAACGTCTTGGTGTAGTTATTGAGATCGGCGGCCCGCGGCTGACCCGAAAAGAGGATCACGAGGCTGATTATCCCCGCCTTTGCAGGGGCTACGAAAAACAAACGGCGAACGTCAGGCCTGCTGGTGTTGGCCATATAGTTTGGCGTACAGGCCGCCGGCATTGATGAGCTCTTCATGGCCGCCGCGTTCGGTAATTCTGCCGCTGTCAAATACATATACGATATCGGCCTGTTTTACCGCGCTGAGACGATGGGCAAGAATAATCATGGTTCGTCCTTGCAGATGCCGCGCCAGCGAGCGGTGCAGTCTGGCTTCGGTTTCCGTGTCCAGCGCCGAGGTCGCTTCGTCCAGGATGACTACCCGTGGATGGGTGAGTGCCATTCTGGCGACGGCGATGCGTTGTCGCTGGCCGCCCGACAGGCGAATGCCGCCCGCACCGATAAGACTGTCCAGCCCCTTGGGCATGGCCTCCACAACGTCTCTGACTTGCGCCACTTCAAGCACGCGCCACAACGCTGTATCGGCAGCTTCCCTACCCAATGTCAGGTTCGCGCGCACGGTGTCGTTGAACAATGCCGGATGCTGCAACACGCAGGCTACGTTTTTGCGCACTACGTCGGTGCCGATGCGCGACACCGGCACGCCGTCGAATTTTATTTCTCCAGACAATGGCAGATACAGGCTCAGCAGGATCTGTACCAGTGTTGATTTTCCACCGCCGCTGACCCCGACCAGTGCCACTTTTTCACCGGCATGAATGGAGAGGTTGACGTCTTTCAGTACGTAGGGACCGTCCCCGTAGGCAAAACTGACGTTTTCGATCTGTACCCCGACTGCATGTTTGCCGTAAAACGGATTTTCAAGGCACGGGTATTCGGGTTCCTGCGGCATGGCCAGTAGTTCGTTGATGCGGTCCAGTGCCGCCCTGTACGCATAGAATGAATACTGAACGCTCAATACTTCCTGTACCGGCGTCATCATAAACCACAGGTAGCCGAATACCGCGATCATCTCGCCGATAGTCAGGTCGGTGAGCAGTACCGCAATCATGCCCGCGGCACGAAAAATATCAAAGCCCATCACGAAAACGGAGAAAGACAAGCGGCCGGCGGCGTCGCTCTTCCACGAAAACGCCGCGGAGTGATCTCTTATTTCCTGCGCATGTCGCTTGACACGCCCCAGATAGTAGTGCTCGCGATTGCCGGCACGAAGCTGTTGAATGCCGCCCAGTGTCTCGCTCAGGGATTGCTGAAATTTTTCAAATGATTTGTTTTCTTCTTGCTTGAGTATCTTGACCTGCTTGCCGATCACCATGGTGGTGTAGATCACTACGGGGTTGATCAGCACGATGAACAGCGCCAGTTGCCAATGCAACCAGAACAGCACGCCGGCAACGCCGAGAATGGTCAATACCGCAATCAGGAATTTGCTGGCCGTCTCGCCGGCGAACTGGTCAACCGTGCTGAGGTCGGTAACGAAGCGTGAAGCCACCGCGCCGCCCCCCAGCGTTTCGTATTCCGACATGGCGACGGACTGAAGCCGATCAAGCAGTTGACGACGAATACGGTAGACGACATCTTTTGCGACGCCGACAAACTTTCTCGTCTGCCAGACGTTGAGCACCAAGTAGATGATTCGCAGCAAGACACACGTTACGGTGATCGTCACGATGTAGAGGAACGGACCATGCAACGACTCGGGAAACAGGCTGCCCACCGCGGCGACTACCTTGCCGGGCCGGTCTAGCAGCACTTCATCTATCAGCAGGGGAATCAACAGGGGGATCGGAATACCGGCCAGTACCGCCAGTATGGCGATGGCGTGCGCACTGACGAGTTGTCTCTTGTGCACCATCGCCATGTCGAACACACGGCGCATGGTATAACGCTCGGGGATACGGTGTTCGTCGTCGGCGTCAGACATTACGCTGCCGAAAAACGGGGCGTCATTCGCTCTTTTTTACTGTACTGTCGGCACGCACTTGCTCCATGTCCAGCGCCCGGGTCTTGTCAAGCAGGTCTTCCATTTGTGCGGGGGACAAAGCGCCCGCCTGTGAGTACAACAGGATTTTTTCACGAAAGATCATCAGCGTCGGGATGGAGCGAATGTTGCAGGCCTGTGCCAATTCCTGTTGCTCCTCTGTGTTCACTTTGGTAAAAGTCACGTCGTCATGCTTTTCCGATGCCGCCTCGAAGGTCGGTGCAAATGACTGGCAAGGGCCGCACCAGGACGCCCAGAAGTCGATGATGACAATGTCGTTTTCCGCAATCGTCTCGTTGAAGTTGTCTTTGGTCAAGGCAATCGTTGCCACGATTTTCTCCTTTGAAGGTTATAGAAACTCAGGTAATAATATACTTAACATATATTGAAAATATCAGCGCTTTGCATGAATAATGTTACACTTAGATAATTGCACACCCAATCTTGTCAACAGGTTGTCAAAGTGTCCGTTGCTCAGAACGAGGACGTGATCGCCCTTTCTCGCCTCGCGCAACACCGCGACAATAATTTCCTCTACGGTAGAGAAGACGCTACAGACGGGTTGCATTTCCCGCGCTACGTCCTCCATCGACCACCGAAGGTCGGACGGCTGAAACATGAAGACCCTATCTGCATCCCTGAATGCAGCAGCCAGACGCCGTGCGTGTACGCCCATGCGCATAGTGTTTGAGCGAGGCTCAAATATCGCTACAATGCGTCCTTGTGCGTGTTGTTTTCTGAAGGCGAGCAACGTGGCCGCAATCTCGGTCGGATGATGGGCGAAATCGTCGTAGATATCCACTTGATTGAACGTCCCCCGGTGTTCCAGACGCCGCTTGACGCCCGCAAATGACGCCAGTGCCCGTAATGCGTCCGCGGCGCTCACACCGACGTGGTGCGCCGCCGCAACCGCGGCCACGGCATTGGCGACGTTATGCCGTCCCCAAAGCCCGGACCTGCCCCGCCCCTGCCGCTTACCGTGCCAGTGCAAGGTGAAACGTGAGCCAGAGTCGTCTTCGTCGCGTGCAAACCAGACCGCCAAAGGATTTGTGACGGAAAAGGTTTCGGTTGTCGCCCAGCAACCCATTTTGATCACGTCACGGATATTCCGATCGTCTTGATTGATAATCACCAACCCTTCGCCCGGCACGATGCGCAGCAGGTGGTGGAACTGACGCTTTACGTCGCTGACATCATCAAATATGTCCGCGTGATCAAATTCCAGGTTGTTCAATATCAACGTGCGGGGGAAGTAATGTACGAATTTCGAGCGCTTGTCAAAAAAGGCCGTGTCGTATTCGTCCGCTTCGATGACAAAGTATTCGGATTCGGTGATTCTTGAAGAGCAACCAAAATTCTCGGGAATACCGCCGATCAGGAATCCCGGTTGCAGACCGGCGCATTCCAGTATCCATGCCAATATGCCGGCAGTGGTGGTCTTCCCGTGCGTGCCGGCCACGGCCAGTACCCATTTCTTTTGCAGTACGTGCTCGCGCAACCACGCGGGCCCGGAGACGCAGGGTATTCGATTGTTCAACAGGTGCTCGGCGACTTCGTTGCCTCGTGCTATTACGTTGCCGACGATGACTTGATCGAGCATAGGGTCGAGATGGTCAACCGAATAACCTGTCTTGATCTCAATGCCCGCTTCTTCAAGCTGGGTACTCATCGGCGGATATACATTTACGTCCGAACCGGAAACTTCATGTCCTAATTGCCTGGCCAAAATGGCTAGGCTGCCCATGAACGTGCCGCATACGCCGAGGACGTGTATGCGCATCAGGCCGGTGAGTTGCCGCCGGACGACAGTAGGCCGATAATCAGGGTGTTCAGCAGTGCGTAGCCGATGCTGATGGCAATACCGTAGTTTATCAACACCGATAACGCTTTGCTGAAAATGTATCCGTACACGATTACCACCCACACTAACAATGCAAAAAGGGTAACGTTGAAGAACAGTCCGGCCACCTCGCTCAACGGCAAATACTGTATCGAGTAGAAACTCGGAAGTAACGCAACGCTGATTATTACATCGGTTCCCAGCATGGCGCTGAAGGTTTGTAAAAAACGCTCCGGTCTCCTAAACAAGAGAAGTTTCGTGAACGCAAACGAGAACAGCAGCACGGCAATGCCGGACAAACCTGCCACCCTGAGTCCATTTACAACCGAGCCAATTAGGGTTGAGATTGCAAAGTTTACGATGATCAGCACACCCAAAAGCACGCGGGAATGTGGCAAATCCTCCGGCCCGTCGCGCAGCAGGCATATATTGAAAAACAACCTGAATATATCCACTATCGCATCCGACTCAAGGCGTTACACCCGGCAAAATCCGTAAATACCACGCTTGGACGAAGCCGATATCCACTCACGAAGATAGTCTGTTTCAGGAGTACCGCCCACGTTTTCCGTCGCCTCGCCTTCCCGCAGGCGTCGAAAGGCCTTTTCCAGTTCTCGATAACGCTTACTCGTTACGCCTGCACGGCGCAGGCCGACCGTATTCAGGCGGTAGTGGCGCACCGGCTCACCACCCAACAAGCAATACGGCATGACGTCTTTGCGCACGGGCGTACTGCCGGCAATCATGGACAAGGCACCAATACGAACAAACTGATGAACGCCGACCTGTGCGCCCAGGTTTGCCTTGTCGGCAATCTCGACGTGACCGCTCAGGCCCGTGTATGAGGTTAGCACGACCCCGTCCCCTAATCGACAATCATGTGCGACGTGGGAATAGCTCATCAAGAAACATCTATGGCCGATGCGCGTCGGAACGTCGGGGTTGGTGGAACGATGCACGGTGCATCCTTCCCGTATAATATTGTCATCGCCAATCTCAAGCCGGGTCTTTTCTCCAGTAAATGTAACGTCCTGAGGCATACCGCCCAGCACGACTTGCGCGTGCAGCCGATTGTTGGCGCCAAGCGTAACAAAGGAATGCAGTACGCAGTGCGGCCCGATTTCAGTGCCCGAACGGATCGTCACATGATCTTCAATCACGCAATACGCTCCGATTTTTACATCAGCGTCAATCTCTGCTCGCGGAGAAACAACAGCAGTGGGGTGAATATTCGACAAGTTCAGCGTTCGTGTACGGAAAAGATCGGTACAATTGTATAGAATAATTCACCAAAGTTGCACCGGTAATGTTTTATCCTTCATCTTCGTTCTGCAACAAGGTGTGAAAGTCCCGTTCGTCCAGTATGCGAATGCCCAGTACACGCGCCTTCGTCAGCGTCGACCCGGGGGCGGCACCCGCTATTACCGCCGTCGTCCTTTTTGACACGCTGCTCGTCACTTTTGCCCCCAATGCCTTCAGACGCGCCTGTGCCTCCGTTCGCGTGTAACCTTCCAGGCTGCCCGTGAGTACGTAGGTCATCCCCGCCAATCTCTGTTCGACGGATGCGACGTTTTCATCCCATGCAACGCCGGCCCGTTGCAACCCCTCGATAATCTCGAGGTTGTGCGGCTGTCTGAAAAACGTGGTGACATTGCGCGCCACAACGGGACCAACATCCGGTACCTCCCGCAAGTGATCTTCATCCGCATCCATCAGACGCGACAAGCCGTGAAAATACTGTGCCAGTGCCTCGGCGGTTGCCCTACCTACCTCGGGTATTCCCAGCGCATAGATGAAACGAGCAAACGTGGTCTTTTTACTTTTCTTCAGCGCGGTCAATAGATTTTCCGCAGATTTTTCACCCACGCGTTCCAGTGTAACAAGCTTTTCTTTTGTCAAGTGATACAGGTCCCGCGTGTTGGTAATCAGTTTTTCATCAATCAATTGATCGACGAGCTTGTCCCCCAACCCCTGTACGTCCATCGCCGCTCGGGAGGCGAAATGTCTGATCGCGCCCTTGCGCTGGGCCGGGCAGTACAGACCTCCACTGCAACGGATAACGGCCTCGTTCTGCACGACGTCGGATTGACATTCGGGACATTTTTGTGGCGCCTGTACCGGTGCACTGCGGGCGCGCCCCGGTTTAACAACCGTTTTGACAACCTCGGGGATAACGTCCCCTGCCCGCCTGATGATGACCGTGTCACCTGCACGCACGTCCTTGCGTTTCACTTCACTCATGTTGTGCAAAGTGGCGTTGCTCACGTTTGCCCCGCCCACGAATACACGCTCCAGCTTCGCCACGGGCGTCAATGCCCCCGTGCGCCCAACTTGAAATTCGATGGCGGATATCTGCGTACTGACCTCCTGAGCGGGGAACTTATGTGCGACCGCCCACCGCGGCGCACGCGAATCCGCTCCCAGCTTTTTCTGTAGTGCCAGGTCATTCACCTTGTACACTACGCCGTCCATCTCGTAGTCCAAAGTATCCCGTTTAGCCAACATTTTTTTGTAATAATCCAAACAACCCTGATAGCCAAGTACCGAACGCACCTGCGGGCACACCCGCAAGCCCAGTTCTTTCATGTACTGCAAGGATTCATCTTGCGTAGCACTGGAGGCACGCCCTTCAAAATAGGTAATGCTGTAGCAATAAAGGTCCAGGGGGCGTTGTGCGGTAATGCGTGGATCCAGATGTCGTAGACTTCCCGAAGCCGCATTCCTGGGATTGACGAACGTCTTTTGATTTTCTCGGCGTGCTCTATCGTTCATTTGCTCAAATCCCTTTTTAGGTATGTATACTTCGCCACGTACCTCCAGTTTTTTCGGTGCACGCCCGATCAAATGCAACGGCACCGACCCGATCGTACGAACGTTTGCGGTGACGTCTTCGCCCGTTACTCCGTCTCCGCGCGTCGCCGCCCGTATCAGTACTCCGTCCTCATAAGCCAGGCTTACCGCTACGCCGTCGAGTTTTGGTTCGGCGGTGTAGCACACTTCGGCATTCGTTTTTAGACGCTCTCTAACGCGCGAATCAAAGCCCCTCAATTCCTCGTCGGCAAGTGCGTTGTTTAGGGACAGCATAGGCATTGCATGCCTTACCGAAAGAAAGCTATCAAACGGCCGACCGCTTACACGTTGCGTGGGTGAATCCTCGGAAACCAGTTCCGGATGTTCGTCTTCGAGCCTTTGCAAAGTGCGCATCAACTCGTCGTATTCGGCGTCCGGTACGTCGGGATCGTTCAATACATAGTATGCGTGATCATGCCGACGAATCCTGTCACGTAATTTCCTTATGCGATTTTCGACTGAGCCGGCCATTACAGCTTTTATTATAACCTGCTTCGACCACAGGACATCAGAAACTCGAGCGTCCAGTTGCGTCAAAGTGGATCGGCTTTAAGCGCGCCGCGAGTGCTTTAAATCAAATAGCTGTACTCGTTCCCGCAAGTGTGTAATGGTCTGCTGGCTCAAACGATTCCGTGATTCATCCAGCAGGTCGCCACCGAGGCGGTCAGCGAATTGTTTTGCGTCTTCCAGCATTGTGTCAAACGCCTCCAAGGCTGTTTCCGGTGCGGGCAGATTCATCGCAAAACTTAGCCCCGGGGTTTCAAATTCGTCCATAGCATCCATTTCAAAGGTGCCGGGACGCACCATGTTCATAACGCTGTAAAGGGTCTTCCGGTGGTCGGCTTGCCCAATGACTTTATGGAATATGTGCCGGTCACCGTATTCAAGATCAAGCTGTTCAGTAACGTGAACGACGTCGGTCCCCACAAACTTGTGCGGACGCCGTGCCGCAACGTGTAATATCACCAGCTCTCCTGAAGCCGGTGCTGACGCACCGCTTTGACTTGCAGGCTTTCGTACCCCCGCCGATTTGACGTCGCTGTCTTCGCGTATCAAATCCTCCAACTCCCGCAGCTCTTCCTTTTCCCGCTTATCCACGGCAATCCCTTCATCCGCTCCGTTACCGGGTGTGCTACGTTTTGCTCTGCCGCTAAAATAGTACAACCCCGCCAATACCATCAATCCGATCAGCAGTAGTGCAATGCGCAGTTCTGTCGTCATAGGTTTCGCACGTATGGAAAGCGGGAGAACAGGCTATGAAACAGCCGCCATTTCTACCACTTCATCAACGTCAACGGAGACAATTCTTGAAACACCGGGTTCATTCATCGTAATCCCCAATAGCTGACTAGCATATTCCATGGTACTTTTGTTGTGCGTGATATATATAAACTGCACCCGGTCGCTCATGTCTTTTAATAACCGGCAATACCGAATAACGTTGACGTCATCCAACGGTGCATCTACCTCATCCAGTAAACAAAAAGGCGCCGGATTGAGTTCGAATAGTGAAAATATCAACGCGACCGCCGTCAAGGCCTTCTCTCCACCGGACAAGAGATGGATTGAGGAAAGTCGTTTCCCGGGGAGCCGCGCCATGATGGACACACCCGTGGTCAACAGGTCGTCACCAGTCATCTCCAGAAAGGCCTTGCCACCATGAAACAGACGTGGATAGATATCCCTTAAACGATGGTTTACATGCTCAAAGGTATTTTTGAACCGATCTTTTGTTTCCTTGTCAATTTTATGAATCGCACCCTCCAGTGTTTCCAGTGCTTCAGTCAGGTCGCTGTGCTGACTATCCAGATATTTCTTACGCTCGTTGTGTTCCCGATACTCATCAATGGCCGCAAGATTGATCGGCGCCAGCCGACTGATCTTTCTTTCCAGTGCCTGTTTGCGCTCTTTCCATTTTTCAGGTACGGCATCCTCAGGCAATTGCCGCAATAAAGACTCGGGTGAGTGATCGTATTCAAGCAGTTGTTCCCTAAGCGTATCACCGCGCACTTTGGCTTCCTGCCAAGCCGACTGCAACTCACTAAGCTGTTCACGCAGTGCTTCAATGCGACGCCGGGCTTCAACGGTACTTTGCCGTCTGGCACGTATCATGTTGTCAGTATGCTGAACGGCGTTACGTGCATCCACAAGGCCATGCTCCATTGCAACGCGCTGGTCGACGAGGTCTTTAAGCCGCGTGTTGAGTTCTTCGAGGGGAGCACTTTCTTTCTGCCTGGACGTCTGTATGGATTCGCTGCGTCGTTGCAACTCCCGTGTCTGTTCTTGCATCCGTTTCAGTGAATCCCGCGTCGCCTGCAGCGCGCTTTGACACGATTCCAACTGTAACGCAAGCTGATGTGTGGTCTCGCGCCGTTTTCCTTCTTCACTGCGTACATCGTCCAGATAGCGCGAGTTACTGTCTCGTTGCTCCAGCAAGGCCTTTTTTTCATCGTTATATTCCGCAAGCATAGTTTCCGCTCGCTTTTTCGCTACGGATGACTCCCGCAA
Organism: Gammaproteobacteria bacterium; assembly: GCA_965242685.1. Taxonomy (GTDB): domain Bacteria; phylum Pseudomonadota; class Gammaproteobacteria; order UBA4575; family UBA4575. Next base: position 325,449 of record OZ251487.1, on the reverse strand, counting down.
TTCATCCTGTGCCTGTTTGATCCGGTGATCAACCTCCCGAACATCGTTCTGCAAGCGTTGCCGCTGTCGTGACAAATGCTCCCGCTCATTTTCCCAACCCGTTATTTCGGCCTTTGCCTGAGCATGTTGTTTTTGTGCCTCGGTAAAATGGGCTTGAATACGGTCTTTTTCATGCTCATCGTTATACAATTCGTGCTGGCGCGTCTTCAGTTCGCCAGCCAGTCGGTCAACCTGTTCCTGTTGAACGGAAACCTGCTTTTCCAAAGTGCTGATCCGGTGCTTGCGCCGCAATATATTTCCCTTGTCTGCGGCTACGCGCGAGAGCCGCAGCCAGTTCGGCCCCATCCACACGCCTTCTCTGGTGATGACGGATTGCTCAGGCTCAAGTCTTTCCCTCACCCTGCACGCACTTTCAATGTCTTCCGCAATCAGCACGCGGCCGAGCAGCACCGTCAGATCAACGGGCGCCCGTACCTTGGATGCAAGCGTACCGTCGATACCGGTATGCCGATTGGATGCTACCTGACCAACCACCGTCAAACGACCGGTTTCAATCTGATCAATGGAGTCCACCACCCGAGCGAGGTCATCAACACATACCGCCCCCAGGTAATCACCCAGAACGGTCTCCACGGAAGTTTCCCATCCCGATTCGGTTTTGATCTCATCCATCAAACGTGGAGCACCACTCAAGCCTTTCCGTTCAAGCCATTTGCCCACGTCCTCGCCTTCATGGTTCAGTGCTATTCTTTGTAGCGTTTGCAAAGACGCGAGCCGTGCCTGCGTGGATTGTAGTTTTTTGCGGGCTTGCTCCAACTTTAGATCAAACTTTTGAAGGCTATCTCGACCTGCACTAATCTTTTCGGTCAAGGCGGCCATTTCAGGAGAGAACTTTTCTAGCAATGCGGCAGCTTCATCAACCCGCGACGCCAGCAGATTTCCAGAATTCATTGATGATGACCGTTTGGCCTCGTATTTTCGCAAATCCCCCGAGAGTTTTTCCTTGTGTCCTACAAGCCGCTCAAGATGTCTTTCAAGGTATTTAATCTTTGACGCTTCAACTTCAACTGCCTGGGTTGGTTGCACAATTTTTGTCATCAATTCCTGCCAAGCTTCCTGCCATGCAACGATTTCGGCCTCTGCATCGCCAAGTTTTCGAGTATCGGCATGCAACCGCTCACGGGCCGTGGTCAACTCGGGCTGAATTTCGATGATCTTTGCCTCCAATTCCGATGCCTTGACCTGCTCGCCTTTCAAAGCTTGTTCCGCCTGCGCGCACGCTCGTTGTACCTGCTGTAACTCTTTGTTATAACGATCGCCCAGTTCTTTGGCATGCTGGATGGACTGCTCAACACGGGAAATTTCTCCGCCCAGCTCATAATAATCACCCTGAACGTCATTAAGTTTATTTCCCTCGATAACCTGCTGCTGGCGTAATTTTTCAATCTCTGCTTCAACGGCACGCATCTCTGCTGTCACTTTTTCAATTTCCGTTTTCTTATGCTCTACCGAGCGTCCGCGCTGTTGCATCTCCGATTGATGCTTCCGCCAATCAAGCACCAGCAACTCTGCACCGGTGCGGCGTTCTTCGGCCTTCAACTCCTGATAGTGCTCTGCGGCCCTTGCCTGTCGCTGCAAATGGGCAATACGTTTGCTTATCTCTTCTATAAGGTCGTTGAGCCGACTTAGATTTTCACGGGTGTGACGAATGCGGTTTTCAGTTTCTCTACGGCGTTCCTTGTATTTTGAAATACCGGCCGCTTCTTCCAGATAGACACGCAGTTCATCCGGCTTGGCGTCAATCAACCTTGAAATCATGCCTTGCTCGATAATTGCATAGCTGTGCGGACCCAAACCAGTGCCCAGGAAAAGGCTTATAATATCCTTGCGTCGACATTTGCCACCGTTCAGGAAATACCTGGATTGCCCGTCACGAGTAACTTGACGACGTATGGAAATTTCGCTGTATGCGGAATACTCGCTGCCCAATTTTCCGTCACTATTATCAAAGCTCAGTTCTATGGATGCCTGTCCCACGGGCTTGCGCGTAGCAGAACCATTAAAAATAATGTCTTCCACAGTGTCTCCCCGAATGTGCCGGCTGCCTTCTCCCATCACCCAACGCACCGCATCAATAATATTCGATTTCCCGCACCCATTGGGGCCGACAATACCGACCATGGATGTGGGAAAAAGTAGCAAAGTCGGGTCTACGAAAGACTTGAACCCCGACATCTTGATTGAGTTGAGCCGCATCCGTACTAATTCGTTACAATAGGCCCATTAACTGAATAAGGCTTCAAGCCGCATGACTGGAAACCATAAACAACACTTGGATACATTTGAAAATCCTCAATGCGATACCGATTACACAATTCGCATGAGTATCCCGGAGTTCACGTGTCTGTGTCCATTGACGGGACAACCAGACTTTGCAAAGTTACTGATCGAATACGTTCCGGATAAACTATGCGTGGAACTCAAGGCCCTGAAGCTATATATCACGTCTTTTCGAGATAAGGGGGCATTTCATGAAGCGATAACCAATGAAATTCTAAGCGATATTGCTACATTGCTAAAGCCCCGATTTATGCGTATTACGGCTGACTTCAACGTGCGGGGTGGCATTTGTACACAGGTGACGGCAGAACACCGCCAACCCGGGTGGCAGGCTCAACCGCCTATTAAGCTTCCCGATTCATATTGAGTATATTTTTCAACCTCACCTTATTAATTTGATAGATATACTTGGCTTGGATCTAAAGCTATTTAAACACTATGTGCATAGGCGTGCCGATTAATTTCAACGCCTTGCGAAAGTAATTCTCCAGATAGCGCCGGTATGTTTTGGGAATTCTGTCGATTCGATTTCCGTATATCGCAAAGGTTGGAGGGCATGTATTTATTTGTACGGCGTACTTGAGCTTAATTCTTCGGCCTCCTGAAAGCGGTGGTTGAAAATGCTCGAGGGCATTTTTTAGCAATCTATTCAGTTCGGAAGTTTGTACTTTAACATTGGCCGAATGATACGTCCGTAGCACGGCTCGCATAAGTTTTGAAACACCCTTTCCGTGCTTTGCAGAGATCAGTTGCCGCTCTGCAAAGTCAAGAAAATGCAGCTTGAGGCCAAATCCTTTTCGCAATACCTCATAATCCCCCTTTGAGCATACATCAGTTTTATTAACGGCAACCACCACGGATCGACCGCTATCTATAATCATACCGCCCAAACGTGCATCCTGCTCCGTAAGTGCCTGCGTGCCGTCCAGTATCAATATCACTACGTGGGACGTATCTATCGCTTGTAGGGTTCTCACGACACTTATCCTCTCAACCATATCGTGTACTTTGCTACGACGGCGCACTCCTGCGGTATCCACCAACTCAAATGTGGCACCAATTTTTTTTATGCGCTGCGAGGCACTGTCGCGAGTCGTACCGGGAATCTCGGAAGTTATAAAGCGCTCTTCACCAATCAGTGCGTTAGCCAACGTAGACTTTCCTACATTGGGCCTTCCAACGAGTGCTACCTTGATGACGTTTTGCCCGGTTTCTTGTGATTGCGGTTCTTCCTGTGGGGAACAGTATCTTCCTACCGCGGTGATCACGCTGCGGATGCCTCTACCGAGTTTGGCAGAAATTTCAAACACGTGCTCTGCGCCAAGTGTAAAAAAGTCACTTGCCAGTACATTTTCAGCACTCGTGTCTATCTTGTTTACAAGGACGAAAACCTTTTGATTTGAATTCCTGAGCTTGGCAAAAATATCTTGGTCCTGGGGCACTAATCCTTGTTTTCCGTCCACTACAAAAAATACGAAATCGGCTTCTTTAACCGCATACCATGCTTGTAAAGTGACCATCTGATTGACGCGATCCTTGTCATTTGATTTTTCCGCCTCGGCGACGCCGCCGGTATCAATAACGATGTAACGTCTTTCAAACCGACGGGTAACACCATAAATGCGGTCCCTCGTCAACCCCGGTTGATCTGCGACCAGGGCATCATTCGACCTGGTCAGGTAGTTAAATAACGTGGACTTGCCAACGTTAGAGCGACCAATAAGTGCAATTACGGACGACATAACCAGCCACGGTTTTTTGCTGAAAAAACCTTCAAAATTGACATTTATTATATTTACACGCCGACCGACAAAAAGCGAAAGGCCCGCCCACTGCCTTCTCGCTATGGATAACTCGGACGTTATGAATGATCAGCGATACTGCAATACGGAGAGTGAACCATCATTGGCAAACACATAGGCGCGATCACTGATGATTATCGGTGCAGTGTTGATCATATCTCCAGACACTTTGTTCCTGCCGACCAATTTGCCGTCTTCTTTGGACAGCCAATGCAAATAACCTTTGTAATCCCCGATAACAATGTATTCGCCCATAACCTTGGGAGCCGTCAGTTTTCTGTATAGCAGCTTGTCCTGACGCCACAGCGTCGCACCCGACGCTTTATCCAGTGCCCACACGCTGCTATCCATATCGGTGATATATATGCGATTTTCATCCGCACTCAATCCCGCACTGGAAGAGAATTCCCTCGTCCAACCGGGCAAACCCGTCTCCATATCCACGGCCACCACGCTGCCATTAAAGCCCACGGCGTAGACCACTCCATCAAGGTAGGCAATTTCCCCGTCAACGTCGGATATTCGTTCCAATTCGGAACGCCCTCTTGCAACAGAAACGGTAGCTTCCCACAGCTCAGTACCATCTTGCAGGTTTAACGCTATCATTTTGCCGTCGTCATGACCTATCAACACGGCATCATCGACAATCCTGGGTTCGCTTGCGCCTCGCAGAGTCAACGGCGGCGTGTCGCGGCTTTTGTTCCATACCAGCTCTCCCACTTCAATGCCAAGGGCGTGTACCTTGTTGTCATTGGTACGTACAACGACAATACCGTGCTTAACCTCCGACAGTGTCATGACTTCGCTGGTTACAATTGTTCGCCATCGTTCACTTCCTTCTCGCGCATCCAGTGCAATAACCACACCATCCTTGGTACCTAATGCTACGATACCTTCCCCTCCCCTTACGCCTCCCGATATCTCTTCTTTAAGCGATACACTCCAAAGGCGTTTGCCATCCGCGCGCCGCCAAGCCTCGACTCGACCTTCGGCATTACTCAGGTACACCCGATCCTCCGTGACGTAGGGACGTATTTTGCTGTAGCTGTCTCCCAAACTACCAATAGAATTACGCCACACTAATTGTGTCTGTACTATTTCCGCTTCAATGTCCACCAACTCCGCCGGTGCACGGGGGTCTTCTTCTTTATCAAACCACTGTTTGGGTTTTTTCAACAAGCCACAAGCCGTCAGCGACAAGCAACAGACAGAAATCAAAGTAAGTTTTATTAACGTGCGTTTTTCAAGCATGAAAAATATAAATGCCGAAGATCAGTTTCCCAGGTTATCGCGTTTCATCTGTAGAAATTCCACACTATTTGTGCCTGTAGATGAAAGAGCCTGGTCATAAGCTTGTCTGGCTTTTACCATTTCACCTTTGGCAACAAAAATATCGCCGCGTATCTCATTGATCAGCGAAACGTATGCCTTTGGAAAGTCATAATTTACCACTGTCATGGCTTCTTCCAATTTATTATCTGTAACCAAAACGCGCGCCAAGCGTATACGCGCAATATCTTTCAAGCTATCCTGTTTGCCATGATCAATTACCCAACGCAAACTTTCAGCGGCCGCGACAAAATCATCTCTTCCAACCTGAATTTTTGCCTCATACAAGGTCGCTAACGCTGCATATACAGTAAATGTATAGTCTGTCCGCAAAACTTCGGCCTGTGTCTGCAAACCGACTGTATCATCTGTATCGATGGCTACCTGAATCTCTGCATAGAGGTCAGATGCCGTAACTGCTTGCTTTTCCTGGTACCAAGACCAACCACGCCATCCTCCCAATGTTGCAATACCTAATGCCGCACCAGTAATCACAACGGCACCGTTGTGCTTCCACCAATTCTTTATCGCTTCAATCCGTTGTTCTTCGGTTTCGTAGGCAACCATTTCTTTCACCTATCAATATTCAGGTATCTATTGAAAAAAGATACTAAATCTTCTTGGGGAACTGTTTCCTGGTCATGTTGTTCTCGCAGAAACTTCAATGTTACGTTGTTATTTTTTATCTCATCCTCGCCCAGGATAATCGCGAGCTTGGCATTCGATTTATCAGCTCGTTTCATTTGTGATTTTATACTGCCTCCGCCACAATTCATTACTATGGAACAAGTCGGAATTCTGGTACGAAGGCCGGCGAGAATTTTTATCCCGACGCGTTCGGCTTCCTGCCCCAGTAACACCAGATAAGCATCTATTACACGACTTTCAAATTGCGCCTCTTCCAACAATGCAACAAGCCTTTCCAAGCCGATAGCAAACCCCGCCGCCGTACAAGGCTTTCCTCCTAACTGGCGTGCCAGGTCGTCATATCGACCGCCTGCGCAGACGGTGGCCTGTGCCGCATCCAGTTCATTTGCCGTCCATTCAAATACGGTTCTACCATAGTAGTCCAGGCCTCGCACTAAGCGTGGATTGATAGTGTACTCAATATTTGCGGCAACAAGCAGTTGTTGCAAACCTTCGAAGTGTTCCCTGGACTCTGCATCAAGGTATTCTAAAAGACTTGGGGCGTTGTGAATAACGGCTCGTAAATCCTGGTTTTTGCTATCCAGTATACGCATCGGGTTGGTATACAACCTACATTTTTCTCCATCATCCAGTTTATCTTCATATTGACGTAGATAAGCGATCAATTTTTCCCGATACGTTTGTCTTGCCTGAAGATTACCCAAGCTATTGATCTCCAGCTTGGGCTCAATTGATAATTTCTTCCACATATGTTGACCAAGCATGATGAGTTCCGCATCAATGTCAGGGCCTTCGAAACCAAACGCCTCCGCGCCAATTTGGTGAAATTGTCGATAACGCCCTTTCTGCGGACGTTCGCGCCGAAAAAAAGGCCCGCTATACCAAAATCTTGACGGCTGTTGGTATAAAAAGCCGTGTTGTATGCCTGCACGCATAAACCCGGCCGTGCCTTCCGGTCGCAATGTCAGGCTGTCACCATTGCGATCCCGAAAAGTATACATTTCCTTTTCAACGATATCGGTGACTTCACCAAGCGATCGCTTGAATAACTCGGTTTTCTCAAACAACGGCAAACGGATTTCCTGATAACCATATTGCCTAAGCACGGTCTGCAACGCACGTTCAACTTTGCTAGACGTCTCGCTGATTGGCGGTAGTACATCATGTATACCTCGAATGGATTGAATCCGCTCGGGCATCTGCTTTCCTCGCCTTAAATGAAAAAAGAGCTAGTTGGATAAATCACTTGGCACTTGAAATTTTGCCGTACGATTATCTTGTTTAAACTTGGAATGATCAAAATATTGCCCGTTGATCTCAATTACAACGCTTGGAGAATTGCCGAGAAATATATGAAACGGGGCCTTGCCTCTAAAGCTCCTTACAGACCCGGCCCTGCTCAATTCGCGCATGAGAAGACTTGAATCAGCATCGCTGATTTCCGTCCAGCTTTCGCCCGTATATTTCAGCATCAACACGTCAACGCCCTCACCCGTTATAACTGCATCAGAAGTTAATGACTGATCTCGCCCAACCTGTACTGGCTGTTCCTGCTCAACTTGTTCGGTATCCATACCGATATTTTCCTCGCGCTCAGGCAGCGAGGTTTGTTCCTCCGATGCGGGGCTTTGATTCTCCATTACTGGCAAGACTTGGTCATCCGCTTTTTGAACCACAGGATCATCGGTAGCAACCACATCACCTGAAGAAGTAGACGTAGATAGTGAAGTAACAACTTTGTCATCTTCAAGGTTAGGCGGAGTAAAGGAAGAATTTACACTCGTCAAGTTGCTGTCTTGGTTCATGAACTTTTCACCCGCCCACAAAATCACCAACAAACCAGCCAGTAAGGCGGCAACAGCAACCGTCCCCCATAGGGTAACAGGATTAAAACCGTCTTTTGAACCGACTACCGGACTGACTTTAGGGGCAACGTGATATTGCTCATCGTAGGCCTCAATCACGTCCTTCTCATCAATTCCCACTACCTGGGCATAAAGGCGCAAATAGCCCCGCACATAAGTGTATTCCGGTAACTTTTCAAACTCATCATTCTCTAGTGCTTGGATCGTGCGTAGTGGTAACTTAGTCTGACTGGCCACTTCGCTTTGGTTTAATGCGGTATGATTGCGGGCGGCAACCAACAATGTACCAATACTTAATATATGCTTCTGTGGTGCTTGACTCGTCGCCATCTCTACTTACTCTCCCGACATGTTGCATTCGGAATTATTCACAAGGCTCTTGCTAAGTGCTTACCATACAAGTGGACAGGAGTCTAATTGCCTTACTCGTCGTATGCACCGAAATTCTTTAGTATACCCCCGTTTTGTCAACCACGTTGCAGAAACCGATTCTCTATCAATTACTTGCGTGCACGCGAAAATATTTCATGCTCCGCAAAGAAAAATTTAATTTCACGCCTTGCGTTCTTTTTTGAGTCTGACCCATGTACTGCATTCCAAGTTGTAGAAGACGCATAGTCAGCGCGAATTGTTCCGGAAATCGCCTCACCAAACGTCGTCACACCCATAATTTTTCGATAGTCCGAAATCGCATTTTCGCCTTCAAGCACCTGTACAATGATCGGACCTGAAGTCATAAACTCAATCAAGTCTTTATAGAAAGGCTTATCTTGATGGATGCTGTAAAAATCCCCTGCTTGCTTCCGGCTTATCCTCAACATTTTTGCCGCAATGATTGACAAGCCGGCATTTTCTATCCTCATTTCTATATCCCCGATCAAGTTTCTTTGCACGGCATCAGGTTTAATAATGGACAAAGTGCGCTCCATCACCACTACGACCCTGTAAATGATTCGTTATTAGTTATGAACTGAATAATTAGGCGTTACGGCCTGATTTACACAGATTTACACATAAGCTTCCCCTGACTATGCCGGCCAATTCTACTACGGCTACAAGGGACAAACAGCGTTCAGCAAACATTGAAAGTTAGCAAAGACCGATCAGTCTCGTTCATCAAGCCACGCCATTTGGATTGCTTCAAGAATTCTCTCGTTGGATGATTCAGGATCATCGTCAAATTCATCCAGCGCACATACCCAAGCATGAAGATCGGTAAAACGTATATACTGAGGATCGACGTCCGGATATGCTTCATCCAGTGCAACGGCTATTTCTATGGAATCTACCCACTTCAAACTCATTAACAACCTCTCACGTATAGGAAAATGTGCATAACCACATTAAAAATGCTAGTGCTGCTCCGAAACCATATTGATGGTATATCTGGGAATTTCAATCACCAAGTCCTCCTTGCCTACGATAGCTTGGCAACTCAAGCGAGAATCAGGTTCCAACCCCCAAGCTTTGTCAAGATAATCCTCCTCGTTTTCCTCGGCTTCGGGAAGTGAGTCAATGCCCTCGCGCACATAAACGTGGCAAGTTGTACAGGCACACGATTTTTCACAGGCGTGCTCAATTTCAATATCATTTGCAAGTGCAGCATTACATATACTGATGCCCGGCTCAACCTCAATTACTTTTCCTTGTGGACAAACTTCCTGGTGAGGCAAAAAGGTTATTTTAGTCATGCTTTTATACGTTCATTTATGTTACCAATTAATCTATCCAGTTACTCAAACTCTTCAACGCGATGCCCTTTTATTGCCCGTCTTACACTGCGATTCATACGACGCGCAATAAAAGTTTCACTTTCCTTCTCTAAATTTTTGATGGACTGTTCGATCAGTTCACCGTCACCTTTCTTACGTGCAATTTCCAGCTCGTTTTCAACTTGTTTGATTTTTGCCATCTCCTCTACTGACAATAAATCAGCGCCGTCCGCTACAAGTGCGGTACGTAAAGCTTCCAACACGCGGTCTGCTTCGACCTGCTGCTCGGCCAGCCGCCTTATATACATGTCACTTTCAGCATGCGTGAAAGAATCTTTCAGCATCTTTTCAATTTCGGTATCTGTAAGGCCATACGAGGGTTTCACTTCAACACTAGCACGTGCACCGCTACTTTGCTCTACGGCACTTACGCCAAGCAAACCATCCGCATCAACCTGAAAGGTGATTTTTATACGTGCCGAACCCGCGACCATGGGAGGAATATCGGTTAAATCAAAATTAGCCAGAGAACGACAATCTTTCACCTTATCTCGTTCTCCTTGCAAAACGTGAATACGCATAGCGGTCTGTCCATCCTTGAAAGTAGTAAACTCCCTTGCCCTGATTGCGGGTATCACAGTATTCCTCTCGATAATCTTTTCGACCAAGCCGCCCATCGTCTCTATGCCAAGAGAAAGTGGTAACACGTCTAATAGCAACATTTCTTCCTCGGGCTTATTACCCGCCAACACTTCGGCTTGCCGGGCGGCACCCATGGCGACGACTTTATCCGGATCAATCGCAGTCAGGGGCAGATTGCCAAAAAAACTTTCAACCTGACTGCACACATAAGGAATACGCGTCGAACCGCCTACCATTACAACGTGCTCGACGTCCGTTACGCCTACCTCCGCGGCACGTAAGGTCTTATAGCACCATGTAATGGTTTTTTTTACATACGGTTTTATCATCCTGTCAAACTGCGCGCGCGTCAACTTTGTTTCAAACAGCGAATCATCGTGAAGCTTCAAACTGACCAAAACTTCATTTGCATCGGTTAATGCCTCTTTTACCCGACGCGCCTCGGTCATCGCCTGTCGCATAAGCTGATGACCTCCGTCACTAACGTCTAGCTCTGCCCTCTGTAGTATCCAGTCCGCAATTTCTCGATCAAAGTCATCGCCTCCCAATGCAGTGTCGCCTCCTGTAGACAACACTTCAAAAACGCCCTTGGACAACCTGAGAATAGAGATATCAAACGTACCGCCACCTAAATCATAAACAGCCACTATTCCTTCCGCCTGTTGGTCCAACCCATACGCAACCGCAGCAGCCGTTGGCTCATTAAGCAAACGAAACACTTTCAAGCCGGCGAGTTTAGCCGAATCTTTAGTAGCTTGACGCTGTGCATCATCAAAATATGCCGGGACCGTGATGACTACTCCTGCGAGTTTATCGCCCAACTCGGTCTCCGCCCGATGACGCAGTGTTTTCAAGATTTCCGCCGATATTTCCACTGGAGTAACGGCACCAGCAGACGTTTGAACACGCGGCACGTTACTGTCCTCGTCCACAAACCGGTACGGCAGATAACCTTGCAAAGTAGATAAATCATCAACGGACCTGCCCATGATGCGCTTTACCGAGGCAAGTGTATTAAGCGGGTCAGTAGTAGCATGAGCCAGTGCAGAAGTCCCTACCATCACTTCGCCACTATCGGTATAACGTACCACGGATGGCAATACGTGTACGCCATCTTCATCTGCCAACGTTTCGACGACGCCGTCACGTACCGCGGCAACGAGAGAGTTCGTTGTGCCTAAATCAATACCGACTGCAAGCCGGTACTCACGTGGTACGGCAGCTTGACCAGGCTCCGATATTTGTAATAATGCCATGCGGTAATTACAGCAGTTTCTCTTCGTATTTTTCCTGCTTTTCTCCGACCTGTTGCGTCAGTCGTTCATAAAACTGAAGTTTCAGTGCCGTCCTTTTTGCTCCAGTTAAATCCTTATCCATGTATTGATCCGAGAACTGTGAAGTCAACCACGCTTGCTGTTGTTTCAACTCTTGTGCCAAATCATTCAAAGCCGCTATCGGATCGCCTGCATCATCGGCCTGCTCTATACGTTCACGTAATTCCATTTGTTGTATAAGAAACTCAGTGTCATCTGAGGTTTCCGTATCTGCATTGAACTCGATATCTCTCAGTTTTAACAAATAGTGCGCACGTTTTAAGTCGCTTTTCAGTGTAGCGTAGGCTTCGTTAATCAACGCAGTACTTTGCGCCGAGATACGGCGCTCCTGGTCCGTCGCATTGGCAAAACGGTCGGGATGTAAGGCACGTTGAAAAGCGCGATACTTTCTTGTCAACGCTTGTTGATCAATTGCAAAATTCTCAGGAAACCCGAACAGCTCGAAATAATTTCGAGCAAGAGATATATCCATGAATGATTTAAGCTTTTAAGCAGCTACTGCCACAGCAGGAAAAACCAGGAACAGATTTAAAGATCAAACGCTGAAGCTCTCCCCACACCCACAACGCTCTTTTTCGTTAGGGTTATTAAAATGGAAACCCTCGTTCAACCCCTCCCGGGTAAAATCCAACTCAGTGCCCTGCAAATACACCATACTTTTAGGATTGACGACAACTTTGACGCCCTTGTCTTCAAAAACATGGTCCTCGACTTCAATTCGATCTGCAAATTCAATGGTATATGCCATTCCCGAACAACCAGTAGTTCTTACACCCACGCGCACACCCACGCCTTTACCGCGTTTTTCAAGGTACGTCTTGACGTGTTCCGCCGCACGGTCTGTTAATGAAAACACCATATACCCCTTACTCTACGCACTTTTCCTTTGCTGCTCCCCGTCTGCTTTAGCCTTAAGGTCACTGATTGCGGCCTTGATTGCATCTTCCGCCAACACGGAGCAATGGATCTTTACCGGCGGCAGAGCTAACTCTTCCGCAATGTCCGTATTCTTAATTTCCCTGGCTTGTTCAAGCGTTTTACCTTTTACCCATTCGGTCAAAAGGCTGGAGGACGCGATTGCAGAACCGCAGCCGTAGGTTTTGAATTTGGCATCTTCAATGACGCCATCGGCATCCACTTTAATCTGCAACTTCATCACGTCGCCGCAAGCCGGTGCACCCACCATCCCTGTGCCAACTTTTTTATCATCTTTGTCAAACGACCCGACATTACGCGGGTTTTCGTAGTGATCCAACACTTTATTGCTGTATGACATGGTTATCGTCTCCTCATTTCAAAAATAGTTAATGCGCAGCCCACTCCACGGTTTTTAGATCGACGCCTTCCTGGTGCATTTCCCATAAAGGCGAAAGGTTGCGCAGCTTGATTACAGCATTCTTAATCAATTCAATGGTGTAGTCTATTTCCTCTGCCGTTGTAAATCGACCGATCGTAAACCGGATTGAGCTATGGGCAAGTTCATCATCACGTCCCAACGCACGTAGTACGTAGCTTGGCTCCAGCGAGGCACTCGTGCACGCCGAGCCGGACGACACTGCAATATCCTTGAGTGCCATAATCAGACTTTCACCTTCAATAAAATTAAAACTGACATTAAGGTTGCCGGATATGCGTTGTTCCAAATCGCCATTAATGTAAATTTCCTCAATATCCTTCAGCCCGTTCAACAGCCTGTTTCTCAACGTGCAAATACGTTCATTATCCGTAGCCATTTCTTCCTCGGCGATGCGGAACGCTTCTCCCATGCCTACAATCTGATGGGTTGACAAGGTCCCCGACCGCATCCCGCGCTCATGTCCTCCCCCGTGCATCTGTGCTTCTATGCGTACTCGCGGCTTTCTGCGCACGTACAAGGCACCGATACCCTTCGGCCCATAAACCTTGTGCGCGGACAAACTCATCAAATCAACTTTCATCTCTTGCAAGTCGATGGGCACTTTACCGGGGCTTTGTGCTGCATCAACGTGAAAAGTAACCTTGTGTTGACGAGTGATCTCACCAATCGACTTAATGTCCTGAATAACGCCAATTTCATTATTCACGTGCATAATCGAAACCAGAGTCGTATCCTCCCGAATGGCCTGCCGGAGACCGTCGAGATCGATAAGACCAGAACTGCGCGGCTCTAGATAAGTCACTTCAAAGCCCTCTCGCTCCAATTGTCGACAAGTATCCAGTACAGCCTTGTGCTCGGTTTTACACGTAACGATATGCTTGCCTTTTTTCCGATAAAAATGTGCCGCACCCTTTATTGCCAGGTTATCGGACTCGGTCGCACCGCTGGTCCAAATAATCTCTTTCGCATCCGCATTAATTAATGACGCCACCTGTTTACGCGCCTTTTCAACCGCCTTTTCTGCACTCCAACCAAAACTGTGGCTGCGTGACGCCGGATTCCCGTAGTTCCCTTCAAACGTTAAATATTCTGCCATTTTTTCGGCTACACGGCCGTCAACGGGCGTAGTAGCGCTGTAATCCAGATAAATGGGGAGTTTTAAATCTGTCACGGTGTCTCTCCTCACATATATTCCATACGGTGCATTTGATGATCTTGTCGAGTGGCAACCTCTTGCACATGCGTTTCACGTATCGCCTGCGCCAAACTGACGCCTGAGAGGTAATCACGAATCCGGTAATTCAGGTTTTCCCACAAACTGTGCGTCAAACAACGTTGATGATTCTGACAATCTGCACTGCCTCTACAGCGCGTAGCGTCAACGCCTTCGTCAACGGCGGCAATGACATCCGCAATAGCAATATCCTCTGAATCCAGCGCCAGCGAATAACCGCCACCCGGCCCCCGAGTACTGGTAACCAACCCCTGTTTACGCAAGCGCATAAAAAGCTGTTCCAAATAAGACAAAGAAATTCCCTGACGCGCAGAAATATCAGACAGAGAAACAGGCCCTCCATGATGAAGCGCGATATCGAACATCGCAGTTACTGCATATCGACCTTTTGTACCAAGTCTCATCGTATATTGCCTTTCATTCCACTCAATAGCCGAAGTAAATATTGTACCTGAAAATAACCAAGTAATATACTCAGGTATTATAAAGTTAAACGCCTGGAATTACATATCTCTTTAGTTAGATACCCCTTGCCAGAAACAACGGCCAAGCCAAGAGATACAAGAATAACGCCTGGTTATCAAGAAAAACGGCCCCCGACCGATTTACTGCCGGGTGTTCATCTGAGTTATCGAAGTGTTCGACTTTCCAAAGATTTTTGCGTAGCACTTAAAATACCACGTAGAATATTGACCTCCACCCGAGTCATGCGCGCACGATGATAAAGGTTTCTCAGCCGTCTAAGTAACAGCTTGGGCTGTTTCGGGTCGAGAAATTTTATCGCCAACAACACCTTGTGCAAATGTGCAAAAAACTTCTCAAACTCCACTGAAGTGGCAAGCTCATCTCCTTCAACCGCCTTGGCTGAAGCTTGCGACAAGCGCGCCATGAAAATCTCGTAGCAGATCACTTGCACCGCCGCCGCAATATTCAAAGAACCAAACTCCCAATTTACGGGAATCATGGTCGTACACTGGCAAATATCCATCTCCTCATTGGATAGCCCGCAACTTTCACGTCCGAAGACAATTGCAACGCTGCCCGCGCGCAAGTTCCGCCAAACCTGCCTACCCAATTCACGCGGGGCAATTTCAGGTGGCGATAGACCACGCTTGCGTGAACTGGTGGCAACCACAAAGGTGCAATGGCCTACTGCTTGCCGCAAAGAATCACAAACTACCGCCCGTTCCAAAACGTCTGCCGCACCGGTAGCGCGTACAGTTGCCCGCTTGTCGGGGAAACGCTTTGGCTTGACCAGAATCAGGTTTTCAATCGCCATAGTTTTCGCGGCGCGGGCGGCCGCACCGATATTGCCAGGATCCGAAGGCTCAACCAGCACAATATAAATTTGACCAGAACTATTCACGTGACTACAGACCAGTGTACTTAATCCTTAGTTTACTCCGACTCAGTGTATACGCATCTCGATGGGGAATGCTATGCTGTTCCCATTCACGAAATAATACTCCTCTTATCACGAACGTCTCATGCAGGCAGCCTTGAACATTGCCATTAAAGCCGCGCGCAAGGCGGGAAAAATCATCCTGCGCAACGTGCAGCGAATAGATTCACTGGCAATACAAACCAAGAAAAAAAACGACTTTGTCAGCGAAGTTGATCGACTGGCCGAACGGGAGATCATCAACATTATACGGCGCGCCTACCCCCAACACAGTATCCTTGCCGAAGAAGGCGGACATAGCGAAGGAGATAAACATCAGTGGATTATCGACCCGTTGGACGGCACTACAAACTACTTGCACGGTCTGCCGCACTACTGCGTTTCAATTGCGCTACGCCACCAACGGCGTCTTGAGGCGGCCGTCATTTACGATCCTTTCAAAGACGAGTTGTTTTGTGCCAGCCGAGGAAACGGGGCCACGTTGAACGATCACAAAATACGAACATCAAAGCTGACAAGGCTTGAAGGTGCCTTATTAAGCTCGAGCTTTCACCTGCAGAAAGACCAAGCCTCGGACGACTTCCTTATCGCCGCACGAGTACTTGCACGACAAGCCGCCGGGATCCGTCGTAGTGGCTCGGCCGCTCTTGATTTAGCCTATGTGGCCGCGGGACGCCTGGATGGGTGCTGGGAATCCGGCTTGAAAGTTTGGGACATTGCCGCCGGCTGCCTGATCATACAGGAAGCGGGGGGATTGACGGGCGACCACCACGGCGGCCATACCCACCTAAGTAACGGAAACATCGTCGCGGCCAATCCGAAGCTCTTCCGCCTGATAGTGAGTGTGATACACAACGCACACAAAAATCAAACCTGACTGCCGTCTTCATTGGTGGTGGTCTTCTCAACCGGCATTAAGTCCTTTCGGCTTACGTTGAGTGCCAACAGGGAAGAGCTTGCAATGTATATTGACGAATACGTGCCGACGATAACGCCTACAATCAGGGCTATCGAAAACGCATGGATCACCTCGCCACCAAACAGAAACAACGCGATTAAAACCAACAAAGTGGTCAAGGAAGTCATCAGGGTGCGTGCCAGCGTGCGATTGACGGAGATATTGATGATCTCGGTGGAAGAAGTTGCCTTGCGAATACGCCGAAAACTTTCACGAATCCTGTCAAATACAACGATCGTATCGTTAAGTGAATAGCCGATAACCGCCAACAATGCCGCCAATACGGTCAAGTCAAAATTAACTTGGGTAATGGCAAAAAATCCAACCACCAAAATCACGTCATGCACCAATGCCGCTACGGCGCCAAGTGAAAAATGCCATTCAAAGCGCAACGCTACATAAATGAGGATACCGATTAACGCATACAACATCGCCAGCCCACCTTTGTCACGCAGTTCCTCTCCAACCTGAGGTCCGACAAACTCGACTCGGCGTACCTGTGGTGCCCCGGTGGAGCCCAGCGCATTGATCACGCGATTACTCAATGAAGAGCTGTCCTTATCCGTAGTGGTTACCGGCAAACGTATCA
The DNA here is from genome assembly GCA_965242685.1 of Gammaproteobacteria bacterium. Classification (GTDB taxonomy): domain Bacteria; phylum Pseudomonadota; class Gammaproteobacteria; order UBA4575; family UBA4575. Next base: position 308,237 of record OZ251487.1, on the reverse strand, counting down.
ACACGTCTTTGGCAGTACCGAAATGCTGTACGGCTACATCTTCGAAGCCATTGTTCGACAAGGCCAAACGTACCGGCTCCAGCCCCACGGCCTCGGGATAGCCGACCTCCACCAACGTGCCGCCGGTAAAATCAATTCCCAGATTCAAACCGCGCACGAATATTGCGACCAGGGAAACGACGATGAGCACGACCGAGACGCCCAGGGCAAGCTTGCGCTTACCCATGAAATTGATGTGGAGCGTATCTTTTATCAACCGCATGGCTACACCGCAAGCCTCGGAGATTTCTTCCTGCCGTAATAGAGATTGACCAGTGCGCGCGTACCCATGATGGCGGTAAACATTGAACAAACGATTCCGATAGACAGGGTTACGGCAAACCCCTTGATCGGCCCGGTGCCAAATACAAATAATACGACGGCGGCAATCAAGGTAGTAATATTGGCGTCGGCAATCGTGGAGAGTGCCTTGCTATAGCCGGCGTGAATACTGGCTTGGGGAGAGTTCCCATTGTACAACTCTTCGCGTATGCGCTCAAAAATCAACACGTTTGCATCCACGGCCATACCCACGGTAAGCACGACTCCCGCTATACCCGGAAGCGTGAGTGTGGCACCCGGAATCAATGACATGGCACCGACGATCAAAACCAGGTTAGCCGTCAAAGCGAGATCTGCAGCCAACCCGAACAACCGGTAATACAAAACCATAAAAACCATCACCAGGATAAAACCAATGATGATGGACTTTTTCCCCAATTCAATGTTCTGCTTACCGAGACTCGGGCCAATGGTACGTTCCTCCACAATCTCTACGGGTGCCGCCAAGGCGCCCGCGCGCAGCAGCAGCGATAATTTAAGTGCTTCGTGAGTAGAGTCCAATCCTTCGATTTGAAAGCGCTTACTGAGCTGCTCCTGGATACGTGCAACGTTGATCACTTCTTCACTGGTTACGGTCTTTCTTACCTTTTCACCTTCCTTATCGGCCACGATCGTCTTATTGTCGATGAAAACCACAGCCATGAGCTTTTGTATATTTTCGGCCGTGACCTTGCTGAACCGGCTTGCACCTTTGCCGTCAAGCGTGATAATCACGGCAGGCAATCCATTTTCATCAAAACCGGAGTTGGCGTTGATGATGGAGTCACCGGTCAACATCACCGCGCGCTTGAGCAAGATGGGGTTTTTACTGTCACGCTCGTAATAAAGCACCGAGCCGACGGGCGTCCGGCCAGTTTCTGCGGCACGAAACGGGTCGTTTTGTTCATCCACCATGCGAAATTCAATCGTTGCGGTAGCACCCAGAATCTCCTTGGCCTGGGCGGTGTCCTGAACGCCGGGAAGCTGAACCACGATACGCTGCGCGCCCTGTTGCTGGATAACGGGTTCCGCAACGCCAAGCTCGTTTACCCGGTTGCGTAAAGTCTGGATGTTTTGTTGTACCGCCAAACGTTGAGTTTCGGTCGCGGCTTGTTCATTGATCGTCGCCGTCAAGAAATACCCGTCACCGCCCTCATCTTCTTCAAAGTCCAACTCGTTCGCATACTCTTTTTTAAGGACGTCAAGCCCCGCCTGCCCGTTGGCCTCATCCCTGAACTTTACTTTTATCAGCGTTTCAGAGGAAGTGACCGAAAAGCGTTTTAATCCGGCTTCGCGCAAGGTAGTCCGAAATACGGACACGTAATTATTGATAGCTTTTTCAATTGCCGCATCCATATCAACCTGCAATAAAAAATATACGCCGCCGCGCAAATCCAACCCCAGGTTCATGGGAGACGCGCCCAGTGCCCGCAACCATCCCGGCGTCGCCGAAGCAAGATTAAGGGCAACGACGTGTCGTCCATCCAACACGTTTTTGCTGATCTCGGCGGCACGCAACTGTAGCTCGGTATTGGCGAAATGCAACAAGAACCCCCTACTGCCCTGCCGTTCCACGGCCAGCACCTCCACCCCTTCATCCTGTAACGCTTGCCGCAAGACAGAGAGCGTGCCGGCACCCAGCTCCCCGGACTCGTGGGATACTTGCACCGCAGGCACGTCGGGATATAAATTCGGCACGGCATACAAGGCTGCAACCCCGATCACGGCCAGCACCAGCAGATTTTTCCACAGCGGATATTGATTCAGCGGTACCACGGATTGCGTCCGATCCCTTCGATATAATGTTTCAGTGTCGTGAAACGGCCCCTGGACATGACTTAATCATGCCTAAGCGACCCCTTTGGCAACACCGAAGAAATTGAGCCTTTCTGCAACTTAACGACGACGCCCTCGGCAATTTCAAGCGTCACCGAACTATCTCCCACCTTCATTATTTTTCCCAATATCCCGCCCGAGGTAACCACCTCATCGCCTTTCGCAAGTGAACCGACGAGTTTGCGGTGCTCCTTTTGTCGTTTTTGTTGTGGGCGAATGATCATGAAATACATGATGGCGAAAAAAATCGCGATCATAATAAACATCTCATACCCTCCGCCCGGCATGGTAGAGGCCTCCTCGGCCATGGCATCCGCTATTAACAGCATAAAAACTCCTGATTGTTACAAATTGGAAACACCGACGGTGTATTATGCCACAGTCTTCCCGTCCAGTGACCGCAACGCATAAAACTCTTCTATGTAATCATCCAATGTATTGGCAATAATGGCCCGACGCAGCTCCCGCATCAAGGTCTGATAATAGTGCAGATTATGAATGGTATTCAGCCGCGCACCGAGAATTTCACCGCATCTATCCAAGTGTCTCAAGTAGGAACGCGAATAATGTCGGCAGGTATAACAACCGCAACCTTCATCAACAGGCCGCGCGTCTTTGCGGTAGCGGCTGTTCCTGATGCGTAGTATCCCCTGGCGGGTATAGAGGAATCCCGTGCGTGCATTCCGCGTCGGAATAACGCAATCAAACATATCCACACCTCGTCGCACGGCCTCTACGATGTCTTCCGGATTGCCTACCCCCATCAAATAACGCGGTTTTTCCGACGGAAGAAATCGTACCGAAGCGTCAAGCATCACTTCACGTTGATGCGCGCTTTCACCGACCGACAAGCCCCCCACGGCATACCCGTCAAAACCGATATCGACCAAAGCGGAAGCGCTCTCCCCGCGCAAATCCGCATACATTCCGCCCTGTACAATACCGAACAGGGCATGGCCGCGTGAACCCTGCACGTCCTTGCAGCGTTGCGCCCACCGCAACGACATCCGCATCGATGCCTGCGCTTGTGCAAACGTCGCCGGATAGGCGGTACACTCATCCAGCACCATGACCACGTCGGCATCCAGTTGATGCTGAATTTCAACGGCCAATTCCGGGCTGAGAAAAACCTCGGCACCATCCACGGGCGAACGAAACAAAACCCCCTCCTCGGTCATTTTGCGTATTGCCGCGAGGCTAAAAACCTGATACCCGCCGGAATCGGTCAAGATCGGGCCCGGCCACTGCATAAAACGGTGCAGCCCCCGATGCCGTTTGATGACCTCTATCCCCGGCCTGAGCATGAGATGAAAAGTATTGCTCAAGATCATCTGCACGCCCGCTTGTTGCAGTTCCGCCGGCGTGACCGCCTTCACCGCGCCATAAGTACCGACGGGCATAAAGACAGGCGTCTCGACCTGCCCGCGCGCAAACGACAAACGCCCGGCTCGCGCACTGCCATCCGTGGCATGGACTTCAAAGCGCATGCGTCCCGTTACCGTCGGTTGTCGCGGGCGTCCCGATAAACATTGCATCCCCATAGCTGTAAAACCGATAGCGTCGTGCGACGGCGTGCCGATAGGCCGACATGATCGTTTCACGCCCCGCAAACGCACACACCAGCATGAGCAACGTTGACCTTGGCAAGTGAAAGTTTGTCACCAACGCATCCACGGCCCGGAATTGAAAACCGGGGTAAATAAATAAGCGAGTGTCCCCCGTGTAGGAATGAATTTCGTCCCCGCGCACGGCGGATTCCAGCGCACGAACCACGGTAGTACCCACTGCAACCACTCGGCCGCCGCGCTTTTTGCAATCCATGATTTGTTTGCAAACATGCCGTGACACCTCCACCTTTTCGGCGTGAATAACGTGTTCCTCGACGCTCCGTGCGCGTACCGGTTGAAAGGTGCCGGCACCGACGTGCAGCGTGATGTAGGCGCGTTCCACGCCCCGCCGCCGAAGCCGTTCAAGCATAGGCTTGTCAAAATGCAGCCCGGCGGTAGGCGCCGCGACGGCGCCGTCGTGCTTCGCATACACGGTTTGATAACGTTGTACGTCCTCGCATTTCGCGTCGCGTCGGATGTACGGCGGCAGCGGCACCTCTCCCCACTCCCCCAACAATCTCTCAAACTCCGCCTTACCCGCAAATTCAATCACAAAAAACTCACCGCGCCTTGCCTTGACCTCCGCAACGACATCATTCCCAAAAATTAGGCGCGCCCCGGGTTGGGGGAGCTTGCTTGCCTTGAGCTGCGCCAACGTGGTGCGTCCATCCAGCCTGCGCTCCAATAAAAATTCTATTTTTCCACCCGATGACTTCCTGCCGCGTAACCGTGCGGGAATGACTTTCGTGTCATTAAACACCAACAAATCCCCCGGCCGTAACAAGTGCTGCAAGTCGGTAAATCTTAAATCATCGAGGCCCGTCGCGCGCGGGATAACGTGCAATAATCTGGAGGCGGTACGTTCACGCAAAGGGAATTGGGCAATCAATTCCTCGGGTAACCTATAATCAAACTCATCAAGGCGCACGGCGTATCCGAAGGATTTTCTGCGAGAACGAGTATTGCCGGCCGGTCAATTTACGCTAAACTGAATAAAGACGCGTGCCGGGGTGGCGGAACAGGCAGACGCGCCGGACTCAAAATCCGGTTCTGGCAACAGAGTGAGAGTTCGAATCTCTCTCCCGGCACCAACGTTTTGCACGGCGTAGCGTGCGAAGTGCCTTTGTTCAGGCCAACACAAACCCATTATGCAGCACGAATATAGTACACTCCCCAGACGCCCCGGCACGGAAATTCAAATAATATAATATTGGGTAAGGTTATGCATCCGGTGATCACCCTCTGAAGATATTGGAACCAACGATGACAAAAAGAGTAAAACAAAAGATAGGTATGAGTATATCCCTCACCTCGGTGGCCCTGGCACTGTTTTTCTTTGCCTTGGATGCAGCTGGACAGGACCTTGAACGTTTTCAGCTCTTCGCCGATTGCCAACTGATGTGGCTAGTCGTGGAAGATTTAGATTCCGATGCTTCGGATATCGGTCTTACCAAGGCGTCGATTCAAGCCGCTGCGGAAAGCCGGCTTCGCTCGGCGCGTCTTTATGCTTCATCATTAACGCATCCTTACCTCTATATCAACGTGAATGTGGTGGGCGGCGGGTATAATATTGGACTGGAATACAACAAACTCGTTTATGACCCCTTGTCTGATTCCAACGGTATGGCGACAACTTGGAGAATAGGTAGCACCGGCACACATGGCGGTACCGCCAGTTATATTCTGTCCAACGTATCCCAGCACATGGACAAATTTCTCGCCGAGTTTCTGCGCGTGAACGAGGGGTCATGCTAAAGGTGTTTCACCTCGCCCATTTCCCACACCGCCCCGATAGCTCAGCAGGATAGAGCGTCCCCCTCCTAAGGGGAAGGCCGTAGGTTCGACTCCTACTCGGGGCGCCAGCATTATTTGCGCGCCGCGCCGACGAGCAAATCCTAGTCATAGGTTGACCTGACAACGGGATTCAGGCGGTCTTCATAAAATGTGACCGCCTCCGGCGTCAACGTCACGTGGCGACCGTCTTGGGCGTACATCCTGAAGCCGTTGGTATCCTTGTAATCCCACTGTCCGACCGGATTGTTGCCGGAGTCAAGCAATACAAACTCCCTGGACTTGATCTTGTCGGCAAATATGATGTCGGTGCCGGAATCCTTGGATATCACTTCGTAGATCAGGAATCCCACAAAGATAATAATGGCGATCCGTATTGTATTTACAATGCGTTCAAGTTTTCTTACACGTTCTTCAAGCCCCGTTTCTGACATCGCGTTTCTCCATGCTGTTTGTGGATGGTGAGAATTATCGCTTAATTTTGAGCGCAAAAAAGGCGGGTTTTTGGATTTTTTTTCGGGACAATGCGGGATAAATCGGGATGAAGTGGGATGAGTGAGACAGGAAGGGGATGGCGGGACTTAAGAAATTACTTTGCATTTGTAGCGTAATTAGATTTTTTACTCATCGCGCGGATAATGTCGCTGCAACCAGGAGTATAACCCCCCTTTCCGCCCCGCCGATGACCGGCTCAAGCGGCCACAACGTGTCATCCAGATCAAAGGCAGCGCAGCAAACGGCAGAAAAACGTGCGTATTCATCTTGCTTATTCGCCGTATATAGTAACGGTAATCCGCCTTTGATGCGGTGCCGTGCGATGCTCCCACAAATAGATGCCCTGCCACGTGCCCAGATCGGCACCGCCGTTTACGACCGGCACGCTCATCTCGGTTTGGGTAAGCACCGAGCGCACGTGCGCGGGCATGTCGTCCGCACCTTCCGAACGATGCGTAAACATCGGGTCTCCATCCGGGCTGAGTCTTGCCATAAACGTCTCCAGGTCATGCCGCACCGCCGGGTCGGCGTTTTCACACAGGATCAGCGAGGCGCTGGTGTGGCGTATAAAGAGATGACACAAGCCCCGCCGCACGCCCGAACGCCGAATCATGTCCTCGACATCGCGGCTGATATCATAGGTACCGCGTCCTTGGGAGCGGCAAGTAAGCGTATCTTGCCAATACATGTTCTTATGCTAAGTTTTTACGTGTTTTTATGTGACGTTGGATAGTTATTAAGTGTAACGCAGTACATATAGGTTATCATCACGGACCGGCTACAGATGTTTCAAACTTATCGTTGCAAACAACCTCGACACGCATGACGAATATCACCCGCCGCAAAAGTACGGCAGTCAAGGTGGGCAAAATCACCATAGGGGGAGATTTCCCCATCGTGGTGCAATCCATGACCAACACGGACACGGCAGACGTTGACCGAACGGTGGAACAGGTCGGCGCACTGGCGAAGGCCGGCTCTGAAATCGTGCGTATCACGGTCAACAACAAGGACGCCGCACAGGCCGTGCCGATCCTACGCGAACGCCTGTTGCGGGCCGGCGTAGACGTACCCCTGGTAGGTGATTTTCACTTCAACGGCAATCGCCTGCTGAAAAAATACACGGCATGCGCGCGGACGCTGGATAAGTACCGCATCAATCCCGGCAACGTGGGGCGACGGAATTTACACGACAAGCAATTCAGCGAGATCATCGAGATCGCCTGCCGACATGACGTAGCGGTTCGCATCGGCGTAAACTGGGGTAGCCTGGATCAGGACCTGCTGGCAAAAAAGCTAGATGAAAACGCCCTGCTGTCGAAACCCGAGCCGTTGCAAAAGGTTATACACGACACGCTGATCGCATCCGCCCTAGACAGCGCGGCACTTGCCGAGCGGGGCGGATTGGCGCACGACAAGATCATCCTATCCTGCAAGCTTAGCGAAGTAGGGGCACTGGTCGACGTATATCGAGAGCTGGCGGCGCGTTGCGACTACGCCCTGCATCTGGGGCTGACGGAAGCGGGCATGGGCGCCAAGGGCATCATCGCCTCCACTGCCGCACTGTCCATCCTGTTGCAAGAAGGCATCGGAGACACCATTCGCATCTCCCTCACCCCGGCGCCCGGCGGCGAGCGCGTGCAGGAGGTACAAGTCGCGCAACACATCCTACAAACCCTGGGGTTACGGTCGTTCATGCCGTCGGTAACCGCTTGCCCGGGTTGCGGGCGCACCACCAGCGAACAGTTTCAGCACCTGGCCGCCGACGTACAAAACTACCTGCGAGAAAAAATGCCGGAGTGGAAACAACGATACCGGGGGGCTGAAAAAATGAAGGTGGCGGTCATGGGCTGCGTGGTAAATGGCCCGGGTGAAAGCAAACACGCCGATATCGGCATCAGCCTGCCGGGCACCGGCGAGAAACCCGTTGCACTGGTCTATGTAGACGGCAAGAAATTTACTTCCCTGAAGGGTGAAGACGTCACCCTACAGTTTCAAACCATCATCCAGGAATACGTCGAAAGCCGTTATTGTTAAGGGCGCGGCGTCTTCAAGGATACGGCTTTCATTTTAATTCAAAGAAGCGCACGCGGATTGAATGCGAAGTGCTTTGCCATGTCTCGATAAAAATCTTCGTCCTGTTTAGTGGACGCCTCCGGCACGTGGATTTGCAGGGTTACGATTTGATCGCCGGCGGGCTTCCCCGGCAGGCCGCGATCTTTCAGGCGTAATTTCTTGCCCGACCGCGAGGCCGGCGGAATGACGGCCTCGACGCGCCCGCCCGGCGTCGGCACCTGCACGCGCGCACCCAGCGCCGCCTCCCACGGGCTGATCGGCAAGTCCAGCAATACGTCGCGCCCCTTCAGCTTGAACACGTCGTGCGGCAATATCTGTACTTCCAGATAGAGGTCGCCGCCCGGCGCACCGCCACCCATACCGGCGCCACCTTGCCCGGCAAGGCGAATGCGCTGGCCGGAAGTCACCCCGGCGGGTATTCTGACCTTCAGGCTACGGCCATCTTGCAGGCGAATGCTTCTGGTCGCGCCGCTATACGCCTCTTCCAAGGTAACGGACAGACTGGCGCGCCGGTCGGCGCCTTTGCTCTGAAAACCTGCATTCTGAAAACCCGTATTCTGAAAGCCCGCCCCGCGAAATCCCGATGCCTGACCCTGCGCGAAGTTCCCACCGAACAACGAATCAAAAAAATCACTGAAACCGGATGAGGCAAACCCCCTGCCCGAAACCCCCGCGCCGGAAAAAACGTCATTCCAGCCGGGGGGAGGCGTAAAGCTCTGGCCGGCCTTCCAGTCGGCGCCAAGTTGGTCATATGTTTGACGCTTTTGCGAATCCTTCAATACCTCATACGCCTCGGAGACTTCTTTGAACTTGCGTTCCGCATTCGGCTCCTTGCTGACGTCGGGGTGATATTTGCGCGCAAGGCGGCGGTAGGCCTGTTTGATCTCGGCCTCTTGTGCGCCACGTTCAACGCCTAGTATCTTATAGTAGTCCTTGTATTCCACGTCTTGTCGGCAGTGTCGCTTGTCGATGAATATTAAAACGCCGCGGATTCCCGCGGCGCCTCCGTATTTTGAAGGCGGTTGGGTCGCGACCCAACCGCTAACCGCTATTTCCCTTCAACGGTAATCTTCTTGGGTAATGCCCTTTCCTTTTTAGGGATGTGGAGCATTAAAACGCCGTACTCGGTCTTGGCGGAAATGTTTTCCGCATCCGCGGTATCCGGCAGCGTAAAACGGCGATAGAAACTTCCATATATGCGCTCCGTCCTGGCATAGCCTTCGCCTTCATCCCTGTGCTCCGACTTGCGCTCTCCCTTGACCGTCAACACACCGTCTTCCAGTGCGATGTCAATGCTCTTGGGATCAACACCCGGCAAGTCTGCACTGACTTCGTAGGCATCCTTGACCTCCTTGATGTCAACGGATGGAATCCAATCGGTGGCGGTCTCCGCATATCCCGTTCCATCGCCGCCAAAGATGCGGCCCAATTCACCGTGAAATTCGCGCACGGTGTCCCATGGATTGTGATAGACTCTCGCTAACATTGTATACCTCCTTGATTAAATAAAACTTCCTAATAATCATAGAGGTATGGGCGCAAAGAGGATTTTTCAAGGGCAAAATCTACATCGCCTCAAATTTTGCCTTAGCACGGTTTTTACGCACGGCGTCGGGGGTGAAAATCTGCCCGTTCATGGCAAGATAAACGCCCGCCGGCAGGTGCTGCACCGCGGCGATGGCATAACCGATATTGAAAACGGCGTCGGTGTCACGAAACCGGGCCGGCTGCATGGCGCCGGTCAGAACGATAGTCTTGTCGCGAACTTCCGCCAGCCGGCGCGCGGTATCAATCATGGTATCCGTGCCGTGCGTGATAAGGATGCGCGCGCACTCCTCTTGCCGTACGCACCGGAAGATCTTCTCGCGGTCTTCATCGGTCATTTCCAGGCTGTCCTTTTTGAGGATGGACTCTACCGTATAAGAAAATTGGGCCTGCGCCTCTGCAAGCACGTCGGGCACCACCGGTTCACCGATCCGATAGTCGCTCAGGGCGTCAAAATAGACCTTGTCAATGGTTCCGCCCGTACAAAATATCTTGACCGAACATGGGGACTGGGCGTTTGACATGCGGCTCCTTTAACGCGGTGGATCACTCAATGTTTTGGATCTGTTCTCGCATCTGTTCAACGAGCACCTTCAGGTCGACGGATGCCTGCGTAGTCTCAAGGTCGGCGGACTTTGACGACAACGTGTTCGCTTCACGATGAAGCTCCTGCATAAGAAAATCCAGGCGCCTCCCGGACGGCTCCCCGCAACTAAAGATATCCGCCATCTCGCTGACGTGGCTCTCCAGGCGATCCAGCTCCTCTGAGATATCGAGTTTTTGCACCATATACACAATTTCCTGCTCAAGCCTGTTCTGGTCGACATCCACGGCCAAGTCTGCAAGGTATCGCCGTACTTTATCACGTAGCGCGTGCAATACCTCCGGATGCCGGGCGCGAATCTTATTGACGGTTTCCTCAATGGCCGAGCAGCGTTTTCGCAACACTGTCTCGATACGCCGGCCTTCGGCGGCGCGCATTTCGGCAAGCTGATCGGTGGCTTTGGTAAATAACGCATAGCATGAATCGTGCAGGCCTGCGGCGTCAATCTGCGCCGTTTCCACCAGGCCCGGCCATGCCAGCACATCAATCGCCTTGACCGGCGCGCATTGTGGCAGTTTTTCATTCACGTAGGCAATCCGGTGCAACAGCCTTTCCAGCAACACCTCGTCAAGGCTCAGTTCGGCGGCGTGTCGGGCGTCCAACCGGAAGTGAAGCGTACAGTCAACCTTACCGCGCGCAAGCCTGGTTTGCAGATAACCGCGAAGCCGCGGCTCCAACGAGCGGACTTCATCGGGCAGACGAAAATTGACCGCCAGATAACGATGGTTGACGGAGCGTAACTCCCAACTCAAACTGCCCTGCTCGCACGTGTCCCCTACGGACACGAAACCGGTCATACTGCACAGCATTCGGGTCGGTCTCCCACCGTATTTGATTTACGCGCGATCATAACGAGGTACATTATGAAGAAGACGCGCGTTTTTTGCTTATAATGTATGACATCTTAAAAACACCTGACGAAACATGCCCCCCATAACCAGGACAAACGGCCGCCACCCGGAGCAACTACGCCGGATTCAATTCACCCGCAACTATACCAGACACGCGGAAGGTTCGGTGCTGGCCGAATTCGGCGACACCAAAGTCGTATGCACGGCAACCGTACTAAAACAAGTACCCAACTTCCTGAAAGGTGAGGGACAGGGTTGGATCACGGCGGAATACGGGATGCTGCCGCGTTCCACCAACCACCGGATTCCCCGCGAAGCCGCACGCGGCAAACAAAAGGGACGAACCCAAGAGATTCAGCGCCTGATCGGTCGCTCCTTGCGCGGCGCCATTGACCTGAAACAACTGGGCGAGCATTCCATCACTGTGGATTGCGACGTGATCCAGGCGGACGGCGGCACGCGCACGGCGGCAATTTCCGGCGGATTCGTGGCACTGTTCGATGCCGTTCGGAAGATGGAAGACTCCGGTGCGATCAGCGTCCATCCGATCCATCACTTCATTGCCGCAGTATCCGTGGGGATCGTCGATCAAGTGCCCGTTCTCGATCTTGACTACGGCGAAGACTGTGGCGCTGAAACGGATATGAACGTAGTAATGAATGACGAAGAAGCCTTTATCGAAATACAGGGCACCGCCGAAAAACATGCCTTCACCCATGACCAATTAACGGCCTTGCTGGAACTGGCAAACGCCGGAATAAGAGAGATCATCCAACGGCAGAAAGCCTGCCTCGGTGTATAAATGACCGAAAAAATAATCCTTGCGAGTAATAATGTCGCCAAGGCAAGGGAAATACAGGCGGTTCTTGACCCGCAGCGTTTTCATCTCATTCGGCAATCTGAATATGACGTGCCCGAGGTTGCCGAAACCGGTACCACCTTCGTGGAAAATGCGATCATCAAGGCGCGACACGCCGCCCTGAAGACCGGCCTGCCCGCACTGGCCGACGACTCCGGCCTTGAGGTGGATGTGCTGCAAGGCGCGCCCGGCGTCTACAGTGCCAGATATGCGGGCGAGAACGCCGACGACGCATCCAACAATGCCAAGCTGCTGAACGACCTTGCAGACGTTACCGAGGCCCGGCGCACGGCGCGCTTCCGATGCGTGATCGTATACATGCGCCACGCCCAAGACCCCATGCCCGTGATATGCGCCGGTACTTGGGAAGGAAGCATCTTGACCGAAACCAGGGGAGACAACGGATTTGGCTACGACCCGCTATTTTACGTCCCCACGCACCGATGCTCTTCGGCACAACTGCACCCGGATGAAAAAAACCGCATCAGCCATCGGGCGCAAGCATTACAAAAACTGGTTGCCGCACTGGGATAAACCGCGTGCCAAGCAAACCTTGACCACCCTGCCCGCGACCGAAATTCCCCTGTCCCTCTATGTGCACCTTCCCTGGTGCATTAAAAAGTGCCCGTATTGCGACTTCAACTCCTACCAAACCGACGGATCGATTCCCGAAGACCAATACATTGAGGCACTGCTAACCGACCTGCAAAGGCAGGTAGACGTGGTCAAGGAGCGTACCATCATCAGCGTCTTTATCGGCGGGGGCACCCCGAGCCTGTTTTCCGCGTGCAGTATTCAACGCCTGTTGGCGGCAATCAACGCCGACCTTCGGCTTGCCAACGATGCCGAGATCACCATCGAAGCAAACCCCGACAGCCTCGACCAACAAAACTTTACCGGCTTCCGCCATGCCGGCGTCAATCGCATTTCCATCGGCGCACAAAGTTTCCATGACGACCTGCTACGCCGGCTGGGGCGCATTCATGACGCACAAGCCGCACTGGATGCGGTATCGACCGCGAGATCGGCAGGTTTTGAAAACATCAACATCGACCTGATGTACGCCTTGCCCGAACAGACCTTGCAAGCCGCCGGTGACGACGTGCAACAAGCCGTTTCGCTACACCCCGCACACATCTCCTATTATCAACTGACCATTGAACCCGACACGCACTTCTACCGGCACCGCCCCCGCCTGCCCGACGACGAGCTTGGCTGGGAGATGCAGCGGCAAGGTGTGGAATTACTTGCACAACACGGATTTCGGCAGTATGAGGTTTCAGCGTATGCAAGGGATTCCTTCGCCTGTGTACACAACCGCAACTATTGGCGGTTCGGCGACTACATCGGCATCGGCGCCGGCGCCCATCAAAAGATCAGCGACATGAAAAAAGGCGTGGTTTTGCGCAGTGAAAAACCGCGTCATCCGCGACAGTACATGCGGCAGATCCTTGGCGGCGAACCCTTGAAGCCCCCTCGCGTCCTAGATGAAAGGGACGTACAGTTTGAATTTCTGCTCAACGCATTGCGGTTGCAACAAGGCTTCAGCCCGCGACAGTTTGAACGCCATACCGGACTAGAGTACGCATCCCTTCACCCACAGCTTGAACCCCTGCTCGAGGAAGGCCTGCTGACCATGGAAAACGGTCACGTCCAATGCAGCAAACAAGGCTACCGATTTCTTGATGAGCTGTTGCAGGGCCTGTTACCGGAATATGCGTGAATCTTTCCCCGACATGCGCGATAATAGGAGGAATGTAGCGGTCGACACCTTGCCCAAGCCCGGATAGGCATTCAACATTTTGTATAGGGCGATGCAGTTATGCACAAGTGCGGCGCAACGAGAATAAATATCAATCGCACTCATGAATAATTTTTAGAAATTGATTGACCTAAGAATAAACTATATAAAAATCAATAACTTAATATAATTGTATATTTTCTAACCAATTTAACAGAAATGTAACTCTATCAAAGTCTCAAGGCGATAATCTCGGGAATACTCACAGTTTTATCCACAGATTTTGTGAGTAAAGTCATAAATTCTTTTGATGATAGTCACTTAAGCGAAACTACCTCTAAATTTTTTAAGAATGTAAGGCAAATTGCAGTTTGCCGTCGCCGGACTTGAGTTGAATGCGATTGTCCATTATGCTGCACCAGCCTTGAACACAGGATCAAACATAATGAAGCCGAATATCCACCCGAACTATCAGGAAATAACCGTAACTTGCAGTTGCGGGAACACCTTCAAAACGCGCTCCACCTACGGCTCGGAATCCATGCACATCGAGATCTGCTCAAAGTGCCATCCCTTTTTCACCGGCAAACAAAAGATCGTCGACACCGCCGGCCAGGTAGACAAATTCAAGAGACGCTACGGCAACCAGGGTTGAGGCGATTTATGCCCTTGAAGGGCTTCGGGATGCCGTGACGCCCGAGTTATTAACGCGAACCCCGTCCGCCGTCAAAGGGTGTTTACCGATTAGATACTCATTACCCAATCTGGCCGGCAAAACCGAGTATACTTGGCGGTAACGCCGAACTTCAAACAATGAGCACCAGTGCGCCGTCACCTTTTAATCTACGCGGCAGCCGGGGAAAATGGCTACTTGATGCAACGTTACCGGCAGTGCCGAAATAGTGAGGATTTTAATCTATGGCGAAAATTGAGGGAATCAAGATCAAAAACTACCGAGTGTTGAAAGACGTAACATTAGGAAGACTCTGGGATACAAAAAAGACAGAAAAATTAAGTCCGATGACGGTGGTAATCGGGAAAAACGGCGTCGGCAAGAGTTCCCTGTTTGATGCATTCGGCTTTCTTGCGGACTGCCTGAAATTGGGAGTTGAAAAGGCTTGTTACGAACAGGGACGGGGCGGATTCGATCGCATCCGTTCCCAGACGCCCGATGCTGGCCCGATCGAATTCACGGTCTACTACAGGGAAAAATCGGAGTCTCGTCCCATTACCTATGAGATTGCAATCGACAAGGACGCATCGGGCCGCCCCTATGTCTCAAGTGAACGTCTTCGCCAGCGCCGCCAAAAATATGGGCAGCCTTTCTCATTTTTGAGGATGAACAAAGGCAAGGGACTGGTCTGGAAAGAAGGCAAAGGGTTGCCTGCCCAGGAGCTTGACGAGGATGAGTTTTTGAAGTTACTTGGTTTAAAAGAAGAATCCGCGGAAAAGGAATTTATTGAACTTGATGATAACCGCAAACTCGGCATAGCAACGCTCGGTGCTTTGAAACAGCACCCCAGGATAACGTCTTTTCGTAAATTCATCGAAGGCTGGTATCTGAGCTATTTCACCCCTGATGCCGCACGTAGCCTGCCCCTGGCCGGCCCGCAGCAACGTCTGAGCGTGCATGGGGACAATCTCGGCAATGTCGTTCAGTTCATGGAACGTGAACACCCAAAAAGATTTGAAGCCATCCTGAAGCAGATCGCCGATAAAATTCCGGGCATTGACCGCATTGATACGGAAACGAGCTTGGACGGACGATTGCTGCTATGCTTCAACGACAAAGGTTTTGATGACCCTTTTTATGCCCAACAGATGTCCGACGGCACCTTGAAAATCTTTGCCTATCTACTCATGCTGGAAGACCCTAAACCGCCACCTTTTATATGTATTGAGGAACCGGAGAATGGCCTCTACCACAAGCTATTAGAAATCCTGGCCCAAGAGTTTCGCTACCATGCCACGAGAACAAGAAACGTGCCTGCGCCGCAGATATTCATCACGACTCACCAGCCTTATTTCGTTGATGCACTGGAGCCAAAAGAAGTATGGGTACTGGAGAAAGGGCCGGATGGTTTCTCAAACATCTCCAGGGCCAGCGACGACAAAATCGTTAAGGCACTGTGTGAAGAAGAACTACCGCTTGGCGGTCTTTGGTACAGTGATTATTTGGACCAAGGATAGGTTAGATTGTTGATGCACTTTGAAGTATTGGCCGAGGACAAGTCGGGAAGCATCGCACTTGACATCATTTTGAAAAAGATTCTTGGCCCGAATGATTCGAAACACAAACACACCTGGGACATGCACCCTTACAATGGTGCCGGCCGCATACCTAAGAATTTAAAACCTAAAACTGACCCAAGCAAACGAATTTTGCTTGACCAGTTGCCGAGGTTATTACGGGGATATGGGAAGAGTCTCCAGAGTTATCCATCTGCTGCGGTCATCGTGGTGGTTGATCTGGACGACAGGAACTGTGAACAATTCAAACAGGAATTGGTAGACGTGCTGAATGCCTGTGAGCCGTGCCCGACTACGTTGTTCGGGATCGCTATTGAGGAAAGCGAGGCATGGCTTTTGGGAGATCGGGATGCAGTGAAAAAGGCCTATCCCAAGGCCAAGGATTCCGTGCTAAATAAATACAAACAAGACAGTATATGCGGTACATGGGAAGTCCTTGCTAGGGCTGTCCATCCAGCAGCAACAAAAGCAAAGCGTGAATGGGCGGAGAAAATCGCCCCTTTTCTAGACGTAGATAAAAACCGCTCAAAGAGTTTTCAGGTATTCCGAGATGGAGTGAGACACTTGGCGGAATTTGACGGTTTATCGCCCTTGAAGGGCTTCGGGATGCCGTGACGCCCCAAGTTATTTGATATAGGTGCGATCTGTCGTTAGTGGGTTGTCAAAGCTCGGTGGCAGGTACTGTACTTCAGGTTCTTCCTGGTAAATCGGCAGCTCGTACAGCTTGCTGACTTCCACGTATTGTTGATATTGTTTTTTGACTTCTTCAAGCGTTCTCAGATAAGCGTCCGAGATGGTTTCTGTATCATTTTTAGACATCATACTCCCCCTTGGTTTCACTTGGTTTCATTTGACTTCACTTGATTTCACTTGACCCTACTTGATTGAAATTCTAAGCGATAGGCTGCAAATATCAAGCATTGCCGTCCCACACGCGGGCGGTGGTTTGGATTTTTTTCTCAAGGTTGGGCTATTTCCGATACTTGGCCAAATACTTTTCCACTCTACGGCGGTCTTCGTTTTCCTTGTCTCCCTTGTAGTAGAGCTCGATAAACTCAATCCGAGACTCTTGCTCAAAATATGCATAGATCACACGCAGTAATTTCCCTTTCGTCAAATCTTGACAGGCCAAACGGGCTTTTACGACGGACAGGTCTTCATTTCGGGTAATAACTTTGAACTTGCTACTCCCTTTCCCTAAAGGGTCATTGGAAACAACTTTCTGAAACAACTGAAGATCATTTAAATAATCACCAGTACGGGTGCGGTATTTTTTAGTAAGCGAACGGTATTTTTTGGCAAGGCGTTTGCGATCTCTTTGAAATTCCGGCAGTTCATCAAAGTTCATCGTCATAAGTGCGCACGGAGTATTTGTCATCGCGGTAAAAGACGCTCTCGTATAAAAGCGGCTCGCCGTGTTGTGCAATTTTCCAGGGGATATCCCCGTGCGAATAGTCTTCTATCTCCTTCGCATTTTTATCGGCTAAGCGCGCCAGTACGCCGTCAACATGGTCGATCTCCCGGGCGGAGAGTTTGTCCAGGTCGGGGGGCGTGTGCGGGAGATATTTTCTTTGGGAATATTTGAAATACTGGCTTTTTACGGCTTCGATTTCGCCGTTCTTTTGCATGTCAAGCAAAATTTCATTCAATTCAACCGAGGTGGGGCCGTGGTGATTTCTGATATAGGTCGCACCCATCAGGGTTTCCTCGAATTTTTCGTAATAGTCAAAGTCAATGAAGTACAAGAGCTTATGCAGCACCGTCTCGCCCACGTTCGGCTTGCCGCCGACCCGGTTCAAGATGTAGAGCAGCACTTGTTTGAATTTATCGAGATTCTTTTTCGTCACGCGGATATGCAGTTCTTCGGCGGCTTTTTTTGCCGGCTGTTTTGCGAGTTTTACCGTATGCTTTGGCGCAACACGACCCGCCAGAAAATCTTCAAGCGACAGATCAAAAATCTCCGCAAGCTTCTGGGCTTCGGAAACCGTAAGCTCCCGTCTGTCGTGCTCAATGTGCGTGTAGGTGGGGCGAGACATACCAAGCTCCGAGGCAAGGTATTCCTGTGTCATGTTGCGTTGGTTTCGCTGCTCTCGAATAAACGCCCCGAGCGTCATTGCGTTTGCCTCCATTTGCCTCACTTTCTCCTTTCGTTTCTATTGATTATAGGAAATGTGGGATTTTGTGCAACAGTGATGAAAATTTATAGACAGATGTCAGGCAAGGTACTGAAAGGAAAAAAAATCGGGACAGAACGGGACGAATCGGGACAGTGTAGGGTTGCGTCTAATTTTTCCGCCAAAAACAAGGCTAAAACGGGGGGATAATGGCATTTAACGATATATTTCGGGATATATCGGGATGGACGGGAAAAAGTTAGAAATTACTTTAAGTTTGCGCCGTAGTGGTGTTTCGGCGGCGTTACGTGTTTGGTGATGAACGGGGGCATCGTTTCAGGGGACTGGTTGGTAGTGGAGAGAGTCTGGTAACAGGCGGGCATTGTCTCAGAGGTCGGGGCGGGGTGGCGGTGTTATGTGTTTGGTGATGAGCGGGGCATCGTTTCAGGGGACTGGTTGGTAGTGGAGAGAGTCTGGTAACAGGCGGGCATTGTCTCAGAGGTCGGGGTGGGTGGCGGTGGTTACATTTGGTGATAAGTAAATCTACTCACTCCATACTTTGTTAATTTTGTTTTGGATTTTGTTTTGCATTCGCTCGATCAGTTCCCGATTGGCATGGACCAGCGATTGTTCGGCCTCGATCTCGGCGACGATGCTCTGTTGGGTTTCGAGGGGTGGGACGGGTAGCGACAATCCTTTCAATACTTTTACGGAAGCAACATTTTTAATTGCTGCTCCATAAGTCACTTCAGAAAGATTTTGCTGAAAATTTGAACTTTCCAACCAATGTTTCAAAAAAACGCCTGAAATTCGATCAGTGGGAGACAACTTCAGCAGTGCTTGGTTGATTACGCCTTTAGGTGCACTATCAGGAATAATAGCAACCTTTCCTATTGTGCCAGAACAACTTATGATTAATTCTCCAGGTTGCACTTGAAAACCGTGCATTTCATTGAATTTTTCTTGGTTAATGAAGTATCTAAACTCCGAGAAATTATTCGTAATAGCATGGCTTTGCTCATATACAACGTAACCACTCTTAACGAAAATCTCTTTTTTCAGACTTCCTCCAAATGGGGCCCCGTTTAAATAAGCACACATCCCCCATGCTACCCATCGGCCATTTTGGATCAACAACGATGGTGGGTTTGTAGTTTTCAACCACCTGTCTGCACCCATCAATGATTTTCTGATGCCCCTCAATCTCGGCGACGAGGGTCTGTTGGGTTTTCAAGGGCGGGAGGGGGATTAAAATTGATCGTAACTTCGCTTGGTTAAGTTTTGGAACAGTAACTCCAGTGATATATGGAGACAGGTCTAGTTTATTAAGGGCTTCAATTAAAAAACGATCTAATAACTTCTCACGATTCGGTCGCAGTACATGGGCATGATTATTTACCCAAACTTTTCCATCTACGGGAAACGCGCTCTTTTCATGTGCTCCCCATTTCGCACCATCTTCGCCAACTAAAACAAGGGGTTCGTCAAATAAATATCCCTCAACATAATCGAGTATTCCTGTAGCACCGTAGTAGGGATATGGGCCGGCCTTTCTATTGTGCTTGGTAATTGGACGCCTTAACGAATCAAGAATCTCGATTACCTCGCCTAGCTGTACCAGAGGATACGCATAAGATTGCCTACTACTCTCCCGATACCGCTCTCCGCTCAGGTTGTATTCGCCGTCTGCGGCGATCTTTTCTTTTTCGGCAATCATCCCCGTTTCGGGTTTGGGATGGTCGCCGTATTTTCCCTGTGGCTCGGCGACGCGCCTGCCTTGGCCGGCGGGTTCGCCCGCTCGCAAGCGGTTCAGGTATGCGGTCAGTTCGGCTTGCACCCACGGCAGGTCGTTCCGGTCTACGGGGGTGCGCTTGGCGCCGAGGTCAAAGCCGTCTTGCTCTACCTTGAAAAAGGCGATGCGGTCGGTCTTTTTTGCCAACGGACGGTCGAGGATCAGGATCGAGGTTTTGACGCCCGAATAGGGTTGGAATACACCGCACGGGAGTGACACCACGGCCACCAGATAGTTCTCTACCAGCAGCTTGCGCAACTGTTTGTGGGCGTTCTGGCTTTGGAAGATGATGCCTTCGGGGACGATGACGGCGGCGCGGCCGGCGGGGGTTAGGTGTTCGGCGATGTAGTCGGTGAACAGGACTTCGCTGCGCTTGGACTGTACCGAGAAACGGTTGTGCGGCCGGATGCCGCCTTTGGGTGACATGAAGGGCGGATTGGCGAGGATGACATCGGCGCGTTCGCTCCAACGGGTCTCGGCGGTGAGTGTGTCGTATTCGAAGATGTGCGGCTCGACGAAGCCGTGCAGATACATGTTCATCCGCGATAGGCGCACCATGTCGGGGGAGATGTCGTAGCCCTTGAGGTTGTCCGCCAGACGTTTGCGCTCGTCGGGTGTCAGGGTGCTCTGTCCCCGCTGGTCTCGGTTGGCGGTTTGGATGTGTTTGTAAGATGAGATCAGGAAGCCGGCGGTGCCGCAGGCGGGATCGAGGATGGTCTCGTCCTTTTTCGGGTCGATGACGGCAACCATGAAGTCGATGATGTGGCGCGGGGTGCGAAATTGCCCGGCGTCTCCCTGTGAACCGAGTACGGATAGCAGGTATTCATAGGCATCGCCCAACCGTTCGGAGTGGTCGTATTCAAACTCGTCAATGACTTTGAGAAAGTGCCGCAGGGTCTCGGGGTCGCGGTACGGCAGAAAGGCGTTTTTGAAGATGTCGCGGAACAACGGCGGGCATCTTTCATTTTCCGGCATCTTGGCGATGCCTTCGGCGTAAAGGTTCAAGGTCTCGTTTCCGCCAAGCTTCATCAGTTTGGCCCAGCCAAAGCGGTCAAAATCGTCGGCAAAGAATGTGCGTTTGCCGTCCAGTTCCTCGCTTTGGGCGTCTATGTCGTCCATGAATTTGTAGAGGAGCGCCAGGGTGATCTGTTCAACCTGGCTTTTGGGGTCGGGCACTTTGCCCACCAGGATGTCGCGGGCAGTGTCGATGCGCCGTTTGGTGTCTGTGTCCAGCATAGGGGCTATTCTAAACCGGCAGCGTTACCGGAATCACACAAGGGCTTTTATTCTTTGGGTGGGGGTTTTTGTCTACCAATAATAACAGCCATAACGAGCACTATTACAGGGATCCCAACTATAGCTGCTCCCGCCCATGGTGCACCCAAGACCGCCATAGCTACACCTGCACCAATTATTAAGCAACCAATCAGAAAGCCCAAAAACTGGCCTGTTCTTGCCTCTCTAAACTCTTTATCGAGAGCTGACCTCTCCACGTCATGACGGTGGTTTGCTTCCTTTTCCGCCATGCCAATAATCCGATCTGCCGCACCGGGCAATGTTTGCTCGTATCCTTTAAGTGCCTCTGGCGGAGGAATAGGCCCGCTAAAGCTGATTTCGCTCGAAGCGACCTGAATGGACTGCCGATTATCGCTTTGCGGGGGAGTGGGTGACGGTTGTCTTCTCGTTGATGGTGACCGGTTACGCTGTTTTCTGCTCATCGGTTTTCTGTTCAGCGGCGTACTGCCCGATGGCCTTTCTGATGTCATCGCCTACGCGTTGCCAGTCGCCGTAGAGTGCTTCCGCATCGGAACGTTGCAAAAACCTTTCCCTCACCCTCGTAGAAGTATCCGGCCATATTTGAACGAGCGAGCCCGCACCGCGCAGCCAATTTTTTACCTTTTCACTCATAGTCAACTCCCGTGGGAATATAAAGTGTACGCCAAACCGATTCCAATAATCAAACCTTTTTTAGATCTGAAATTTATTAAAGTAATTCAAATAAAAAAACATAGCGTCAGCGTCAGTATAGCAAAATTTCTGCTACATGTAGTACGTATTCAGAGGAACATAGTCCTTGACGTATTCGGGGACGATGGAGCGGTATTTCTTCGGTACAGCTTTGAAGTCGCGGGTGGAAAAGGCCTGATGGGTGGCCAGCTTCCCGTAGTCGCGGGTCTCGATAATATCGCGTACCCGGTGGTCGGTGACGTAGGCCTTGAAATAGTGCTTGATGGCGGCAATGGCCTCGATCTCGTCCGGCCGGTGGTCGGCGACAAACTTGGCGAACTCTTCTTCGAGTAGCTCATCCTTAGACTTGAAACGCGGGATGAAACCAAAGACTTTTTCCAGGATCTCGCGCAGCGTCAGACGGCGGTCGACGGCGGCGGCACGGCGCAGCTTGTCGAGGTTGTAATACTCCTCCGGCTTGTCAAAAACTTCCTTGTTTACATAATCTATGACGCGATCCCACTGCCCGGCCTCCACAGCCGCGGCGATGGTCTCGTTGTCGCGCACGGTATCCGCAAAACGGTCAAAGAACATGCGGTCTATCTTCATGCCTTTATAGCCGATGGGCGTTTCTTTAATGGAATCAATAATGTCGTCGCCCGTATGCTCGTAGGTTCCCTTGCCGTCAACCAAGCCTTCGAGCACGCCACCGCCTTCTTGCGGTGGCGAAGGTCGTTGCGGCAGTTGCAACGTTTCGTCGTAATCAAAGCCGGTCTCAAAGTATTCGCAGTTGGCAAAGAAATCGAAGAGTTTGAAGGCGGTCTTCTCGGGTTCCATGACGTAATCCATAGGGAGGTATTCGACGAGTTGGTCAAAGAAGTTATGCCGACGAGTGCCGCGCCCTTTGATCTGGATGAAATCCGTAGGCGAGAAAATGGGGCGAAACAGGCCGAGATTGAGAAGATCGGGGCAATCGTAGCCGGTGGTCATCATGCCAACCGTCACGCAGACGCGCGCCTTGCTGGTGTGGTACTCGTCAAGGAAATTGCCCGAACCGAGCAGGTTGTTGTTGGCAAAGTTGATCGTAAAGCGGCGGGCATCGGGAACCTGTGAAGTCACCTGTACGGCAAAATCGGACCGGTATTTGTCGGGGAACATCTTGTCCGCCATTTTGTTGAGGATCTGGGTAAGTTGGGCCGCATGACGTTGGCTGACGGCAAAGATGATGGATTTGCCGATCTCGTAGGTAACGGGGTCGCGCAATGCGCCTTCAAGAAAGGTCTTGCAGAATAGTTGGTTGGTGGCATCGGAAAAAAAGCGCTTCTCAAACTCGCGCTGTTGGTAGGATTCTTCCCGATCCTCGCCCTGGTCATCGGTAAAGCGGGCGACAAAGCCTTTCTCGGAGAGCAGTTGCGCGGTGACGTCGGTGCGGGCGTCCACGACGATGGGATTGATGAGATGGCGATCCTTCACGCCGTCCAAGAGGGAGTAGCGAAAGGTCGGCTGGCCATCCCCGCAACCGAAGGTGCGATAGGTGTCGAGCAGCAGTCGCCGTTCATATTCGCGCGGGTCGGAGGCGGAGGAGGTGTCAAAATTCCGAAGATAATCGCGGGGCGTGGCGGTCAGGCCGAGCTTGTAACCGACAAAATATTCAAATACGGCGCGGGCGTTGCCGGAGATGGAGCGATGGGCCTCGTCGGAAATGACCAGGTCAAAATCGGTGGCCGAGAAAAGCCGCCGGTATTTGTTGTTGAACAGTAATGACTGGACAGTAGTGACGACGATTTCCGCACGCTGCCAGTCATCCCGATTTTCCTTGTAGACGACGGTCTGCCAGTCGTTTGACAACAGGGCGGCAAAGGCTTTTCTGGCCTGTTCCTCAAGCTCAAGGCGATCCACCAGAAACAGCACGCGGCGGGCGTTGCCGGTGCGCAGGAAAAGTTTGATGACCGCCGCCGAGGTCAGGGTCTTGCCGGTGCCGGTCGCCATTTCAAAGAGGAAGCGATCCTTGCCGTCCCGCACCGCCTGTTGCAGGGCATGGACGGCGCGCAACTGATAATCGCGCAGAAAGCGTAGCCCGTTGTTGCGAATGTAGTCGGCGCGCTCGTCTTCGTTCTTCCACGCGGCTTCGGAGGCATAGTTGGGGCGTTGAGTAAGGGCGATGTAGTCATCGTTGACGGTCTCTGCAACCAGACGCGCGGGGTCGGGCGTAAACTTTGAGTAGCCGGCGACGGAAGCGGGGGTCGGAAACGCGGTGATGACGTGGGGACTGCCCCGCTCCAAGTCCCAGAAATAATGCAAATTGCCGTTTGACAGGATCACGAAACGACAGTTCTGTGAGCGGGCGTATTTGCGTGCCTGCTCCTTGCCCGCCAGGGGCGACTTGCTCTCGGACTTTGCTTCCAGGACGACGAGGGGAAAGCCCTTGTCGTCAAGCAGAAGAAAATCGACAAAGCCTTTTTTGGCGGTCTCAAAATCCTGTCCGAAGGCGTCAACGTCCTTTTGGGTGATCTTTACGCCCGCTTCCAGCCGAATATTGGCGCGTCCCTCGTCATCGTCGAAGAACCTCCAGCCGGCCTCCTCCAGCAGCTTGTTGATCCTGATGCGCGCCCGCGCTTCCCCGTTGATTGCCATAGCGTCTGTTTTCCTTTAATGCGGCGACTGTAAAGCAAAGTGTCTCTTTTCATTGCCCAGCCCTATAAACAAAAGGCATGGTATAATCATAGCATACGGCACTACAGCGAATAGTTACGGCACAGTACCTGAAAGCCCTGCGGTACGGTACAATGCCGAATACTCAATCTTTGAAGATGACTTCATGCGGTCAATGACGACAGGTATACGTTGCAAAGGTCTGATACGCGGTATTTTGCTGGCGGGATGCCTGGCTCTTGCCGGATGCGCCACCAATCCGGTGACCGGCAAGCGCGATCTCGTGCTGATGACGGAAAATCAGGAGATCGAACTCGGCAAGAAGGCGCACCAGCAGCTCATGCAGCAATACCGGGCCTATGAAAATCCCGCATTGCAACGCTACGTGGCAGGTTTGGTCGAGGAGCTTGCACAAAAGAGTCACCGCGAGGATCTGATCTTCCACGTCACCGTACTCGACAGCCCGGAAGTCAATGCCTTTGCCCTGCCCGGCGGCTATATCTACATCACGCGCGGCATCATGGCGTACATGAGTTCGGAGGCGGAACTTGTCGGCGTGCTTGCCCACGAGATCGGTCACGTCACGGCGCGCCACGGGGTGCGTCAGCACAGTGTCTCGACGTTGCTTGATCTGTTGGGTACCGGCGTCGGCATCGCCATGGAAAATGAAAGTGCGGCAGACCTGGCAAAGGTCGGCGGCGCGGTGTTGTCTCGCGGCTACGGTCGCGAGCACGAGTTGGAGGCGGATCGTCTGGGCGCGGAGTATCTTGCGCGTGCCGGCTATGACCCCGAGGAGATGATCAAGGTGATCGGCATTCTCAAGGCACACGAAGAATTTGACAAGCAGCTGGCCAAAGAAGAAGGCCGCGAACCCCGCCGCTATCACGGCGTTTTCGCCACACACCCCGAAAACGACACGCGGCTGCAAGAGGTCGTCAAGGCCGCAAACAAGTATAAAACCGCCACCACGGGCAAGATCAACCGCGAAGTTTTTTTGCACCACGTGGACGGCCTGGTGCTGGGGGCCTCGGAAAAGGACGGCGTATTGCGCGGCAACAAGTTTTATCACAACGATCTGAACCTGTTTATCGAATTCCCGCACGGCTGGAAGGTAGACAACCTGCCCGACCGCCTTCTTGCCAAACCGAAGGGCAAAGATGTGGATACATGGCTGCAAATCACGATAGACGATCTCAACAAGCGTCAAACCCCGAAGGCCTACCTGAGGGAGGCCATCGGCGGTAAGCTCAACGATGGACAGGCGATCAAGACGCCCGACTTTGAGGGCTATACCGGAGAAACCGTCACCTATACCCGAAACGGCAGACTGCTGAATCGCGTCGCCGCCGTGCTTGACAATCATCGCGTATATCAAATATCCGTGTCCAGCAAAAACCGCAACAGCTTCGACAAGCACGACGGGGCGGCACTCGACGCCATCCAAAGTATGCGCAACCTGAAGGGCGACGAGATCCCCCTGGCCACGCCCAAACGCCTCAAACTGATACGCGCCGAGGCCGGCGACACGTTCGCGTCCCTGGCCAAAGAATCCGACCTGGCGCATCATCCGGTAGAGCAACTGCGCCTGTTGAACGGCATGTATCCCGATGGCGAACCCGCGCCCGGACAGCTAATTAAGATCGTTCAATAACGCACCATGCAAACCCGGCCCGAGCGCCTCGGCCGCACGCGCCAAGCCCGTCTTTTTTCTCCATGCCGGCGAACGTCTACCTGATCGACGCCAGCATTTACATCTTCCGTGGCTGGTTCACGGTACCCGACCACGTGGTCAACCGTAACAATGAGCCGATCAACGCCGTTCACGGTTTTATCGACTTCGTATATCAATTTCTGCATCAGACGCGCGCCGAATACGTCGGTTTTGCCTTTGATAAAAGCCTCGCCACCTCGTTTCGCAATCAACTTTACCCGCCGTACAAGGCCAACCGCGAGCCGACGCCGGCGGCACTCAAACGGCAGTTCGCCCACTGCCGGAATTTCTTGCGCGCACTGGGGATTTTCGAGGCCGAAAGCCCCGGTTACGAGGCCGACGACCTGATCGGTACGCTGGCGCGACATATGCGCAATCGCGGCCACAAGATCACGATCCTCACGTCGGACAAAGACTTGGCGCAACTCGTCATCGAGGACGATGTTTGGTGGAATTTTGCCAAAGGCACGCGGCACTCCCCCGCACAGATCAAAAAGCGGTTCGGCGTGTACCCCGAACAGATCGCCGATCAACTGGCCGTGGCCGGAGACAAGAGCGACAACATCCCCGGCGTGCCCGGAATCGGCATGGCCACCGCCGCAAAACTGCTCAACCGATTTTCAAGCCTGGAAAAGCTGCTGGAAAACTGTGCCGAGATCGGCGACATGAACATTCGCGGCGCGGAACGTATCCAAAGCCTGATCGAAGACCACAAGGAGCACCTGTTGTTGTACAAGAAATTGACCACCATCTATTGTGACGTGGATTTTTCCGCCCCCGTGCAACTGCAACGTCAACCGCCCGATTTCGCCAGACTGGAGGCACTGTTCGACGAGTTCGGCTTCGGGCACTATCGCCGCAACCGTTGGTTGAATCTGTTGCGGGCGTAAATACGCGTACAAACCCGTCTATTGCTTCGCGCCGAGTGCCATCGCACGCTTGCGCAGTGCCGATTTTTCCGCCGGCGAAACGCGCGCCACCGACCAGCCTTGCAGATGGCGCAAGACGATGGCCGCCAGGGCCTCGATGTGAAAAGGCGCATCGTTCAGCGCCGGTATATAGTGAAACGCCCGCCCGCCGTGGTGCAGAAAGGTTTCACGGTCGTTCATTTCGATCTCTTCCAACGTCTCCAGGCAGTCGGCGGAAAATCCGGGACAGAAAATATCCACCGAATCCACTCCCTCGCGGGGCAATGCGACGATGCGATCCTCTGTGTAGGGCTTCAGCCACTCGGCCTTGCCGAAGCGCGATTGAAAGGCGATCTCCCACTGTGTATCGCTCAAACCGAGTTTTTCGGCAATCAGGCGCGCCGTCTGCTGACACTCGCAATGATAGGGGTCGCCCAATAGCAGGCTTCGCTTGGGCAGGCCGTGAAACGAGAGGATAAGTCTTTGGCCGCGTTCGCGCCCTTGCCAGTGGGACGTGATCCGTTGTACGCAGGCGTCGATGTATTCCGGTTCGCTGCCGTAGCGATTGATCATGCGCAATTCGGGTATCCATCGCCATCGCCCAAGTTCTTCGGCGACGGCGTCGAAGGTGGCCGCCGTGGTGCTGGCGGCGTATTGGGGGTACAGGGGTAACAGCAAAATCCGGCGCGCGTTCTTTGCCTGTAACGCGTGTAATGCCGAGCGGATGGACGGTTGCCCGTAACGCATCGCCAGTTCGACTTCGATCTTTTCGGCGATCTTTTCGGTAGCGGCATCGTCCAAGGCGGCCTGCAAGGCGGCACGCTGCCTCTTACTGATCGCCAGCAGGGGGGAGTCCTCGTCTTCCCACACTTTCGCGTAGCCCCTGGCGGTGGATTTGGCACGCAACGGCAAAATCACCCCGTACAACAACGGCCACCATAGCGGCTTGGGGATCTCGATGACGCGCGCATCCGACAAAAACTCGCCCAGATATTTCCATACCGCCCCGGCGGTGGGCGCGGCGGGCGTGCCAAGATTGGTTATCAGCACCCCGAGACGGGCGTCGCCGCCGTGTGCGTAGTCTTCCTCGCCTTTGTATGTTGCCATCGTCTCGTCGTCAATCACCGACTGAAAATCCGCTACGCACTACCCAGGCCGCGACAACGGACGGATGCCAAGTCACGGCCCAATTATGCCAGCTTGCTCAGACGCTCATGCAACGGGCTGGTGCGCGGAAAGTGCGCCAGTAAAAATTTCATCTGATCCGCCAAGATCCTGCGCCCCTGTAGGTATATGTACTCCGCATAGGTGGGCGCGAACGGGATCGCCAGCAGCTGCATCCCGGATTGTTCGGGGGTGCGCCCGGCCTTGTGATTGTTACAGCGTTTGCACGCCGTAACGACGTTGTTCCAGTCATCGGTGCCGCCCAGGCTCAACGGCCTGACGTGGTCGCGCGACAGGCTGCGACGATCAAAGCATTGGCCACAGTACAGGCACAGGTTCGCATCGCGCTTGAACAAGGTGCGGTTATTGAGCGGCGGTACGTAGCTGTCGTATAAAGAGCGATTGCTGCCGTGCGTGGCGATGATGGAATGTACCTCGATTTCGCTGCGGCGGCCACTGCGGGCGTTGATGCCGCCGTGAATCACGTACAGGGACTCCCCGCACGTGTAGGCCACCTGTTGGCCGTGATACAAACGCGCGGCGTCTTGATAGTTGACCCATTCCACAGGCATCCCGGAAATGTCGGTGCGCAGTATTTGTAGGCTCGTGTCGATCATTAAACTTTGTCGGGCATGGTCACAAACGGGGTTATAACTTGCATGAATTATCGGCTGGTTTCAAGGGGTGGCTATTTTTTGGGTAGGGGTTTGGTCTGTTTCGGCGGCGTCCCCAACAACGATGAATGCGGTCAAGGTGACTCTACCCTTTATCAAGGTCTTCAAGTTTCTTCCTTATCCAGGTCGCCAAGTCCTTATCGCCGGCCTTAACGGCCAGAGAAAGTGCTTTTTCAAAGCCCTTGCGGGCCTCATCCATACGGCCCCATGCCTTGTTTGCAAGCCCTCGGTTGGCGTAGGCCAAGGCAAAATCCGGCACTAACTCAATGGCCTGGTCAAAGTCCGCAATCGCCTCCTTATATCTGCCAAGATTTTCCTTTGTAACCCCCCGGTTGTTGTAGGCCTTAACATCACCCGGCTCTCGTAGAATGGCTTCGCCATAGTCCGCAATCGCCTCCTCATACCTGCCAAGGCTGTTCTTTGCAAGCCCCCGGTTGTTGTAGGCTTCGGCATAATCCGGCTTCAGTTCAATGGCCTTGTCACAGTCCGCAATCGCCTCCTCATGTCTATTAAGCTTTCCCTTTGCAAGCCCCCGGTTGTAGTAGGCCTTGGCATCATCCGGCTTCAGGGAGATCACTTTGGTATAAGCATTGATCGCCGCTTGAGAATCGCGCTTCTCCTGTCCGTAAAGATAGCCAACGGACAACCACGCACGGGCTGCAAGTTCCATGTCGGTTCCCTCCATAATATTTGCAATAGACCGCCATTTTTCGATGGCCCCATCAATTTTTCCTTGCTGTTGCAATGTCCCGGCAGCAGCAATCGCTTTATCCACTGGCGATGCCTCAGGGTTTTCTTGGACACTTTTTTCAACCTGCTCAGCCTTTTTCGGATCGTTACTGATATCCTCAGCATTTATTTTTCTTAGGTCTTTTAAGGCTTTCGCGTCTGCCTCGGCCTCAGCATGTTTACCTTTGATCTGCTCAACAAGACGCAGGGCTTCATCGGCATGTTCTTTAGATGAATCTACATGCCGACGTGCTTCAGTTTGGAAGTTTTTGAAACCGAAATAACCCGCGATAAAACCAAGAATCGGGATAATGACAGCGAAGGAAGCCAAAATGATAGTGATGGAGGCAAGCCACCGGTCATGCATCCTGGCACGGTCATCCAGCAATTCGCGTCTAAGCCTGTTTTCGATCTCATCGACTTGAGTTTGAGTAACAACGTCCGGATCGGTTATTTGCGCGGCGTGCATGGACGGCTCCGCGAACAGGGGAGCTGAAAGTACTGCCAACACAACGACGACCATGCGGGCGACATGACCCACGTTGTATCTATAAGAGAACATCGGGTGCACCATCATAAAATGAAACCCGTATTATTTGTGACGTTCATCGCGTACCGGCAAAGTGACCAATCCTACCCCTTGTCAAGGTCTTCAAGTCCCTTCCTTATCTCAGCCGCCAAGTCCTCATCGCCGGCCGCAACGGCCAGAGAAAGTGCTGTTTCAAAGTCCCTGCGAGCCTCATCCCTACGCCCCCATGCCTTATTTGCAAGCCCTCGGTTGGCGTAGGCCAAGGCATCATCCGGCTTTAGTTTAATCGCTTTGTTATAGTCTGCAATCGCATCCTCATGCCTGCCAAGCCCTCCCTTTGCATTCCCCTGGTTGACGTAGGCCTTAACATCATCCGGCTTCAGTCGAATGGCCTCATCATAGTCCGCAATCGCCTCCACATACCTTCCAAGATATCCCTTCACAACCCCCCGGTTGTAGTAGACCTCGGCATCATCCAGCTTCAGTTCAATGGCCTTGTCATAGTCCGCAATCGCTTCCTCATGCCTGCCAAGCTCTCCCTTTGCAGCCCCTCGGTTGTAGTAGGCCTTGGCAAAATCCGGCTTCCATCGAATAGCTTCGTCATAATCTGTAATTGCCTCCTCACGCCTGTCAAGGCTATACTTTGCAATTCCCCGGTTGTAGTAGGCCCCGGCATAATCCGGCTTCCGTTCAATGGCCTCATCATAGTCCGCAATCGCGCCCTCATGCTTGCCAAGACTTCCCTTTGTAGTCCCTCGGCCGACGTAAGCCTCGGCTAAACCCGGCTTCAGTTCAATGGCCTGGTTATAGTCTGCAATCGCCTCCTCATACCTGCCAAGCAATCCCTTTGCAGCACCACGGTTGTTGTAGGCCTCGGCTAAATCCGGCTTCCGTTGGATGGCTTCGTTATAGTCGGCAATCGCTTCCTGATACCCGCCAAGATTGCTCTTTGCAAGCCCCCGGCCGTTGTAGGCCAAGGCATTATCCGGCTTTAGTTCAATGGCCTGGTCAAAGTCCGCCATCGCCTCCTCATGCCTGTCAAGGCTGTTCTTTGCATTCCCCCGGTTGGTGTAGGCCTCGGCTAAATCCGGTTTTAGTTCAACGGCTTTGGTAAATGCGTCTTCCGCCGCTTGAAAATCGCGCTTCTCCTTTCCGTAAAGATAGCCAACGGAAAACCACGCCCGGGCTGCAAGTTCCATGTCGGTTCCTGCCGCAATATTTGCAATAGACCGCCACTTTTCGATGGCCTCGTCAACTTTTCTCTGTTGTTGCAGTGAAATAGCATCCGCAATGACTCGGTCCATCGTTGTGGCTTTGGGGTTACCTTTGACATTTTCTATGGCCTTGCGGGCCTCGCCCGGAGATCTAGCAGCAAGTTCGGCAGTCATATCTCGGATGTCTTGCTTGGTTTCAGTCTTTATGTCTCGGATGTCTTGCTTGATTTCGGTCTTCATGTCTCGAAAGTCTTGCTTGGTTTCAGTCTTCATACCTCGGAAGTCTTGCTTGGCCTCATCTTTCATCTTTTGAAAGTCTTCCTTGGCTTCAGCCTTTATTTCTCGGAATTCTTCCTCCATATCTCGGATTCTTTTAAAGCCAAAGTAGCCAGCAATCGCCAACAACGCCAGGATTAAGCCAAGAATTACGAACCACCGGTCGACAGACTTTTCAAGGGCATCAAGGATTTCTTTTCTGAGTTCATTTTCAAGCTCATTGAAACGGCGTTGCGATTCGGCTTTGGTAACTATATCCGAGCCGCTTATTTGCGCGGTGAGCATGGACGGATCAGTGCTATTCTCGTAGCCGATAAATTTTCACCATCCACGGATAAATTTTCACCGGTTGCGGCAGTCGGATCACCGGTAAACGTCCCCATTGGTGCCGCAAACAGGGGAGTTGAAAGGACTGCCAACACAACGGCGACCATGCGGGCGACATGACCCGCACCGTATCTATAAGAGAACATCGGGTGCAGCGTCATAAAATGAAACTCGTATTATTTGTGAAATTCACCGCGTAACGATAGAGTGACCAACCTACCCTTTGTCAAGGGCTTCAAGTTCTTTCCTTATCCCAGCCGCCAAGTCCTTATTGCGGGCCGAAATGGCCAGAAAAAGTGCTTTTTCAAAGTCCTTGCGAGCCTCCTCATCCATACGGCTCAATACCTTGTCCATACGGCTCAATGCCCTGTTTGCATTCCCCCGGCCGGCGTAGGCCTCGGCTAAATCCGGCTTCAGTTCAATCGCCTTGTCATAATCTGCAATCGCCTCCGCATACTTGCCAAGACCTCCCTTTGTATTCCCCCGGTTGACGTAGGCCCCGGCTAAATCCGGCTTTAGTCGAATGGCTTCGTCAAAGTCCGCAATCGCGTCCTCATACTGGTCAAGGTTGTTCTTTGCATTCCCCCGATTGGCGTAGGCCTCGGCTAAATCCGGCTTCAGTTCAATCGCCTTGTCATAGTCTGCAATCGCAAGGTCATGCTTGCCAAGACTGTACTTTGCAATCCCTCGGTTGTTGTAGGCCAAGGCATCATCCGGCCCCAGTTTAATTGCCTCATCATAGTCGGCAATCGCAGACTTATACTGGTCAAGTTTGTTAAGTTTGCTCTTTGTAAGACCCCGGTTATAGTAGGCCTCGGCATAATCCTTATCCAGTTCAATGGCCTTGTTATAGGCCGCAATCGCGTCCACGTACTCGCGAAGACCTCTCCTTGCAGTCCCTAGGTTGTTGTAGGGACTGGCTAAACCCGGCTTCAACTCAATGGTCTTGTTATAGTCCGCAATCGCGTCCGCATACCTGCCAAGGTTATGCTTTGCAACCCCCCGGTTGTTGTAGGCCCTGGCAGCCTTTGGCTCTCGTTGAATCGCTTGGTCATAATTTGCAATCGCGTCCTCGTACTCGCCCTGCTGAAAGGATTTATTCCCCTGAATAAGGTAATAGCTCGCATCAAGTTCCTGTGGCAACGACGATTCAGCACTTTCCACCTGTGCAAAACCGTATATATCCCCCCGAAACAGTGATGACTCGTTGACATCGAGGCGTTCCAAGTCTTCGCGTAGATCTTTCTTATATTCCTGTTTTATAACGATTTTGATAATTTCAAAACTTCTGCCTACCGCCGCAACGGATGTACCGACGTGGCGATGTATAACTATTATTCTGATAATCTCAGAACTCTCAAGTATCGAAGGCCGACCCATGATAAAGAGACTGCGTTGAGAGAGGATTCTCGACTTTGCATCGCCGCTCAACATAGGCTCCAGACAAGCTAAGTTAGGCTGACCAGGCTGAGAAGAAAATATATTACTCAGGTCCAGATCACGCTTATCTTCCAGATCAGGCTTATCTAAAATTTGTTTCACGTACACAGGATCGTTCGTATTGACGATAAAAATAGCACCGTTTTTATCATCTTTCTTTTCAGTGGCGAACCACAGGGCAACGAGCGGGCTTCGGGTGAAATCAAGTAGGCCGGTTGCCGCACGGAAGTGCTGCAACTTGGCAAGGAGTTGCAGGTCTGTCACCTCGCGACCCTCTTCAATGCCGAAACCGCCGGTACGTGCCCGATCTATAAGTTCACGATGATAGTCAAGGTATTCTTTTATAAAATCCTGGTCTTTCAGTCGCTTTGTCTTTGCGTCTTCGTCACTTTCCTCTTCGAGCAATCGGCGCGTTGCAGAGGAACGCAACTTCCATTCTGAATTCGCTTGGCCTCGATAGGCGTAGATGCCCCCCGGTGCGGACGTGGCTTGCCGTATTGCTTCCAGGTAGTTGTCGATCACGCTACTCATAGAATGAAATCATGTTAGTTGTGGTGCTCGTCTCGTAACGCGCGGCGCAGGATCTTGCCGACGTTGGTCTTGGGCAGTTCGTTGCGAAATTCGATGTGTTTGGGCCATTTGTAGCGGGTCAGGTGCTCTTTACAATGCGCCCGTATGTCTTCCTCAGTCAGTGCGGGGTCTTTTTTGACGATGTAGAGTTTTACGACTTCGCCGGACTCGGCGTCACTGACGCCCACCGCGGCGACTTCGAGGACGCCGGCGTGGGCGGATACCACGCCTTCGATTTCATTCGGGTAGACGTTGAAACCGGATACCAGGATCATGTCTTTTTTGCGGTCGACGATGCGCACGAAACCTTCGCCGTCCAGCGTGGCGATGTCGCCGGTACGAAACCATCCGTCTGCGTTTAAGACGGCCCGCGTTTCTTCGGGCTGATTCCAGTAGCCCCGCATGACTTGCGGGCCGCGCACGCAAAGTTCGCCGGCCTCGCCGATGTCCAGGTGATCACCGGCGTCGTTCTGGATGGAGACTTCGGTGTTCGGCAGCGGCAGGCCGATGGCGCCGTTGTATTCTTGCAGGTCGAGCGGGTTGATGGTTACCGCCGGGGAGGTCTCGGTCAGACCGTAGGCCTCTATCAGTACGCCACCGGTGGTTTTTTTCCAGGCCTCGGCCACCGCCTGTTGTACCGCCATGCCGCCGCCCAGCGTGACCTTTAGACGGGAAAAGTCGAGGCCGGCAAAGCCGTCGGCGTGCAGCAGGCCGTTGAAGAGGGTGTTGACGCCGGTTATTACGGAAAATTTGACCTTGCGCAATGCGGCGACAAACCCCGACATGTCGCGGGGGTCGGTGATCAGGTAGTTCAGTCCTCCCAGACGGGTGAACAGGAAGCAGTTGGCGGTCAAGGCGAAGACGTGATAAAGCGGCAAGGCGGTGACGACGATCTCTTCGCGTTCTTTGAGTATCGGCTCAAACCAGGCCGCCGCCTGCGCGACGTTGGCAAGCAGGTTGCCGTGCGTGAGCATCGCGCCCTTGGCCAGGCCGGTCGTGCCGCCGGTATATTGCAGGAAGGCAAGGTCTTCTTTATCCAGGTCGGGCTTGATAAGCTGCCGGCGCTGACCGACGGCCAGCACCTGTTTGAAGGGTATGGCGCGATCCAGTTTGTAGGCGGGAATCTTGCGGCGCACGTGTTTGAGTACGAGGTTTACGATCACGGATTTGGGAAAGTTGAGCACGTCTCCCGCCCGCGTGAGGATGATGTGTTCCACCGGCGTATCGGCGACGACTTCCTCCAGTACGCCGGCAAAGTTTTCCAGGATGACAATGGCCTTGGCGCCCGAGTCT
Organism: Gammaproteobacteria bacterium; assembly: GCA_965242685.1. Lineage (GTDB taxonomy): Bacteria > Pseudomonadota > Gammaproteobacteria > UBA4575 > UBA4575. The sequence goes on along the minus strand of OZ251487.1, from coordinate 272,882 downwards.
TTCAGGTAGTGCCCGAGTTCGCGCGCGGTGTACTGGGGATTGACGTTGACGACTACCAGGCCGGCGCGCAAGGCACCGTACAAGGCTATCGGAAATTGCAACAGGTTGGGCAACATGATGGCGATGCGTTCGCCCTTTTTTAAGCCTAGTTCCGCCTGGAGAAAGGCCGCAAAGTTGTAGCTTTCTATATCGAGTTCGGCAAAGCTCAGGCAGGCGCCCATGTTGGCAAAGGCCGGAAGTTGGGCATAACGTCCAGCGCATTCGTCGAACATCTGCGCAAGCGATCGGTACCGATCAATGTCGATAAATTCGGGGATCCCCCGCGGGTAGTTTTTTAACCAGATTTTTTCCACTTCGCCACCTTCGCTTCGTCTATTCGTTATCGTATATATTCTTTGTCAACGGCGTTGCCGGCCGCACACAGTAATTCGTAGCTTATGGTTTCCGCATGGGCGGATATTTCGGAAACGGAGATATTATCGCCCCAAAGTTCAACTTTTTCGCCCACCCGGGCCTCCACCGAGGTCAGGTCTACGGCGATCATGTCCATCGATACGCGCCCGACGACGGGGGCGCGCCGGCCGCATACGAATACGTCCGAGGCATGCTTTAGATGCCGGGGATAGCCATCGGCGTAACCCGCCGCCACGATGCCGGTCACCATATCACGAGGGCAACGATACTCACCACCATAACCGATCCGGGTCCCTCGCCGACACGTCTTTACGGAGATGAGCGGTGCGCACAGGCTCATCGCGGGACGCAAGTCCACTTGCACGGCCTTTTTTGTGGCAACGGCAAGCGGGTTCACCCCGTACAGCATCAGGCCGGGGCGCACCCAATCGTAATGGGATTGCGGCAGGGTAAGTATGGCCGCCGAGTTGGCGACGCTGCGGGGGTATTTTTCTTGTTCCAAAGCGCGGTCAAAGGTTTTAAGTTGATGCGCGGTGGCGGGATTGTCGGGTTGGTCGGCACAGGCCAGGTGGGTCATTGCGGTTATGGTCGGCGGCGGCGTCATGATCGTGTTCAGTTCGGCGATGATCCGCTTGAATTGTGAGGGGTGAAACCCGAGACGCCCCATGCCGGTGTCGAGTTTGAGATGTATTTCCAGGCTGCCCGCCTGCGGGACGTGTTTCAGTATTTTCAGTTGTTCGGGATGGTGGACGACGACTTGAATATCATGGGTTATGGCGGATTGCAGTTCTTCGGCAGTGCCGAAACCCTGTAGCGCCACGATGGGTTTCCGTATGCCGCCGGCGCGTATTTCCAGCGCTTCGTCTACGTGCGCCACGGCGAAGGCGTCGGCGGCGGTCAAGGCCTTACACGCCGCCGTCATGCCGTGTCCGTAGGCGTCGGCCTTGACGACCGCCATGATACGCGAACGCCCGACGATGCTTTTCACGCCGGCCAGGTTTTTTTTAAGGTGTGCAAGGTTGATTAACGCGCGCGTCCTCCTTTTCATACGGGCACCGCCCAAGGCGAATTGATCTATACGCCCCGTTTCACGCGCGGCTACTCACCGAAGTATCCGCCCTCGTCCTGTTCGGGGGCGTAGTTTTCAAAGCGGATGTATTTCCCGAGGAACGTTAATCGCGTCTTGAAGATCGGGCCGTTGCGCTGCTTGGCAACGATGATCTCTGCGATGTTTTTGTCCGGCGAATCTTCGTTGTAGACCTCGTCTCGGTAGATGAAGACGATGAGATCGGCATCCTGTTCGATGGCGCCCGATTCGCGGAGATCGGACATGATCGGGCGTTTGTCGGTGCGCTGTTCGAGGCTGCGATTGAGTTGCGAAAGCGCGACGACCGGAATGTTGAGTTCCTTGGCCAGCGCCTTGAGTGAGCGTGAGATTTCGGAGATTTCGGTGGCGCGGTTTTCGACGGTGCCGGCAACCCGCATCAGTTGCAGGTAGTCAACCACCACCAGCGCCAGGCCCCGCTCGCGCTTTAGCCGCCGGGCGCGGGCGCGTATTTCGGTGGGGGAGAGTGCCGCGGAGTCGTCAACGAATACGTTGGTTTGCTCAAGCATGGTTACGGCACTGGTGAGCCTTGCCCAATCGTTGTCTACCAGGCGTCCGGTGCGGACGCGCTGTTGGTCGACGCGCCCGAGTGAGGATATCATCCGCAACGCCAAGGCGCGCGCGGGCATTTCCATGCTGAAAATGGCGACGCTCTTGCCGTCGGTCATGGCGGTGGTCTCGGCGATGTTCATGGCCAGGCTGGTCTTGCCCATGGAGGGCCGCCCGGCAATGATGATGAGTTCGCCGGGTTGCAGGCCGGCGGTTTGTTCGTCAAATTCGCCGAAGCCGGTGGCAAGGCCGGTAACGGGATCGTCGCGCGCGGACAGGTCGGCAAGATGCCCCACCGTCGCCTTGAGCAGGGGGCTGAGTTTTTCGAGGCCCGCGGCCGTGCGGGTCTGGCGGTCGGCAATCTGAAAGATCTTTTGTTCGGCCTCGTCGAGCAGGGCATCAATTTTGCGGCCTTCGGGGGTCATTGCGGCGGTGGCGATCTCGTTGCCGGCGCGGATCATCTTGCGCAGGGTAGACTTCTCGCGGACGATGCGGGCGTGCGCTTCCATGCCGGCGGCACTGAAGGCGTCGTTGGCCAGGGCGGCCAGGTATGCCAAGACGTTGTCGGCGTCTTCGATCTCTTTGTTGTCGCGCAGCCGGTCGGAGAGTGTTATGACATCAAACGGTTCGTTGTTGTCGGCCAGTTCCTCTATCGCGCGGAAGATGAGGCGGTGGTTGAAGATGTGGAAGTCTTCGTCAACGAGCTTGTCGGCGATCTTCTCCCAGCAGTCGTTGTCCACCAGCAGGCCGCCCAACACCGATTTTTCGGCCTCGAGATCGTATGGCGGGGCGCGCAGGTCTTCGGTTTTCGTGGCACTGTAATCGGTGCCGATCGCGGTCGGTTCGGGCACTTTGCTATAGCCTCACAACCGCCCCATGGCAGTTATTCTTCGGCAACGACTTCCAGATGCACCGTAGCGTCTACGTCGGTATGCAGGTGGATGTCCACCTGATATTCGCCGGTGTGCCTGAAGACACCGGAGGGCAGGCGTATTTCTTTCTTTTCAATTTCCTTGCCGGCCTTTTGCAGTGCCTCCAGGATGTCGCCGGTGCCTATGGAGCCGAATAGTTTGCCTTCGCTGGCGGTCTTTGCGGTGACGGTGATCTTGAATCCGTCCAAGTCGGCCTTGCGCGCCTCGGCACGCGCCAATGATTCAGAGGCGATTCTTTCCAGTTCGGCACGCCGCGCCTCAAATTCGGCTACGTTTTCCTTCGTGGCAAACTTTGCCTTGCCACTGGGGACGAGATAGTTGCGCGCGTATCCCGGGCGTACCTTTACTTTTTCGCCAAGGTCGCCGAGGTTGTCAATTTTTGCAAGCAGAATAACTTCCATCGTTCTCTATCCGTTATTGCCCGCTCAGTGCTGATCGCTGTAGGGAAGCAAGGCGACGTAACGGGCGCGTTTTATCGCCCTGGATAGCTGCCGCTGATACCTCGCCTTGGTGCCGGTGACTCTGCTGGGAATAATTTTTCCGGTTTCGGTGATAAAGTCTCGCAACAGCTTGACGTCTTTGTAGTCCACTTCTTCTATGCCTTCTTCCGTAAAGCGGCAATATCTTTTTCTGCGAAAGTAGCCGGGCATGTTAGGCCTCCTCTACGGCGTCCCGGGCGGCCGGGGCTTCGGGTTGTGTTTCGGTTTCCGGTTGTGCTTCGGGAGGTGTTTCGGGTGCGGCGGCCTCACTGTCCACACTGTCCGGCTCACTTTTATCGGCAGTTTTTTCAGTCAATTGTTCGGACTCCTCCGCCTTTTCTTTTTCGATCTCTTTCATCATTGAGGAAGGCTCGGTAATCGCCTTTTTCACACCGATGATCATGTTGCGCATTACGGCGTCGTTGAACCGAAAGGCACCGTTGATCTCATCGAGGGCTTCCTGTCCGCATTCGACATTCATCAGCACGTAGTGCGCCTTGTGTACTTTCTGAATCGGATAGGCAAGCTGAAGACGCCCCCAATCTTCCAGTCTGTGGATTTTACCCTCGTTTTCTTTTTCAATGATTGAATGATAACGCTCAATCATTTCGGGCACTTGACCGCTTTGGTCGGGATGTACCAGAAATATTATTTCGTAGTGACGCATGCGCATCTCTCCCCATGGTTAATGCCACCCGTCAAACGCGCCGGTGCGGCAAGGAGTTTTAGTTATATTTGTATTTGCGTAAGTTTACGCCAGGTTGCGGCGTCAAACAACCCGAACGCACGCGCCTCGTTCTCTAGTTCGTTTGCCTTTGGCGAACACTTTCAAACAAGCCGATACCGGCCGCCACGGAGACGTTGAGGCTGGCCACTTCGCCACGCATGGGCAAATGCAGTAGTTCATCACAGGTTGCCGCCGTGAGCCTGCGTATGCCCGTGGCTTCGGCGCCGACCACCAGCGCAACGGAACGGCAAAAATCGGCTTGATATAGTGATTTTTGCGCCTGCGGCTGAGTGCCGTATACCCATACAGACTGCTGCTTGAGTGACTTCAGGTAACGCGCGAGGTTGCCCACGACGACAAACGGCACGCGCTCCGAGGCACCGCATGATACCTTGCGTGCGGCGGGGGTAAGCAGGGCGGAGTTTCTGCCTGCGGTAATTACCGCATCGGCGCCGGCCGCCTCGGCGGTGCGCAAACACGCCCCCACGTTGTGCGGGTCGACGACTTGATCGAGTACCAATAGCAGCAACGGGTGACGGGCGGCACTACAGTAGTCCAGAAAATCAACGGCGTCGAGGGCTTGCCGGCGCCTGTAGAGGACTACCACGCCCTGATGGTTGGCACTACCGCAAAGACGTTCAAGTTGTTTGCCGGTGACGAATCGGTGCGGTACTTTTCTGGCCGAGGCCTGTTCCCGAATCTGTCGTATGCGTTGGTCGTTGCGCGCCTTTAGCAGGCATACTTCTTGAATCTGAAGGGTTTTTTGCCGGAGCACCGCCAGGCAATCGTGCAATCCATATGCCGCGCCCGTCATTAACGGCGGCGTCTTTTGCGTCTTGCGGACTTGTTCGCGCCGCCGGAAGGTGCGGCCAGAACAAAGTCGATCTTGCGATCATCCAGATTGACGGCGGCAACCACTACTTTGACGGCATCGCCAAGGCGATAGGACCTGTTACTCCGCTCGCCGAACAGGCGCTGCGAGGCTTCATCGTAGTGGTAGTAGTCGTTGCTCAGTGCCGTAACGTGTACCAATCCTTCTATGAGCAGGTCGTTGAGGGTGACGAAAAATCCGAATGACGCAACCTGGCTGATCACGCCTGAAAATTTCTGCCCCACTTTGTCGAGCATGTATTCGCACTTTAACCATGTATCCACGTCACGGGTGGCATCATCGGCGCGGCGTTCACACATGGAGCATTCTTCTCCCAGGATGAGTAGGTCGTTTTTGGAAAGCGGGAATAGATGCCGGCTCTCTTTTGCCAGCAGGTGGCGAATGGTGCGGTGCACGATCAGGTCGGGATAACGGCGAATCGGTGAGGTGAAGTGGGTGTATAGTGGCAACGCCAGGCCAAAGTGCCCAACGTTTTTGGGGGTGTAGGTGGCCTGCGCCATAGAGCGTAGCAGTACCTTTTCGATGATGGCCTTGTCTTTGCGCGCCGAGATGTTTTTCATTACCGCCACGTAGTCGCCGGATTGCGGTTTGGTGGCGGTGAATGCTATGCCGAGTAGCTGAAGAAATTCTCTCACTTTCTTCAGTTTGTCTTCGGTGGGGGCGTCGTGTACGCGAAACAGGGTGGGTAATTTCTGTCTGGTAATGAATTTTGCCGCGGCGACGTTGGCACAGATCATACATTCTTCGATGATCTTATGTGACTGGTGGCGTTGAGACGGAAGAATGGCCTCTATCTTGCCGTTGCGGTCAAATCTGAAAACTGTTTCCTGCATCTCGAAATCAACGGCTTCGCGTTTTTTGCGCCGTTTATTGAGGGCGCGGTATACGCCTTGCAGATGTGCGAGGTGCGCCGGCGCGGCGCCGGAGTCAAGCCGATGTTGTACTTCGTTATAGGTCAACCGTGCGATGGAATGAATTACGGCCTCGTAAAAGGTGGCGCGCCTGAGTTCGCCGGTCGGCGAAATAAGCATCTCGCAGACTATCGCCAACCGATCTACTTTGGGTTTCAGGGAGCATAGGTCGTTGGAAAGCCGCTCGGGAAACATGGGGATGACGCGCTCGGGGAAGTAGACCGAAGTGCCGCGTTTGCGCGCCTCCAGGTCAAGCGCCGAACCGGAACGTACGTAGTGCGCAACGTCGGCAATCGCCACCCACAAGCGCCAGCCGTGCGTGCGCGGCTCGCAAACTACGGCGTCATCAAAGTCTTTGGCGTCCTCGCCGTCAATGGTGACGAATGGCAAGGCGCGCAGGTCTTTGCGCCGTACAAGCTGCAAGCGAATGTCTTCTTCGTCCAATTCGCGTATTTCGCGTAATACTTCGTCCGGCCATGTGTGCGGCAGGTCGTAGGAGCGGACGGCCACGTCAATTTCCATGCCCGGCGCAAGGTGGTCTCCCAACACTTCGATGATCTTGCCGATCGGTTGTCGGTGTCTGTTTGGCTGTTCGATGATCGCGGCGACGACGAATTGGCCGTTGGCCGCACCGTTGATGTGATGCGCCGGAATCATGACATCCTGATGCAGGCGCCGGTTGTCCGGTACGACGAAGCCGATACCGGATTCTTTGTAGTATCTGCCGACGATCTGTTTGTTGTGACGCTCTATAATTTCTACCAGCTTGGCTTGCGGTTTGCCGCGTTTGGATAGGCCGGCAGGCCGCACGACGGCGCGATCACCGTGCATGAGGGTGCGCATTTCAAAGGGCGACAGAAACAGGTCGGCACCGCTTTCATCCGGCTCATCCGGTATCAGAAAACCGAATCCGTCGGGATGTCCCATGACGCGCCCGCGCACCAGGTCTACTTTGGTGACGGGCAGGTAGTGATTTTGTCGGTTGCGGATGATCTGGCCATCGCGTTCCATCGCGGCCAGGCGGCGCGCCAGTGCGTCCACAGCCTTGTCGGAGCGGACGTCCAGCGTCCGGTGCAGGGCACTCAACGAGGTCGGGCCGGCGCTTTTTTCCAAGACTTCCAGGATGAGTTCACGGCTGGCAATCGGATGGGCGTATTTGCCGGCCTCGCGTTTTGCATACGGATCGGTGAGCTTTTTTTTACGTGACATGGAGACTGTATCTTTTAACCGCCAAACTGACTATTCAGTCAATGCTTCCATACAAAACCGGCAGGGCTACATTGACAAGTGGATCAATGCTTCGCTACAGTCCATCACTTCCAACCAGGCCAAAATTTCTCCGACCCATGCCGAGGTGGCGGAATTGGTAGACGCGCTAGCTTCAGGTGCTAGTGGGAGTAATCCCGTGGAGGTTCAAGTCCTCTCCTCGGCACCACTATGTCAAACACACTATATTATAAGGTTATAAGGCTGCCAATGTAGCTTTGTTTTGCAGGGGCACACGGATATACGTGCGGGGGGATCCGCTACAATAAATCTTTTGCCGCCAGCCGTCCTCAGGCCTGCGCGGCTATGCCTGTCCTGTCCGCCATAAAATCGGCGGCAGGCCAACACGCCCAGTCCGTTGGGCGTGTCGAGGTTGTCGCGGCTACGTTACGATGACGACATCGCACCGGCAATCTTGCCGGAAATCATACCGAGAACGGCACCCGCCACAAGTGAAATGATGATGAGAATGTACATTCCCGTACCGCTGGTAACGGCAGTAACATTGTCCAACGCACCCGGCGTCTTCAATGCCCACGCCGCAACGCTTGCATAGCCCAAAACGCCGGCGGGGATGGATGAAAATACTTCAATATTCGCCAACAAGCACAGTACAAAAACGGTGACCGCTACCACGATCCCGGCCCATATTGGCATGCTCAACGCATCCGACAAATTAATGCCCGTGAAGATAACTAAACCGATCCAGGCGATGATCGCGCCCAGAATGGTACAAACGATGGTATTTTGCAGTGCCTTGTTATCGCCGCCAATAGCGAAGAAACAGGCCCATCCGATAAATACCGCCCAAATTGAAATTAGATTTAACGGGCCAAGACACAGCGCGGCCGCAATACCTCCCAATACACCGATACTGATTGATAATGCTACGTTATTTGACATGATCACAACTCCTTCGTATTGAATGTGTAATTTGCCATTTCCATAGTTACGACTACCAAATTAAGGTGCTCTCCCTGCCACGAGTCAGCATTCGATCGGTTGGCTTTCCATAGCCGGAAAAACTATTTTTGCCTGATCAGATGCTACTCTAAATGGATATTATACAGAACTGAGAAACAATTTCAGTTATTTTTCAATTCTGTCCAACGATCCCGCCGTGACCGATGAAAGTAAAATCCTATTCTTTATAAAAGTTACGTTTTTAATACAAACAATGAAGCCGCCGCCCTACTACACGGGCTATTTCATCTGTAGGGTATTCAGAAAATTGTAGTGGTCGGGGCACGCATCAAGGTAGGTAAGTGTTTGACCGCCAACTCTGGATAGGGGCGCGTGCATTTCCCGAGTGCCGCCAACGGTTAATTGAAAAATCTGGTTTCTGTGCGGCCAACTGTAGGCATATATAAGCACGTCGGGGTCGCTCTTGGAGGTGATGGTGAATTTGACCGCCTCCACGTCATTGACGTTGACGAGTTCCCGATGCGTCACTTCCATGCCTGCCGGCACCATGCCCTGTAGGGAAAATTTTCCTTCGGTGCTCTTTATATCGTCAAGCGAAAATGCCTCTTCCGCGTGAAAGACCATGTGCACCAAAACGACGACAACTTGACGGCAAGTCCCTCCCCCGATCATGGTCAGGCTCATCTCGCCCGCCTTGACGTCCTTTTCGGTGACTGTGACTTCTCCGGAGGTTTGCACGGAGAAGTAGTCGTTCTCGTAGAGTACCTGGTTTGTAGGAGGAAGAACGGTGGCGGGGCGCGTGTCCCCGTCTTCCCGAGGCGTTGAGTCGGCAAGGGCGATTCCCGCTCCACAAACGACGAATGCGGCAAGTGCCACAAGCAGTAGGCCTATTTTCAGCCGCGTGCACCGCAACGCGCCCGCGATACGAGTGCGCCCGCCTGTTACATTTTTATCGATAGCCGCGTCCATCAATCGGTGCACCGTTGTTGCATGATCTCCCACTTCCAGGCATGTTCGACGATCTCTTCCAGGTCGGGATATTCCGGCGTCCAATGCAGCACCCGGCCGGCCAGCCGCGCATCGGCCACCAGTGTTGCGGGGTCGCCCTCTCTGCGGTGTGCCCGCTCCACCTTGATGTGCCGGTTGGTCACCCGCCGCGCCGCATCGATGACTTGTCTGACGGAATAGCCGCTGCCGTTACCCAGGTTAAATTGTCCACCCGTTTGCCGTTGCAACATATATCGTACCGCAAGCAGGTGCGCCCTGCATAAGTCCGTAACGTGAACGTAGTCTCTTATACAGGTGCCGTCCGCCGTGGCATAGTCGTCGCCGAAAATACGGATACAAGGCCGACGCCCCGAAGCGGCCTGCAATACCAGGGGGATCAGATGGGTTTCCGGGTCATGGCGTTCGCCCAGCCTGGTTTGAGGATCCGCCCCCGCCGCGTTGAAGTATCTCAGGCAAACCGCCTTGAATCCATGGACACGAGTATAGCTCTCCAGCATTTTCTCGACCATCAGTTTGCTGTGTCCGTAGGGATTGATCGGGTGCTTGACGTGTGCTTCATCGATGGGCGTGTACTCGGGCGCGCCAAAAATGGCGGCACTGGAAGAGAATATAAAGTTATTGACGCCGTTGGCCGCCATACACTCCAGCAGGGTTTGTGTGGCGGCCACGTTGTTGCGATAGTACTTGAACGGGTCGCGCATCGATTCGCCGACATCAATATGTGCGGCAAAGTGCATCACTACGTCGATATTTCGACGCTTGAAGATCCGGTCGAGGTCGTAAAAGTCATGGACGTTGGCTTGGATAAATTCCGCGCCAGTTACGGCGTCCCTGAATCCCGTGGAGAGGTCGTCAACCACGATTACTTGATGCCCATTTTCCTGTAGCATTAGCGCCATGTGTGAACCGATGTAACCGGCCCCGCCGACGACCAGAAAGACGCTGTTATCCATGGCTGAAAGTGAACACAGAGTTTCGTTGTGGCTGAGACCCAAACAAGAGCAGGCAAACGAGCTGGCACAAATTATCTCGAGGCTTGCGCGCGACTATGGAACGCCGCCGTTCCCTCCCCACGTCACGTTGCTGCCGGTTATTGCGGCACGCTCAGATACCATCCGCCGGGTATGTGGAAAAATTGCCGACACTATGCGGGAGTTTGAGATCCCGCTGCAAGGAATTGATTATACTGAGACGTATCATCGAAATTTTTTTATTCTGGCCGCGCCCGTGCCCGCTTTGACCGATCTTTACGAGCGTACAAAAAAGGCCCTTGTATGTAAAACGGATGAGCATTTCATGCCGCACCTGAGTTTATTATACGGCAGCCTTGATTTGAAAACCAAATGCAGATTGAGAGAGGAGATCAAAGGCACGTACCCGACAACGCTGCGCTGCCAGGGACTCGATCTTTACGACATCGGTGGAGAGGTTGCCGACTGGTCTTGTATCGGCTCTTACGAGTTTTCGAAAGCTAGAAGATAGGGCGACAAGTAGCACAATGACGGCGGTCGGGGCCTGTGGAAACCAGGTCGATGGGAACACCCAGTAATTGCTCTATGCGATGCAGGTAATCGCGCGCGCGCGCGGGCAGTTGCTCGAATTCTGTCATGCCCAGCGTAGGCTGCCGCCAACCGGTATGTTCTTCGTAGATCGGTTCACAACGAGCAAGGGTCGCGGCGTCCGTGGAGGCGATTTTACAGTCTTTATATTCCGTGCATATTTTGATCGTCTCCAGCTCATCAAGCACGTCGAGTTTGGTCACGCACAAGCCGGTGACACCATTGATCTGCATCGCACGGCGCAAGGCTACGGCATCCAACCAGCCACAGCGCCTGGCTCTGCCGGTCGTCGCCCCGAATTCTCTGCCGCGAGAGGCAAGTTGACGGCCGGTATCGTCGAACAGTTCGGTCGGAAACGGCCCGCCGCCCACACGCGTGGTATACGCTTTGACGATGCCGATCACGCGATCAATCGCACCGGGGCCGACGCCGGTGCCGGTACACGCACCCCCGGCGGTGGTATTGGATGAGGTGACAAACGGGTACGTGCCATGGTCGATGTCCAGCAAAGTGCCTTGAGCACCTTCAAAGAGGATGTTGCTGCCACAGTCGCGTAATTCATGTAGGCGTGCGGATACGTCGGTGACCAGGGGTTGCAACATCTCCGCATGTTTTCTGCAAAATTTTTGTACTTCGACTTCGTCGACGGTTTCGTGCCCGAAGTATTCACGCAACGCGAAGTTGTGGTAGTCGATGATCTGTCGCAGGCGTTCGTTACAATGATTTTCATCGAACAGGTCCGCGACTCGCAGGCCGCGGCGCGAAACTTTGTCTTCATAAGCGGGGCCGATGCCGCGCCCGGTGGTGCCGATTGCAGACGCCCCGCGCGCCTTTTCTCGTGCCTGGTCAAGCAAGATGTGATAGGGCATGATCAACGGACAGGCCGGCGACACGCGCAGCCGCCCGTCCACTGAGATGCCCTGCCGCTCAAGCATGCCGATTTCTTCCTGTAGCGCATCAGGCGCCAACACTAAACCATTGCCGATCAAACACTCGACATCGGGAAACAGTATGCCGGAAGGGATTACGTGCAGAATGGTTTGGCGACCATCAACGACGATGGTGTGGCCGGCATTGTGCCCGCCTTGAAAACGTACGACGGCATCCGCCTGACGGGTAAGCAGGTCAACAATTTTGCCCTTGCCTTCATCGCCCCATTGGGTTCCGAGTATGACTACGCTTTTTCCCATCCCGTCACTCAAGCTCTCTGACTACCCATAGCCGGTTTTCCTTGCATAGAACGCGGTTACACCGCATGGCGACAACGTCGCCCTTTTGATCGCTCAGTTGACAGACTACGCGCTCTCCCCGCCGGCGCAATTCGGCAATTTTTTCATGTAGTTGCGGATCGTCGTCATTGGGGGCAAATATCCCTCGTACCGCCTCGCTTTGGTACGGGGATATCTTTGCCAATGCCTTTAAGTCTAAGCTGAAGCCGGTCGCCGGGCGTGAACGACCGAATACCCCGCCGATCATGTCGTAACGCCCGCCGCGTGCAATCTGCTCGCCTTGCCCGGATACGTAGGCCGCAAAGACGGTGCCGTTGTGATAGCGGTAGCCGCTCAAGGTGGAAAAATCAAAATGTAATTGCGTTTCGGGATCGCGACGTTTGATACGCCCGGCAAGTTCTTCGATATAATTTACATGCCTGACGGTAGCATCATCCATCTCCCGTAAAATGTTTTTTGCGTAATCGATCACACTCTCGTCACCGCTTACATCGGAAAGGGCCATGAATGCCTCTTGCCACTCTTCGCGTAGGCCACAAGCAGAGAGGAATTGTTCATACTCGGGTAAGGCCTTCCGCCGCAATAATGTCTGCAATGTATCCCGCCGCGCTTCATCCAGACCCGCGCGTGCCACCAGGTCGGTGAATATCCCCATGTGACCCAGATCCAAACAAATGTCTTTTACGCCCACAAGCCGTAACGCTTCAAGCATTAAGCATATCACTTCCAAGTCGCTGTCCGCACCGGCGTGCCCGTATAATTCAGCCCCCAGTTGAAGCGGGCTGCGCGTCAGGTCACGCCCGCCCGGGCGCGTGCGCAAAACGGTGCCCAGATAGCAAAATCGCGAAGGTGCTTCACGTTTTAGCACGTGTGCGTCGATACGGGCAACCTGCGAGGTCATGTCGGCGCGCACGCCCATCATGCGCCCGTTGAGCTGATCGGTAAGTTTGAAGGTTTGTAGATCCAAGTCGTCGCCGGAACCAATTAAGAGGGACTCTAGATATTCAATCAACGGCGGGATGACGAGTTCATAGCCCCAGGTGGAAAATACGTCCAGTAAGATACGCCTATAATGTTCAAGCCAAGCGGCCTCGTCCGGCAACGATTCTTCTATGCCTTCCGGTAATAACCAGCGATCTTTACTGCTCACGGGTCTACTTGATCAGTCTCAGGACGTACAGAAAGAGGATCCCTATCGTCATACTCACCAAGCCCATTATGCGCAATGCCTGGTCAGACAGTCCACCAAGTTGAATTAAGGCGCGACGAAATTTTTCGGGCATCAGGAATGGAATGATCCCTTCAAGCACAAGCACCAGCGCAACGGCAACCAGTAAATCATCCCACATAGAAACAGCGCGAAGGGTTTATTCGGATTTTTTGAAGTATCGAAAAAACTCTGAATCGGGTTGCATAATTAAAACGTCGCTGTTTTGATTGAAGGTGTTGATATAGGCCTTCAGGCTACGCGTGAAACTGTAGAATTCTTCATTTTTCTTATAGGCATCGGCGTAGATTTTTGCAGATTTGGCGTCGCCGTCACCACGAATCTGCTCGGACTCGTTATAGGCATTCGCCAAGATTACCGTACGTTCCTTGTCGGACTTGGCACGAATGATTTCCGCCTGCTCTTTGCCGCGTGCGCGAAAGTCTTTGGCGACACGATCACGCTCGGCACGCATTCGATTAAATACGGAATCACTGACGTCATCGGGTAGATCAATTTTACTTACGCGCACGTCTACCACTTTGATACCAAAATTCTTGGAGTCTTCATTTGACTGTACTTGTATGACGTCCATGATCTCGCTGCGTTCGCCGGAAACCACTTCTTGAATCGTGCGCTTGCCAAATTCGTTTTTCAGTCCGTCAACAAGGATTAACTCTAAACGCTGAATTGCACGCGATTCCTGGCCACCCGTCGCAATGTAGTACCTTTCTACGTCGGTAATGCGCCATTTTGCATAGAAGTCAACTTTTACGTATTTTTTTTCGCTGGTAGGAAACTCCGTAGGCGGTACGTCCAGCGTAAGGATACGAGAATCATACTTTTCGATGGTGTTTATGATCGGCAGTTTGAAGTGAAGACCCGGTGTTAGTGTCGCGTCCTTGATCTCTCCAAACTGGAGTTTTATTGCCTTTTGTCTCTGATCAACTTGGAAGGTAAACGACCATATCGCCACCAGTACTAAAACTACGATTCCCAAGATTATCTTTGTGTTCATCAGCGTCGCTCTCTATTACGTTGGAAACGATTCGAGCCATCTCGACGGCTATCGCTGTCATATTCACCCTCGTCAAAGGCGTCCTGGACGGTATCGGAGGGGTTCGTCTCGGTATGCCGTTTGATCAGTTGATCCAACGGTAAATAGAGGAGGTTGTTTCCCCCTTCAACGTCCATCAGTACTTTATTGCTGTTTGCATACACCGATTCTACCGCTTCAAGATACAGTCTTTCCCGAGTTACGTCCGGGGCCTTTTCATATTCACCCAACAGCTTGAGAAAGCGCTTGGCCTCACCTTCCGAATTTGCAATCACGCGATCCCGATAGGCGTTGGCCTCCTGCAATAAGCGAGCGGCCTCACCACGCGCCTGAGGCAGTATGCTGTTCGCATAGGCTTCGGCCTCTTTGATGTAACGGTCATAATCTTCTCGCGATTTGATGGCATCGGAGAAAGCCGCCTTGACCTGATCGGGCGGCAATGATTTCTCCAGGTTGACCTTCTGAATGTATATGCCAGAGCGGTATTCGTCCATGATGCCCTGCAACAACTCTCTGGTAATACTCGAGATCTGCGCGCGCCCCTCAAATAATACGAAGTCAATGGAACTTTTACCGACGATCTCGCGCACGGCGCTTTCCATCGCGTCCTTCACCGTAATGTCGGGGTTACGCAAGTTAAATTTATAGTCTTCCGCATTTTTGATCTTGTACTGCGCCTCTAAAGAGACTTCAACGATGTTTTCATCCTGGGTCAACATGGAAGTCTTGTTGGACACTTCGCGCACTTCATCCACGTTGACAACTTCTACGCTTTCGATAGGAAAAGGTATGTGCCAATTCAAACCCGCGGTGGTAGTCCTTTTGTACTCCCCGAAGCGAAGTTCTACACCTCTTTCGGCTTGCTTGACGATGTAAAATCCGAAACGGTCGTACATCCCCCATAGGACGATTACCGCTAACACGCCAATCCAGATGAACATGCGCCCCCTGCCTCTGCCACCTTTGCCGCTTGAACCGGAAGAAGAACCCGACGAGCCGAATATCCCGCCGAATTTCTTGGTCAGGTTACGAAATACTTCGTCAAGATCGGGGGGGCCTCCTCCCTGATTACCCGGTTTCCGGCCCCAGAGGTCGTTATTGTCGCCCGGCCTATTCCAAGGCATGGTTGTCTCCAAAAATGATAGCTTTTGCCATTTTATCAAATATTGTCAGAAAAAATCAGCCTATAAAGCCGCTTGTCGTTCGGATTGCGTAGCAATTTGATATTGCATAAACCTCGCAAGTCGTTGGCGAGGAATTTCCGCTTCAATCTGCCAACATCCCTGATCATCAACGAATTCCTGCTTCACTTGATCTCCTGAATACAGTTCACTACGCAAACCTCCGGCCGAAGGCGGAAGGCGCAACCAGACGCGCTCGGCTTGATGGTCAAAGTACTGCCGTAATGCCTGTATTAACAATTCTACCCCCTGTCCAGACAATGCCGACAGCTGTACCTGTCGAATGTTACCACACTGATCCAATTGTACACCGGGCAACATGTTAATACAGTCTATCTTGTTGTATACCATGATCCCAGGCACGTCCAACGCCTCAATGCGGGCCAGCACCGATTCAACCTCCGCGATATTATCATCACGATTTTCATCGCCGGCATCAACGACATGCAGTAATAAGTCAGCTTGCCGTACCTCCTGTAAGGTGGCATGAAACGCCTTGATCAGATCGTGGGGCAGATCGCGAATGAATCCAACCGTATCCGTCAGCACTACATGCCGTCCCTTGGAGATTTGCAACCGGCGCAACATGGTATCCAACGTTGCAAAAAGTTTATTCGCAGTGTAGACGTCGGCGTCGGTAAGCGCATTGAACAGCGTAGATTTTCCGGCGTTGGTATAGCCCACGATAGCCACCGTGGGAGTAGTGGTTTTTTGTCGTAAGGCGCGGCTTTGTTTACGCTGTAGACGCAGCTTTTCCAGACGCTTTGAAATTTGCCTGATGCGCCGGCCAAGAAGACGTCGGTCGGATTCAAGTTGTTTTTCACCGGGCCCGCGCAAGCCTATGCCACCTTTCTGTCGCTCCAGATGGCTCCAGCCTCGTACCAAACGAGTAGATAAGTATTTCAGTTGCGCAAGCTCAACTTGTAGCTTGCCTTCGTAGGAACGCGCTCGTTGTGCAAAAATATCGAGGATCAATCCGGTTCGGTCCAACACGCGACGACAAAAAATCTTTTCCAAGTTGCGTTCCTGACTTGGAGACAGCGAGTAGTTGAAAATAACGACCTCGGCATCCACAGCATGAACCAACGCGCCAACCTCTTCCACTTTGCCGCTACCAATGAGCAACCTTGCATCCGGTGCGTTGCGACGCGCAGACACCATTCCCATTATTCGGGCGCCAGCCGATTTGACCAGCTCTCTGAATTCTTCTAGTTCTTGATTATCGGCAACGTTACGAAAGCGAACGTGAACGAGTACGGCGCGCACACCCGCATGAGGACGCTCAAACAAAAAATTCTCCCCGTTTGCTCGATATACTTGAGGAGGGCTTCATGTATTCACCTGCATGGCTGAGGAGTTTTTGCTGCTCGTCGTCCTTATTCTGGCGGCTTGTCGGCATAAGGAACTTTTACCATACGTGACGGCACGATGGTCGAAATCGCATGTTTGTACACCATTTGACTAACACTGTTCTTCAATAACACCGAAAATTGATCAAACGAATCAATCTGGCCCTGTAGTTTAATCCCGTTTACCAGATAAATTGCAACTGGAACTTTTTCTTTTCGCAATACGTTAAGAAAAGGGTCTTGTAGAGTTTGGCCCTTGGAAATCACTGTAACACCTTTAGTTTTTTATTATTATTTTTTTCCGTCACCGCCACTTCTTCCTTTATTTCTCCCGCCTAGTGTACCAGTAACTACCCGGTATGTGAGTGAATTGTACGAAAAATGTCATCGGTGGCATATCGCTCAGCGAAAAAGCTTGTTAAACCTGTTTCATTTCTCAACCAGGTAAGCTGCCTTTTTGCGAGTTGTCTCGTTGCGATAACCGCCTTTTCACGCATGGTTGCAAAATCGAAGTCGCCGTCAAAATACTTCCAAGCCTGCCGATAACCAACCGCCCGCACCGAAGGCAAATTGGCATTAATGTCTTCACGTTGATACAACCCCCTTACCTCATGCAGAAAACCGGCATTCAGCATGGCTGCAAAACGCTGCTCAATCCTTCGGTAAAGCTTTTTCCGATCCTCCGGAATAAGCGCCAGCTTCAGGGCGCGGAAAGATAACTCGCGTCCAGTAGAATGCTCATGCAAGGCACTGAGCGGTATACCAGTCAATTCGTGAACCTCCAGGGCACGTTGAATGCGTTGCGCGTCATTAGGGTGAACGCGCGTGGCCGTCGGCAAATCAATTTCAGCAAGTTGCGCGTGCATGAACGCCCAACCTTTTTCACGCGCGCAAGCGTTCAATCTTTTCCTTATAGTAGGATCGGCACCGGGTATTTGTGATAACCCACGTTGTAGACGGCTGAAATAAAGCATGGTTCCCCCCACCAGCAGGGGAATATTGCCACGCTGATGAATCTCTCTAATCAGCCTCAGTGCATCGGCTCTAAAACTTGCCACCGAATACGCTCTTGCAGGATCAAGGATGTCAATTAGGTGATGCGTATATTTCTGCAACATTGTGCCGTCGGGTTTTGCCGAACCGATATCCATACCGCGGTAGACCATTACCGAATCCACGCTGATAATCTCACACGGGAACCGCCGACAGATCTCCAGCGCGAGACCCGTCTTGCCGACGGCCGTCGGGCCCATCAGGAAAACTACAGGAATAGCAGCCAAAATGTAGCAGTCAGTAAAGCAAAGATTTATCGACCGCGTTTGAATAATTTGTCCAACTGCTCAATACTCAGTTGTATCCACGTCGGGCGGCCGTGGTTGCATTGCGCACTCCTTTCCGTGGCTTCTATTTCACGCAGCAGTGCGTTCATCTCGACAAGGGTCAACTTGCGATGCGCACGCACCGAACCGTGACAGGCCATGGTGGACAATAATTCATTACTCGCTTGGGTAAGTCTTTCGGAAAATCCGAATGCATTTAAATCGGCCAATACGTCTTTTACCAGTTCTTCCACGTCGGCATGCTGCAATAACGAGGGAATCTCACGCACCACTATGCTCGTGTCGCTGAAGCATTCAATGTGAAATCCGAATCCAGAAAAAACATTCTTGTGCTGTTCCGCCAGTTCTGCATCCTGCCGGTTTACTTCGATGGTAAGCGGTACCAGTAGCGGCTGTCGTGCCAATTCGCCTTGCTTATACAGGGTCTTCAATTTCTCGTATACGGTGCGCTCGTGAGCTGCGTGCATGTCAACGATGACTAAGCCGTTTTCATTTTGTGCAAGAATATAAATGCCGTGCAGTTGTGTAATGGCATAGCCTAGCGGCAAGGCTTGCTCCGCCGTATGCGTGCTCGCTTCTTGCGGCACTTCCACGGACGGAGTGGAGGCCGCCGCCGGATGGATACGTTGATAGTTGCGCTGTAGGCCTTGCACACCCGCCGCCTTGCCGTGTGTAAAGGCATCAAGGTAATCACCCGCCGGTAACGCGCTACTCGCCGGCACGGGGCGAACGTAATCATCCTCTACTTCACGATGCTGCTGCTCCGCCTTCGGCATGGTCTCGGCAATGGCCCGGGTAACCGTATGGCGAATAAAGTCATGTACATACTTCGCTTGACGAAAACGTACTTCGTGTTTCATGGGGTGTGCATTTACGTCCACCTGAGCAGTATCCATCTCCAAAAATAAAACGAAGGCGGGGAAACGGCCATGATACAGAACGTCCTGATACGCCTGCTTGACCGCATGCGAAACTACTTTGTCACGTATCGCTCGGCCATTTACATAAAAATATTGCAAGTCTGCTTGACTGCGCGAAAAGACAGGTAGACTGATCCAGCCCGTAAGCCTGAATTCATGTACTTCGTTTTCTAAATAGATGCTCTGTTCGGCAAACTGACGTCCGCATATCTGCTCCACACGATTCAAACGCTCTCGTTCGGTATCGGCAGGATGCAGTTCAAGACAGGTTCGTTGATTGTGTTTGACCCGCAACGCCAGCTCAAAACGGCTTAATGCAATTTTACGTAAAATCTTTTCACAATGCTGTAACTCGGTACGCTCGGTGCGCAAAAACTTTTTTCGTGCGGGGATATTGAAAAATAAATTCTTTACCTCGACGGTGGTGCCGCGCTGATGACGTTCCGGTAGTACTTCATCGGCGGATTGCCCTCCTTCCAAGGCGATCAACCAACCGGTATTTCCATTCGGGTCGGGGTTGGAAACAAGGCTGAACCTGGATACCGAGGCAATGCTGGGTAACGCTTCGCCACGAAATCCCAATGTTGTAATTTTTTCCAGATCTTCAAGAGCCGATATCTTGCTGGTCGCATGGCGTTGCAGCGCCAACGCAAGCTCATCCTTGGAGATTCCGTGACCGTTATCCGTGACTCGGATCGTATCGCTGCCCCCACGCACGAGTTTGACAGAAATTTCAGTCGCTGCGGCATCCAATGCGTTTTCAAGTAGTTCTTTTAATACTGAAGCAGGTCGTTCAATCACTTCACCCGCGGCAATTTGACTAACGAGCTGCGAAGGCAAGCACTGAATAGTTTTCATGCTAAAAACTCACGATAAGAGAATGACTTGTTCATCTTGCAATTGCAGCATCTGCCGAAAACCTGAAATCGCATAGGCAATAAACGCCTCCTTGTCTTTCCACGTGTCGGCCTGATCAATGATTTTGCCCGCATGTTGCCCCCTCCCCCCCAGTTGCGTTACGAAAACCCTGACAATATGCGTACCTCTGTCTGTCTCTGCCGCGATTGCCTTTTCGCAGGTAATGTACACCTCGGGATGCGGGTGCCCGTCCTTAACGGCCGCCAGTAAATACTCATAGTCAACGTTATCATCAGATTCAATCTCTTCCAATACGGTAATTGTATAAGCACCGAACTTATAACGTCGTTTTGGAATGGCCGTGGAAATGCTCGGTTTTCTCACAGATTCAAGGCGCCTTCATGCTAGGATTATGCAAAATTACTTAAACAAATACATTTTTTGGTCACTATGGCTAAACAGATTCTGCGCCTATTTCCCCAGCCATCCAAGCAGTGTGCACTAAAAAACCTATATTTACATCAACATGGCTGGTATCAGACCAAACAAACGAAAACGGTCGTCGTCGCTAATTTTCTGACTAGCCTGGATGGGCGCATAGCTGTCGGTCAAGGCGCAAATCGGCTTCCAAGACCACCAAAATCGCTGACAAGCGAAGAAGATTTTCGGCTTTTTCTGGAACTTCACGCCCAAGCCGATTGCCTCATCACACACGGCGGCTACTTGCGCGCGCTGGCGGAAAATAAGTTGGGCAATATATTGCAGCTTCCTGCGCATTCGAAGTTTGAAGATTTACATACGTGGCGCAAAATGCGGGGACTTACTGAAAACCCGGACGTCGTCATCGCCAGTGCCAGCCTGGATTTTCCCATGCACACCTCAATGAAAGAGCATGGGCAAAAAATTTATATTGCAACCGGACAAAAAGCAAATCTCGATAAGTGTAAAATGTGGCAACGACAAGGATATGAAATCCTGTTTGCAGGAAAATCAAATTTTGTAGAAGGGGCATCTTTGATCCAGGCACTGACGAAACGCAACTACCGGCACGTCTACCTGATAGCCGGCCCGAAAATGCTGCATACCATGCTCAAGACCCGGAAGTTGAACAAATTCTACGTTAGCAATTCGCACCAGCTACTTGGCGGTAAAACGTTCAAAACCCTGCTAGACGGCGAAGTACTAAGCCGATGCCGGCTACAACTGAACTCGTTATTTTACGATACAGCTTCGGAAAATAACTGCGGGCAATTTTTCAGCAGCTACACATGTAGCTACAACGACTAAAAAAACAGGAAGTACCATGATTGAATTTATTTCTCAATACGGCTTATTTCTGGCCAAGGTAACAACGGTATTGCTGGCTATCTGGCTGGTTGCGAGCCTGTTATTCTCGCTGTCGAAAAAGACGCGTTCCAGCGATCATTTTGAAATCAACCACCTCAATGAAAAATACACTTCCATGTCCGATACCCTACATTTCTCCATGCTGCCAAAAGCGGAACTAAAAAAGGCGAGAAAGGCGCGCAAAAAAGAACGGAAAACCATTGCCGGCACGCATAGAAAACGCATTTTCGTCCTAAATTTCCTGGGTAACATTAAGGCTTCCGCAGTTCGTCACTTGCGCAAGGAAATAACGGCAATACTGTCGGTCGCCTCCAGTAAAGACGAAGTCGTACTCTGTCTCGAAAACGCCGGCGGGCTGATGCACGAACATGGTTTTGCCGCATCGCAATTGTTGCGTATCAAGCAAAAAGGCATCCCGCTTACCGTTGCAATAGATAAGGTCGCAGCAAGTGGCGGCTATATGATGGCCTGCGTAGCAGATAAAATTCTGGCGGCACCTTTTGCGATTGTCGGCTCAATCGGGGTGTTGGCACAACTACCCAATTTCAACCGCATGCTTGACAAACACGGAGTTGACTTTGAACAGATGAAAGCCGGAGAGCTGAAGCGCACTATCACGATGTTTGGCAAAAACACGCCCGAAGACCGCAAACACTTCAACGAACAACTGGAAGACACTTATGCACTTTTCAAAGAGTTTGTAAAAGACAACCGCCCTTCCCTGGACATTGACAAGGTTGCAACCGGAGAGCATTGGCCAGCCCGCCGCGCACTTGCATTCAATCTGGTCGACAAACTGATCACCAGCGACGATTATCTGTTACAAGCAAGCAACAACGCTAACATATATGAGATTACCTACGCGCTACCCAAAACTATCAGTGAGAGAATTGCCACCACCATCCAGGGGGTAACCGATAGATTATTTTTTTCCTGGTGGCAAAAAGAGCAACACTCAAAGCTGTTCGGCTGAGGACGATGGAAATAATCGCACTCAATCAACTTCGCGGCTGATTAGGTGCCTGCCGATGCCGGAATCAACAATACCTGCCCGGCTCGAATCACGTCCGATCTGAGTGCATTCGCTTCACGTATATCAAAGATATCAACACGGTAACGGTAGGCGATTTCGGACAAGGTTTCGCCACGGCGTATAACGTGACGGCTGCTTCCATTGGCAAGCAGCGTATCATCATCACAATGCTCTCTGCAGTAGCGGCGCAACCCCTGTAATATGGCCTTTGCCAGCTTCTGCTGATGAGTGCGGCTTTTTAGGCGCTTTTCTTCCTGGGGATTTGAAATAAAGGCCGTTTCAATCAGCACCGAAGGAATATCAAGAGACTTGAGTACCATAAAACCGGCCTGCTCAACGTGCTTGCGCGAGACCTTGCCCACCAGTTTGAGTTCCTGCAATATATCCTCGGCCAGGTACATGCTGCGCTCAATGGTCTTTTCTTTCGATAAGTCAACCAGCGTCGAATTTACCGTGTCGTCGTAGTCTTCAAATCTAACGCCGCCGATTCCGTCTACCTCATTCTCTCGCTTCGCCAAAATCCTTGCCTCTTCACTGCTAGCCCCGCGCTGCGACAATATGTACACTGAAGAACCGCGCACCCTGCGGTCTACCACGGCATCGGCATGGATAGAGAGAAATATTTCTGCATTTTTCGCACGCGCCTTTTTGATTCTTTGTCTCAGAGATATGAACACGTCCCGTTCTCGAATCAACACTGCGCGCATCCCCCTTTCCCGGTCAATAAGCTTTTTTAAGCGTTTGGCAATCGACAACACAATATGCTTTTCATAGCTGCCGCCGCGACCGATTGCCCCCGGGTCTTTGCCGCCATGACCGGCGTCAATGGCAATAATGACATCACGGAGGTGCGTCGGTTTATTTTGTGTCGACAAAACGGGACCGGGGCGCTTTTTCCCGACGGCCGCCGCCAAGTCCACCACTAGGCGATGACTCTTCCCATTGTCGGGCGGGAGTAAAAAGCTTGTTGGCGTTACTGCCTTACTCAGGTCAAATACGACGCGCAATTTCCCGCCGGATTTCCGGTTAGAGCGTATCCCTTTCAGCAAATTATTCCGCATTCGAGATGGAAACAACTTGTCATCTACTCTGCACTTGTCAATATCAAGCACGACCCGATCAGGGTCTTTGAGTACAGAAACGCGATGGGTCACCGCCGAAGATAAATCAAATACTACTCGCAACTGACCATAATGATCCGCAATACGAACGTCTTTTACCCTGGTGGTGGCCTCGGCAGTGCAGAAAATTGGAAAACAGAGTGAAAGTAACAGAAAAGTAAACTTCAAACGGGGATATCCATATCGTCGACGTCTCCCATGGCCAGAAAACGCTCGCATTTCATAAAGGTTTGAAAAAACGTGCATAGAACCACCGGAAAAACTAGGTAACCTCATGTTATGTCATTATTAGTGTGACAAGTTTTTGTGCAATTGCAAGCAATAGTTACAGTTAAACAGAGACTATATATCATAACCCATTAAAAAGGCTATAATAATACCATGTCAAATATCTGACAAAAAGCCTCTGTCTTCTGGCGAAAAGTGACCGGGGCGGGAGGCATCCATACCGTGTATTTTCTAGCGCCGGGGCTGCCGCGCAGGAAGAAAGAAGCCGATGCCCCAGCTTACGTGCATCGTTGCCAGGACTACTGGAAGCAAGACGGCAGCGGGTTCCCGGCGCCTAAGCCCCGCTATCATCGCTCCCAACACAAGGGTGACCAAATACACAAACGGTAACACTGCCGCCAACCACGATGGCTTGAAAGCAGCCAAAGCCACTGAAGTAACAAGACCGAGCACAAGCAGCGGAGCGACAAGCTGCCTGACCCGCAATGAGGCGGGATTCTGTGCTAACATTACCGACTTCCATCTACCATAGCCAAAATACTGGCATGCCAACGACAAGACGTTACCGCGAGGGCGGTAATTGACGGCAAGCCCCGGATCAAACCAGATCGTTCCACCCTGTTCCCGCAAACGCCAGTTAAGCTCATAGTCCTGGTTGCGAATTAGATGTGTATTGAATCCACCAACGGACTCCAAGGTATCGCGGTACCATGCACCCAGATACACTGTATCCGTTGGCCCCGCGGCACCTCCCAACCGATAAACGGCGTTGCCTGCCCCCAATTTCGAGGTCATTGCAACGGCCACGGCCCTCTCGAACAACGTCACTCCGATGGGACACTGCATCCCCCCGACGTTGGCCGCACCGGTCCTCCGAAGCGTTTCGACAACACGTTGAACGTATCCGGGCGGAAGCACGGCATGGGCATCACACCGGACGATCACTTTGCCGACCGACTCCCTGATTGCATGGTTGAGCCCGGAAGGCGTGTTACCTTCGGGGTTGGGAACTATATGCACTTTAGGATACGAACGTCGGATCACGCCGGCCATCGTTGAAGTGTCCGAACCGTCGGCAACGATAACCTCGATCTCGCCCTGGTATTCCTGGAAGAAGATGGAATCAAGCGTGGCCGGGATCGTGGCCGCCGCATTCCGTGCCGGGATAATCACCGACAAGGTAGGGAAATCAGCAACCGTGCGAATAGGCTCGGTCACCTGGTATTCATCCATGTTTACTCGACAAATCCTTGCCCCTATCTTACCCCTTTTCTTGCAGCCGATTACACCTTGCCGCCAACGTTATGGACATTAGGATACACGGTCGCCGGTATCAGTGATATCCTGTGCACGAGAGTGCCGACTGTGATGGGCTACCCAGGCACCGATACCGATCAGCACCCATGCGATAACCCCCATGTTGATTCGAAACAGGAAAATTTCAAAGCTGCTATGAATAATGATCAGAACCGTACAAGCAGCAACGTAGCTTTGCGATGGCTCGATCTTTCCTGCCGCTCGACTTCGCAGGTTGGAAATCAGAGATGCACAAAGAAGACATAGGACGATGATACCGATAACCCCTGTTTGCACCCCTGTCTCTAGAAAAAGATTATGCGAGGAAACATAGAAACCTTCCGGGATAGAGGGATTGACAAAAGTGTTTACTTCTGTGATAAGTCTGCCAACCCTACTCTGCTGGGTTCTACTACGATTGCAGGGAGCAAGTCCGGCCTTGAAAAAGTAATGGGGACTGACTTCGTACTGCTCCATCTTCGGATTCAAACAGCCTTGAAAGTCGTTACCTTCAATATTCAAGTCATGCAGGTCACGTTTCTTTATTAGTTCCTGCGGAATGGAGCCGCGCAACTGATTATCTGCGAGCCGCAAGATTCCCAAGCTTTTAATTTCTATGATCTCTTCCGGGATCGCACCTTTGAGTCGATTCCGATTAAGATTCAGCACGACAAGCTGGGACAGTTCCCCAAGTGCCGCCGGAATACGACCGTTCAAGCCCATGTTCGGTAATTCTAGGGCAGTGATACGCGGCGGGTCGCCACTCACCTTGACCCCCTGCCAAAACGTGACGGGAACAGATTCGTCCCAATTCAAAACGCCCGTGCCCGATAACTCGTCCCGTATCGACAGTAAAACCGAACAGTCGTTGAACAACCCGCCTTCGCTATACAACGACCGACAATACACATCGCCATCCGGCTTCCCCTCGACCGTGTCATCCGTTCCCCCGCCCGCCGGCGCAAGCCGCTCGCGCACGGTGCCATCCACCTCGCGGAACACCCACAGGCTGGGAAGATTCCTCACGCCCCGCGGCACATCATCGATTGAATTGCCTTCAAGCCCCAGCTCATTGAGCATTCTGAGTTCGCCCAGCTCCGGCGGCACCGCACCGGTGAGTTGGTTGCCGTCAAGGTACAAGGCAACGAGCTGATCCAGGGCACTGAGTTCGGGCGGAATAAATCCGTTCAAACCCATCTCCGTCAGATCCAAACCGATCACACGCGTCCCCCCATGCACGCCCCGGCCTATCTTGACCCCCTGCCAGGACGTGACGGGAACGAATTCGTCCCAATTCAGAACACCCGTGCCCGACAACTCATCCCGTATCGACAGTAAAACATTCGCATCGACAAACAAGCTGGGAAAATGCACAAGCTCCGAGTAACACAGCATGTCAATACCTAAATCATGAATATCCACCTCGTACAACCCCGAGGGCAGACAATCTTCGAATTTATTGCCCCGAACACGCAAAACACTTAGATAAAGTTCCTCTAGCTCGGACGGTATCGGCCCGCTCAACCGGTTGCCTCTGAGATCTAACTCCCTGAGTGACCGGAGTGCCCCCAACTCCGCCGGAATACGACCGTTCAAGCCCATGTTCGGTAATTCTAGGGCAGTGATACGCGGCGGGTCGCCACTCACCTTGACCCCCTGCCAAAACGTGACGGGAACAGATTCGTCCCAATTCAAAACGCCCGTGCCCGATAACTCGTCCCGTATCGACAGTAAAACCGAACAGTCGTTGAACAACCCGCCTTCGCTATACAACGACCGACAATACACATCGCCATCCGGCTTCCCCTCGACCGTGTCATCCGTTCCCCCGCCCGCCGGCGCAAGCCGCTCGCGCACGGTGCCATCCACCTCGCGGAACACCCACAGGCTGGGAAGATTCCTCACGCCCCGCGGCACATCATCGATTGAATTGCCTTCAAGCCCCAGCTCATTGAGCATTCTGAGTTCGCCCAGCTCCGGCGGCACCGCACCGGTGAGTTGGTTGCCGTCAAGGTACAAGGCAACGAGCTGATCCAGGGCACTGAGTTCGGGCGGAATAAATCCGTTCAAACCCATCTCCGTCAGATCCAAACCGATCACACGCGTCCCCCCATGCACGCCCCGGCCTATCTTGACCCCCTGCCAGGACGTGACGGGAACGAATTCGTCCCAATTCAGAACACCCGTGCCCGACAACTCATCCCGTATCGACAGTAAAACATTCGCATCGACAAACAAGCTGGGAAAATGCACAAGCTCCGAGTAACACAGCATGTCAATACCTAAATCATGAATATCCACCTCGTACAACCCCGAGGGCAGACAATCTTCGAATTTATTGCCCCGAACACGCAAAACACTTAGATAAAGTTCCTCTAGCTCGGACGGTATCGGCCCGCTCAACCGGTTGCCTCTGAGATCTAACTCCCTGAGTGGCCGGAGTGCCCCCAACTCCGCCGGAATACGACCGTTCAAGCCCATGTTCGGTAATTCTAGGGCAGTGATACGCGGCGGGTCGCCACTCACCTTGACCCCCTGCCAAAACGTGACGGGAACAGATTCGTCCCAATTCAAAACGCCCGTGCCCGATAACTCGTCCCGCACGTCCAGCAAAACACTCGCATCGGCAAACAAGCCGGGATGACTCTCCCGCATCACAGGCAAACAAAGCAGATCACCGGAAAAATCATGATCCCCCACTTCGTACAACTTCCGAGACGGACAGCCTCTAAAAGCATTCCCGGAAAAACGCAAAATCGACAGGCTGGAAAGTTCCCCCAGCTCGGGCGGTATCCTCCCGTCTAAACCCATCCCCGATAATTTCAATCCGGTCACCCGCGGCGGGTCGCCACTCACCTCGACCCCCTGCCAGGATGTGACGGGAATGGAATCGTCCCAATTCAGAACGCCCGTGCCCGATAACTCGTCCCGCACGTCCAGCAAAATGATGCAATCCGCAAGCAATTCGACGCCCACCCACGAAGAGGGCCGACAAAACTGAATATCATGGTCAACCTTGCGTAGCCCCGGCGGCAGCGGCCCGGTAAGCCAGTTGTGGCGGAGCGTCAATTTCTGTAACCTGCCCAATCTTCCCAGTTCCGCCGGAACGCTGCCAGTAAGCCGGTTATGGTCAAGATGCAAGGCGACAAGTCGGCCCAACTTACTTAACTCCTTTGGAATCCGTCCGTTCAAACCCATCCCCGATAATTTCAATGCGGTCACCCGCGGCGGGGTGCCGCGCAATCTGACCCCCTGCCAGGACGTGACGGGAACGGATTCGTCCCAATTCAAAACGCCCGTGCCCGATAACTCGTCCTGTATCGACAGTAAAACACTGGCGTCGGCGCCTAAACCTGGATTATCCAGAGAAAATGGAACACACAACGAATCAAGGTCATGGCGATCAACCGTATACGGCATCAACGGCGGGCAACCTCTAAAAGCATTCCCGGAAAGATACAAAACCGATAGACTGGAAAGCCCCCCTAGATCGGGCGGTATCCATCCATCTAAATTCATCCCCAATAATTTCAATCCGGTCACCCGCGGCGGGTCGCCACTCACCTTGACCCCCTGCCAAAACGTGACGGGAACAGATTCGTCCCAATTCAAAACGCCCGTGCCCGATAACTCGTCCCGCACGTCCAGCAAAACACTCGCATCGGCAAACAAGCCGGGATGACTCTCCCGCATCACAGGCAAACAAAGCAGATCACCGGAAAAATCATGATCCCCCACTTCGTACAACTTCCGAGACGGACAGCCTCTAAAAGCATTCCCGGAAAAACGCAAAATCGACAGGCTGGAAAGTTCCCCCAGCTCGGGCGGTATCCTCCCGTCTAAACCCATCCCCGATAATTTCAATCCGGTCACCCGCGGCGGGTCGCCACTCACCTCGACCCCCTGCCAGGATGTGACGGGAATGGAATCGTCCCAATTCAGAACGCCCGTGCCCGATAACTCGTCCCGCACGTCCAGCAAAATGATGCAATCCGCAAGCAATTCGACGCCCACCCACGAAGAGGGCCGACAAAACTGAATATCATGGTCAACCTTGCGTAGCCCCGGCGGCAGCGGCCCGGTAAGCCAGTTGTGGCGGAGCGTCAATTTCTGTAACCTGCCCAATCTTCCCAGTTCCGCCGGAACGCTGCCAGTAAGCCGGTTATGGTCAAGATGCAAGGCGACAAGTCGGCCCAACTTACTTAACTCCTTTGGAATCCGTCCGTTCAAACCCATCCCCGATAATTTCAATGCGGTCACCCGCGGCGGGGTGCCGCGCAATCTGACCCCCTGCCAGGACGTGACGGGAACGGATTCGTCCCAATTCAAAACGCCCGTGCCCGATAACTCGTCCTGTATCGACAGTAAAACACTGGCGTCGGCGCCTAAACCTGGATTATCCAGAGAAAATGGAACACACAACGAATCAAGGTCATGGCGATCAACCGTATACGGCATCAACGGCGGGCAACCTCTAAAAGCATTCCCGGAAAGATACAAAACCGATAGACTGGAAAGCCCCCCTAGATCGGGCGGTATCCTGCCGCTTAATCGGTTATGTTTGAGCCGCAGTTGTGCAAGGCCCTTGAGTTTCGCCAATTCCACAGGAATAGGGCCGACGAGCTGATTGTGGTGAAGGCTTAATGTGTGGAGTTTACTCAGCTTGCCCAGCTCGGGCGGTATCCTCCCGTCTAAACCCATCCCCGATAATTTCAATGCGGTCACCCGCGGCGGGTCGCCACTCACCTCGACCCCCTGCCAGGATGTGACGGGAATGGAATCGCCCCAATTCAGAACGCCCGTGCCCGACAACTCGTCCCGCACGTCCAATAAAATAATACAATCATCGAGCAAACCGGAATAATTGTCCAAAGACTGCGACAAGCAAAGCGAATCACCGTAAAAGTCATGGCGATCAATTTCTCCCAACGCCTCGGGCACATTACCAGTCAATTGATTGTGGTGAAGATACAGACCCGACAAGTCAAGTACCCCCAGCTCTTCCGGAATGGGACCGGACAAGTCATTGTAGTTGAGTGATAACTTCCGCAAATTACTCAGCTTCCCCAACTCTGGTGGGATGGAACCGGTAAGCAAATTATGACCAAGATTTAAGGCAACAAGCCGGTCCAACTTACTTAACTCCTTTGGAATACGGCCATTCAAACCTATTTTCTCCAAGTCCAGAGAAACTACACGTGGCGGACTGCCGCCCACTGTAACGCCTTGCCAAGAGCTAATCGGCTTTTCGAAACGCCAATTCCAGAGATGAGAGGGGCTACGGGTTAAGACCGTGCGCGCCCTCATGAGCACAACGCAATCATCAAATAAACGAGCACTTTCTTCAGTCAAGCAGAATAGTGGCGCATCAATTAAGTTTTCCGATGAACCGATGAATGCCCCCGGGCCTTTGCCCAACCAAGGATTCTCTGCAATAGATGATAAAGCTACCTTCCAAAATATTTCACGTCCGCTCTTGGCTCCTCCTCCGGTATATTTTTTAGCTATCTGATCCAAATGCGATAAAGCATCTTTGAAGTACGAGGTTCCAACAAAGACTATCAAACCACAAAGCAATAATCCGGTCGCCGTCATCAGCACGCCGATCCCTCTTCGGTTACGCAGAAAAAGGAAGCTTCCCCAGTACAATGGATAAGCCAACAACGCCACAAAAGACAGAGACCGGTGTCCAAAAACAACACCGATTACCGCCACCAATAAAAATATGGCGTGCGCCCACAAATGTTGATTTTTTCTGCTGTCAGAACGAGTAATCAGGATGAGGCCGATGGTCAACAGCAAGTATCCGAGAATACCGCTGAAAATATTCGGGTTCACACCGCTCGGCACCAGATATATAGGAAACAGTATCAGGGTCACAACCAGCAACACGGAAAGGGTACGAGCTTGTGTCAATGACAAAGCATTCTGGTAGCTGAACAGAAAGATGAGGCACGCAAATAAAATCCCGAAAAGATTTTGCATACCTTCCACACTGAAATTGATGACAAGACTGGCTGCATATACTGCCAAAAGCGCGATAAAACAGGAGAGAATAAACTTTACCGTGGCAGGAATTTGTCCACGAAACAGATAAAATCCTAGAAACAGCACCGCCACACAGAAAATGCCGTCCGCGAGCGGGCCGGGGAAATATATGCGCAGGAAGGCCGCCACCAACAAAGCAACCAGCGCAATGAGGCTGTCGCCAGAAAAAGAAAAGCATTGATAAGCTTTACATAAGATGGATACGTTACTATTCACGATATACTCAGAAGTCTTCCCTCAGCGAAAGAGGACGTCTTCAATACTAGCTTTACCACCTTGGGAAAAACGGCTGATTTTCCCGGCATTGCTTCCGTCACGACGAGCTTTTCTCCAACCAGTTCTGAAACATCAGGATGCTCCATAGGCAAGAAGACCAGTCGTTCTTTCCAGACAAGTGCTCGGCCCACCTTCGCCGAATCGGTATCGGGTCAAAAAAACCTTCCTTGCGAAGCCTGTTTTGATCAAGCAACGTTTCGCCCCAGTCTCTCAACTCCCCGCGAAACCAAGAACGAGTCGGTATGACGAACCCCATCTTAGAGCGTTTAATATATTTTTCCGGAAGATATTTACCGCAGATTTTCCGCAAAATCCATTTGCCTTGACTGCCTTGTATCTTGAACGACAGCGGCAATCGTAAAGCAAACTCCACAACATGGTGGTCCAGGAAAGGCATACGTGTCTCAAGGCTTACTCCCATCGCCGCCCGGTCAACTTTAGTCAATATATCATCCGGAAGATAAGTCATTATATCAAGTAACATCATCTGTTCTTCAAGGCTGAACATATTTACCCAACCCGGATGAGGATCCGTCAGAGTCGTTGGCGGTTCAGTTGCCCTATACACGGCTTCAGCGGGCTCCATCCACTCTGAGGACAAAATGCAATTAATTTCCAAAGACTTATGGCCATCATAGCGAAAAACCTTTGCAAGCTTGTGCAAGCGGTTGCCGGGATGGATGAATGTCAAAGGCAATGCCCGTCCCCATAAGTGAAAAAACCGGTCCCATAGAGAGGGAGAAATAGCCATGATTATCGAAGCGAACAGTTTTCGTAAGGGGATGGGAGTCACTTTAAAAAAACGTAAGATTTTTTGTGCCTGGCGATATCGCTCGTAGCCCCCAAATAACTCGTCGCCCCCATCCCCCGAGAGACAAACGGTCACATTCCTACGTGCCATTTCAGAAATAAGAAAAGTAGGAATCTGACTCGCGTCAGCAAAAGGCTCAGAATATAAGGTTGACAGACGAGGAACAACCTCCAGTACATCCCTTGGCGTTATGTACAATTCCGTATGTTCGGTACCGATCTTTCTGGCAATCGCCCTTGCATATTCTGCTTCATTATAGGCGGTATCGTGAAATCCGATGGTAAAAGTTTTCACGGGACGTTCCGATTGTGCCTGCATCAAAGCTGCAATGATCGAGGAATCAATACCACCAGACAGCAGGACTCCAAGCGGTACGTCCGCAACCATCTGCCGACCGACCGACCGTAGCAGCAAATCATGTAGCCGATCCGTGGCTTCCTCGGCGCCCCCCGAAAAAGATTGAGAAAAGCCAGCCTGAGAGACACTTTTTACCGACCAGTAAGCACATGGTTCCGGCAACGCCGTAGGGTCCATTGATGCATTTTCAAAAGAAAGCCGTAAGTAAGTCCCTGGTAGAAGTTTTTGAACTCCCTTATAAATTGACCAAGGGGCCGGAATATAGTTAAATCGCAAAAATAAGGTCAGTGCGTTGCGATCTATCTCCCCCTCAAAAGATGAATGCGCCCTGAAGGCCCTCAGGTCGGAGCCAAACATAAATACTTGTTTCTGCCAGCCATAGTAAAGAGGCTTTTCGCCAAGCCGATCGCGAGCAAGGTAAAGTACCTTGTCTTGTCGGTCCCAAAGCGCAAAAGCAAACATGCCGTCAACTCGCTGTAGCGTATCCTCCACTCCCAAGTGATCGATGCAGGTCAATAACGTTTCCGTATCCGATCTTCCTTGCCA
Organism: Gammaproteobacteria bacterium; assembly: GCA_965242685.1. GTDB lineage: Bacteria > Pseudomonadota > Gammaproteobacteria > UBA4575 > UBA4575. The sequence continues at coordinate 239,912 of OZ251487.1, read as the reverse complement.
GGGAACTGGCGTTGGAGACCGGTTCTCGATTTCTCGCCGGACTTGTAAGTGATTATAAATCTCGCCGTTAAAGGTAAAGGCATAGCGCTTGGAGTGTGACAGCATGGGTTGGTGCCCGGCGGGAGAAAGATCAATAATGGCAAGCCGTCGGTGGGCCAAGGCAATACCAAAACTGCTTTCCAACCAAACCCCGGCACTATCCGGGCCGCGATATTCGATGGCGTCGGCCATCCGATAAGCGGACACCTTCGCAGCTTCGGGGACAAAACCGCCCCGCTGAAAAAAACCGGCTATACCGCACATGACAAGCTTCTACCTCTCCTTTCGATGTACTGATAAAAACCTGCGATGAACCAGAGAACGGCATGATCCCCATAAGCGAGAAAAATCACTATGATGCGGTAACCAGAGCGAGTGGAACGCCATACGGGTCGTCCGGTGAAAAATGAAACTTAATAGGGCCGCGCGAAAAACTAACCCGATGGTGATCGCCCACGCGGCAGCTTCAATACCCAGCTTCGTATACAGCACGAGTAATACCAGGATATTGATACCCAAACTAAGCCAGGTAGTCGGGGAGCATACCTCCGGTTGATTGATGCCATTGAAATAAGCCACAAATATGCCTGCGACGGCACAAGCAAAAACGCCGGGTGCCATAATCCATATCAACGGCACCGCCGGCAAGAAGGCTTCGGAAAGCAAAATTCGCACCAGTGGCGTGCTGACTGCCAGTAATGCGACAAGGGTAGCTAGGGTCATCATACAAACCACTCGCAAGCAAAATCCTACCATCTCAAGATTTTCGCCACCGCTACTCGTCACTCTAGGGTAAAGTACCATGACTACTGATCTAGAAATCAGGGTAACGCGGAATATAACAGCACTGGCGGCGGCAAATAGTCCGATATCCGTACGGCTGGCCAATGCCCCCAAGAGAAGTATGCCAAGATATGGCTCAATGTCGGTACCTACGCGAGTTACATGATGCCTGAGTCCGTAGCCAAACACTAAAAAAAATGCCGGGAGGGACGGCAGCTCAAACGCCAGGTCGCTGTTCCTTTTCAGATCTAGAACACAACCTGCGATCAGTACAATATGACTGGCGATCAATGCCAAAATAGCCCCATCAACCCCAAGGCCAAACTCCCAAACCAAGACTATTACTCCCAGTACTGCAACAATGGGTTGTCCCAATAAAAAAATCGCAAGCGGTGCAAAGCGCCGCAGCCCGGCAAGCTGCAATTGTACTGCAAACGAGATTGACAACAGAGGAATCAACATCAGCGATAATTGAAAGGAGCTGGTATCCGCTTTCTGGAAAAAAGGTAAACTACTATAAAGAAGTGGAAATGTTGCCATTATCACGAGGCCACTCCCAACAAGACAAATGCCAATGGACAAAAACAGGCTCTTTGATAGGTTGATTTGCTTGGTCATGGCAAAATATTGAGCACCTTTGTCGGCACTGAAGGAAAAGACCATGCCAAGTAATTGGGCAAACGTGATGCAGATCGCATAAGCCCCTCTACCCTCCGGCTCCAGGAGGTAGGCCAACAGACTTTGGGTCAAAATGCCGATTGCATATACAAGAACCTGAGCAGTGAATATAACCGTGACTTCCTGCCCGCCAGGTGTATCAGAGCCATATTGATCCTTTGCAGCCTGACCCACTACCTAACCTTTTTACTTTTTCTCAACGTAATATGGGACGCCAATTTCCAGATGAGGGTACTTGTGTAACGGGGGGGGGGGGGGGGGGGGGATTGGCATCAGATGTTGATATTCATTAAAGTTCGGACAGCATGCGTTTCTTTGCTACGCGGATATTGTTGGTATCAACAAAGTGAGAAGCTTATTCAGGTAAGACTAGTCTTGCCCGAATGGTTGTAAATATTTTTGAAAACGCTCACTTATTTCTGGATGACGCAGTGCATACTCAACGGTCGCTTTCAAATAACCCATTTTGCTACCACAGTCATAGCGCTCGCCTGCAAACCGATAAGCCAACAATTTTTCTGTTTGTATGAGTGTAGCCAGCGCATCGGTCAGTTGAATTTCGCCCGCCGCACCTCTGCCGGCATTTGCCAAAATTGAAAAAATGGACGGATACAATATATACCTACCCACTATTGCAACGTTGGAAGGTGCATCTTTCAATGCCGGTTTTTCCACAATCGTATCTACTTCCCATAAATCATCCCGGGCCTTTTTACCCGCGATCACTCCATAGTGTTTGACGTCTTCCGGGGCGATCTCCTGTACACCCACAATACCACACTGCTCCCGCTCATGTACGCCAACCATCTGCGTAAGACAGCCCCTGTCTCCATCGTAGATAAGGTCATCCGCCAAAATGACCGCGAACGGCTCATTATCCAGCATCGGTTCGGCACAAAGTACGGCATGTCCTAGACCCAAGGGCTCTGACTGTCGGATATAAATACAATTCGTTTTTTTCGGGAGCACGTTTCTCACAATGTCCAACATTGTGTCTTTGCCTCTTGCCTCAAGCCCACTCTCCAGTTCGTAGGCTCTATCAAAATGATCTTCAATGGAGCGTTTATTGCGACCAGTAATAAAAATAAGCGTCTCCATGCCTGCCGCCACCGCCTCCTCTGCCGCATACTGGATCAAAGGCTTATCCACCACGGGAAGCATCTCTTTGGGGTTGGCCTTGGTGGCGGGGAGAAAGCGGGTACCCAATCCGGCAACCGGAAATACTACCTTACGAATTTTAGCCACTATCTACCTCTTTACACTGCTGCCACGCCGATAAAAGCTATTTCCAGTTGCCGATATTTTACAAGACAGCCCAGGGCGTTACTCCGTATTACCGGACAACGAACGCCTGGATACCCTAATCCCTATACTAGTCAGTCAGTGCCTGCATTCCAACTTGCAAGGTACTGTTCAATGGCAAAACCCGGATCTTTCGCTCGGGTAATCGGACGCCCAACAACCATGTAATTTGCACCCGACCGCCTCGCCTGAAGCGGGGAAGCCACTCTACGCTGATCACCCTTATCATAATCTTGCAAACGTATGCCCGGTGTCACAACCGTGAAGTTCTCTCCCCATGTGCTGCGCACTGCCTGTACCTCACAAGCGGAACATACAATGCCATCCAGACCCGCCTGTAACGCCGTGCCGGCAAGTTGTAATACGTGCTCTTCCGTAGATCGTTGTATGCCTATTGAGTAGAGTTGCCGTTGATCCATCGAAGTCAAGACGGTAACTGCTACCAAATTGACCGTCCCCGCATTTTCAGGTACTGCATCGCGAGCGGCTTGCAGCATTTCATAGCCGCCCGCAGCATGCAGGGAAACCATCCAAACACCCGTGTTACACGCCGCCCGACACGCCGACGCTACGGTGTTTGGAATGTCATGCAGCTTGACATCTAAAAAAATCTGGTGCCCTCTGTCCGCCAGTTGCTCAATAAAATGCGGGCCTTCGGAGATAAACAATTCAAGGCCTACTTTGAGTTTATACGATTGGCCCTGAAGACGATCTAAAAACGAATTGCTTGACCTCGCATCAGGAAAATCCAGGGCAATGACAATTGTAACTTCGTCAGACATAACGTTGGACGTACTTCTCCAGTCTGAACCGGAAGCGACAAGACCCGCCGCCAGGAGAGATCAACCACTGAATAAGTATGCACCTTTGTCGAAAAGCGACGCCGCAGAGTAGCCTTACACTTCGCTATTTTGTCAAAGACTGATTGACGCGCTGACGTAATTCTTTTCCCGGCTTGAAATACGTTGCATACTTACCCGGCAACGGTACGGCCACTCCGGTTTTTGGATTCCTCCCCATTCTAGGTGGTCGAAAATGCAGCGAAAAACTACCAAATCCTCTGATTTCGATACGCTCTCCTTTTGCCAAAAAGGTGCTCATCTGTTCTATCAGACTTTTGATTGAAAGTTCAATATCTTTATGGGCAAGATGATTTTGTTTTAACGATATTCTTTCAATCAGCTCTGATCTTGTGATGACCTTATTCTTTTTCTTCATCGTTACCATGTCTCGACCAAGCTTGCTTCACTCAACCGAATCTTTCTTGTTTCTGTCAATTGATTTCTTTAGCACATCGCCCAGACTCGTCGACGCCGTCTCATTGCTACCGTAATTCCGAACCACAGCCTCCTCTTCCTGACGCTCCTTGGCCTTAATTGATAGGGCGACCATTCTGGATTTTTTATCTACGCCCACAAATTTGGCTTCAATCTGCTCGTCCTTTTTCAGTACGGAACGCAAGTCTTCCACGCGCTCATCAGACATCTCCGAGGCCTTCAAACTCCCTTTTACTCCCTCCGCCAGTTCAATGATCGCCATGCCGGTATCTATTTCACTCACCGTGCCAGTTACAATACTGCCTTTAGGATGTTTGGAAATGTAGGCAAAAAACGGATCCTTCGTCAACTGTTTCACGCCCAACAAGATACGTCCCCGACCGGCGTCTACCGATAATACTATGGTGTTTAACAGATCTCCTTTCTTATAGCCGCGTACCGCCTCTTCGCCAGATACGTCCCAAGCCAGGTCCGACAAATGTACCAAGCCATCTATGCCGCCCTCAAGCCCGACAAAAATCCCAAAGTCCGTAATCGACTTTATCGTCCCGGTAATTTCGCTGCCTTTGCCATAATTGTTAGCAAAACTCTCCCACGGATTCGGTTGACACTGTTTCATGCCCAATGAAATTCTGCGACGTTCCTCATCTATACCGAGAATCATCACCTCCACTTCACTACCAAGTGAAGCAATTTTTTCTGGATTTATATTTTTGTTGGTCCAATCCATTTCAGACACGTGCACCAGCCCTTCAATGCCCTCTTCTATTTCAACAAAAAAACCATAATCGGCAATATTTGTGACCTTCCCAAAAGTACGAGTACCTTCCGAATAACGACGATGAATATCTCCCCAGGGATCATCTTCAAGTTGTTTCAGGCCGAGTGACACGCGGGTTTTTTCTTTATCAAATTTCAACACACACACGTCAATTTCATCCCCAATGGACAAGATCTCTGATGGATATCTGACTCGTTTCCAGGCCATATCGGTAATATGCAGCAACCCATCCACTCCACCAAGGTCTAAAAACGCACCATAGTCGGTCAAGTTTTTGACTATGCCCTTAACCACCGCACCTTCTTTCAGGCTACCAATAAGCTCTTCACGCTCGGCACTATATTCCAATTCAACCACGGCACGGCGAGACACCACTACGTTATTTCGCTTCAAATCAATTTTGATTACTTTGAATTCCAGCTCCTTGCCCTCCAAGTAGGAGGTATCCCGAACCGGGCGCACGTCCACCAACGAGCCTGGTAAGAATGCGTGCAGGTCACCCAGCTCAACCATAAACCCACCCTTGACTTTTCCAGTAATTACTCCCGTAACGGTTTCACCCTCTTCATGCACACGCTCTAGTTCTGCCCAAGCCTTTACCCGACGAGCCTTCTCACGAGACAGCAAGGTCTCACCATAACCATCCTCAAGTGCGTCCAGAGTCACTTCCACAACGTCGCCAATTGCTACCTCAAGCTGGCCGTTATTTCTCTTAAACTGTTCTATGGGAATAAAGCCTTCCGACTTCAAACCGGCATTTACGACGACAGTATCCTTATTAATATCAATCACGGTGCCACTAATGATGGCGCCAAGCCGAGTATTAATATTATCTACGCTTTTTTCAAAAAGCTCGGCAAAATTTTCACTCATACAAATCTCGATATTCCATTTATATAAACTTCCTCAACGTTGTACATGTGCCATAATACACTGCATAACTTGTTCAATCGATAAATTTGTCGAGTCTACAAGCACAGCGTCTTTGGCAGGGCATAGAGGAGAGGTAGCACGGCCCTCATCTCGGGAGTCTCGCGCTTCAATCTCTTTCAAAAGGCGGCTTAAACTAACACTAATCGCGCGTTTCTTCAACTGTTTTTGTCTCCTGAAGGCGCGTTCCTTACTACTGGCGGTCAAAAAAAATTTGTGATCGGCGTCAGGGAAAACCTTGGTGCCCATGTCTCTGCCTTCCGCCACCAGCCCCGGTAAAATTCGGAATACACGCTGTTTTTCAAGCAACGCCTCGCGCACATGGGAACAAGCGGCCAATAGCGAAGCACGTGCAGCACATTCTTCCGTGCGCAACTGTTCAGATACATCCTGCCCTTGTAACAACACACATCCGTCATTATTTTCTGAAGATATATCAAAGTGTACGCGCATACCCAGACACAATTCATTCAAGGCGACCACGTCGTTCACCTCGACATGCTGCTGTTGGCTGAGCAAGGCAAGTGCCCGATACAGCACTCCACTATCCAAGTAATGGTAACCCAATATCCCTGCCAATTTGCCCGCAACGGTACCTTTACCGGAACCGGCCGGGCCATCAATCGTTACGACCGGGACGCCGCCGTTACCCATGACTCACAAGCGCGCCAACGCCAAACTGCATCGAAAACCAGTACGCTCGGCTCATACTACGGAACATCACATAAATCTGAGGCCCAACCGTGAAGCACAGGCGACAAACCCGGGGAATGAAGAAGTTACGTTATCAACGTTGCGTATCGTAATGGGCGCCTCGCAAGCCAAAGACGCCACTGCAAACGCCATCGCAACCCGATGATCGCCACCACTGTCAATTTCCCCGCCTTTAATGTTACCGCCAACGATGACAAGGCCATCCGGTTTTTCTGCCACGTCTATACCCACGTTCCGCAAGCCTGTAGCCATATTGTGGATACGGTCGGATTCCTTAACGCGAAGTTCTTCGGCACCATTGAGAACCGTCGTGCCGCACGCGCAGGCCGCGGCGATAAACAGGATGGGAAATTCATCGATGGACTTCGAAATTAAACGTCGTGGAATATTGGTTCCATACAGGTCTCCACCCTGTACTACAACGTCCGCCACCGGTTCAACGCCATACTTTCTCGTATTGGTTATTTCAATACGAGCACCCATAAGACGCAATATTTCAATAACGCCGTCGCGTGTAGGGTTGATACCAACTTGCTGAATGACAAGCCTTGCCGAACCCGAAATCAAGGCGCCAACTATAAAAAATGCGGCCGATGAAAGATCGCCGGGGATTTCAACATCTGTTGCCAACAACTTGCTGCCCCCCGTTACACAAATCCCCTCATCCCGAACTTCAATTGGCCATGAAAAAGTTTGCAGCAATCTTTCAGTATGATCTCTGGTGGCAATATTTTCTTTTACACAAGTCGTGCCGTGCGCATTTAAGCCGGCAAACAACACACAAGATTTCACTTGGGCGCTGGCTACAGGGAGTTGATAATGGATGCCGCGTAATGAATCGGCAGGTTTAATCATCAAGGGGGGGGTACCTCGGTCACTAGTCACAACGTCTGCCCCCATACTCCGCAATGGAGCCTGTATTCTTTTCATGGGACGTGCAGAAAGTGATTCATCGCCTACCAAAGTTGATGAAAAATTTTGCCCGCACAGGATGCCGGCCATCAAGCGCATGGCGGTACCCGAATTTTCCATGTCCAATACGCGCTGCGGCGGCTGGAGTCCTTTGATTCCAACCCCTTGAACACGAAGGTGCGTGGGAGATAGCCGGTCTATTTTTACGCCCATGTTCTGAAAAGCCGCGAGCGTTGCCTCACAATCCGTTGAAGACAGATACCCTCTGATTTCACTCGTCCCTTCGGCCAACGCCGACAGCATCAGCGCACGATGTGAGATAGACTTGTCGCCCGGTACCCGAATTGAACCCTGGCAGTGACCTTGCGGCGTTAAACGATAAAATGATCCCATTGCCACTATTTTTCATCACCGCCGGCAGGTTTCATATCTCGAATTCTTTTTGCCTGCTGAAAAAAACGGGTAATTGTATCCTTGTCGCGGCTGTCGATTGCCAGACGTAATTCACTCAAACGATTTTTAAAGGCCGTGATTGACCCCAAAATTTCCTCTCTGTTTGCTTCGCAAATATCTGCCCACATGGCGGGGCTACTGGAGGCAATACGAGTAAAATCATCAAACCCTCCGGCGGAATAGCTAAAAATACTGGCGGCATCAAGTCTGCCGCCCAGGTCATTTACCAGCGTATATGCCAATACGTGAGGCAGATGGCTGGTTGCCGCAAGGATTTTGTCGTGTTGCTCCGCCGACACCTCATCAACCGATGCGCCGACCGCCTGCCACATTAACCGGATACTTCGTACTGCCTCCACATCCGTTTTATAAGTCGGCGTTAAAATTACTTTGCGGCCGCGAAATAAATGCTCTTGTGCATGTTCAAAGCCACTTTGCTCGCTGCCCGCAATTGGATGGCCGGGAACAAACTTTGAGGGAAATTCAGCAAATACGCTTTCGGCGGCGTGAATCACGCTACTTTTCGTGCTGCCAACGTCAGTCAACAAGGTATCCGGTTGCAAGCTTGGTTTGAGTAAGGAAAATGAGTCGGCACTGTTGCCGACCGGAACCCCCAGAACGACCAGTTCGGCATCCGACACATCACTCTCCTGCAACAGTTCGTATTCATCAATAATTCCCAGTGCCTGCGCCTTCGATAGGCGTTGCGAGTCTCTGCCTATGCCGACCACCGTTCCAGCCAGCTTTCTGCATTTCAAATCCTTTGCCAGCGAACCGGTAATCAGGCCGACGCCGACAAGGTAAACCTTATTAAACATGAATCTACAAAGCGGCTCTTGGATATGACCCCAATACTTTAAGCAGATCGGTCCGGGCTTTCAGTTTCGTCAACGACCGATGAATGGCTTCATTTTCCAAATGACCCTCTACATCAAGGAAAAAGACATACTCCCAATTCACGCAGTGCGAAGGGCGTGACTCAATTCGCGTCATGCTCACGTTGTTTTCGGCAAGAGGTTTCAGAAGATCGTACAGTGCCCCCGGCTTATTCGGTGCAGAAATCAGCAACGTAGTTTTGTCATCGCCGGTTTGACATACTTCCTGTTTGCCGATGACCAGAAAACGCGTTGTATTATTGGGAGAGTCCTCTATGTTCTTGTACAATATTCCAAGTTCGTATTCACGTGCCGCAGCTTCCCCGGCAATGGCGGCGGCACACTTTTCCGTACCGGCACGTTGCGCGGCCTCCGCATTACTGCTGACGGGCACAAGTTTGACGCCCGCAAGGTTCGTATTTATCCATCTTTTACACTGTGCCAAAGACTGTTGATGAGAAAACAACACCTTTACTTCGTCCAATTCTACAACGTTGCTTAGTAAATGCTGGTGAACGCGCAACTCCACCTCACCAACGATTTTCAGCTGTGATTCAAGAAAAACGTCAAGCGTGCTGTTTACAATGCCCTGATTGGAATTTTCGATCGGCACGACTCCATAATCGGCATTATCCGACTCCACTTCACGAAAGACACTGTCAATGGAATCAACGGCAAGCGTATGAATCGAGCCGCCAAAATGCTTGTACGTTGCCTCCTCGGCAAAAGTACCGACGGGCCCCAGAAACGCCACCTGTAAACGCTGCTCCAATGCCAAACAGGCGGACATGATTTCCCGAATCAGACGGGCCATCTCCGGGTCGGGTAACGGCCCCTGATTGTGCTCGATAACGCGTTTAAGTATGTGCGCCTCGCGGTCCGGTCTGTAAAACCTGGCTTTATCCTGATCTCCGGCCTTGATGGCCGCCACCTGTTGCGCAAACCTGGCACGATCGCTGATCAGACGCACAAGCCCCTGATCAACGGCATCAATTTTTTCTCGCAAGTCGTGCAGTAATTTCTCATCCATACTCTCATCCGCCAAAATAAGTAATATTAAGCCCAGTGCATGGTACTTTATATAAAAAAATTCACATAATTCTATGCGGCAGTCCCTTTATGGACAACAATAATGAACAACGGTGGTAGGAATAATCTTTTTGCAAGCGAATGCTTGCCACTCATTTGCAAACTCACTGCATGAATACCCGGCAAACACGACACTATGCAGCCGTACGAAATACGTAATAATAGGGAATGATAAACGATTCAGCCGATACATAAATTGGGAAAATTTGATCCACTACGTCATTTTAAGATCATTGACAACTGCTTGTCTTTTGACAATTTCCGGTTGATTGACCTGTTGCGGCGCGGGCACGCGACCCCTCTGTATGCCTATTCCAAAACCGTCATAAAAGATACCATGAAGGCACTACGCGGCCTGCTTACCGACACGTTCAAGATTTACTACTCAATCAAGGCAAACCCTTACCGCGACATCGTCACGTATTTGCATCCATACGCCGACGGTTTTGAAGTGTCCTCCCTGTATGAACTGAGCCTTGCCTTGAGCACTGGAATATCCGGCAAGAACATCTGTTATACCGGCCCCGGGAAAAGTGAGCAAGAATTACAAGAGGCAATACGATCCAACGCCGTAATCAGTACGGAATCAAAGCTGGAGATAGAGAAGATTATCCGACTGAATTCAAGCGTAACACCCAGAATCATGCTGCGTATCAACCCCAATTTTATACAGTGCCGGGCGGGCATGAAAATGGCCAGCGGCTCAAGTCCGTTCGGCATTGACGAAGAATTCGCCCCGGATATCATCCGCAAGGTTGAAGCCGCCGGACTACAACTGGAAGGGTTCCACATCTATACCGGATCACAAATCCTTGATGAAAAGGCAATCAACACTGCACAAGGCAACATCTTTCAACTGCTTGACAAACTGGCAAACGCCTGCACGCGGCCCGTCGACGTCATCAACGTAGGCGGCGGATTTGGAATTCCATACTTCAGTACGCACCGCACATTGGACATCAACTCCGTATGCGGCAACCTAAATCGCCTGTTATCAGAGATCGATCACCGTAAATTTTCTGCCGGCCTGCACGCCATACTTGAACTTGGCAGATACATCGTTGGCGAGGCCGGCGTATACCTATGCAAAGTCATTGACAGAAAAACCTCCAGAGGAAAGACCTACCTGATCACCGACGGTGGTATGCACCACCATCTCGCGGCAAGCGGCAACCTGGGACAAAAAGTCAGAAAGAACTTCCCGCTTTGTGTGGCGAACCGGATCGCCTCACAGCAAATGAAAACCGTTACCGTGAGCGGGAAACTCTGTACCCCGTTGGACGTTCTCGCCGAAGACGTGACGCTTGGTCAGTGCGAAGTGGGCGATTATATTGCCGTTATGAACTCCGGTGCCTATGGGCTTTCCGCAAGTCCGGTTCATTTTCTAGGCCACCCCGTGGCCGAAGAGGTGCTGCTGTAGTATACCCCTGTCGGCGCATCGCTATTCTTTACGTGACCTACCCGCCTATAAACGTCCCTATAAACCCTTTTCCCGGGCTCCTTCCACATCAAGGCAGGCTTGAAGCCGGGCAACAATCATTTCCCCCCGGTCAGATTCGGCATGGTATTTCACCGTTCGCTGATCGCCGTGATGCTGAAATTCAAACACGAGGTCGGCGACGGGGATCGCACCTTCGCCGCGCTGCGGCCATTCAACCAGCGAGACGGCGTTCGCTTCCGTAGCCAGGTCGCGAATGCCCGTGTACTCCAGTTCATGCGCATCCCGTATGCGATATAAATCAAGATGATACAGGTTCACGTCTTCAAACTCATAGGTCTCAAGTAAGGAAAAGGTCGGGCTTTTTACGCTGCCGGTATAGCCGAGTGCGCGAATAAAACCGCGCGCGAAAGTGGTTTTGCCGCTCCCCAGTTCACCGCTCAAATAGATAACCAAGGGCGGACGGCAATAGTCAGCCACTCTGCCGCCCAATTCCCGCGTGGCGACATCTCCGTTTAGTAATCGCATGGTGCATTGACGAGCTTTCGCAACGGTACAAACAGATCGCTTGCCAGCATGCCGCGCGGCCCGTCCCGGGCGGCCAGGTCCGCACTTTGTGCGTGCAGTTGCACGCCAAAACGCGCGCCGTCGTAGAGGCTCAACCCTTGTGCAACCAAGGAGGCAATGATGCCCGTCAGCACGTCGCCCATCCCCCCGCAGGCCATGCCCGGGTTGCCCGCCGTGCAAACGGCAACGTGCCGGTCAAATGAAATCAGAGTACCGCTGCCCTTCAGCACGCACACGCCACCAAATTTTTGTTGCAGTTCTTGTACCGACTCAAGGCGCCGGCCTTGAACCTCGTGCACGTTCTTCTCCAGTAATCGAGCGGCCTCGCCTGCATGGGGCGTGAGGATCCACGATGATTTTTGCAACGGCTCTTCGGCAAGCAGGTTCAGCGCATCGGCATCCAGCACCAATGGCAAATCCAACTCCAAAACACGCGCAAACAGGGCTTTTGCCCACCGGTCTCGCCCAAGCCCCGGGCCGATAGCCACCACCGTCGCGCGCCTAAGCAATGCGTCAAGGTCTTTGGGGCTCTCCACGCCGTGTACCATGGCTTCCCTGCATACACTCACGGCAATATTCGCGTGTTGCCGCCGGGTGGCCACGGATACCAAACCACAACCCGTTCTTGCGGCAGCCATCGCCGTTAGCAGGATGGAACCCGCCATACCCTTATTTCCACCAATACTCAGCACGTGCCCAAAGTCGCCCTTGTACGCATCGGCACGACGCCGATCCAGGCTTGACTGAAGCTGCGCCGGGCGGATGCGGCGACAAACCGGAGAGACCGATGAATAGGCTTCCTCGGGAATCTGTAAATCATTGAAATGAAGGTTGCCCACATAGCTGCGCCCCGCCGCCGTCAACAACCCCAGCTTCATGCCCACAAACGTGATGGTGGTATCCGCAACCACGGCATTGCCAAGAGGATAGCCGTGGTCGGCATCCAGACCGGAGGGCACATCAATACTCAAGACCGCCGCGGAATGCCGATTGATACACCGAATCACGAGATCCATGGTATCGGTCACCGGTCGCGTCAACCCCGTACCCAACAAAGCATCCACGATGAGGTCGCAATGCGGGAACAAACGTTCGTCAAAGATCGAGCACTCGCCGGCTTGCTCCACATACTCACGGTGCGCCCGTTCGGCATCGCCACACAACCGGGTAGGGTCACCTACCTGCACCACCATCACCCGTATGTTCGCTAATCTCGCCAAACGCGCAATCACGTAGCCGTCGCCACCATTGTTGCCGGTGCCGGCCACCACTCCGATACTTCGGACCCCGGGCCAACTCTGCCGTATCAGTTCAAAGGCCGCCGCGCCGGCACGCTGCATCAGGGTAAAGCCGTCTATCTTGCACTCTTCTATGGCAATCTGATCCAGTTTACGTACCTGCGCGGTAAGATAGATGTTTTCGGGAATCGTATTCACGGCTTGATTATACGCGCTTGGTGAAACGTAATGACGACACTGGAGATACTCGGCATTTTATATTCGGTCTTCATGATCGGTACAATATAAACGATGAAAACACGTACTCCGAATTTTGACGAACTGGCGCGGCAAATCAAAGCTTGGGGCAAACAACTCGGGTTTGATGAACTGGGTATCACCGATACCCGGCTGGACGAACATGAAATCCACCTTATGAATTGGTTGGCGGCCGGACATCATGGGGAAATGCGCTACATGAGCAAGTACGGCAACCAACGCTCACGACCGGAAAAGCTGGTCGCCGGTACCGTTCGGATCATTTCCGCCCGCATCAACTACCGTGCCCCGGACGCCGCCAAGGAGGAAGAAGTGCTGAATAACGGCAGCCAGGCCTACATCTCACGCTATGCACTGGGACGCGACTATCACAAAGTGATCCGCAAACGCCTGCAAAAGCTTGCCACACGTATCACCACGCGCATCGGGGCGCTTGGCTATCGTGCCTTTGTTGACAGTGCCCCGGTGCTCGAAAAGGCACTTGCAGAGAAAGCCGGTCTGGGTTGGATCGGCAAAAACACCAATCTGATCAATCGCGAGTGCGGCTCATGGTTTTTGCTGGGCGAACTGTACATCAACTTACCTTTGCCCATTGATCCACCCGCCAAAAATTACTGCGGCACGTGCAGTGCCTGTATGCAAGTCTGTCCTACACAAGCCATCGTCGCACCTTACAAGCTGGATGCCAGACGCTGCATCTCCTACCACACGATTGAATTGAAAGGCGCCATCCCGGTGGAATTCAGAAAGGCGATGGGCAATCGTATTTTCGGTTGTGACGATTGCCAGTTATATTGCCCATGGAATCGATTCGGGCAACAGAGTACGCTCGCCGATTTTGCCGTTCGACATCGTCTGGACGCACCCGAACTCATTGACTTGTTCAATTGGAGCAAACGTGAGTTTTTGCAAAACACCGAGGGCTCGGCAATCCGCCGCATCGGTTATGAGAGGTGGCTCAGAAACATTGCCGTTGCACTGGGGAACGCAAAGACCACGCCAGAGGTCGTTGACGCCTTGAGAAAAAAGCGCGGTCATTCAAGCGGCCTGGTGCGTGAACACGTGGGTTGGGCCCTGCAACAACACCTTGCGGGATAGCGTTATTTGGGTACGCCCTTGCAAAAATCCAGCAAGGCGTTGGTAGAAGAGTCCTGATCGGCCACCGGTGCATCATCGCCCCGCATCCTCGCCAGCATGTCCAGGGCGAGTTTCTTGCCAAGCTCAACGCCCATCTGGTCAAAGGAATTAATGTCGAGGATGATACCCTGAACGAACACCCTGTGCTCACACATCGCCAGCAAGACCCCCAGGCTGTAAGGAGTAAGCTCCGGTAATAAAATCGTGTTGCTGACGCGATTGCCGGGAAACATCCGGTACGCGGCAAGTTCGGCATCTCCTTGTAGCCGCGCCTCTGCAAGCGTTTGCCCCCACATCAGGGCGTGAGTTTGGGCGATCATGTTGGCCAACAGCGCCTCATGTTGTCGTACATTGTCATGGCAGGCCTTGACTACACCGATAAAGTCACAGCTTATGGTATGCGTGCCTTGATGGAGAAGCTGAAAGAAGCTGTGCTGGGCATCGGTGCCCACGTCTCCGAACACCACCGCCGAGCTGGGCACTTCGAGCTTTCTGCCGTCGCGGTCAACAAACTTGCCGTTACTCTCCATCTGTAACTGTTGTAGATAGGCGGGAAAATACCGTAAGCGCACGTCATAAGGTAAAACGACGTGGACGGCGGTATGCAAAAAATGTTGATTCCACACGTCTAACAGCGCAAGTAGGACCGGAATATTTTCTCGTGGGGGGGCATTTTTGAAATGTACGTCCATCGCATTTGCACCGCGCAACAGTTCCTTGAATGCCGACATCCCCAGATACAGGGCTATCGATAATCCTGCCGCCGACCACAGCGAGAATCGCCCTCCCACTTCATCCCAAATGGGAAATACCCGTTGGGGAAGGACGCCGAATGCAACCGCCTTCGCACGGTTGGCGGATACCGCCGCGAAATGCTTTACGACATCATCCCGCGAGGGGATGTGACGGGATAACCAGTCCCTCGCAAGGTTCGCGTTCGTCAGGGTTTCCCACGTGTCAAAGCTTTTTGAGGTAACGATAAAAAGCGTGGTGACGGGATTCAGCCTACTCAAAACGCGGTTCATTTCCGTCGCGTCCGCGTTGGCAACGAAATGTACGCACAAACCGGTTTCAGCAGAATCGGCCAAGGCGTCGCATACCAGCATCGGACCCAGCTGAGAACCGCCGATACCAAGATTTACAACGTCCGTAAAGTCACCGGCGTGAACTTCCGCGACAAAGGCATCCATACACTGCAATACTTGACGCTGTTTTGCCGTCCATGCAGAAGCCGAATCATGCGGATCACGTAGTGCCGCATGCCGCACCGCTCGGTGCTCGGTTGAGTTGATGCGTGCCCCGGCAAACATCCGATCGCGCCATGAATCGACTTCGCGCTCACTGAACAATGCCAGCAGTCCATCGATCGTTTCTTCGGTAATCCGATTCTTAGAGTAGTCAAACAACAGGCCCTCATACCGTTGCGAAAAGGCATCAAAACGGTGCGGGTCGCAGGCAAATAAATCACGCAGAGTATGTGCCCTAACTTCGGCGGCATGGGCATGGAGTGCCTGATAAGAGGTCAAACGTGAAAGCGGCGCGGGCATGGGTGCCTCCGGCAAGTCGTTCAACGCACAAACACAGGGGCGCCGAAAAGCGCCCCATGCTCAAGAAATGCCCGACACGTGATCAGCTGCCGTCGGAAACGCGCTTGAACGTTATCAGCTGAGTAATGCGCAAGTTAAATACTTCCAGCTGTGCGGCAACAGCAACGATGAACGCCGCCACTACACATATCACGATTAAAACCCACATATTCCATCTCCTTAAACTAAGAACCTTCTTTGTTATAGAGTATACCGATTTATGCCACACGTAACAGTACATTATCAACCAACCGCGTCTTTCCCAGCCAGGCGGCGGCCAAAATGACAAGAAAATCCGTATCGCGGGCGGGATTCTCCATGTCTTCGGCGGCCCGAATCGCTATATAGTCAGGTTGAAAACCCGCCGCTTTCAATTGTTCCATCCCCTGGTTTTCCAGGCGGGAAAACTGTCTGTTACCGCACACTATCTGTTCTTTCATGCCGGTCAATACAGCGTACAACCGCGGCGCCTGTTCACGTTCCGCGGCGCTCAAATGGACGTTACGAGAGCTGCACGCCAGTCCATCCTCCTCTCGTTGCGTGGCGACTTGCTCCAGCCGGATCGGCAATCCCAAATCACGCACCAGTTGTTTGATAATGATCAGTTGTTGATAGTCTTTTTCACCAAACACGGCAACATCGGGCGTTACGACGTGGAGCAGCCGGGTCACCACTTCAGCGATCCCATCAAAAAATCCCGGTCGAAACTCGCCGCATAACTGTTGGCGCAACGGGTTTGCAGGGATCTTCACGGTCGTATCTTCGGAATAAATTTCCTCGTATTTCGGCATGAAGACCAGGTCTACGTCGGCTTTTTGCAAGGCCCGCAGGTCCTGTTCCGGCGTGCGCGGATAGGTACGCAAGTCTTCTTCACTGTCAAACTGCAAAGGATTCACGAAAATGCTGCAAACGACTTTTTCAGCACAGATTCCGGCACGCTCTACCAGGGCAAGATGGCCGGCGTGCAATTTTCCCATGGTGGGGACAAATGCAATGTTCTTGTGCCCTTGCTTCCATGCAAGGATGGACTGACGAAGCACAGCAGCCGTAACAACCGTCCGCATGAAAAATCGTCAAGCCGGTGGGGCGGCGGGGAACCGCCGCGCCTTCACTTCTTCCACATAGGCAGTAACGGCGGCGGGAATATCGGGCGCGTCGGTGAGGAAGTTTCTGGCAAACTTAGGCGTCACGCCATACGTGACGCCCAGCAGATCGTGCAACACCAGAATTTGGCCGTCACAACCGCCCCCCGCACCGATCCCGATTACGGGTATGCTACAGTTTACGGTAATGTC
This sequence comes from Gammaproteobacteria bacterium, assembly GCA_965242685.1. GTDB lineage: Bacteria > Pseudomonadota > Gammaproteobacteria > UBA4575 > UBA4575. The sequence continues at coordinate 222,560 of OZ251487.1, read as the reverse complement.
ATCGGCGAGTTGATGGGGTACACACTCAAGCAGCAACAAATCGGCGCCCGCCGCCTGCAAGTGCTCGGCATCTTCCAGCAGCTCATCGGCACCGGCCTCATCATTACCTTGCATGACGTACCCACCCAGCTTGTGGATGTACTGCGGTCGCAGACCCAAATGCGCGCACACCGGTATTCCGCATTCGCTTAATTCCCGCACGATGCTCAGCTGACGAGCGGATGCCTCCAATTTAACCATCTGCACCCCCCCAAGTTGGATCAAAGCGGTAGCATTACTCAACGCCTGTTCAACGTTGGCATAAGACATGAAGGGCATGTCGGCCATGACAAAGGCCCGCTTTACCGCAGTGTTCACGCATTGGCAATGATAAATCATGTCGTCCATCGTTACCGGCACCGTACTACCATGTCCCTGTACTACCATACCCAGTGAATCACCGACGAGGATGACGTCAACGCCGTGCCGATCCAGTACGGCGGCAAAACTTGCATCATAAGCGGTAAGACAGGCAATCTTTTCGTTGCTTGCCTTCATCGTTTGCAAGCGCGTCAGCGTTACACTTTTACTGTGCCAACGGTGTATCATGCCAGGTTATCAATCCACAAAGGGTGAGGGGTTAAAATAACATTTCCCTGCATCGGTATCGAGAATTTTACCCAACAGCTGCCGGTAGTCCGAATCATTGTTTATAAAATCCATCTCGCCCGCGTTGACAATCAGGCATGCGGTGCTTTCATAGCCGTGGAAGAATTTTGCATAGGCCTCGTTAAGCCGCTCCAGATAAGCCGCCGTAATTCGGCGTTCATAGCCGCGACCGCGATTACGTATGCGTTGTAACAGTACCGAAACGGGGGCCTGCAAATACACCACCAGGTCGGGCACCGGGGCATCAACGGTGAGATAGGAATATACTTGCTCATAAAGCCTGTATTCATGTGCATTCAGGGTGACTTGTGCAAACAGCCGATCTTTCTCGATCAGAAAATCCGCAACTCTCACCGGCGAAAATATGTCACTCTGTCTGAGTTCCTGGATTTGCTTGGCGCGACACAGTAAAAAGTGCAATTGCGTAGACAGTGCCGCTTCCCTCGGGTTTTGATAAAAACGTTCCAGGAAGGGGTTATTATCCGCTTGCTCCAGTAGCAGAGAGGCACTGAACTCGTCTGCCAAACGTCGGGCAAGACTGGTTGTCCCAACCCCGATCGGCCCTTCAACGGCAATGTATTCAGGCTTGCGGCTCAAGGCCTTCCACTTCCACTTTCGCCAACCGACAAGACGAAGGCAATCCGTCAATCAGTTCCCGCAAGGTACCGTGCCCGGGGATAACCAGACTCTCCTCTATCTCCTGCAAGGGAATCAATACGAACGCGCGCTCGGCAATCCCGTAATGCGGGATCTGCAGGCGTTCGGTGGTCGTTTGTAAATCCCCATAGAGAAGAATATCCAAATCCAGGGTTCTGGACGCCCAGCGCTCGCGTTTACGCACACGCTGATGGCGCCGTTCAATATCTTGTAAGGCATGCAGCATCTCCACCGGCTCAAGACAGGTCGAGACCTTGGCCACGGCATTGATAAAATCGGGCTGGTTTGCCGCCCCCATCGGTTTGCTTTTGTACAGACTGGAATGCAACAGGACATCGGTATCAGGCATTGCATGCAATTCAAGCAAGGCGCGACGGACCTGGGCGCGAGGGTCAAGCAGGTTGCTACCGAGGCCGATGTACGCATCCACCGCACACCCGGCCGCGTCAGACTCACGACCTAGTGGCAAACCTTGTCCCCCTGCCGCGATAGATACGTGTTACGGCGCGGTGCACGCAACATCTTCCTTTGTGCGGCAGTATCCACGTCCTGAAAAACCGTCCACCATTCACACAACTCATCCACGGGTTCTCCAGCCGCGGCACGCAGACACAAAAAGTCATACGCGGCACGAAAGCGCGGGTGCTGATAAAGACGCGCGGCCCGTCTCCCTCTACGATAATAAAACCTATGCTGTAAATCCCAGATATCGCGCATGGGGTAGGCAAATCTACGCGGAACAAAGGTGTGTTGCAGTTGTGACAGCAACGTATCCTTGGCCGCCGCTTCGTGCGCAATTTTTGGCGACAGGCCGTCCAACTCCAATTGTCTGGACAGCGTCCGCAAGGGGGGCCACAGAAGCACCGCATACAAAAATGCGGGGGTTACCGGTTTACCGGCATGAACCCGCTCATCCGTATTTTGCAGTGCAAGCCTTACCAAATTTGAAAACCTATCTGAAGGGGCTTGCGCAAATGCCCTTTCGGTAAGCGGAAACAAGTGCCCGAAAAGGCCATGCTCGCACAGCGAATGAAACGTCTGTAACGCAAATCCATTATGAAACAGCTTCAGCACTTCGTTAAACAGACGTGCCGGCGGCATGCCCGATAACAAGTGACACAGTCGAGGGATCGCCTCTTGCGTACCTCGCTCGATCTCAAAGTCCAACTTGGCCGCCAACCTTACCGCACGCAGCATTCGTACTGGGTCCTCACGAAAACGTAATTCCGGGTCACCAATCACGCGCAATAATTTTGCATCGATATCCCGTCTGCCGTCCACCAGGTCCAGCACTTGTCCCGCATCCGTATCATAAAACAGGGCGTTGACGGTAAAATCCCGACGGAACGCATCTTCTTCAATGCTGCCGTAGGTGTTGTCGGCGACGATGCGCCCCTGTCGATTCAAGCTGGCGCGGTCGGCGGCCCGAAACGTTGCCACCTCAATGTACCCTTCGGGAAAATACACGTGCACAATACGAAACCGGCGGCCGATTATACGGCTATTTTCAAACAACCGGCGCACCTGCTGCGGATGGGCATCGGTGGCAACGTCAAAGTCTTTAGGACGCATACCGAGCAACAGATCCCGAACCCCGCCGCCGACCAGATAAGCGTGAAATCCCGCCTTATGAAGCCCGGCAATCACCTCCAGTGCGGCGCGGCTGATCTGCAACGCATCAATGGGGGCACGCCCGTACCTGGACGAAGCCAAAGTTTTTCGCCCTACATCGGTTGCTTTTATTCTCTCCATCTGTTTCAAATTCGGAAAAATTGCTTAGGCAATCATACCACTTAACGTTTGCAGGCGTTAAAAATGAACGCCCGCTCTCGCATTGTATATGCAATTGCGGGCTGCCTTTATATTCATAGTTTGCTATGTTGTTATAGAGGCAGACAGAAACAATCAGGAGTATTGCACGATGACCACCCGATCCGATCTGGAAGAACGAGCCGCGACATGCAAGTCACTGGATGACTTTCTTGAGGTCGCCAAGGAAGCCTTGCGCGAACCCGCCGACGCGGAGTATGCCAAAGAACTTTTACAGAAAGCGGAAATGCAATGCCAGATGCCACTGGACTACATCAAGACGGGAGACATGGTGGTTTCGGAACTGAACGACACGGCGTATGCCAAAGACCTTTATGAGCAAGCCGAAGACATGCTGTTCGAGGCGACCGAGTTCATCGCCTATGCAAAAAGTATGGCTGGGCATCTTGGGGACAAAGACAAGGCGCGTGAATATTTGCTCAAGGCCGCAGACGAAACCGGCGAACCGGGCGAACTGCTTTCCATGTCCAATCTCGCCCGGCAAGAACTGAACGACGAAGAACTCAGCGAATCGCTGCTGGCGAAAGTTGAGAACAAAGTAAAGACCTTCGACGACTACCTGTCGTTGGCCAAATCCCTGAAAGACGAAGGAGATGAAGACGCCAGCAAGGCGTTCTTCAAAAAAGCGGGGCGCTTTTGTGACGATGTGTCCGCCACTGTCAATTACGCCCGGCAGATATTGGAACTCTATAACGATAGCGAGTGGACCAAACAAACCCTGGATGACGCCGAGATGGATTGCCAGTTCACCAAAGACTTCGTGGCACTTGCCTCGGGGTATAAAGACCTTTTCGGCGACGAAGAAAAAATGCAGGAACTTATGCAGCAAGCCGAAGATTTTTGCATGACGGGCGAAGAACAGATCGACCTTGCCGAAGGCTTCCGGACGTTGTTGCAGGACAAGAAAAAGGCGGCGGAAAGCTACGCCAAGGCACTGGTGGACGTCACCGACAAGGACCTGTTGTTGGAATTGGCCAGAAAGTCAGCGATACAACTGGAAGATGTGGAACTGGCGAAAAAGATCTATACCAAGGCGGAAGATCGCATGTCTTCTGCAGCCGAACTCAGCCGGCTTGCACAGACGATAATAAAAGACCTAAAGGACAAGGACTATGCCAGTCAAATCTACGCACGGGCCGGCGAAAATCTGGTCGCACCCAATGATTTGATAAGCCTGGGTAACGACGTGGTTTCACAACTGGACGATGCGAAATTGGCGACCATCATGTACCGCAAGGCCTTTGACAATTCGGACGATTGCAGGCAACTACTGAAGCTGGTATCGCCCGCCAAAGACAAACTCAATGACGGCGCATTGACAAAAGAAATTCTGCAAAAGGCGGAGCAAAACGCGGAGGCATCATCGGATTTACTCGAGATCAGCACAACCATCCTAACAAAACTGGACGACAGAGAGTTTGCGAAAAACGTACTTGAAGCCGCCGAAGAACGTGTGACCAGTCTCGGCGAAATGAAGTCCGTGGCAGAGCAGATCAAACAACATTACGCGGACGACGCGGAATGGGTGGCACGGGTCACGGAAAAGCTCGCCAAACGGGAGGCCAATCAGGCCAAATACAACGCCTTTCAGGACAAGGAAAAAAACGCAACCGGCGTATTGGACATCACCCATATCGCCGCACGGGTTATGCAAGAACTAGACGACAAATTCTACGCTAGAAAGCTACTGAACACGGCAGAAGAAATCTACCGCGACGGCGGTGGCGACTTCAACCAGGGACGGTTGTTGATACTGAGCATAGACGAACACCTGCAAGACCGCTCCTGGGAGCGAAAACTGTTGGATTCCGCCGCCGCCGAGGCGCGGAACTTTGCCCAGTTGTTGGCGGTAGCCAATACTGCCGGCAACGAACTACAAGACAGAAATTTCGGCCAAGAACTGGCGAGACAATACCTGCAATCCTGGGAAAAGAAACTCGACGAAAGCAAGGCGGAATCCGCCTATGACTACTCCAAGCTCGCCAGAGTTGCTGTAGAGATCGGCGACCATAGTTGGGCGTGCTCTCTGCTGAACAAGGCCGAAGCCCTGGCAGCGGATCACTTCAGCTTTGCCGAACTGGGAGAGATCGCACTGCTTACGGGAGACGAACAAAGGGGCGAAGCCTTGCTTCAACGGGCGGTGGCCGCCTGCGATGAGCCGTCACGGGCGATACAGCTTGCGCTGCGCCTCACCGAAAATGGCGTCGCCACCGAGCGGGTACAAAAACTCTATCTCGATACCAAAGAGCATTTCACAGAGGCCGCCGCGCGACTCGAATGGGTAAATGGAATTATGCAAGTCTTCAAAGACCATGAATGGGCAAGGCGAGAATACGACGGGTTGACCGATGCGGTAGACGCCAATGAGGTAGACGAAGTTATCGCCAAACGCTATCAAGCCAGCAGAACCGCCGACCTGGAAAGGACGTTTTGGTAACCGTCCTGTCGCGGATTAAGCCTCACCAAACCTGAGAAATAACCATGAACCTGGAACTTATCAGCTTTAACGTATGTCCGTTCGTGCAACGCAGTGTGATCACGCTGCTGCACAAAAAATGCGAATATAAAATTACATTTATTGATCTCAAGGCACCCCCCGACTGGTTTCTGAAGCTCTCCCCGCTAGGCAAGGTGCCGGTGCTGAAGGTTGACGGCGAGGTGCTGTTTGAATCTGCCGTGATCAATGAATTTATCGATGACGTGACGCCCGGTTCACTGAAGCCGTCAGAACCGCTCACGCTGGCCAAGCATCGCGCCTGGATCGAGTACGGCGGCACCTGCCTGGCGGACCTTTATCTGATCGCTGATCGCAAGCAGGAACGAGACATGCAGAATCAAATTAATGATGCGGTGACGCGCCTACGGCGGGTGGAAGATGTGCTGGGTGATTCTTCTTTCTTTAGCGGTGAGGAGTTGGCATTGATCGATGCGGCCTACGCGCCGCTATTGATCCGGCTGGATTTTTTGAATACAAGGTTGAATTTTTTGAATTGGGATGAGTTGCCAAAGCTAAAACGCTGGAAGCAAAACCTGTTGGGGCTGGAGGCGGTGCAAGGATCCATCATCGATGATTTTGAGTTGCACTACACCAACAAGATCAAGTCGCAAAACGGGTATCTGGGAAGTATCCTGTAATTTATTAATTACTGTAGATTCATGTCTAATTTTTCCGCCAAAAACAAGGCTAAAACGGGGGGGATAATGGGATTTAACGGGATATATCGGGATATATCGGGATGGACGGGAAAAAGTTAGAAATTACTTTAAGTTTGCGCCGTAGTGGGGTTTTTACGGCGGCGCATCGGTGAGTTTTTAATGAACTGAGTCTGACCTCAACGGCCGGAAAGTGCGCGCTTACCCTGCTTTTTAACTAGCAATTTCGCCGATCATCTGATTGAGACGATTGACGAAGCCCGCCGGATTTTCAAGCTGGCCGCCTTCGGCGAGGATGGCCTGATCAAGCAAAAGGTGCGCCCAGTCCTGAAAGCGATCCTCCACCGTTTCGTTTTCCATGCGTTGTACCAGGGGATGCCCCGGATTGATCTCCAACACCGGCTTGTTCGCGGGGACTTCATGTCCCGCCTGACGCATCAGGTGCTGCATGTACATCGCCATTTCGTGCTCGTTCAACACGATGCACGCCGGCGAGGCGGTAAGCCGATGGGACACGCGCACGTCTTCAACCTTGTCGCCCAGCACGTCCTTGATGCGCTTGACGATGCCCTGCGCCTCCTTTTCCTTCTGTTGCTGTTCTTTTTTGTCCTCTTCCCCCTGGAGCGTGCCGAAGTCAAGCTCGCCCTTCGCCACCGAGGCAAGTTTCTTGTCTTGATATTCGGTTAAGTGGGCGATCAGCCATTCATCGACGCGGTCGGACAAAAGCAGCACTTCAATGTCCTTGTCACGAAAGATCTCCAGGTGCGGGCTATTTTTGGCGGCGGCGTGATTGTCGGCGGTGATGTAGTAGATCTTTTCCTGCCCGCTTTTCATGCGCGCTATGTAATCGTCCAGCGAAACGTCCTGCGTTTCATTGTCGTTGTGCGTGGACGAAAATCGGAGCAGCGCGGCGATCTTTTCTTTGTTGGTAAAGTCTTCGGCGGGGCCTTCTTTCAGCACCTTGCCGAATACCGACCAAAATTCCTGGTATTTGACCGATTCGTTTTTGGCCAGATTTTCCAGCAGTCCGAGGATCTTCTTGGCCGAACCCGAGCGAATGCTGTCGATGACCTTGTTGTTTTGCAGAATTTCTCTGGAGATGTTGAGCGGCAGATCGTTGGAGTCGATCACGCCGCGAATGAAACGCAAGTAGCGCGGCAGCAGTTTCTCCGCATCGTCCATGATGAATACCCGTTGCACGTAGAGCCTTACGCCGTGTTTGGGATTCGGTTCAAACAGATCGAAGGGCGCGCGCGCGGGCACGTACAGCAGGGAAATATACTCGGTCTTCCCTTCCACGTGGTTATGCGTCCACACCAGGGGATCGGTGGGATCGTGTCCGACGTGCTTATAGAACTCCTTATATTCTTCTTCGCCGATCTCACTTTTCGGGCGCGTCCACAGCGCCGAGGCCTTGTTGACGGTCTCCCATTTTGCGGTCGGCTCGCCCTTATCGTTTTCTTCACGCATTTGGATCGGCAACGGCACGTGATCGGAATATTTGGTGATGATGCCGCGTAGCCGCCAGCCGCCCAGCAACTCATCTTCCTCTTTCTTGAGGTGCAAGACGATCTCCGTGCCGCGTTTGCGGCACTCGACGTTCTCCAGCGTATAGGAACCGGTACCCTCCGACTGCCAACGAACGCCCTGCCCCTGTTTCTGGTCGGCGCGGCGGGTCGTCAGCGTGACCTTGTCGGCAACGATAAACGAGGAATAGAAACCGACTCCGAATTGACCGATAAGGTGGGCGTCCTTGCTCTGATTGCCGGTCAGTTTGTCGAGAAATTCCTTCGTGCCGGACTTGGCGATGGTGCCGATATTTTCAACCACTTCCTGGCGCGACATGCCGATGCCGTTGTCGCGCACGGTGACGGTGCGTTCCTCCTTGTCAAACTCAACCTGTATCCTGAGATCGGCGTCTCCGCTCAGCAGGGTGTCATCCGAAATCGCGGCAAAGCGCAACCGGTCGCAGGCGTCCGAGGCATTGGAGATCAATTCACGCAGGAAGATCTCCTTGTTGGAGTACAGCGAATGGATCATCAAATGCAGAAGCCGAGAGACTTCCGTTTCGAATTGCAAGGTTTCTTTCTTGTCTTGGGTCTCTTTCTTTTCTTTGGTACTCATCGCGTTTACTTTTTAATAGGTTTTCTCAATGAAGTTCATCTGTTGCTTTAGGTTCATCTGTTGATTTCGGGTTCAGTGGTTGACCTAAAGAATGGTTTACTACGTGTATTATGGGCCTCAGTCGGTTTTCTCAATGAAATTTAGCGGTTGATTTTGGGTTCATCTGTTGATTTTAGGCTCATCGGTTGATTTTTTTGTCAATTTTCAGTGCAGGCTTCGGGTGCTTTTCTTTAGATTCATCTGTTGATTTTCCCATCAATCTCCAAATACAGGGCCTCAGACGGTGCGGAAGCGCCATAGTCGGTCTGATCGTGAAGGGTCAGTTTTAGTTGCAGTTGGCGCACGTCCGGATGTTTGGCGAGGTGTTGCACGATCACCTCGTCGGCGCGCACACCGAACGTCTTGAGCAGGGCGCGAATGTCTTTTCTACTGTTGTCTTCCATACTTTTGTTCTCCATATCAGCCTCCGAGGTTACGGTATAGTTATGGGGGCGATTTTCTGAAAATAAAGGCCTCCAGAAGCCCCTCGAGTATTGTACCCGAGCGGCGAAAATTTTCAGCCTCCGCCAGCATCTCATCGAGGGACTGGATGTAGCGACCGGATTTATCGGGCGCACCGCATTCCCGATAGATCGCCTGCACGTGGCTGGGCAGCATCTCAAGATGAAACTGGAGTGCCAGTACGTTTTCTCCGTACACAAAGGCCTGATTGGCGCAGCCTTCGCTGGAGATAAAGTTGGTGCCCCCCGCCGGAATAGCAAACGTGTCGCCGTGCCAGTGTAGGGCGTGAAAGCGCGCCGGCAGGTTTTTCATACGTTGATCGGCCAGATCGCCGGTTTGTCGGACGGGAAACCAGCCGATCTCCTCGTAGTTGTTTTTGGTCACCGCCGCACCCAATACGTCGGCGATCAGCTGTGCTCCCAAACATACGCCGAGAACGGGTATTCCGTGCCGTATCGCCGCGGCGATGAGTTTTTTTTCGGGGGTTAGCCACGGGCAGGCGGCGTCATCGTGTACGCCCATCGGGCCTCCCATGACAATCAACGCGTCGATCATGTCAATGGCAGGAAGCGGTTGTTCCTTCTGGTACATACAGGTGCGCGACAGCGTATATCCGCGTGAAACCAGCAGGCCCTCGATACTGCCCAAGCCTTCAAAGGGGACGTGTTGCAGGTAGTGTACGCGCACGCCGATCAGTGCAACGGGTCAGGCGAGGCAATGGTGTGTTTTGCTCATGCCCGAACAATCATTGCTTGTGGCGCACAAGGTTGCAGTATTTCTGTTCATGCCCGAGTAACCATTGCTTACGGCGCACGAGGCTGCCGTCTGCGTCACGCATAAAGCCACCCAGACCGGTTGCCCCGACGACCCGATGACAGGGAACGATCAACAACAGCCGGTTGGCGCCACATGCGCCGCCGACCGCACGCGGCCCGGACTTGATGTCGGCGGCAATCTCGCCGTAGGTGCGCGTTTCACCGTATGGGATCTTGCGGATCTGCTGCCAGACGCGCATTTGATATTCGGTGGCGGCGGGAAATACAAACGGGAGATCAAATATTCGCAAGTCGCCGTCAAAATAGGCCTGTAACTGCCTTTCTATCGCACGTGTAAAAGGCTCTTTATTTGCAGTCGGGCGCGTTTGTGGCGCAACGTGTTTGACTTCAACGAGGTATTCCCCCTCGTAGATGGCGGCAAGCCTGCCGATCGGTGTCGCCGTGACAATCTGATTCATGTCAATGGTGCGGACGAGTCACAGTGAAGCCGGCAATATGTCGGGGGCTATATTTTTTATTTGTGTTCTTCCTCATGCTCGATCAACCGCTGCTTGCGGCACATGCAACGGGCGTCTTTTTTTCTACCTAGCCAACCACCCGGCGGATAAGTGGCGTGAACCACTCGGTGACAGGGGACGATCAGCAACAGCAAGTTGGTTCGACATGCACATGCTACATCAGAAGGGCTTAATTCGATGTCAGTGGAAATTTTGTTGATGTCATCGGCAATTTCGTTGTATTCGCGCGTGTCACCGTACGGAATTTTGTGGATCTGTTCCCAAGCACGTCTCTGAAATTCTTTGGCGGCGGGAAATTTAAACGGGAGAGTAAATTCACCTTTCTTCAAATCGCCACTGAAATAGTCACGGAATTGCCTCTCGATCTCTATTGCAAAAGAATCTTCATTTGAAAACGGCTGTGCTTGTGGCGCAAGATCAACCTCAAGGACGTATTCCCCCTCATACGTAACAGCCAGGTTGCAGGTTGGTTCGATTGGGGTTTCTATGACAATCCGACTCATATCACGATACCAACGGGCATTGCAAAATCGCTGAAATCTTTAGACCGATGAAACTTTTTGGTTATATCTTTTCCTTGATACGGGCGGCCTTGCCGGTTCTGCCGCGTAGGTAGTAGAGCTTGGCGCGCCTGACTTTACCCTTGCGCTTGACTTGAATGGCGGAAATCATCGGGCTATGCGTCTGGAAGACACGCTCCACGCCCTCGCCGTGGGAGATCTTGCGCACCGTAAAGGATGAGCCGAGGTCGCGATTGCGTTTGGCGATCACCACGCCTTCAAAGGCCTGCAAACGTTCTCGTTTGCCTTCCTTCACCCGTACCTTCACCACTACGGTGTCGCCCGCACTGAAGGCCGGTATATTTTTGTTAAGTTGTTGCTGATTCAGCTCTTGAAGGATATTCATGACTATTCTCTTCTTTTCGTCCGGTTCGTTGTTCCTGTAGATATTCTTCAAGCAGGGCTTGTTGTTCCGTATTCAGCGCCCTCTTTTCAAGCAGATCGGGTCTGCGTAGATAGGTGCGCCCCAGCGACTGCTTGCTGCGCCATTTGGCAATCGCCCGATGATCGCCCTGTAATAATACCTGCGGCACGTCCCGTCCGTCTATTCTTTCCGGGCGCGTATAATGCGGGCAATCCAGCAGGCCGTCAACAAAGGAATCCTGCAATGCGGACTGTTCGTGTCCCAATGCCGCCGGCGCGCACCGCACCAGGGCGTCCACCAGCATCATCGCCGGCAACTCCCCGCCGCTCACGACAAAGTCACCGATGGACAGTTCCTCGTCGACCTCGGCCTCGATCAGCCTTTCATCGATGCCTTCATAGCGGCCGGCGATCAACACCAGATGGGAATGGGTGTTAAGCCGCTCCACGTCCCGCTGCTCCAGACGCTTGCCCTGCGCGGAAAGGCAAACGACGTGTCCCGCACCGCCGGCGCGGGCGGTTTCTCTGACGGCTTTTTGCAAAGGCTCAAACTGCATGACCATGCCCGGGCCGCCGCCATAGGGACGATCATCGATGCTGCGATGGCGGTCGGTTGAAAATTCCCGCGGGTTGACGACTTTCAAGCTCACCAAACCGTTTCTGATCGCCCGTCCAACCACGCCGAACTTCGCCAGGTTGAGCACCATCTCGGGGAATATGGTAATTACGTCAAGGTGCATAACGGACAACGCCACGCGCCATCAATGTAGGCGATGAATGAAAGTCAAAAGACGGGCGCCTGTCAGGCCGCCTGCTTGGCTGCTTCCTCGGCTTCCCTCTTGGCTTCCTTTTTGACCAGGCCGGCGACGCGCTCCGAGGGTTGGGCACCCTGCCCCAACCAATAGTCATAGCGTTCCGTCTCGATAAAAAAGCGTACATCTTTACCTCTGGCCATCGGGCTGAAGTAGCCGATACGCTCCACGTAGCCGCTATCCCTGGGCTTGCGCGAATCCGTGACCACAATGTGATAGAAAGGGCGCTTCTTGGCGCCGCCTCTTGCCAACCGTATCACTACCATTTCAGTTTACGCCGATAGATTTCCCAATACATTTCAGAGCTGAGTGCAATTCGAACGGCATAGTATACACAAAAATCGGGAATATCGCATATCCTCTATGCACTATTTCACCCGGCGGCAGATCGGGAATGCTGTACATTGTACCCCTACGCCTTATCTCAATTTCGGTGGCAACCCCGTTGGAAGATCGGGAATGCTGTATATCCTACTTCTGTGCACTACCTTAGCCCCGGTGGTAGATTTTTCATCATCTTTTGCATACCGCCTTTTTGGGAAAATTTTTTCATCATTTTCTTCATCTGCAAGTGCTGTTTGAGCAGGCGGTTTACATCCTGCACCTGCGTGCCGGAACCGGCGGCGATCCTGCGCTTGCGGGTACTCTTTATGATGTCCGGAAAACGTCTCTCCCGCGGCGTCATGGAGTCGATGATGGCAACCATGCGCACCAGCGTCTTGTCATCCCCGAACGCCCGGGCGGCCTTAGGCATCCCGACGCCGGCGGGCAGCTTGTCGAGTATGGCGTTCAAGCCGCCCATGTTCATCATCTGTTCGAGTTGCCCCTTTAAGTCGACCAGATTGAACCCTTTGCCCTTCCTGATCTTGGCCGCCATTCTTTTGGCTTTGTCCTGATCGGCCTTTTGCGCGGCTTCCTCTACCAGGCTCACGACATCGCCCATGCCCAGTATCCGCGAGGCGATGCGTTGCGGATGGAAAGGCTCTAACGCCGTGGTCTTCTCGCCGGTGCCCAGAAACTTGATCGGCTTGCCGGTGATGTGGCGCACCGACAGTGCCGCACCCCCTCGGGCGTCCCCGTCCACCTTAGTGAGGACGACTCCCGTTATAGGCAGGGCATCGTTAAACGCCCGCGCCGAGTTGGCGGCGTCCTGGCCGCTCATGCTGTCCACCACGAACAGGGTTTCGGTGGGTTGCAAGGCACGGTGCAGCGCCGTGATCTCGCGCATCATCTCATCATCGACGTGCAGGCGGCCGGCGGTATCCACCAACAGAACATCATTAAAACTCCTCTTGGCGTGTTCGACGGCGTTTGCGGCGATCTCGACGGGCGGCTGCGAGGTCTCGGCGGGGATAAATTCGGCGCCGGTCTCCGTGGCCAGGGTCTGCAACTGCTGAATGGCCGCGGGGCGATACACGTCGCAACTCGCCACGGCGACACTTTTTTTCTTTTGTTCGATCAACCACCGCGACAGCTTGGCGACGGTGGTGGTCTTGCCCGAACCCTGCAAGCCGGCGATCAGCACCACCACCGGCGGTTGTGCCGCAAGGGTCAGCTCCTCGTTGGCGTCTCCCATCAGGCGGATCAGCTCATCGCTTACGATCTTGATGAAGGCCTGCCCCGGCGACAGGCCGCGCAAGACCTCTTGCCCCATGGCCTTGTCCTTGGCGGCGGCGACAAACTCACGCACCACGGGCAAGGCAACGTCCGCCTCCAGCAGTGCCACGCGCACTTCGCGCAAGGTTTCCTGGACGTTTTGTTCGGTAAACCGCGCCTGGCCGCGCAATTTCTTTACGGTGCCGGAAAGTCGCTCTGATAAATGTTCAAACATGATCGTTGGGGCCTATTACAATTCCGGAAGTCTTTCAGATAAGTGCTCAAACATAGCCGTTATGCCTATTCAAAAAATGTCGGGACGAGGGGGAATTATATACGGTACGCTACACGCTTTTATAGCGGCACACAATCGGCGACAATACAGGGCGACAATTAGGGTGCGCGTCAGCAAATGAAAGCACCCATAAAAACAATCTTGTGCGATCTTAGTTTAAGGGAAATATGATATGGCCGAAATGAAAATGCCCGCGAGAACGGCCTTGAATGTCTTATATGCGACCGTCATCGCCGTATCTTTGACGGGAGTGCGGGTATCGGCGGCGGATCTTCAGGCGGGTATAGCGGCGTATGCCCGCAGCGACTACGCCACCGCCTTACACGAATTCCGTCCGCTTGCCGACCAGGGAGATGCCGAAGCCCAATTTAACCTGGGGCACATGTACGACTTTGGGAGGGGCGTTGTCGAAGATGACCGACAAGCGGTGATCTGGTATCGCAGGGCCGCCGAACAGGGACACATCATCGCCCAGATTGATTTGGGGTACATGTACGCCGAAGGAGAGGGCGTTGTCCAGAGCTACGAGGAGGCCATGTCCTGGTGGCGCAAGGCCGCCGACCAGGGAGATGCCGTCGCCCAGTATAGACTGGGGAAAATGTACGCCAAAGGAGAGGGTGTTACCCGAGACTCCGAGGAGGCCGCGTCCTGGTATCGCAAGGCCGCCGACCAGGGATTGGGCAGCGTCTCGTATCAACTGGGACTCATGTACTACTTTGGATGGGGCGTTGGCCGGGATTACGAGGAGGCCGTGTCCTGGTATCGCAAGGCCGCCGACCAGGGAGTGGCCGACGCCCAGTTTCATCTGGGACTGATGTACGCCGAAGGAGAAGGCATTGCCCGGGACGACGAGGAGGCCATGTTCTGGTGGCGCAAGGCCGCCAAACAGGGAGATGAACACGCCCAATTTAATCTGGGACTGATGTACGTCAAAGGAAAGGGCGTTGACCAAGACGACGTACAGGCCTACGCTTGGTTCAATCTTGCCGCCGCGCAAGGCAATGAAAGCGCGAAGGAAACCCGGGACTCGATAAAGGAACGCATGACGCCGGCACAGCTTGCCGCCGGCCAGCGACTCAGCCGCAGACTACAGGCGCATATTTTCCCGAATGAGCACCCCGAAACCCGATGATTTCGGCCGCGATTTGGCGGTCGGGAAGTATCCATAGAAACGGGCATAGACGGGATGATGGCGGGCGATTTTAGATAACCATGCGGCTGTCCTGGAACGAAATTCGCGCCCGTGCCGCCACCTTTGCCGCCGAGTGGCAAGACGCGCACTACGAAAAAGGCGAGACCCAGAGCTTCTACAATGCCTTCTTCGAGGTTTTCGGCGTGTCGCGCCGTAGCGTCGCCCGCTATGAGGAGCACGTAACAAAACTCGATGATCGTTCGGGTTACATCGACCTGTTCTGGCCGGGCGTGTTGCTGGTGGAGCAAAAGAGTGCCGGACGCGACCTGCAAAGGGCCCATGAGCAGGCCGGCGAATACTTTGACGCCCTGCCCGAGGGGAAACGTCCTCGTTACACTCTGACCTGCGACTTTCAGCGCTTCGAGCTTAAGGATCGGGATGAGCGGCAAGAGATCGCCTTTGCCTTGGCCGACCTGCCGGCGCACGTCGAAGACTTCGGTTTCATCGTCGGCGTGAAGCGGCACACCTTCCGCGACCAAGACCCGGTCAACGTCGAGGCGGCGGAATTGATGGGGGAATTGCACGACACCCTCAAGGCCTCCGGCTATGGCGGTCACGACCTGGAGGTCTTTCTGGTGCGCATCGTCTTTTGTCTGTTCGCCGACGACACCGGCATCTTTGAACCGCGCGACATCTTCCTCGACCTGCTGGAGGGGCGCACCGCCGAAGACGGCGCCGACCTGGGCGGTTGGCTGATGAGGTTGTTTCAGGAGCTGAACACACCGGAGGAAAAACGCCAACGGGAATTGGACGAAGACCTGGCGCGCTTTCCCTACATCAACGGCGATCTATTTGCCGAGCAATTACTCATACCGGACTTCAACGCCGCCATGCGCAAGCTACTGATCATCGCCTGTCGGTTTGACTGGTCAAACATCTCGCCCGCCATCTTCGGCGCGCTGTTCCAATCGGTGATGGCGCCGGCCGAACGGCGTGCCCAAGGCGCCCATTACACCACCGAAAAGAACATCCTCAAGGTCATCGGGCCGTTGTTTCTGGACGACCTGCGGGCCGAGTTTGAACGCCTAAAGAACCGGCGCGACCGCCTGCGCAAGACCGCGCTGCAAAACTTCCAAAAGAGGCTGGGCGGGATGACGTTCTTCGATCCGGCCTGCGGTTGCGGCAACTTCCTGATCATCGCCTACCGCGAGCTGCGCGAACTAGAGATCGAGGTGCTAAAGGAAATTCGCACCGACGGCACCCTAGAGCTGGACGCCGCCGAACTCTCGCTGATCCGCGTCAACCAATTTTACGGCATCGAGATCGGCGAATTTTCCGTGCGCATCGCCGAGACCGCGCTGTGGATGATGGATCACATCATGAACAACAGGCTCAGCCTGGCGTTCGGGCAGAGCTACGTGCGCATCCCGCTTGGCGAATCGCCGCATATTTTACACGCCGACGCCCTGGAGACCGACTGGGGCACACTGCTGCCGCCGCAACGTTGCGATTACGTATTCGGCAATCCGCCCTTTGGGGGCGCCAAATACCAGTCCCCCGAACAGCGCGCCCAAGTCCATCGGATCGCGGCCCTCGGCAGATCAAAGGGCACGCTGGACTACGTGACCGCCTGGTTTCTGTGCGCCGGCGAATACCTCAACCGGAGCACGCACAAGGCCCGCATCGGCCTGGTCGCCACCAACTCCATCGCGCAGGGCGAACAGGTGGCGCAACTGTGGCCGCTGCTGTTCGGACGCCTCAAGCTGGAGATCGCCTTTGCCCATCGCACCTTCGCCTGGGGATCGGACGCCCGCGGCAAGGCGCATGTGCACGTCGTCATCATCGGCTTGGACAAGGCGAATGCGCAGGCAAACAAAAAACGCCTGTTTACCTATCCCGACATCAAGGGCGACCCGCAAGAGACGCAACCGGCGCGCATCTCGCCTTATCTGATCGATGCCGGCGGCCTCGCCGACCCGCATTTGACGGTAGAGGAAACGGCAACGCCGATCAACGGGCTGCCGAAGCTGAAAACGGGCGTCCAGATGATAGATAACGGGATTTTGACGTTCAGCAAAGAGGAAAAAGAACAGTTTCTACACAAGGAGCCGGGCGCCGAGCGATTCTTTCGCCGCTACATCGGGGGAAATGAATATATAAACGGCTTTCACCGCTATATATTGTATCTCAGAGAGGCAAGCCCCGTTGACCTCAAGAGCCTGCCTTTGGTGAAAGGCCTAGTTGCCGAAGTTCGGCAGTATCGGTCTCAAAGCAGGCGGGCAAGTACGAAACGCATGGCAGACTACCCAACGCATGTTGGTGTGGATGAACGGCCTGACTCGGATTATCTGGTCATTCCAAATACCAGTTCGGAGCGACGGGAATATGTCCCCATCGGATGGCTTGGCCCGGAAGTGATCGCCAATCAGAAGCTTCGCATTCTTCCAAATGCCACCCTTGCCGATTTTGCTTTCCTGACCTCGGCCATGCACATGGCCTGGATGCGGACGGTGACGGGACGGCTGGAAAGCCGTTATATGTATTCCGTCGGTGTCGTCTACAACACGTTTCCGATGCCGCCGAAAATGGGAGACCCGAAAAATACCGACTCGCTGAAGCTGGAGCCGCTTGCCCGGGCGGTGTTGGACGCCCGCGCAGCCTTCCCGGATGCCACGCTTGCCGAGCTGTACGACCCCGACCTGATGCCGGCGGCCTTGCGGCGCGCCCATCAAAACCTCGATCGCACTGTGGATCGCCTCTACCAACGCGGCGGCTTCGCCTCCGAACGGGCACGCGTCGAGCACCTGTTTGGCCGCTACGAAAAAATGCGCGCCCCGCTTACGGCTAAAACAAAACGGCGGGGGAGGGGAAAATAAGAAGGACTGAGATGGAAAAGAAACAAAAAGATCGGAAACGCTTTGTAGATCCGGTACTCAATTTTTTCAAAGCTAACGCCGTTCCACTTGTTTGGTGGATTGTCTTAAGCATCATTTCTGTCGTTGCTGTACTTATTATATCTATTTGGGGTGGCGAAGGACTTGCTCGTAACTTGATTTTTGTTGTCACAGCAGCCATCGGTTTACCACTCGCAATATGGCGCAGCTCCATTGCAAACCGACAATCCAAAGCGGCACAACAACAATCCGAAACGGCACAACGCAGCCTGCTGAACGAACGCTATCAAAAGGGTGCGGAAATGCTGGGCAGTGAGGTACTCTCGGCACGTCTGGGCGGTATCTACGCACTCGAGAACCTGGCGAAAGAACGTGCCGAAGACTATCACATTCAGATCATAAAACTCTTTTGCGCCTTTGTGCGTAAACCGCACCCACCAAGAAATGAAAACGACACACAAAGTGAAAGTGATAAACCTCAAAAGCCTCCAATCTACGAAGACGTACAGGCGATTATGACGGCCTTGGGTACGCGGAACAATGAACAACGAAAAATTGAGAAACAAGAAATGAGTAAAAAAGCAATACTAGATCTTGCTGGTGCTAATTTGTCTCATGCAAATCTTACTGGTGCTAACTTGTCTGGTGTAGGGCTTGCGGGTGCCGATTTGTCCGGTGCGATGCTTCATCGTGCTGATTTGTCTGACGCGGGGCTTCCTGTTGCTAAGTTGTCCGATGCGTGGCTTCATGATGCCGATTTGTCCGGTGCGTTGCTTTATGACACTAATTTGTCTGGTGCGAAGCTTCATCGTGCTGATCTGTCCAATGCGGTGCTTGATCGTGCTGATTTGTCCCGTCGTGCGGAGCTTACTGGTGCTAAGTTGTCTGATGCGGATCTTCGTGGTGCTGATTTGTCCGATGCGTATCTTGAGGACGCTAATTTGTCCGGTGCGTGGCTTGAGGACGCTAATTTGTCCGATGCAATGCTTCATGATGCTAATTTGTCCGGTGCAAGGCTTGAAAGTGCACGTGGCTTAACACAATCCCGACTGGATGAAGCCGTAGCCGATCCCGACAACCCGCCCAACCTCACAAATGCCAAGGACAGCAAAACCGGCGAAGACCTGGTCTGGGACCCGACCCTCCCCCATCGTCTTCCTGAAAACTTGGTAAAAACTTAGTATAAAGATCGAGAGAAATAGCCCATACAAGGGGAAAGGAATTATACGCCATAACCTGCTAATATAGAGATGTTACCGCCGACGGATCGCAATGTGTTCACCTCGACCCGTCCCGCTTACGGCCACCACAAAACCCCGCCGGCGTAGGAGAAACTGAGATGGAAAAGAAACTAAAAATTATCCCTTCCCCCAACAAGGTGGACAATGGTATTTACCGCGCCTGGAAATTTGCCGAGGATCGGGTTGGATTACCGACTGTGGTTGCCCTTCTTGCTCTTTTTATCACTCCTTTAATCTGGTACCAGTGGGATTGGTTACACGGCGGGGAAGACGGCATTACGACGGTGCGCAATCTCGGCCTGATCTTTGCCGCAATCATCGCAATCATCGGTTTACCGCTCGCAATATGGCGCAGCTTCGTTGCAGACCGACAATCCAAGACAGCACAACGCGGCCGGCTGAACGAACGCTATCAAAAGAGCGCGGCGATGCTGGGCAGCAAGGTACTCTCGGTACGTCTGGGCGGCATCTACGCACTTAAACGCCTGGCACAGGAACACGCCGAAGACTATCACATTCAGATCGTAAAACTTTTTTGTGCCTTTGTACGTAAACCGCCAGGAGATGACGATACGCCGCAAGAGGAACACTCCAAAATCCGTGAAGACGTACAAGCCATTATGACAACCTTGGGCAGGCGGAATGAGGAACAACAAAAGATTGAGAAACGAAAAATAAGTAAAGAACCAATACTAAATCTTGTTGGTGCCAATTTGTCTGGTGCGGTGCTTACTGGTGCTAATTTGTCTGGTGCGGTGCTTCATGGTGCCAATTTATCCAGTGCAAGGCTTGAGGGTGCTGATTTGTCCAATGCAGTGCTTGATGATGCCGATTTGTCCCGTGCGGAGCTTAATGGTGCTAAGTTGTTCGGTACGGTGCTTCATGGTGCTAATTTGTCCGTTGCGGGGCTTTATCGTGTTGATTTGTCTGGTGCGGGACTTTATGAGGCTAATTTGTCCAGTGCGGGGCTTTATGAGGCTAATTTGTCCGGTGCGAAGCTTAAGGGTGCTGATTTGTCCCGTGCGGTGCTTGAGGGTGTAAGTGGCTTAACACAAGACCAACTTGATAAAGCAGGAGTCTTAATCCAAGCGATCCAAGCGCGTTTACCGAATGGCGGCTTAGTACAAGTCCCACAACCTAAAGAATTTAACCCGCCTAAACTCGAGGGCGCCAAGGACAGCGAAACCGGCGAACCCTTAGTCTGGCACGGGTAGTACCTCACCCTCGCCGTCTTCCTGAAAACTTAGTGAAAAAAGACCGAGTAAAAATAGCCATTCAAGTGATAGGGTTTACCTGAAAACTTGAAGACCGGAGAAATAACCCATTCAAGTGATAGATTTTACCCGAAACTAAAATAGATGGGAAAGCAACCAAGAATTACCGCTTTCCGCAAGGTGGACAACTGAGATGGGAAAGAAACGAAGAATTACCCCTTTCCCCAAGGTAGACAATGGTATTCGCCGTGTCTGGAAATTTACCAAGGATCATCTTAAATCACCGGCCAGGATTGCTCTTCTTGCTGGTCTTATCGCTTTTTTAATCTTGTGGTGGTGGGAACACTGGTTGCATGGCGAATCCGGCAGTACAACGGTGCGCAATCTCAGCCTGATCGCCGTTGCAATCATCGCATTATCGCTCGCAATATGGCGCAGCGATTTGTTCAAAAAAACTCGCGTCCCACTTCTTTGGTCGGTTTATGTATTCATCATTTCTGTTGGTGCTGTATGCCTAGCGTATCTGTACTGGGAATGTTTACTGGGAAACGCAGGACTTGCTCGTAACTTTATCTTTGTGGTCGCGGCACTCATCGGTTTACCGCTCGCAATATGGCGCAGCTTCGTTGCAGACCGACAATCCAAGACGGCACAACAACAATCCGAAACGGCACAACGTGACCTGCTGAACGAACGCTATCAAAAGGGCGCGGATATGTTGGGCAGCAAGGTACTCTCGGTACGGCTGGGCGGTATCTACGCACTTGAACGCCTGGCGAAGGAACACGCCGAAAACTATCACGTTCAGATCGTAAAACACTTTTGCGCCGTTGTGCGCAACCCGCCAAAAGATGAAAACGCAAAAGATAAAAACGATAACGATGCAAAAAGTGATGCGCCGCAAGAGAAAATCCGTGAAGACGTATAGGCCATTATGACGGCCTTGGGCAAGAAGCGGAATAAGAAACAACAAGAGATTGAGGAGCAAGAAATGAGCATAAGTAAAGAACCAATACTAGATCTTGTTGGTGCTAAGTTGTCCGATGCGATGCTTGATGGTGCTAAATTGCCTGGTGCAAAGCTTAAGGGTGCTAAGTTATCTGGTGCGAATCTTGTTGATGCTGATTTGTCCAGTGCGGTGCTTGATGGTGCTGATTTGTCCCGTGCAGAACTCGAGGGTGCTGATTTGTCCAATGCGAGGCTTGAGGGTGCTGATTTGTCTGGTGCGGAAGGCCTGACACAAACCTAACTTGATGAAGCAGTAGCCGACCCCGACAACCCGCCCAACCTCGAGGGCGCGTATGACGGCAAAACCGGCAAACCCCTGAAATGGCGCGGTGGTGACGCTCCCTTACCGTCTTTCTGAAAACTTGGTGAAAAAATAGCCATTCAAGTGATAGATTTCACCCGAAACTGAAATAAATGGATGGGAAAGTAACCAAGAATTACCCCTTTCCGCAAGGTGGGCAACTGAGATGGAAAAGAAACGAAAAGACCAGAAACATGTAAACACTGTTCAAGGATGGTGGGACTCTGTATCCAGTTTTTTCAGAGCTAACGCCGTTCCACTTTTTTGGTGGGCTGTCCTAGGCATCATCTTTGTTGTTGCTGTATTTATTGTATCTGTTTGGCATGACACGCTTGCTCGTAACCTTATCTTTGCTTTCGCAGCAGTCATCGGTTTACCGCTTGCGATATGGCGCAGCATCGTTGCAGACCGACAATCCAAGACGGCACAACGACAATCTGAAACGGCGCAAAAACAATCCGAAACAGCACAGCAACGATCCGAAACGGCACAACAACAATTCGAATTGGCACAACAACAATTCGAAATAGCACAACGTGGCCTATTGAACGAACGCTATCAAAAGGGCGCGGAGATGCTGGGCAACGCGGTGCTCTCGGTACGTCTGGGCGGTATCTACGCACTCGAGAACCTGGCACGGGAACACGCCGAAGACTACCACGTTCTGATCATAAAAATTCTTTGCGCCTTTGTGCGCAACCCGCCAAGAGATGAAAACGATAGCGATGCAAAAAATGAAAGCGACACAGAGAAACACCCAAAAATCCGCGAAGACGTACAGGCCATTATGAAGGGCTTGGGCAGACGGAATGAGGAACAACAAGAGATTGAGAAGCAAGAAATAAGTAAAGTACCAGGACTAGATCTTCTAGATCTGAATGGTGCTAATTTATCTGGTGCGGTGCTTTATGAAACTGATTTGTCCTGTGCAGTGCTTATTGGTGCTAATTTGTCCCATGCGGAGCTTCGTGATGCTAATTTGTCTTATACGAGGCTTTATTATGCTGATTTATCCTATGTGAGGTTTGAAAGTGCTAATTTGTCCCGTGCGCAGCTTTATGAAACTGATTTATCCCGTGCGAACCTTGTTGGTGCTAATTTGTCTGGTGCAGAGCTTGATGGTGCTAATTTGTCCGATGCAGAGCTTCGTAGTGCTAAGTTTCCCAATGCGGTACTTCATCGTGCTGATTTGTCCGGTGCGTGGCTTTATGATGCTGATTTTTCCAGTGTGGTGCTCAATCGTGCTAATTTGTCTGGTGCGCGGCTTGGTGGTGTACGCGGCTTAACACAAGCTCAACTGGATCAAGCCGTAGCCGACCCCGACAACCCGCCCGACCTCACAGATGTCAAAGACAGTAAAACCGGCAAACCCCTGGTCTGGCGCGGTAAGGTCCCGCCCGAATCGTCTTCCTGAAAATTTGGTAAAAAAATAGTCATTCAAGTGATAGATTTTGCCCGAAACTGAAATAGATGGTAAAGCAACCAAGAAGAATTACCCCTTTCCGCAAGGTGGACAACTGAGATGAAAGAGAAACAAAAAGACCAGGAACGGAAACGCTTTGTAGACACTGTTCAAGGATGGTGGGACTCTGGATCCAAGTTTGCCGAGGATCATCTTGGATTACTGACCGTGATTGTCCTTGTCGGTTTTACCTTTTTTATTATCGTTTCAATCTTGTGCGGGGACTGGTTGTACCGTGGGGAATCCGGCAGTACGACGGTGCGCAATCTCGGTCTGATCATCGCTGCAATCATCGCATTCCCGCTTGCAATATGGCGCAGCAAAGTCGCACAGAGCAGCCTGCTGAACGAACGCTATCAAAAGGGCGCGGAGATGCTGGGCAGCGAAGTGCTGTCGGTACGTCTGGGCGGTATCTACGCACTTGAACGCCTGGCAAAGGAACACGCCGAAGACTATTACGTCCAGATCGTAAAACTCTTTTGCACCTTTGTGCGTAAACCGCCAAAAGATGAAAACGAAAAAGATGAAAAAAATGATAAGCAGAAAGAGGAACACCTAATAGTCCCTGAAAAATATATTGCACAAAAACACCCCAGAATCCGTGAAGACGTACATGCCATTATGACGGCCTTAGGCAGGCGGAATGAGAAACAAAAAAAGATTGAGGAGCAAGAAAGAAGTAAAGGAATAATGCTAGAGCTACTACATCTTACTGATGCTGATTTGCCCTTTGCGGTGCTTAATCTCGCTGATTTGTCCGGAGCGTGGCTTGAGGGTGCTGATTTGACACAAGCGAGACTTAATGGGGCTGATTTGTCCGATGCGAGGCTTGAGCATGCTGATTTGTCCAGTGCGGTGCTTGGTGGTGCTAATTTATCCGGTGCATGGCTTATTGATACTAATTTGTCCAGTACGATGCTTGGGCAGGCTGATTTGTCTGGTGCGAGGCTTTATTTTGCTAATTTGTCCGATGCGAAACTTGATAATGCTGATTTGTCTGGTGCGGACCTTGGGTTTGCACGTGGCTTAACACAAGGCCAACTTGACGAAGCAGTAGCCGATCCTCCCGAAAAACCGCCTCACCTCGAGGACGCCAAGGACAGCGAAACCGGCAAACCCCTGAAATGGGACCCGAACCTCCCCCATCGTCTTCCTGAAAACTTGGTAAAAAGATCGAGAAAAAAATAGCCATTCAAGGGGTAGATTTCACCTGAAAACTTGAAGACCGGAGAAATAACCCATTCAAGTGATAGATTTCACCTGAAAACTTGAAGACTGGAGAAATAACCCATTCAAGTGATAGATTTTGCCCGAAATTGAAATATTAACGAAACAACCGGAAACGCTTTGGGGAAAAGAAATGATCCGCCACAACCTGTTAGTATGGATGGGTTACCGCCGACGGATTGCAAGGTGTTTATCTTGACCCGCCCGGCGGTGTTCCGCATAGTGCTGAGAAAGTGATGTCAAGTGTTTTGAAATACGGCGCGATGTTGTTTTATACGGCGACGTTTGCGGCGATCCTGTGGCGCGTCTATTGCCGACGTGACGAGGGACGGGGCGGAAAACGCTCACCGACGGCGCCGGCCTTGTGGGGCGTCGCGTGTCTGTTGCACGCGATCTATCTCTATCCGCAAACGTTTACGGCGCACGGGTTGAACCTGACGTTTTATAACGCGCTGTCCATCGTGCTGTTTCTCATCGCCGTGTTGACGCTGCTGCTGTCGGTGACGAAAAAGACGGAGCTGCTGGGATTGTTCGTATTGCCGCCGGTGACGGCGGGCGTTGCGCTGGCGATCTTCAAACCGCAAGTGGTCGCCGCCGCCTCTAACCTGCACGGGCTACAGGTGCACGTGGTAAGTTCGTTGTTTGCGTTCAGCATTCTGACGATTGCCGCGGTGCAGTCGGTGTTGCTGCTCACCCAAGATCGGCGTCTGCGCAAACATCATCTGGACGGCATCACGCGCGCCTTCCCTCCCCTGCACGATACGGAAAGGTTGTTGTTTCAAACTCTCCTGGTCGGCTTTGTGTTGCTTAGTGTCGCCCTCGTCAGTGGTTTCGTGTTTCTGGAGAATATGTTTGAACAGCACATCGCGCACAAGACGATCCTTTCGATATTGGCCTGGATCGTGTTTGCGCTGTTGCTGTGGGGGCGGCGGCAATTCGGCTGGCGCGGGCGGGTCGCCATACACTGGACGTTGAGCGGCTTCGGGCTGCTGATCCTGGCGTATCTGGGTAGCAAGTTTGTGCTGGAGTTGGTGTTGAATCGGGTGCCGGTGATTCCTCTCACTTGATCTTCCGATTTCCCCCACTTGACAAACTGTCCGATAGGGTAGTTAATGTAGCCATGTATCACTCGGAGGGTCGTACCGACCTTGGATGAGTATTCGACGGGCACGCTGTTTGTGGCGTTGCTCATTTTATTTGTTCTGTCGGCATTTTTTTCAGGTTCCGAAACCGCCTTGATGGCGCTTAACCGCTATCGCGTGCGCCGTTTGGCGGAAAGCGGTCATCGGGGCGCGAAACAGGCGCAAAAGCTGTTGGCAAAACCGGATCTGCTGATCGGGCTTATCCTGCTCGGCAACAATGTCGTCAATATCCTGATCGCGCAACTGTCGGCCTATATCGGCTATCGCCTGCACGGTGAACTCGGGATCGCCGTGGCTACTTTTATCCTGATCTTTGCGATCCTGGTGTTTGCGGAATTGGCGCCGAAGACGTTCGGCGCCCTGCACAGCGAAAAGTTTGCCTTTCCCGCCGCGATCCTCTACGTGCCCCTGCTGACGGTCGCCTATCCCTTCGTGCGCATGGTCAATCTATTTGCCAACGCCTTGTTGCACCTGTTCGGCATTCGTACCCAAGGCAGGCCGTTCACTTCGCTCACCCACGAGGAGCTGCGTACCGCCGTCAAGGATGAGGGCACCCGTATCTCGGACGAACACCAGAAAATGCTGCTGGGCATTCTCGATCTGGAAAAGAACAGCGTGGAAGATATTATGATCCCGAAAAACGAGATCGTCGGCGTCGATCTGGACGATGATTGGGACGCCGTCGTCAACCGGCTACAAAATATCTCTTACACGAGGGTGCCGGCGTATCGCGGCGACATGGATAACGTGGTCGGTTTTTTGCATCTGCGCAAGCTGCTTCCGGGCACTCTCCATAAGGGGCTTAACCCCAAGCAACTGGAAGAGGTGCTGCGCGAGCCTTATTTCATTCCCGAAGGTACCAACCTGAAGAAGCTGCTGTTTGAGTTTCAGGACAAGAAACGCCGTCTCAGCCTGGTGGTCGACGAGTTCGGAGACATCCAAGGGTTGGTCACGCTGGAAGATCTGCTGGAGGAAATCGTCGGTGAATTCACCAACGATCCCGCCACGGATAACGTCGAGATCCGGCCGCAACGGGACGGCACGTATCTGATCGACGGCGGCGCCCACGTGCGCGACGTGAATGAGATGCTGCAAGGGACGTTGCACGAAGACGGCCCCAAGACGATCAACGGCCTGGTGCTGGAGCATATGGAGTCTATCCCCAAAGCCGGTACCAGTTTGCTGATCGACGGCTATCCCATCGAGGTGGTGAAGATGAAAAGTAATGCCGTGCGTACGGTGCGCGTCGGCCCGCGCCAACCGCACCCCGCCGAGGCCGCGCCTACCCCGCCGAACACTGCAAGTTGAAGCACGGATCGGATACAATATCCGCGTGTCCAAGGAGTTAAGCTATGTATGTACGGAATGTGGGGGATCGTTCTCCAAATGGATGGGACAATGCCCCGATTGCGGCGCCTGGAACACGATCAAAAAACAGACCGTCCCCTTCGGGCAGGCGGTCGCGGCGGCGAACGATAGCGGCGAACTAATCCAGACGCTCAATGCGTTCAAGCCCACCGCGCACGCACGCATCAAAACCTCTTTTGCGGAATTGGATCGCGCCCTCGGCGGCGGCGTCACCAAAGGTTCGGTGATCCTGGTCGGCGGCAACCCCGGCATCGGCAAGTCTACCCTGCTGTTACAGGTTTTGTGCGCACTGGAGCACGAACGCCCCCTGTATGTAACGGGAGAGGAATCACTGCAACAGATCGCACTGCGCGCCCAACGCCTCGGCTATGAGAAGTCCGGCCTGCGCGTCATCGCCTCGAACCGCCTTGAGGAGATCCTCGCCAATGCCGCACGCGAACGCCCCAACATTATGGTGATCGATTCGATTCAGACGCTCTCTGCCGGAAGCACGCCATCGGTGGCCGGCTCGGTCGGGCAGGTGCGCGAATGCGCCAATCAGATCACGCGCTTTGCAAAACAGACCGAGACCACCGTGTTCGTGGTCGGTCACGTGACCAAAGACGGCGCCATCGCCGGCCCGCGCGTGCTGGAACACGTGGTCGATACGGTGCTTTATTTTGAGGGCGATGAAGGCGGCCGCTATCGGGTGCTGCGGGCGGTGAAAAACCGCTTCGGCGCCATCAACGAGTTGGGCGTGTTCGTGATGCAGGACGATGGTCTAAAGGGTGTAAAAAACCCTTCGGCGATCTTTCTGTCGCAACGCGGCGATGAGGTGCCCGGCAGCGTGATCACGGCCACCTGCGAGGCCTCGCGCCCGCTGTTGCTGGAGATCCAGACGCTGGTGGATGACACGCCGGCAACGCACCCTCGTCGGGTATCGCTGGGCATCGAACATAACCGCCTGACGATGCTGCTCGCCATCCTGCACCGGCACGGCGGGGTCACTATTTATGATAAGGATGTGTTTGTAAACGTGGTCGGCGGCGTACAGTTGAAGGATACTTCGGCAGATCTCGCCATCCTGCTCGCCACCTGTTCCAGCTTTCGGGATCAGGCGTTGGGACGTAGCCTTGCGGTATTCGGAGAGGTGGGGCTGACCGGCGAAATACGCCCGGTGTACAACGGCCTGGCAAGGCTGAAAGAGGCGAAGGAACACGGCTTCACCAAGGCCATCATCCCCAAGGCGAACCGCCCCAGAAAGGTGCCGGCGGGGATCGAGGTGATCGCCGTGGAACGGCTCAACCAGGCACTGGACTACGCGGGGCAGTTCTCGTCATGAATAGCCTTTATCGTCCCGAAACGTCACGGCAGGGCTTGGCGCCCACTCACCGGGTAAAGGCCACCGATCAGTATAACGACAGGCGCGACGTGCAGGTCGCCGGTGAATCGCCCCTTACCCTGAAGGTCAACGGGCAAGAGGTCGTCACGTTGATGACGCTGGGCACCCACCCCGAGGAGCTGGCGCTCGGCTACGTGCGCAACCAACGTCTTATCGAGGCGATTGAGGACGTGGCGGCGGTCAACGTGGATTGGGATCGGGAAGTGGTGGAGATCCGTCTGACGGCGGGGAAAAAGATCACCGATTGGAAGGAGAAATTAGCCAAACGCACGATAACGTCCGGTTGCGGACAGGGCACCATGTTCAGTTGCACCCTGGATAAACTGTATGACGCCAAGCTGCCCGACGTGGTTATAAAACAGTCCCGAATCTATGCCCTGCTTACGGAAATTACCCGCTTTAATGAGATTTATAAGCGCGCCGGCGCGGTACATGGTTGCGCGCTGTGTGACGGCACCAAGATACTGAGATTCGTCGAGGACATCGGCCGGCACAATGCCGCCGACGCCATTTCGGGGTGGATGTGGCTGGAAGGCGTCGACGGCGGCGACAAGGTTTTCTACACTACCGGCCGCCTGACCACGGAGATGGTGATGAAGTCGGCACAGATGGGGATTCCGGTGCTGCTCTCTCGTTCGGGCGTGACCCATCTGGGGCTGGAACTGGCGCGCGATCTGGGGATCATCATGATCGCCCGGGCCAAGGGGCGCGCGTTTTTGGTCTATCACGGCGCCGAACGGATCGAGTTTGACGCCCCTCCCCGACGCCCTCCCCTTGCAACAAGGGGTTGAGAAGCCCCGTCAACTGGTCTTACGGGCTTGGGCTTTGCAGCTCAAGCCGTCAAGCGGGATGGCATGGGAAAATCAGGCACAAAGGGAAATTAGGTAGAGAGGGGGGGATGTATTTCACACCCCCCTTTGCTAGTGGTCAGATCAGGTCAAGTCAAAGCGGTCCAGGTTCATTACTTTGTCCCACGCCTTTACAAAGTCTTGCACGAACTGTTGGCCGGCGTCTTCGCAGCCGTAAAATTCCGCCAGGGCGCGAAGCTGTGAGTTTGAGCCGAAGATGAGATCGACACGCGTGCCGCTCCATTTTAGCTCGCCGGTGGCGCGATCACGCCCTTCGAATAGGTCACAGTCTTCCGAAGTCGGCGTCCAGGCTATGTCCATGTCGAGAAGATTTATAAAGAAGTCGTTGGTAAGCGTCTCCGGCCGGCTGGTAAAGGCGCCGTGTTGGGCCTGTCCAGAGTTGGTATTCAAGACCCGCATGCCGCCGATGAGAACCGCCATCTCGGGGGCGGTAAGCGTCAGCAGCTGTGCCTGATCGATCAACAACCGCTCCGCCTCTACGGTGTGTTTTGCCTTGAGGTAGTTACGGAAACCGTCCGCAGTCGGCTCGAGTACCGCAAATGACTCGGCGTCGGTTTGCTCTTGGGTGGCATCCGCACGCCCCGAGGTGAACGGTACGGTTACATCGTGTCCGGCATTTTTCGCGGCCTGCTCAACGCCCGCACAGCCGGCCAGCACGATCACATCGGCCAGCGAGATCGCCTTGCCGTTCGATCCCGAACCGTTGAACTCCTGTTGGATATCCTCAAGGGTCTGCAATACGGTCGCCAGTTGATCCGGTTGATTGACTTCCCAATCTTTTTGAGGCGCAAACCGGATACGCGCGCCATTCGCACCGCCACGCATGTCGGAATTGCGGAAGGTTGACGCCGACGCCCAGGCCGTAGAAACCAGTTGGGAAACCGACAATCCCGAAGCCAATATCTTGCCCTTGAGATCGGCGATGTCCTGCTCATCGATCAGTTGATGGGTCACGGTCGGGATCGGGTCTTGCCAAATGAGTTCTTCCGCCGGCACTTCGGGGCCAAGATAACGGGCGCGGGGGCCCATATCGCGGTGGGTGAGTTTGAACCAGGCGCGGGCAAAGGCGTCCGCAAATTCTTCGGGGTTCTCGTGAAAACGCCGCGAGATTGGTTCATAGATCGGGTCCATCCTCATGGCCATGTCCGCCGTGGTCATTATCGGGGCATGACGCTTTGACGGGTCGTGCGCATCCGGCACGGCGTCTGCGGCGGCACTGTCTTTCGGCACCCACTGGTAGGCGTCTGCGGGGCTTTTTGTCAGCTCCCACTCATAGCCGAACAGGTTGTCGAAATAGCCCATGTCCCACTTGATCGGGTCGTTCGTCCACGCCCCTTCAAGGCCACTGGTGATGGCATCGCCGGCCTTGCCGGATCCATGGCTACTCATCCAACCAAGCCCCTGCTCTTCAATGCCGGCGCCTTCCGGCTCCGGGCCGACAAGGGTCGCATCGCCGGCGCCATGGCATTTGCCGAAGGTGTGGCCGCCGGCGGTGAGCGCAACGGTTTCTTCATCGTTCATCGCCATGCGCGCGAAGGTCTCGCGGATGTCAACTCCCAAGGCTACCGGATCGGGGTTGCCGTTCGGCCCTTCGGGATTGACATAGATCAGGCCCATCTGTACGGCGGCAAGCGGATTTTCGAGATCGCGTTCACCGGTGTAGCGTTTGTCGCCCAGCCACTCGTCTTCAATGCCCCAGTAGATGTCTTCTTCCGATTGCCATACATCCTCGCGTCCGCCACCAAAGCCGAAGGTCTTAAATCCCATCGATTCCAAGGCGCAGTTGCCGGCCAGGATCATGAGGTCGGCCCAAGAGATCTGCCTGCCGTACTTCTGTTTGAGCGGCCACAGTAACCGCCGCGCCTTGTCGAGGTTGCCGTTGTCGGGCCAGCTGTTGACGGGTGCAAAGCGTTGGTTGCCGGTACCGGCGCCGCCGCGTCCGTCACCGATGCGATAGGTGCCGGCGCCGTGCCACGCCATACGAATAAAGAAGGGGCCATAGTGTCCGTAGTCGGCCGGCCACCAATCCTGAGAGGTGGTCATCAATTCGTAGAGGTCGTTCTTTAGGGCGTAGTAGTCAAGTTTCTTGAACTCCTCGGCATAGTTGAAACCTGCATCCGCCGGATTAGAGCGGGGGGAGTGTTGGTGCAAGAGGTTGACGTTTAACTGGCTTGGCCACCAATCCTTGTTGGTAGTGCCATCGCCGGCGGAGTTGTTTTCCAGTACAAGTTTTACAGGGCATTTACTCACTTCAGTCATGAGTGCCTCCTTCTTTTCTTTTTATCATCGGGTCTTTAATTTATATACAATCAGTTTACTTAGAGGGCAGTTTAATTATGAGAGCTAAAGGGCGATAAACTGTAGCGGTAGTTTAGACTAAGTCTAAAAGGTATGTCAATAATAAAACGACTGTCGCATAATCACTATTCGATCACTATTAGCCGCCCTTTATAACAGTCCGTAGCCGTCCAATTTCACTACAACCACGGGAAAGTAACGTGCCTAAAGAAACGAAGGTAGCCAATTTTGAGAAATCGCTACAGGAGCTTGAAGACATCGTAAGCCGAATGGAAAAAGGCGAGTTGTCGCTGGAGGATTCCCTCGAGCATTTTGAGCGGGGTATCAAGCTCTCACGCGAATGCCGGCAGGCGCTGCAAAACGCCGAACAGAAAATTTCCGTCTTAAGCAAGGAAAATGACGAGTGGGTGGAAAAGAGTTTTGACGATGGAAAACAGCCGGCAGACGACTGAAAAAAGCCTCGATCAGTACGCCGCGCGAGTCAACCGACAGCTTGAGGAAAGGCTACCGAAACAGTCCGTCCCTCCGGTCACGCTGCACCAGGCGATGCGCTATGCCGTGCTGGGAGACGGCAAACGTATCCGGCCGGCGCTGTTATACGCAACCGGCGAGGCGCTGGGTTCCGCACCGGAAAAGCTGGATGCCTCAGCCTGTGCAGTGGAACTCATGCACAGTTATTCGCTGATCCACGATGATCTCCCCGCCATGGATGACGACGACCTGCGGCGCGGGCGCCCCACCTGTCACAAGGCGTTTGACGAGGCCATGGCGATCCTGGCCGGCGATGCGATCCAGACGCTGGCGTTTGCAATTTTGGCCAACGATAGCACTTCGGATGATCGGCAGCAGGTCAAGGTCATCCGACTGTTGGCCGAGTCTTCGGGATCGGCGGGCGTCGCCGGCGGGCAGGCCATCGATCTCGCGTCCATAAAAAAACGGCTCAGCAAGGACGAGATCGAAGCCATGCACAGATTGAAAACCGGCGCACTGATCAAGGCCAGCGTGCTGATGGCGGTCATTATCGGGCGGGTGGGAGACGCCGAGGTCATCGAACGCCTTACGCGCTTTTCCGAATGTATCGGGCTGGCGTTTCAGATACGCGATGACATCCTCGACATCCACACCGACAAGCTACGGGGGAAGGACGCCGAAAAGCCCACCTACCCCGGCGTGGTCGGTCTGCAACAGGCGCAATCTACCGCCAACGATCTGTTGCAACGGGCACTACATGAAATTCGCGTATTTGACTTGCGGGCGAACCCCCTGAGGGAGATCAGCAGTTATATGGTCACGCGCGATGTATAGATGTATAACCCCCCGTGCTATAACTACTATGCGACGCCGACGTTTATACTAAAATATCCGCATAGCCAAAGAATACGATTGGTGTAACCATCCGGCATGGAAGAACAACGCTATCCCCTGCTCTCCGAGATCGACTATCCGGCAGACTTGCGCAAACTGGAGTTACGGCAACTGCCGGCACTGGCCGATGAGCTGCGCACGTATCTCCTAAATTCCGTGGCCAGTAGCGGCGGACACTTTGCCGCCGGTCTGGGCGCAATCGAGATCACGACCGCCCTGCACTATGTATTCAATACGCCGCACGACCGAATCGTGTGGGACGTGGGGCATCAATGTTATCCGCATAAGATCCTCACCGGCCGCAAGCCGCGCATCACTACCATCCGCACGAAAGACGGGCTGGCGCCGTTCCCCAAACGCAACGAAAGCGAGTTTGACCATTTCGGCGTGGGGCACTCCAGCACCTCTATCAGTGCGGCACTGGGGATGGCCGTCGGCGCGCGCCAAGGGTGCGACCATCGCAAGGTGGTGGCCGTGATCGGCGATGGCGGCATGACCGCCGGACTGGCTTACGAGGCACTTAATCACTTGGGCAATTCCAAGGCCGACGTGCTGGTCATCCTCAACGATAATGAGATGTCGATCTCGCCCAACGTCGGGGCGATGACCAATTACCTGGCGCGCCTGCTCTCGGGCAGGGTATTTTCCAGCGTGCGGGAAGGCAGTAAAAAATTGCTGGAGCCTGTGCCGCCGATCCGCGAACTGGCGCGGCGCACCGAGGAACACGTCAAGGGAATGCTGGCGGCAAGCACCCTGTTTGAGGAGATGGGCGTGCATTATTTCGGGCCGGTGGACGGGCACGATGTATGCGGTCTGGTCAAGACCCTGCAAAACTTGAAACGGCAACATGAACCGCGCCTGCTGCACATCGTCACCCGCAAGGGCAAGGGTTATGAAAAGGCCGAGTCCAATCCGGTCGGCTATCACGCGGTGCCGGCGTTCGATCCCGATACGGGCGTCGTCAAGGGCGACAAGAAACCGGCCATCACCTATACCAAGGTTTTCAGTGACTGGATCTGTGACATCGGCGATAAGGATGAGCGCATCGTGGCGATCACCCCCGCCATGCGCGAAGGTTCCGGGCTGGTGGAGTTTTCAAAGAGATACCCCGAGCGTTATTTTGATGTGGCCATCGCCGAACAACACGCGGTGACGCTGGCCGCCGGCATGGCGTGTGAAAAGCTTAAGCCGGTGGTGGCGATCTATTCGACTTTTCTGCAACGGGCCTACGATCAACTGATCCACGATGTCGCCATTCAGAATCTGCCGGTCATTTTTGCTATCGACCGCGCCGGAGTGGTGGGGGCGGACGGACAAACCCACGCCGGCAGCTTCGATCTGACGTATCTGCGCTGCGTGCCGAATATGGTGGTGATGGCGCCGGCGGATGAAAACGAAACGCGAAGGATGCTGTATACGGCTTATTTGCAGGATGTCCCGACGGCGGTGCGTTATCCGCGAGGCAGCGGGCCCGGCGTGCCCGTAGTCCCCGAAATGCGCGCGGTTGAAGTGGGCAAGGCAAAAGTATTACGCACGGGCGAACGCATTGCCATCCTGGCGTTCGGCAGCACCGTCCATGACGCCCTGAAGGTCGGGGAACGATTGAATGCCACTGTAGTCAATATGCGTTTTGTCAAGCCGCTTGACGAGGACTGCATTAAGGATGCCGCCGATCATCATGACTATGTGATCAGCGTGGAAGATAACGTGGTTATGGGCGGGGCGGGCAGCGCGATCAATGAGGTGTTGTCTCCCCTTGCGACCTCTGTGAAGGTTAAGAATCTAGGGCTGCCGGACCGGTTTCTGGATCATGCCACACGCGACCAGCAGCTTGCCGAGGCGGGACTGGACGCCGATTCTATTTTGAAGTCAATTCAGTCTTTTACGGGTATCGGTTTGCGGGTGGTGGAGAATGTGGAAAATGTGTCTTGATGGTTGGGAATGGCGGGAATAATATACAATTCTAACCAAATTAAATTATCTTTTTGACGCTATATATTGTAGATAATTCCCTGTTGACAACTTAAATATAGTGCATATAATCCAAGAGTGGATGCAGAGGCGATTAAGCAATGCAGCGAACTTTTGATGATTGAATTATAAGGAGAAAAGGTATGACCGGCATAACCTTGCCAAACCTGAATACAGGGTTAAAACAAGTAATGGCGTATAAGCCTAATCCTGAAATTATTGAAACCCGGCACCGCCTTATCCAAGCAGATGCCACCAACATCGGCGTGTTAGACAGAGAAAGTATAGACCTTACTGTTACCTCTCCGCCTTACAATGTAGGCAAGCATTATTCCGGCGAAAATGATGATTCTATATCGTATGAAGCCTATATGAATTTTACGAGGCAGTGGCTTGACCGATGTTATCAATGGACAAAATCAACCGGCCGTCTATGTGTAAACGTTTCACTTGATAAGAATAAAAATGGGAAGCAACCGCTATCCGCAGACATTACCCAAGCCGCTTTGAGTGTTGGCTGGAAATATCATGCAACGATCATATGGAATGAGGGGAATATCTCACGGCGAACCGCATGGGGAAGTTGGAAGTCTGCCAGTGCCCCGCACGTTATCGCACCGGTTGAGGTGATTATCGTTTTGTATAAAGACTATTGGAAACGCAAAAACCAAGGCGTTTCAGACATTACCGCAGAGGAATTCAAAGATTGGGTAAAGGGTGTGTGGAAGTTTAACGGCGAAAGTGGGAAACGCATTGGGCACGAAGCACCGTTCCCGCGTGAACTGCCAAAGCGTTGTATCAAACTGTTTTCATTTGTTGGAGACACTGTATTAGACCCTTTTGCCGGGAGTGGTACAACCATGATTGAAGCGATCAATCATGGCCGTTTTGCGGTAGGGATTGAATTAGAAAAAAGATATGTTGACTTAAGTAAAGAGAGAGTATCTAAAGAATGCGGAGCGTTATTTGCACCCTCACGAAAGGGCAAAGCAAGGCAATCTATAGCAGCTTGTTGGGAAGTATAACCTATCGCGATCCACACACGTTTATACAAGACGCCTACGGGTTGTATCGTAGTGAACACCGGGACCGGAACAATCCAAGCACAAACGGGCGTATATTCGAGTATCTGGTTTGCGAAACTTTAGCCCGTGAAGGCATAAGCCCTTTTTACTATCAGGCTAAATTTGAGCGTGTCCCAAATGCTGACTTTGACGTTGCGTTATACAACCCTAAGAGGCCAGTAGTATTAACTATGAAGACGTCTCTTAGGGAAAGATACAAACAAGCAGACCTTGAAGGATCGGCACTTAGGCAAGTGTATAGAAACGCCGAGAACTATTTAATCACATTGTCTGAAAAGGAAGCAATGAGAATAAAAAACAAGATAATAAAAGGGGATGTTGCTGGATTAACTGAATGTATTATCGCAACAAAACCAGAATATGATGAATTGCTACACAAGTTGAAAGATTATACATTTTCGGTTGCTGAACCCGTTATGCCTATTGAGGGCAATCACTTTACGGTGTCAAGTATATAATTCCCATATTTTTAAGGATAAAGACCAACCCTTTCTCCCCCTTGTTGCCCCCGCCTGGATGGATGGGTGCAGGGGCTAAGTGCTTGGATGTCGCGCCAGGTGCGCAGCTCTATACGTATATATTTTCACCTGGTAATGGACACTATACCGAGTGATACGCGAAGCCTCTAGATCGTTCCGGCATTTCAATGCTATTTCGGTTACCATGAAAAAGTGACGGCACACGTCCACAACAAAGAACAGGTACAGAGTAAGCAATGGGCATTACAGAATTGATAGATAAATATGGCGAGGCGGGCGTAGTGTTTGGCTTTGTGTTGACTTGGATTATTTTCAGTTTCCAAATTAGAGGCATGAAAGACCGAATTGATGGTATGGAAACCAATATCAATACAAAGATGGAAGCCATCAACAAAAGCATTGAGAAACACGACACAGAGCAACGGGAATTACGTGGTTTAGTTGTGGGCGTAATCCAAAGTATAGGCGACATCAAACAAAGCATAGGTGGGCTTGAAAAAATGATGGCAAGCCAACAACCCCAGACCGACAGCACACCAGCCGCCGCCACAGCACAGGGCAAATAAGTTCCGTTTCTCCCTTCTAATTCGTCCGGATAAAAGTCAGAGCAATACTGAAAACCTTACTTGGTTAGAATTGTATATAGTTTCCTAAAATTTCCGCTTGGAGACTTCGTATGTAGGGTATGCGACAGTGGAAACAGTGATAGTGAATATTAGCTATTAGTTTTTATGTAGCTTCTTTACGATATCCTTGTCTGTGATACCCTTCTTTATCAAAGCCTTCCTTATCATATCCTCTTATATCGTACCCATCCCTAATTAAAACCCGCTTCATCATAACCAAGCCTGGTTTTCCCCATTTCAATCAGTTGGAGAAAATTTTCTTCTGTCAAAATCTCAATCTCCTGCCCTTTTTCAATATATTTCTCAGCTTTCTTATGTTTACTGCTCTTATCACCAGGTGCAATCATTCTTGATTTTTGTGTTCCGACAACCAACATTGTTGTTCTTTTTGTCACTCCAGGCTCGACATTACAACCTTCCGCAGAGGCTTTCTCTGCCGACTCTTTACGTGTCATTGCCAATTCGCCAGTAAACACAACTGTATGTCCACTTAAAGGGCCATCCTCTATACCTTGAAGTTTTATAGGGGGTGCAGATGTTCCCGCTTTTCTTTTATACGCTTTCCTTTTATAAGGAGTAATTGGTTCTTTAACCCGATCAACCCAATAGTCAATTGTTGTCTTTGTATCATCTAAAATCTCTAAAAGAATATCCGCCGTTGCTTTGGCATCTTCTAATGCATCATGATGTTTGAGAGTTATTCCAAAGTCCTTTGCAAGATTGGCTAATCTGTATCCTCTTTTTCCATATTTTTCAGGATAAGCACGGCGAATAATTTTCATACTATTCAACCATTGGTGATTAAAAAGAACATGCTTGAGAGCATTCCGGTCGAACGCCCCGTGACTTACAATTATTCTTCCATCTAATTGTTGTTGAAGTTCCTTTTGTATATCACCCATTGTCGGGCTGTCGGCGACCATCTCTTTCGTAATTCTATGTATGGATACATTAAAAGGATCGAATGCTTGAAGTGGATTGACGTATGACTTCCACTCATCGGTTATCGCACCATTATTTACATGGGCAATACCAATCTGGCAAACGCTTGTTTGATCGCAATTCGCGGTCTCAACATCTATAACTGTAAAGGTGTTTATTTCAATTCCCTTTGTTTGGGTCGTTTTCTTCAGGGGGAAGTACAGTAATGTCTTGATGGGTCTCAAGAATAAAGGCTATAGAGGGGAAGTTGAAAATCCCGGAATCGTTTATAGCAGTTAATCTGTTATAACATCCTTCCTTGCCATCCCAGTTGTGTTGACTGCTGTTTTTATTTAGGTGAGGCTTAAATCCCATATACCCAATGTCGATATTTTCTTCATTTATCTCAAGCCATTCACCTACTTCCAAAGGCATCGAGTCTTCCGACCCAAGTATTTCCATAACTTTAATTTCCCAATTGTTTCCATTTTCATCTATAAAGTCTTTCTCACTCTCCCTAACAATTTTCCATTTTTCCCAAGCAGTGCCCGTCCATTCCATGCCTTTAGACTTGGCATATAAATCCACCGCTACACCAAGGCAACAAAACTTATTATCTTCGGTACGTAATTGCCCTTTCCCTTGCTGATAATCTTCCCACCGAAGGACATGTACCCATTTTTCGTAATTATTCATCTTAACTTTTTGTTTGCCCCAACTGATGAGGCTAGGGCTAGGTGCTCGGGTAGCTGCCCGGATAGGCGGCGAGGATGCGTTGTAGTACTTTTCTCGCGGCTTCGGCAGTCAGTGCGGCGGCGTCTTTGTCGGCTCCGTGGGCGGTGATCAGGGTCTGCTTGCCCTTGCTCAGCAGGTGAATTTCATAGAACGTTTTTTGTGCGGCTTCGTCGGCGGGTGCTTGTTGGGCGTCAAACTCGATTTTGGCGGGATCCAGGGAGACGTGGTAGACGCCTTGGCTGCGGTTGTGGTCTTCAACGAAAAGTCCCGAACGGTCCAGTGCCACGCCGGTGCTGCGCCATACGCGGGAAAATATGTCGCCGACCAGTAACACGGGAACCCCGCCGATGTCCCGAATGTCGAGAAATAGGAATTGTTGGTTTACGTCGGCAAACTTGCGTTTTGCGTCCTCTTTTGAGGTGCCGAGAAATTCCATCAGGCGGATCAGCATTTCGGCCTCGCGCTCGTCGTCGTGCGGTTTGGGCTTCCACAGGATCTGATCGTCTTCGTTGATCGCGGCAACTTCTGTGCCGCGCTGCGTTAGAAATATGTTGGTAACGGCGTTGGGCTGACGTTCAAGGCGTATGCGTAGTTTTTCGCCGACGATGTCAAAGCTTTCCTGTTGGCGTTCGGTCTCGGTGGAACGGCCCAGGTTTTGTTTCCAATGCGTTTCGAGATAGCCGATCACCGGCTCATCGGCGGCGATCTCAAACCCTTCGTCCTGTAAGAATTTGCGTAACAACGGCCACAGGGTGACCGGATCGGTGTCGGCCTCCAGCCAGCGCGTCGGCCCTTCGCGGCGCACGCGCACGTTCAGAAATTCGGGCAAAACAGCCGCGCCCAGTGCCGGGCCTTGGGTTTCCAATGCACTGATCCTGTCGTTGGCCGTCCTGGGAATCTGAAGGCTTTCTTCCCACTCGGGCGTGACCAGATCCGGCGGCGCCTCGAGTGGATTGGTAGAGCCGCTGCCCATATATTTGTTGGCGGAGTTCCAGAAGCCGCAACCGCTTACGGTCGTCAGCAGTATGATGATCAAGAGTGTAATTCGTAACATTGGCGGGCGATTCTCTGTTTTCATTTCGGTGACTGTGATCAAATGGCGTCGGCGGCGCGTAACGCCTCGCGTAAGGTGGCGTGAAAAGTATCCGACAGGCGCGTCATCGGCAGCCGTATGCCGTTCGGAAATAGTCCCATTTCATGTAGGCACCACTTGACGGGGATAGGGTTGGATTCCACGAATAAATCTTTGTTCAACCGCTCTAGTTTAGCATTGATTTGCCGCGCGCGGGTACGATCTTTTGCCAAACAGGCGGCGCACATTTCGTGAAACAGTTTCGGCGCCACGTTGCCGGTCACGGTGATCACGCCGTGCCCGCCCGCCAGTAGAAATTCCATCGCGGTGGCGTCGTCGCCGCTGATCAGCAGGAATCCGTCACGGCTTTCGGCACTCAGTCTCGTGCAGCGCCCGACCTCGCCGGTGGCCTCTTTGATGCCGATGATGTTGGCGACGTGCGACAGCTCGATCACGGTTTCGGGCAGCATGTCGCAAGCCGTCCGCCCGGGCACGTTGTAGAGGATCTGCGGGATGTCAACGGCCTCGGCAACCGCCCGATGGTGCAGGATCAGGCCCCGTTGCGTCGGTTTGTTGTAGTAGGGCGTTACCAGCAGGCAGGCGTCGGCGCCGGCGTCCCTGGCGCATTGGGTCAGCTCGATGGCCTCGCGCGTGGAGTTGGCGCCGGTGCCGGCGATCACGGGCACGCGCCCCCGCACGCATTCGACGACGAAGCGAATGACTTCGCAATGCTCCTCGTGGGTGAGCGTCGCCGATTCTCCGGTGGTGCCGGCGGGCACCAGCGCATCAGTGCCGTTTTCGATGTGAAATTCTATGTATTGCGCCAGACAATCGTAATCGATCTCGCCGTCCTCGCGCATGGGCGTTGCAACGGCGACCATGCTACCTTTGAACACGGCTTACCTCACAGGGAGCGTTGAACAGGAAGTCAATGATAATACAAATGAAATCATGGCGTGACAAGCCGCCCGTTATGCGGCGGCAGCGCCGTTGCGACTCGGCCAGGCCTTGATCACGGCATTGATGAGCGTCGCCAACGGGATCGCAAAAAATATCCCCCACAACCCCCAGATACCGCCGAAGATCAACACCGCCCCAATGATGGCGACGGGGTGCAGGTTGACGACTTCGGAAAACAATAGCGGCACCAGGATGTTGCCATCCAAAAATTGGATCACCGCATAGGCGATCAGCACGTAGGCGAACTGCGGCCCGATGCCCCATTGAAAGTAGGCCACGAAGGCTATCGGCACGGCAACCACCACGGCGCCGACGTAGGGAACGATGACCGACACGCCCACCAGGAACGAGAGCAACATCGCGTAGTTGAAACCAAAGAGTATGAATGTGATGTAGGTCACGAACCAGACGATCAGGATCTCGATAAACTTGCCGCGTATGTAACTCGCCATTTTCTGATTGACTTCAAACCATACCTGCTTGGTCAATTCGCGGTCGGAGGGGAAAAAGCCCTTCATCCAGTCAAGGATCTGGTATTTGTCCTTGAGAAAGAAAAACACCAGCAGGGGCAGCAGGATCAGGTACACCATGATGGTGATCAAACCGACGACGGATTCCAGCGGCTGACTGATAAATTGCTGACCCGCCGAAATGAGTTGCGACTGCACCGCCCGGATAAGTTCTTCGACTTGTTGTTCGGTGAATAGCTGCGCAAGGCTCGGATATTTTTCGGGCAACTGCACCAAGAGGTTTTGCCCTTGCGCGATCATGGTCGGCAGCTCGCGGAAGAACTGGGTAAATTGCTGCGATAATTTCGGTACCAGCGCCAGCAGTGCCAACAACAACGACAGCATAAAGGCGAAAAATACCAGGATGGTGGCAAATAATCGTGGCATTCTGCCGCGTTGTAGGATCTCCACCGCGCCATCCAGGACGTAGGCGATCACGATGCTGATCAGGATCGGCGCGAGGATGCCGCCGGCAAACAGGATGAGCGCCAGGCCGATCAACAGACACAGCGCAAGGATGACCACTTGCGGGTCCGAGAAATGGCGGTG
Organism: Gammaproteobacteria bacterium; assembly: GCA_965242685.1. Taxonomy (GTDB): domain Bacteria; phylum Pseudomonadota; class Gammaproteobacteria; order UBA4575; family UBA4575. The sequence continues at coordinate 180,918 of OZ251487.1, read as the reverse complement.
ATACCAGCCTTTAAGGTATGCGAACATCAAATGTTTTCATCACGTGTGCCGTGAGTATGCCAGATTATTGCATAAACGGAGTGAATGTCACTCAATAAGCCGTGTGGTATAGTTAAACCCTTCCAAAAATAACCCGGGCCTTTGCAATGAGTATCGAAACCATCGAAACCGAAATTGAACGGATCAAGACCATCAATGCGACGAATATGAATGAAAGTACAGCCAAACTATCGATCATTTTTCCTATGCTTCGGGCCTTGGGCTGGGACACCACCGATCCCGATGAAGTACAACTGGAATATCGTGTAGGGGGGCACATGAGAGGCCATGCAGACATTGCCCTGTTTTCCGGCGGCAAGCCGCTCGTCCTGATTGAAACCAAAGCCCCTACCAAGGCGATGGACGTAGACCATCAAAATTATTACGAAATGCTTAAACAACTAAAAGATTATTGCAAAATAGCTGAAGTTTCCCTTGGGGTGCTAAGCAACGGTAAGGAATGGCACATTTACTATTTCGGTGAAAACTCGAAGATGGATGAGTCACCTCTGGCAGAGGCGATCAACATTGACGAGGAGGATGTCCATGGCTGCGGCAGTAAGCTGTGGAAATTGCTGAGTCGGGACAAGGTTTCCGACAGTGGCGCCCAGACACTTGCCGAAAAGAAACGGATTCGCCGCCTCATGGCCACCAAATGGAAGGCACTGATGACATCCGGTGACCCGAAACTGGTCAGTGCATTGCGAAAAAGTATTAAAGACTCAACCGGCACCTATGTCTCTACTGAAGAGATCGTAAAATTTCTCAAGGAACGTGCAACGATCCAGCCATCGCCCGCCGTTTCTGCCGAGGTTGATAGAACATCCCCACATGATACAGATGCGCCATCATCAGACCCAGACCCATCCGAACGGAAAAAATACACAAAGCCAACACATATACAGATACGAGGACAAAGACATAAAGCAAAAAGTTGGAAAAAATGCATGAAAACTTTCCTTGACGAGGCCTATAAATATGACCCCGCCACGTTTACCTCCACGTTTGTCTCCACACCCTACAGAGGCAACAGGAGGACTATAGGTATCTATCAGGATTCGGAAAAGGAGGAAATGTCGCGTTTACCTAAAAATAAAAAACCGGCGCCAACACCAGTAGCAAATAGCAGCTTATACTTTTATATCAACGCCAGTGCTAAAACAATTAAAGAATCGATCCGTGAGGTGCGGGAGCTACTCGGTTGGCGTGAAGACTCCGTGCAGATTTTTAGGGGAGATCAACGTCTGTGGCCGGACGGCTAGGATACCGCCTGCAATGAACCCAGAGCTAACACACATACAAATTACAAAAAGATATAAAGTAAAATATTGGACTGACTTCCTGAGAGCTTTCTTTGACGAGGCTTACAAGCATGACCCCGCCAAATTTAACTCCACGTTTAAATCCATGCCGTTCCCTAAACGCAAAAAGCTGGGTATCTATCTGGATTCGGAAAAGGAGGAGATGTCGCGTCTATTAGGCAAAGAGCCGACGCCAATAGCGGGCAGCAATTTCTATGTCTATGCTTCTAAACTCGGTTCTAAAGGTGGTCACGTTGAGGTACAAAATCGGCTCGTTGAGGTACGGGATCGATGCCGTAAGGTACAGGATCTACTTGGCTGGCCTGAAGATTCCGTGCAGATTTTTAAACGTCTGTATCCAGACGGCTAGGATATTGCCTGTTTTTCTGGCTGGCAGTAGCCGCGCGCGTATTCCAGTAGTTCTTCCATCGCGCGTAGTTGAAACCGCTGTCGCTGCCGAACAAAGGAGAAGGCGCGCTCCAGCGGCGGATCGAGGGCAACCTTGCTCAAGGTCGCCAGTTTTAGTTCTTTTTCAATGGTGACGCTGGAGACGATTGAGACGCCCATGCCTACTTCGACGGCGCCTTTGATCGATTCGGGACTGCCAAGTTCCATGCAGATATGCAGGCTGTTCTTATCCAATCCCAGCCTGCTGACGTGCTTGAGGATCACGTCGCGGGTGCCTGAACCTTCCTCCCGAAAGATGAACGGATAGCGTATCAATTCTTCCATAGCGATGACTTCTCGCCCGGCCAATTCGTGCTCGGTAGGCACGATCACCACCAGGTGGTCGATACGGCATACTTCCACCAGCAGGTTTTTGTTGGTGACCGGCCCTTCGACGATGCCGAGGTCGATCATGCTGTTTTCTACCATCGAGACGATGCCTTCGGTGTTGGATACCTTGAGCCGTAATTGAATATCGGGGTATTCGCGGGTAAAGCCCCTAAGCAGACTCGGCAGCATGTATTCGGCGATGGTGGTGCTTGCGCCCAGGGTCAACGTGCCGCTTGCGTCTCCGGTGATCTCTTTGACGGCGTTTTCCATTTCGGCGTAGCGCTCGAATATGTCTTCGGCGTATCCGTAGCACTTGCGTCCCGCCTCGGTTAGGGTGACGCGGTTGTGGGTGCGATCAAATAGGCGGGTATTAAAGTATTCTTCTAGTTGCCGTACCTGAAAGGTTACGGCCGGCTGTGTCATGTGTAGCGTTTCCGCCGCTTTGGTAAAGCTGAGCTGCTTCGCAACCGTGTAGAATACCCGTAGTCGTCGGTCCGCCATTTTGACCTCTTTGCGCCTCGTTCATCCTTGTCTATATGGAGTATAGCACTTTAGGCGCCTGGTAAAGTAAAGTTGTACCCGACACTCTAAGCCCTTGGAGATGCTCGGCAAGGATAACGTTGCATCAGACCGGCATTTCTTTCACTATATGCACTCTGTGTTTTGTATGGCTGCGGGCATCCGTGGGCGACATTCCCCTGTAACGTCTCGTGGCCATGTAGATCAAGGTAGTGCGGATCTTCTAGAAACTTTGGATAAAGTTTTAAGTAAAAAAACATTATGCGGACAAGCCGGTTTTCTCTGTTTACGCTCAAGGAGTCTCCCGCCGACGCGGAGATCGTCAGCCATAAGTTGATGGTGCGCGCCGGCATGATCCGCCGCCTTGCCGCCGGCCTTTATACGTGGCTACCGCTCGGCCTGCGTATTCTCCACAAGGTGGAGAATATCATCCGTGAGGAGATGGATAGGGCCGGCGCCGTTGAGATTTTTATGCCTTCGATCCAGCCGGCGGAGCTTTGGCAGGAGTCGGGGCGCTGGGATGAGTACGGGCCCGAGTTGCTGCGTATCCGCGACCGGCACGACAGGGATTTTTGCTACGGCCCTACGCATGAGGAGGTGATCACCGATCTGCTACGGCGAGAAATACGTAGCTATAAGCAGTTGCCGGTCAATTATTATCAGATCCAAACTAAGTTCCGCGACGAGATGCGCCCCCGCTTCGGCGTGATGCGCGCGCGTGAATTTATTATGAAGGATGCCTATTCTTTTCATACGAGCCAGGAGTGCCTGGAGACTACTTATCGGGCGATGTATGAGGCGTATTCCAGTATTTTCAGACGGCTGGGCTTGGAGTTTCGCGCCGTCGAGGCGGACAGCGGCACCATCGGCGGCAGCACTTCGCATGAGTTTCACGTGCTGGCGGCGTCGGGAGAGGATGCCATCGCCTTTTCAACGCAAAGTGATTATGCCGCCAACGTGGAGCTTACACCGACTTCGCCGATGCCTCGTCCCGACACAGGCGCGCAACAACCGTTGGAGAAGATTGCGACGCCGGAGCAGCGCACCATCGATACGATCTGTGAATTTCTGGATCTGCCGGCCACACAGACGGTGAAGACGCTGATCGTCAAGGGCGACCCCGCGCCGTTGGTGGCGCTGATCCTGCGCGGCGACCATGAATTGAATGTCACTAAGGCGCAAAAGCTGGAGGGCGTCGCCAACCCGCTTACCTTTGCAAGTGAAGATGAGATTGAGGCGTCCCTGGGCTGCAAGGTGGGTTCGCTGGGGCCGTTACATTTGAATTGCCCACTGGTGATCGATCATGCGGCGTATGCGCTGACCAATTTTGTCTGCGGCGCCAATGAGGAAGGCTATCACTATACCGGGGTCAACTGGGAAAGGGACTTGGCCGGCTTCGATGAGGTGGAAGGCAAAGACATCCGCAAGATCGTGGCCGGCGACGCCAGCCCCGACGGCAACGGCACGATTGCGATCAAACGCGGCATTGAGGTGGGGCATATCTTTCAGCTTGGGGATAAGTATAGCCAAGCGCTAAAGGCGAGCGTGCTGGGACAGGATGCCGATGAGCAGATCGTGACGATGGGCTGCTACGGTATCGGCGTGACGCGCATCGCCGCCGCCGCGATTGAGCAGAATTTTGATGAACGCGGGATCATCTGGCCGCAAGCTATCGCGCCGTTCACCATTTCATTGCTGCCCATCGGTCTGTACAAGTCCGAGAAAGTCAGGGAAAACTGTACTATACTCTACGAGGAACTGGTAAAAGCGGGCCTTGAGGTGCTTTTTGACGACCGCGATCTGCGCGCCGGAACGTTGTTTGCAGACCATGAGTTAATCGGTATCCCGCATCGCCTTGTGGTTAGTGAGCGCGGCCTGGAAAAGGGGGAGGTGGAATATAAGGGTAGAACGGATCCGCACGCGCAATTGATACCCAGGGAGGACGTCATCGGTTTTTTACGGGATAGGATCGCAACCGGCTAACCAGTGCCGTGAACAGGTGGATTTGATAGCAGATTTGGCTAGTTTAGGTATATCATTCCTATTTTTTGTCATATTTATTTTCACAGCTATTTATTCGAGGCATGGCATGATCAGAAAATTGCTTTATACGGGCTTGATTATGGTGACGGTCGGTTCGCTGGCCGCTTGTGCAACCGTCCGATTAACGGCTAGCGGAGAAAAATCGCGTCTGCTCACTGTTGACGAGGCCGCCAACTGTGAAAAACTCGGCAGAACGGTGATAAATATTAAGCCTTCCCTGCTCAGCGTCCCACGCCCACAGGCGGTGATCGTAAAAGATTTGAGGATACTGGCGCGTAATAACGCCGCAAATATGGGTGGCGATACCGTCGCACCGGTTTCGGGCGTCAGCAACGGCCAGCAGACCTTTGAGGTCTATAAGTGCGTGCCCTAACTAATGCCTCCTAACTAATGCCCCCTAAATGACTGGCTTGACTCCCGATATACGCTGAAAATTCCTTTACATTTGTGGCCATTTTTTGGTCGCCGCCGAATTTTTGCGAATTTTTGATTTTCTCTTGCATTCCATCCATTAATGGCTATTATATTGTAAGCATAAATAGCGTCTTGCTATTACGTGAATAGGTTTTATTGATATTCATAAAGGAAGGCGAGCCGCTTTTATCTTTGTATATTGATATTACAGAGGAGCACATAAATCATGAAAAAGAAACTGATAACGCTACTCCTGGCATTGGGCATGGTGGTAGGAATAAGTCCGGCGGTTTATAGCGCCGACACCATGTATGTACCGATACCAAGCTATCGAGTAGGCCCCTATGCGGCTGGAGGCACGGGCTATTTTGGCGGCATATTGGACTACTACAATCTGATCAACGACCGCGACGGCGGGGTAGGCGGCGTTAAGCTGATTTGGTCGGAATGCGAGACCGAGTATTCGGTAGAGCGAGGAGTAGAATGCTACAAACGCCTGAAAGACCGGGAAGGCGGCGCGGTGTTTTTTGATCCGTTGAGCGTGGGTATCTCCACGGCACTTATCGAGACGGGTCGCAAGGATAAGATGCCGATCATCGCGGTCAACCACGGCAAGACGGCGGGACAGCGCGGGGATATTTTCCCGTACTACTTCATGCCGGGCATTAACACCTATGACGAGCACTCTATTATGATGCACTTCATCGGTGACGTGCTGGAAGGCGGACGCGCCAATCTGAAGGGTAAGAAGATCGCGATGCTGTATCACGGTTCGCCGTATGGACGCGAAGCGATAGCGTTTATGGACAGTATGTGCGAAAAGCACGGCTGCACGCATCATCCGCTAGAAGTACCGCATCCCGGTAACGAACAACAATCGCACTGGATCAACATTCGCAAGCTGCGCCCGGACTATGTGTTGCTGCGCGGCTGGGGTGTAATGAATCCGGTGGCGATGCAGACGGCGGTTCGCACGGGCTATCCGGTAAGCAAGTTGATCGGTAACATCTGGAGCAATTCGGACGAAGACGTCATTCCGGCAGGTAAGGCCGCGGACGGCTACCAGGCGATCACTACGCATCCGGCAGGCACCAACTTCAAGGTTGTCCAGGATATTATCCAGTCTGTATATGGCGCCGGAAAGGGCGACTTGCAGGATAAGAGCCGATTGGGTTCGGTGTACTGGAACCTTGGCGTATTGGCGGGAATTGTCCATACCGAGGCCTTGCGTATCGCGCAGGAGCGGTTTGGTAATCGTCCGTTGACGAGTGCCGAGGCGCGCTGGGGATTTGAGAACCTGGTGCTGGATGCGGCGCGAATAGAGGAACTCGGGGCGACCGGTCTAGTACCGGAGATGCGCTTGACGTGTTTGGATCACGTGGGCGGTCATCTGGCCAAGTTCCAGCAATGGGACGCCAACAAGCGACAGTGGAATATCGTGTCGGATTGGATTGAAGGCGACGTACCGTTGTCGCAGTCCATCATTGATGCCGGCGCGGAGAAGTATGCGATGGATAATCAAATTACCCCTCGACCTTGTTCCGCCGACAGCAACGACGACGACTTTGATCTGTAACCACGGGTTTATTTAACCTGTAAAAGCCGGACTTTTTCAAAGTCCGGCTTTTTTATTGCCGAAACTTTTATTGCTAAGGGCGCGACGGCTAAAGGATCGAGGGGGATCGAGGACGCAACCCGTCCAAAGTCATCGCGGTTAGACCGTCACCCGTTTCATGCAAGCCAAGTCTGTTCTAATCACCGGTTGTAGTTCCGGTATCGGTCTGCACGTGGCGCACGGCCTGCAACGGCGCGGCTATCGGGTATTTGCTTCGGCAAGAAGCCAAAGTGACGTCGAGGCGCTTACGCGACAGGGGCTGGACTGCATACAACTGGATGTAAGCCGTTCGGAGGATATTCGGCGCGCCGTTGAATCGGTGGCACGTGCAACCGAAGGACATCTTTTTGCCCTGATCAATAATGCCGGCTACGGGCAGCCGGGCGCCGTGGAAGATCTCTCGCGCGAGGCCTTGCAGCAACAATTCGACACGAATTTATTCGGTCTGGTCGAGCTCACCAATGCCGTCATGCCGATGATGCAAAGGCAGGGATATGGCAGGATCATACAAATTAGTTCGGTGCTGGGGTTCGTGGCGTTGCCGTTGCGCGGCGCGTATGTTGCCTCAAAGTTTGCATTGGAAGGCGTTACCGATGCCCTGCGTCTGGAGTTGAAGGGTACAAACGTTTATGTGTCATTGATAGAACCCGGCCCGATCATCAGCCGGTTTCGCCAAAATAGTCTGCTTATGTATAAAAGGTATATCGACGGGGAAAAGAGCCGTTTTCGGCTTCAATACCAAGCGGCAATGAAAAGACTCGATAAGGAGGGGGCGGCGGTACCGTTTACATTGGAACCGGAGGCGGTGCTGAAGAAAATTGTACACGCGCTTGAAAGTACAACGCCCAAGGCAAGGTATTTTGTGACCTTCCCCACGTACCTGTTTGCGGTGCTTAAAAGGATGCTTCCCGCCGCCGTTATGGATCGGCTGCTGATACGGGCATCGAAGACGGAACGCCGGTAAGTCAACCGTGCGGAATGTAAGCCCTCTTTTCTATGGGTGATCCGCCGAATGCGGTGGGGCGATATTTTATTTACCGATATTTCTTCACCATTTTTGTCGAAAATTTTACTCGCGGCGATCCTCAACGTTGGTGAGCGGCTTTCCCTATTTCACTCGCGGTGATCTTCAACGTTGGTGAAGTGCAACCCGTCTCCCCGTAGATCTACCCGAACGGTTTGGCCGGAATGGACTTTTCCCGACAACAGTGCCTGGGCCAGCGGGTCTTCAATCATCTTTTGTATCGCCCGCTTTAACGGGCGGGCGCCGTACACCGGATCAAGACCGACTTCGGAAAGCCTGCCTACGGTGGCCTCGGAATACTCGAGTTTTACGTCTGAATCTGAAAGCCTGCCCTGTAGATGTTTCAGTTGGATTTCGGCGATGGCGCGGACGTGTTCTTCCGCCAAGGGGTGAAATACGACCACGTCATCAATACGATTGATAAATTCGGGCCTGAATTGTGTGTTTACGATCTCCATTACCGCGCCCTTCATCCTTTCGTAATTTTGTTCTCCGGCCAGTTCCTGGATCACGTCGCTGCCAAGGTTTGAGGTCATAATGACTACCGTGTTTTTGAAGTCTACCGTGCGGCCATGCCCGTCGGTCAAGCGGCCGTCATCCAGTACCTGTAACAGGATGTTGAAGACGTCCGGATGGGCTTTTTCAATCTCGTCCATCAGCACTACGCTGTACGGCTTGCGGCGCACGGCTTCGGTTATATAGCCCCCTTCTTCATAGCCAATATAGCCCGGTGGCGCACCGACTAGCCTGGCCACGGAGTGCTTTTCCATGAACTCGGACATGTCTACGCGGATCAATGCGCCTTCACTGTCAAATAGAAATTCGGCCAGTGCCTTGGTCAATTCGGTCTTGCCCACGCCGGTCGGGCCAAGGAATAAAAAGGAGCCGTTCGGTCTGTTGGCATCGGAAATGCCGGCGCGCGCCCGGCGCACGGCATTTGAAACCACCTGTACGGCTTCATCCTGGCCAATGATCCGTTTGTGCAGGGCGGCTTCCATCTGTAATATTTTTTCACGTTCACCCGTCAGCATCCTGGCCACCGGTATGTGGGTCCAGCGTGATACGATTTCCGCAACTTCGGTGTCCGTCACCCGGTTGCGTAGTAGTTTGTTCTCTGTCTTTTGCGCCTTGCCGGATTGTTGTAATTGCTTCTCCAGCTCCGGTATACGTCCGTATTGCAGCTCCGACATCTTTGTCAGGTCGCCCGCGCGCCGGGCGGCGTCAAGCTCGATCCTCGCCTGTTCAAGCAACTCTTTAAGCTGCTTGGTGCCTTGCAACGTGGTTTTTTCCGCCCGCCAAATCTCTTCGAGTCCCGCATATTCCCTTTCCAGTTTTTGTATTTCGGCCTGTAATTCATCCAGGTGCTTCCTGGAGGCCTCGTCGGATTCTTTTTTCAGTGCTTCCCTCTCGATCTTGAGTTGAATCAATTTACGATCAAGTTTGTCCATCGCCTCCGGCTTGGAGTCAATTTCCATGCGGATGCGTGACGCCGCCTCATCAATGAGATCAATGGCCTTGTCGGGGAGTTGGCGGTCGACGATATAGCGATGGGAAAGCGTTGCCGCGCGAATAATGGCGGGGTCGGTAATGTCTACGCCGTGATGCGCTTCATAGCGTTCTTTAAGCCCGCGTAAGATGGCGATGGTGTCTTCCACTCCGGGTTCGTCGACGATGATCTTTTGAAACCGGCGTTCAAATGCGGCGTCTTTTTCAATGTATTGCCGATATTCGTCAAGCGTGGTGGCGCCGATACAATGCAGCTCGCCGCGCGCCAGCGCCGGCTTCAGCATATTCCCCGCGTCCATCGCCCCTTCCGCCTTGCCGGCGCCTATCATGGTGTGCAGTTCGTCAATAAACAGGATGACGCGACCTTCCTGCCTGGAGAGTTCTTTCAAGACCGCTTTCAGACGTTCTTCAAATTCACCCCGAAACTTGGCGCCCGCAATCAATGCACTCAGGTCAAGGGATAGAAGTTTCTTTTTTTTGATTCCTTCCGGTACTTCACCATTTACGATGCGTTGCGCAAGGCCTTCGACAATGGCGGTTTTCCCTACGCCCGGCTCGCCGATCAGTACCGGATTGTTTTTTGTGCGCCGCTGTAATACTTGAATGGCGCGACGAATCTCATCATCGCGACCGATCACCGGGTCTAATTTTCCCTTTATGGCGCGCTCGGTTACGTCAATGGTGTATTGGCTCAAGGCCCGGCGCGTGTCTTCCGCATGGGAATCCGCTACGGTTTCACCCGCCCGCATGGTGTCCAGTGCGGCCTTTAGCATGGCCTGGTTGGCGCCGGCGCGCCGTAAAATCTCCCCCAGCTCACCCTTATCTTCCAAGGCGGCTAGCGCAAATAGTTCGGATGCAATGAAATCATCTCCCCGTTGCCGGGCCAGTTTGTCGGTAACGTTCAACAGGCCTCCCAGTGAGTTGGAGACGTGCACTTCGCCGGCAGTCCCCGAAACTACCGGCAACCGTTGGATGGCGCGGTCGCACTGCCGCCGAATAGCGTCCGTATCGATGCCCGCATGCAGTAATAAAGCGGTTACCGCACTGTTTTCCTGCATAAGCATGGCGTACATGAGATGAACCGGCTCTATGAATTGGTGCTCACGATCCACCGCCAACGATTGCGCTTCCTGCAATGCAAGCTGAAACTTCGTGGTCAGTTTTTCCATACGCATGAGTCAACTCCCAATTACGACTCGATTAACTATTTCTATATAAATGGGGGCAAACTGACCTTGACTCAAGGGCTTCAAGCACGATCACTGCCATGCGATCAGCGCCTCAACCAAATCATGGTCGCCATCCTTCCCGTGTGCCGGTCACGACGGTAGGAGAAAAAACGCTCACTTTCAGAATAGGTACAGTGCCCTCCTCCGAATATGGCCGTTACTCCGTGCGCGGTCAGAATATTTTTAGCGATCTGATAAATGTCTGCGGTGTATTTCCCCGCCCGCATCACTCGAAATGCCTTGTGGTGCCTGGCATCCCTACCTATGAAGTCCCGCCGTACCGTCTCCCCTACCTCAAACGCACGGGGGCCGATTGCAGGCCCCAACCAGCAAAGAAGCCGGTTTGCATCCACGGACAGCACCCGCAACGTGCTCCCCAAAACGCCGTTCAGCAACCCGCGCCACCCCGCATGAACGGCGGCGACCACCCCTCCATACCGATCACAAAGTAGTATCGGCAGGCAGTCTGCGGTCAATACCGCACAAACCATGCCCGCCTCCGTCGCGTAGGCGGCATCTGCCTGAATGCCACTGCCGGTTGCAGCCGTCAGCCTGATTATCTCTTTGCCATGCCGCTGATCCAACCATGCAGGCTCGCCGGGCAACTGTAGCTCGTCTGTCAGTAAGTCCCGATTTCTTTTAACGTGCCCGGCATTGTCGCCAACGTGGGCGGCCAGATTCAGACTCGAATATTTACCTTGACTGAACCCGCCCCGGCGTGAAGTGGATATACAGGCCACGTTCTCGGGTGCCGGCCAATCCGGCGTTATCCAATCAAGATGACGCATTATTCACAAAGGCCATCAAGCAATTCCTGAAAGTCCGGGGGTAACGGTGCAGACCATTCGCATGGCCGCCCATCACGAGGATGCACCAGTGACAAACTTGCCGCATGTAAGGCCTGGCGAGGAAATGCCGATAGTGTTACGGCATTGGCGTTGCCGCTTGCCTTTATCTTCTTGCCGTATACCGGATCTCCGACAAGTGGAAATCTACGGTGCGCCATGTGTACGCGGATCTGGTGAGTGCGACCGGTCTCAAGCCGTACATCAAGCAAAGTACAAGCCCGATAACGACGGCGCACGCGATAGTGAGTAATTGCAGGCTTGCCGGTAGCGGTTACAGCCATGCGAGTACGCTCAACCGGATGCCGTCCGATCGCGGCGTTTATGCTGTCTCCCGTCGTCATTTCACCGTTTACCAGGGCGATATATTTTCGTCCCACGTCACCACCCTGTAATTGTGCCACCAGATCGGCGTGACTTTGCAACTGCCTTGCCACGATCAGTAACCCGCTCGTGTCTTTATCGAGACGATGTACGATACCTGCCCGCGGCACGGCTCGGAGCTCGGGGTAGCGGTAAAGCAGGGCATTCGCCAACGTGCCGGAGGGGTTGCCGGCACCGGGGTGCACGATCAACCCCGCAGGCTTGTTGACTACCAGAATCGAGTCGTCTTCATAGAAGACGTTCAATTCAATCGCCTGAGGGATCAATTCCACCTCGTCCACTAATTCCGTCTCAAGCGTTACGCGCTCGCCCCCCGTCATCACGTCCCTGCAACGTAACACCTTCTCGTCAACCAGGACGTTACCACCGCGTATCCACTTCTGCATCCTCGCCCGCGAGTAATCAGGGAATACTCGTACCAATGCACTGTCCAGGCGTAACCCCTTGCATGATGCAGGGATGACGCCGGATAATGTTTGTTTACGGTCCACGCTGATAACGGCTTACGATTAGCGGCGGTATCCGTTACACTTGTAAAAGATGAAAGACGGTACCTTCAAATTTTCTGTATTCGGCCGGTTTCCTTTATGTAACGTCCGCAAACTGAACTCTTTCTTGTTCGACTGGCGTTTACCGGTCGTCATTGCTTTTTCAGTTTTCATATCGGGCTGTTCTATCTTGGAGTGGTTTGGAAAGAACAAGGATGAAAAAGAGGCAGAAATTGCCAAGAATGAAACGGTAGAAACACTTTATGAAGAGGCGCACGGCTCACTGACAATCGGCGACACCGTCGACGCTGTAGAGAAATTCGAGCGGCTGGAAACACGCTATCCCTTCGGTCGCCACGCCCAACAGGCTCAGCTTGAGCTGGCTTACGCATACTACAAACAAAATAAAAATGAACTTGCCTTGGACAGTATAAACCGATTTATCAAATTAAACCCCCTGCATCCCAATGTCGATTATGCCTACTACTTGAAGGGATTGATAAAGTTTGACAGCGGCAAAAGCCCCATACATTGGGTCATTCCCCGCGACCCGTCAGACAACGATCCTACGTCGCTGCGTGAAGCCTTTAATATTTTCGATCTACTGATAGAGAAATACCCCGCAAGCAAGTATGTGGACGACGCCAAGTTACGTATGATTTATTTACGCAATGAGCTGGCGGAGTATGAACTCAAGGTGGCAAAGTTTTACCTACGCCGAGGCGCTTACGTTGCCTCTGCCAACCGCACCAAATACATCATGGAGCACTACCAGCGTGCAGAGATCATGCCCGAGGCCCTTCAGGTTTTGGAGCAGGCTTATACGAAGCTGGACATCGGCGACCTCGCACAAGATACGCACCGGGTCTACATGCAGAACTTTCAGGACAAAGACGGCACTGTAAGCGGGCGGGGCAGCGGTTGCGCACGAGGTTTCTGGCAGCGAATGCTGGAAAAATTACGTTTCAGAACCTATTACTGCGACTGACCGTTACCCGTCTCCCGAAAACCCGGAGGTGATCGGATAACGACGGTCCTTGCCGAAAGCGCGATGGGTAATTTTTATTCCCGGCGGCGATTGACGCCTCTTGTGCTCATTACGCAATACCCTGCGCACCACGTAGCGCACGACTTCGCGATCAAAGCCCTCTGCCACAATTCGATCAACGGTCAAGTCCCGCTCAATAAATCCTTCCAGAATCGGATCAAGCACGCTGTATGGAGGAAGGCTGTCTTCATCAATTTGACCGGGGGCAAGTTCGGCGGAAGGCGCACGCACAAGTACGCGCTCGGGAATCACTTGACCAAGTGTATTCCTGTAGGCGGCAAGCTCGTACACCAATGTCTTGGAAACGTCTTTTAACGGCGCAAAGCCTCCGGCCATGTCCCCATACAACGTTGCATAACCTACCGACATTTCGCTCTTGTTGCCGGTCGCCAATAGCATCCTGCCCGTCTTGTTGGCAATGGCCATGAGTAATAGACCGCGAATGCGCGATTGAATGTTTTCTTCGGTCACATCCCGCGGTAAACCTGAAAAGGCCGGTGCAACGCTTTCCGCAATCGTATCGAATATTACATCAATCGAAATTTCATCCAATTCGATACTCAAGTTATCCGCCAGCCCGTTGGCGTCTTCAATGCTGATTCTGGAGGTATAACGAAAGGGCATCATTACCGCGCGCACGCGCTCCGCACCCAATGCGTCCGCCGCAATAACTAACGTCAATGCCGAATCTATGCCCCCCGACAAACCAAGTACGACGCCACGAAACTGATTCTTTTCGACGTAGTCCCTAACACCTGTCAACAATGCCTGATAGATCGAGGCAAGTCTTGATAATGGCGGACATAGGCAATTACCGCCCACTATATCGCCGCGATCCTTTGAGTATTCAACGGTATATACGCCTTGTTCAAAAGCGGGAGCACGCAGACACATCTTACCGTCCTTGTTTATACATAAAGATTCACCGTCAAATACGAGTTCGTCCTGCCCACCTACCTGGTTTACATAAATGATGGGAACGCCTTGCTCTTCGATACGTGTCCTCAGTACCCGAACACGCTCCGAAGCCTTATCAATGTAGTACGGGCTTGCATTGATATTGATAATCAACTCTGCACCGGCCCGAACGCTTTCTTTCACGGGTTGTGCGCACCAAACGTCTTCGCAAATAGTGACACCGATCTTTACATCCCGAATATCAACGACACAGGCGTCATGCCCCGGTTGAAAATAGCGTCTTTCGTCAAATACCTCGTAATTCGGCAAATGGTGCTTATGATAGGTTGCGATAATCTCGGTGTTATGGACGAGCAAAGCAGAATTGAAAAGCCTCCCGTTTTCTTTGGTCGGGGCGCCTAACAGTAGGTAAATATCACGTATTTCGCACCTGATTTTTTCCAAGGATTCATCCACGCGATGCAGGATCGCCGGATGAAAAAGAACGTCCTCCAACGGGTAGCCGGTAAGTGACAGCTCAGAAAATACGATAACGTCCGCACCTTGCCGATCCCGGGCGTATCTTGCGCGTTCGATAATCTTTTCCGCATTGCCCGCAACGTCTCCCACCAGAAAATTTATCTGTGCAAGCGCTATTTTCAGGCGGCCGTTCGTCTGCATTCGAGGGCATTACACTCCGAATATGCCGGGTGGATAAATCAAGCGCCGAGAAGCCTGCTCATTTGCTCACCAATATCCGCAGGCGTGCGCGTGGTGGCGACTCCCGCTTTTTCCAGAGCCTGATACTTTTGTAAGGCACTGCCCTTGCCGCCACTGATAATTGCACCCGCATGCCCCATACGTTTACCGGGCGGGGCGGTAACGCCCGCGATATAGGCAACTACCGGTTTGGATACCTTTTCCTGAATAAATTCTGCCGCCTCTTCCTCGGCGCTGCCGCCGATCTCACCCACCATGACGATGCCCTGCGTAGCCCTATCTTTTTCAAACATTTGCAGGCAGTCAATGAAGTCCAAACCATGCAGCGGATCACCACCGATACCGACACACGTAGATTGCCCCAAACCACATTGCGTAGTCTGACTCACCGCAACGTAAGTCAAAGTACCCGAGCGAGAGATGATACCGATTTTGCCGCGGAGATGGATGTCGCCGGGCATGATCCCAATCTTGCATTCCCCGGGGGTAATCACACCGGGGCAATTGGGCCCCACCAGCACCGACTTTGAGTCTTTCAGCACGGCCTTGACATTCACCATGTCAAGCACGGGCACCCCTTCGGTAATGCAGATAATGAGTTTGATGCCGGCACATGCAGACTCCAATATGGCATCGGCGGCATAGGGTGCGGGGACGTAAATCACACTCGCATCCACCTCATGTTGAGTCAATGCCTGGTAGACGGTGTCGTAAACGGGTAAATCCAAATGTACGCCGCCGCCTCGCCCCGGCGTGACCCCCGCAACCACCTGGGTGCCATAAGAGACGGCCTGCCGGGTATGAAAAGTCCCCTGGGTGCCGGTCATGCCCTGGCACAGAACTCTGGTATCCTTATCAATCAAAATACCCATCAGGCCTTACCCCACATCCGGCATCAGTGCCGTGCCGCCAGTCTGATCGCTTGCCGGGCGCCTTGGGTCATAGTATCCGCCGTAATCAGGTTGGCAGATTGGCTGTCAAGCAATTTCCTTGCTTCCGCCGCATTCGTGCCCTGTAGCAGCACCGTCACAGGAAGCTGTAACTCACACGCCTGCAACACTTTAAGGATCCCTTGTGCAATGACGTCGCAACGCACGATACCTCCAAATATATTTATAAAAACAGAGGTAACGCCGGCGTCACTTAAAACGATCCTGAATGCCTCGGCGACCTTCTCTTGCGTCGCCCCCCCACCCACGTCAAGAAAGTTTGCCGGACGCCCTCCGTGGTGTTTAACAACGTCCATCGTAGCCATGGCCAGTCCGGCACCATTTACGATACAGCCAATATCTCCACCCAATCGAATGTAACTTAGCCCCAGTTTCCCGGCACGCGCTTCAAGGGGGTCCTCCTGAGAGGCATCGTACAACTCCCGAAAGTCAGGACGACGATACAAGGCATTGTCGTCAACATTGATCTTTGCATCCAATGCGACCAGCTTGCCGTTGCCGTCAACGATTAATGGGTTAATTTCGACCAGACTGCAATCACCCGATACAAACAGGTGATACAGACCGGACAGAATTTCATGCAGTTGTTTAACCTGATCCTTTACCAGCCCCAGGGAATAACCGATATCTCTGACCTGATGTGCCTGTAGTCCAACGGCGGGGTGAATAAAATGTGTGAAGATCTCTTGCGGGGCCTGCCGGGCCACCTGTTCAATGTCAACCCCGCCCCGTGAAGAAGTAATCACGGCAATTTGCCCGCTACCGCGATCGACCAGCAAAGCAAGATAAAATTCTCGCTCAATCTCGGCGGCCTCTTCCAGTAACACCGCATAGACGGGTAATCCGGCTTCCCCGGTTTGTGCGGTCACCATCCTCTTACCCAACATCTCGGTAACCGTTGCGTCAAGTGTGTCCGGGTTATCGATGGGCACAATCCCTCCGGCCTTGCCGCGCCCACCGGCATGAACTTGTGCCTTAGCAATCCAGGTGCGCCCTCGCATGGATTTACAAACCGCCTTGACGTCATCTTCCCTTGTTACCAGACGTGAGGTCAAAACGGGGACACCATGACGAGCAAAAAGCGCCTTTGCTTGATATTCGTGTATGTGCATAACGTACCGAGTTACGGCATTATACTGGTGAATCTCGTAACGTGCACAATGATCAAACTTCTTTTAATCGTGGCAAGCGTAAAGACGACTGCAACGCTATATTGGTGAAAATCCATGAAACTCCGTGCCACACTCGCTTGCGACGCCGTCAAATAGCACCAGAGCCATGTTGACGGTAGGACTTACGGGCGGTATCGGTTGTGGCAAGAGTACCGTGTCCGAGGCATTCTATCGGAACTTCAATACCCCCGTCATTGACGCCGACACGATTGCGCGGGAAGTTTCTCAAACCCCCGAGGTCACGAATTTAATCTATCAACGCCTCGGAGCAAAATACTTTGACCGTGAACGAAGGCTGCTGCGAGACCGGCTCAGACTAGCCGTTTTTTCAGACCCGGAGATTCGCCGCGAACTGGAAGGTATTGTACACCCCGAAGTGCATAAAGAAATCAATCAACGACTAAACCAGCTGAACGAGGAATATTGTCTGGTGGTCGTTCCTCTATTGCTGGAAAAAAGGTGGACGGAACTTATGGCCCGTATCTTGGTTGTAGACTGCAAGATCGAGATACAGATCCAGCGCGTCATGCAGCGCGACCATTGCAGCAGGGCACACGTCGAAGCGATCATTGCCGCGCAAATCGGCCGGGAAGAACGCCTGAAGCAAGCCGACGACGTGATCGAAAACCACGGTGATATAAAATCCATCAATAAAAAAATTGCGCCATTGGATAAGAAATACCGTGCCCTGAACAAGGCTTCTTCAGCGTGAATTCCACCGCCGGGGCTACCCGCATGCCCTTGACCAAAAATCGCGGATTGCGGCGACCCCCTGACCACCGTATTTGATGCTGACGCCAATGTCATCGACAGCAAGACCACCGATGGCATAGACAGGAACGTTGCTTTCACGGGCAAGTGCATGAAAGCCATCCCAGCCAAGTACGTCGTCATTTCGACTCGAATGTTTTTCCATCACCGGCCCTATAAAAATATAGTCCAGTCCCAGCTTCAGCGCATGCTCCAATTCACCATAATTGTGACAGGAAGCACCTACCAGGTAATCATCACTCAAAGGTCTTCTATCGATAGACAGCAGTCGCTTGCTGGTCAAATGTAAACCCGATGCTTGAAGTTCGCGTACACATGGAGCATCACGATTCAACACCAGCTTGGCACGATGCCGCGTGCATAACGCCAGGCATTTTTCGGCCAGTTGCATGTACTGTGCACGACGCAGGCCATGGCAGCGCAACTGAACGACAGATACGGCTGTATCGGTCACTACGTTCTCAAAGCATTGCAGGAACCGAAGCGGATCCTGCCCGGCGTCAACGGTGACCGCAACTGAGTTCGGTAGTTGCAGCGCACGGATAATACCGTAATTTGCGCCCGGAAATTGCACGGGATCAAGTGTGTTGATCTTTCTCCAGTCACACCTCACGCCTTTATCGGTAGCGATCTCGCCTACGTATTCAACAACGTCATAAACGTCCAGATACACGCTTCGGTCGGGGTATGAGTAGGGAACCTGAATCAGCGGCGCGCACCGCTGCACGCGAATACCTAATTCCTCTTTCAACTCGCGTCGCAGTGCCGCCAACGGCGATTCATGCACCTCAACCTTGCCGCCGGGAAACTCCAGCAACCCGCCCAGATGGGCATCGCGCGGCCGACGGGTAACGAGCACTTCATCATCGGCGTTCCTGACTATACCGACGGCGACGGGAATGAAATTCCCGGTGACGTGGGACATCACTGAAATAGGATCACGTCCTGTACTCCGCGTTGATCTTGACGTAGTCATAGGAAAGATCGGTCGTCCATATATTTGCGGCGCTCTCACCCAAACCCAGCCGCAAGCAAATTTCAACTTCTTTCTTGCTCATCTCACGCACGCCTTTTTCTTCCGTGTAGTCATCGGCAACTTCTCCATTGACAACGACCGGAAATCCATTGATAAGTAACGTCAATTTTTGAATCTCCAGCCGATACCCTTCGGTGCGGCCGGCCGCGGCCAGAATGCGCCCCCAATTGGGATCACCGGCAAAGGCCGCCGTTTTTACCAGGGGAGAATGTGCGACGGTAAAGGCAACGGCACTTGCCATGTCTGTACTGTCCGCCTGCTCCACTTTTATCGAAATAAACCTGGTCGCTCCTTCGGCGTCACGAACGATAGATTGGGCCAAAGACAGAAAGACGGCATGCAACACTCGTATGAACTCGTCCCGGGACGATCCGGATAATCCTTCCAGGTCGACACCGGCCCGCCCGGTCGCCGTCAACGTGCAGGCGTCGTTCGTGGAGGTGTCGCCGTCTACCGTGATGCAATGAAAAGACCGTTGCACGGCGGTAGCAAGAAGAGTACGAAGCAGATCGGCATTGATCCGCAAGTCGGTGGCTACAAACGCTAACATCGTAGCCATGTTGGGGCGAATCATGCCCGCCCCCTTGGCGATACCCGTAATCGTTACGCTGTGGCCGTCCGCGTCTATTTTTTCGGATAGTCCCTTGCTTACGGTATCGGTGGTCATAATGGCCCGCGCCGCAGCCGGCCAGGCATCTTCCCTGAGATTGTCCAGCAAATACGGATAGGATCGGATTATTTTTTCTACCGGCAGGCGCGTGCCGATCACGCCGGTTGAAAATGGTAATACCTCATGCGGGTCGCACCTGCAAACCCGAGCCAGTGCCGCGCAGGATTCCCTTGCATCCGCCAAACCCTTTTCTCCCAGCCCTGCATTTGCATTACCCGAGTTAACCAGCAGATAACGGGGCGAGACAATGCCTAGATGTTGCTTACAAACCTTTACCGGTGCCGCGCAGAATTGGTTGGTAGTCAATACAACGGCACTGTTTGCATCCTGACAAAGCTCGAATAACACGATGTCATCACGATCTTTGTAGCGAATTCCTGTCGGTGCAGTGGCCAACCTGACACCGTTGATGGGAAGTAGTGGCATCGAGGACCGCGGGGAAACCTTCACCGGTTCAAAAAGTGCCGGTCAAGCGGCTTATAAAAATTAATGTTCAAGCCAACTTGCCATGGCAGTGCTTATACTTTTTACCCGAGCCACAGTAACAGGGTTCATTACGCCCTACTTTTTTCCGTGTGCGCTTGAACGGTTGCTGCTTGGGCGGCCCTCCCACTGCCCGTTGCCCCGAGGGATGCAGCGCGTCATCCGCCTGTGCATGTTGGTATTTGACGTTATCGGGAGGTTGTCGAACGGCTTCCATTACCTTGATTTCTTCCAAGGTAGGGAGTTCGGCCCTGGCAATCAGGGAGATCGTTTCACGTTTGATCTGTTCCAGCATCTGTTGAAACATATCAAATGCCTCTCTTTTATATTCCTGCTTGGGATTTTTTTGTGCATACCCCCGCAAACCGATGCCCTGGCGCAAGTAGTCCATGGCGGCCAGATGTTCTTTCCAGCGATGATCAAGTACCTTCAGCATGATGTCTCTTTCAAGCCGCCGCATGAGCACGTCACCAATGCGATCTTCTTTTTGCTTAAATAATTCTCCCGCACATCGATGGATTCTCGCGCACACTCCTTCTTCGGTAAGACCTTCTTCTTCGTCCAACCATTGTTTGACCGACAAAGATAGCCCAAACTCGTTTTCAAACGCTTGTACGAGGGCGTCAACATCCCATTGTTCTTCCATGCTGCCGGGCGGCAAATACGTGCCGACGACGCCTTCTATAACGTCTTCACGTATGGCGACGAGGTTTTCCGACAGATCCTCCGTCTGCATCAGATCCCGACGCTGTTCATAGATGACTTTGCGTTGGTCGTTGGCGACGTCATCGTACTCAAGCAAATGTTTGCGAATGTCAAAATTATGCGATTCTACCTTACGTTGGGCATTTTCGATGGCCTTGGTCACCCAGGGGTGTTCGATCGACTCACCTTTTTGCATACCAAGCTTTTCCATCAAGCCACGCACTTTGTCGGAAGCAAATATCCTCATCAGATTGTCTTCCATGGACAGGTAAAAGCGGCTTGAACCCGGGTCGCCCTGCCGCCCCGAACGACCGCGCAACTGATTGTCGATGCGACGTGATTCATGTCTCTCGGTACCGATTACGTGTAACCCTCCGGCATGAATAACGGCACCATGGCGCCGTTGCCAATCCGCTTTAACAGATGTGCGTTCTTCATCCGAAGCATTCGCATCGGGATTGTTTTGTAATTCTTCATCCAAACTTCCTCCCAACACGATATCGGTACCGCGGCCCGCCATGTTGGTAGCGATGGTTACCGTACCGGGGCGTCCCGCCTGAGCGATGACATGCGATTCCTTTTCATGCTGCTTGGCATTCAATACCTGATGTTTTATTTTCGCCTTGTTCAATGCGGCAGAAATCAGTTCGGATGACTCAATTGACGCCGTGCCGATTAAAACAGGTTGGTCGCGCTTTACACATTCCTTTACGTCATAGATAACCGCAGTGTACTTTTCCTGCATAGTGAGATACACCAAGTCTCCCATGTCATTACGAATCATGGGCTCATGTGTGGGAATCACCACTACTTCCAATCCGTAAATGGACTGAAATTCAAAGGCCTCGGTATCGGCCGTACCCGTCATACCGGAAAGTTTTTCGTACAGACGAAAGTAGTTTTGAAAAGTGATGGAAGCCAGGGTCTGGTTCTCACGTTGTATCTTTACACCTTCCTTCGCCTCAACCGCCTGATGCAGACCATCGGACCAACGCCGCCCCGGCATCGTTCGACCAGTGAACTCATCAACGATCACGACTTGCCCGTTGCGTACGATGTAATCCACGTTTCTCTGAAATAACACATTGGCACGCAACGCCGCGTTCACATGGTGCAGTAGCCCGATATTGGCCGCGTCATACAGTGTTTCGCTCGCGCTTAACAAACCTTTCCCAATCAGCAATTCTTCAATGTGCTGATGCCCGTCCTCAGACAGAAAAACCTGTTTGTTTTTTTCATCAACGTTATAATCACCCTCCGCGTCTTCTTCCTGCTGCCTGACCAGTTTTGACACCAGCTTGTCAACTGCCACATACACGTCCGAGTTTTCGCCCGTCGGCCCGGAGATAATCAAGGGTGTGCGCGCTTCATCAATAAGAATGGAATCGACTTCATCTACCACGGCAAAATTCAAGCCGCGTTGCACACAACCCTCAATCGAGAATTCCATGTTGTCACGCAAGTAATCAAACCCAAATTCATTGTTGGTGCCATAGGTAACATCCGCCGCATAGGCTTGTTTGCGTTCATGGTGGGAGGTATCGCTGTTCACTATGCCTACAGTCAAGTCAAGCAGGTTGTAGATCTCCCCCATCCACTCCGCATCGCGCCTGGCAAGATAGTCATTAACGGTAACCACGTGCACGCCTTTCCCGCTCAATGTGTTGAGGTATACCGCCAAAGGAGCAACCAAGGTTTTGCCCTCCCCCGTTCGCATCTCGGCAATGTTCCCGTCATTCAATACCATGCCGCCGATGAGCTGTACGTCAAAGTGCCGCATGTTCAGCGTGCGTCTGGCGGCCTCGCGCACCGCCGCAAAGGCCTCGGGCAATAATTTTTCAAGTGTATCGCCATTTTCAATCCGTTGACGAAAATCCGGCGTTTTTCTCCGCAGCGCCCGATCATCAAGTGCCCGATAGGACTCTTCTAAAGAATTTATTCTTTGAACAAGCCTGGTATAACGATGAAGTAATCTCTGGTTACGGCTGCCAAAGACTTTTTTAGCGAATTTTTGCAGCATCCTGGTGTACGTTAATTATTGTCATCTGTCACAACCATGTGTCCGATTTATAGCAGATAAAAGGCTTTGTACAAAATTGGGAAAAATAAAGGTCAATCAAGCCCGTAGAGAAAGCCGGTAAAAGAAAAGAGTAAAAATTGACAAATTTAAGGGACCACCGCATTGCTTGCTTCTCGCAAACGGAAAGCGAAGCTGTTCCTGCTTCAAAGCTGGAAAAACGTCTTTCAGCCAATTATCCGGGCTATACGTGGAACCGCATCGGCACTACAAGGCGGTAAAAAGGGCAGTGGCAGCGCAAAAGCCCGTAACACTACTTGATAAATGCTATCGGATTGACTCTGCTCCCGTCTTTGAGCACTTCAAAATGGACATGCGGCCCGGTAGAACGACCCGTGCTGCCCAATTTTGCAATGACTTGACCGCGCGTGACCGCTTCACCTACCTGTACCAAAATGACCTGGTTATGCGCATAGCGTGTCATATAACCGTTGCCATGGTCTATCTCTACCATATAACCATAACCACCGTCTTCGGCCGCCTGAGTGATAATCCCGCCGGCAACAGCTACCACTTCACTACCGGGTTTCCCCGCAAAATCCACACCCCTGTGCATTTCAACCACGCCTGTAAACGGATTTTTACGCTTGCCAAAATAAGATGATATCCAACCGTGAGCAATCGGCCAACCCCGCGGATGAGCTTCATCCGCAAGCCTTTTGTCGATCAGCAAATCTGTCAAAACCTGAAGCTGATACTCACGTTCTTCCAAGTCGGTATTCAATCTCTCCAATACGCTACCTATTTCCGCATTGGCTTGTACGTTACGCTCAAAGGATGTATGAGGCCCGCCCATAGACAAGGTAGAATCAAAATTGAATTCTCCGGCGTCAATGCCAGCCGTGTCTACCAACATGTTTGCCAGTGCGTCAATATGACTTAGATGGGCTTGCAGTGCTCCGACCTTGTCCGTCAACATGTCTATGACGGCTTGATTTTCCTGTTTAGTCCGATCAACCTGCCGACTTTGTACAACGATACCGGTTTCCCATTTGTTTAAAACCGCCTTATGCTCAAAATACATGCCAGCGAGATAACCGCCACCAAATAGCATGATGGATAAGAAGATCAGCCCGAGAAATACACTCTTTTTACTCCAGCCGTGTAAATAGTACACGTAGGCAAAACGTGCACGTGCACGAGGAAGGATGACAATGTTCATGTTTTCTACGCCGGGCCCAGTGTGTATATTTGTATTATCGCATGTCTTTTCTTAAAAGCCATTATTATAACTTATCTCTCCAAGATGATAAAAAGTACCAATGCAAAAATTGTCCTCATATATTGGTGAAACCATACAGGAAAAGGTAAGGGTACTGCATGGACTCACGCTGAGAATAAGAACATGGCTTCCCCCGGAATTAGCCAACCATTTCTGGGTCGCCGACACCAAAGACCACGTTCTCACAATCATCATGGACAGCCCTGACTTAGCCAGTTTGATCAGGTTTCATCAGCATGAAATTCTCAAGCAAGCAAACCAAGAGTTGGGCCTTACCAAGAAACGACGCCTGCGCAAAGTAAAAGTTAAAGTCGACACGGTCTACCAATAGCATCTCGCATCAAACTGTCAACCGGAACAACGCTCTGGCATGGTGCACACAATGGATACATGACAGGTAAAAATAAAGATCGCATCCGGGTCATGTCTCGGCAGCACTGATCGGGAGGTTGTAGAATATTGGCGCCTTCCCGTCATTGTCCTCAAAAGTGATTTCTTCCCAGGCTTCCTTCGCTGCAATCAGTTTACGTAACAGCTTATTGTTCAGTGCATGACCGGATTTATAGCCACCAAAGGCCCCTATAAGGCTGTGTCCCAATAGATATAGGTCTCCAATGGCGTCCAAAATTTTGTGTTTTACAAATTCGTCTTCATAGCGCAAACCGTCTTCATTCAATATACGATTGTCGTTCACGGCAATAGAGTTGTAAAGACTACCACCCAACGCCAGATTTTGCTTGCGTAACGCATCAAAATCTCGCATGAAACCAAACGTGCGCGAGCGTGAGATTTCCTTAACGAATGAAGTTGTGGAAAAATTCACTTCCGCCTTTCGCGGGTGTATCTTGAATATTGGATGATCAAATTCAATGGCAAAACCGACCTTAAACCCATGAAATGGATCAAATCTTGCCCATTTGTCTCCTTCTTTTACTTCAACTGATTTTTTTATGCGGATAAATTTCTTGGCGGCGCTTTGCTCGACGATGCCGGCAGACTGTACCAAAAAAACAAAAGGGCTGGCACTACCGTCCATAATAGGTACTTCCTGTGCGGTCACGTCAACGTAGGCATTATCTATGCCGAGCCCCGCCATAGCCGATAGTAAATGTTCTACCGTAGAGATTCTAATGCCATCCACAACCAGAGTGGTAGACAGACTAGTATCCCCCACGTTCTCGGAACTTGCCTTGATCTGCAACGGAGGATCCATGTCGACACGCCGAAAGATAATGCCCGTGTCAATGGCGGCAGGACGTAGAGTCAAGTCTATTGTTTTTCCCGTATGAAGGCCGATGCCCTTGGCGCGTATAGTGTTTTTTAACGTTCTTTGCTTTATCACCAATCATGCACCCCATTTGATTGAGTAGTAACCATTACCCGGTTCAACACCTTTCACTCCCGTAGCAGACAGGCATTACGCACAAACATTTGCACTATTATATAGTAATAGTGCAATCACTCCAGCAGGAATATCTGACGTGTCAGCGTGTAGCGGTCTTCATCAGTCGGCCTGCCTACGCAGGAAGGCCGGAATATCAATATAGTCCCAGTCCCAATTTTCACCATCATTGCCACCCGCTTTTTTTGCATCTCGCTGATTTATTCCTTCAGCTGCAACCGGTTGCTGTCGACCTTCATTGACGGCTTCATTGCCACCCGCTTCCTCTACCAGCTTTACCGTCGACGTGGCCGAGGCCGGCGCCGACTCGCCTCGATAATCAATACCCGTAGCTACCAAGGTAGCGCGTAGATTATCACCCATGGATTCATCAATGACCGTACCTATAACAACGGTTGCATCTTCCGAGGCTAAATCCTTGATGTGATTACCGACTTCTTCAAACTCACTTACGGAAAGACTGGGGCTTGCCGTGACGTTGACAAGTATACCCTTTGCTCCGGAGATATCGATATCCTCGAGTAACGGGCTCGAGATTGCCGACTCTGCCGCCTCCCGCGCACGTTCCGCACCCGCGGCAACCCCCGACCCCATCATCGCCATACCCATTTCCGACATGACCGTGCGCACGTCGGCAAAATCGACATTGATCAGGCCCGGACAAGTAATCAGCTCCGCGATACCTTGCACGGCTCCACGCAAGATATCGTCCGCAGATTTGAATGCGTCCAACAACTGGAGTTCTCTACCAAACGTCAATATTTTTTCATTTGGGATCGTTATCAGGGAGTCCACGTGCTTGGCTAGCTCTTCGATACCCGCACTCGCAACTTGCATACGCTTGTTGCCTTCGAAAGGAAACGGCTTGGTAACAATGGCCACCGTAAGGACTTCCTGTTCCTTTGCTATCTCTGCCACAACCGGTGCCGCACCCGTACCGGTACCCCCTCCCATGCCGGCGGCAATAAACAACATGTCCGCACCATCAATCACCTCGCGGATACGATCCCGATCTTCAAGTGCGGCAGTCCGACCAACTTCCGGGTCGCAACCGGCGCCCAATCCTTTAGTGGTACTACTACCGAGCTGCAAGGCAGCATTTGTATCAACGTCTTGAAGGGCCTGGGAATCCGTATTGGCATACACAAAATCTACTCCTTCAATCTCAGACTTGGCCATGTGCCGCACTGCATTGCCGCCACCGCCGCCCACGCCAATTACCTTAATTACAGCGCTTTGGCTGCACGCATCTACTAATTCAAACATATCCTTTCTCCTCTAGTTGCACGTCATGTACCAAACTACAAACATCAAAAACTCCCCTTAAACCAATCTCGCATCCTGCGGAATACATTCCCTACGCTTGAGTCATCAAACAAGGAGTTCTTTTTCAGTTGTTGATTCTGGTGCCCAAATAAAAGCAGTCCCACACCCGTTGCATAAATGGGGTTGCGTACTACATCAGCCAATCCGGTTACAAATTGAGGGACGCCCAACCGTACCGGCATGTGAAACACTTCCTCGGCCAGGTCTATGATCCCTTCCATCTTTGAACTACCACCCGTAAGCACGGTCCCTGCGGCAACCAAGTCCTCAAACCCGCTACGGCGCAGCTCTTCACGGACCAACATCAGTATCTCTTTATAGCGAGGTTCAACAACTGCCGCCAAATTTTGGCGCGACAGATCCCGTGGCTCACGGTCTCCTACACTCGGAACTTTTATGGTTTCATCGGGGTTTGCAAGCTGCTGAAGCGCGCACGCATATTTAATTTTAATTTCCTCTGCATATTGCGTGGGGGTTCGCATGGCAACGGCGATGTCATTGGTTACCTGGTCTCCCGCAATAGGAATTACCGCGGTATGTCTAATTGCGCCACTGGTAAATACTGCAACATCGGTAGTACCGCCACCAATGTCAACCAAACAGACACCCAATTCTTTTTCGTCTTCCGTCAGAGTCGCGTAGCTCGATGCAAGCTGCTCAAGGATAATATCGTCTACTTCTAAACCGCACCGACGCACGCATTTGATAATATTCTGTGCCGCACTTACGGCCCCCGTTATCAGGTGAACCTTTGCTTCAAGGCGCACGCCCGACATCCCAACAGGTTCACGAATGCCTTCTTGCCGGTCAATTACAAATTCCTGCGGCAACACGTGCAATACCTTTTGGTCTGCCGGAATAGCAACGGCTTTTGCAGCTTCGATGACTCGCTCAATGTCTCCCACCGACACCTCGCGATCCTTTATGGCAACAATCCCATGCGAATTCATACCGCGAATATGACTGCCCGCAATGCCCGCAAACACCGAATGTATCTGACAGTCGGCCATTAACTCCGCCTCTTGTATGGCACGCTGGATAGATTGAACCGTTGATTCAATGTTGACTACCACTCCTCTCTTCAAGCCCCGTGACGGATGAAAGCCAATGCCGACAATTTCCAGTTGGTCGGCATCATTCACTTCACCCACAATTGCTGAAACCTTGGAAGTGCCAATATCTAATCCGACTATCATGTCCCTTCCCGTTTTCCTACTCATAGATTGCCTTCCAGTAATGCCAAGTTGTTTGCTGATTGCGAAGATTTCCACTCGATAGCCAAACCACTGGTATATCGCAGATCAATCCCCTTAACTTCTGCCAAACGAGGAGATAAGTATTGCTCATACGCAATAATAAGACGGGTAATTTTCTCGTCTATATCACCGTCTCCCATTGCTACAATCATCCCGTTTGACAACACCATGTGTTTGGATTGACGTTGATCCTCGAACAGCCCCCGGGGCTGCAGGCCTGTTGGCCGTAGCCGCTTCATGCTGTTTTTGAATATATTTGCCAAATCCTTGGTGCGTACCTGTTCCCCGAAAAGCGTTGGCAAAGAAGTGTACGATTCCACTGATGGCGGGAAAAATAACTCTCCATAAGCGTTCATCAATCCCGTATTTCCCCATCTCGCAACGGGGATTTCTTCGTACACCGTTACACTCAAGGTGTTTGGCCAAATCCTTCGCGCCATGGCACGACGTACCCACGGTAGTTTTTCCAACTGTTGTTCCAAATCATACATAGGTACATAAAAAAACCCCCCTGACACCCGTTCACGAATAATGTTTTTGAACGCCTCACGATTCGTCTCTTGCAGCTTTCCACTGACCTTTACATGTTCAATTCTCGGCCATGCAAATATGTCGGGGTTGCTATCGGTATAATGTGCAAAATAAACTACAATACCCAGCAACAAGGCTATTACCAAGACATCCCACGTGTCACGCAACGAGAAATAGCGGGCTACCGTCTTTCGCCTGCTTCCCAAATAATTTCTTTTCACACTAAATGACATGTTACGACAACGAGGTTTCCAGAATTTTCACAACCAGTTCATTAAAACTGATGCCATCGGCCTTTGCCGCCATCGGCACCAGGCTGTGATCGGTCATTCCCGGAACGGTATTGATTTCTAGAAACTTCGCTCCCCCCTTATCATCCAGTATGACGTCAACTCGCCCCCAACCACTGGCACCAGTGATTTTGTATGCCTTCAACGCCTGCTCCTGAATCTCCTTTTCCAGCCTTTCGGGCAGGCCACAAGGACAATGGTATTGCGTTTTGTCAGAGTGATACTTGGCATCGTAATCATAAAATGAACGAGGAGTTTCCAGACGAATTACCGGTAAGGCTCTGTCATCAAGGATGGCGACCGTATACTCCTCGCCCGCTATCCATTTCTCTGCGATCACCGTATCTTCGAATTTACGCGCATGTTCCCAGGCCACATGTATCTCTTCTTTTGAATCCACTTTGGTTATACCAATGCTTGATCCCTGTGAAACAGGTTTGAAAATCATCGGCAATCCAAGCTCTTTCACTAACGCATCCCTATCAATCGTGTTTTCCAACACGCGATGGTTCGGCGTTGGAATTTGATAGCCCTGCCAAATTTTCTTGGTGACCAGCTTGTTCATACAAATACTTGAAGCTGTGACGCCACTACCGCTATAGGGCAAACCAATTACGTCTAGCCCCCCTTGAATGCTTCCGTCTTCGCCAAATTGCCCATGCAAGGCAATGAAGGCGCGCGCGTAATCGCCTTCGCGCAACCGTTCAAACACGTCACAACCAACGTCAATCCCCTGTGCATCAACCTGCATGGACGTTAATGCTTCCAGCACCATGCCGCCGCTGTTGAGAGAAACTTCACGTTCCGCAGACTTCCCGCCCATCAAAACCGCCACCTTGCCAAAGTCTGATACGCGCATTATGGCGACTCACCCAGGATTTGCACTTCCGGTACAAGCGATACGCCACATTTGTCTTCAATCGTTGTACGCACCCTGTAAATCAGCTCTTCAATGTCTTTTGCCGTCGCGTTACCTGAATTGATAATAAAGTTTGCGTGCTTGGTTGATACTCGGGCACCTCCTACGGCAACGCCTTTCAAGTTACACGCGTCTATCAATCTGGCAGCATAGTCATGTTCCGGATTGCGAAATACGGATCCACAACTGCGGTTACCTACGGGTTGTGATGCGTTGCGCTTGCTTAATAATTCACGGATTGTGCTGCGCGAATGCCTACCGTCACCAAAAGCAAAGGCAAAATTTGCCTCTATAAACCATTTTCCTTCGTGATGAGAAACTGAACGATAGCCCACCTGAAAATCTTGCGGACCGTGAACGTGAAGTTGCCCATAACGATCAATGGTCTTCAGTTGCGTGACAAACTCCCATATCTCTCCTCCATACGCCCCCGAGTTCATCGCCAATGCACCGCCCACGGTACCCGGTATACCAGCAAGAAATTCTGCGCCAACTAAGTTATTACCCGCACTAAAATGCGCCAATTTTGCACAAGACACGCCCGCCTCGGCACGGATTACGGTATCCCCCCAGCGCTCAAGTAGATCAATACATCCATGTAACAGTATTATCACGCCACGTATTCCACCGTCACGAATCAGCACATTAGTGCCTCTCCCAAGCCAGGTAACGGGAATATTTCGGTCAAGCGACATAAGATAATTACTTAAATCCATTACGTCTGCGGGACGATATAGAACGTCCGCCATACCGCCTACCTTCCAACTGGTAAAACGTGCCAGGGAAACGTTTTTTTCAAGTACCCCGCGCAGCATTGGTATATTTTGTACTGCCTTCATGTGTCGACAACCGCAAATGATTTTTTCAGATTCTGTGCAACGTCACCAATACTTCCCGCCCCTAAAATCAATAAAACATCGTTATCCTGGATTACGCGCTCAAGAATCATCGGCAGCTTTTCGATATCCTTAACCAAAATCGGATCAAGTTTGCCATGCGTGCGTAGGGCGCGGCTCAACGTCGAGCTGTCCGCATGTGCGATCGGGCTCTCATTGGCTGCGTAAACTTCGCACAGCATCAGCGCATCGGCTTCGCTTAAAACCCGCACAAAATCGTCAAACAAATAGTGGGTACGTGAATAGCGGTGAGGCTGAAACAACACTACCAGCCTTCGCTGCGGCCAAGCCCCGCGGGCAGCATCCATGGTGACTGAAATTTCAGCAGGATGGTGGCCATAGTCATCCACCAACTGAACGTTTTTATTGTTGATGCGGATGTTGGGATAAGTCTGAAACCTTCTTGCAATGCCTTGAAAGTTACTGAATGCAGACTGTATAAATTTCTCTTCTATACCCAGTTGTAATGCGACAATTGCCGCGGCAACCGCATTCAACACATTATGCGTACCGGGCAAATTCAAATCGAATTTGATCAACGATTTTTTGGCCGGGGGGTGTAATGTAAACGTCGTGCGCGTGCCGACAATGGCAACGTCTGATATTTGGTAGTCCGCACTCTGCGAAAATCCATAGGTCACACAGGAACGTGATATCTTTGCCAGCAAACTCTTAACCACCTCATCTTCAATACATAAAATGGCTACACCATAAAACGGAAGCCGATGAATAAACTGTAAGAAGGCTTCTTTTAATTTATTAAAGTCGTCTCCATAGGCAGAAAGATGATCTGAATCAATATTGGTTACAATCGACATAATCGGTTGTAAAAACAAAAATGACGCGTCGCTCTCATCCGCTTCAACTACCAGATATTGCCCCGCACCAAGCTTTGAGTGGCTGGAAAAACTGTTTATACGACCGCCTACAATAAAAGTCGGGTCCAAACCTGCGGTGGTTAAAACTGAAGCGACCAGGCTTGTGGTAGTGGTTTTACCATGCGTGCCGGCAACCGCAATGCCATATCGGAAACGCATAAGCTCGGCCAACATTTGCGCGCGCGGTACAATTGGAATACGCTGTTCACGTGCCGCAACCACTTCTGGATTATCATCCTTTATAGCACTGGACATCACAACTATATGTGCGCCCCTAATATTGCCGGCATCGTGACGGGGAGAAATTCTCGCGCCTAATTTGCCTAACCTTTTCGTGATAAGGTTTTGCTGAATATCAGAACCATTTACCTGATATCCTAAATTCAGCATGACTTCTGCTATCCCCCCCATGCCAGAACCGCCAATCCCGACAAAATGCACGCACTTGATTCCGTGTTTTGAAAAATATTCAATGCCATGTGCCATTATGAAAAACCTTTCTCCAGGCTGTTCGACCTACGAGTATTTTTCCTGAAACAGGCCTGCAAACAGGTATTGGCAACATCATCCGCAGCGTGTGGTTTCGCAAATGCGCGAACCGCCTTTACCGCCTTTTTAAGGATAAAACGATCTTTTGAAATATCATGCAGCAGTTGAGCCAAAGCAGCCTCATTCAACTCGTGTTCTTGAATTAAAAATACCGCACCTGCGTCTGCCAGGACCGTTGCATTGGCTGTCTGATGATCATCTATCGCATGGGGATAAGGCACTAAAACCGCACTCACTCCCGCTGCCGCAAGTTCCGCCACAGTCATCGCCCCAGCTCGACAAATTACAAAATCCGCCCAACTATACGCATCATACATGGCATCAATAAACGCATCCGTGCGAGCTTTAACATTATGACTCTCATATTGGTCTCGCGTATAACAAAGACCTTGCTTTCCAGTTTGGTGCCAAACATCCGGGCGTGCCTCCAGGGGAACCCGCGCCAATGCCGCCGGCACCACCTTATTGAATATTCGTGCGCCTTGGCTACCCCCGACCACAAGCACCCGTAGAGACCTGGTGGGTGGCTCCGCGACTACATGTTCACGTTGAATTTGCAAAATTTCCTCACGCACTGGATTACCCACCACCGCAACGTTTTGACATGTAAAAGTAGCAGGAAAACCACTCAGGACATGGGCGGCAAACGGCGCAAGCATACGATTCGTTAATCCCGCAACCGCATTCTGCTCATGAATGACCAGCGGCTTCCTCAGCAGCACCGCAACTAAACCACCTGAAGCAGCAACAAATCCACCCATACCCAAGACGGCACAAGGCCAGTGCTTAACGAACAGCCAAACTGTCTGCAAACCAACCAAGATAAATTGAAATGGCGCGAACAAATAAGCCACCACACTTTTGCCGCGCGGACTGCTTGCCATAATCCACTCGACTTGATAGCCCGCTTTGGTGACTACCTGTGCCTCAATACCTTTCTTGGTACCCGCCCAAACAACAGGCACACCTCGCTGCTTAATTTTCTTCGCTACCGCAAGCGCAGGAAAAACATGGCCGCCCGTGCCTCCAGCGAATATCATGATCGGAGAACGTCCACGTTTCATAATGAATCATCCATCATCGCATCGGTGATTCTTCGACACTCTCAATATATACACGCACAACAAGACCAATCGCCATGCACACCGCCAATAGACTACTCCCTCCGGCGCTAATCAACGGCAAAGTCAACCCTTTCGTTGGTAGTATGCCCATGTTTACACCTATATTGACAAACGCCTGTAACCCTAACCATATACCTGTTCCATAACATACCTGCGCACCAAATCGCGTACCTCGTATTTCAGCCAGCCTACCAATCGCAAAACACCGATAAATCAACGCGATAAATAAAGCCAATATCACAACAATGCCAAGCAAGCCTAGTTCTTCGGCAATTACCGCAAATACAAAATCAGTGTGTGCCTCCGGCAAATAAAACAGCTTCTGTACACTTGCACCCAAACCTAATCCCGTCCAGGAACCACTGCCGATCGCTATCAGGGATTGAGTAAGTTGAAATCCGGAGCCATACGGGTCTAACCATGGATTTAAGAACGAAGTAAACCGTTCTACGCGGTAAGGTGATGAAACGGCAACAAGTGCCATAAAAGGCACACAAGCAAGAATTAAAATTCCAAACTTCCAGATGCTGACACCCGCCAGATAAAACATCCCCAAGGCGATTGCCAGTAGCACAATGGCAGCACCGAAGTCCGGCTCAAGCAGCAGCAGGACAAGAAGCATACCGATAACAAACATCGGTTTAAGAAGCCCGATGAATGAATCTCGAATCTGTTTTTCTTGTCTTACAGCATAACCCGCAAGGTATATAATGAGTAGTAGCTTGACAACTTCCGATACCTGAAACCCGAATGACCCGAGTGCCAGCCAACGTGTACTGCCGTTTACCGTTTTACCCAACCCCGGTATCAATACCAGTCCCAATAAGGCAACCATGAGAAATAACAGCAATGCACTTACACTTTCCCAGTGCATCAAGCGAATCCTTGTCAACACAAAGCCTGCCGACACGCCAAGTAATACAAAAATAAATTGGCGTTTGAAGTAATACAGTGGGTCACCGGTCATTTTTTCAGCAATTTCAATTGAAGAAGACGCCACCATCACCAAACCTATGCCAAGTAGCAACATTACCGATATAATCAGCGTTGTGTCACAACGCTTTGTCATCTTGACATGCAGGTTGTCAGACGGCCGCCTGGAAGCTTGCATAGACGCACTCATAAAACCATCTCCCTGACACAAGCCTCAAAATCCTCGCCCCGCGCAACGTAGTCTTCGTACATGTCAAAACTGGCACAAGCAGGTGACAGCAGTACTTTGTCACCTGACTTCGACAAGCGTTGTGCAATACCAACGGCAGCACGGATTGAATCCGCTACATGAATAATTGCCGCGCCATGTAACGCCCGTTTCAACACGTCTGCGTCCCGACCAAATAAAACTACATACCTTGCATGCTTGGCTACCGTCTCACGCAAAACATGCAGGTCTCCACCTTTGAAAACTCCGCCCGCCAGCAAAATAATATTCGCTTGTAAGCTACGTAAAGAACTCACTGAAGCACCAATATTGGTGCCCTTGGAATCGTTAAACCAAAACACCCCGTCCGCTTTACCCACGAGAGACAACCTATGAGCAAGTCCTTTGAAATGCTTCAGCGTATAAAGCATTTTTTCTAAAGGTAGTTTTAGCGCCTCGCCTATCGCCAATGCAGCGAGTGAGTTAAAAACTCCGGCTTCGCCCAACAATGTAAGTTCATCCGTGGCCAATAAACAACGTTGCCCCTTCGCCAAAAAAGTATTGCCGTTATCGTGCACTACGCCAAACTCGTCATCAGCCGAGTAACCCAAGCCAAAGCTGACGACTTTGCCCGAAGTCTTCATTTTCGTAACAAGCACATCGTCGCGATTGATGACACTGATCTTCGCATGGGCATAAATTTTTTCCTTGATACGGGTATAACGGCCAATACTCTTATGTCTGTCCAGATGATCCGGGGATATGTTTAATACCACGCTGACCAAGGGCTTTAACGAACAAGTAGACTCCAACTGAAAACTCGATAACTCCAACACAAACAACTCGGCATCCTGGAAACCAAGTAAGTCCATGGCAGGAGGACGTAAGTTACCTCCCGCATAGGCCTTCACATTTGCTGACCGTGCCATCGCAGTGACCAGACTTGCTACCGTGCTTTTACCATTGGAGCCAGTAATGGCAACGATCGGGGTTTGCGTGTTGTTAGCAAACAACTCGATATCCCCATAGCATTCCGCCCCTTGTCTCACCGCAGCTTGCAAGCACTGGTTATTTATATCGATACCCGGACTTACCAGGATACGCTTGATGCCCTGAAACAAACCTGCCGACAATTTCCCCAGATATACATCAACGTCCGGAAACTGCTGCCTAAAACTGTTGATCTTAGGCGGTAACGAGCGGGTATCCGCCACGGCAAACGGTATCCCGCGATCGTGTAAATAACGTGCTATCGACAGGCCGGTTTCACCGAGTCCCACAACCATCGTTTCATAACGTTTATCCACCTGCTGCTTGTATAGTGCAAATCCCATAAGCCTTTACCGAATTTTCAACGTTGCCAACCCTACTAATACCAGAACCAAGGTTATGATCCAGAAACGTACAATCACCCTTGGCTCCGGCCAGCCCTTTAGTTCAAAGTGATGATGTAACGGCGCCATCTGAAAAATTCTCTTACCGGTAAACTTAAAGGACACCACTTGAACCATCACGGATACCGCCTCAAGCACAAAAATCCCGCCCATAACCATGAGCAAAATTTCCTGCCTTACCAGCACTGCCAGTACACCTACTGCTGCACCAAGCGCCAATGCTCCCATGTCACCCATGAAAACTTGCGCCGGATAAGCATTGAACCAGAGAAACCCCATACCGGCACCTACCACCGCACCACAAAAAACCACTAATTCACCGGCCAACGGTAAATGCGGTATCGCAAGGTAATTTGAAAAATTTATATTGCCACTTGCATACGCAAACACGCCAAGCGCACCAGTGACCATTACAATCGGCATAATCGCAAGGCCATCAAGGCCATCAGTAAGATTCACCGCATTGCTGGAACCAACGATTACAAAATAAGTTAAAACCACAAACCAGCCTCCCAGAGGAATAAACATATCCTTGAGAAATGGGATATATAAATTAGTTTCCATTGGAATTTGCGCGCTGTAATACAAGAGTATGGCAATGCCGACAGCAACTATGGATTGCAAAAAATACTTGCCTTTTGCAGTCAACCCCGCGCCTGATTTACTCAACAATTTTTTAACGTCATCCACCGCACCCACCAGACCAAAAAGAAAAGTGGTCCCCATCGCAAACCACACATAACGATTTGACAAGTCACTCCATAACAAGACGCTGGTAAGTACCGCAAATAAAATAAAAACTCCTCCCATAGTTGGGGTGCTTGCCTTGTCAAGGTGCGTCTGTGGCCCATCTTCTCTGATGTTCTGATAAATTTTGTAGCCCCTTAGTTTACGAATCATAATCGGGCCGGTAATAAAACAGACCACCAGTGCGGTTAAAACGCCTAAAATAGATCGCAAGGTCAGATACTGAAATACGTTGAAACCAGAATAAACCTCTCCCAGGTATGCAAATAATTTAAGCAGCATGCTCGTTACAGATGGTTTGTAAATTTGAAGACAACCGTATTCCCGCAACAATTTTCTCTAACTGCATGGCGCGAGAACCCTTTATCAGTACACAAATCCTTTCATGCAAATCTTTCTGCAAAACTTTGATGATGGCTGCATGATCTGAAAAATGCGTGGCACCCTTTCCAAAGGAATCTGCGGCATACCTGGCAAGCTCTCCAAGTGCCAATAAACGCGTGACCCCAAATTCCCTAGCCATTTCTCCCGCTTCTTTATGCAGCGTAATACTCTCTTTTCCCAATTCACCCATGTCCCCAAACACCAGCCAGGACTCGCCTTTCTCTTGTGCCTGCGCATCCAAAGCCACGTATAGAGAAGCTGGATTCGCGTTATAGCTGTCATCCAATATGCAGGCACCACCAACGCCCTTGAGTTGAACCAAACGACCGGACACGGGTTTCGCATCCTCAAGTCCGGCCTTTATATAGTCAAGACCAACTCCCACACTTAAACATGCCGCAACGGCAGCCAATGCGTTATATGTCACATGCGATCCCGACGCTTGCAGCCGGGTACGTATTTCTCCCATGGATGTAGTAATTTTTACTGCTCCCGCGTGCATTCTCCGGCCGGATATATCTGCATCCTTACCCATGCCGAACGTTACTGTTTTGCGTTGACCAATATCTTTTTCCCAAAGCCGGCGATAAGGTTCATCCGCGTTTACCACCGCAATGCCGCGAGGATTCAAGCATCGGTATAACTCAGCCTTGGCGTGCGCAACGCCTTCTATTGAGCCAAACCCTTCCAAATGTGCCGGCCCGACGTTCGTTATTACGCCTACGTCAGGATTCACCAACTGCGTAAGTTTTTCGATTTCACCGGCGTGATTGGCACCCATCTCTATAACGGCATAACGGTGGCCTTCATGTAAACCGAGGAGCGTAAGCGGAACACCGATATGGTTATTCAAGTTCCCGCGGGTCGCCAATACATCCCCCCGGGTGGCCAAGATTTTCCTGATCAATTCCTTAACGGACGTTTTACCGTTTGATCCTGTAATCCCGACAACGGGTATCTTAAATCCGTCGCGCCATGCGCTCGCCAGACTCTGCAAGGCAGAATAGGTGTCGTGAACGACTATCTGCGGACATTTAACATGCAAACGGTGCTCAACCAACACGGCACCTGCATCATCCGCTCTCCCGGCCTCAATCAACTTATGCGGATCAAACCTCTTTCCAATCAAGGCAACAAACAAGTTTTCTTTTTGTAACATGCGTGTGTCGGTTGATAAACCAGTTACTACTCTATCTTCCCCGATCAAACGGCCATCGGTCACATGAGCAATCTTGGCAAGCGTGAGCTTCATCGTCTGTAATCTTGTAAGTACGTCGCGGCAACTTCCTTGTCGTCAAAAGGTATGACTTCATTATTTATAACCTGCATCGTTTCATGCCCCTTGCCCGCAATTAGCACCGTATCCTCGTGGGCAGCATTATTTATTGCGTACTTGATGGCCTGTCTTCGCCCGGGAATTAAAGAATAGTTGGCCGAAGACGAAAATCCGGTAATTACGTCTCGAATGATGGTTTCCGGATCTTCCGAACGAGGGTTGTCATCCGTGACAACCGCATAATCGGCAAACCGTTCAACTGTACGGGCCATCAATTTACGCTTGCCAGAGTCGCGATTGCCGCCACATCCAAATACGCACCAGAGCTTACCCGCACTACGGTCACGAAGGGCCTGCAAAACATTTTCAAGTGCCTGAGGGGTATGCGCGTAATCTATGATGACGGTTGGCACATCACGCGCATCCGTAACTGCTTCCATGCGACCGGGTACGGTGCTCGCCAGGGAAACGGCTTTGATGATATCCTGAAAAGAATATCCACTTGTAAGCAACGCCCCTATCGTCGCAAGCATGTTGCTGACGTTAAATTTCCCGTAAAGCTTGGTTTCAACGGTGGCAGTCCCCCAGCTTGACTCAATTACGATCGTTGTGGTCTTCCAGGCAGAACAAATTTCTTTTGCATAAATATAAGTACCAAGATGCGGACAAAAGTTATCATGGGAATAGGTAATGACATTTACTCGCTTGTCCAGTTCGCTTGCCAGTTGGCATCCAAACTCATCATCGATATTGATAACCGCGTGCTGTAAATTCGGTATTTGAAACAAAATGCGCTTGGACTCGATGTAATCCTTCAAGGACCGGTGGTAATCCATATGATCGCGGCTCAGATTAGTAAATACGGCCGTGGTAACCATAGTACCGTTTAACCTGCCCTGTCTCAGGCCATGAGATGAAGCTTCTATAACTACGCGAGAGACCTTTTTTTCAACGAAACGGCTCAGTAAGGCTTGAATGTATATTGCATCGGGTGTAGTTTGAGAACCAGACTCAAGATCAGGATAAATGCCATAGCCTAGCGTTCCAATTACTCCACAAGCTACCTTTAACTGCGTGAACGCCTGCGCGATAAGCTGGCTTACTGAAGTCTTACCATCTGTTCCGGTAACGCCAATCACACTTACCCGTGAAGAAGGATCATGGTAAAAACGCTTTGCAATAAAACCGACTTTCTGCTGCAAAGCAGGGATCATAACGTTGGGAACAGAATCCGGTAATTGATCTTGCCCATCACCTTCGCCTTGCTCCCAGACAATACCGGCGGCACCACCAATAACAGCTTGCTCACAGAATTCAAGGCCATGTCTCTGCGATCCTTGTATCGCAAAGAATAGATCTCCTGTCTGAGTAATGCGGCTATCCAGACTAAGGCCGGTAATCATCGTATTCGCATCGGATGCCTGCACCTCTGCCCAACCTTCTAACAAATCTACCAATGACCAAGAGGCTTTAGACAATTGCATGAGCTAACTCACACGATTTCTTGGGGGATTGGGAGAGTTCGCCTGTACAGGTACTTTATCCGGTGGAATATTGAGTATGCGCAGTGCGCCGCCCATAATCCTTGAAAAAATCGGTGCGGCAACCTGGCCACCAAAATATATGCCCCTGCCCGGCTCATTCACTACCACTACCAGTACAAGCCGCGGATCACTTGCGGGCGCCATGCCAGCAAACAGCGATAAATACTTATCTTTTTCATAACCGCCTTTTTTAAACTTGTGTACCGTGCCTGTTTTACCTGCAACGCTGTAACCAGAAATTGCCGCACGCGCCCCCGTTCCCTCATCGGAAACGACCGCTGTCAGCATGGCGCGAACTTGTTCTGCGGTACGTAACGAAAATATCCTTTGCGAAGGATGCGGATCAGAACCAAACTCGGACCCGTGTAGCATCGAAACAGGCAACTTTTTTCCTCCGGATGCCAATACGGCGTAAGCGTGGGCCAATTGCAAAGTCGTCATCGACATGCCGTAACCAAACGCCAAAGTTGCGCGTTCGACCTCATACCAATCCTGAAAATTTTTTAACCGACCAACGGCCTCCCCCGGGAAACCTGAACCGGTTGATTGACCAATACCGATATCATTGAAAATCGCCCATAAATTGTCTGGCGAGATCGTCATGCCAACTTTCGTTGCCCCCACGTTACTAGATTTAAGAATGATGTCGCTCACCGTAAGCTGACCATAATTCCTAATATCCCGAATCGCGTGATTTCTGACTACATACTTACCCGGCGTTGTATCGACGAGAGTATGAGGAGAGTAATGATCCGACTCCAAGGCTGCCGCTATGGTGAACGGCTTAATCGTTGAACCCGGTTCAAAAACGTCCGTAACTGCGCGATTGCGGTACGTATGTCTGAGATAGCCTTTACGGTTGTTAGGGTTATATGACGGCACGTTAGCCATCGCGATGACCTCGCCCGTTCGTGACTCGATCATCACTGCGGAAGCAGAACGAGCACCGTGTCGCACTAGCCCTGATTTCAATTCACGGTAAGCCAGGTATTGCACTTTTCGATCAAGGCCCAACACCACGTTTTGGCCCGATTGCGGAATACGAATTGCCTCCACATCTTCAACAACTCGACTTAATCGATCCTTGATAACCCTTTTGGCACCGGCTTGACCACGTAACCATTGGTCATAAGCAAACTCAATGCCTTCCAGTCCTTTATCGTCAATATTCGTAAATCCCAGCACATGCGAGCTGACTTCCGCGGTCGGGTAGTAACGCCTATATTCGCGCTGCAAATAGACTCCAGTGATATTTGCCCGTTTTAATCTTTCAGCCTGATCGGGATCGACTTGGCGCTTTACATAAAGGAACTGACGAGTACTTTTTTCTCGTACTTTTTTGAGTAGGCTGTCGACGTCCAAACCTAAAACACTTGCCACTTCCCTGATTGAGTCATGGCTATTCGATATCTCTCTAGGATTTGTCCATACGGAGTAGACCGGCGTGCTCACTGCGAGTAGCTCTCCATTTCTATCCAGAATCATGCCTCGATACGCAGGCATTTCCACTACTCGCAGATGACGCGCCTTACCTTCCTCCTCTAAAAAATCATGCTCGGGCAACAACTGCAAATGAACCGCGCGCGCAAATAACACGCCAAACCCCAATACAAAGAAAAACACCAGAAAGTACCAACGCCATGCAAATACAGTAACTTTCTTCATAATTTCAGGGCACTCTTAAAAATATCAGCCCGCTCCCATTTACAAGATGCATATCCAATTTCTCGCGCGCAAGCCGTTCCACCCTGCTGTGCGTTGCCCAAGTGCTTTGTTCCAGTTGCAGACGCCGCCACTCCACTTGCAACTCATCAAATTGTTCCTGCAAACCCTGTAGTTCAACAAATGCCTTGCGAACAGAATGTTTTGAATAAACGACCCCAACTCCAACAAAGACGTTGATAGCGAATAAAATCACGATTAACGCCAGCCTGCTTAGCATGAGACACGCTCCATAACGTGCAGTTTTGCACTTCTTGCCCTGGGATTTTCGGCGACTTCCTCGGTTGAAGGTCTGATCGGTTTACAAATTCTTTTTAACTGCGGCGTAAATTGACCGGGCAAGGGTAATTTTCGAGGCAAATTAGGCTGGCTGTACTTGCGAAAAAAACTCCTGACCAGTTGATCTTCCATGGAGTGAAACGTTATTACCAACAGACGCCCGGACCGAGTAAGCAGCCCGACACAGCCGTCCAGTGCCTTCTCCAATGCCGCCAGTTCCTGATTAATAAAAATACGTATGGCCTGAAAAGTACGCGTTGCGGGGTGCTTTCGCTCACGTGATTGACCAATCGTTCTCCGCACCACTTCGGCGAGTTGCATCGTCGTTTTTAACGGACCAGCTTTTTGTCGCTTCAATATTGCGGCGGCAATCTTTTTCGCTTGACGCTCCTGACCGTATACTCTGAGTACATTTTCTAAATCACGAGCACTAACCCGTTGTAACCACGTTGCGGCCGGAATGCCCTGATTAACGTTCATACGCATGTCAAGCGGTCCATCCTGCATAAAACTGAACCCTCTCTTTGGATCATCAAGCTGGGGTGATGAAACCCCCAGATCAAATAAAATGCCGTTGGTTTTCTCACTGAGGTTATAGACCCCTGCAAGTTGCAAAATTTGCGAAAAATTCCATTGTTCAATCATCATGCGCGGATCCTCAGCAAATAACCTTTTCCCGTAAACAACGGCCTGAGGGTCCTGATCGATGGCAACAATACGCCCGTTGGCCCCCAGCCTTTTCAAAAGTTGCCTGCTGTGCCCGCCGCGACCAAACGTGCAATCGATATACGTACCATTTGCACATATCTTTAATGCCTCTATTACCTCTTTAAGCAAAACGGGTTGATGGAAATCATAAGCATCAGCCTGCATATTCAAATTGAGAGTGTTTCAAGTTCGGCAGGAGGACCTTTTAACTCACTCTGTTCCTTGATCCTGATCCAGCGCACACGCATGTCCTCCCAGGTTTGCCTGTCCCAAAGCTCAAACTTGTTACCTTGACCGATCAAGACTACGTGTTTTTTCAACCCGGCGGGTTGTCGTAAAGATGTAGGCAGCAAGATACGATTTTGCTTATCAACCCCACAATCCGTCGCGTGACCGAGAAGCATGCGCTGCAAATCTCTTACCTGCCTGCTAGTATTGGGCAACTGCTGAAGCTTCTCCTCAATACTCTCCCATTCAGAAAGTGGGTAAATCAGTAAACAGCCGTCAGCGTCAATGGTAATAACCAAACTTCCCCCACAGCTTTCGCGAACGTGCTCGTGATAACGGGCCGGAAGGGACAAGCGACCCTTGTCGTCCAGACTAAGTTCATTAATACCTCGTAACATAGGATAAATACCCTGAAACTATCTCCCACTACATCCCATAATTCCCCACTTTTCAACATTATAGGAATGCTTTTTTTCAGATTGCAAGCAAAATTCAAGGGAAAAACCAGAAAATATGTAGGATTTCGGAAGGATCATGGCCTTGATATTCCATATCTGAGGCCATGTAAAAACAAATAATATCTTTTTCTATTTATATAGTTAAATAAATAATATTATTTTTTACATTAAAAATATCGCGCTATTTACTTGTTTTATTAATCAAGTGTGCCTTGACCTTGTCCTTTGGGTCAGGCTGATGGATTTCGGTCAGGTTGATGGATAACTAAGGGGGACAGTCAGCATTCATATAGGCCGGGAGTCGGCCGATAAGCCGGGTTCTGTCGGGGGCAGTCATTCATCTGGGATTTGTGTCACCACAAACCTCAAGCGACCTACCCGGGAGCCCACACGGGCCATGTGCCGGAACATAGTTCCGTACTCCCCTATTTGGTCTTGCTTTAGGCGGGGTTTACCTAGCCACAACCGTTACCGGTTGAGCGGTGTGCTCTTACCACACCATTTCACCCTTACCCGACCGTCCCTTCAATCAGCCTTACGTGATTTTACAAAAAACGAGGCTGACTGTTGTACCGGGTGGTCGGGCGGTTTACTTTCTGTTGCACTTTCCATGAACTCACGTCCTCCAGGCATTACCTGGCGCCTCGCCCAA
The DNA here is from genome assembly GCA_965242685.1 of Gammaproteobacteria bacterium. Classification (GTDB taxonomy): domain Bacteria; phylum Pseudomonadota; class Gammaproteobacteria; order UBA4575; family UBA4575. The sequence goes on along the minus strand of OZ251487.1, from coordinate 137,279 downwards.
AAAGCCCGGACTTTCCTCTTCCCCGTCCCGTGTGCCCACAAGCGGGGAAGCGACTGCCTGGCCAACTCCCGGTTTGACTATAACATATCCCCAACTAGTCTTCCGAAGGGTTTTCCAGTGCCAACGCATATAGCTGGTTGCGCCCAAGACCGACGTGTCTGGCGACGATTTCCACGGCGTCTTTATTAGACATGTACTTTCGCAAATCAGTTAAAAGCCGTTGAGCCTTTTCCATCTCCGTTGTCATGTCCGATGACTTATTTCCATTCAATACAACCACATATTCACCTTTAATGGAGCCGGGATTCTCACGTAATGTCTGCTGAATTCCTGCGAGTTCCCCGCTGAAATGCTGTTCAAACTGTTTCGTCATCTCACGTAAAAGAGCCGCCTTCCTGTGACTACCAAATACATCAATACAAGTTTGGATGAATGACTGAATCCGGTGTGGTGACTCATAAAATACCATTGAACGCACCTCGCGTTGAAGAGTAAGCAAATAGGCCTTCCGTTCCGCAGCCTTCTTGGGCGGGAAACCTTCAAAGGTAAAGCGGTTGGCGGGTATGCCTGCTACGGATAAAGCCGCCGTTACTGCACTCGCACCCGGAACCGGGCGTATCTGTATACCTTCACGTCTCGCACTAGAAACCAGTTTATACCCCGGGTCACTGATCAACGGGGTGCCGGCGTCGGCCACAAGTCCCATGTCCACACCGCCCAACAACTGCCTGATCAATACCGCAACTTTACCGGACTCATTAAAATCATGTAGCGATTCCAGTCTCGCTTGGATACCATAACGTTTGAGGAGTCTTATGGTTATACGAGTATCTTCAGCCAAAAGAACCTTGATTCTTTTCATGGTATCCAATGCTCGCAGAGTAATATCTGACAGATTGCCGATCGGCGTAGCAATGACGTACAAAGTACCTTGATTATCCACTTTTTAGCGAATCCGATTTCTTATGCGAGTGAACCCGGGCAAAACACATTCCGAAAATACGTAATGATACGCAAAACCGCAAATATTGTAGCCCTAATCACCATCGTATGCGTACTTTCCGGCTGCGCAGACCTACCCCTACCCTCGCCCGACGGCCAAACTCTCGATACGGCCCCCTCTCAAATCCGGCAAGCTGAAACACTGCTGAAGGCCGGGAAAAACCGGCAGGCCGCAACCATATTCTGGACCGTTGCCGAGAAAGAGACTTCACCACGTCGCGAGATCTTACAGATAAGGGCGGTCGAAGCCGTGCTGCAACCACAAACCGAGCTGCAGGCCCGACAGTATCTGAATGCCATTGATGAGCAGGCCCTGACACAGGACTTACTCATACGCAAGCGCGTCGCAACGGCAGAGCTTGAAATGATGCGCGGACAGCCTCGGAAAGCACTTGAAGCGATACCGGAAAAACTTGTCAAACTTTCACAAAAGTACAAACCGCGTATGCTGGAAATTCGCGCCCACGCTCTACGAGACAGCAAACAGATCAAGGCATCAATTGAAACCCGCATCGCACTTGACGCATTACTGAAAAAACCGAGCCGGCTTGACAAGAACAGACAACTGATCTGGCAATCGCTGTCCGAACTCAATGTCGGGGCAATCAGGGCGTGGGAAAACAGCAACACAAACCCCCGGTTATCGGCGTGGCTAAGCCTTGCATCCATTCAAAAGCAACCGCATGAAACCCTGCATGCCCTGGAAAGCCAATTACAGCAGTGGCACTTTCAACATCCGCGGCACGACGTTCCCAATCATATAATAGAATCCATTACAAAAGAGTGGGCATCTTTCCAAATATCACCAACCAGGATTGCCCTGCTATTGCCCATGACGGGGCGCTACAGCAACGTGGCAAACGCTATTTATGCGGGGATCACTACTGCACACGAGTTCAGTGAAAGTTTCAATCCTTTACCGGAAATAATTTTGTATGACACGGGCGAAAACCCATCTACAGCCAGAAACTCCTATCACCGGGCCGTCAATGAAGGCGCGGATTTTATCATCGGCCCGTTACAGAAAGAAGCGGTCAACGCGTTGGTGCGACGGACACGGCTACCCGTGCCGTCTCTTCTACTCAACTATGCCGACGCCACAAGCACGGCGACGGCGACAGATTCACAAAACATGTTTCAATTCGGCTTGCTCCCGGAAGACGAGGCCGTACAAGTAGCGGAGCGGGCTTTTTTTGACGGCCACCTCACGGCTTTGGCGCTGGTCTCGGATGGTAATTGGGGAACTCGTTTACTAGAGGCGTTCACGTCACGCTTTTTCGAGCTTGGCGGCGTCGTGCTGCAATCTGAACGCTACATCTCAACGCAGGCAGATTACTCCGCTACAATAAAAAGGCTCTTGCGGCTTGATCAAAGCGAACAACGGCATCGCAACATACAATCAATCATCGGGAAAAAGACGGGTTTTGAGCCGGAAAGACGCCGCGATGCCGATTTCATTTTCATTGCTGCATCCCCTCGGCAGGCCCGGCTGTTACGACCACAATTAAGCTATCATTACGCATCGGACCTGCCCGTATACGCAACCTCACACATCTTTTCAGGTAAAGAAAACATCTCTGCCGATCAGGATATCAACGGCATCACCTATTGCGATATCCCGTGGTTGTTGTCGACCGACTCGACGATAGAGCTGTTACGCGACTCATCGAACCTAAAGCTATCGAGCGGTCAATCCTATCTGCCGCGCTTTGCGGCGTTGGGTGTAGACGCCTATCAAATCATCCCTCATTTACGCCGTTTAGCAACATACCGACACGACCGCTATAATGGAGTGACGGGAAAAATAAGTATCGACAAACAAAACCGTATTTATCGAAAACTCATCTGGGCAAAATTCAAAAATGGCTACCCTCAAAGGCTTGATAGCGAAAATCCGGTTGCGTTCCAGCCCGCTTCATCGCGGTGACAAAAAGAGTAAAGGCCAATATGCCGAGCACCGGGCCTGCCGCTATCTACAACGACAAGGGCTGACACTGGTCGATAAAAACTATCGCTGTAACCGTGGCGAGATTGACCTGATTATGCGAGACAAGGAACAACTGGTATTCGTTGAAGTACGCTACAGAGAACATAAAAGCTACGGAACGGGTATCGACAGCGTTGACTCAAAAAAGATAAAAAAACTCATTTTGACCGCGCGTCACTATCTGGCCAGCCACCGACTGGACGTCCCCGCACGCTTTGATGTCGTAGGATTTGACGCCTCACTCAATCCCAAGTGGATAAGTAACGCATTCAACGCACACTGATATCCTGTAGGAACGACCGATGAACGCTGAAACACGCATTGAAACCCTATTCAACGCCAGCATTGCGGTAAAGCAGGCCAGCGTCGGTGCCTTGAAATCGCCGATTGCCAAGGCCGCCGGACTCATTATCCAAGCCCTGAAAAAAGACGGAAAAATCCTTGCGTGCGGGAATGGCGGCTCGGCCGCCGATGCGCAACACCTCTCATCCGAACTGCTCAATCGCTTTGAACGCGACCGCCGGGGGCTGGCGGCCGTTGCCCTGACTACCGACAGCTCGACGCTCACCTCCATTGCCAACGACTACGCCTACGAACAAATCTTCTCCAAACAGATATTGGCACTGGGGAACAAACCCGACGTACTCGTCGCCATCACCACCAGCGGAAACTCGGCAAACATCTGTGCCGCAATAGAGGCCGCCCACCAAAAAGACATGGCCGTGATCGCACTTTCCGGCAAAGACGGCGGCAGACTGCCGGCCCTGTTACACGACGACGATATCGAGATCCGCGTACCCAGTCAATCCACGGCACGCGTCCAGGAAGTACACCTGCTGGTACTGCATTGCCTCTGCGACCTCATCGAGCGGCAAACCTTCGACCCCTGACCAAGTGTCTCCGAACAGCCATATCGTTCGCCGTTTCATCGATGTATGCGGGCGCCAAGCCGTACTGACCGATCAAGGCGAATGCTGGACTTATGGCTACGACAACAGCAGACAACACGCCTGCCCACAACTGGTGGTGCTCCCTTGGCAGGCCGAACAGATCCAACAATGCGTACAGATTTGCAATGAATTTAGGATACCGTTGACGACGCGCGGGCTGGGTACCGGCACCACCGGCGGTGCCGTTCCTATGTCGGCGGGCGTCGTGCTTTCAACGGAACGTATGGACCGCATAGTTGAGATGGACCCCGCAAACGGGACGATATGCGTCGAGCCGGGCGTACTGAATATTGACGTGCAAAAACGCGCGGCGGAACATCGCCTGTTTTGGCCGCCCGACCCGAGCAGTGCCGAGCACTGCACGATAGGCGGAAACCTCGCCTGCAATGCCGCCGGCCCGCGTGCGGTAAAGTACGGCACTTGCAGGGAAAACACGCTGAGCCTTCATGCCGTTACCGGCGCCGGCGAGGTGATCCATACCGGCAGCGCCACAACCAAGGGCGTAACGGGGCTGGATCTGACGCGCCTGCTGATCGGTTCCGAAGGTATCCTGGCGGTGATTACCCAAGCGCGACTCAAGCTCCGCCCCGCGGCCGAACGTATCGACACCCTTTGCGCCCTGTACAAGGGCGACCATGCCGCCATCGATGCCGTCATCCGCATCCTTGCACAAGGCGCCCTGCCTTGCGCGCTGGAGTTTATCGATCATCGCTCGCTGAACCTGATTCGCCGACAGGTTGATCTCGACCCGCAGGCACAGGCCATGTTGATCATCGAGACGGACGGCCTGGCACAAACCGCCGGCCTACGCATTGAGGCTATCCGGCAGGCAGCATCGAACGACGGCTGTATCGAGGTGCAGACCGCGCAGGATGCGCGCCATGACTTATGGGCGGCGCGCAAAGCATTGTCGCCCGCCTTGCGCAGTTTTGCGCCCGACAAGATCAACGAGGATGTGGTGGTGCCGGTTTCGAAACTGCCGAAACTGTTGCGGGGGCTGGAATTGCTCGGTGACAAGCACAAGATCCCGATCTTTAGTTTTGGGCACGCCGGCAACGGCAATTTGCACGTGAATCTGTTGTACGACAAGGCCAAGGCGGTGGAGGCGGAGGCGGCGCGGCGGTGTCTGGATGAGGTGTTCGATCTGGTGCTGAAGCTAGGCGGTACGCTGTCCGGGGAGCATGGGATCGGGATGCTGAAACGGGATTATGTAAGTAGGGAGATCGATCCGGTTACGCTGGAGCTGATGCGGAAGATCAAGGGGCAGTTTGATCCCAACGATATTTTGAATCCAGGCAAAACTTTACCCCCGAAGGGGAAAAAAAAATCGGGATAAATCGGGACGAATTGGGACAAAACGGGGATAAATCGGGGGAATAATGGGATTTAACGAGATATTTCGGGATATATCGGGATGGACGGAAAAAAGTTAGAAATTACTTTATGTTGATCCTTACTTTCTGTTAAAAAACAATAGCTTAATAAACTTTTTAAGTGCCTTATTCGATTTTAGGCCTGAATTTACCCGTAAACAGGGAGGTCGATTTTGGGCACCTTATTTGATTTTAGGCCGAATCTACCGTAAACAGGGGGGTCGATTTTAGTATCTTATTCGATTTTAAGCCTGAATCTACCGTAAACAGGGGGGCGCCGGTTCCGCCAGAGCTGATGCGGGCGATCAAGCGGCAGTTCGATCCAGCAATATTTTGAATCGCGGGTAAGCCTAGCCGGCGGCCAGTAATCGCCGATAGCGGGCGGCGTCCGCCTCACTGAAACAGCAGGCGACGATGCGTTCAAATTTCGGTTGGTATTCTTTCATACAGCGAACGGCAATTTCGGCGGCGGCCTCTTTGGGGTAGCCGTACACGCCGGTGCTGATGGCGGGAAAGGCGATGGATTTTGCGCCTTTGGAGTGCGCCAGTTCCAGGCAGCGGCGGTAGCAGCTTTGCAGCAGTTCGGGTTCGCCGGCATCGCCGCCCTGCCATACCGGGCCGACGGTGTGGAGGATCCATCTTGCCGCGAGTTTGAAGCCGGGCGATAGTTTGGCGTGGCCGGTTTGGCAGCCTCCCAGGGTTTTGTTGAACGCCAGGAGTTCGGGGCCGGCGGCGCGGTGGATGGCACCGTCCACACCGCCGCCGCCGAGCAGGCTGGAGTTGGCGGCATTGACGATGGCGTCGATCTTCAGTGCGGTGATGTCGGTCTGTAGGACTTCAATCATGGGGGGTTCGGGTATTCATTCGGGAAATTTTCGCCGCCAGTTCGCGGCTAAGTTGCTGGCCGTCGGCAAGCTGTGCCGACGTCATGGCTTGCTTTACCATGTCCTGGAGTTCCTTCGCGTATTCATGGCCTTGCGCGGCGGCGAGATGAACCCAGGCGTAGGCCTGTACGTAGTCCTTGGCAACGCCCTCGCCTATGAAGTACATATATCCCAGAGTAAACTGGGCTTTGGCCAATCCCTGGTCGGCGGCCTGGCGATACCAGAACACCGCTTGTCGGGGATCCTTGGCAACGCCCTCGCCTTTGGCGTACATGAGGCCCAGATAAAACTGGGCATCGGCATGTCCCTGTTTGGCGGCCTTGAGATACCAAGACGCGGCCTCCTCGTAGTCCCGGTCAACACCCTGTCCAAAGTAGTACATGACTCCCAGAAAAGACTGGGCTTTGGCCAATCCCTGTGCGGCGGCCTGGCGATACCAGGATACGGCCTCCTTGTAGTCCCGGGTAACGCCCTTGCCATGTTGGTACATGTATCCCAGTATATGCTGGGCGGCGGCATCTCCCTGCTCGGCGGCCTTGCGAACCCAGGACACGGCCTGCGCGTAGTCCCGGGCAACGCCCTCGCCTGTGGCGTACATGAATCCCAGATTATACTGGGCGGCGGCATCTCCCTGCTCGGCGGCCTTGCGATACCAGGACACGGCCTGCGCGTAGTCCTGGGCAACGCCCTCTCCTTTGTAGTACATGAGGCCCAGATTATACTGGGCGTAGGCATTTCCCTGTTCGGCGGCCTTACGATACCAAGACACGGCCTCCTCGTAGTCCTTCTCAACGCCCTTTCCTTCGTGGTACATGTTTCCCAGTTCAAGCTGAGCCTCGGCCAATCCCTGTTCGGCAAGCGGACGGAATTCGCGTAAGGCGGTGGCGTAGTCGCCTCGTTCGTAGGCCTCCACCGCCGCATCAAAGTCTGCCGCCGATACGGGCACCGACAAAGACACGGCGATGACGGCTGCATATAAGGTATTTAAGGCTGTTTTCATAGGTATTCTTATTTCCATTTTATCTCCAGGTATTCATTCGAGGAGATCTTCACCGCCAGGTCGCGGCTGAAATTATGGTTTCGGATTTTCATTCGGGGAAATCTGCGCCGCCAGGCCGCGGCTGAGGTACTGGGCTTCGGCAAGCTGGGCCGATGTCATGGTTTGCTTTATCAAGTCCCGGTCTTCCCTCGCTTTTTCATGGCCTTGCGCGGCGGCGAGATCAAACCAGGCGTAGGCCTGTACGAGATCCCGGGCAACGCCCTCTCCCATGGCGTACATGACTCCCAGATTAGACTGGGCAAGGGCAAATCCCTGTGCGGCAGCTTTGCGATACCAGGACATGGTCTTCCCGAAGTCCCGGTCAACGCCCTTTCCTTCGTAGTACATAGCTCCCAGACTATACTGGGCGGCGGCATGTCCCTGCTCGGCGGCCTTACGATACCAGGACACGGCCTGCGCGTAATCCCGGGCAACGCCCTGTCCATGGTAGTACATGACTCCCAGATTAAACTGGGCGATGGCCAATCCTTGGTCAGCGGCCTGGCGATACCAGGATACGGCCTGCTCATAGTCCTGGGCAACGCCCTTTCCTTCGTAGTACATGGCTCCCAGACTATACTGGGCATTGGCATCTCCTTGGTCGGCGGCCTTATGATACCAGGACATAGCCTGCGTGGAGTCCCGGGCAACGCCCTTTTGGGCTTCGGTAAGCTGTGCCGGCGTCATGCGTTTCTTTACCATGTCCCGGAGTCTCTTCGCGTTTTCATCGCCTTGTGCGGCGGCGAGATCAAACCAGGCGTAGGCTTGTATGAGATCCTGGGCAACGCCCTCGCCTTTGGCGTACATGACTCCCAGAAGGGCCTGGGCTTTGGTAATTCCCTGGTCGGCGGCCTTACGATACCAGGACATGGCCTGTTGGAAGTCCTGGGCAACGCCCTCTCCTTTGTAGTATATAGATCCCAAATTAAACTGGGCTTGGACATTTCCCTGGTCGGCGGCCTGGCGATACCAGGACACGGCCTCCTCGGAGTCCCGGGGAACGCCCTCTCCTTCGTGGTACATGTTTCCCAGAGAAAACTGGGCTCTGTCATCTCCCTGCTCGGCGGCCTTGCGCCACCAGGACACGGCCTGTGCGGAGTCCCGGGCAACGCCCTCTCCGTTGTAGTACCCGAGTCCCAGAAGAGCCTGGGCTTTGGCATATCCCTGGTCGGCGGCCTTATGATACCAGGACATGGCCTGCGCGGAGTCCCGGGCAACGCCCCTTCCTTCGCGGTACATGTCTCCCAGAAAAAACTGGGCTTGGACATTTCCCTGGTTGGCGGCCTTGCGATACCAGGACATAGCCTGCGCGGAGTCCCGGCCAACGCCCTTTTTTCCTCCTTCGTACAAGGTGCCCAGAATAAATTGGGCGGCGGCCAATCCTTGTTCGGCGGCCTTGCGAAACCAGGACACGGCCTCCTCAGAGTCCTGGGCAACACCATGTCCATAGTAGTACATGAATCCCAGACTATGCTGGGCTCCGGCATGTCCCACACCATCATCTGGTACGTGCCGGTACGCGCACCACATGAATCCCAGACTATGCTGGGCTCCGGCATGTCCCTGTTCGGCAAGCGGACGAAATCCACGTAAGGCGGTAGCGTAGTCGTCGCGTTGATATGCCGCAAAAGCTGCCTGAAAATCAGTATCCATATCCCGCGCAGAACGTGGGCGCCGCCAAAAACGCAGCAATGACATGAGCTTTTTCATTTGATGACGCGCAGGTGCGTGCGTTTGGGTTTAGGGGCCTCGGCGGATGCGGGTGCTTCGGGTAGGTCTTTCGATGCCGGCACGGGTTTGGTTTGTTCGGCAAATGCCATCCCTTGGCCATTTTCGCGGGCATAGATGGCCAGGACGTGTTCGACGGGGGCGCGGACTCGCATGGACGCACCGCCGAAGCGGGCATCAAAGTTTATCTCGTCATCGCCCAGCTCCAGGGAGCGTACCGCATCGGGGCCGATGTTGAGGATGATCCTGCCCTCCTCGATAGATTGTCGCGGCACCTGGACGCGGTCGCTGTCGGCGGCGACGAGGAGGTGCGGGGTCATGCCGTTGTCGACGATCCATTGGTAGATGGCGCGGATCAGGTAGGGACGGCTGGAGGTCATGGCGGCACGTGAATGACGCCCGCTATGCCGACGACGAGCCGGACGGCCACATTTCAACCTCCTGGTCGGATAGGCTGGCCTTGAAGGAGGCGCGCCCGAATACGCGCCGGGCGTATTCCATGATCGGTTTGCTCATTTTTATGTTGAGGCCCGGCAGCCGCCAGAGGATCGGCGCGATGCTGCAATCCACCAGGCTAAAGTCGTCGTTGAGAAAGTACGGCTGCACCTTGAATAATTCGGTGGCGTCAAGTATGTCTTTCTGAAGCTTTTTGTTGGCGGCGGCGGCGGCTCTCTTGCTGCCAAAACGTAAGGTCTCCAACGAGGTGTACCAGTCTTTTTCGACGTGAAACAACGCCAGCCGAGACTTGGAACGGGATACCGGATCCACCGGCATCAACGGCGGGTGCGGGAAGCGTTCGTCCAGATATTCCATGATGACGTGGGCGTCATAAAGGACCAGGTCGCGATCAATCAGGGTGGGTACCGAGTGGTACGGATTGATGTCGAGGAGTTCGCGCGGTTTGTCGCGGTGGTCGACGTCGATAATTTCAACGACGATGTCTTTTTCCGCCAGGACGATCCGCGTGCGGTGGCTCTGCGCACAACGCGGGTCCGAGAATAGCGTCATGCCGGGGCGACGATTTACCGGTAAGGCCATAGTTTTCTTTTCGGGTTGTCCGATCGCGTGAAAATCAGTGTACGTCCTTCCAGTAGTTGCGTTTCAGAAAGTAGGTGAGCACGCCCAAGACGGCAAAGAAGAATAGCACGGCAACGCCGATCTTCTTGCGCACCAACCGCGCCGGTTCGCTCAGGTAGGCCAGAAAGTTTACGATGTCGGCGATGACTCGATGGTATTCCTCCTCGTTGAGTGCACCCGCTTTTACCTGCTCAAACTTTACGAATTTTTTGTGATGCCTGTCATCGTCGGTGACTTCGTCATGGAATACGGCTCTTTGCAGACCCTGTAAATCGGCCAGTACGTGCGGCATTGCGGTGTTTGGCAGATAGAGGTTGTTGACGCCGAAAGGGCGGGCGTCATCGACGTAAAAGGTCTGTAGAAACTCGTATACGGATTGCGAGCCGATGGCGCGCACGTGGGTGCTTAAGTCGGGCGGGTCAATGCCCAGAAACCATTTCTTTGCGTCTTCCCGCTTCATCGATACGGTCATCAAGTCGCCGAATTTTTGTCCGGTGAAGATCAGGTGCTTTTCCATGAGGTCTTCGCTGATGCCCAGATCGTCCGCAACGCGTTTGTAACGGCTGTGCTGCGAGGGGTGACAACTGAGGCAGTAGTTGACGAAGTATTTGGCGCCGCGTTGTAAGGAGGCCTTGTCGTCCAGATCGATCTCTACCGTGCCAAAATGCCCTTTCGGATAACTGCTTGCGCCCCCGGCACTTTGGGCATGGGGGGTATAAGATACCAGTACCGCAACACATAGAAAGCTCGCCAGTGTTTTCATTACGTCACCCGGGTAGGCACTTGTTTTTCGCTGCCCAGACTGGTCACGGCCGGCAATAGCAGGGTGACGGATAGATAGACCAGGGGGATCAGCCACGTCAACCACACCAGGCCTTCGTTTTCGGGGTTCTGTACGTACATGTTGTAAAAGCTGACGCCGCCCAACTGGTAGATGTCATAGAGGGTAATGCCGCCAAAGATGAGGGTGAAACTGGTAAACCAGAAGACCATAGAACGCGGCCGGCTGTACGCCCACAGCACGAAGAAAAACAGGAAGTATAATTCGGAGAAGCGCAACGCCAACTGTTGATATAACGGGGTGACGGGTTTCATGCCCAGATAACCGAGAATGATAAACGTCACGGCAAAGATGATGAGGTTGATCTTGAACAACAGGCTACGATAGCGGATGGATTTGATCGGATTGCGATCAATCCACGGTAAGAAGAACAGCACCACTATCGCCAGCCCCATCGCCAGAAACCCGCCAAATGGATTGGGGATCGCACGCAGCACCGTATAGAACGGAGTGAAATACCAGATCGGCGCGATGTGATCGGGGGTGTTGAGGGGATTGGCCGGATCAAAGTTGGCATGTTCCAGGAAGTAGCCGTACATCTCGGGGGTGAAAAACATCACAAACGAAAAGATGGCCAGGAATACCACCGCACCGAAGATGTCCTTGACCGTGTAGTAGGGATGGAACGGGATGCCGTCTAGCGGCTTGCCGTCCGCGCCTTTCAATTCCTTGATCTCGACCCCGTCGGGATTATTGGAGCCTACCTCGTGTAGCGCCAGGATATGGAAGATGGCCAGCGCCAATATCGCCAACGGCACGGCGATCACGTGCAGGGCAAAAAATCGGTTGAGGGTGGCATCGGAGATTACGAAGTCGCCCCGTATCCATTCGGAGATCGCCTCGCCAACGAACGGGATGGTGTTGAACAGATTGATGATGACCTGGGCGCCCCAATATGACATGTTGCCCCACGGCAACAGGTAACCCATAAAGGCCTCCGCCATGAGTGCCACGTAAAGCAACATGCCCAATATCCATATCAATTCACGCGGGTTTTTGAAGGAGCCGTACATCAAGCCACGAAACATATGCAGATAGACGACGATGAAGAAGAACGAGGCGCCCGTCGAGTGCATGTAGCGAATTAGCCAGCCCCAATTCACGTCCCGCATGATGTGCTCTACCGATGCAAAGGCCAGCTCCGCATCGGGCTTGTAGTGCATGGTCAAGAAAATGCCGCTGACGATCTGGATAACCAGCACCAGCAAGGCCAATGAGCCGAAGAAGTACCAGAAGTTGAAGTTCTTGGGGGCGTAGTATTCGGACAGGTGCTCCCTCCACATCTTACTGAGTGGAAAGCGCGCGTCTAGCCACTCAAACAAGCCCCGTATTGGCCTGCTCATGCCAGGACATCCTCCTTAGTCATGCCGATCAGCATTCGCTTTTCACTGATGAAGTGATAGGGAGGGACTTCAAGATTTTTGTTTGCCGGCATGTGCTTGTAGACGCGCCCCGCCAGATCAAACCTTGAGCCGTGGCAGGCGCAGTAAAAACCTCCCGGCCAGTTTGCCCCCAGCCCTTCGGCGCCCGGCTCGGGGCGAAATTCCGGTGAGCAGCCAAGATGCGTGCAGATGCCGATCAATACCAGAAATTCTTTGTTTATGGAGCGGTATTCGTTTTGCGCAAAGGCCGGTTGCTGGCCTTCCTCTTGCGAGTCGGGGTCTCGAAGTTTTGGCGTTATTCTCCCCAAGCTCTCTATCATTTCGGGGGTGCGGCGAATGATCCATACGGGCTTGCGCCGCCAGATCTCCTGGATTTGCTGGCCAGGCTCCATCTTGCTTACGTCCACCTCTATCGGCGCCCCCGCGGCCAGCGCGCTGGCACTCGGGTTCATGCTGGAAAAGAACGGCCAGGTCGCCACCGCGGCGCCGATGCCGCCGACGACTACCGCACCGCCCGTCAGTGCCTTGCGGCGGCCGTGATCAATGTCATCTTCTGCCATGTTGATGGCTCTCCTCAACTCAAGTAACTAACAAAAACATCGGTAACGCGGTCGGGGGATAAAATACGGATTTACCGATACTCGTTGCGGAATATCTTTTACCTTCACACGCGATAATTTTACCAGGGATGCAAAAACAGGGAGAATGGCGGAAGTTTCGGGTTTCGTCAAGTGCACGGCAAAAAACCCCCGTGCTCATGCGGGGTTGTCCATGTCTATAAATTCGTGCAAAAGATCAAATTTTTCCGCCAGATGTCGGCCCAGGGCGTGAATGCCGTAGCGTTCCGTTGCATGATGGCCGGCGGCAAAATAATGGATGCCCGCCTCGTTGGCCACGTGTGCGGTAGGCTCCGATATTTCACCGCTTATATAGGCGTCCAGGCCCTGCGCTACCGCCAATTCAATAAACCCCTGCCCGGCGCCGGTACACCAGCCGACGGTAGTGATCGAGGGCGGCCCGGCGTCGACGTGTATGCAGTCGCGTTGCAGAGAGGTATCGATCAGGTCTTTGAAGTCCGCCGCCGGTACGGCCTGCCTCAAATGGCCGTAGCTGCCACAGACCGGCTGCGTCTCGGATTGCATTATCCCGTCAACCTTGATCCCCAGGAGAAGCGCCAGCTGTGCGTTGTTGCCCACCTCCGGATGGGCGTCCAACGGCAGGTGATACGCCAACAGGCTGATGTCATTCTTCAGTAATACGGCCAACCGCCCGCGCTTTATGCCGACTATTCTCGGGTCTTCGTTTTTCCAGAAATAGCCGTGGTGCACCAGAATTGCATCGGCCTGCCTGTCGCAGGCGGCATCCAGCAGGGCGCGGCTGGCGGTCACACCGGTAATGATCCTTTGAATCTCGGCCTTGCCCTCAACCTGCAATCCGTTTGGGCAGTAGTCTTTAATGCGATCCGCATGTAAGAGATCGTCCGTATATTGAACCAGCTCTTGCAGGGTCACCATGTCACGTCATCGGGACAAGGCGTCGCCCAGGGTGGCGAGAAAGGCCAGATTTTCATTTTTGGCGCCTACCGTAACGCGCAGGCAATTTTCAAGCAGGCCGTCTTCGGCCACGTTCTTGACCATGATCTTGCCTTCAAGCAAGCGTTTGAATACGGCATCGGCGGAAGTATGCAGTACCTTGAATAGGACAAAGTTGGCCTCACTGGGAAATACTTGGATGCCGTCTATGTCGCGCATTGCCGTGATCAGTTTCTCGCGCTGCCCCCGAACGAGTTTTATCTGTTCTTCAAACACGGAAATATGATCCAGCGCAAACTGGGCACTTGCCTGCGTCAAGGCGTTGACGTTATAGGGCAAACGCAACTTGTCAAGCTCGCGCAACCACTCCTCGGCGCCCGACAACCAACCAAGCCGCAAGCCGGCCAAACCCATCTTTGACAGCGTGCGCAATATCAATACGTGCGGGTATTTTTCGGCCAGTCCCATCATGGAGTGCGAGGCAAACGGCGTATAGGCCTCATCGATCACCACCAAACCGGTGGCCTGCCGCACGATCTCCTCAACGTCTTCGCGCGGCCAAAGCGTGCCGGTGGGATTGTTGGGACACGCCAAAAACACTATTGCGGGACTGTGATCCTGAATGTGTTGGCACATCAGTTCCGTCTGGAGGGCAAAGGATCCCTCCGCCAGCGGCACTTCGATCATGCGCACGCCGACAGATTTACCGATGAGCCTGTACATCGAAAAGCCGGGTACCACGGTGAGCATACGGGCGTCGGGCCGGGCCACCGCCAATACCAATAATTGGATCAATTCATCCGAACCGTTACCGAACATCAGGTCAAGGTGCGAAGGGATCGCAAAGGTATCCTGAAAGGCCTGTTTGAGCGGTGTCATGCGCGGGTCGGGATAGCGGTTTAATTCGATCTCTCTCAATTTGTCCAGCCATTGCCGGCGCACCGAGGCCGGCAGGGAGTACGGGCTTTCCATCGCATGTAGTCTGACCAAGCCCTTGGCCTCGACCGTTTGATACGGGCGAAGATCCATGATCTCCGGGCGAAGGATTTGTCGGGGGGTGACGGTCATAATACTGCCAGGCTATTTCTGTTGGCGGCGATATTCCGCCGATCTTGCATGGGCGGACAGGCCTTCACTATAGGCCAAGACCGCCGCCACATCGCTTAGTTTATCGGCACCCTTGCGCGAGCAGCGCACGAGGCCGGTGCGTTTCTGAAAGTCGTATACGCCCAAGGGGGAGGAAAAACGCGCGGTACCAGCGGTCGGTAGCACGTGGTTGGGGCCCGCGCAATAATCGCCAAATACTTCGGGCGAATAATGCCCGAGGAATATCGCGCCGGCATTGCGGATCTTTTTGACCAGTGGATCGGGGTCGGCAACGCATAACCCCAAGTGTTCGGGGGCGATCTCGTTGGCAAGCCCGACGGCTTCGTCGAGGTCGGCAACCTGTATCAAGGCGCCGTAATCATCGACGGATCGTCTGATCGTATCCGCGCGTTCAAGTTCGGTAAGCAGGTGTTGCATGTGTTGCGAAACTCGGTCGATAAATTCCCCCTGCGTACAGATTAACACGGCACGCGCGCTTACATCATGTTCGGCCTGCGAAAATAGGTCTATGGCCACCCACTCGGGGTTGGCGCTGTCGTCACAGATTATCAACACTTCGGAAGGCCCCGCGATCATGTCTATACCCACCCGGCCGAACAACAGGCGTTTCGCATTGGCGACGTAGGCGTTGCCGGGGCCGACGATCTTGTCCACCTTGGGGACGGTCGGGGTGCCGAATGCCAAGGCGGCGATGGCTTGCGCGCCCCCTATGGTAAATGCGCGGTCTACTCCGGCAATCGCCGCCGCCGCCAATACCATCGGGTTTACCTTGCCCCGCAAGGCCGGCACCGCCATGCAGACGTGCTCGACTCCGGCCACCTTGGCCGGAATTACGTTCATCAATACGGTAGACGGGTAGGCCGCCGTGCCGCCCGGTACGTACACGCCCACTCTTTCCAGTGCGGTTACGACCTGCCCCAATCTGTTGCCGTCTTCATCCTCCATAGACCAGGACTGCAACGCCTGTCGTTGCGCATAGGCGCGGATGCGGGCAGCGGCAACGTTCAAGGCTTGACGCTGTTCCGTAGTTATATCTTCCAAGGCCGCGTGCATGCGTGATTTTGAAATTTCCAGCTCGCTCACCTGCGCTACAGTGATCTGATCGTAGCGGCGGGTAAATTCCAGCAGGGCTTCATCGCCGCGCCGGTGTACGGCGTCTATGATCGCCTCCACGCTGCGACGTATTTCTTGTTCAGCCGGTTGGCCCCTCGACAGCCACGCCTTGAATCGCGTAGGAAAGTCGGCGTCTTGGGTGGTAAGACGGGTAATGTCCGGCATGAAGGTGACAAGGCCTAGCGGTTGGAGGTCATGCCGCACTGGCGGCGGTCTTGAGGTGACGCCGCCGATGCACGGCACGTGCAAGCATATGCAACAAATCTTCGGTTTCTTCCCATCCCATACAGGCGTCGGTAATGCTCTGGCCATAGGTCAATTCGGTGCCCGGGCGCGCATCCTGGCGACCGGCAACGAGATGGCTTTCCACCATGACGCCAAAGATACGCATATCTCCGCCACTTAACTGATCGGCGATGGATCTCCCCACGTCGACCTGTTTCTCATGCTGCTTGAAGCTGTTGGCGTGACTGCAATCTACCATCACTCGCGGCGCCAGGCCCGATGTTTCCAGCAAGTTGGCCGCCTCATTGATGGCTTGTGAGCTGTAATTCGGCCCCTTGCCGCCGCGTAGTATGATGTGGCAGTCTTGGTTGCCGGCGGTAGAAAAAATCGCCGACTTGCCGGCCTTGGTAACGGACAGGAAATGATGGGGATTGGTGGCCGATCCGACGGCATCGATGGCAACCTGCAAGCCGCCGTTGGTGGCATTTTTGAAACCGATGGGACAAGACATGCCCGAGGCCAATTCCCGATGCACCTGGCTTTCCGTAGTGCGCGCCCCTATCGCCCCCCAACTGACCAGGTCGGCGACATATTGGGGACTGATCGGATCCAGGTATTCGGTGCCGGCCGGCATCCCCGCTTCATTCAAGTCCAGCAATAGCTTGCGGGCAATGCGGACGCCCTTGTTGATCCTGAAACTGCCGTCCAGGTAAGGGTCGTTGATCAAGCCTTTCCAACCCACCGTGGTGCGGGGCTTTTCAAAATAGACGCGCATGATGATCATGAGGTCGTCGGCCAGGGTGTCGCGCAACGCCATCAAACGCTCGGCGTACTCGTGCGCGGCTATCGGGTCATGGATCGAGCAGGGGCCGACGATGGCAAGTAACCGATCATCCTTGCCGTGCAGGATCTTTTGCACCGCGGTACGCGCGGTAAACACACAGCGGGACGCCTTGTCGGTGATGGTTAGCTCATCGTGCAGCGCGGCCGGTGCGATGACTTCCTTGATCCCCATAATCCTGAGGTCATCGGTCTTGTATATCATGGCTGTTTTTAGTCCGAAATGATAATAGTTGGTTACAGTGGGCTATAAACTTTCTTTAATGATAATAGTTAGTTACAAGTAAGTTATACTTTTTTTAATAATAGTACGGCGGTTACATACCGGTTACAGTGGCTATAACTTTCTTTGAATAATAATAGTACGCTGGTTACATACCGGCTACAGCGGCTTCTTTCACCGCCAACCTGAATTGTTCAACCAGGGGTTTAAGTGTAGCAGATTTTATTTTCATTGCGGCCTTGTTGACGATCAGGCGTGAACTGATGTCCGCAATGTGTTCCATAGGCACCAAGCCATTGGCCTTAAGCGTATCGCCGGTAGCGACCAAGTCGACGATGCAGTCGGCCAAGCCCAGCATGGGCGCAAGCTCCATAGAACCGTATAATTTTATCAGCTCAACCTGCCGACCCTTGCCGGCAAAGTAGCGGCGCGTGCTGCGCAAATATTTTGTCGCCACGCGCATCCGGCGGCTTGCGACTGTCTTTCCCTCAACCCCCGCCACCATAAGGCGACACCTGGCAATACCCAGGTCCAAGAGTTCATATACCCCGTCGCCGTCAAACTCCATAAGGACATCCTTACCGGCAATGCCCAATCCGGCGGCGCCGTGTTGTACGTAGGTCGGCACATCGGCGGCGCGGATCACCAATAAACGGATCTCGCCCCGACTGGTCGGCAATACCAGCTTGCGGCCATCCAGATATTCCGCCGAGACGCGGATGCCCATTCTCGCAAGCAGCGAGAGACTCTCCTCAAAGATGCGTCCTTTGGATACCGCAATCGTTACCGCATCACCGCCGTTCCTAGACATTGGCGCCCGCTCCGCCGAACCCTAGCTGGGAACGCGCCGTATACTGGCGCCAAGCTGTACCAACTTTTCTTCGATACATTCATAGCCCCGGTCAATGTGGTAAATGCGGTCGACAACCGTCTGCCCTTCCGCCACCAACCCCGCCAGAATCAGGCTTGCGGAGGCGCGCAAATCGGTTGCCATCACCTGGGCGGCCTGTAGTTTGTCGACGCCGTTGATGACTACGGTGCTGCCCTGCACTTCTATACTCGCGCCCATGCGTTTCATTTCACCGACGTGCATAAAGCGATTTTCAAACACGGCTTCGGTGATCGTGCTGGAACCTTGGGCAACACAATTCAAGGCGGTAAATTGCGCCTGCATGTCGGTCGGAAAGGCCGGATAAGGCGCCGTGCAAATGTGGGTGCCTTTGGGACGCCGGTCACGCATGTCGATCTCGATCCAATCTCCGCCACAGTTTATGGTCGCCCCGACCTCTTCCAGTTTTTGCAGTACGGCGTTCAAAATTCCGGGCTGCGTGCTTTTCAACTTCACGTGACCGCCCGTAATTACGGCGGCAACCAGAAATGTACCGGTTTCAATGCGGTCCGCCAGTATGCTGTACTCGCAACCACGCAGTCTGTCGACGCCGTGAACCGTAATCTTGTCGGTGCCCGCCCCCGTTATATCGGCACCCATAGCGATCAGGCAATTGGCCAAATCGACCACTTCCGGTTCGCGCGCGGCGTTTTCAATGACAGTGGTACCGGTGGCAAGCGTGGCGGCCATCATCAAATTCTCCGTACCGGTCACCGTTACGCTGTCCATGATGAGATGAGTACCCTTCAGCCCGTTGCAACGGGCATGGATATACCCTTCTTTTATCTTTATGTCTGCACCCATGGCCTCCAGGCCGCGAATGTGCATGGTTACCGGCCGCAAGCCGATAGCGCAGCCGCCGGGCAGCGATACCTTTGCATGGCCAAACTTTGCCAATAGCGGCCCCAACACCAAGATTGACGCGCGCATGGTCTTCACCACCTCGTAAGGCGCAAACAGCTCATCGATGCTGCCGGCATCGACCTCGATCCCCATGCGTTCATCCAGTATCAAAGAAACCCCCATGGATCCCAGTAATTCCATCGTCGTGGTTACGTCCCGCAAATGCGGTACATTGGTGATAGACATCGGGCCATCGACCAGTAACGCAGACGCTAAGATCGGCAATACGGCATTCTTGGCGCCGGAGATGCGCACCTCTCCCCGCAACTGGTGGCCGCCATTGATCAATAATTTTTCCACAAATGATCCGTTTCTGCCGCTTGATCCGTTTCTGCTGCTTGATCCGTTTCTGTCGCTTGATCCGTCTCTGCTGCTTGATCCGTTTCTGTCGATTTTCTACCCACCGCTCATTCTTTCCGCGACTATTCCGCCATACCAGGGGCATTGGCATCCGCAAGACGTTGGATAAGCGCGTCCAACGAGGTCTCCCCGATCTCCTGGTCGAAGCTGGTACGGAAATTTTTGGCGAGGCTCAGGCCGTCTACTTTTAAGTCAAACACCTTCCACTCATTCTCGCCGTTATTACGGAAAACATATGCCACCTGCAACGGCGCCTTGCCGGAACCGATGTCAAGTTCCGTCTGCACGATGTGGTATCTCCCCTCCTGCGTGCCGCGTGCAGGCAATACCTTGACTTTGGCATCGCTGTGACCCACCAGTGACTTCGCATAGGTACGGATCAACATACCCTTAAATTCTTCCCTAAAATCTGCGCGCTGCCGCTCACTCGCCCCCTTCCAATGCCTGCCCAGGATCAGCCTGCACATCGAAGTCAAGTCAAGGATAGGGACTACGACCTCGTTGATCAGTGCCCCGATTTGCACCGGATTTTCTTCAAAGCGCGCCTTGTCGCGGTTAAGTGCCTCAAGCACTTGTGCGGAAGTCTCTGCAACGATCTGCTCGGGCGAACGCCGGTCCGCGGCACTGGCGTCACCCGCGACAAAAACCGCCAGCAACAGTGCCACGGCTGTAAAACGTCCAAAAATAGTACCATGTAAGCCCATAATCATGACTGGCCCTCGTTGCCAAAAAGTTTCAAGACATCGCACGCGAACGAAATGCTTAAACGAATAATACGTACCTATATTTTCCAAACAAGAACGGGTGCAAGCAAATTGTACCATTTTTACTCAAGACGTTGCCTGCGATATAACCTTCGCCTGTACGTGAATCTTTAACTCCACAAACCCCGTCCTATATGATATTGACAGGCAAAATAAATGGAAATGCCGTGTTGGAAATTAGCAGATTACGTGTTTTATCGCCGGCGGCCACCTCGACTTATTCCAATGACGCTTGAACTTCGCTACAATGAGGGAGTTTAGGGTAAAGTCATGTATGCAATAGACACCGCCGAAGCCATCAGGAAATTGACCGCCGCCGATATGCCGGAGGCGCAGGCGCGGGTGATTGTGGATACGTTCAAACACCCCGACGCGGAAGTAGCCACCAAGACAGATATTGAGACAAGTATCAACGGACTGAAACAAGAGCTTAAGGCGGATAATAAAGCACTGAGACAAGAGCTTAAGGCAGATATCAAAGAGCTGAGACAAGAGCTTAAGGCGGATAATAAAGCGCTGAGACAAGAGCTTAAGGCAGATAATAAAGCACTGAGACAAGAGCTTAAGGCAGATATTGACAAACTCCAAATCGGTCAGACCTGGCTTCAATGGGCAATCGGGTTGAACTTGGGCCTTACCCTGCTAATAGTGGGCAAACTCCTGTTTTTCTAACATGTATGCAATAGACACCGCCGACACCATCAGGAAGCTAACCGCCGCCGACATGCCGGAGGCGCAGGCGCGCGTAATCGTGGATACGATCAAACATCCCGACGCGGAAGTAGCCACCAAGACAGATATTGAAGGGCTGAGACAAGAGTTTAAGGCGGATATTGGAGAGCTTAGAGCAGAGTTTAGAACAGAGTTAAAATGGATCAAATGGGCAATCGGGGCGAATTTAAGCTTTACTCTGCTAATCGTGCTCAAACTCGTATTTTTTTGATTGAACCGCTGATATTATAACTAGTGTATTATTGTATGCGAGAATTACAGGACAAACTCACGTGGAGCAGCCGCCGATGAAACGACATATTGCCCCCCCCCCCCCCCCCGCGATTTTGTAATTACCACATCCCGCGCAGACCGTAGGAGGTTCGGCGGCCACCGCAAATTACTAATGATGCGTGGACTTCGCCATAGCCTTGCACACCGCCTTTCGGCGGCGTTGCTGTTTGTGTCGCTACTGCTTGCGGCGGGTACGGCGGGGGCGGATGGTAGGGGTAGTACCATCCATGCGCACTTTCAGGTGGAGTTGAACGGGGCGAGCACGTTGACCGTCACGGAGGACCAGGCGGCGACCGTCACCGCCAGAGTCCGTTGCACGGCCCACTGCACCAGTATCACCGGTTTCTCCGAGCTGCCTCGGCGCAACAGCGCCTACTTCACCGTCAGTGCCACGGCCCCCGCCAGTGGCGGCGGCGTCACGCTGAACGCCAATCCGCAGGCGCGGTATAATACCCTACCTACCACCAATATAAACCTCGGCACGACCAATACCGGGGCAACGCTCACGATTGACGGCAATCCGGCTATGGACGGACGTCGGACCGTGACGGTGAACGCGGAGGGGTATTACGCGACGCAGCTGCCGGGCCAGGCATACGGATCTTGGTTCCAAAGTAGATATGACATCGCACCGATCGTAGCGTCCGCCACGTTGACGATCCTGGACGATGACACGCGGCTGACGGTAACCGAGAGCGGCGGTTCGACCGTAGTCACGGAGGATGGCGGCACGGACACGTTCACGGTGCGGCTGCCGACCAACCCGCAGGCGGCGGTGGCGGTGGATGTTTCAAGCCAAGACGGCGACGAGTGCGAAGTGTCGCTGGATGGCGGCATGACGTATCTCGCCGCCGGTGTTGGCGGGCCGTTGACGTTCCTGCCCGATGGCTCCGACCCGAGCGACCTGCTCAGCGCACAGACGAGTTTGTGGAACACCCCGCAGACCGTGACGGTGCGGGGCGTGGACGACATGGTGAGCGATGTCGGCGCGACCTGTGCGGTGCGACTGGACCCGAGCAGTTCCGATGCCCAATACGCGATGGCGATAGCGCGCACCACAGTGTTGGTCACCAACACGGACAACGACGGCACGGGAGAAGTGACGGAAGTACTGCTGCCGGAAGTGGCGCGGGCGATGGCGGACAGCCGCGCGACGGCGGTGCGTCAACGTCTCGAGCGGGCGGATTTGGGCGGGGCACCGACATCACCATCACCCTCGCTGACGGAAAACTTAAACTTGGAACGGCTGATGCGACACGGGTCGGCTATGCAAGAGGACGAGGAATTAGACTGGAAACGACACCTGCTGCCGCAGGCGGCGTTTGCGCTGTCGCTGGACGATGACGAGGGCATGGGTAGCGACATCGTCTTATGGGGCGGCGGCGACTACCGCGATCTCGATGGCGAGGCGCGCGGCGTGAAGTGGGACGGCGACGTGACCAGCGCCCACCTGGGGGCGGATCGGCTGTTGCCAAACGGTCTGCGCGTAGGCCTGGCGGCGACGTGGTCGGAGGCCAAACTCGACTACGGACACCAAGGTCAAAAGGGCAAGTGGGAGCTGGAGATGACCAGTGCGCAACCCTATTTGGGATGGACCTCGCCGGGCGGTATTTCCCTATGGGCGATGGCGGGCGTCGGTAGCGGCGATCTAGAGGTGGTCACCGGCGGGCAGCGTCAGAAATCGGACGCCGACATGCGGATGGCCTCGGCCGGTGCGCGCGGGCCGTTGTATGCGGCCAATGGAACAGAAGTATCGCTACGCGGCGAGGCGATGTATGCGGATTTCGAAGTGGACGACAACGGCGATAGCATTCAACGACAGAAATCGGACGCCACGCGCTTGCGGGTGGCGGTAGAGGCAAGGCAGGAGAAAATCCTGGCATCGGGGGCGCGGTTATTACCGAGATTTGAGTTGGGCATGCGTTATGACGGCGGCGATGGCGAGACCGGTAGCGGTGCGGAAGTAGGCGTGGGCGTAGACTACGGGTCGGGCCGATTGGGTCTGACGGCGGGTGCGCGGACGCTGGTGGCGAATTCCGATTACGATGAATGGGGCGCCAACGTATCGCTGGTCTATCGGGCGATGACCGACGGACGGGGTCTGCACATCACCCTGACGCCGACCTGGGGGACCGCCGAGAGCGGCCTGCAACGGTTGTGGAAGGCGGGGACCGCCTTATACGAGGAAGACGAAGAAGACCCGGACAGCAGTCTAAAGCTGGATGGCGAGATCGGCTACGGACGGCATCATGTCGGCGGACTACTGACGCCGTATTTGGGGATGAGCGTGCGGGACGAAGGGCGACACTATCGGTTGGGCGGACGTTTCAAGTTACGTGAAACCCTGACGCTGAACACCGAATGCGAACGCCTGGAGCAAGACCGTGCCGACACCGAACACGGCATCGGCGTAACGGTTGAATACAGGTGGTGAAATCAACAGATATAGCACGCCTAGATAACCGATCTACGGCCTTCTGATCTGAAATTAGCAGCCATCGAACGCCTAAAAACCAGACCCGCGTTCTACCCTGATCTGGAAATCACCAGCCGTTGCGGGTGGTAGAACCCTGTTTCGCGGGAAGGATATATTTCTAAAAGGGGGATTTTGTCTCCGAAAATTACCAGATATTAAACGCCTAAAAACCGATCCGCGGTTTTACTCTAATCTGGAAATCAACAGCCATTGAAAGCCTAAAAACTGACCTGTCGAGATCAACTAGACACTCTATTTATCTTTGGGAATAGCTAGGATATAGTGGCTTATTCCAATGACGCCCGAACTTCGCTAGAATGTTGGGCGTTTAGGATAAAGTTATGTATGCAATAGACACCGCCGAGGCCATCAGGAAATTGACCGCCGCCGACATGCCGGAGGCGCAGGCGCGCGTGATTGTGGATACGTTCAAACACCCCGACGCGGAAGTAGCCACCAAGACAGATCTTGAGACAAGTATCAACGGGCTGAAACAAGAGCTTAAGGCAGATAATAAAGCACTGAGACAAGAGTTTAAGGCGGATATTGGAGAGCTTAGAGCAGAGTTTAGAACAGAGTTAAAATGGATCAAATGGGCAATCGGGGCGAATTTAAGCTTTACTCTGCTAATCGTGCTCAAACTCGTATTTTTTTGATTGAACGCCGATATAACTATACGTATTATTGTACGCGGGAATTACAGGACAAACTCACGTGGAGCAGCCTCCGATGAAACGACATATTGCCCCCCCCCCCCCCCCGCGATTTGTAATTACCACATCCCGCGCAGACCGTAGGAGGTTCGGCGGCCACCGCAAATTACTAATGATGCGTGGACTTCGCCATAGCCTTGCACACCGCCTTTCGGCGGCGTTGCTATCTGTGTCGCTGTTGCTTGCGGCGGGTACGGCGGGGGCGCATAACATAGGGACGAACCGTCATTTGCACTTCGAGGTGTTGTTGAACGGGGCAAGCACGTTGACCGTCACGGAGGGCCAGGCGGCGACCGTCGCCGTCACCGTCCGCTGCACCTCACATGGTGGTGGAACTGCTTCTTGCCAACAGAATGGATATCCCGACCAGAATCGAAACAACAGAAACGGTATTACCATCACCGCAGGGACTCCGACTCCCAGCGGCGCCGGCGGCATCACGCAGACGGGTCAGCACTTAGGGTTTACCATAAATGCAGGCTCGAATACCTTAGGCTCGAACACTTCGGGGACGGTAACGCTCACGATTGCCGGCAATACGGCTATGGACGGAGACCGGACGGTGAACATAGCGGGGGCGCCTAGGACTTATGGTACGGATCAGAATTACTTTGTGGAGATTTCCGACGTACCAGAAGTCTTTATCCAGTCCGCCACACTGACGATTCTGGACGAAGACACGCCGGGGATCAGGACGAGTGCCGTGACCGGCACGGCAAATGAAGGCAACACCGCGCAGACGGCGACCTTCACCGTCAGGCTGGCGTCGCAGCCGACCGCCAACGTAACGGTGGCGGTGAGCAGTGCCGACCCCGGCGAGGGCACGCCGAGTCCGACCAGTCTGACGTTCACGAACAGCAACTGGAACAGCACCCAGACGGTCACCGTGACCGGCGTCGACGACACCATTCAAGACGGCACGCAGAGCTACAACATCGAGCTGGATCCGAGCAGTAGCGGCGATACCAATTACAACACTCTGGCGACGGAGACCGTCGAGGTGATGACCGAAGACGACGAAGTGGGGCTGACGGTGGTTGAGAGCGGCGGTTCGACCGTAGTCACGGAGGATGGCGGCACGGACACGTTCACGGTGCGGCTGTCGACCATCCCGCAGGTGGATTCGGCGGTGGATGTTTCAAGCCAAGACGGCGACGAGTGCGAAGTGTCGGTGGACGGCGGCATGACCTACATTGCCGCCGGCGAGAGCGGGACGTTGACGTTCGTGCTCAGTGCCGCAGACGAAGACCCGGACGCACAGGTAAGGTTATGGAACACCCCGCAGACCGTGACGGTGCGGGGCGTGGACGACATGGTGAGCGATGTCGGCGCGACCTGTGCGGTGCGACTGGACCCGAGCAGTTCCGATGCCCGCTATGCCGCGCTGGCGGATGTGACGGTGTTGGTAACCAACACCGACAACGACGGCGCGGGGGATGAGGTGACGGAAGTACTGCTGCCGGAAGTGGCGCGGGCGATGGCGGACAGCCGCGCGACGGCGGTGCGTCAACGTCTCGAGCGGGCGGATTTGGGCGGGGCACCGACATCACCATCACCCTCGCTGACGGAAAACGTAAACTTGGAACGGCTGATGCGACACGGGTCGGCTATGCAGGAAGACGGGGAATTAGACTGGAAACGACACCTGCTGCCGCAGGCGGCGTTTGCCTTGTCGCTGGACGGGAATGACGCGGGCGGCGGTGGCGACATCGTCTTGTGGGGCGGCGGCGACTACCGCGATCTCGATGGCGAGGCGCGCGGCGTGAAGTGGGACGGCGACGTGACCAGCGCCCACCTGGGGGCGGATCGATTGCTGGCAAACGGTCTGCGTGTGGGGCTGGCGGCCACCTGGTCGGAGGCGAAATTAGATTACGGACACCAGGGTCAAAAGGGCAAGTGGGAGCTGGAGATGACCAGTGCGCAACCCTATTTGGGATGGATCACGCCGGGCGGCATCAGCCTATGGGCGATGGCGGGCGTTGGCAGTGGCGATTTAGAGATCGTCGCCGGCGGGCAGCGTCAGAAGTCGGACGCCGACATGCGAATGGCCTCGGCCGGGGCGCGGGGGCCGTTGTACGCGGCCAATGGCACCGAGGTCTCGCTGCGGGGCGAGGCGATGTATGCGGATTTCGAAGTGGACGACAACGGCGATGGCATTCAACGACAGAAGTCGGACGCAACACGCTTGCGGGTGGCGGTAGAGGCAAGGCAGGAGAAAATCCTGGCATCGGGCGCGCGGTTATTGCCAAGATTTGAACTGGGCGTGCGTTATGACGGCGGCGATGGCGACACCGGCAGTGGTGCGGAAGTGGGCGTGGGCGTAGACTACGGGTCGGGCCGGTTGGGTCTGACGGCGGGCGCGCGGACGCTGGTGGCGAATTCGGATTACGATGAATGGGGCGCGAACGTATCGCTGGTATACAGGGCGATGACCGATGGGCGAGGTCTACACATCACCCTGACGCCGACCTGGGGGACCGCCGAGAGCGGTCTACAGCGGTTGTGGAAGGCGGGGGCGGCATTATACGAGGAAGACGAAGAAGACCCGGACAGCAGTCTAAAGCTGGACGGCGAGATCGGCTACGGACGGCATCATATCGGCGGACTGCTGACGCCGTACTTGGGGATGAGCGTGCGGGACGAAGGGCGTCACTATCGGTTGGGCGGACGTTTCAAGTTACGTGAAACCCTGACGCTGAACACCGAATGCGAACGTCTGGAGCAAGACCGTGCCGACACCGAACACGGCATCGGCGTAACCGTCGAGTATAGGTGGTGAAATCACCCGCCATCGAACGCCTAAAAACCGATCTACGGCCTTCTGATCTGGAATCAACAGTATATAGCACGCCTAGATAACCAATCTACAATTCTACTCTGATCAAAAAACCACCAGCCGTTGCGGGTGGTAGAACCCTATTTCCGGGAAGGATATATTCCTAAAAGGGTGATTTTATCTCCCTTGTAGGCGGTATTTTTAACCGCCGAAAATCGAAAATCACCAGATATTGAAAGCCTAGAAACCGCCCTGTCGAGATCAACTAGGCACTCTATTTATCTTTGGGAATAATCTAGGATATAGTGGCTTATTCCAATGACGCTTGAACTTCGCTATGATGTGGGCGTTTAGGATAAAGCCATGTATGCAATAGACACCGCCGAGGCCATCAGGAAATTGACCGCCGCCGACATGCCGGAGGCGCAGGCGCGGGTGATTGTGGATACGTTCAAACACCCCGACGCGGAAGTAGCCACCAAGACAGATCTTGAAGCACTGAGACAAGAGCTTAAGGCGGATAATAAAGCACTGAGACAAGAGCTTAAGGCGGATAATAAAGCACTGAGACAAGAGCTTAAGGCAGATAATAAAGCACTGAAACAAGAGCTTAAGGCAGATATTGACAAACTCCAAATCGGTCAGACCTGGCTTCAATGGGCAATCGGGTTGAACTTGGGCCTTACCCTGCTAATAGTGGGCAAACTCCTGTTTTTCTGAAAAGTTAGGATGATCATGCCAATATCCCCCCCCCCCCCCGCGATTTACCATAGGTACAATGGTGCTTGGCCTTTTCCGCAATCGCCTTGTACGCCGACTTTTGGCCGGCGTTTCTGTGGCCGCACCGCTACTGCTGACGGCGGGTACGGCGGGGGCGCATGCCGGCTCCGGCCAGCACCATAGTTTCAGGATAGAGTTGGGCGCGGAACGCGCCAGTTCGCTTACCGTCACCGAGGGCCAGGCGGCGACCGTCCCCGTTAACATCCTTTGCACCGGGACGATTCACAATTGCCAATACAATCCGAAAGCATCGCACCTAAATGCCCTTGCATATTTTGATATTGTCGTATCGACTCCCACCAACGCCGGCGGCGCCTCGCTGAGCACCAATGTGCGGCTGAGGTATAACAGACCTAACGCCGGTACAATCACTCTTACGCGGCCCGAGAACGGGGTGGTGACGCTCATGATTCCCGACAACGGAAACGTGGACGGCACCCGGACGGTGACGGTGTCGGCGGAGTTTCCTGGTGACGATGCAGGTGATACATCTTTTTATTGGGAAAAAGGTCATACCGCCGTCACGACCGCCACGCTGACGATCCTGGACGACGAGTCGCCTACCCTCGGCGTCGGCGCGGTCACCGGCCAGGCGACCGAGGCGGGGGTCACCTCGACGTTCACCGTCAAACTCAACACCCAGCCGACGGCCAACGTAACGGTGGCGGTCAGCAGCACCGACACTGGCGAAGGTACGGTCAGTCCGAGCAGTATGACGTTCACGCCCTCTAACTGGAACAGCGATCAGACGGTGACGGTGACCGGGGCGAACGATAGCATTGACGATGGCGATCAGAACTACGACATCACCCTTGATCCGGCGAGCACCGCGGACGCCAACTACAACGGTCTGGCCAACGTTGACGTGGGGGTCACCACCACCGACGATGACACGGCCGGCATTACGCTGAGCGACTTGGGCGCGGGTACGCCGCGCGAGACGGTGACCGAGGCGACGGGCGCAAGCCGCACCGCGACCTTCGATGTCGAGCTGGACAGCGAGCCGACCGCCAACGTGGTGATCGCGTTGAGCAGCACCGACACCAGCGAGGGGACGGTGAGTCCGGCCAGTCTGACGTTTACGGCCAGTAACTGGAACAGTACGCAGACGGTGACGCTGACCGGCGTCGACGACTTTGTGGACGATGGCGATCAAGACTATGCGGTGCGGTTGGCGAGTCCGACCGGCAGCGACAGCGTCTACACCGCGCTGAGTCAACGAGACGTGGCGGTGCGCACCGTCGATGACGACACCAAGGGCGTGACCGTGACGCCGACCGAACTGACCATCGCCGAAGGGGGCAGCGGCACCTATACGGTGGTGCTGGACGCCGAGCCGGCGGCCAATGTCACGCTGACCCTGACGAGCGGCGATGCCGCCGTCACCCCCGATGTAAGCAGCGTCACGTTCGGGACGGGCAACTGGAACGGCGCGGTGACGGTGACGGCGACGGTGGCGACCGACAACGACGACTACGCCAAGGGGGGCGTGACCATCGGTCACACCGTAAGCGGCACCGGCAGCGGCTACGAAGACACGCAGGCGGATGCCGTGGTCATCACCGTACAAGGCGGCAGCGCCGACCGGCGCATCGCCATGCACAGAGCGGGCACCACCAACTACGAGATCAACGGCCAGGCGGTCACCGTGACGGTATCCGAGGGCGTGGACGAAGAGGTGGAAGTGGCGCCGCCGGCCGCCTTGGGCCAGGATTTGGCGATCACCCTGAGTCGGGTGTCATCGAATGTGCCGTTGACCGGCAGCACCTACACCTTGGGCGATGGCACCGTGGTCGACATCGATGTCGCCCCCGTGCCGAGTGGCGGGCTAGAGATCTGTCTGCCGTATAGCGCCGAGCTGGAGACGGCGGCGACCGGGCGTCCCCTGTTGCTGTTGCACTACGACGAAGGGCGCGGCGAATGGGAGGCCGTGAGCGGTACGACCTTGCGCACCAATCCGGGCGGGAGCGACTTGATATGCGCGACCGTGAGTGTGTTTTCAGCCTTTGGGGTGGGCTATGTCGATATACCCGATCAAGTGTATACCGTCAACACCCCGATCACGGCGTTGATCCTGCCGGAGTTGGTGGACGGCGATGTCGACTACACCCTAAGCCCGGCCTTGCCGGTGGGGCTGAGTTTGAATGCGGGCACGCGCACCATCAGCGGCACGCCGACGGAAGAACAAGTGGCGACCGACTACACCTGGGAAGTGGTGGGCGGCACGGCGATGATGACGTTTGCGATCACCGTCGAGAACTCGCGGGACAAGGAACGGGCGCGTCTGCGGCGCATCAACGAATCGATCGTACCGGAGCTGGCGCGGGCGTTGACCGACAGCGTGGGTCGGGCGATCCGCGAACGACTGGAAGGAGCGGGGGGCGGTTCGCGGGCGCCGACCTCCTCGTTCGGGAATGTAATCCAAGGCAACGCCCAATCATTGGAAGACGGCACCTTCAAATGGCGCCAGGCGTTGAGCGGACAAAACTTTGCGCTGCCGTTGAACGGCGCCGATACCTTCGGCAACAACCTGACCTTGTGGGGGGCGGGCGACTGGCGCGATCTGGCGTTAGACACCGGCTGGCTGGATTGGGACGGCGATGCCTTCTCGTGGCACTTGGGGATCGATACCGAATGGGGCACAAACAAGACCGCCGGCGTGAGCGTATCCTGGTTTGAGAGCGACATCGACTATAAAGATAGTAGCGAAGGCGAGACGATCAAGGGCGATCACGAGAGCGAGATGGTGAGCATTCATCCGTACCTTGGCTGGAGCGGCGAAGACGGCAGCCGGATGTGGGCGACGGTGGGCTACGGCGAGGGCGAGATCACCATCGACGACGAGGATCTCGATGAGAAACAACGCAGCGACAGCACCCTCAAGACCTTGTCGGCGGGGGGCAGTATGCGGGTCTATGAACGCGATGATCTGAAGATCGCCATTCGGGGCGAGGGACAGACCACGCGGTGGCGCATCGACGACAACGGCGACCGTATAGACGGCATAACCATCGACACCCACCGACTGCGGCTGGCCGCCGAGGGCAGCCGTCGTCAGGTGCTGGAGACGGGCGCGATCCTGACCTCGAGCCTGGAGCTGGGGGTACGCTATGACGGCGGCGACGGCGAGACCGGCAGTGGCGTCGAGATCGGCGGGGATGTTGGTTATAGCAACGGCGGGCTGCGCCTTCGCACGCACGGGCGCTACCTGGTGACGCATAGCGGGGACTTGGACGAATGGGGGCTTGGCGGGGCTTTGGAATGGTTGCCGGCGGCCAACGGGCGGGGGCTGCGATTTAGCGTCATCCCGAGTTGGGGCACCACCGGCGGCGGCATCGGCGCACTGTGGGAGCGGGGACTGGCGTTGAAGGACGAGGACGAGGCCGCCGACACCGCGTTGCAGTTGGAGACCGAATTGGGGTACGGGTTGTATCACAGGCGGGGGCTGCTGACGCCGTACCTGGGGCTGCGGGTGCGGGACGAAGGGCGTCACTACCGACTGGGGAGCGAGTACAAGTTTACCGAAGCCTTGACCTTAAAACTGGAAGGCGAACGCCTCGAATACGATGACGAGGATACCGAACACGGCATCGGCGTACAGGCCGTGATCAGGTGGTGAAATCACTAGCTATTGAACGCCTAAAAACCAGACCCGCGTTCTACCCTGATCTGGAAATCAACCGCCGTTGCGGGTGGTAGAACCCTGTTTCGCGGGAAGGATATATTTCTAAAAGGGTAAATTTGTCTCCGAAATTTGCCAGATATTGAACGCCTAAAAACCAATCCGCGATTCTGCTCGGGCGAGGCCGGTCCGCGGCGAAGGTTTTCAGTATTGCTCTGATTTATCCGGACGGATTAGAAGGGAGAAACGGAACTTATTTGCCCTGTGCTGTGGCGGCGGCCGGTGTGCTGTCGGTCTGGGGTTGTTGGCTTGCCATCATTTTTTCAAGCCCGCCTATGCTTTGTTTGATGTCGCCTATACTTTGGATTACGCCCACCACTAAACCACGTAATTCCCGTTGCTCTGTGTCGTGTTTCTCAATGCTTTTGTTGATGGCTTCCATCTTTGTATTGATATTGGTTTCCATACCATCAATTCGGGTATTGATATTGGTTTCTATACCATCAATTCGGGTATTGATGTTGGTTTCTATACCATCAATTCGGCCTTTCATACCTCTAATTTGGAAACTGAAAATAATCCAAGTCAGCACAAAGCCAAACACTACGCCCGCCTCGCCATATTTATCTATCAATTCTGTAATGCCCATTGTTCCCTCTGCCTATTTCCCCTCTATGCCTGTTTTTTGTCGTGTACGTGTACCGTCACTTTTTCATGGTAAACGAAATAGCATTGAAATGCCAGAATGGACTAGAGGATCTGCTTTCAGGTAGACGAAATAGCATAAAAATGCCAACAAGGAATATGGGTTTGATCGGCATTTTGTATCTTCGGTGTCTTACTTAAGGGATATCGGAATGATCTTAGAAGGCAGCTTCCCAACCCGCCAGCAGGCTGAACTCGGTGCCCTTGTCCATGTGCCCCGGATTGCGCGAGGCGGTGATCTCGGCGCGAAGTCTGCCGTTGAATAGTTTCATCCGTTGCCAACGCACGGATAGATCGATCTGTCTGCTGGATGGCGTCAGGCGTGCAGAGACCTGTTCATGCAGTACTTTGCCGTCTTTGGTGCGACCGACCGGCAACACAAGCTCGGCAGAGCCGCGTTCTATCCGCAGCGGTTGCGATAGCGAGAACGTGAGCCTGTCCCTGCTCGTCAAGTGCCGATGGGCGCGCAGTGAAAACGCGCTGGTCACCATGTCCGACAGGTCGGCGATGACGCCCCCTGATGTATCCGATGTGACCAGGCCGACCTCGGCGTCGACGGCCAGCCGCCAGCCCTTGAATTCGGTATTCATTTCAAGGCCGGTCACGAAGCTGTCGCCCGATAACCGACCGAATGCCCCGTCAGCCATGGAATCCAGTACTGCCTCTCGTTCTCCAAGCCAACCGAGGCGAATTCCGAACGGCACGTTCGAGGGTCTCCAAGCCGCTATGGCGCCCGTCTTGGGGTTGTTGTTGCCAGTGAGGCCGGCGGTGGTGAATACCATAGTTTCAAAGCCGCTTGGCACCTTGGAGGTAAATGCTACAACCTGCTCGGCAAGGTTGAATGCGCTGCTTTCGGCCGCGACCGGACGTTCGTAAAGACTGATCCTGTATGTGCCCCGATTGCGGGGATCGCCATAGATCCCGGCTGCCGGCGGTATCTCGTGTGTAGCCCATGGTTGCGGGTCTTCATTACGGGTCATCAGGTCATCGAGCCGCTTCATCAGTGAAGGGGTGCGATTTTGGGTAAAGGCGGGGAGGTCAAACCAGAACGGGCTTCCCAACGAGTCAAACGCCACAATTTCGCGGTCGGCCAAGGCGCGTGACAGGCCGTCGCCGAAGGCGCTCCCCGTTGTTAAGTGGGTAATTTGGGTGAAGTGGCCGGCGTCCCCGACTCGAGTGCCCGTGGTGATCGAGGTACCGCCCACGGGAGAGACGGCGGCGCCGAGATCCATCAGCCCTTGCCCGTAGATGCTTCGGTTACTGTATATACCGGTTTTGTTGGCGGTTGCGTAAAGCCGGGTAACCAGTTCCGTGTTTGAGAGTTGGCCACGGAAAAAGTGCTTCATCAAGGCTAGGCCGCCCGCTACCATCGGGGCAGAAAAAGACGTGCCATTTACTGTTCTAGACCCGGTACTTCCGGCCTCGGCAGCCACAATATCAACGCCAGGGGCCGCAATGCAGATATTCTGTGCAATCCCGCAACGGTTGGAGAAACCGGCAATCGTGCCGGCTTGATTTAAGGCTACGACGGCGATGGAGTGCGAAGCCAATTCGCTAATTCTTGCGGCCAACCCGGCGGTTATAGAGGGCGAGCTTGCAGTGATATACCCGCCGCTGCTGCAATTAGGTGTGCCCGACGTGCAAAGTGCATTATTATGATTACCGGCAGCCCAGACCAGGATGCGTTTTTCTCCGGCACCGGCCTGTGCTTGGGCGGCAATCGTTTTTGGAAAATACGTGCGAAGGTCTCCCTCACTATAATTCTCTATGATTCCCGAGTACCCAATGCTGAGATTCAAAATATCAACGTCACGAGCAAACATAGTCTTTAAGTTTCTTTCAAAGCCTGCATCGGCGGCGGCAAGGTTTGTCAGTGAAATCGGCGTATAATACGTGGGGGCAATCCCGAAGCTGATCGCCCCCATCTCGATGGCGGCCCCCGGTGCGACACCGACAAAGCCCCGGCCGTTGGATTGTGCGGCAATAACGCTGGCAACCGAAGTACCATGTGAGCGACTGCCTCCCGATTGTATGATCGTTTCGGTGATCGCTACGCCGCTGAATTCAGGGTGATTACGATCAATACCATCATCCAGGAAGCCGACGGTAACCCCTGTCCCAGGCCTTACCCGCCTGCCATATTTCGCTTCCAGGGCCGCATGTGCCCGGTGTGCGTTGATCGTCTCCAGGCCCCATTGCGCCTGAAACTCGGAGCCTGCAAGGCGCGCACGGGCGATGGGGGCTTGGCGTCCCGCAAACTCCTGCCGCGAGAGGCAGCCGTCGAAGACCCTGATGCCGGTACAAGGGTTTGGCCCGTCGCCCCCGCCGCCGCCCCCGCCGCCACAACTGAACAATATTGTGGCGGTGAACACCACCATTCCCATAGCCAGAGTTTTCATTGAAGTACCTCTATACATCACCGGAGATAATACTACCCCGAATCGATCACATAACATTGTATTTAGCAGGTGACCCGCATTTGGCAGGTGGCCCGCATTTGGCTTTTTTCTTTACGTTTGCGGGGGAAAGTGTATTAAAGTGTATTCTATTGGCTGTAGAACACCAAGCAAAGCATAAACCAAGCATTTCACTTATGTATTTATTTTCCTCTGCCTTTGTCGCGGGGCTTTTGCTCTTGATTTGGAGTGCCGACAGGTTTACCGATCATGCCCTGCATCTGGGGCGGCACTTGCGTCTTTCAAAGATCGTGGTCGGATTCGTTATACTCGGGTTTGGCACATCGGCCCCGGAGCTGCTGGTTTCCGGATTGTCCGCCTGGCAGGGGAACCCGGGACTGGCCATAGGTAACGCCCTGGGGTCAAACATCACCAATATTTTGCTTATCCTGGGTACCACCTTGTGCATTACGCCACTCTATGTAAGCAAAAATATTTTATACAGGGACTTTCTGTTACTGATCACGGCGACGACATTATTCATCCTGTTGATATTGGACCGGAATTTGCAGCGGGCGGACGGCGTTATGCTGATACTGGCCTTGGGATTTACACTGTACTTGCTGACGCACTTTGAATTGAAAGGGCGCGGACGAGAACAACATGCACCAGACGATTCTGCGCACAAAGGCCTTGCCGTCCTGTTGTTGGGCTTGTCGTTCAGTCTGGGTGTTTTATTGCTCAGTTCCAAGCTGGTGGTATGGTCGGCGGTTTCGATGGCAAACTATCTGGGCGTCGAGGACCTGATCATCGGTTTGACGATCGTTGCCTTGGGCACCAGCCTGCCGGAACTGGCCACGTGCGTTGCAAGTGCCATGAAGAAACACGGTGAGCTGGCCTTGGGAAACGTGATCGGTTCAAATATCTTCAACACCCTCGGGGTCACCGGTACGGCGGGGGTGATCGCGGCATACCTGATCCCCGCACAAGTCTATACACGCGACCTCCCCATTATGATCACGGCAACGCTGGCATTATTTCTGTTCGCGCTGGCCTTTTCACGAACGAAAAGTATCTCCCGTGGCCTCGGGGCTTTATTTTTTGTAGCGTACTTTGCCTACCTATTTTTCATTTATCGGCAAACCGTATAATCAACTCTACGTCACGCATTCACATGAACATTCCAGCAGATATATCCGAGCGCGCCAAAGCGATACGCCTGGCCATGTTTGACGTGGACGGCGTTCTTACGGACGGTAGTTTATATATGGACGCGCAAGGCGCCGAGCTAAAGGTATTCAACACCCAAGACGGTCACGGCATTCGCCTGTTGTTGCATTACGGCATTGAGGTGGGGGTCATAACGGGGCGCACTTCCGAGGCGCTTGAGCACCGGATGCGAAACCTCCAGGTAAGGCATGTATACCAAGGGTGCAGAGATAAATTCAGTACCTTCCGGGAACTGCTGTCCAAGCTGAACCTGGATGAACGCCAGGCGGCATTCACGGGAGATGATATCATCGACCTGCAAATCATGTCGCGTTGTGGTCTGGCCATCGCCGTCGCCAATGCACACGCCGCCGTTAAACGGTATGCGCACTGGGAGACTTCGACAAAAGGCGGACAGGGCGCGGTGAGAGAAGTATGCGACCTTCTGCTGGATGCACAAGGCCTGCTGGACAAGGCCGTAGCGTACCATTTACGATAAAGCCGCCACAAAATATGTTACTCAGACTGATCTGGATATTCTGTTTAATCACCACAGGCGCCATCATGACGCTGTGGCTTCTGAGCCGGCAGCACGTCGATTATTCGGATATCACGACCCCGACGAGGCCCGAAGCCTTCGCTACTCCCTCGACGATCTTCAAAGACGTCGAAGTAATCGTCAACTCTGCAAAAGGTACCCCGCAATATATACTGTCGGCACCGGCATACTGGTTGTACCCCGAACAACGGCGCACTGAATTCGAACTTCCCAATATTACCATTCACCCCGATAATGGCGGTAAAATATCGGCGACGGCCCTGCGGGGGCAAACCCATAACGATGATGACAGGCTCACTTTGGTCGGCAACGTAAGAATCAATCAAGCGGCGGTTGCAGAAGACCCGCATCGGTATTGGTTTGAAGTCACGGCGGACAACATGACATTGAGCTTGAACACACGGGTCATCCATTTACACGGCAACGTTGAAGGGTACTATGCGCCATAAATACCTGCTTTTATTGTTCGTATTTGCCATGTCATACGGCAATCCGGTCGCCGCACAGCTTGACTCGGAAGAGCCGATCAGCATCAAGGCGGACTCCGCGGAAATAAATGACGCCACCGGAATCAGCGTATACGTGGGGGACGTGGAAATCACGCAGGGCAACACGCTTCTCACCGGTGAAGAAGTGATCGTCCAGGTCGTCGACCAGAAGGTGAAAAAGATCACTTCGGAAGGCACTCCCGCTACATTTAGACAAACCAAAGAGGATGGGGAAACCGTCTATGCAGAGGCCGAAGACATGGTTTATGAAATTGATGTCAACAAAATTGTGCTGACGAATAACGCCAAGCTGACCGAGGCCGATAACACGCTGTCAAGCGACCGCATCATCTTTTACACGGATACGGAAACCATCAACGCCGAAAGTTTCGGCGGAAGGGATCGCGTAAACATCACCATTTTCCCGAAAACCTCGGAAGAAGGCGAGAACTGACGCACAACGCACCCGGCGGAAGCTGTGCATGAATACGATAGACGCAGAAAATCTATGTAAAAAATACAAAACCCGTCTGGTGGTAAACGACGTTAGCCTGAACATAAACTCCGGTGAAATTACCGGCTTGTTGGGGCCCAACGGCGCGGGAAAGACGACGTGTTTTTACATGATTTTGGGACTGCTTCGCTGTGATGAAGGAAAAATAACGCTGGACGGCACGGATATTACGCATATGCCGATGCACGTGCGGGCAAAACGCGGCATAGGGTATCTCCCGCAAGAGGCCTCCGTCTTTCGTGGCCTTACCGTCGAACAAAACATATTGGTTAGCCTGGAAGCCAGGACCGACCTGAAAAGACCGCAACGCAAATTGCATTGCAACAGCCTGCTCGCCGACTTACAGATAGAGCACCTTCGCAATCACAAAGGCGCCGTCCTATCCGGCGGAGAAAGGCGGCGCACCGAAATCGCCCGAGCACTCGCCATGCAGCCAAAGTTTATTCTACTGGACGAACCGTTCGCGGGCGTGGATCCGATCTCGGTAAAGGATATTCAGGGCATATTCAATCGCCTGCGCGAACGGGATATCGGGTTATTGATCACCGACCACAACGTTCGTGAAACGCTGGAAATATGTAATCGCGCATACATCCTCAACGAAGGGCACGTGCTCGCAAAAGGCCCGCCCGCCAATATCTTGAGCAACCAAAAGGTGCGCAACGTCTATCTGGGTGACAGTTTTTCTATCCATCGGGGGGCTGAAAACTGAACCCGACGAAAATCACCCGGTAGTTTTCCACCGCCGATGCGGTAGTGGTGCGCCATCAACGGGATCGATCCACGACCTAGGTTATTTGTAGGGGGCTATTTGTAGGGCTACTTGTACCGTACAGCCCTTTCGGTTCCAGCAAATTTCGTGCCATAATACGTATATGCTGTTAAAGCCCGCATTACAAGCCCGTTTAAGTCAGCAATTGACCATGACGAGGCAGTTGCGCCTGGCGATTCGCCTGCTACAGCTATCGTCCCTGGAACTCAAGACCGAAATTCGGGAGGCCTTTGAATCCAATCCCATGCTGGAGGCCTATGAAGACCACGAAGCGGATTATCCGCCCCCGTCGTCACAGAGGAGTCAAAACGAGGATCGCTTAGGTTGGCTGGAAAAACAGGACAGCGCCAAACCGGACTCTTTGGAACAACACTTGTTGCGGCAGTTGGAATTGAGTTCATTATCCGAGCGCGACTACGTAGTGGCAACGGTCCTGATCAACGCCCTGGACGAATCGGGTTATTTGCAGGAACCACTTGAAGACATCCGGCAAAATCTGAACGCGAACCACACCATGGCGCTTGAGTTGAACGAGATTGCCGCCGTCCTCAAATTCATACAGCACTTCGATCCGGTTGGCTGCGGGGCACGCTGCCTGCGGGAATGCTTGGAGATTCAACTTCAGCAACTGCCCGAAGATACACCCTTTCTTTCCGCGGCGCGCCTGATCGTGGCCGGGCATCTGGACGTTGTCGGTAGCAAAAACTATCTTAAACTGATGAAGTCCACCGGATTTTCCAGTACGGAAATTGAAGGCGCGGTCATACTGATTCAATCGTTGTACCCCAAACCCGGCGACTTGGTCAACGTGCAAAAACCCGAATACATTATTCCGGACGTCTACGTACACAAACATAAGGACACATGGAGAGTAACACTGAATGGTAAAAACACACCCAGGCTACGCATAAATGACGTCTATTACGGGTTACTCAAAAACTCTGACAAGGACAGTGAACGCGATTACGTGCGTCATCAACTACAGGAGGCACGCTGGTTCATAAAAAGCCTACAAAATCGTAATGAGACCCTGCTGAAAGTTGCAACGTCCATCGTCAGGCACCAAAGAAACTTTCTTGAATATGGCGAGGCAGCGATGCGCCCCCTGGTTTTAAGAGATGTCGCCGAAGAACTGGACATGCACGAATCCACTATTTCCAGGGCAACCACCAATAAATATATGGACTGTCCGCGAGGTACCTTCGAGTTCAAATACTTCTTTTCTAGCCACGTCAATACGCATGACGGAGGCGTGCGCTCCGCCACGGCGGTCAAGGCCATAATCGGCGGCTTGATCAAGGAAGAAAACCACCTCAAACCCTTAAGCGACAATAAGATCGCCATGCTGCTTGAACAAAAAGGTATCTGTGTCGCACGGCGTACCATTGCCAAGTATCGTGAATCCATGGCGATACCGCCTTCCCATGAGAGAAGAAACCGCCCGCACCAAACCAGTCACCACGCAAAACAAAAAGAACCATGTGAAAATCACAGAGATGCTCCGGTAGCCCCTTAATTCATAAGGCTTTTTAGCAACTTGTGAAAATCATGATTTACTGCTATTCTTTATATTAGGAAGGAATAACAATGCAAATAAACGTCACTGGCCACCACCTTAAAGTAACCCCTGCACTAAAAAACTACGTAGAAAAAAAATTTCAGCGATTAGCCAGACACTTTGACCACGTTATCAACGTTCACGTGGTCCTGACTGTAGAAAAGATCATTCACCGAGCAGAGGCTTCCCTACAAGTAAGCGGCAACAGGATATTTGCCGACGCAAGAAATGACGGCATGTACGGGGCGGTTGACTTACTGGTGGACAAACTGGACCGGCAAATCGTCAGACACAAGGAAAAACTGAAAGATCATCATCAAAATGAAGTAGAACACCACGCCCCCCATTAACCTACCCCTACAATCATGCGTCTTAAAGACTACATCACTGAAGAAGGGATCGTTTTCAGTCACTCGGTGAGCAGCAAAAAAAAGGCACTTGAAATCCTGAGCGAATACCTGGCACGGCAACACCCGCACGTGACCAGAAATACCTTTCTGGACGCGCTTCTGGCACGCGAGAAACTGGGCGGCACGGCCATCGGAAAGGGGATCGCCATTCCTCATTGCAGACTGGCGGATCTCGAAAAGATTTACGTGTCGATACTCAGGCTTGAGGAAGGTATCGAATTTGAAGCCGCAGATGAGTTACCGGTTACGTTTCTGTTCTGCATGGCCGTACCCGAGGAGGGAAGCGGCGAACAACTTCAATCGCTGGCCGAACTGACGCAACTCTTGGATAACCGCTCCATGCGTCAATCCATCAAAAGGTGCCAGGAACCCAAGCACCTTTATCAACTCCTCTGCCAGAATCCCGAACACCTTGCTGCATAACGTGCCGTCGAACCGTCCATGGCAACGTCCGCTCCCCAAACAATCCTGCACGGCGTATTTATGGAAATCCTTCGCACCGGCGTGCTTATCCGCGGGGAAAGTGGTCTCGGCAAGAGTGAGCTGGCCCTGGAGCTGGTGAGCCGCGGCCATCGGCTGATTGCCGACGATACGCCGGAATTTGAACGCATCGCGCCCACGACGATTAAGGGAAGCTGTCCAGAACTGCTACAAAACTTTCTTGAGGTACGGGAATTAGGCATATTGGATATACGGAGAATGTATGGTGAAAATGCCGTAAAATCCAACAAAAACCTGGAATTGATCATCGAGATGCTGCCGACTGAAACAGGCGCTATAAAAGACCGCGTGCGGCCAACGGAGAAAAAGACGAAGGTACTTGGAATAGATGTTCCAACCGTATCCATGTCGGTCACCGCAGGCAGAAACCTTGCCGTGTTGGTAGAGGCCGCGGTACGAAATCACCTGTTGGTCGGCAACGGTTACAATGGGAGCAAGGACTTCATTGAACGCCAGAAAATTGCAATTCATACCGCCTGACTGTACTTTATTCGGGCAACTTCGGCAGCACGAACGACAATGCCGTCCGCACGCATGACAAAATATCGACCCACCGTTTCACCGGGCCTGAGGCCAGGCGTCCCCTGATGCAACCGGGGCCGGGATCATAAAATGGCCGTTTCCATACTCACCATCACCCATGGAAAAGTGGGCTATGAGTTACTTGCCACGGCCGAATCCATGCTCGGCTCGTTGCCCATGACGTGCAAGGCGTTATCCGCATCCGCCACCAACGGCCCGGAAGATCTCCTCGACAAGGCCATGAAGCTCTGTACCGAACTTGATGAAGGAGACGGCGTGCTGGCCCTCACCGATATGTTCGGCTCAACCCCCAGCAACGTATGTAACAGGCTCAGCAAGATCGCGCGCGTACACGTACTTGCCGGTTTGAATCTCCCCATGCTGATTCGCGTGATGAACTATCCGCATTTAAGCCTTCCCAAGCTCGTCAAAAAGGCGACAAGCGGCGCGCACGACGGCATCGTTGACTGTCAGGCCGAAAACGGAACAAAGTGATAAGCAGGCAGGTCACCGTCGTCAACAAACTTGGCCTGCATGCCCGCGCGGTCGCAAAACTGGTCACCCTGGCGACACGCTACCAAAGCGAGATATGGCTTGAAAAAGAAGGCAAAAAAGCCAACGGTAAAAGCATCATGGGTGTCATGATGCTGGCGGCAAGTCAGCATTCCACTTTGACCGTCACCGTCACGGGCGATGACGAACAAGCCGCCATGACCGATATTGAAAACCTGTTCAACAATTACTTTGACGAAGAGGAGTAACGCACTCACGCGCGCATAACATGGCACTGATCGTTTCAGGTATCGGCGTATCGAGAGGCATCGCCATCGGCAAGGCGCACTGCCTGAACCGCGCCATGCCCGAGGTATTCGAGCGCCGGCTGGAAAAGAACGAAATCAAGCGCGAAATTAAACGCTTTCAGAAGGCCGTAGACGAGGCCGGCATCCAACTCCTCGATATCAGGGACACGATTCCCGAAGACGCTCCCAAGGACGTTGCGGCGTTTATCGATTCCCACATCCTCATGGTCAACGACTCCATGTTGCGCAAGGTACCCGTCGAGATTATCCGCGAGCAACACTGCAATGCGGAGTGGGCACTCAAACAGCAACACGACAAACTGATCACCGTTTTTGAACAGATGGAAGACGACTACTTACGCACGCGCATCAACGACATAGAGCATGTCATCAACCTGATTCAACAAATCCTCAAGGATCGACAATACACGGTAGAGGTAAAGGCCAGCCCCCTAAAACGCAGCATTATCGTGGCGGACGAGCTGACGCCGGCGGATACCGTGGTCATGCAAAATCAAAGCATCGCCGGCTTCATTACCGAACTGGGCGGGCCGCTGTCGCACACCGCGATCCTGGCGCGTAGCCTGGGCATTCCCGCCGTGGCGGGAATACAAGACGCGCGACTGCTGTTGCAACAGGGAGAACAGATCATTATCGACGGCGGCGACGGCATGGTGCTGGCCGGCATCGACGAAAAAACCATCAAGGAATACCGACAAAAACAACGCGAACAAAAGGAGGCAAAACGCAAGCTCGACTCCCTGCGCAACGTCTCCGCCAAGACCCGCGACGGGCGGCGCATCAGCCTGCAGGCAAACATCGAACTGGCGGAAGACATAAGCACACTCAAGCAATCGGGGGCGGACGGGGTGGGGTTGTATCGCACCGAATTCCTGTACATTGACCGGGTCGAACCCGCCAATGAAAATGAACAACTCAACGCCTATCGCAAGGTCATACGCATCCTCAAGGGCAAACCACTGACCATACGCACGCTTGATTTGGGTGCCGAAAAAGAGTTTGACCCCGATTTCCAGGGACCGTTGATCCAGAACCCCGCATTGGGCTTGCGCGCCATCCGCAGGTCGTTGCGCGATACCGATCTGTTCAGACAGCAGTTACGCGCCATCCTGCGCGCCGCCGCCGGCGGGCCGGTCCGAATCCTACTGCCGATGGTCACCAATTACTCCGAACTCATACAGTCCCTGTCTATCCTCGATCAGACCAAACGGGAGCTAAAGAGCGAAGGCCACGACTTTAACCCCGACGTTGCGGTTGGCGCAATGATAGAGGTTCCCGCCGCCGCCCTGTCGGCGAACATACTTGCCAAGCAGCTTGATTTTTTGTCCATCGGCACCAACGACCTGATTCAATATACCCTTGCCATCGACCGGATCGACGACCAGGTAAACTACCTGTACGATCCCCTGCATCCGTCCGTACTCAAGCTGATCAACCTGATCCTGCAAGCGGGGCGGCGTGCCAAAATCCCCGTGGCCATGTGTGGAGAAATGGCGGGTGACGTGCGCTACACGCGGTTACTCTTGGGGATGGGGCTACAGGAATTCAGTGCCCATCCCTCCAGTCTGCCGGAAATTAAACAGATCATCAATCGCAGCAAAATTACACAACTGCAAGCACCGGTCAAAAAAATCCTGAGTACCACCGTACCGGACAAGATCAGTCCGATGGTCGATGCGCTGAACGGGTAGTCTTCCCGTTCCCGCCTTTGGCAACCAGCCCGTAAACGGGTACACTTGCGCGGACTTTTACAATAGTCCGAACACTGAATAAAAATGCCCAATCCCACCGTACAAATGCAGGAACAAACGCTGAAGGTCGTCAACGACGCCCTGCTGTCGGGCACCATGCAACGGGCGCGGCGCATACTCAATGCGCTGCATCCGGCCGAAATCGCCAACCTGCTGGAGGCGCTGCCACACTCCCAGCGCGGCATCGTATGGAACATGCTCGACCACGACGACGACGGTGAAATCCTGTTAAACCTGGGCGATGAAGTGCGTGGCGGCCTGATCAAGCTCATGGACAGCGACGCCCTGGTATCCGCTACGGAAGGCTTGGAGATGGACGATCTGGCCGACCTGCTTGCAGACCTGCCCGACACCGTTGCACAACAGGCGTTGGCCGCCATGGACTACCAAGATCGGCAACGCCTGGAATCGGTACTGTCCTATGATGAAGACACCGCCGGCGGCCTGATGAGCACCGATACCGTTACGGTACGCTGCGACGTTACCCTCGACGTAGTGCTGAGGTATTTGCGCGCGCGGGGAAACCTGCCCCCCGCCACCGACTCGTTGTTTGTCGTCGACCGCTACGATCACTATCTGGGCACGCTTTCCCTGTCAAAGCTACTGATCCACAGACCGACCGTGCCGGTACAAGACTTGCTGGAAGACAACGTCGGGGCATTTCACGCCGACACCGAGGCCTCCGTCGTCGCCAGATCGTTTGAAGACCTCGACCTGGTCTCCGCCGCCGTCGTCGACCAAAACAACAAACTGCTCGGCCGCATTACGATTGACGACGTGGTAGACGTGATCCGCGAGGAGGCCGAGCATTCGGT
Source organism: Gammaproteobacteria bacterium (assembly GCA_965242685.1). Taxonomy (GTDB): domain Bacteria; phylum Pseudomonadota; class Gammaproteobacteria; order UBA4575; family UBA4575. Next base: position 92,667 of record OZ251487.1, on the reverse strand, counting down.
ATTCAGCATGGCGGGCCTGTCCGAAGAAGAAGACCTGTTCGGCCCGGTGATAAAATCCACCCGACGGCGCACCATCTGGCTGGGTATCAATCTCCTGACCGCCTTTCTTGCCGCCTGGGTAATTAGCCTGTTTCAGACCTCGCTGGAAAAGATCATCGTGCTGGCGATACTCGTTCCGGTGGTCGCCAGCATGGGAGGGATCGCCGGTAGCCAGACCCTGACGCTCGTCATTCGCGGTCTCGCACTGGGGCAGGTGGGGCGCAACAATTCGAAGCTGCTGCTGCTCAAGGAACTGTCTGTCGGTTTTCTGAACGGCATGATCTGGGCGCTGATCGTTGCCTTGGTGGTAATCCTGTGGTTTGAAAACTATAAAATGGGGGGCGTGATTGCCGCCGCGATGATGGCAAATCTGGTCTGTGCGGCCCTGGCGGGCGTTTCAATCCCCATCCTCTTGCGCAAGTTCAAGATCGATCCGGCCATTGCCGGCGGCGTGGTACTCACCACCATCACCGACGTGGCCGGAATCTTTGCGTTTCTCGGCCTGGGAACCTGGCTGCTTCTGTAAAGATCATCCGGTCAATGATGCGGCCCGGATTTCGATGAGGCGCGGAAGATGACGATCCGCTGGAGCAGGAAATTCAACGGATACGCGAGCACGTCCACGGGGATCTTCAAGACCGCCGGATGGAGACCAAACACGACACTGGCAACATTTATCAACTGTGCCGTCACCACGGCCATCACGGCCACTTGCAGCAGATAGAGCAAAAACTCGCGTCTTCCCTCACTACGGGAGCGAAAAACGAAACGCTTGACGAGCAAGAAGTTGAACAGTAACGAAGACAGCCGTCCGGCGCAAACACTGGTCAGCACGTGTCCCGACAACGACAGTGCAACGAGATAGACGGCGAAGTCGAAAACGGCGGTCGTCAAGCCCGCAAGCGCGTGACGAAAGAGTGCCCAGTAGATGCGCATGGAGTCAATGACCGGCAGGAAATGAGAACGGCGGCCGGCGTGAGGAAAGTAGACGGTATGGATTTCGACCTCCTCGAAGGTGCCGCCGGCCGCCTTGACCCGGCGCAGCATTTCCGCCTCAAACTCATAGCGATCAAAGGGAACGTCAAGGGCGACGGGCAATAACTCTCGCGGGATGCCCCGCAGTCCCGTTTGCGTATCCGAGAGGCGGATGCGCAGAAAAATCCGCACGGTTAAGCGGGTGACGAGATTACCGAGACGATTACGCAAGGGCACGGCGCCGCCAAAGCGGCGCACGCCGAAGGTGAGCGAGGAAGGGCATTCAAGCAGGCGGCGGACAACCTTCAGCGCGTCTTCGGGGAGATGCTGTCCGTCGGCATCCAGGGTAACCACGCCGACGATCCCGGGGTAATGTTCAAGCACGTGTCGAAACGCCGTCTTTAAGGCCGCCCCCTTGCCGCGATTGACGGCGTGCGCGAGCACCGTGACCGCCGCGGGCAGGCGTTCAAAGATCGACGCCTCCCGACTGCCGTCATTCACGACGACTACGGGCAAGTGCTCGCCGAGTGCGTCAACCAACCGCAGCAGCGTCTCGTCGGGATTGTAGGCCGGAATGACCGCAACCACGTCCGAATGCGTCACGTCAAGGCCCTGGAACCACCTGCCAGAGCGAAAAGCTCGGACTACGAACGTCCACGTGGCGAAAATGACCCGGATTGCTGGTATGACGGATAAACAACCGATTAAAGAGCGATTCGCCCACGTTGCGAGTGGCGAGTACGCCAAAACCGTTATACGACAGCCACTCGAAATGAAAGCCCTGTGGATGCCCGTAGTCTTTGATCTGCAAGGTAGTGCCGTTGTAGGTAACCATCTTCCCGACCCGTCTCGTAAACTCTTGCCCGTCATCCACGGTGAGCGTCTTCCTGCCGCCTTTGTGCACGTCGAGGGTCAGGCCCCGTCGTAGGATCAGGGTGTCGCCCTTCCTTTTGATATCGAACAGCGACAGTACCGCGGAGGCCTCGCCGTCCGCCTTCACGGCGTCCCATGTGCCGTACCAAAACCACTTGCTGGCCAACATCTCGTGATTCAATAACAGGTAGACGGGGGCGACATCGGCGGGAAATAAAAACGCCCGACAGGTCTCAACGGACTTGCAGGCCGTATCGTCGGCGGCAGCGCGTTCAAACAAGGCACGGGCGGCCGGCTCGGGGTCGCCGCCGAGATGCCGCTTCAACCAGTTCAATCCCGCTTCGGTGGAGCCGTTCCAGGCGTACAGGTCATGCAAGCCGGTAATGCCGTGTGTGACGTAGAAGCGGATGAAGTTTCGCGCAAGACCCGAATCGTGGCTGGCCAGGGGAAGGTTTACATAGACGCGACGCTCGCCGCTCATCGACTGGCCATCGGCAATCACCCGCCGACCGGTGAAGTACATGATCGGATACCCGAACGTCCACGATGTCCAGATGACGGCATCTTCGGGTGTATGCTCACGAATGCTCGGGATGGCCGGCATGATCGAAGTCACGCGCGGGGCGGCGGAAGGTTCGGAAAACTCGAACACGGCGTTGGGCACCACCGCCAGCAGTGCGACCGCGGCGGCGGTGACGGCACCGAATCGAGGGAGGCGCGCCTCGAATCGCCGGCTTACGGCAACGATCAGGTAGGCAAGGCCGATACCGACCGGTACCCCCCAGAAAATCAGCAGACGATAGCCGAAAAAGAAAGCACCCAAGGCCAGCAACAGGGGTACGGTCAATGCCACCGCCGCATGGCGCGGTTTCTTCCATACCAGCCAGGCGAGTCCAATCAATCCGAGTATCAGCGCGGGAAAGAAGACCGTAGTGCCCTCGATCAATTCGCCCCAATCTACGGCGCGAAGTTCGGCAATGTCTCCCCTCACGTCGGGGAAACCCGCCGTCGCGCCTTTGATCCCGTGAACGAGCACTTCCCGAACGCCTTGTACGGCGTCCGTCACGGCCTCCGGCACCATCGCCAGCAAAACGCCCGACAGCACCGCCGCACTTGTGCCAAAGATCAGCCCTTCCCGGCGCGACGGGCGATAGAACAGCGCAACACTGAGCAATAGCGGCACCAGACAGATCAGCACAACGGCCTCCGGCGCCTGATCCCACCACCATGCAAAAAAGGCGGCGTTGACGACAGCGCCGAGCAGGTACAGATAACGCCGTCGGTTGCGACATACCCCGAAACCCAGCGCCAGCACCGAGGCACTCAGCGAAAAAAATACGATCAGGCAATCGGTGTCATAGGTGCCCAGGCTGGTCCTGACCAGATAGGAGCGGGAAGTGACGGCGACCAGCGCGGCGACGAGTGACGCAGACACGGGAAAATAGAATTGCCGACAGAGGACGAATACCGGTATCACCAGACTCAATGACAGCAACGTCGGCAGGATAAACGCCACCCACGGCAGGGAAAGCGTAGTCAAGGCACTCACGGCCATGGTTAGGACCGACAGTAACGGCGGCGGCAGCGGTCTGGGCGGGTGTTCCGGCGTCGTCCGCAATTCGTCAATCGGTCGATATGTACCATCGCGAAGGTCGCGGGCGAGACGCAGGTAATGATAGCCGTCGGCATTCAGCAGCAACGGTTCGTTCTCGAAAAAATACAGGCCGCGATTTTCCTGCCATACGCCGTAGTCGTGAACGCGTAGTACTACGGCTACGGCCAGTACCAGCAGTAGCAAAGACCACTTCCACCATGGTCTCCGGCGGGCGGGAAAGGGCGAGTCGGACGACATAATGCCGATTATTCTCTAAATAGGGCAGGATTTACAGAAGCAACCGGTGAGTCTTCCGAAGTGTGTGGAATCTAGGCGCGTTTTTGCACTTTATTTTGGGATGATGTGGGATGATGCGGATGAAGTGAGATGGGAGAGGAAGACGGGGGACGTAAGAAACAACTTTGAATTGTTTTTACAAATGGTTTTAACACGTTGCGCGGGGCGTTTCGGGATGGAATGCAACTCGCCAAGTGAAAATAAAACGGGAATTCAGTGCGACAATTTACCGTATTCAGTGCGACAATTTATCGGTTGGTGGAATATATCGGCCGGATCTTGTGTCCAGAAACGCCGGTATTGATCCAGCGCGGAAGACGGGTTTTCGTTGAACATTATAAGATGCACGCTTACCTGTATTCCCCGATAGTCGAACTCCCTGTGTGTGCCGGCGTCTTCAAACAATTTCTGATAGCCGTCTATTTTGCGAGAGGAGGAGGTGTGTTCCGTACCCTTGGGGTCAACGAAGACGATCCGGTATTCCCGGCCCTTGCACATCCAGAAGATGAAGTCCGGCAAGAATCGGCGGTATTCATTGGTACTGCCGTCATAGTAAGGGATATGTACTTCATCCAGAGATTCGTCAATTTTACTGAACATCCAGGCGTCCCATGGCGGCGTGTTGGTTTTCAGCCACGTTTCAAGTTTTTCGATAAATCTCACTTCGCTTTCGGTGCCGATGATATGTCTGATGAAGTCGGCTTTACCTTCTTTGCGCATTATGACCGGCCGGTAGTAATGCTCTGCAACGTTCTTGATCTTCAGCCCCTTGAATGATTCCTCGCTTTTCCTACTCATATATTCTTGATATTCTTTTTCGCCGATCTCGCCTTGTGAAAATCGGCCCGCCATTTTCCGTTTTTGTTCTTCGGAGGCGGCGCCTTTGGCAACGCTTTTGATCTTGCCCTGCAAGGTGGCTCTATTTTCCTCATCGAGTTGCACGCCGATCCGGCGAAAGTGAACGATGTCTTTGCCCTCGTCCAGTTCGCGCACCTTGTCGGCAACCTGGTCGGTCTTCGACAGGTGCGACAGCAGGCAGCCTTGCAGAAAGAGAAGACTTGCATATTCCTTCTCGGCACTGTGCTGGACGCCTTCCCCCCGCGCCATCTCTCGCAAGGTTTTTATCTGTCCGGGAACAAGGTTGTCGCGCACCGCCAGTACCGCATTGGAGGTATTTTTAAGCCACTTGTTTAACCTGTCCAACGTGTCATCGCCGATGGCAAATTCCGCACGGTTACGTGCCGTGTCCGGCGCATCCCTATCCTTGTAGACGGGGACGAGCAGCAGCATCTCCTTGCCTTCAATGCGCGGCCTCTTTGATTTTTCAAACCCTTCAACGTGTTCAAAAACGCCGCTCTTTTTGTCCGGTTGCAACCCTTCCAGGACGGATTTGACCGCCGCACGGTTGGTGGCGAAAAGAAACAATGTTTCCGGTAGCCGCACCTCATCGCGATAAGGTTGGATGATCCGTTTCTCTGTTTCCGGTAGCCGCATCCTGTCGTGATGAGGTTGGGCGGCTGTTTTTTCTTTTCTATCCAGTAAAGAGGCGAGCTGATTACGCCGGCCCGGCAGCGTCTCAATGCGCACGCCCCTGCCGACCGATTGAACGACGAATTTTCGCGCTTCCGTGCCGCCTATGTTGATGAAGTTGATGACATTGGGGCGATTGGAGTCCCAGCTTTCAAAGAATGAACGCGATCCCATCAGGATCGTGATCGGACTCTGCTCCAGCTCGTCAAAAAACGAGTGTTCCCGAAGCGCGGTGGTTTCCTCGTAGCCGACAAGGAGTTGATTGCGCCATTTGGAGGTATCGCCGATGCGAATCAGCGCAAACGGGGCGGCGGCGTTCTTCATTTGAAAGGCAAGTTCTTTATTGTCGCCGCTGCAAATGAGCTGTAACGCCCCCTTTGCCTCGCTGAGAAAGATAGCCTTACGCAATTTCGTCGGCGTCATGTTTTGGGTGAGAGGGTGATCGATGCCGAGACGACGCCCATTGCCGGCAGCGGCGAAGAGAAGCTGCGCACCGTCCCAGTCGGCAATCAGTTCGGCTTTCGATCCTTCAAACAGCGAATCGTTTATTTCACCCGCGGCGATCTCGCGCAGGGTCTGAAAAAACGCCCACAGGTCGTTGCGTTCGTTTTCAACGTCGGTATTCACCGAGTTGACCAACGTCAGCATCAGCGGCCGATGGTAAAGATCTTCCAGGCCCGTAGCACGGCGAAGCTTGTCTACTTGAAGCGACACGCAAGCCAGCGTGATGAGCGATTTCAAGACGATCTTCTTTCGTTCGTTATGGTTGATCTCCGCGTTCCGGTTGCGGAAGGCATCCAGTTCCTTTTCGTTCAGATAGATATTCTTGCCGTGCCCTTTGGTAATGAATTCCTCCAAGTTATATTTTTTGACGGTGGTCACGATGTCTTCGGGGTCGGTAAACGTCGCCGAAAAATTGAACAGAAACCCGCGGCGCGCAAGGACGGCGTAATAGGCCTGGCGTTTGGAATCCTCCTTGCCGCCTTTGTGCGCCTCGTCCAGCAGCACGTACCATTTGCCGCCGTTCTCATACTCCCGATAATCGATCAAGGCCTCCTTCTGCACGTCGGATACGTTATCGCTGCGGTGATAATAGACGGTGGCATGGTCGTCGAGCCGTACTTGATGCGTCTTGCCGACGTTGCGCAACGGCACCATGTTTATGCTCAATCCAAACCGATTAAATTCCTCGACGGTGCGACGAATCTGCCCGATGAGGTGGTCGCTAGGCGCAAGGATGAGGATATTGTGGGGCGGAATTTCACGGCGTTCCTTGAGTCTATATAAATACTCGATCAGCTTTATCATCACCAGCGTCTTGCCGCTGCCGGTCGCCATCCAAAAACACATGCGGTTGATGAGCTGGCGATATGGAATCTCGTCGCCCTGTGCGGGGGAAATAAATTCGGACAGGATCCGAAACACTGGATTTTCCTCCAGGTTTCGCCTTTTTGCTTCGGTTTCGTATTGCCTGACTGTAAAGCCGCCGATGTGTGAATTGTACCAACCGGCAAAGTCCCGCTTACGCTGGTCGTCGGCCTCCTGAGGCTCGGTGGATTGCCAATCGTTTTCGCCCTTTCCGTAGTAGAAATAAAGTACCCGCGCCGCATTTTTCAGGGCATCCGTCTGATAGTCGTAGCATGTCTTGGCGGATGAAAACCGCTCGATCTCCGGCACCCGCCAGGTTTCCGGCAAGTCGCCATAGTTTAGGGTTTGGCTGATGGGTTCGAGGAGGGGATCAGTCATTTTCCATCGTCAGGCTTTTTGTTTTTTTATTGTTTCTATTGCTTCCTCCGGTATTCGAGGAAGCCCTTGACGCTGAAGATAAAGTGCGTAGCTTTGCTGAATTCTTGTGATGTAAGGATGGATGAGCCGTCCAACACGACGATAACCTTTTATTTCCGAATACTTCTTCTGTTGTAGATTTTTAAACTTAAATTTGATGGTTTTGCCTCCACACACAGGAAATACAATACTTTCAGATACCCCTTCATTAGAACGTCTTTTTTTACTAGCTTGAATTTCTTCCCCTCTTATGCAATACAATTCAACACCATCTCTCTTTATTCCTTCTTTTCTCGGAATCAAATCACAATCAGGGCGAATATTCAGAAAATAATACTTACTATCTGTTGGCTTAAACAAATCTCCGGCTCTTATTTCATTTTCCGGTAAATTTTCCCCCTTTATAAAACTTGCCGCCTCTATTATTGATTTAATATGTTCGCTATCTATAGCAAGATTTTCCTTCTCTGAACCGAGATATTTTTTTTCAAAAATACCGGTCTCAATCCGACCCAATAGGATATCATTGACGAGACGCGTCATGGATGAGCTTGGGTCTACCCCATCGTCTTCGTAACACTGCCAAAAAATCTTCGGCCAATCCGGATTTTTGTCGTACATAGTGCTGAAAAGATTTCTCTTTGCTTCATAAAATGCTTGTTCCCAAGTTTTTAGCGTATAAACCGAGGCGTTTCCCTGTAGCCATGCTCTTATTGGCTCGGAGAATCCTCCTGACGCCAATTCAATCTTTCCCTTTATAAAGATAAAGTTCTTTTTCGGATTCTCTTTATCATAAAGATCACCAAGTTTATCGATGACATCATCCTTACTTTCATTGGTGAAGATAAAAACTGGCACAAAACACTCTTTTGCCTGCTCAAGAAAGCGGATATTATTTGCAATACCCTCCTGTTCCAACTCTGCTGACCTGCCTGGCCACAGCTTCCAATCCAATAATATGAAACTTGCGGATTGAAGAAGATTACGACAGATTTTTTTATCGAATGGAATTTCATGAGTTGTGTAAAAAGGTACTTTCCATTTGTCTTCTATCTTTTCTACCAACTCAAAAATTGTGTCCTTGTCGTCACCGTTTTTCCGACCATAAGCATCGTCAATAACAACGGCAATTCCCGACATCAACTCTTCAATATTCACTATCGGTCTTCCTTTACAAAGCTAACTACAAAATTGGCACCGGGGAGCTTTTTTTGTTTGCCACATTCAAGAGATATGCGGTAGTCATGCCTCTCCAACAACTGGCGGGCAATATAAAGACCAAGCCCTCTACCCGCCTGCCCTTTCCCGGAGTAAAAAGAGTCAAAAATATAAGGTTGATCTTCTTCATCTATGCCCGGGCCATTATCCGAAAAAATTAGCTCTCCCCGGTCACCGTTTACAGTAACAAGTATCTCTTTGCCCTTCGTCTCTACCGCATCCAGCCAATATAAGGCATTGTCGAAAAGGTTTATCAATACTTGCATCACAACGCCGTCAGTGGTATCGGCAACGAGTGGAGAACCAGGGGGTACATTTTTTTCATAGACAATGTTTTTCTTTTTCAACAAGCTTTCATACAACTGATGAATTTTGTCTAAAACCGGCACAATTTTTAATGATTTTTCCGCCTTTTGGACGATTTAAAAAGACTTTGAACATTCTGCATCCCGTCTGTAATTTGAGATAAGACCCCCACCAGTATATCGGCTTGTCGCTGAATTTCTTCATCGCCTGAATTCCTGGACAACTTGGCAATTCGTTTGCCTATATCGTTGACCCTACCCATCATCAGCATGATGTCGTGGGATGTCATTTCGACCGACAGGCCGACACCCGCCAGATCCTCAGTTGTCTCAGCCCGATGAATAAGGAAATCCTTTTCTCGTTGATATTCTTTTTCTACCTTTGCAACTTCACGGGTTCCCTGTTTGTCCCCTCTTTTTTCAAGATTTGCCTTCAGCTCGGCCAGATAACTAGCCACAACTTTCTGACGCACAATCTCAGCTACATTTCGGTCTCTTTGCTTTTGCTGATAACGCGAATATGGGTATTGCTTGATATAGGATAAAAAAGTTGGGATAAGAAACATGAAATCATCAGCCGCGTCTCCCTTTTCTATCAGGCCTTCTCGATTGGTTTTGTCTCTCAGATCCGGGTTGCCTTGCTGAGAAATATCAACCCAGCCAATTAACTGGTCGTTACTAAAAGAATCTCCCGCCCTACCCGTTCCCCGAGTCACATCTATGTTTAACCAATCATCATCGGGGTCGCCATAGGGATAAACTCGGACCCCGTCCCTATAAAGGTAAATTCTGTGCCCTTTGAGCAAGTTTTTTTGCCTCTGGTTAAGTTCATGTTTTCCAGATATGCCTCGTGAAAAATCAAAAATATAAAAATAAAATTTGAAATCCCCGCACTGGAACCTCCTGTTTCCATTTTGTTCATCTTTGAAACGCTGTCTCCATACCCATAAACCCGTTATTTTTGGATCATTCAGTTTTATCTCTGTTTTATTATTTTTATCTTCACCTTCCGTAAAGATAAAAGCATTCTTTTTAGAATTAAACTCCCCTTGGATTTTTAATACAGGCTGATTCTCTATCAGCCCTTTCAAGTCTTCTGCGTCGTTATCTTCTATGGATATAGTTTTACCATTACAGATAATTGATATATCGAAGTTATCACTTGCTTTATCTCCAGTGATCCTTGAAACCGGATCAGTCAAACTGGAAATATCCCTACGCAATTTGTCTATAAGGCGCTCGCTCCATGCCCCTTTCAGGCCTTTTATTTCTATAACAGTCCCGTGAGATTGTGGTATGACTACCGGCGGGGAGACCCGTGAATAATCTACCCTAAGTTGATCTAAAAAAAGCTCCTTTTCTTCCTCTTTCTCCGTTGTAAAATCATCATCAAAATCTTTGAAGTCATAGTGAATTACCGATTCAAAGTCAGAGTCTCTACTACGGGTTGTTATTGAAATGTCCTTTCCAAGCTTCAAGATGGCAAAACGGCCAATCCCCTTCTCTCCCTGAATTATCCTGTTTTTCAAGGGCGTCACGCGTTTACCTTTCTTTTTCTCCGAATACTTTTTTGGAGTAGCCGGATTCATCCATGATTCACGTATATCTTCAGGAGTCATACCGCTGCCGTTGTCTTCTATCACAATGCTGGAATCTGTATTCACCGACATATTTTCGTTGAAGTTTTCAAAACGTATCCGAACCTCATCAGCATCCGCATCGTAGGAATTCTTAATCAATTCCACTAGGGCAATCTGCTCATTTTTGATGAGTTGGTCTCCCAACATAGTGAGCAGCCTTGCATAAGGGCGAATCTTTAATTTTTCAGACGTCATTATCTTTGTCCCACCAAGACATACTCTTTGGCGTACACGTCTCTATGCCCGCCCCGCTTGGTAAAGCGACCCCGCGCGTCCCGGTAAGGCGTCAGTATTTTCGATGATGTTTTGCGGGTGAATTGTTTAATGTTCTTGAACCCGACATTGTTCATACATGCTTTCAGGTGCCCGGCGTTATCAATCTCCACACCGCGATAGGCGGTATTGCCTATCACAAAAACTGCCATGCCACCGTCGCGCAATACGCGCCAACACTTTGAGATGGCTCGATCCATGTCACAAAAATACTTGGCGACATAGTTTGCCTTACTTCGGTCTACTGCCTTTAGGTTGGTTACGGTACGCTTTGCCGAACCATCAGGCATAGAAACGATGGATTCGAGTTTATCATTGTGATTCCCTACCATAGACTTTCGCAGCTCACGATAATCATGCATAGGAAAAAGCCAAAGCAACGACAACTGATGCAGGGCGGCATAATCGTAGGATGTAACATACGGGGGACTGGTCACAATCAAATCAACATCGGACGGCGCGTCGACGTGCAAAAAATCGCCAACGCATACTTGTTTACCCATGCCCCGCCGAGAGGGGTTAGAGAAGTTATGCGGCATACTATCCTTGTAGGCCTTCGTCATCTTATGAAATTGACGCGCAAAGGCATCCATAACATCCGCCGGCCGCTTGTTGGGATCGATCTGCGGTTTGATGGATTTTGAAAGCCATCGAGAGGTGGGCTTTAAGATATTTGAAAACGCACACAGGAAAAACTTACGATATGGGCTTGTCTTGTGCACACTTGCATATATCGCCTGTCGAAGCCTCAACAACTCCTCAATGTGTTCATCATCAAACCAGTATTTTATCCGCTCATTCACGCTCCCCCCCCCCCTACATGCGTTTTTGAGAAGCAATTCTTGATATTCATAAAATGCCTCTCAAGCGTTTTACCGGTATACTTCCCGCATTTTGTACGAGTAATTAACGCGGCTACGGGGTTTACGTCACAGCCCCAGAAGTCCAAGTTATGTTGCTTTGCTTCTACGGCGGTCGTCCCGCAACCGCAAAACACATCCGCAACCTTTTTGACCTTCACTCCCCTGCTCCTTGCCTCGGCCAGGCTCTCGGTCACTATAAACGCTGGAAACTTTGCGGGGTAGCCGTGTATCCTGTGAACTGGCAATTCCGGTTCTTTGGCTCGATCCCAGCGTTCCTTAGTATTTGACATTCTATGATTATTTTCCCCACCACAGGTAGGGTTTTAGCAGCGAGAGGAAGTGTTGTTTTTGTTCTTCGGTCATGGTGGCGGGGTCGATCTTTTCGGTGCCGCCGTCGGTGAAGGTCACGGCGTCTTCGGTGCGGGTGCGGATGGTCTTGCCCAGTATGTTGGCCAGGGATTCGGCCACGTCGAGATCGGGGTAGAGGTCGTGCAGGTTGATCTCCAGCGTGTCGTCCGCCGACAGTGTGACGGCGTGGGCGAGTTTGTCATCGCCGAAGAATACGTATTGTTCAAACGGGGATTTTTGACTGTCCAGCTCCAGTTGTTCGCCGTCTTCATAGCGGGCTTTTCGCAAGGTCTCTTCGTATTGTTCCAGCGTGTAGTATTTGAAGCATTGGCTCACCCCTTCACGCGATACCGGCTTGCCGTCTTTCCAGTCTTTGGAGTAAACGATTTTCTTAATGCGAGGGAGCAAAACGGTATGGAAGTAGTCGCCCATCTCCACAAGGATGTATTTGCGTCTCCCCCCGTCTTGTTGATTGAGATTGATGACGGCATGAGCAGTAGTGCCGGAACCGGCAAAGTAGTCGAGGACGGTATCATTAGTGCTCCTTCCCATAGCTGCTTTGACACATTCCATAACGGTATAAATAGACTTTGGAAATTTGAATGTATTATTTGTAAGAATGTTATTCAGTAATTTTGTGCCATTGCTGTTAGCAGAATATTTTTTATCTGTCCAAACAGTTTTGTAATTAAATTTTGACTTCGTTCTTATAACATCCCAAATGTCACGACTTTTATTATGTTCGATACTCAATTCGTCGATAATGTCTTCCACAGAGTTTCGCGCAAAAACCCACTTGCGTTCGTTGCCTTGAGAATCAATAGGATAAATTTCGATTGTTCCGTCGCTACGTTGGACGTTTGCTGAAGAAGGATGAAACGAATCAGAGCAAACATCCCCTATTCCTACAATTTTTCCATTTTTGACATAAATTGGATAAAAACAATTACGGGCATCTGTTCTTAGATGGTCTCCTTTTGACACATCGCGCAGGGGTCTGACATCAGGCTTTTCTTCTCTATTTTCAAGCCCGATGATTCTTTTCTTATTAGGGTAAGCAAAGTAGGCAAATTCATGGCAATAGGAAAAATTATCTCCCTGTTGCCCAGAAGGATTACTAACAATAGTTACTATCGTATGTTCCATGTCGCTAAAAATAGACTTCAAAAGTATGCCAATTCTTTCCTGCTCGTTCTCGTCTATAGCCATGACATGAACAGTGTTCTCACGCATAAACGACTTACTAAGCAGTACCCTTTCGCAAATGAGTGAGAGAAAGGTAGAGTGTTTATATCCATTTTTGTAGATAACTTCGCTAGACGGTGCGTTATATGGCGGGTCAATATAGATACATTTGACCTTGCCTTTGTACCGCCTTTGCAGGGTGTTGAGTGCCTGCCAGTTTTCGCTGTGCACCAATTCGCCGTCCAGCACCTCGTCAAGGTTGCCCAGTGCCTTGAGGATGGCTTGTTCCAAGTCTTTGAAGTGCTTGGTGTCGAGGGGCAGGTACTGGTGGTCGGCATCGGTGATCGCATTATCGGTGATCGAATTTCGGGTAAAGGCCTCGTCCGCCAGGCCGAGTTGCCGCCATTCCTGTATCTGTGCCTGAATGCCTGGGTGCCTGGCTATTTTCGTCAGCAGATCGGCGGGCAGTTTGTCCAACGTGACCACGTAGTGGACGGCACGGATAAACTTGGGCTTTTCCCATACCCTCCGCAATTCGTCTTCAAACTGGGCGATGAAGTCGATGACATCGTAGGCGGTGTCCCGAATGGCTTGTAGTTGCGCAAGGCGGTCTTCTTGAAAGACGGTTTCCGCCTGAAACATGTATTGATATAACCACAGGTCGAATTGCTGGCGTAAAAAACCGCCGGCGTCTTTGTTGATGAAGTAGTCGGCCTCGGTCTGGCGTTTGAAAACGGCGATGGCTTTGTGTAAGTCTTTGTCGGACAGCCGGATGCCTGCCTTGCGGACGTGCCGCAGAATGTCGTCTGTTTTGGTCTTCTTGCCCCGCCTGGAGTAGGAAACTTTGAGATGGATTTCCCTTTTCCCTTCCAGGTTTCTTTCAATTCCTTCAAAATCAAAGACAAACTCGCGCCGTTCGTTGTTCTGTTTGTGCTCCACTTCGGAGGCGTCAAAGTAGAAGTGTACGGCAGGGCCGCGGTCGCCTTGCAGCGTTACCGGCATGGATTTCACCAGCACGTCGGATTTGACGTAGTAGAGATCGCGGGTCTTCCACGTCAGGGCGACTTCTTCGCCGTCGGCATAGACGCGCTCGTAGGTCTTGGAGAAGGCCGGCAGATGACGAAAGTAGATGGAGCCGCTCTCGCAAAAGTAGCGGGAGAAAAACGTGTAGAGTTTGTCGAACAATTCCTCGCGGAAGGCCGTGTCCGGGGCGGCACGGGCGTCTATCGCCTCCATCAGCCGCGGACGAATGGATTGAAAGTAGCCGCGCTTGATGCGCATGAGGTTGATAAAGCCCGACTCGCCCTCTACTTCGGCACCGGTAAATAATGCCTCCAGGGCATCAAGAAAACGTTTTTCTTTGCCGCTCATTTGTTGTTACGTTTGAAGTGCGGGGATAAGATTACCTGAAAACGGTTGCGTATCCCTATCGAATCTTATCAAATCGGAAAAACTTTCTTGAACCGATGGTTTATATTGCTAAGGGGATATATGCCGGCATTATGTTATATTATAACGTCCGCGTTACGAATACGAACAAACCTGAAGCCGAGATGTGGAAAAAACACCGCCATGCCAAATGTGTAGACGACGCGCTGAGACGCGCGGAGGTGCTATGCAAACAACACCACAGCCGGCTGACGCCGATCCGTAAAAAGGTCTTGGAGCTGGTCTGGAGTAACCACAAACCGGTCAAGGCGTATGACGTTCTGGCGCAATTGGGCGCCGACGGCTTCGTTGAAAAACCGCCGACCGTGTATCGCGCGCTGGATTTTTTATTGGAGAACAATCTGGTGCACCGCATCGCAAGCCTGAACGCCTACGTCGGCTGCAACGTCGATCATCAAGACTATGACAGTAAGTTTTTAATCTGCGATCAGTGTAACGAGGTCGAGGAGTTGGTCGAGCCGAAGCTCAACCAGGCGTTGGCCGAGGTGAGTCAAAAACAGAAGTTTTTGCCGTTTATGGTGAACGTTGAAATTCATGGCACCTGCGCACAATGTGCACAACAATAGGAAAATAATATGCTAAGACTTTATTTTGACCGGATCGCGATAGCCCTGTCCGGTACTTGCGTCGTCCACTGTATCGCGCTGCCGATCGTGGTCGCGTTTATCCCGCTTCTGGACAGCGTGATCTTGCATAGTGGTAACGCCTTGCATGAATTCTGGTTTCACCAGTTCATCTTGCTGTTCATTTTGCCGATCAGTATCCTTGCACTGATATCGGGGTATCGCTATCATAAAAAATTGATCCCCATTTTAGTCAGCGGGGCGGGTTTGTTGGTGCTGACCTTCACCGCCATCTTTGTCGAAACGCTGATCGAGGCGCACATCATTCCGCACGCGGGAGAAACTTGGCTGACGATGTTCGGCGGTCTCATTCACGCCCTCGGGCATATCTTGAACTACAGGGGCATTCGCGGCGTTCCGGCGCAATGTGCCACCGCATCAAAGGCATAACCGCATCGGGCGATCTGATTCTCATCTCGGCAAGATCGCCCGGTACGGCCGTCCGATAAATCAATAGAAGGAAAAGAACATGCCTACAAAGAACACGCTTAAACTTTATTTTGACCGGATCGCGATAGCCTTGTCCGGTACTTGCGTTATCCACTGTGCCGCGCTGCCGCTCGTCGCCATATCGATCCCGTTTTTGGAAAGCGTGACTTTCATTTTACTGTTTATTTTACCGTTCAGTGTCATCGCGCTGATGGTGGGCTATCGCCGCCATAAAAAACTGATCCCCATTTTAGGCAGCGGCGCGGGTTTATTAATACTGGCCCTCACCTCTATCTTTGCCGAACCTCTGATCGATGCGCGCGTCATTTCGGAAGCGGGAGAAATTTGGATGACGGTGATCGGCGGCAGTATTCACGCCTTCGGGCATATCTTGAACTACAGGGGCATTCGCGGCTTTCAGCTTCAGTGTGCCACCGAATTAAAGACGTGACCGCATAAGGGCGCGATAATCAGAAAAACAGCGCCTTGAGCGCCGCGCCCGGGTCTTCGGCAGTCATCAAGGCTTCTCCCACAAGGAAGGAATTTACGCCGTTTTCGATCATCGCGGCCACATCGTCTTTCGAGTGGATGCCGCTCTCGGTCACCACGTGACAGGCGGCCGGCACTTCGGGCAATAGGCGCAAGGTGACGTCCAGCGACACGTCAAACGTGTGCAAATTACGATTATTGATTCCGATCAGCGTCGGCTCAAGCCGAAGCGCACGGCGCAATTCGTCTTCATCGTGCACCTCTATCAATACGTCAAGGTGTAAATCCCTTGCCAGGCGGTAAAGCTCCACCATGCGTTCATCGGTCAAGGCCGCAACGATCAGCAGCAGGCAGTCGGCATTGACGGCGCGGGTTTCATAAACTTGGTAAGGGTCGATAATAAAATCCTTGCGCAAGATCGGCAGGAAGCAGGCTTTGCGTACCAGCTCGAGGATGGCACAGGAGCCTTTGAAGAATTCGCCATCGGTGAGTACCGATACGCAGGTCGCACCGTTCGCTTGATAGCCGGCGGCAATTTGTATGGGGTCGAAATTTGCCCTCAGGATTCCTTTGCTCGGCGAGGCGCGTTTGATCTCGGCAATGACGCCGGGACGTTCGGCACGGCGCGCGCCGCGTAAGGCGGCCTCAAAGCCTCGCGGCGGCGGGGTGTCCGTGGCCCACTCCCGCATCTTTTCAAGCGGTACGCGCTGCTTACGCGCCGTCAGCTCGTCTTCTTTATGTTGCAGTATCCGGGCAAGGATTTCCGGTTGCGCGGGCATGGTTCAGGTCAGGTCGTTGGTATAGGCGACGTATTGTTGAAACTTTTGCTTCGCCCGCCCATCGGCAACGGCGGCGGCGGCCATTTGCACCCCTTCCGACAACGTGGCGGCCTTGTCGCCCGCATAGAGTGCCGCGCCGGCGTTCAGTTTTACGATGTCCAGAGGTGCGCCCGGTCGGTTGTCGAATACGCCATCGACGAGCCGCAGGCTCTGCGTGACGTCTTCCGCCATGAGGTCTTCAAGGCGGCCGGGTTGAAGGCCGAATTGTTGCGGGGAGACTTGGTAACGATGGATTTCCCCGCCCTTGAGTTCGGCAACTTCGGTAGCGTCCGCGATGCCGATTTCATCGAGGCCGTCGCGGGAATGCACCACCAACACGTGCCGACTGCCGAGGGTGCGCACCACTTGCGCCAAAGGCGCCAACCAGTCCGCATTGAAAACGCCCATTACCTGATGCGGGGCGGCGGCGGGGTTGGTCAGGGGGCCCAGCAGGTTAAAGAGGGTGCGCACGCCCAGTTCTCGGCGCGCACCGATGGCATGTCTCATGGCATCGTGGTGCGCCGGCGCGAACAGAAAGCCGATGCCGAGTTCGTCGATGGCGCCGGCCACTTGTCGCGGGGTCAGCTTCAGGTTGACCCCGGCCGCCTCCAGCAGGTCGGCACTGCCGCTCTTGCCGGAGACCGCGCGATTGCCGTGTTTAGCTACCCGCCCGCCGGCCGCCGCGACGACGAATGCGGCCGCCGTGGAGACGTTGAAGGTGCCCTTGGCGTCGCCGCCCGTGCCGCAGGTGTCGACAAGGTTTTCTACGGGCACCTCGACCTTTACGGAAAGTTCGCGCATCACGGCGGCCGCGGCGACTAGTTCGTCCACCGATTCACCCTTAACGCGCAGGGCAACCAGCAGCCCGGCGATCTGTACGGGAGTCGCCTCGCCGGACATCACCGCGTGCATGATCGCGGTCATTTGTTCGACGGTGAGATCGTTGTCGTCCATGACGGTCTGAATGGCTTGCTGAATGTTCATTAGGCGCCCCTCCTTTTGTTCTGGCGAATAAAGTTGGCAAGCAGATGATGACCGAAGTCGGTCAAGATGGATTCGGGATGAAACTGGACGCCCTCAACCGCAAGTTGTTTGTGTCGGACGCCCATGATCTCGTCCATTTCGCCGTCTTCGGATTGCGTCCATGCCGTCACTTCCAGGCACTCGGGAAGACTGTCTTTTTCGATGACCAGGGAGTGATAGCGGGTGGCGGTGAAGGGGTTGTCGCATTTTTCAAATACGTGGCGGTCACGGTGGTAGATCATGGAGGTCTTGCCGTGCATGACTTCATGCGCCTCGACTATCTTGCCGCCGTAGGCCTGGCCGATGCTCTGGTGTCCCAGACAAACCCCCAGCACCGGCGTCTCAGTGCTCAGTTCGGCAACGACTTGCAAGGAGATGCCGGCCTCGTTCGGCGTGCAGGGGCCCGGGGAAATAACGATGTGATCGGGCCGCAGCACCCTGATCTCACCGATGCCGATCCGGTCGTTGCGCACCACTTTTACTTCTTCGCCGATCTCACCCAGATATTGCACCAGGTTGTAGGTGAAGGAGTCGTAGTTGTCGATCATCAAAATCATGGTTCGCTATGTCGTTATGTGATTGACTGCGCCAAGGCGGCCGCCTTCATTATAGCGTTTGCCTTGTTGTGGGTTTCCCGCCATTCGTTCTCGGCGACGGAGTCATGGACAATGCCCGCGCCGGCCTGAATGTAGAGTACCTGTTCCTTGATGACCGCCGTGCGGATGGCGATGGCGGTGTCCATATTGCCGTCCCAGGAAATATAGCCTATGGCGCCGGAATAGATGCCTCTTTTCAACGGCTCGAACTCGTCGATAATTTCCATAGCGCGTATCTTGGGCGCACCACTGACGGTGCCGGCGGGAAACGTCGCCCGGATTACGTCAATGGCGTCCAACGAGTCTTTTATCCGTCCGACGACGTTGGAGACGATGTGCATCACGTGGGAGTAACGCTCGACGGCCATCTTGGTGGTCAGTTTGACGCTGCCGGTCTCCGTCACGCGCCCCACGTCGTTACGACCGAGGTCAATCAGCATCAAATGTTCGGCCAATTCCTTGGGATCCTGTAAAAGCTCGCGCTGCAAAGCCAGGTCACGGGCACGGTCTTTTCCTCGCGGGCGCGTGCCCGCAATCGGCCTTACGGTGACCTCGCCATCTTCAAGCCGTACCAGAATCTCGGGAGAGGAGCCGACGATGTAGAAGTCTCCCATGTTCATGTAGTACATGTAGGGAGACGGATTCAGACTGCGTAGCCGGCGGTATAGGTTGATCGGCGGGGGTGAAAATTTGGCACTTTGGCGCTGCGACAATACGACTTGCATGACATCGCCGGCGCGAATGTAGCCGCGTACCCGATCTACCGCATGCTTGAAGGCGGGTTCGGAAAACTCGGCGACGAAATTCAACGGCGAAGGTTGCGCCGCCGGCGCCGTCGGGCGGGGCGCCGGTTGTCGCAACAACCGCACCAGTTCATCAAGCCGCCGTTCGCCCCGTTGCACCGCCCGCCGATCATCAGGCTCGACGTGCACGACCAGAAAAATCTTGCTGCTTAGGTTGTCAAACACCACCAGCTCTTTAGAGACCAGCAAAAAGATGTCCGGCGTCTGTAAGGCATCCGGTTTGGATCGCCCCGCCAGGCGCGGCTCCACGTACCGCACGGCCTCGTAGCCAAAGTAACCGACCAGACCCCCGGTAAAACGCGGTAGTTCGGGCATCCGAGGTACGCGAAACGTATGCAGAAACCGTTGTATCCAGGCAAGCGGGTCGCGTGTTTCAACGGTCTTTGTCGAACGTTGATCGCGCTCATGTATGATCTTGTTTCCGAATACCTTGATGCGCTCGGCGCAGGACAGACCTATGAAGGAATAACGTCCCCACCTTTCGCCGCCCTGCACCGACTCGAACAGATAGCTGTAAGGTTGATGCGCCAGCTTTAGGTAGGCGCTTAACGGCGTGTCAAGATCGGCGAGGCTCTCTCGCAACAACGGGATGCACGTGTATCCCGTGTCGGCGGCAGGCAATTCAGCAGACACCGGAGAGTTGTTGACGCATTGCGGCAAGCGTGGCTACATAGTCCCGGCTGTCGAATATTGCCGAGCCGGCGACAAATGTGTCGGCACCGGCGGACTTGATGCGGGCAATGTTATCGATCTTGACGCCACCGTCGATCTCCAGGCGTATGGGTAAACCCGAGCGGTCTATCCGTTTGCGTACGGCTTCGAGTTTGTCCAGTATCGTCGGGATGAACGTCTGACCGGCAAAGCCGGGGTTGACGGACATCAGTAGCACCATGTCAATCTTGTCCATGACGTATTCAAGCGGGTCAAGAGGCGTGGCGGGATTGAGCACAAGTCCCGCCTTGCAGCCGCTTTCACGAACCAACTGCAAGCTGCGATCAACGTGCCGTGAGGCCTCGGGGTGAAAGGTAATGTAGCTTGCGCCGGCGGCGGCAAAATCGGCGATCAGGCCGTCAACCGGCTCGACCATCAAGTGTACGTCAATGGGCGCCTGCACGCCGTACTCACGCAATGCCTTGCAAACCACCGGTCCGAACGTCAGATTCGGCACGTAGTGGTTGTCCATGACGTCAAAGTGAATGACGTCGGCGCCGGCCTCCAGCACCGCATTTACTTCTTCTCCCAGGCGCGCAAGATCGGCGGATAATATCGAAGGGGCAATCCAATCCGCTAACATGGTTCATTCCAATCAATTCGTGAATCTTGCACTGTAACCGATACCCGTATAATTTGCAGCGGTATTCCGGTACACTGGTCTCCACTGCCGATACCGAAAAACACAGAAATATAGAGTACACGAGAATGGATTTGCAACCTTATTATATGCCGGTCGCCATCGCCGGACACCTGCTGGCCGCCGTCGTGTGGGTGGGAGGAATGTTTTTTGCTTACATGGCACTGCGTCCGGCGGCGGCAAAGGTGCTTGAAACGTCACAGCAGTTGCAGTTGTGGCGCAAGACGCTGATCCACTTTTTCGTCTGGGTTTGGCTTTGTATCATTGCATTGCCGGTAACCGGATACTGGATCATCTTCGTACATTACGGCGGTATGATGCGCGCCGGTTTGCACGTGCACATCATGCAGGTATTGGGGATCATTATGATCCTGATATTCCTGCATATCTTTTTCGCCCCCTTTGCACGCCTGCGCAAGGCGATCAAACACGAAGACTTTGAGGCCGCAAGTGAATGCTTCAAGCAAATGCGTAAGCTCATCCGGATCAACCTGTCGTTGGGAATCATCGTAGTGGTCGTTACCGGCGCATTGCGCCACTGGCCGTTCGGCTGACGGTAGGGAGAAACGTAGCAATCCCCTCAGTCACAACCCAATGACGCATAGTAGGCGGCAAGGTCGCGGATGTCCTGGTCGGATAATCTCGATACCATCGGCTCCATCTGCATACTTTTTCTGGCGCCGTCTCTAAATGCGGTAATTTGCATGATCAGGTACTGCTCTTTTTGACCGGCCAGGTTAGGAAAGGCGCCCGCCGGACTGATGCCTTGGCCGCCGTGACACGCCGCACAGGTTACCGCCTTGGCCTTGCCGGCTTGTATGTCGCCTTGCGCATGAACAACCACCGCAAACAGGCATAAAATTGATACTAAAAATGTTTTCTCGATGTATTTCATCTGCTGCCCCACTGCTGTAAAAGTGTTATCCTACCCTTTACCAGCAGGACCCGTTTAAGACTTGCACTAAAAAAACATTATATGGTACCGACAAGGCCTTTAAAAATGTACACCCGGCCGCCCCGACGATGCTCCGCGGGGAAAGAAAGATATTTAAACCCCCGCAAGATGCTGTTGTTGGGTGTCGCCGGGCTTGTGATCGTCACGTGTACGCCGCTCGGTGCCCAGGAGATTCCGCAAGAAAACAAGGTGCGCACGCTGCTTGAAGACGTGGTGGTTACGGCACGCAAACGCAAGGAAGTCGTACAGGACGTTCCCCTATCGATAACGGCATACAATACTGAAAAAATTGACGCATTGAAGGTACGCAATCTAACGGACCTGGCGGTAGGGATGCCCAACGTGACGCTTGATGATATCGGTACGTCTCGCGGCATTGCCAACTTTTCCATTCGTGGCCTGGGGATCAACAGCTCGATCCCCTCTATTGACCCCACCGTCGGTGTTTTCGTTGACGGCATTTACATGGGTATCAACAACGGCATTATTTTCGATACATTTGATCTGGCCAGCGTGGAAGTATTGCGCGGCCCGCAGGGAACCTTGTTCGGGCGCAACGTAATAGGCGGCGCGATACTGCTCAATACCAATAAACCCGGCGAGTATTTTGAGGCCAAACTTCGCACCGCTGTCGACCGGGGCAAAGACGGCGGCTATAACCGTTATCTGATGGGCAACCTGGGAGGGCCGCTCAATGATAAACTGGCCGCCAGAATAAGCGTCTACTATAACGATGACCAGGGTTGGTTCGAAAACAAGTTTGACGGCCATGACTTTGGTGAGGCGGAACAGAAAATGATGCGTCCGATGCTGGTGTGGAAACCCGATGAATATACCGAGTTGACGCTACGCTACGAACGCTCGGAAATGAAAGGAGACGGCCCTGCCGCGCAAGCTCACACCAACGGGGCGGGCGTCCCCGGTGCGAACGTCAATTTCAGTCGTCACGACCATGATTTTTCGATTGATGAGCCGGGATTTCACGATAATGAAACCGATTTCTTCAGTGCCGAACTGAACGTGGATGTCGGCTTCGGCGATGGCACCATCACCAATATCTTCGGCTGGCGTGACTATGAGGGACGATTCGGTTCCGATATTGACGCCCAGCCCACATGGCTGTTCCACGTCAACGCCTGGAACAACGCCGAACAATTCAGCAATGAGTTGCGCTATAACGGATGGCTTTCACCTCGCGCCAACGTGACTACAGGCGTTTATTATTTCAACAACGAGATCAATTATCACGAACGGCGCGAGTTTTTGGGCGTACTCACGGGAGGGAGAAGACCGGCAAGTACACAGGACGGCGGTGGCGATTACGAAGTGGAAACCTACGGTGCATTTGCGACACTTGATTATGACATCAGCGACACATTGACACTGATGGCCGGCCTGCGCTACACCTACGAGGAGAAAGAGGCGGATATCGCCTCGCTTACCAGAAACGTTAATCGTGCCTGTAACGTGCTTGACAATACCTGCCCTTTCGATTTTCGTGACGATGAAGACTGGGAAAGCTGGGCACCCAAGCTAGGGCTTTCCTACCGGTTGTCCGACGATGCCTTCGTGTACGGCCACTGGACGCGCGGCTTCCGATCCGGCGGTTACAACCTTCGCAACACCTCGCCGGAACACACGCCCGAGGCCTTTGACGAGGAAACCATCGACAGTTTTGAGATCGGTTTCAAATCCGACTTCGAGGGCGGGCGCCTAAATGGTGCCGTATTCTTTAATCAAGTTGACGACATGCAGCGAGAAGTCAATTTGCCAAGCCGGGATACCGGCGTGGTGCAATTGGTAAGAAATACCGCCGACGCCGATATCTTCGGCGTAGAGCTGGAAGCTACCTTCAACTTGACGGAAAACCTATTGCTACTCGCCTCGGTGGGTTGGTTGGATGCAGATTACACGCACGTAGAGTTTGATCTCAACGGCGACGGCAACATTGACGGTAAAGACAAGGACCTGGATATCCCGCGCGCTGCCGACTGGACCTACAGCATCGGACTGAACCACAGAATGACGCCGGGTGGTCGAGGGCGCCTTGTATCACACCTGAATTACGCCTTTCGGGATGAGTCCGCGTTTACCGACAACAACCGCGGCGTCATCGGACGACATGAAATGCTGAACGCCGGCCTTGATTTTCACTCCGGAGACGGTCACTGGGTATGGTCGCTGTACGGAAAGAATCTGCTGAATGACGTCAAGCACGGCGGCGACACGCAGCTGCCCGGAAACATAGGTGGCCTTGTACCACTCGGCGGTACGTTTGCACCACTTAACAAAGGGCGATACTATGGCATTCAGATCACCTACTCCTTTCTCTAAAAAGATTCTCTGAAAAAGATGCAGCCGCCGAACTTTGACTCCCGCTCACCGACTGAAACCCCGATAAAGGATTGACATATATGGCCGAGAAAAATAGCCCACTGGTGAGTTTTGTCGGGGTACAAAAAAGCTACGATGGCGAGACCCTGATCGTCAGAGACTTTAACCTGGATATCGCGCGCGGCGAGTTTCTGACCATGCTCGGGCCATCCGGGTCCGGCAAAAGCACCTGCCTGATGATGCTGGCCGGCTTTGAACCGGCGACAGACGGCAAGATCATGCTGGATGGGCAACTCATCAACAACGTGGCGCCCCACAAGCGCGGGATCGGCATGGTGTTTCAGAGTTACGCCCTGTTTCCCCATATGACTGTCAAGGAAAATCTGGCCTTCCCGCTCCAGGTACGCTCAATGAGTAAGGCGGAAATTGAAACGCGCGTTGACCGGGCGCTTGACATGGTGCAACTAAGCGGCTTCGGTGAACGGCGTCCGGCACAACTGTCGGGGGGACAGCAACAGCGGGTGGCGGTGGCGCGCGCGCTGGTGTTTGACCCGAAACTGGTGCTGATGGATGAACCGCTGGGCGCACTTGACAAGAAATTGCGCGAACAGATGCAGTACGAGATCAAGCACATCCACGAAAACCTAGGGGTGACAGTGGTCTACGTGACGCACGATCAGTCCGAAGCACTTACCATGTCGGACCGAATCGTGGTCTTTAATAACGGTATCGCACAACAACTGGCAACCCCGGATGAACTTTATGAACGCCCTGCAAATGCCTTTGTCGCAGGGTTTATCGGTGAAAATAATCGCCTGCACGGCACCATTGACTCCATTGACGGAAAGTATTGCAAAGTGACCGTCACGGATGACGTGTCGCTCAAGGCGATATGCGTCAACGTTTCCGAAGTAGGTGAAAAGACTACGCTGTCACTACGCCCGGAGAGAGTTGCAATCAACCCCGCCGAAAACGCGGAATATGACACCCGCCTCCCTGCAAGGGTGGAAGAAATCATGTATCTTGGCGATCACATCCGTATCCGGTTGCAGATCGTCGATCACGACGACTTTATTGTAAAAGTTGCGAATTGTGAACTTACGGGTTTTCCCGGCACCGGCGAGGCCGTTACCCTCGGATGGAGGTCTGATGATTGTCGTGCCCTGGACTTTGATCCAAACGCCTAACAATTATTTTTATACGTTATACCTTGAAAACTGAAGGAGACATACCATGATATTTACAGCAATAAAAACCTGCTTCAGAGCGCGTATCGCTATGCTGGCAGGTATGGCATTGGCAGCGGCGGGTTTTGCCGCATTTACTCCGGTGCACTCCGCCGATACTACCGAACTCGTCATCGTCACGTGGGGCGGGGCCTATGAAACCGCCCAGCAAAAATCGCACTTTGACCCCTATATGGCGGCAAATCCAAACGTCAAGATTATGAATGATGAGTCCGGTACCGAGTCGTTAGCCAAGCTGCGCGCACAAAATGAAACCGGCAAGGTAACCTGGGACGTGATTGACGCCACCATAGATAAGGCGGTGCTCATGTGTGACGACGGGCTGTTGGAAGTCATCAACCCGGATGAAGACCTGGCACCGGCACCCGATGGCACGCCGGCGTCAAAAGACTTTGAAGGCTATCTCTTGTCGGAATGCTTTATCCCGCAACTTACCTATTCAACGGCCTTCGCCTATCGCACCGATTTGGAACAAAAGCCGGCGGAATTGTGCGATATATTCGACCTTGAAAAGGTACCGGGTAAGCGTTCGCTGGAAAAGCGTCCGCTGAATAACCTTGAGTGGGCGTTGTTGTGCGACGGCGTGGCGGCGGATGATATCTATGACGTGCTTGCCACCGATGAAGGCATCAAACAAGCATTTGCCAAACTCGACACCATCAAGAGTGAAGTCATCTGGTGGACACAAGGGGCACAACCGGCACAACTGCTCGCCGACGGTGAGGTAGTCATTTCTTCCGGTTGGAATGGCCGTCTGTTTGACGTTATCGAAAAGGAAAAACAACCCATTGCCATGCTGTGGGACTGGCAGGTACTGGACGTTGGAGGCTGGGTCATTCCAAAAGGCGCCCCTAACCTGGATGAAGCCAAAAAATTCATTAGGTGGGTGACGGAGGCACAATCTCTGGCCGACCTGGCCAAGTATATCTCCTATGGCCCGACGCGCGCATCGGCCTTGTCGCTGGTGGGTATGCACGCGGAACTCGGTATCGACATGTCACCACACATGCCTACGCACCCGGACAATGCCAAACGTTCTCTCGTTTATAACTATGAGTTCTGGGCGGACAACCTCGACGATTTGAATCAACGCTTTCAGGCCTGGTTGTTGAAGTAATCACGGCAGAAACATTCAGGGGATATGGTGGGCGCGACACTCAAACCAGACAAGTACCGTTATCCGGCAGTGAGGGCGCCCGTGCCAACCTTGTTCGGCATGATATTGGTAACGGCGAGTATCGGCTCGTCGTTATCGGTACACGCCGAGACGACGGAACTCCTCATCGTCTCGTGGGGCGGCTCCTACTCGGCGGCCCAACAAAAAGCGCATTTCGACCCCTATATGGCCGCCAACCCAAACATCAAGATCATTGTCGATGATTCCGGTTCCGAGTCCGTAGCCAAGCTACGCGCACAAAACGAAGTCGGGCAAGTCACCTGGGACCTGGTTGATACGGTGGTTGCGGATGCGGTGCGGCTGTGCGACGAAGGCCTGGCGGAAGTCATTGACCCGGATCAAGACTTGGCGGCAACCCCCGACGGGACGCCGGCGACTCAAGACTTTGGAGAATACCTGGCATCGGAATGCCTGCTTCCGAATACCACGTATTCGGCGACCTTCGCCTATCGTACCGACTTGGTGAAACAACCCCCGCAAGGCTTGTGCGACGTGTTTGATCTTGAAAAGATACCGGGCAAACGAGGCCTTGAAAAACGCCCCCTCAACAACTTTGAGTGGGCGTTGTTGTGCGACGGCGTGGCGGCGGATGATATCTATGACGTGCTCGCCACCGATGAAGGCATCAAACGGGCGTTTGCCAAACTCGACACCATCAAGAATGAAGTCATCTGGTGGACACAAGGGGCACAACCGCCACAACTACTCGCCGACGGCGAAGTGGTCATCAGTGCCGGCTATAACGGCCGCCTGTTTACGGTAATCGAAGAAGAAAAACAACCCGTTGCCATGTTGTGGGACTGGCAGATACTTGACTTCGGCGGTTGGATTATCCCGAAAGGTGCGCCGAATCTAGCCGAGATCAAGAGGTTCGTCAAATGGGCAACCAATACGCAAAGTCTTGCCGAACTGAGCAAATATATCTCTTATGGTCCAACTCGTACTTCTTCGCTGGCCTTAGTCGGCAAACACGCGGAACTCGGTATCGATATGGCCCCCCACATGCCTACGCACCCGGACAATGCCAAACGTTCCCTCATCTACAACTACGAGTGGTGGGCAGATAATCGCGATGATCTCGACCATCGTTTTCAGGCCTGGCTGTTAAAGTAGCGGGTCACTCTTGAACCGGATATCCCACAAGGTACAAGAATGAACGCCGGCGCCGTCAACACTGAAATGTTGATGAAAGACGGTACGCCGTTGAAAGTCAGCCTAAAGCGCTCCCAATTCCTGTCAAAGGTGCGCGCATTCGGTCTGGTGGGGCCGCTGTTACTGTTCGTCGTCATTACGTTCGTGATGCCCATAATCACGATGCTGACGCGCAGCGTCGATAACCATGTCGTCCCCGATATCCTGCCAAAGACGGTCGTCGCTCTCCAAGGCTGGGACGCAAAGGCCAATGAACTGCCGTCCGAGACCGTCTACAAAGCATTTATCGAGGACATGCAGGCCGCTATTCAGGCACGTGCCCACACCAAGCTGGGACAACGGCTTAATTACGACTACCCGGGCATGTCCGGCGTATTTCGATCAACCGGTCGCAAGATAAAGAGACTGAAACTCGAACAGATTACCTCTTTCAAGGATGAACTCATCGGTATTCACAAGGCATGGGGAAAGATCGAAACCTGGCAAACTATTCAACTGTTTTCCAGCCGCTATACGGACGTGTACCTGCTACGGGCACTGGACATGACGCGCGTGCCAGACGGTGAAATTAAGAAAATTGCGGCGGATAAAAGCGTTTACGTTCCCCTCTTTATACGCACTTTCACCATGTGCCTGCTGATTACGCTGATCGCACTGGTGCTGGGCTTCCCTATTGCGTATCTCATTTCCAGCCTGCCACAACGTTACAGTAATATGTTGTTGATCCTGGTGCTGCTACCGTTTTGGACCTCGCTGCTGGTACGCACGACTTCGTGGATCGTGCTGTTGCAGAACAAGGGCGTCATCAACGACTTGCTGGTCGGTATCGGCCTGATCACGGAGGAAGGGCGGCTCACCATGATCTATAATGCGACGGGTACCATAATCGCCATGGTTCACATCCTGCTGCCCTTTATGATATTACCGATGTACAGCGTGATGAAAACCATACCTGCCAGCTACATGCGTGCGGCACAATCACTGGGGGCGCCGCGGCTGCGCGCCTTCTGGAAGGTCTATTTCCCCAACACCATACCCGGCGTCGGTGCGGGCACTATCCTGGTATTTATCCTCGCCATCGGTTATTACATCACGCCGGAACTCGTCGGCGGCAGTTCGGGTAGCTTTATCTCCAACAGTATCGCCCTGCATATTTCTTCGACACTCAACTGGGGACTTGCCGCCGCGCTGGGGGTAATGCTGTTGATTCTAGTGCTGATACTGTATCTGCTGTACAACAAAATCGTCGGCATAGACAACATAAAGATGGGGTAGTCATGCCAACCGCCAAGCGCATACGATTATATTCCAGCGACTCGATCTACACCAGGAAGACGTACGCAACAAATTTCGAGATTGCATGGCACTATATATTTCGCGGGCTGTGTATCACCATTTTTTTATTTTTGGTCTTTCCCATCCTGGTGATCGTGCCGCTGTCTTTCAATGAGCTGCCGTTCTTTACCTTTACACCCGAAATGCTGCGACTGGACCCGGCCGGGTATTCACTGAAGTGGTATGAGGACTTTTTCACCAATCCAAACTGGCAAGGGGCAGTCAAAAACAGCATTATCATCGCAGTTTTTGCCACCGCTATCTCAACCTTACTGGGGAGTCTTGCGGCACTTGGTCTCTCTCACCCCGCCATGCCATTTCGTTCAACCATCATGGCATTGCTGATTTCACCGATGATCGTGCCGATCATTATCTCGGCGGCGGGCATGTACTTCTTTTATTCCGACATCGGCCTGCAAGGCACCCTGCCGGGGGTAATACTGGCGCATACGGTACTGGGCACGCCGTTCGTGGTGATAACGGTTACGGCGACGTTGGTGGGCTTTGATCGCACGCTCATACGTGCCGGTCTGAATCTGGGCGCCTCGCCCTTTCTCGTATTACGCAAAATCATCGTGCCGCTTACACTGCCCGGTATTATTTCCGGTGCATTGTTTGCTTTTGTCGCCTCATTTGACGAGGTGGTCGTGGTACTTTTCGTCGGCTCGTACAAGCAACGAACGATCCCCTGGCAGATGTTCTCGGGCATCCGCGAACAGATCAGCCCCACCATTTTGGCCGTGGCAACCCTGCTGATCGTCTGGTCGGTGCTGTTGCTGGTGACGCTGGAGTTACTGCGAAGACGCAATGAACGTGCCGCATAAAACCGGACATTTCGAACAAATTAACGTTGTGCATAGTTTTTCTAAACCGAGTGTTTCCAATTAGGCTTATGATGTTTTATCATTTTTTATCCACGACGAATGAGTGAGCGTCCTTTTTATGCCGAGTATTCAGTAATCTTTTGAGAATATATTTTCAGGAGTTGAGACATGGTGATCGAGATGAAGCAAATGAAAACTTACGGCCGCATCCTTGTACACGGCGCCTTCTTGTACTTTTTGATAGCCCACGGCACGCAGGTGCTGGCGGAGGGACACGGAGAAGGTGAAAGCCTAGGACAAATTGACGTGATTTCAACCGGCACGCGCATTAAGACGCGCTCGGTACATGAATCTCCGGCGCCCATTGACATCGTTGACAGTGAAGAATTGCGCGGTCAAGGCGCCAGTGACGTGGCGGACCTGGTGCGCAATATCGTGCCCTCGTTCAACGTCAACACCCAATCTATCGCCGATGCCTCAACGCTTGTTCGTCCCGTGAACCTGCGGGGGCTGCCTTCCGATCACGTTCTTGTGCTGGTGAACGGCAAACGTCGTCATCGCGCCTCGGTGATCCACTGGAACTCTGGAAACAATGCATCCAAAGGCGCGCAAGGGCCGGACATCTCGGTGATCCCCGCGATTGCCTTGAAACGCATGGAAATTCTGCGTGACGGTGCTTCGGCACAGTACGGGTCGGACGCCATCGCCGGGGTGATGAACTTTATCCTCAAGGATGACGCGCAAGGCGGTATGCTTGAAGCGAAGTACGGTCGATATGGACAAAATAGTAGTGAGAACGTCTATATGCTGACCGGCAACATCGGCCTGCCGCTGACCAGCCGCGGATTCCTCAATGCCAGTTTTGAGTACGGCAAAGCCGATGAAACAGACCGTTCCTCGCCACGTGACGATGCCCTGAGATTGATTGCGGCGGGCAACAACAACGTAAATCCGACGCCCCAAAACTGGGGAAGCCCCGACGTGGATGACGACTTCAAAACCTTTTTCAATCTCGGCGTGGAACTGGATGATAACAAGGAGATTTACGCCTTCGGCAACTACGCCTCCAAAGAGGTGGAAGGCAGCTTCTTCTTCCGCAATCCGGGTACGTTGGGCGGCGGGCGTGTCGGCGTGTTCGTGGACAGTAGCATGGCCGGCGGCAATCACTTGATAGCCGACTTGACGGGCAGCTGTGATCAAGACGCCGCCAGAATGCAGATAGATGCAAACGGTAATGTCGGTAGCGGCTTTGATACCACCAACTGTTTTGCATTCAATCAGCGTTTCCCCGGCGGCTTTACACCGAGGTTCGGCGCCGACATCCGGGATCTTTCGGTAGTTGGCGGCCTGCGCGGCGAACTGGACAACGGCTTCAGCTATGACCTGAGTGCAAGCTGGGGCGAAAATGACGCCGATTTCTTTATCTATAACACCGTGAATGCCTCGTTCGGGCCGGACTCCCCGACTTCATTCGATCCCGGCGATTACACCCAAACCGAGTATAGCTTAAATGCCGATTTCAGTTACCCGGTGGAGGTTGCCAGCTTTGCCTCTGATCTCAACGTTGCGGGCGGACTGGAATATCGTGTCGAAGAATTTGAGATCACCGCCGGCGAGGACAAGTCCTGGATGCGAGGCGACTATGCCGTAGATGGTTTCAGTGTCGGTTCCAACGGCTTTCCGGGCTTCAGCACGGATATCTCCGGAGACTGGGACCGTGAAAACTATGCAACGTATCTTGACATGGAGGCCAACGTTACCGACCGCTGGCTGGTTGGTGCTGCGCTACGCTACGAAGACTTCGACGACTTCGGCAGTACCACCAACGGCAAGCTCTCCACCCGTTTTGATTTGACCGAGCGGGTGGGTCTGCGCGCCACGTTCAGTACCGGCTTCCGCGCACCCACGCCGGGGCAGTCCAACGCCGCCAATATCTCGACTTCATGTAAAGCCGACGAAATGGGGGGATGTACCCTGATAAACCAGGGAACGATTCCTTCCACCAGTGCGGTAGCCCAGGCAGTCGGTGCAAGCGAACTGGAAGAAGAGGAGTCCACGAACTGGGGCGCCGGGCTGGTGTTCCAGGGAGAAAGCTGGGGCCTCACCATCGACTATTTCAATATCGAGGTGGACGACCGCATCGCCCTTTCAAGGGAATATACCTTGACCGAGAATCAGAAACAAAGACTCATTGCGGAAGGCGTCACCGGAGCCGCCGACCTCAGCGAATTTCGCTTTTATATCAATGACCTGGATACCAAGAACGAAGGGATAGACATAGTGCTCAGCCACTCAATAGAAGGAAGCGCCAGTGTTACCGACTTCAGTCTCGCCTATAACTACACCGACACGGAAATAAAAAGCTATACGCCGGATGTTCTGGATGAAAACCGTATCAAGGAGCTGGAAGACAGTCTGCCGCAACGCCGCCTCAATGCAACGGCAGTCCACCAACAGGGTGACTGGCAGTTTCTGCTGCGCTATAACTGGACCGACGACTGGTACGACGGCGATATTGATAAACTGACCTATGAAGGCTATTGGACTATGGACACCGAGGTCAGTTATTTCTTCAACGATAATATCACCATGGTGGTTGGCGGCACCAATTTCACCGATGAAAAACCAGACATAAGCGAACTTGAAGGGGCGGTAGGTCAACGTTACAATTCGTATGCCCCACTAGGCTTTGACGGTGCCTTTTACTATGCCCGCCTGATGTACGAATTCTGATACAAACCACACGATAACGG
This sequence comes from Gammaproteobacteria bacterium, assembly GCA_965242685.1. Classification (GTDB taxonomy): domain Bacteria; phylum Pseudomonadota; class Gammaproteobacteria; order UBA4575; family UBA4575. Next base: position 60,384 of record OZ251487.1, on the reverse strand, counting down.
GAACAACTATGTTAAAAAAATACTTATCCATCAGTGCCGTAATATTTTTGATTATCACGTCGGCCATGACGGCCCTCCATGCCGATGGTCACGGGAAAATGCACGGCACGCGCGAAGAGGCGAAAAAAATGGTGGCCGACGCCATCGCCTATTTCAATGAGGTCGGTGCCGAGGCGGCCTTTGAAAAATTTACCAAAGATCCGGAACCGGAATTTCGCAAGGGCGATCTCTACGTCTTCGTTTTAGATAAAGAAGGCGTCAATGTCGCCTATGGCGGCGCCGGGACTTCACCGCTCGGGCATTCTGTGATCGGCATGAAAGATCCTGACGGTACCGATGTCGGCCAGATGATCATGGACGCTGCGACTATGGAAGGTGGTTGGGCGAACTACAAATGGCTGGACCCGGCGACTAACAAGGTTAAATCGAAGGCGAGCTGGGTGGTGCTGCATGAGGGCTACATCTTCGGTACCGGCGTTTACAACCCTTAACACCTTGTTACTGTGTCGCATCAAACGTAGACACTCCGCCACCTAAATATCTTGCGATGCACCAGAGTATATAGTGCCCTTTTGCTCTTGCTCGCCTTTGCGGCCCTTTCCGGCAGCATTCGGGTCTTGGCGGAGGAGCATGGCGCGGAAAGCATAGGACAAATTGACGTCATCGTTACCGGCACGCGCCACAAGGCGCGTGCCGCGCATGACTCTCCGGCGGCGATTGACGTAATTCACGAGAAAGATTTACGCGGCCACGGTAGCGGCAACATAGTGGACATGATTCGTAGTATCGTGCCCTCTTTTAACGTCAACACCCAACCGATTGACAGCTTTTCCACCCTGGTTCGCCCAGCCGGTTTGCGCGGTCTGCCCGCGGACAGCACCCTGTTTTTACTGAACAACAAACGCCGTCATCGCGCCTCGACAATTCACTGGAACATCGGCAACCAAAACTTTAGAGGCTCCCAAGGGCCGGATATTTCAGTTATCCCCGCGATTGCATTGAAACGTGTGGAAGTGTTGCACGACGGCGCTTCGGCCCAATATGGTTCGGACGCCATTGCCGGGGTGATGAACTTCATCCTCAAGGATACCGCCGACGGCACTACGCTCGAAGTTAAGAATGGTCGATACAGCGAAGATGGCAGCGAAACCGCCTACGTGATAACCGGTAACATCGGGATGCCGCTCACCGCATACGGCTTTCTCAATGCTAGCTTTGAGTACGGCGAAGCCGACGACACCAGCCGTTCGGTGCAACGCGCAGACGCGCAGCAACTGATCGATGCCGGCAACGTACACGTCAAAAACCCGACCCAGATCTGGGGCAGTCCCAAGATCGACGATGAGCTCAAGACCGTCTTCAATCTCGGTCTGGAACTGGACGACAATAAAGAACTGTATGCGTTCGGTAATTATGCCTCGAAAAAAGTGGACGGCAGCTTCTATTTTCGTAATCCGGGCACGCTGGGCGGAGGCCGCATAGGGGTATTCGTAAACAGCGACCCGCCCGGCGGCAACCACTTGATAGCCAGACTCACACCCGATGCGGATTGTAGCGGCGTCCGCGTAGACCCGCGTGGCCATATCATCAACGATCTTGATCCGGAGCAATGTTTCTCGTTTAACCAGTGGTTCCCGGGAGGCTTTACGCCGCGATTCGGTGCCGACCTTGAAGACATCTCGATGGTCTCCGGTCTACGTGGCGAACTGAACAACGGCCTCGGCTATGACCTGAGTGCAAGCTGGGGTAGACACGACAGCGACTTCTTCATTCACAACACCGTGAATGCCTCGTTCGGACCGGATTCGCCGACCTCATTCGACCCCGGCGATTACACCCAGACCGAGTATCACTTCAATGCCGACTTCAACTATCCGGTAGAAATTGCCGGCCCGGTCTCCGACCTCAACGTGGCGGGCGGACTGGAGTATCGCGTCGAAGAGTTTGAAATTACCGCCGGTGAAGAAAAATCCTGGATGCGGGGGCCATTGGCCGAACAGGGCTTCAGCGTCGGTTCCAACGGTTTCCCCGGTTTCAGCAAAGATATAGCCGGTGAATGGAGCCGCGAAAACTATGCGATATACCTTGATATACAGGCCAACGTGACCGAACGCTGGATGATTGAAGGCGCCGTGCGCTTTGAAGACTTTGACGATTTCGGCACTACCACCAACGGCAAGCTCTCCACCCGCTTCGACCTTAGCGACCGGATAAGCCTGCGCGCCACCTGGGGCACCGGCTTTCGCGCACCCACGCCGGGGCAATCGAACGCCTCCAATATCTCGACCGTTTGTGGGGATGACGAGTGCAATCTGGTTGATAGCGGAGTGTTTCCACCAAGCGTGATCGCCGCGGTAATACCGGGCGCCGAAAAGGAGCTGGACCCGGAAGAGTCCAACAGCTGGACGGCGGGCTTGGCCTTTCGCGGGCAAAGCTGGGACATGACCCTTGACTACTTCAATATAAAGGTGGACGACCGCATCAGTCTATCAAAGATTTTCAGGCTGACCGACGACGATAGGGAAACGCTTGCACGCAGCGGTATCGCCGGGGCCGGCGACATCTATCTGGCCCAACTCTTCGTCAACGACATAGACACCGAGACCGAAGGCGTTGACGTAGTATTCACCTACTCAAAAAAATGGAGGGCGGGCGTCACCGACTTCAGCCTCGCCTATAATTACACCGACATAGACGTAGAGAGCTATTCACCCGGTCTGATCGATGAAACGGTGATCCTCGACATAGAAGATGCGTTGCCGGATTCCCGTCTCAATGCCACCGCGACGCATAGGAGGGGCAACTGGAACTTTCTGCTGCGCTATAACTGGACTGACGAGTGGTACGAAAAGGAATCCAGCAAGACTACCTTCAACTCTTACTGGACGATGGACGCCGAAGCGGGATATTCCTTCAACAACGGCGTGACGCTGGTGCTCGGCGGCACCAACTTTACGGACGAGACGCCCGACCGCTACCAAGGCGCAACCCAGTTTGGCAATCGCTACGCCCAATATGCGCCGCTGGGTTTTAACGGCGCCTTCTACTACGGGCGCCTGGTGTACGAATTCTGACGCCGCTCGTCACGCCAAGTTACGACGCGGCGGGCGGGAAACGCTTGCGAAGATCTATGAACGTGTCCACCAATCCCGACAGAATAACGATCAGGAGCAGCTGCGGAACGAGAACTATCAATGCGTAAACAGTGACCAACCCTATTTTTCCCTTCGACACGGCGGCCATAACGGCATGGATGATGGCCATTCCCTGTAAAAGAAACAGTACCCCGGCAATGATGCACAACTGCATGGCAAACGCCGATTTCGAGACCGCCGCCCAAACACTCGACAGCATGACGATGATGGCCAGTACCCTGCCGAGTTGCAGACTGTAAAAATCATTGCGAAAACTACCGCCATCGGTAGCCAGACAATACCACCAATAGCCGAGCAGCAATATGCCGCCGTTGGTTAGTACGGAGGCGGCAATCAACATACCGCTCATCAATTGAGCACCCTGCTGAATGAGTTGCGGTTGTTGCACAAAATAATCGTTGCCTTGCAGCACGGAAGACAATATCTGCCGAAGCAGGCCTTCCCACATCTTTTCAGCATCGGGAAACAACAGCACTACGCCCAGAAAGATCAGCACGCCAAGCAACGCGGCGACCTGGAATGCAAAGGACAGTGAACGAGTGATTCGAAAAACCGCCGCCAGTACGAACGCCGGAAGCAACTGAGCGACGATCATCGATACGTCCGGCAATACTCGCGACGCCCCCAACAGAATATAGCTGAGAATCGACAGGGCAATTACACAGACCGCCGCAATTACGAGGCTATGCCTGATCCCCGCATACAGTGTGATCAATACGATTGCGGCACCGCTTACCAGCATACTTAACGGCAGGACAAATGCCAGCAGCGAGAATCCGAATACGACCATAAAGGCCGTTAATTGACCAGAAATAATAAAACGGGCAAAATTTCTCATCATCCACCGCCTCGTCGCCGCGGCTTGCGGCTCACGCCTCGGCCACCTTTACGAGTATCCGACCTTGAATTTCATTACGTAGGAGCCTTTCAAATGCAATGGGCAAGTCTTGTAGATCCGTGGTTTGAGCATGAATCCTGGCGAGGTTTTCGGGGCGCAGATCATCACCCAGGCGTCGCCAAATCTGTTGGCGCAATTCTTGCGTGCAGCCGGATGAGCTTACGCCCAACAGGTTTACGCCTCGAAGAATAAACGGCATCACCGAGGATTGAAAGGAAATACCGCCCGCCATCCCCACGCTGACGACGTTGCCCCACGGCCGGGTGGCGCGTATAAGATCGCTCAGCATCGCTCCCCCCACGTTGTCAATCGCACCGGCCCAGCGCACCTTCTCCAGCGCACCCTCGCCGACGTTCAGTTGCCGCCGATCAATTATTTCTGTGGCTCCAAGCGCGTCCAAGTATTCATGTGCCTCTCCGCTCCCCGTGATGGCGATGACTTGATAACCAAGCTTGTGTAAAAGATCAACGGCAAAACTGCCGACACCGCCACTTGCACCGGTTACGGCAATCGCCCCCATCGGTTGCCGGTTTTGCTGCATCAGGTGAATGGATAACGCCGCCGTAAAACCCGCCGTGCCGATAATCATGGCCTGTTGCAGGCTTAACCCTGCCGCAAGGGGCACCACCCATGCCGCCGGCACGCGCGCAAACCCCGCATAGCCACCGTCGTGCACTTCACTTAAACCACTGCCGTTGACAATGACTTGATCGCCCGATACGAACCGGTCATCGGAAGATTCAACGACTTCACCGGCGAGATCAATACCGCCTACCAGCGGTGAACGCCTCAGAATCTTGGCGGCACCGGTTGCCGCCAGGGCATCCTTGTAATTAACGCTTGAGTAATGCACGCGTATCACGACGTCGCCTTGCGACAGATCATCCAGGCACAGTCTCTCGACCCCGGCGCGCGTTCCCGCATCCTCCGCGTGGATACGAAATGCCGGGAATCTTTGCATTAACCGCGGCACGCGTAGTCAAGACACGTGCTCGTCGGACAACATGGCATGGAGCCGCCGTGCCTTGTCAAGGGTGTCTTCACCGATAGACGCCAAGCTGCAAAAATGTCCCATCTTTCTTTTCGGACGCGCTTCTTTCTTTCCGTATAGGTGAAACTTGACGTTTTGGTCGCGCATGACTTTCAGCCAGTCGGGGGCGCGGTGCCGCCAAAGGTCGCCCAGCAGGTTGACCATGGTCACCGCACTGTACGCGTCGGGGTTCCCCAGCGGCAACCCGCATATCGCCCTTACTTGTTGCTCGAATTGCGAGGTGTGGCAAGCGTCGATGGTAAAGTGACCACTGTTATGTGTACGCGGCGCCATCTCATTAAAAAACAGGTTGCCTTCCGGGTCTATGAAAAATTCCACCGCCAACATGCCACAATATGCGAGGCCATCGGCAATCTTGCGCGCCTGAGAAGCCGCCCGCCGCTGTAGCTTTTCATCCACGCTTGCCGGCACCGTGCTGGTGAACAGTATGCCGTTTTCATGCACATTTTGCGCAATCGGAAAGCAGCACGTTTCTCCGCTTACAGAACGTGCAAGCAGTACGGAAATCTCGGCGGCCAGTTCGATTTGATGTTCAAAGACGCATTCCACACCGTGTAAGCTATGCCAGGCATCGAGACCTTCTTCAAGCGTATGCACGGCCACTTGACCTTTACCGTCGTAACCTAGTCTTGCGGTCTTGACGATCAACGGCGTCGTAAGGTTATCGAAGGCCCGTCGCACATCATGCCGCGTCTGTACGCCGTGAAAAGGCACCGCGGCAATATCCAGTGATTGGGCATATTGTTTCTCCCCAATCCTGTTTTGGGCAATTTTTACCGCGCGCGCACCGGGACGCACGCAACACTTGTCTTCAAGGTAAGCGAGTGCCTCGGCGGGGGCATTTTCAAACTCGGTGGTAACGACCGCACACCGCTCCGCCATCGTATCGAGGGCGTGTTCATCATCGTAATCGGCACGCAGATGCAAATGGGCAACCTCGCCCGCCGGACTGTCGGCGTTCGGGTCCAGTACGATCACCCGATAGCCCATGGCCGTCGCCGCATGGGTAAACATGCGACCAAGCTGCCCACCGCCCATCATGCCAAGTGTAGCACCCGGCAGTATCGCGTTATTCAGTGCCATCACCCAGGAAGACGGGCATTCAGTACTTTGGATGTTTGTGCGGCACGAAACTCGTCCAGTCTCTTTTTCAAGCCTACGTCATACACCGCCAGCATTGCAACCGCAAACAAACCGGCGTTGGCCGCACCAGCGTTGCCGATGGCGAACGTCGCCACTGGTATCCCCCGCGGCATTTGCACGATGGAATAGAGCGAGTCCCGCCCGTCAAGGTGTTTGCCGGCGACCGGCACCCCCAGCACCGGAACAGTCGTCATTGACGCCACCATACCGGGAAGGTGCGCGGCGCCCCCGGCACCTGCAATGATGCACGTAATGCCGCGTGCCGCGGCGGAACGAGAAAACTCCATCATCAAATCAGGCGTGCGATGTGCGGACACGATACGTTTTTCGTAGCGTACCCTAAACTTCTCCAATATCTCTGCCGACGACCGCATCACCGACCAGTCGCTGTCACTGCCCATGATAAGACTTACTTGCGGATCAATCATTTTCACGACCTTTGAACGTTGCCCGTAAAAAATGGGCATTCTGGCTTACACTGTCGCATAAAACCAGTGTATAAACCAAAATCAACGGTTGAAACCAGTAAAATGTTATTTGAATCCAAACTGAAATCGCTGAAAAGGCTCCGCCAAGGCAAGGTTAGGGACATCTATGAAGTGGATCCCGAACATATATTGATAGTTGCCAGCGACCGTATCTCCGCATTCGACGTAGTGCTACCGGATACCATTCCGAGAAAGGGCGCGGTATTGACGGCACTTTCCAATTTCTGGTTGCGGCGGTTTTCAAATGAAGTCAGGAACCACCTTAGCGATATTCGCATTGCAGACGTGATTGACGACCCGCGCGACCTCGAAATACTACAGGGCCGCGGCATTATCGCGCGCAAGCTGCAAGCGTTACCCTTTGAGGCCATCGTGCGCGGCTATGTGATCGGTTCCGGCTGGAAAGAATACCAGCAGACAGGGGCAGTCTGCGGGGTTAGGCTGCCGCCGAATCTGAAGCTTGCCGAGCAACTGGAAGCACCGATCTTTACTCCCTCAACCAAGGCGCAAGCGGGGCGGCACGACGTGAACGTAGACTTTGCCGAAATCGTCAACCTGGTGGGCAGCGAAGTCGCTTCATCAGTACGTGATGCAAGCCTGAGAATCTACCAAAAGGCCGCGGACTACGCCCGTGCACACGGCATCATCATTGCCGACACAAAGTTTGAATTCGGGTTGGACAAGAACGGGGAGATCGTCTTGATCGATGAGGTATTAACGCCCGATTCCTCGCGCTTCTGGCCGCGTGAATCCTACCTCCCCGGCAATAACCCGAAAAGTTTTGACAAACAGTACGTGCGTGATTATCTGGAGACGCTAAATTGGGACAAAAAACCGCCCGCACCGCATCTGCCCGAAGAAATCATAAAAAATACCAGTAATAAGTATCTACACGCCCATGAAATACTCACCGGGACGACACTCCAGGCACGCCCCTAGATGCAAAGGCTTGTGAACAGACAGTATAAATGAAAAGAAAAGGCTTGTTCATAACCGGTACTGATACCGGCGTCGGCAAGACTTATGTCGGCACCCGAATCGTTGCCTTGCTACATGATCACGGCGTTCGCGTGGTGCCGCGAAAACCGATTGAGTCCGGCTGTCAACGGGCCGGACAAAAGCTGCTCCCCCATGATGCCCGCCTGTACTTTGAGGCAGTACATAAAAAGGTGCGGCTTGCCGAAATCTGTTCCTATCGTTTTGAACCGGCAATCTCGCCGCAACGCGCGGCGCGCCTGATCAATCAACCCGTACCCTTGGACGAGGTTGCGGAGGCGTGTATGACAAATGTCACCGACGATGACTTCCTGGTCGTGGAAGGCGCGGGGGGCTTTTATTCGCCCCTGTGTGAGAATGGCAGCAATGCCGACCTGGCTACAAGGCTGCAATTGCCCGTTTTATTGGTTGCCGGCGATCGGCTCGGGTGCATTAACCACGTGTTGCTGACCGCCGAGGCAATCCACAACCAGAAGCTACTGTTGATCGCGGTAGTACTGAACCAACAACAGGCAAGTACAGACGATACGATGAACAACCTCGAGGATTTAACCGCCCTACTTGATGTACCGGTCTATCCTTTCTCTCACGATGAGACCGTCACAACGGACGCAAATATATTGCGGGAGATATTACGTACCCTGCCTGAAGAATGAGAGGGGCAATTCGTTTCTTCAGGCTTTAGCACGCGCATCAAACCCGCCTACATGTTGTAACCGGCTTCCTCATGTTGGGTGATATCCAAACCCTCGGTTTCTTCCTGTTCACTGACGCGCAGACCGATGACCATTCTAATCACATGTAAAATGATGAAGGTCGCCACCACTGTCCAGACAAGCACCGCGAAAATTCCCTGAATCTGCACCCACACTTGTGAACCTATCGTCATTCCTTCCGGTAAACCGGCACCACCAAATTGTTTGGCGACCAGAATTCCGCATAGTAGCGTCCCCAACATACCGCCGACGCCGTGGACGGGGAAGACGTCCAGTGAGTCGTCAATATGCAGTACACGCTTGATGAAGTTGGTCGCGGCAAAACATCCAATGCCGGCCGCCGCACCGATGATCAGTGCCCCCAACGGCCCGACGAACCCCGAGGCGGGGGTAATCGTTCCCAGTCCGGCAACCATACCGGTCACGATCCCCAATACGCTGGGCTTGCCGTATTTGATCCATTCGGCAAACATCCACACTAAAGAGGCCGTCGCGGCGCTGATGTGGGTGACCAGCATGGCCATGCCGGCGTCACTGCCGGCGGCGACGGCACTGCCCGCATTAAACCCGAACCAGCCTACCCACAACATGCCGGCGCCAGCAACGGAAAGGGCCAGGTTATGCGGCGGCATCGCCATGCGCGGGAAACCTTTTCTTGCACCCATCACAACGGCGGCCACTACGGCGCCGGCACCGGCGGTCAAATGCACGACCAACCCGCCGGCAAAGTCCATCACGCCTTTCTCGGCCAACCAACCCCCACCCCATACCCAATGGCAAACGGGTAGGTACACGATCGTCAGCCACAAAACGGAAAACCATATCATGGATGAGAATTTCATGCGTTCCGCAAAACCGCCGACCACCAATGCGGGTGTAATGATGGCGAAGGTCAACTGGAACATAACAAATACCGTCTCGGGGATGCTGCCACTCATCGATTCGCGCGTGACACCCGATAAAAACGTATTGGAAAGCCCCCCCAACCAACTATTGACGGTGCCGCCATCGCTGAAGGCAAGGCTATAGCCAAATACCAGCCACAAGATCGAGACCAGGCAGGTAATTGTAAAACACTGCATCAAAACCGACAGCACGTTCTTGCTGCGCACCAACCCGCCATAAAACAGGGACAGGCCGGGAATGGTCATAAATAATACGAGCGCGGTCGAGGTAAGCAGCCAGGCCGTATCCCCGCTGTCCAGGCCATCGCCCGCATAGGTAATACACGGAAATAGGATGGCCAATAGTATAAAAGGATATAAATAACTTCGTTTGATCTTCATGTCGGCTTCCTATAGTGCTTCTCTGCCCGTTTCACCGGTGCGAATACGTATGACCTGTTCGACGTCGGTAACAAATATCTTACCGTCGCCAATCTTGCCGGTGTTGGCAACCTTGATAATCGCTTCAACCACGGATTCCACCCGATCTTCCGCAACCCCGATTTCCATTTTTACCTTCGGCAGAAAATCAACGACGTATTCGGCGCCGCGATAGAGTTCGGTATGTCCCTTCTGACGCCCGAACCCTTTCACTTCACTGACCGTAAGCCCCTGAATCCCTATTTCCGACAATGCTTCCCGAACGTCATCAAGCTTAAAGGGCTTGATGACGGCTGTAATCATTTTCATTACCCTGCTTGCTCCTTACATTTGAATCTTGATGTGGCGGACGCCATTATATCAGTTGTACCTGATGCTATCAATCATACCCGATGGGGGGCATTTGCCTGTCTTAGCTAGCTTTGCCTGCTTGACAGGCTCAGGCGGCCTGTTTTTCCATGGCATCGCTGTATTTGCCCATTGTTGCCAAGCCGTTGCATTTTGCCCGCCACAGCAGTGCCTGTTGTGCCCTGTCGACGTTGGCGCGGTCGCCATTCCAGACTTGCATGGCCGTCTGTTGCAAGGCGCGCCCGTACGAGAACGTCAACGCCCAAGGCACCGGAATACCCAGTGAATTCATGGCGTTCAGGTGTGCGCTGGCCTCTTCGTCGGTCTGGCCACCCGAAAGGAATGCAATCCCCGGTACGTTTGCGGGAACGGTGTTTAGCAGACAGTGCACGGTTTGTTCGGCGACGGTTCGGACAGCCGCCCGATCGTTCGCCGCCGCACCCGAAATGACCATGCTGGGCTTGAGCACCATGCCTTCAAGCAATACGTCCTGATTTTTCAGTTGATGAAAGACTATCCTCTGCGCAAGCTGCGTCACTTCCCGACAACGTTCGATGGAATGGTCGCCATCCATAAGCACTTCGGGTTCAACGATGGGAACGATGTCGGCCTCCTGGCTTAGACGTGCATAGCGCGCCAGGGCATGCGCATTCGCTTCAATGCACGCCCAACTGGGGATATGGTCGCCGATGGTGATGACGGCACGCCACTTTGAGAAACGCGCGCCCAACTGGTAGTATTCTGCAAATCTCTCGCGCAAGCCGTCCAGACCTTCGGTGACTTTTTCACTCTCATGTCCCGCCAACACCTTGGCCCCGGCATCTACTTTGATCCCCGGGATAATGCCGTTCTTTGTCAAATGTTCCGGGAACGGTGTTTCATCCAGGGTCTTTTGCCGTATCGTCTCGTCAAATAAGATCGCGCCACTGATATAATCGGACAGGCCTGGCGTGGTGACCAGCATGTTGCGGTACTCGCGACGCATTTCCTCCGTGGTGGGAATACCCAACTTTGTAAATCGTTTGTTGCAGGTGGGATGACTTTCGTCCATGGCAAGTATTCCCCTACCGGGCGCTACCATTGCGCGCGCAATTTTATTCAATTCTTCTGCATTCATGCGTTTTCTCCCGCGACTGTGAGCATCAACATACAATTTGTTTTGGTCATTCTAACAATTATTTAGGCTTAATTAAGTGTCCGACCCGGACAATTTTCAATACGTTCGTGCCGCCGTGCACGCCCGTCAAATCTCCTTTCGTAATGATGACCAGATCATTTTCACGCACCACACGGCATTTCAGTAATACATCTATGGCGTCCTTGTTCACTTCCACGTGATCGCGTCCCAGCAGCTCCAGGCTTGCCGGATAAACCCCTTTATACAAGGTCACTTTGCGCAAGGTTTTTTCATGCCGGGTCAGCGCATAGATGGGAATTGCCGAGTTAATGCGAGACATCCACAAAGCCGTAAAACCCGACTCCGTCAAAGCGGCGATGGCCTCGACGTCCAGGTGGTTGGCAATATACATTGCCGACATTGCAATGGCCTCGTCCACCCTTCCAAAGCGCGAGTACATGCGATGGTCGGGCATCTTTTTCAAACCGCGCTGCTCGGAGGCCAGGCAGGTGCGGTTCATTGCCTTGACCGTCTGAACGGGATATTTACCAATCGCGGTCTCCCCCGACAGCATCACCGCATCGGTACCATCCAACACCGCATTTGCGGTATCGGATACTTCGGCGCGCGTCGGGATGGGGCTATAGATCATGGACTCCATCATCTGTGTCGCCGTTATCGCAACACGATTTTTCTCATGCGCCTTGTCAATCAGTGATTTTTGCACACCGGGCACTTCCGCGTCACCGATCTCAACACCGAGGTCGCCGCGGCCGATCATGATGGCGTCGCATTCATCCAATATTTCATCAACGGCCTCCAAGGCTTCAATGCGCTCAATTTTTGCAATGATGCCCGCATCACCCCCCGCCTCCACAAACAGCTTCTTCGCCAGCCTGATGTCTTCGGCGGAACGCGGAAAGGAAATTGCCAGATAATCGACGTCCAGCTTCACCGCATCCTGTATGTTCTGATGGTCTTTTTGCGTCAGTGCGGCGACAGCCAACCCCCCTCCCTTACGGTTGATACCCTTGCTACTGCTTAATTTTCCACCCACCACCACCTTGCAATGTATCTTTCCGTCGACGATTTCAACAACGTTCAACACGATTTTCCCGTCATCGATCAACAGCGTGTCGCCGCGATGCACATCGGCGGCCAAGCCTTCATACGTGGTCCCTACCGCCTCATGATCCCCCTGATCAATGGGCAAACCGGTATCAATGCAAAACGACGAGCCGGCATCAAGTTCGACGGCGCCGTCCCTGAATATCCCGATCCTGATTTTGGCGCCCTGCAAATCACCGAGAACTCCAACCTCATAATTTCTCTGCTTACTGAGCTTGCGTAGCGTTTTGACCCGCCAGGCATTTTCTTCATACAAGCCGTGTGAGAAATTAAGCCGCACCAGATCAATGCCCGCATCGATCAACCTACCCATTACTTTTTCGCTGTCCGTGGCCGGGCCCAGCGTGGCAATGATCTTGGTATGCCGAAGCACCACTTTCTGTTGATGAGTTTCCGTAGTGGTCGCCATGATTTTTATGCCGTTGACTTTAAGTTCATTGGGTTCTTTCGATACTGGTTGCGCGCTCTTCGCCGCAACATCGCAACCGCCGGCAAGGTCTTTCCCTCCAAATACTCCAGGAATGCCCCGCCACCGGTTGAAAGATAAGAGATTTGCTCCTCTACACCAAATTTATCCACCGCCGCCAAGGTATCGCCTCCACCCGCTATGGAAAACGCCTCGCTATCCGCAATCGCTTTGGCGATCTCTTCGGTACCGCGTGAAAAGGCATCGTGTTCAAATACGCCCAACGGCCCGTTCCAGACAATGGTGGCGGCGTTCCGCATGAATGACGCCAAGGTCCGTGAAGTACGCGGCCCGATATCCAAAATCATGTCTTCCTCACCGACTTCCTCTACCGGCCGGGTCACGGCTTGCGCATCCTCCGAAAGCTGCGTGGTGCACACGACGTCAACGGGTAAGGGTATTTGGGTACCTTGCCGTTCCGCCTTTTCCAACAAATGCGCCGCGGTAGTAAGCAAACCCTTTTCACAGAGTGATCTGCCAATCGGCTTGCCGGCCGCGAACAGAAATGTATTGGCAATGCCTCCTCCGACGATCAGCTGATCAACCTTCCCCAGCAACGATTCCAGCACCGTCAGCTTGGTAGAAACCTTGGCGCCTCCCACAATTGCAACCACCGGCTTGGCGGGGTCGGTCAATGCCTTTGCCAACGAGTCCAGTTCCTTTGTCAACAACGGTCCGGCACACGCAACGGGCGCATATTCGGCAACGCCGTGAGTAGATGCCTGCGCACGGTGCGCGGTACCAAACGCATCCATCACGTACACGTCACACAGGCTTGCCATCTTTCTCGCAAGCCGTTCATCGTTACTTTTTTCGCCCGCCTGAAAGCGCACATTTTCACACAGTACTATTTCACCGGATTTGATATTGAATCCATCAAGCCAATCGCGTTCAAACCTCACATTAAAGCGTTTCTCATCGTTAAGATAGTCGGCAACGGGCAGCATGGAGTACGCCTCATCATAATGGCCTTCCCGAGGCCTCCCTCGGTGGGACAACAGGATAACCTTTGCGCCTTTATCCACCGCAAGCCGTATTGTCGGGATGGCGGCGTCAATGCGCTTTGCATGGGTAACGCGCCCATTTTTCACGGGGACGTTGAAGTCTTCACGAATCAGCACCCTCTGATTCGTCAGTTCAAGATCGGCCATGTTCAAAATCGACATGGCACTACAGTATCTTCATCAACAACCGGGTAAAACTTACGGTTTCCTACTTTGCGGCCATCAACGCCAGCGTAACGTCCAACATGCGGTTAGAAAATCCCCACTCATTGTCATACCAGGAACACACCTTCACGTTGCGCCCGCCCATTACTTTGGTAAGCGATGCATCAAAGCTGGAAGAATGCGGGTCATGGTTGAAGTCTACCGATACCAGAGGCTGGTCAACATAGGCCAACACATGATCATCGGCGGCTTCCCGCATAATCGCATTCACCTCTGCCACGCTGGTATCCCGCGATGCCAGGAACGTGAGATCAACCAACGACACGTTGATGGTGGGTACACGAATCGCAAAGCCGTCCAGCTTACCGTTCAAGTCAGGCATTACCAGGCCCACGGCAGAGGCCGCCCCGGTCTTGGTGGGAATCATCGAGGTGGTGGCCGAGCGAGCACGCCGCAAGTCGCTGTGATACACGTCCGTCAAAACCTGATCATTGGTGTACGCATGCACCGTCGTCATCACACCGTTTTCAAGTCCGATTTTTTCATGCAGGGGCTTGACCATCGGCGCCAGACAGTTGGTCGTACATGAAGCATTTGATATCACTGTATCGCTCGCCTTCAGAACGTGATGGTTTACGCCGTACACGACAGTTGCATCCACATCCTTACCCCCCGGAGCGGAGATAATTACCTTTTTTGCCCCCGCCGCCAAATGCCCCGACGCCTTTTCCTTACTGGCAAAAAAACCGGTGCTCTCAAGCACCACGTCAATATCCATTTCCTTCCAGGGAAGTTTTGCCGGGTCACGCTTCGCACAAACCCGGATGCGGTCACCGTTAATAACGATGCAATCACCATCTACCTCAACGGTGCCGTTAAACCTGCCATGCGCCGTATCGAATCGGGTCAGATGCGCATTGGTAGCCGCATCGCCCAGGTCATTGATCGCAACCACCTTGATTACCCCGCCGTGCCTTGATTCATAGAGGGCGCGCATGATGTTCCTGCCGATCCTTCCATAACCATTAATTGCAACTCGTATAGCCATTACCTTCTCCGTGCCAATCTTGTGATATAAAACGTATAATTTAATTAAGCATTGCCAACGCCCGCGTGACGATGTTCTCTACGCTAAAGCCAAAATGTCGCATGGCGACCTCCCCCGGTGCGGAAACACCAAATTCGGCAATGCCGAGGGTATCTCCCGCCAGACCCACGTACTTCGACCAGTAATCGGGATTCCCGGCCTCCACTGCAAGCCTTTTGGTAACGCCGGCGGGCAAGACAGACTCCTTATAGGCGTCTTCTTGTGCATCAAACGCATCCGTGCTGGGCATCGAAACCAGACGCACCTGCTTGCCTTGCCGGTTGAGCGTGCGTGCGGCGGCAAGAGCAATACCCACTTCCGAACCCGTCGCAATAAGGATAAGCTGCGGTGCTCCCTCGCAATCGTGCAGCACGTAGCCGCCTTTTTCAATCAATGCGACCTGTTTGACACTCCGTTCAATAAACGGCAGATTCTGACGCGAAAATATCAGGCATGTCGGCCCCGAGGTACGCTCAATGGCATACTTCCATGCTACCGCCGATTCTACCGTATCCGCCGCCCGCCACACCGACATATTTGGGATATACCGAAGGGCCGCCAAATGCTCAACGGCCTGATGCGTGGGGCCATCCTCACCCAGACCGATTGAATCATGCGTATAGACAAAAACATTTCGCACTCCCATCAAGGCGGCCACGCGCAAGGCATTGCGCGCATAGTCCGAAAACACCAGAAACGTAGCGGAATATGGAATAAATCCACCATGCAGGGCAATTCCCGAATTGACGGCCGACATACCGAACTCCCGCACTCCATAGTAGACATAATTGCCGGTGCCGTCTTCTGCGGCAAGTTTCCTAGAACCCGACCACCAGGTATTATTGGAGCCGGTCAGGTCCGCCGACCCACCGATCAACTCCGGCAACGATCCGGCGTAGCCTTCCAAGGCCAGCTCGGACGCCTTGCGAGTCGCCACCGATTTCTTCTCCGAGACGGCGGTCTGAATTACCTTGCGAGCCTTCTCATCCCAACCTTCCGGCAAGGCGCCACTCACGCGCCGGGTGAACTCTTCGGCAAGGTGCGGATACTTCTCTCGATAGCGGTCAAACTTCTCCCGCCACTGTGCCTCCCGCCGTTTACCTTTCTCAACGGCACTCCATCCCTTGTATATCGCCTCCGGAATACAAAACGGCTCATGCCCCCAGTTCAACTCCTCGCGCACCCGTTGTACCTCGTCATCGCCCAACGGTGCACCATGCACCGCGGCCGTCCCCTGCTTGTTCGGCGCCCCCCGGCCAATGACTGTCCTACAACAGATCAACGTCGGCCTTTCAATGTCGCCCTGCGCGGCGGCAATGGCGCGGCCGACCTGTTCCGCATCATGCCCGTCGACGTCCTCAATGACGTGCCAATTGTAGGCACGAAAGCGCATCGGCGTATCATCCGTAAACCAGTCTTCCACCTTGCCGTCAATCGAAATTCCGTTGTCATCGTAAAACATGATGAGCTTGCCCAGGCCGAGCGTACCCGCCAGAGAACATGCCTCGTGCGAGATACCTTCCATCAAACAACCATCGCCGGCAAACACATAGGTATAATGATCAACGATGTTCAAATCGTCGCGATTAAACGTTGCCGCCAGCACCTTTTCCGCCATTGCCATACCGACGGCGTTACCGATACCTTGACCGAGTGGCCCGGTAGTCGTCTCCACCCCGGGCGTATCCCCGTATTCAGGGTGCCCGGGCGTCTTGGAGTGCAGCTGTCGAAAACTCTTGATCTCATCCATCGGCAGGTCATAGCCCGTCAAGTGCAACAGGGAATACAACAACATCGAGCCGTGCCCGTTTGACAGTATGAAACGGTCGCGGTCCGGCCAGTCAGGATTACTCGGATTATGCTTGAGATAATCGTTCCATAGCACCTCGGCGATATCCGCCATGCCCATCGGCATTCCGGGATGACCGGAGTTCGCCCGCTGCACGGCATCCATGCTCAATGCACGGATGGCATTGGCAAACTCCCTACGATTCTTCATTGCAAGAGATACTTATGCTTCAGCAGGCATCGATTCAAAACGACAAGTCTTTCAAACTTCGGACAGATAAAGGGGCCGTCACAAAACGGCTACCCTGCAAGGGTGGTAATGATAAACCAAAGGCCTCTAAAAAGTATATAAATTAAACCAAATTTAGATCGGGACTAGTCACCCGACCCCGAGTTCCCGCAAAACATGTTTGCCGAAAAATTCAGCGAGTTTGGGCGGCACGGCGTTGCCGATAAGCGTCGCGGAAAACTGCATGTCGCTCTGGTTGAATACGTAGTCTTCCGGGAATGTCTGTAACAAAGCCCCTTCCTTGATCGAGATGCCACGATTTTGTGCTTTGTCATAATGTCCAAATCTACCGTTGGTGATGGACAAAAACTTGGTGGTGATCGTCGGCGACAATTCATCGCCCGACATTCGAGTATACGTATCTTTAAATCCAGCAGTCTTCATCTTCCTGTGGCAGGCCAGGGATAAGTCCCCATAAGGCGTTTCTTTTAGGTAGCGATTCGATTTGCCGGGCGGGGCGCAGGATATTCTTTTCAGGTTGAGATCACTCAATGCCCTCGCCTGATGGTCGGGTATCTTCGGATCACACTCTCCCGCCGCCAACGGCGGCAAATGCCCAATCGCCTCTTTCACCGTCTTGCGGGTCGCTGCCTCGTCGGTTTCCGGGACGGCCAGTTGGACGGCAAAATTCCCGGCGTATCCCAAACCAATCGTTCTCTTTCTGCTTTGCGGGATCCCAAACCTTTTTGTGTCAACAGTCTTTACGGAAAAACGGTAGTTCAACGACTCAAGCTCTTCGTGAAAGGCCGTCATCACGCTCTGGTCTTTACCGCTTATCCCCTCGACGTTTTCGCAGAAAATCGCGTCTGGTCTCAGTGCCTTAATCACATTGACAGACTTAAGCAATAAATTCCTGTCATGCCTGCGCCTGAATTGTCTTTGCTCGGACATTCGTATTTGTGTGATTTTTGTAAACGGCTGGCACGGGGCGCAGATAGCCAACAGCAGCTTGTCGCCCCGCCTTTTAGAGAAATTATTTTTTTTAAGAAGTGATTTTAATTTTCGGATTGCAACGTCTTGTTGCCCGTCCGGGTAACGAGGGTTGTTTGGAAACAAATCAAGGTTCAAAAACTCAACGGCGGATCCGTCACTGTTTTCATTTTGGCGGTAGATTTCCTTGCACTTTTCTTCTTTATCGACGCCCGCCAGCACCGTATATCCAGCCTGAATAAGCCCGTAGGTCATTCCGCCCGCACCGCAAAACAAGTCGATGGCAAACGCCCTCGCCCTCATACTTGTCCCCCAAGGGTTCTAATGAGTGGAAAAATAATAGACGCGATAGCATCGGACACGCTTCTTGCGCGGTCACTTGCTTGCTCTTCGTCTTCTTTTTTGTAGTATTTATAGACGGCAAGCGTTAAAAAGCCCAAGCAGATTCTAAATCGAGATTCATTTAATTTTGAGACTGCCTCATCAGACTCATTCATTCTCATTTCAGCCAGTCTCTCATGATCCTGGTTCACATGAATTTTTATCTCCTCACCTTCTCTTATTGCTGCCCCTGATCTCTCATTGAAATCAAAATCCTCCCAGTCCTTTTTTTTAACCCACTCTGTTGGATCAGGAACAGACGGTTTTACTGTTTCCTTTGTCTTGGTGGGTTTTCCACCCTTCTTTATTTGTGTCTTTTCTGGTTCAGTGATCTCAAGGTGAACGGGGAAAATCAGAGGTTTCCTGAGAGGGCCATAGTCACCAAAACCGATTTTCAGAAATATTTTGTCGTCCACCTGTGCAGTACTTGGTGGATTGAAAGTAAAAGTAGCCGTTCCGTTGTGCAAACTGGCACTCCATGAAGCCTCACTAGGCTTCAATGTGCACTCAATCCATCCGGGACTATTAGTTCTCGTTAGGTAGTCATTCGCCGCATCGGTACCGCACTTTATTTGACGATGCGTATTGATAGGCAGTTCCTTGACAAATCTATCTCCCACTTTCTTGATGTTCAGAGGTTTCAAAAAAGTAGGAAACTGTTTGCCTTCCCATTCTTTTTCACCCCCAGGACGCTGGTCTCTACCAGGCACAGTACCGCCAAAACCGAGTAGTTCTCTGAATGCCGGATCTTGGGCAATTAAATCACTCAGCATTTGTTTGGTTTCTTCATCTTCCTCCACTCTTTGAGCTGCTCTACGTAGGCGGATGATGCCTGAATATTTTCGCAATTTTTGATCATCACTTAGACGTTCTTGCAATAATTTATCGAGCTTTCTCGACAACCTATTGTCTCTTTTTTGCTCACGATTCCCCATAAAAATGCTTGTTAGAGCGGTTTTATCCATGTGCTCGCATTGCACGTTCACGATCAAATGATTTTGCAAATCCCCGAGTTTCACTCTTGGGCTATTTAAAAAACTTGCGTTCTTCATAGCATGAGTTTGTCCATTGATCGTGTAAAAAATCCGTTTATTGCTATTCTTTAGGGGGCCAGGCAGTTCGCTTAGCCCAGTGGCTAAAATTTTGATCTCTCCTAGTTCTTCATGTGACTCTTTCGCAACCAAGTGCACAAATTCAGTGGTGCGTTCTTTTGGTTTTAATTTTTGAATTTCAGGATCTTGTTGCGATGAATCCTTAAAATCGGCATTCAACATGACTCCCATGCCGCTGAATGTTCGATCCGCAATTCCCCTTTCTCGCAGTCCACCTTTGCTTGTCGTAGGCGTTGCGTCAAAATCGTATATTCTTATCGGCAAGGCACACTCCAACAAGTTAAGAGTGAGCGCATGATACAGGCCAAAATCTACATTATGTGCAGGCTTTCCAATGTCATAATCAAAAAGACGCACCAACGACCCTTGTTGAATTTCGCCTACGTCGTCATCGCCAAATGCTTTAATGCTTTCGGCTTCGAAATTAGGAATTTCTCCATCCGGCATCAAATATTCGACAATGGGCAACTTTTTTCCTTCCAGTACTTTTGAGACTCGAATTAAAGTCCATCCCCACAATTTACCGTTGTATCTCTTGCTGGCAACCAGCTTGTAATGGCCTTTGGTGATGTCTGATTCAGTGCAAAAGCAAATGGAACCTGTAGACCCCATATTAAACTTTCCTTGTACAAAGCCGATTCCTTCTTTGTTTGTTTTACTTAGACTAAGAAATGTTTCAGGGAAATTTTCGGGCGTTTGGCCCTCTCCAAAATCCACGACAGTTATAGTCGGGTAAGCCCCGCCCTTTCTTTTTCGCTTAATGCCAATCAAAATGCTTTTCTTGGCCAATTCGGTACGTTCGTTGGGTTCCAAACTAGATAACTTGCCTTCATTGATTTCATAAAACTCCCTTACGGCATCCTGCATAGATTGCGGCGCTTGATCGCTTGTTAATTTTTTAATTCCAGATTCGTAGGCTTTTCTGGATAACACCGCATCTATGGAGTTGGTAATGATCTCGGTCAAGGCACCAACAGGATTCGCCTGCTGACTGGAAACAGTACCCCAGTTGTTCTCATGGTTACCGTAAGGTCTCCAGTCGGCTTCGGTAAAACCGCACTTCTCAATAATTTTTGCCACCTCCTCAGTCGATACAGAGGACAGCAAGCTTTCTAAAAGTTTTCTGGATTCGTCTTGTGTTATACCCATAATTTCTGATTTTGGCTGCCAGCAGATATTATTGGTCACCCAAAGGTGAATGCTGCATCATAATATAATGGTAGACACCTTATCAAAAACCGCACGCTCCCTGCTGATGGGGGAAGTTAAGGCGCGCTACAACAAAAGCACGGAAATTAAGCTGGCTCGGCTTTTGCGTGCATCCGGTGTCAAAGGATGGAGACGGCATCTGAATTTACCCGGCGTCCCGGACTTCACTTTTCGCAAAGAAAGAGTATGCGTCTTTGTAGATGGTTGTTTTTGGCATGGCTGTCCAAAGCATTACAGTCTTCCTAAAAGCAACGTAGAGTTTTGGAAAGAAAAAATCAAAAAGACCCGAGAACGGGATACCCAGGTAAATAAGGGGTTGAAGGAAAAAGGCTACGTTGTCCTTCGCATTTGGGAATGTGAAATGCGCGACAGAGATAGAGTATTAAAAAAAATACACAAAGCCTTACATTTCGCCCCAAATCCCGCACATCAAGAATAAAATTTACCCATAAAAGCGTGATATTTTTTTGCACGCATCCGCCGACACATCCCCGCGTTATGACGTATACATGATGGCGGCCGCCGGCAACCACTACTCATCCACGACAATATCGGCGATGAGTTCCATGACCTGCGGCGTGCGGTCGACGCCGAGGGCGACAAAGGTCCAGCCCTCCGACCGGTGCAGGCTTAGGATGCTGCGTAGATTGATTTTGGCGTCGGCAAACCGCCGCGCGACGGTGGCGAGGGCGCCGGGTTTGTCGCGCAACCGGATGACTACGGCGTCCTCGGTTACCGGACGCATACCGGCGGCCTGCAAGGCGTCAAGGGCCTCGTCGTATTCGCCGACGATCATGTCGATGCGCCCGACTCCGCCCACTTCACTGGCGTCGATGGCTTCGATGTTGACCTGCGCTCGTTCCAGCACCTCGGTCACTTCGGCAAGCAGACCGGCACGATTGGCAGCAATGATAGTAATTTCTTTCATGGCTATATTCGTGAGCAAGCGACAAGATAATCGGCAATGAACGCATCCACGCGTGCCTTGTTGATGGGCGGGACGGTTATAAAATGTGCGACGCCATCCTGCACCGCCAGCTGCCATTTCCGTTGCAATTCGGTGGGCGGTGCCGGAAACACGACGGTCAACGATAACGGGTTACGCCAGGCCTCGACGCCAGTGGCAAGAAAGCGCTCGACGGCATAGCGCGCCAATTCCTGACAGCCGGCGACGCGCCGGCGAAAGCCGGCATGTCCCAATTTGTGGATGACATACCACAGAAACAGCGGCGCCAGACCACTGCGCGATCCGGTCAAGGTCGTGTCGCGCGCGCCGATGTATTCGATGGAACGGGCAATGTGCCCGACGTGGCGACGCTGCACCAGCGCAATACCACAGGGAAACGGCGTGCCGATGAACTTGTGCCCGCTGATGGCGATACTGTCGATCCCGCAACGAAAATCATACTTCGGCGGGTCATCGCAAAAAGGCAGGATCATGCCAGAAAAGGCGGCGTCAACGTGGATGTATGACTCCGTAATGGCCAGATCGTCCAGCATTTCCTTGATACGCGGAATATCGTCGATCCCTTCGGTCATGGTCGTACCGACGTTGGCAAAGATGATCGGTGGCACGTCACGGTGAATGCGCAACGTTTCATACAAATCGTCGCAATCCATCGCGCCATCGGGTTGCGCGCGGATGGTAATATGACGCAGACCCAGCACGCGCATGATCTTGATGGCGCTGTAGTGCGTCGCCTCACTGTAGTAGGCGATACCGTCGGGCAATAATTCACGTGCCGTGTACATGCCGTGCATGTTTCCCTCTGTGCCGCCAGTGGTAACGTAGCCCCAATACTCCTTCTCCGGAATATGATTCAATGCCGCAAACCAGGCGAGCACCTCGCGTTCGATGGCCCTGGTGCCGATGCGGTAGCTGCTGTCGCTGAAGGGGTCGCCTACGTTATTTAGCGGATACCGCAGGAAGGGTTGTAATGCGTCATAGTCAAAATCGCCGGCACAGGGATAGCCGATAAAGGTATCCATTTGCGTGTCAAGCTCGGTACGCAAATCGGCCAACCTTCGTTCAATGACGTCCGTTTTTTCCGCAGGGGTATCCATAAACAGCGTACAGTTACGGTCGAATCCGTTTTTTCAGGACGGTTTCCACTTGATATTGCACCCCACGCTGGGTTTTTGTTGCGGATTGACCGGACGGCCCGAGAGGATGGCGTCGAGGGCGGCGCGCACGTCTTTTCCCGTGATCGGCGCATCATTGCCCGGCCGCGAGTCATCCAGCTGCCCCCGGTACGCGCACTTGAGATCCTTGTCGAACACGAAAAAGTCCGGCGTACAGGCGGCGTCATAGCGGCGCGCGACCTGTTGCGTTTCGTCATACAGATAGGGAAAGGCAAACCCAAGCGACAGGGCAAGCGCCTTCATCTTGTCCGGCGAGTCTTCGGGGTGGGTATCTACATCGTTGGCGCTGATGGCGGCGATACCGACACCTTTGGATGGATAATCCCGTCCGAGGCGGACCAGCTCATCTTGGACGTGAATGACAAACGGGCAGTGGTTACAGATAAACATGACCAGTGTCGCCGTCTCACCGCGAATTGCTTCCAGGCACGTCTCATTACCGGAAACCGTATCCGGCAGGCAAAAATCGGGGGCGCGTGTCCCCAACGGCATCATATTGGAAGGAGTTTGTACCATAATGATTAAGTCTCCATGCTTTTAAAGGCTTGAATGCGTACAATAACGCCCTTTAAGCCCCCTGTTAATCTTTTTAGCGGTACATTGAGGAAAATTGAGCATGACTACAAGACGCTTGTTTACTTCCGAATCGGTTTCGGCGGGGCATCCCGACAAGCTGGCGGATCAAATCTCCGACGCCATCCTGGACGCTATCCTGAAAAAGGACAAAAAGGCGCATGTGGCGTGCGAAACACTGGTAAAGGATGCTCTGATCGTACTGGCGGGAGAAATCAAGACCACCGAACCGATCCATTTTGACGAGCTTGAATCTGTAGCACGCGATACCGCCGTTGCCATCGGCTATGACGACGACGAAGTCGGCTTTGACGGACGCAATTGCACGGTCATCAACGCATTGGGCACGCAATCACCCGATATTTCACGAGGTGTAGACCGTGCAAACGAGAAAGAACAGGGTGCAGGCGACCAGGGCATGATGTTTGGCTATGCCAGCAACGAAATCGACGCACTGATGCCCGACGTACTGATGCCGGCACCGATCACCTATGCCCACCGGCTGCTGCAAAAACATGCCGAAGTAAGACGATCCGGCCGGTTACCTTGGTTGCGTCCCGACGCCAAAAGCCAAGTAACCTTGATATACGAAGATGGAAAGCCCGTGGGCATCCACAACGTAGTACTTTCTACGCAACATAGCCCCAATATAAACCAGAAAGACCTGAAAAAAGCAGTCACAGAACAGATCATAAGGCCGGTGTTACCCGAAGAGCTACTGTCAAAGGATACCGAATATCACATCAATCCAACCGGCAGGTTTGTAACTGGCGGACCCGCGGGGGATTGCGGCCTGACCGGGCGCAAGATCATCGTCGATACCTATGGCGGCATGGCGCGTCACGGCGGCGGCGCCTTTTCGGGCAAGGACTCTTCCAAGGTGGATCGTTCCGCCGCCTATGCATGTCGCTACGTGGCAAAAAACATTGTCGCCGCCGGCCTGGCCGAACGTTGTGAAGTACAGGTTTCCTATGCAATAGGCGTTGCCGAACCGACCTCCGTCTCCGTTGACACGTTCGGCACAGGTAAAGTGGCGGACGACAAGATCGAAGCGATCGTGAAAGACAAAGACGTATTTGACTTGCGCCCGCACGGAATCATTACCATGCTGGACTTGTTGAAGCCGATCTATCAAGCCACCGCCGCCTATGGGCACTTCGGACGCAACGAGGACAGCTTTCGCTGGGAACGCACCGACAAGGCCGCCGAATTACGAGCGCACGCATTTTAGGCACAGCCATTTTTTAAGGAACACGCTATGACTCTTCAATCCGCCGCAAGACCCAAACCAGACTTCAAGGTTGCCGACCCATCCCTGGCAAACTGGGGGCGCAAAGAGATCGCCATTGCAGAGACCGAGATGCCCGGCCTGATGGCGCTACGTGAAAAGTACGTCGATGAAAAACCGCTGGCCGGCGCGCGCATTGCCGGCTGTCTGCACATGACCATCCAAACCGCCGTGCTGATTGAAACCCTGACCGAATTGGGTGCCACGGTACGCTGGTCATCCTGCAACATCTTCTCCACCCAGGACCACGCCGCCGCGGCCATGGCGGCAAGCGGCGTTCCCGTGTTTGCCTGGAAGGGCGAGACCGAAGAAGAATACCAATGGTGCATCGAGCAGACCATTCACGGCACCGACGGCTGGCGCCCGAACATGCTGCTGGACGACGGCGGTGATCTGACCAAAGCTGTACACGAAAAGCATCCCGAACTACTGAAAGACGTAAAGGGACTGTCGGAAGAGACCACCACCGGCGTGCATCGCCTGCAAGAAATGGCAGACAACGGCAAACTAAAAGTCCCCGCATTCAACGTCAACGACTCGGTCACCAAGTCCAAATTCGACAACCTATACGGCTGTCGTGAATCACTGGTGGACGGCCTGAAGCGCGCGACGGACGTGATGGTCGCCGGCAAGACCGCCGTAGTATGCGGTTTCGGCGACGTCGGCAAGGGCAGCGCACAATCCCTTCGGGCACTGGGGGCGAACGTCCTGATAACCGAAATCGATCCGATCTGCGCGTTACAGGCCGCGATGGCCGGCTATCGAGTAGTGCTGCTGGATGATGTCGTCGGTACCGCGGATATCTTCGTGACCGCCACCGGCAACTACAACGTCATCAACCGCGACCATCTGCTTGCCATGAAAGACCAGGCCATCGTCTGCAACATCGGCCACTTCGACAACGAGATCGACGTGGCAAGCCTCAGGGCGTATCAATGGGAAAACATCAAGCCACAGGTAGACCACATCATCTTCCCCGACGGCAAACGCATCATCCTGCTGGCCGAAGGGCGGCTGGTCAATCTCGGCTGCGCGACCGGACACCCGAGCTTTGTCATGTCCAACTCGTTCACCAACCAAGTGCTGGCACAAATTGAACTATGGGAAAATAAAAATACCGGCAAATACGGAAACCGGGTCTACGTGCTGCCCAAGGAGCTGGATGAAGAAGTGGCGCGGCTGCACCTGAACAAAATAGACGCAAAACTAACGAAACTGTCGGCACGACAGGCCGAATACATCGGCGTGAACGTCGACGGCCCCTACAAACCGGACTACTACCGCTACTAAGCCACGCCATCCGGCCCCGGTATCATGCGAGTTATTCGGCTGTACGTGGAGCGACACTTGGCCGTATATGACGAGGTCGAGCTTGATGAAGGCGCGCGCCACCACGCGATAAATGTCTTGCGCGTGCACAAAAAATCATCGCTCACGCTGTTCAACGGCGACGGGTGCGACTACCCGTGCAGCATCCTCGCCCTGAGCAAAAAAGACCTGGTGGTAAAGGTTACCGATCAAAAGAAATTGACCAACGAATCCGCCCTGAAGACGCATCTGGTACTGGGCGTTTCCAAAACCCTGCGCATGGACTATGCCGTACAAAAAGCTGCGGAAGCCGGCGTGACCGACATTCATCCGATCCGCACCGAGCGCACCGTAGCCAAACTTTCCTCCAAATCACGCGCCAACAAACGCCGACGCTGGCAAAAGATCATTATCAGCACCTGCGAGCAATGCGGGCGCGCCGTACTGCCCACGCTGCACGATGTGATTGACCTGGCAGAACTGCAAGACCTAGGCGACGATGAACGCGGCTTTGTGCTGGATACCGAGGCCGACGAGGCCCTTGCCGGATTCAGCTGCGAACGCCTCGCCACCTGCTGGCTGCTGGTCGGCCCCGAAAGCGGCCTCGCGCGAAACGAGATCGACGCGGCCCGGCAAAAAGGTTACCAACCCGTAACGCTGGGCCCCAGGGTACTGCGAGCGGAAACCGCCGCATCGGCCGCAATCATCTGCGCACAACTACTGTGGGGAGACTTGTCGACAAGACAGGCCCCGCCACGCCTGTAGCCTCGGGACAACCTCCCATTCGCATCCTCTCCGCCACAATCCCACAGAGAAAAAAACCTGCTAAACTTTGAGCGACAGCAATACGGCGACGTACCCGCAAGAAACAACATGTCCGTAAAACTCGGCGTAATCATGGACCCCATAGAGGGGATAACCGTCTCCAAGGACACCACTTTCGCCATGCTGCTGGAAGCCCAACGCCGCGCCTGGCAGGTTTATTACCTACAAACCTCGGACCTGTACATGACGGGCGCCGCCGTCATGGGGCACGCGGCGCAAATCTCGGTGCGGGATGACCCGCATGACTGGTACGAACTGCATGACCAGACCCTTCAAGACCTGAGCGAACTCGACGTAGTGCTCATGCGCAAGGATCCGCCGTTTGACATGGAATACCTCTACGCGACGTACCTGCTCGAACGGCTGTGCGAAGCGGGAACCCTGGTCGTCAATCACCCCGCCGGCCTGCGCAACGCCAACGAAAAATTGTTTGCGACCCGTTTCGCCGAATGTATGGCGCCCTCTGTGGTAGCCCGCAAAAAACAGATCCTCGACGACTTCATCGATCTTCACGGGGAAGTCGTCGTCAAACCCCTGGACGGCATGGCCGGCGACTCCATATTTCGCATCCGGCATGACGACCCAAACCGCAACGTGATACTGGAAACGATCACGCGCTGCGGGCGGCGCACGGTGATGGCACAACAATTCATCGCCGCATACAAGCAGGGCGACAAACGTATCCTACTCATTGACGGCGTGCCCGTCCCTCATGCACTGACGAGAATCCCCGCCGAAGGAGAATTGCGCGCCAACCTGGCCAAGGGCGGTACCGCTCAAGATGCCGAACTAACGGCAAGAGACTGGTGGATATGCGAGTGTCTCAAACCCGAACTGATCGCCATGCAACTCATCTTTGTCGGCATTGACGTAATCGGCGATTATCTGACCGAGATCAACGTTACCAGCCCGACCTGCGTGAGAGAGATGGACAGGGCCTATGGCCTGAACATATGCGCAATTCTGTTCGATGCAATTGAAAGGCGATTGACCGCGGCCTGAAGGTAAGAAAAATTACAGGGTGACGCGCACCCGGTTATTTGGTAGAAATAAACAATCATTTGTTACCTTACAGGGAGGAACATGTCGGAAAACCTGACCAAACAACTGCTCGTCGCCATGCCGTCCATGCGCGACCCGAATTTCTCGCATACGGTGACGCTGATCTGTGAGCACAACGAACACGGGGCAATGGGCGTCGTCGTCAATCAACCTATCTCCATGTCTGTGGAAGAACTTATCAGCCGCATAAACGTTGATAACGATAATGTAGCCCCCAATAAAAACCCCGTATACGCGGGCGGGCCGGTGTACATCAATCAAGGGTTCATATTGCATGACTCCGACCGCAACTGGGAGTCAACGCTCATCATCGACAATAACCTGAAGCTGACCACATCCGGGGACATATTGGTAGACATCGCCAAAGGGCGCGGCCCACAAAACATGATCGTCGCCCTGGGTTACGCCGGCTGGGAAGCTGGTCAACTGGAACGGGAACTGGCGGAAAACGCATGGCTGACGGTCCCCTATGAAGCCGGGATCGTATTTCACACGCCGGTGGAAAAACGCTGGAAGACCGCCGCCGGCAGACTTGGAATCGACCTGCACCTAATCGCCAATGAAGCTGGACACGCCTGAAGACGCATTGCCACCCGTTGCGGCCCGGCGGCGGCGTTTACTCGGTTTGCGCGAATGCCGAACGTAATCGGGTTCGACTATGGAAGACGGAGGATAGGCGTTGCGGTGGGGCTATTGGACATTGCCACGGCCAACCCCCTGATGACCCTTACCGTCCCCGCTTCGGGAGTACCCTGGGACAAGATCGACCGGATCATGGCGGAATGGCAGCCCCGCACCGTGATCGTCGGGCGCGTTGAACACGACAACCTACTGCATGATGAAATTCATCGTTTCTGCAAAGGCCTACACACACGCTATGACGTGGCCGTTGAAAACGTCGACGAATCCTATTCTTCCGTAACGGCGTACCAGACACTCAAGGACATGCGCGCCGCAGGACGCCGCGGGAAAATTAAAAAAACCGACATCGACAAGGCCGCCGCCGCGGTGATTCTGCGCGCATGGTTGTCGGCAAAACCGGATACACTGGTTTCATGACTACGCTGGACGCTCGCCAATTGCTGGAAAAGACGGCCTCGGAATTGCGCGCCTACATGCGCGACAGAGACATCACCGCACCGGTATTCATCGGCATCCGTACCGGCGGGGTATGGGTAGCCGAGCACCTGCAATCACTATTGGATGACAGCAGTGAGCTGGGCGTTTTAGACATCACGTTCTACCGCGACGACTTCAGCCGTGCGGGCATTCAACCGACGGTCAAACCTTCGCGTCTGCCGCGAGATGTCGACGACCGACACGTCATCCTGATTGACGACGTGCTATATACCGGGCGCACGGTGCGCGCCGCCCTGAACGAAATCTTCGACTACGGTCGCCCGGCCTCGATAAACCTGGTCACGCTGGTACAGCGAAACGGCAGGGAACTGCCCGTCCAGGCCGACGTGGTGGGTGAGTCCCTTGACCTGAATACCGAACAACATGTAAAACTGAGCGGCCCTGATCCATTGACGCTGAAAATTGTGAACTGACTCCCCGATGCGGCACTTCCTGAAGATAGGCGGACTGAACAGCGAAGAGCTTACCCGAATTCTCGATACCGCCGAATCTTTCATCAGCGTAGACGGCCAGGCGGTAAAGAAAGTGCCGCTGTTACGCGGCAAGGCCATCGTCAACCTGTTTTTCGAGTCAAGCACGCGCACGCGCACCACGTTCGAGCTTGCCGCCAAGCGGCTTTCCGCCGATGTGCTGAACATCGATATCGCCACTTCCGCCACCACCAAGGGCGAGAGCCTGCTCGACACCCTGTTCAACCTTGCGGCGATGAACACCGACATGTTTATCATCCGGCACCCGGAAAGCGGCGCGGCGGACTTCATCGCCAAATACGTCGCCTCCCACGTCAGCGTCATCAATGCGGGAGACGGCAGACATGCACACCCCACGCAAGCCATGCTGGACGTATTCACGATGCGCAAGCACAAAAACTTTTCAGACATTCGCGTTGCCATCGTCGGCGACATCCTGCATTCAAGAGTGGCGCGCTCACAGATCGAGGCACTCAACGTGCTGGGCACAAAGGAAGTGCGCGTGATCGCCCCGCGAACGCTGCTGCCGGCCAGCGTCGAACAACTGGGCGTGCGCAAATTCCAGAATTGCGACCAAGGGCTGCGGGATACCGACGTAATCATCGTGCTGCGCCTGCAAAAAGAGCGCATGAGAGGCGCCTTTATCCCCAGCGAACATGAATACTTCCGGCTATATGGCCTGACTCCCGAGCGGCTGGCCCTGGCAAAACCCGACGC
This sequence comes from Gammaproteobacteria bacterium, assembly GCA_965242685.1. Taxonomy (GTDB): domain Bacteria; phylum Pseudomonadota; class Gammaproteobacteria; order UBA4575; family UBA4575. Next base: position 30,063 of record OZ251487.1, on the reverse strand, counting down.
CATTGTCATGCACCCCGGGCCGATCAATCGAGGGATTGAGATAAGCTCCGAGGTGGCGGACGGCCACCAATCCGTCATCTTACAGCAGGTCAACTACGGCATTGCGGTACGCATGGCGATACTCTCTCTGGCAATCAGCGCGGGCCGAGACGGAGCGACCGATGAAACTTGAAATCCTTAACGGTCACCTGGTTGACCCGGCAAATGGGATCGACCGGCGGGCAAACGTCTTCATTGCCGACGGCAAGATCGCCGCCGTGACCGACCGCCCCGACGCCTGGCAAGCCGATTGGAGTATCGATGCCGCAAACAAACTGGTACTGCCGGGGCTGGTGGAGCTTTCCGCCTGCCTGCGCGAACCCGGACACGAACACAAGGCGACCATACAATCCGAAACCCTGGCCGCGGCCGCATCCGGTATAACCAGCCTCGCCTGCCTGCCGACCACCGACCCGGTGGTGGACTCGCCCGCACAAGTCGAATTGATCGAACAACTTTCCCGCGACAGCAACCGCTGCCGCGTATACGTAATCGGCGCATTGACGGCCGGCCTGCAAGGCGAATACCTGAGCGAAATGGCGGCCTTAAAGGCGGCGGGCTGCGTGGGAGTCAGCAACGTCCTACAACCCGTCAAAAACTCTCTGGTGCTGCGGCGTGCCATGGAATACGCCTCAAACCAGGAATTGACAGTCTTCACCTACCCGATAGACCACCAACTGGCAAACAACGGCTGCATCCACGAAGGTCCCACCTCCTCAAGGCTGGGACTGCCCGGCATTCCGGCGGCGGCGGAAACCGCGGCACTCGCCTTTCAACTGGCGCTCATTGAAGAGCTGAACGTGCGCACCCATTTTTGTCGTCTTTCTACCGAACGTGCGGTAAACATGATCGCGCGCGCGCGCCGTGACAACCTGCCGGTTACCGCCGACACCGGTATTCTGCACCTGTTCCTTACCGATGAGGATATGCAGGACTTTGATGGCCTGTGTCACAACGTGCCGCCTTATCGAACCCGCACCGACCGGGACGGCCTGCGCCAAGGTGCGGCAAGCGGGACGCTATCCGCCATCAGCGCCGACCACCAGCCCCACGAAATCGAGGCCAAGCTGGCCCCTTTTCAATCCACGGAAGCCGGCAGTTCCACGCTGGAAACCCTGCTGCCCCTGCTGCTTCAACTGGTGGATGAAGGCGTACTGACCCTAAGCGGTGCGATCCGGCTGGTCACGCGGGCGCCGGCGGAAATACTGGGCATTTCTGCCGGCGACCTGGGTATCGGCGCGCGCGCCGACCTGTGCATAGCCGACCCGCAAGCGGAATGGACGCTGGACGGCGAAACCATGTACAGCCGCGGCAAGAATACGCCGTTGTTGGGAAAGCGGCTAAAAGGACGGGTTACGCATACCTTCATTGACGGCGAGCCGGTCTTTGAAGACTGACGGCGGCGAACGGCCGGATACAATCGATATGGAAACCGGCCCGAAACGGTTCACCTACCCAAAGGAGACGCACCGCAACACCATTTTTGAAGAACGCGCCACGGTGGTCGGCGTCGAAGCGCTGCCCGCACAACAATATTCCATGCGGCTCAACGCACCCAAGTGCGCCCGACTTGCGCGCGCCGGCAACTTCGTGCACCTGCAATGCGATCAACAAATCCCGCTGCGTCGCCCTTATTCCATCCTGCACAGCGACCCGCTTGCGGGCACCATAGATATACTCTACAAAATAGTGGGCAGGGGCAGCGCCCGACTCGCCGAACGCAAGGCGGGCGATCAAATTCGCTGCTTGGGACCTATCGGCAATACCTTCACCGTGTCCGATCACGTCACCCATCCACTGTTGCTTGGCGGCGGCGCGGGCATACCGCCGATGATCTTTCTCGCCGACGAACTGAGAAAAAAGCCGGGCGTCAACCCCCTTGTAATCATGGGTTCCGAGATCCCTTTCCCGTTTACCGCCAGGCCGTCAAAGGTACTGGTACGAGGCGTGCCGGACGGTGTTATCGCCGCCATGCCACTGCTGGACGACTGGGGCGTCGCCTCGCGGCTGGCCAGCCGGCAAGACTATCGGGGCTGCTTTCAAGGGTATCCGCACGAACTCGCCGAACACTGGTTCACGAGCCTGGACGAGGAGACGCGTCAGGGGGTGACGGTCTTTGGCTGCGGGCCCGTGCCGATGTTGGCGGCGGTGGCGAACTTTGCAAGACGCCACCGGCTCTGTTGTCAGGTATCGGTGGAAGAATATATGGCCTGCGCCGTCGGCGGGTGCGCCGGCTGTACCGTGCCCTATAAGGAAAACGGACGGGTCACCGCCATGAAACGAGTCTGCGTAGACGGTCCGATATTCAATGCGGAAAATATTTTCTGTGGGTAATTTAAGGCGAAAAAAGTTGGATGATGGGGGATGGTTGGGATGATGTGAGATGGCGTGAAAAAAGTGTGAAAAGGCGGAAAAAAATCGGGACAGAAACTATTGAAATTAGAAATTACTTTACGTTTGTGCCGTAGTGCAATTCCGGCGGCGGGTAGGGGCTTATAGATTTATTCTCCATGCCTTGGAAACATATCGCTTTAGCTCGGCCATGATGACGCCGGGAGTGCTTGAATCCATGCCGAGAAAGGGGCGGGCGGGGACATCGCCAGGTTGACGTATGTCGAAGTTACCCAATATCGGATAAGCTGAAGTACCCTTCACGAAACAGCTTGTCACGGGTACGGTGGGCATGTGAACGTACATTTTGGTCGTCGCTGTTTACGCCCGCCTTCAGAATGGCTTGAACATCCTCGGTTGACAGGTAGTAATTGTACTGTTTGGGAAAATTATTGGTAAGTTTTAAAAAACATTCGACTACCCTGTCGGTATGCTTGGGAAGCAATGTAACCAGTGGTTTTAATTCATGGCTGTAAGATGCTGCTTGTTTTTCTGTTTGTAATTTATGATCGTCACGAACGCTTAAAACCTTGGAGTAGGCATCCAACCGCCACTCGGCATCCAGGCATTCGCTTTCCAACCAAGACCAAAAATCTTGTAATTCCACCGGGTCTTTTTTTCCAAGTCGCCACTCGAAAAACTCCATAAACCTCTCTTTCAAGCCGGAATCAAGGTCTCCCTTTGTGTTTCGTAAGCACCTGCCCACATGGTCAAATAATCTCGCCCAGCGGCCCTGGTCATCACGGGTCTTGTCATAGTAACGGTTAAGGAGATCCCTGGACGGAGATATTTCCCACAAATAATAGATGCACAGGTGAAAACCAAGATCATCAATCCATTGTTCACCAAGCTCGTCTAGATGTTCCAGCGCAAACTCAAAATCGTCGTAAAGCACCTCAAAGAGCCTTTTAAACGGCCTACAATATCTCAGAAGACTACAAAATGACGCCCGCCATGCGGAGAAATCATCTCGCGGGAAAAATTTGGACTTGTGTTGTGTTGACCATTCCTCGTCAAGACGAAAAATATTTTGGTACTGCATACCCAACATGGCACGCTCGGGAAGAGACAAAGGATACTCCTCGTCCGTAGAAAAACGCCGGCCGATAATGCTTGTTACCGTGGAAACATCCGCCTCTTTATCATGCCTTCGTAACCAAAAACCAAAATCAACCAGGCTCTCCAGGGCGCGGCTTCTGGTGTTGTCGATGGCTTGAGATATAGCTTGAGATATATAAGAATCAGATTCCACTGGCTCGGCCTTGTCCAGCCGCCGATCAAATTGCGTACAGAGCATGCTCAAAAGTTTGGCCAATTTTTGCCGGGCAGAAATCGGCGCATTCACGTCTTTACTCACACAGGCCTCAACAAAATCACCGACCTCTTGGCGGAGGGTATGCCACGAGGGATGCTCCCGTGATCGCTCACCGCCGCCACCATCCCTCCGGTCAGGGTGCGACAGCACCCATTCACAAAAATCCAGCCATTCATCAAGCCTGTCGAAATTCTTTGCCTTTATCCGTTCCCGCATTTCCTCAATCATTACTCGCACGTAAATAGGGCGTTTGATCCGTTCCCTATTTTCCATCCAGAACCCGAACCTGTCGGCAGCGGGAATGATCGACTCCCTGAAGACAGACTGGAACGCCTTTGCAAGTGCTCTGATAGTGACGTCAATGAACTTGTCGTAGTCATGCTCCTCTTTCTCCCACTCGTTAATGTAGTCAAGTAGCCCTTCATCCCCGAGGCGCGCAAGCTCTTCGCTCGATGTCGGGCTGCGATCAGTCACAATCCCGCCCTTGCCCACTCTAATGCTAAGATAGTCTTCATCGGTAATCTTCTCGCCGGCTTCGGTTTCCAGCTCGCGGAAATAGTCCTCATGCTCGTCACACAATACCGATTCAAAAGGTCTAAGCTGTATTCGGTGGCAAGTGCGCTGCCATTTTTTTAAGTCATCCTCGGTAAGTTGACTGTCTTCCAGCACTGGCGGACCGCTGCGGATGGCCTGAAAAATTTTTATGCGTTCCCGCTTCGTAAGTAACCCCTCACCAAAGTGTTCACAGGCACGCCTTATCATCTGCTGAAACTCGAAAGAATAGTCCCACTTGCCGTAGTCATCACTAGCCAGGATCAGGTCTCGAATCCAGGGCTTCGTCTGTTCGTTCGGGTGCCGCGCGTAAAGACGGTGCCTAAGGCGTGCGAAAACCTTCCATCGTTTCCGGCGCAGCACTCCATCCAGGGCAACGATTGAGTCGGGTGCTTCCTCATAGACCTTCTCACATGCAAAAGTCAGCGTATAAACAAGTTTATACTCGGCATCATTCAGGGAAACACCATTCCCGTCAATTCTTGGACACCATAAATCGGATTTATCGTCTTGCCAGTTTTCGTCAAGGCCAACCATATTGTCAACGGCATCAATGAGAATGCGGGAAGTTTCATAGGGTTTACTTGCCGCAAGTGGCCGGATACCTTCTTTCAATATGTGCTCGTAATCCCACTCGCTGCATCGGAGTTTGGGTTTCAGGTCTTGTTTGTCTTGTGATTCAGGGTCTTTTGAAAATTTAACGAGGATTTTTGAGAGATCCAATGCCGCAGAGAACTGTCCTTCCCGCGTCCAGTGCGCCAGGATCTCCGCATACTTGAAAGGTATAAACTGGTAACCTTGTTCCGCACATTGAAAAATCTTTTGGCTGAGTCGTCCCGATCGCTCGCCGTGCAGTTTCAATGCGATATCAAGAATATCGTCACCGACAAAGGGATTATCCACTTGCGGAAGATTGTGCACCAATTCGACGACTTTTTCGGTGTCTTCTTCCGATGCACCGTCAAGGATTTTTTTCAGATATTCAAGTTCCGGCCAGGGCGGAAATTGGATGTAGCCATCATCCGCCAAATACCGCGCCGGAGGTGATCGAAAATACCCTTTCTCAACAAGAACGGGTAGCCACGTTGGGTCGGCAGCACGCTTGAAAAAGAAACGATAGTTTGCTCCATTGTTTTCAATCAATGAAAGCATACGCTCTTCGTCTTTCTTTTCTCGAACAGAAAGATCTAAAATCTTTTGGATTTCACGCTGGTTTATCCCAATGTCACTAAGTATTACCTTTTCCAACGGTTGCAGGCACTCATTAATAAAGCTCTCCTTGCTCTTCTCTTTAATATTTGAATCATGATGCACATACTTATTCAGCCTACCCAATATTTCTTCTATATCTTCATTCACCTCCTGCCGATTTTGTTGGATCATAGAGGGCGATTGTTCAAGCAGAGGATCTTCTTGTAACTCGATTGGTATGCTCCGTTTTTTCTTATTTTTGTTCTTTTTCTGTATATATATTCCCATGTCCAAAAGCTTGTACACCACTTCTCTCAGCGAGCAGGCTGCCTGAGAGAGGCGATCAGGGTTATCAACATCTTTTAGTACATGGAGTGCACCGCGATACCATTCACTCAGCGGCCATTCCTTTGTCTCCACATTTTGCAACGTTTCCAGTACCTGCCATCGCTGGTTATCGTCAAAAATTTCGTCGTTCATGCCGGCGGGACAAAGCCTTTTCTAGAAATGATATACAGGGGTGATGATACAAAGTCGACGATAATGATACAATTTAGAGGCATTTAGTAATATTTAGCGGTAGTTTGATGATATTTAGCAACATTTAATGGCATTTAGTGGTATTTAAGCCCTCCTTGAAATTCTACCATAAGGGAAAAGCTCATACATGCTCGAGGTACGCGGCCGGCAAAAGACGGGTACGGGCTTTTTTAACGTATTTTCACCTTAGGAAATAATATAGTATAGTATGCGACACCGTGATCATCCTGGAATAGGGAGAGGACTAGGTTTTTGAATTTTAGGTGCATTTTCCGGCCCGCGGCCATCGCGGCTTATTCCAGTGACGCTTAGACTTCGCTATGATGTGGGAGTTTAGGATAAAGCCATGTATGCCATAGACACCGCCGAGGCCATCAGGAAATTGACCGCCGCCGACATGCCGGAGGCGCAGGCGCGGGTGATTGTGGATACGTTCAAACATCCCGACGCGGAAGTAGCCACCAAGACAGATCTTGAGACCAGTATCAACGGGCTGAAACAAGAGCTTAAGGCGGATAATAAAGCACTGAAACAAGAGCTGAGGCAAGAGTTTGGGAAAGATCTTGAGACCGGTATCAAAGGGCTAAAACAAGAGCTTAAGGCGGATAGTAGAGAGCTTAGAGCAGAGTTTAGAACAGAGTTAAAATGGATCAAATGGGCCATCGGGGCAAATTTAAGCTTTACCCTGCTAATCGTGCTCAAACTCGTATTTTTTTGATTGAACCGCTGATATTATAACTAGTGTATTATTGTATGCGAGAATTACAGGACAAACTCACGTGGAGCAGCTGCCGATGAAACGACATATTGCCCCCCCCCCCCCCCCCCGATTTGTAATTACCACATCCCGCGCAGATCGTAGTGAGGTTCGGCGGCCACCGCAGATTACAGTGATGCGTGGACTTCGCAATCGCCTTGTACGCCGACTTTTGGCCGGCGTTTCTGTGGCCGCACCGCTACTGCTGACGGCGGGTACGGCGGGGGCGCATGCCGGCTCCGGCCAGCACCATATTTTCAATATAGAGTTGGGCGCGGAACGCGCCAGTTCGCTTACCGTCACCGAGGGGCAGGCGGCGACCATCCCCGTCAACATCCTTTGCGCCCACATTGTTCACGGTTGCAACTACAGTCCGAGTTCACAGCCGACCATAAATGCCCTTGCATATTTTGATATCGTCGTAACGACTCCCGCCGACGCCGGCGGCGCCACGCTGAGCACCAATACGCGGCTGAGGTATAACAGACCTAACAGCGGTGTAATCACTCTTACGCGGCCCGAGAACGGGGTGGTGACGCTCATGATTCCCGACAACGACGACCTGGACGGCACCCGAACGGTGACGGTGTCGGCGGAGTGGCCTGGCGACGGCGACGTTCCAGGTGAGCAAGCTTATTGGCAAGTGAATCATACCGTCGTCACGACCGCCACGCTGACGATCCTGGACGACGACGTGCCGGGTGGCGGTTCGACCGCGACCACGGAGGCGGTGACGGAAGTGTCGCTGCCGGAGGCGGCGCGGGCGATGGCGGACAGCCGCGCGACGGCGGTGCGTCAACGTCTCGAACAGGCGGATTTGGGCGGTGCGCCTACATCACCCTCGCTGACAGAAAACTTAAACTTGGAACGGCTGATGCGTCACGGCGCCTCGATGCAGGAAGACGGGGAATTAGACTGGAAACGACACCTGCTGCCGCAGGCGGCGTTTGCCTTGTCGCTGGACGGGAATGACGCGGGCGGCGGTGGCGACATCGTCTTGTGGGGCGGCGGCGACTACCGCGATCTCGATGGCGAGGCGCGCGGCGTGAAGTGGGACGGCGACGTGACCAGCGCCCACCTGGGGGCGGATCGATTGCTGGCAAACGGTCTGCGTGTGGGGCTGGCGGCCACCTGGTCGGAGGCGAAATTAGATTACGGACACCAGGGTCAAAAGGGCAAGTGGGAGCTGGAGATGACCAGTGCGCAACCCTATTTGGGATGGATCACGCCGGGCGGCATCAGCCTATGGGCGATGGCGGGCGTTGGCAGTGGCGATTTAGAGATCGTCGCCGGCGGGCAGCGTCAGAAGTCGGACGCCGACATGCGGATGGCCTCGGCCGGGGCGCGGGGGCCGTTGTACGCGGCCAATGGCACCGAGGTCTCGCTGCGGGGCGAGGCGATGTATGCGGATTTCGAAGTGGACGACAACGGCGATAGCATTCAACGCCAGAAGTCGGACGCCACGCGCTTGCGGGTGGCGGTAGAGGCAAGGCAGGAGAAAATCCTGGCATCGGGCGCGCGGTTATTGCCAAGATTTGAACTGGGCGTGCGTTATGACGGCGGCGATGGCGACACCGGCAGTGGTGCGGAAGTGGGCGTGGGCGTAGACTACGGGTCGGGCCGGTTGGGTCTGACGGCGGGCGCGCGGACGCTGGTGGCGAATTCGGATTACGATGAATGGGGCGCGAACGTATCGCTGGTATACAGGGCGATGACGGATGGGCGAGGGCTGCACATCACCCTGACGCCGACCTGGGGGACCGCCGAGAGCGGCCTGCAACGGTTGTGGAAGGCGGGGACCGCCTTGTACGAGGAAGACCAAGAAGACCCGGACAGCAGTCTAAAGCTGGACGGCGAGATCGGCTACGGACGGCATCACGTCGGCGGACTGCTGACGCCGTATTTGGGAATGAGCGTGCGGGACGAAGGGCGTCACTACCGGTTGGGCGGACGCTTCAAGTTGCGTGAAACGCTGACGCTGAACACCGAATGCGAACGCCTCGAACACGATGACGAGGATACCGAACACGGTATCGGCGTAACCGTCGAGTATAGGTGGTGACATCCTGCATGACGACAGCAGTAAAACTACCGCCCTAATAGAAGAAAAACACTTTCGCGGCACCGAATTCCTCTACAGGCTGCGGCTACCCGGCGGCAACACGCTATTGTGCTACGCCCCGACCCACCAAATCGGCGCAAGGATCGGCATCAGAATCAACTTGCGGTACTTGATGATTTTCCCTCGAAACTGAATCTTTGGTTTTCAGGCTTTCAATGTTTGGTGATTTTCGGTTTTCGGCGGTTAAAAATACCGCCTACAAGGGAGATAAAATCACCCTTTTAGGAATATATCCTTCCCGGAAATAGGGTTCTACCACCCGCAACGGCTGGTGGTTTTTTGATCAGAGTAGAATTGTAGATTGGTTATCTAGGCGTGCTATATACTGTTGATTCCAGATCAGAAGGCCGTAGATCGGTTTTTAGGCGTTCGATGGCGGGTGATTTCACCACCTATACTCGACGGTTACGCCGATGCCGTGTTCGGTGTCGGCACGGTCTTGCTCCAGACGTTCGCATTCGGTGTTCAGCGTCAGGGTTTCACGTAACTTGAAACGTCCGCCCAACCGATAGTGACGCCCTTCGTCCCGCACGCTCATCCCCAAGTACGGCGTCAGCAGTCCGCCGATATGATGCCGTCCGTAGCCGATCTCGCCGTCCAGCTTTAGACTGCTGTCCGGGTCTTCTTCGTCTTCCTCGTATAATGCCGCCCCCGCCTTCCACAACCGCTGTAGACCGCTCTCGGCGGTCCCCCAGGTCGGCGTCAGGGTGATGTGTAGACCTCGCCCATCGGTCATCGCCCTGTATACCAGCGATACGTTCGCGCCCCATTCATCGTAATCCGAATTCGCCACCAGCGTCCGCGCGCCCGCCGTCAGACCCAACCGGCCCGACCCGTAGTCTACGCCCACGCCCACTTCCGCACCACTGCCGGTGTCGCCATCGCCGCCGTCATAACGCACGCCCAGTTCAAATCTTGGCAATAACCGCGCGCCCGATGCCAGGATTTTCTCCTGCCTTGCCTCTACCGCCACCCGCAAGCGTGTTGCGTCCGACTTCTGTCGTTGAATGCCATCGCCGTTGTCGTCCACTTCGAAATCCGCATACATCGCCTCGCCCCGCAGCGAGACCTCGGTGCCATTGGCCGCGTACAACGGCCCCCGCGCCCCGGCCGAGGCCATTCGCATGTCGGCGTCCGACTTCTGACGCTGCCCGCCGGCGACGATCTCTAAATCGCCACTGCCAACGCCCGCCATCGCCCATAGGCTGATGCCGCCCGGCGTGATCCATCCCAAATAGGGTTGCGCACTGGTCATCTCCAGCTCCCACTTGCCCTTTTGACCCTGGTGTCCGTAATCTAATTTCGCCTCCGACCAGGTGGCCGCCAGCCCCACACGCAGACCGTTTGCCAGCAATCGATCCGCCCCCAGGTGGGCGCTGGTCACGTCGCCGTCCCACTTCACGCCGCGCGCCTCGCCATCGAGGTCGCGGTAGTCGCCGCCGCCCCATAAGACGATGTCGCTACCCATGCCCTCGTCATCGTCCAGCGACAAGGCAAACGCCGCCTGCGGCAGCAGGTGTCGTTTCCAGTCCAATTCCCCGTCTTCCTGCATAGCCGCCCCGTGACGCATCAGCCGTTCCAAGTTTACGTTTTCTGTCAGCGATGGTGATGTAGGCGCACCGCCCAAATCCGCCCGCTCGAGGCGTTGACGCACCGCCGTCGCGCGGCTGTCCGCCATCGCCCGCGCCACTTCCGGCAACAGTACTTCCGTTACCTCATTCTCCGTGCCGTCGTCGTCCTTGTTGGTGCCCGACACCGTCACGCTCAGGCCGCTATAGCTCATGTCCGAACTGGTCAATGACATCGTGATCGTGTAGGGCTGCAGCCCGTCCGGAACCGGCGGATCATCGTCCACGCCCGTCACGGTCACGGTCTGGGTACTATTCCAGTTAGTGGCGTCGAACGTCAGGCTGGTCGGACTGACCGTGGCCTCGGTGGGGTCGCTACTGCTCACCGCCACCGTCACGTCTGCCGTCGGTTCCAGCTCCAGCCGCACCGTGAAGGTGTCCGTCATGCCGTCCTCGCCGGTCGACACGGTGGCCTTCGACAGCACCAAACCCGTCCCCAGCATCTCGTCGTCCACATTGGTCACCATCACCGTCACATCCGGCATCGTGTGGTAGGCGGTGCTGCCGGTAGGGGGCGGACTGCTCGGGTCCAGCCGCACGGTGCACTGCTCGCCGGGATCCAGCACGCCATCGTCCACGCCCCGCACCGTCACCGTCTGCAGGGTGTTCCACAACCTCGTCTGTATGGACGGGTCTTCGCTGCCGCCATCGGGCAGGAACGTCAACGTCCCGCTGGCGCCGGCGGCGACGTAGGTCACGCCATCGTCCACCGACACTTCGCACTCGTCGGCGTCGTCGCTCGACACCGCCACCTCCACCGAAGCCCCTGTGGGTGAGGTCGGCAGCACCACCGTGAACGAGTCCGTGCCGCCGGCCTCGGTGACCTCGGTCTCACCGCCAGTCTCGGTCACCCTCAGACTCGTGGTCTCGTCGTCCAGAATCGTCAGTGTGGCGCCCGTTACGAACGGTGCATAGTCAAATACAGAGTAGAAGTAAGAGTTCACGGTCGGCGACGAGTCCGGTATATTCGATGTGAAAAACCCCGCCGCGTTCACCGTCACGGTCCGGGATCCGTCCGTGGCCGTATTGCCGGCAATCGTGAGCGTTGCGGTGTCGGCATCGGTGGTGCCCAGATTCACAGCGGCTGGGGGGGGTAGTATGGTGAACCGCGTCCGCGGAACGCTGTTGAGCGTGACGCCGTCGCCACTGGCGGGGGCCGTGGCGCTGATGGTGAAGTAGGCGCTGGCGCGCTGAACCGGCGAGTTAACGTTAGACCTGCTGCAGCCCGCCGTGCATCTGACGGTGACGTCAACGGTATCCGCCTGGCCCTCCAAAACGGTCAGCGTGGTCGCCCCGTTCAACAACACCTCGCCGTGCATATGAGGGTCCTGACCTAGGGTGTGCGCCCCCGCCGTACCCGCCGCAAGCAGTAGCGGCACAAACAGTAACGCCGCCAAAAGGCGGTGTGTGAGGGGGTTTATTTCCATGGCATCCAGTTCAGCCCGTTCCCTTGGTGTTGCAATCCAGCCAATTTAGCGAATAGGCGGTTTATTTCCATTTCCATGTCAGAAAAACAGGAGTTTGCCCACTATTAGCAGGGTAAGGCCTAAGTTTAACCCGATTGCCCATTGAAGCCAGGTCTGACCGATTTGAAGTTTGGAAATATCCGCCTTAAACTCTTGTCTTAACCCTTTATTATCTGCCTTAAGCCCTTCAATATCCGCCTTAAACTCTTGTCTTAACCCTTTATTATCTGCCTTAAGCCCTTCAATATCCGCCTTAAGCTCTTGTCTCAGCGCTTCAATATCTGCCTTAAGCTCTTGTCTTAACCCTTTATTATCTGCCTTAAGCCCTTCAATATCCGTCTTAAATTCTTGTCTTAGCTCTTTGATACTTGTTTTAAGCTCTTGTCTCAGTGCTTCAATATCTGCCTTAAGCTCTTGTCTTAACCCTTTATTATCCGCCTTAAGCTCTTGTCTTAGCGCTTTACCATCCGCCTTAAGCTCTTGTCTCAGTGCTTCAAGATCTGTCTTGGTGGCTACTTCCGCGTCGGGGTGTTTGAACGTATCCACAATCACGCGCGCCTGCGCCTCCGGCATGTCGGCGGCGGTCAATTTCCTGATGGCCTCGGCGGTGTCTATTGCATACATGACTTTATCCTAAACTCCCAACATCATAGCGAAGTTTAAGCGTCATTGGAATAAGCCGCGATGGCCGCCCGGCTTTGGTGAAATAGAAATAAATCCAAGTCATTACAGCCAATCCAGCCGCATTCCCTGCTACGGCCTACATGGGATGTAGTAGTTGCACATCGCGGGGGGGGGGGGGGGGGGGGCAATATACAGGCATCATTTGTTCCTATACTCTATATTCTTGCGTACACCTGATCCTACGATGAGCCTACAGTATCATACTGTATCATATTATCAACCGCATGCAGTACTGATCCACTACATTGTCCGATTAAGCAGGAATTCTAAAATACCTTTCTCAAGCATTGCGAGATTGAAAAGATAATCGTTGTGTTCAAAGGTTTCTTGCAGTGGCTGTTTTGTGGTCTCCCACCCCTTTCCGTCCGTAATCCAGAGAAATTTGTGTTTTCCGTTTAGCACGTCAAATAAATTTCTATATTCCCCTGCCGTTGCTTTCAGCTTTGAGCCACCACCACCATAAAAATTCGTTTCAACAATAAATAATTCTTCACCGTTATCAATTACAAAATCATAACGACGAGATGACTTGTCAACCGGCACCTCATAGCTGAATTGCGCTTTGACTTTGTTGGCATTCGCTTCTTTCAAGTAGATAAAATTGTTTTTTTCGCAGACATCCTTGATGAAGGTATCAACGATTTTTTCCATTACTTTACCACTACGATTTTTTCGCCCGTTGCTATCAAGCCCGGCTTCAACGCCGATCATATAATCAACCAAGTTTTTAATTTTCCTATCTGCTATTAGGGTTTTCAGCCCCGTTTCCTTTATAAACTGTAAATACTTCTCTATATCTTGGTCAGAGATGTTTTTTTTAGAAAAATCGTAATTTTCGTAGGTAAACTTTTTGTTTTGATAGTCGACAAGAATGTTGAATTTTGTTGTGTTGCTTCCGTCTCTAACAACCAATGCAGGAATAGCCTTTGCGATACTCGGATTTCTCTTGATCAAAAAACGAAATTCATCATCAAAATTGTCTTTGCCGATAAGATAATTCAGGCAGTTCAACTCAATCTCAATTTCTCTTGTTTTAGCAAAAACTTTTTCCCAATTTACAAAATAAGCCCAAATCCTATTGCTTGGCTTTAGATTTTCAACCAGAAAACTGAAAACTTGATCTGCTGTTTCACAATCTAATACTGTTTTGTAAAACGCCAAGTTTTTCATGTCATGTTAAAAGACTACGTTGGCAACTCCCGTATTCCTCCGCGTCCTCGTTTATCGATGAAGCCGCACTTTTCCGGACAGGGTTTGTGGGGTTCTTTGGTATACACGACTCTTTAATTCTCGGAATTGCCAATTTATCAAGATATTCCCGGCGAGTTTCAAAGCCGATAAATTGACGCTGATTTCTCAATGCCACCGCCGCGGTCGTGCCACTCCCAGAGAAGGGGTCAAGGACGACATCTCCCTCGCGGCTACAGGTTAAAATTATTCTTTCCAATAGCGCTTCCGGTTTTTGGGTGGGATGTTTGCCGTGCGCCTTTTCTTTGGGCTTGGGCGTGCCGATTGCCCAAACGCTTCGCATTTGTTTGTTGGGCTTCTTGATAAAATCTTCTCGCCACGCGTCATTTTTTGCCCGTTCATAGTTGAAATAATGCTTGGCTTTTTTGGTCTTCCTCACCCAGATCAAGGTCTCGTGACTGGCCGTAAACATCCGACAGGCCAAATTGGGGGAGGCATTGGGTTTGAACCAGCAAATGTCGTTGATGAAATGCCAACCCTGCTTTTGCAGGGCAAAGCCGCAGGCATAAATGGAGTGGTAGGTGCCTGAGATCCACAATGATCCGTTGGGTTTCAAAATGCGGTGGCACGCCTCGATCCAGTCATAGTGAAATTGAAAATCTTCTTCAATGCCGCGGCTCTCATCCCATTTTCCTTTATTGACGCTGACGCGTTTCCCCGCATGGCAGGTAAATCCACCGTTTGATAGGTTGTAGGGCGGGTCGCCGAAAAATCAGATCGACGCACTCGGCGGGGAGTTGGTTTGCAAGGGTGATGACGTCCCCTTGATATAACTTGACGGCCTCCGCCGAGAAATAGGGTTTCAATTTTTCGTTGCCGCAATCGGTCATTATATTACCCCTTGCACGCCCTTTTTACCGAAGTAGGTTGGCCTTTGTCGAGAGAAATAGTATTTTATTCATTCTGTTGCCGATCCGGTATCTATTTCCCCTATCTCCTCGCATCCGGTGGCGGGGGGTTATAGGTAAGCCGGAACACTGCATCCGTCAGCCAGTGCTTGAAGTCTTCATCGTCGGCGTAGTGTTTGTACAACTGGGCATCGTCTTCCAATATTTCAGTCATCACGTGTTTCAGTGCCTTGCCGCACTCGATAAGCGCGTTCTGTCGGTCGGGATTTTGGCGGGCGTTTTGATACGCCGAATCAGTCTTTACACGGTTGGAGATGTCCTCAGTGATGAGACGTTGCACGCGGTCGTTATCCCGCCACTGAATATCGCCAAAGCACTGGTTAAATTCCTTAATAATATTGGAAAGCGGTTCTACTTCCGGTTCGGGCTTGCCGCCGCCACCCGCCGGCGGTATCGGCTCGATTTCGCCGTCCTCGTCCGGCAGGGCGATGCGCATCGTGGCGCGTTTTTCGGCGCGATAGCTGTCCATGTCTACGGCCTGAATAACGCCCTTTGACAGGTCTTCATCCTTAGGCGAAGGCAGTCTGTGTACCAGTAAGTTGAAGAAGATCGAACGCTTTTCCCATTCCGTGTTGGTATACGAAAGTATGAATGCAAGAAATTCGTAGGTGCGGATGAACGCCTTGACCTTGCCTTTGAAGTCGATCTGGTTATCTTCGTCCAGGTCATTCAGATAGACGTAGACGCAGGTGTCGAGGATCGAGTCGAGGCGGTCACGCGGTGCATCGCTCAAAAAGTATTTGGCAAACTCATCCACTTGCCGTTGCGTATAGACTTGATGGCCGTCCAGGTCGACTTGCAGGTCGTGCAATTTATTGGGGTCGGTTTCGTCGGCCAGGATGGTGGTGCGGTAGTACGGCTCGAAGGCTTCGCGGATGGTGTCGGCGTCGTTGATAAAGTCAAGTACGAAGACGTCGCGCTTGTCCCGATCCCAATACGCGCGATTGAGGCGCGACAAGGTCTGTACCGCCTTGACGCCGGAGAGGGGTTTGTCCACGTACATAGTATGTAGCAGCGGTTCATCGTAGCCGGTCTGAAATTTGTCGGCACAGATCAGGATTCGATAGGGGTCATCTTTAATTTTGTCGGCAATTTGTGAAGACGAAAACCCGTTTAACGAGGCCTCGGTCACGCTTGCGCCGTCATGATCACGCTCGCCGGAAAAGGCGACGATCGCTTGATACGGGTGGCCACGCTCGGTCAGATAAGTGCTGATCGCGTGATAGTACTCAATCGCGCGTGCAACTCCAGTG
Source organism: Gammaproteobacteria bacterium (assembly GCA_965242685.1). GTDB lineage: Bacteria > Pseudomonadota > Gammaproteobacteria > UBA4575 > UBA4575. The sequence goes on along the minus strand of OZ251487.1, from coordinate 13,969 downwards.
GTTACCACCATCGCGCGCGCCTCGCCGCCAACCTTTGCTTTTTTCACTACCTGTTCGTGAAAGTGGTCTACCATGATCTCGGCCTTGAGTTGTACGGTGCGGCGGTGATTTTCAACGTAACGGCGCAATTTCTTGTGTGCCTTTTTAGCGTCAAATTCGGGATCGTCCGCCACTTTCTTGGCAAGGCGGTAATAACTCTGAACCGGCGTGTAGTGGGCCAGCACGTCGAGTATAAATCTTTCCTGAATCGCCTGCTTCATGGTGTAGGAATGGAAGGGATCATGCCTGACCTTGCCGTCCGGTTGGGGATCTTCCTCGCCAAACATCTCCAGCGTCTTGTTTTTGGGGGTGGCGGTGAAGGCAAAATAACTGGCGTTGGGCAGCATCTTGCGCGCCTCCATGAGCCGGTTGATCTTGTCTTCGAAGGTCTCGTCGTCATCTGCACCGTCCGCCTTTGAAAGGGTTTCAGATATGGTCTTAGTACCCTTGCCGCCCTGCCCCGAATGCGCCTCATGGATGATGATCGCAAACTTGCGGTCACGCGGTTGGCTATCAATTTCACCGAGGATAAATTTAAATTTTTGTACCGTGGAGATGACGATCTTTTTGCCACCTTCGATGAACTTGCGCAGGTCGCCCGAACGCGCGGCATGGCCGACGGTCGCCCTCACCTGGGTAAACTGTCGGATGGTGTCGCGGATCTGCCAGTCGAGAATGCGCCGGTCGGTGACTACGATGATCGAATCAAATACCGGTGCGCCGTGCTTCGTTAGATCGATCAGCCGATGCGCCAGCCAGGCGATGGAGTTGGATTTGCCGCTGCCCGCCGAGTGCTGGATCAGATAACGCCGGCCGGCGCCGTTAAGACTCGCGTCTGCAAGAAGCTTGCGCACCACGTCAAGCTGATGGTAACGAGGCCATATCTGCCGTTTGCCGGTTTCCTTGTCTTTGAGGAGCTGCGCGTAGTTTTCCAGTACGTCGGTCAGGCTGTCGCGGGTCAAGGTCTCCTGCCATAGGTAGTCCGTCTTGATGCCCTTAGGATTGGGCGGATTGCCGGCGCTGTCGTCGTGTCCCTTGTTGAACGGCAGAAACCATGATTTTTTGCCGCGCAGGTACGTACAAAATTTTACTTCGTGCTCGTCCACCGCAAAGTGTGCCAGGCAACGCCCCAACGCAAACAGTTTCTCACGCGGGGGGTCGCGGTCGCGGCGGCAATACTGTTGTACCGCGTCTTCCACCGTTTGTTTGGTCAGGCTGTTTTTCAATTCGAAGGTGGCACTCGGCAGGCCGTTGACGAACATCGCCAGATCCAGCGCAAGCCTCTTTTGGTTGGGGCTGTAGCGCAACTGCCGCGTGACCGAAAAGCGGTTTTCGGCATAGCGCGCCTTGGCCGGCTCGTTATCGGCGGACGGCGTCCCAAAGAACAGGGAGACGTTGTGTCTGCCGTGCTTGATACCCTTGCGTAACACGTCGACGGTGCCGCGTTTGTCGATCTCTTTTTGCAGGCGCGCCAGAAACTTGCGGCGGGTTGGGGCGTCTTCATTCAGGACAAACGCCTCGGCCTGTTCGGGTTGGGTCGCCGACAGGAAGGCCGTGAGTTGCGCCAGGTCTACACAGTATTCACGGTCGTAGTCGTGCGCGTCTCCGATACGCCAGCCGGCGCCGTAGACCGCCGGCCGCTCATCTACTCCGTTGGTTGTCGGTGCGGCGCCCGAAGTGGGCGCCGGTAAGCCGGTCAGCAGCGTGCAGATGTGATCTTCTAGGGCGCGTTCGGTGGTGGAGGTGGTCATCAAGCCGCCCTGGGTAACAGCTCCTCGGCAAACTCTTCCGGTTTTGACCAATGTGACACCTTAGATAACGATCCGACTAATTTATAGTTTTCTTCCGCCCAAACATCGGCAGTGTCGTCAAATAAGGAAACGAACCTCAAAGATTTTGATTTCAGGTGGTCTAAATCATGCCAAGCGGCCACCACATGTTCGGCAACCCGGTGCGCCGCCGCCCGGTTTGCCGTGCTCAGCACATAAACCAAAGCATTACTCTTTTCAGGATCGCCGACGCGAAAATCTACAAACCAATTTTTCGTTGAACGACCTGTCAACTTTTCACGACGTCGGAATGGCAATTCACGCTCGGTCAGATAATCGGCCACTTCATCGGTGATCGACTCAACGGCTCGACTCCTGAACGTAAACCATAAATCGGATACCCGAAAGGCCGCCTGTGCAACGTGGGTGATGACCATAGCCAGTGAATCTTTGGGTTGGCATCGCGCTTGAAGCATGCCCCGATCAAACTCGACTCCGTGCGTCATGCAAGTATCTGCGATCAGTTGATTTTGTTTCACGGAACGGCTTGGGGATATCGTCTGCATACGAAGCCAACCCGTAGTTTCTGCAAGATCGGTAACCGTTACCACATCACCTTCATATTTGCAGAACAAGTCAATGTTGTCCCCATCGGGGTAGAGATAGGGCGTCCGAATCCGCTGGTAGTCCCCGTTGTGTTCCGTACAAACAAAAAGCTCCCCGATTTGCTTTTGTATCGCTTCACAGGCTTCGTTGCTGTTCATTAAAACATCTCCTCTTGTATGGATAGCGACAGGAGTGCGCCGTTATGTTGAATACGGGCTTCCGTACAAAACTGCTTCCAAACTGCTACGGGATTGGAAACGGACGCAGTGATATCACTCGGTGCATACGCTTCTTTGTCCCTATATTTTTCAGACCATTTGTGCTTATGCTTTTCTCCAACTTGTTCGCCCTGTGGGTTGTGATGATCCTTGCCCAGGTCAAGCCCATAAATGCGGCCCACCGATCTCATAATGAGCACATAGCTGAGACTGTTTATCAACGGATTGTAGCGACCATTGATAAACAGAGGCCAATCCTTTTCTGACTTAACCTCAGCTTGAAACTGGCGGGCGGGAGAGTGATCCTCGTCCTCTTTCCAGACGATATTGCCGTCTATACGTTTCGACGTATCCTCCAAGATCAAGGTGAAGTCCGCATCCTTCAGCGACATATTTAAACGCCCTCAAATATGTTGATCCCTTGTAAAAATTTAACACATTGGGGTTAAATTTTCCCCCCGCAAATCTAGTTTGCCAGTGACGGCATGGGCGATCAGGGCGGTGCGGTATTCGCGCAGCAGGGTGTGTTTCCGTCGGGCGTGGCGATACTTTTATATTCAGGGACTTTTAATCCAGCCTTTCTCCGAGAGGGTGTCAACCGCAATTTTGAGTTGTCGTTTGGAAAATTGTTTCTTCCTCTCATTCCAGGCATAGGTGTGTTTGACCACGTCATCGAAGGTTTGAGGAGGGTTCTTTTTTTGAGTAACCCAGTGAACCGTGGAAAGCAATTCAAGCCCGAACGAAGACTCAAATCCTTCGACCAGTTTGGCAACCTTGTCGAAGCGTTTGCGTGTTTCGGGATGACTCTCAAGAAAGGCGGCCGCATCCTCGGCGGCACCCGGCACCAGATTTAATTCCTTGTGGGGGGCATCGCCGCCATCTCTGTAACCGGATACCAAATGTCCTTCGATATCACGCAGTACGTGCCGAAGATTCTCGGCATATGGCCCGTACATATCCTCGGAAAACTTCAGCTTTAACGGCTCGCCCGCAACCTGCATAAAGTACATGAGTTTGTGTACTTCCAGCAACGTTACGAACGGATCCAGCAAACCGCGAATATAACGATCCATCAGCCCGACCAGTGCGGCGCGGCACACCGTCATATTCGGGACATCGCTGCAACGGACGGCCCGATCATTGATGGGGGGTACGCCCGGCTTAAATACGATGACGTCCACGTTTTCCAGGCTCTCCAGCGCCCCCTGAATTCGGCTACGCACCTCCGTCCAATCCAAACCACCCAGGCCACAGCCAAGGGGAGGGACGGCAATCGAGCCAATATCGCGCCTCCGAATTTCTTTTACGAGTGACTGCAAACCGGACTCGATATCCTGCATACGGCTTTTGCCTTTCCAGTGTCGCTTGGTTGGAAAGTTGATGAGATAGCGGGGGTTGGTAAGCTGTCCGGTTTCAAAGACAAACATATTTCCCGGTTGCATTTTATCGCGCTTGCATTGCGCCTCGTAGGCCTTGAAATTTCTAGGGAAAGCACGTTTGAATTGAAGTGCGATGCCACGCCCCATGACGCCGACACAATTGACAGTGTTAACCAGTGCCTCTACGTCTTCCGACAAGATATCGCCAGTTTTGTATTGGATCATGGTCGTTCCTTCTCCTATGTCAATAATACCATTTCGGTTTGATTTCGACACGTGGTTGATGATCGGCGCCCTTAATGGTTTTTGCAACCGTCAAGTAAGTTTTTTGTGAGAGCACGCCGACACGCTCGACAAGTTTCCAAGGAAAACTTTTTTCAATCAGAAACTCAGCCTGCTTGAAGTCCTTATGCTTTATCCAGAAACGGGCTTTCACGGCATTCCAGTCAATCTTGTTCAGCTCTGCCAAATCACAGAAATCATCGAAATAGGATGAACCCGCGTTTAAATTTGTAAATACCCAGTGTCGCCCGTGTTCTTCTGCCCAGTCAACCGTCCGCCGCAAATCGGCCTCCAGATGAACGATAGCCTCCTGTCCACCACGATAGGACAAACTAGGATGATTCCCTTGGTGAATCACATAAAGCATGACGGAGCGGGGACAGAAATAAAACGGTACACAACCGCCCACACACAAATTTTCATGACTATTCAAACGGTTTGTAAGACGCCGTTCTTTTATGTCGCTCATGCCGATCATCGTGCCGGACAACTGAGGTTTAGCAACAACCTCTGCATCACACCAAAGACAATTACTATCAATAATAGAGGCCAAGCGATCCGCATGAACGATATGAAATATCTTTGGCTTAGAGGGCACCACCGACATGATCACGCCTTAGCATAAGACAAAGCCGGACTACTCGGCAAGGGCTTCCCGCAGGTCGAGTTTGCCGGTGACGGCATGGGCGATCAGGGCGGTGCGGTATTCGCGCAGAAGGGCGATCTCCCGGCGTGCGCGGTGGATGGCGGTGTCAATGTCGGCGGTCGTTTTGTCGAGGTAGGCCGCTATCGCCGCTTGTTCATTAGGGGGTGGAACACAAACATGAAATGAACCGAGCCGACTCTCAGCAATAGCCGGATAGGCAACCCCAACTGATTCAGCCGTTACTCGTTCAGTGAATGTATCGCTTTGAGCTACGTAACTTACAAACTTCGGTGCGCTGTCTTGCCGAGGAGTAAGCACCGCAAATCCCGTTGAACATATCAAATTGTCATCCATTTCTTCGGCAAACCACACCGCCTTTAGATAAGTCCTTACGGTAGAGACAATCGTGTCCCCTCTTTTGACAATACGTCTGGCTCTTGAAGGCGCACTAGCAAAACGCAATACATTTGGCTCATTCGTGAGTGTGCCGGTACCTACTGAACCGATCTCTAAATAACGGAATTCGTATTCGGGATGAGTAGCTTCTGATAATACCGCTTCATTTATTCCTACCCAGTGTTTCAACCGCCTGACTTCCCAATGTTTCGGGATGTCGCCAAGCCATTCGATGCCGGTGGGTTTGAGGGGGACGTTCGGGTCGAGGCCGCGGGTGACGGCGCGATGGATGATCGCCCGCCGATATTCTTCCAGGAGGTTGACCTGCCGTTCTTTTACCGCTACGTAGTGGTGGATTTTCCCGCAAATGTCGTCCAGGTAGGCCGCTATCAACGCCTGTTCACTAGGGGGTGGAAGAATTGAAGGCTGGCTCCCAACATCGCCAATGCTTACAGCATCGTATATAGAACCAACAGAAGCCAGCTTCAGGCCAAGCGTAAGTGCCTCAAGCTGATAACGGGCAAATCCGACTTGGAAAACTTCCTCATTCGGAAGAATTGCACAAAGCCCACGACCAATACCGTACTCTTGATCGGCAATATTGAGCCGCCCAACAGGTGCGCGGACGGACATGAGTATTGCTCCAATCGGACTGACTTTCTTCGGGGTATGACAAAACTGTACGGGACTTGGGGAGTGATCTCCAAACTCCGCACATCCCTGCAAAAATGGCAAACCGATAGGTTTATCGCTGCAATCATACCCGGATGGAGATTGACCCATTATCAGTTTCACGGAATATTTCAACCGCCTGACTTCCCAATGCGCCGGCACGTCGCCGAGCCATTCGATGCCGGAGGGTTTGTAGTGGGGATAGGGTTTGAAGGGATGGTTCATGCCGTGTGGCTCGTTTCGCCCACGACATTATAACGATACGAGGGCCGGCGTGTTGGGGATTGCGGGGTTTTGCCCCGTTCCCTACCGATCCTGCGGTGGTTTGGTCAGTTCGATAAGTTTGACAATCTCTTCTATCGGCAAAAACCTATAGTTACTAAGCGGTAGATAAAATTCCAGAAACTTTTGATAAACGCCCCATAGCTTGCGTGCTCTTAGATGGGTCTTGGGTTTTCTTAGGATATTCCGGGGGTAGATTACTGACTTGCCTTCCCTATCCTTAGATGTGACGCAAGGCGTGCTGCATTTCTGCGATAAATATTCTGGGTGGGTTACCAGCTCGCCTTTCGCCTTATCGCCTTCCGCCAAAAGTCGTAGTTGCTCTATAGCCAAGGGGTATTCATCCCCTATGTCTCTTTGTTTCCGAGGCGCACTGGCGTACAAATAAAGCTCCATGATGTCTAGATAATCTTCCAACTCATTATTTCCATCCAACCTTACATCCCTTTTATCATCAATCCACCCGTCGATACAGTCCACCACTTCGGCACTGGCAGAGGCAGATTTTCCCTGAATAAATTTTTGGTAAAGAGGCAGGTTTTTCAGTTTCAACGGGATTAAGGCGGCGAGAACGAAATGATAATAAGGAGTAAAAATACTATTATTTTTGTCGAGATTCTTGCCGACAAAGGCCATGGTTCTGACGCAGTAATCTATATCTCGAAGAGAAAGGCCTATAGAGCCTGAAAAACCGGGAAAGGAATTTTTGAAAGCTGCAAGTTCTTGAACAGCTTCCGCTTCTTTATAAAACTTATCTAGTTCATATCGCTTCGCTATCAGGTATTCACAGAAGGCCTTCGCATCCGCCTCCGGCAAGCGGAATTCCATGTTAAAGAAGCGATGCAGGTAGATGTCCGCATCGATGTTTCCATAGAGCGATTGCACCGATTTGGCCAGTTCACGGCGATTCAGACCGAAGACAAACACTATGCCGGGCACGTCGAACACGTGCTTGACTCTCTCCAGCAATTCAACGGCAAAGGTGGGGCGACATCTGTCGAGTTCGTCTATGATGAAAACGAGTGGATGGCCGGTTTCTTTAGTTACTGCGTCGGCTAATTTTTTTAGCTCATCTTTTAAGTCATTTTTACTCTTTGTTTGCTTCGAGTATTGTTCAAAAACGTCGTCGGCAAGGTCAGCAGAGTCAGGTAACGAAAGCTCGACCCCAACCCCGGGAACTGAAACCGAGAGACCACGAAGAATTGACATAAGCAGTGGGATTACGTTTTCTTTGAACTGCTTGCCTATTTTTTCAAGCCCCTTCCCTTGAAAATACTCCGCCAGTTGGCCGATGATGGCGACCAGGGGGTCATCGCAAAAGTCGTCTTCCCATGCGTTGAAGTAGATCGCCCGAAAGCGGTCTTTTTCGAGTTGCGCCTGCCAGCGCTGGAGCAGGAACGTCTTGCCGGTTCCCCAGTCACCGTCGACACTGACGACAAACGGATTTTTCTGATCCCGAATCAGGTTTGTAAGATTGCCGGCGATCAATTTTCGCTGCAAGGCATCGTACTTCCAGGGACCATCCTTCGGAATCGGCGGTTCCGGCTGCTTTAGCGATAAGTCGGGATTTTCCGTCGTCGATGCGTTTTCATTCATTTTTTGTACCTGCCCGCTACGCTTTATCCGTATCTGTTTCTTATATTGATGGCCTCTTCTACGGCATTAGACAGGTACTTCTCAATCCAAGCGTATCTTTCTTTGCTGTTGTTCCCTTGAGGATCATAGCAACGAACTATTCTGGAAAGACTTTCCTTGCGATATGTCACGTAGTCAAATGGATTCCTCCCTTCCCGAGATATGCGACCATACCGATCCTCTAACCCATGTATGCGTATGCCGACAACTCCCATACCCTCATTCCAAGACTTAATTATTTCGTAGTTTATCCATTCTTTGTTCGCGGTTGCTTCGCCAACGAGTACGACAGTGCACGTCCTGTATCTCATCTGGGCGGCTATCCACTGCTTGATTGCCCTATCGCCACCCCTTTTGACCTGCTCCCAATCATTATCGGTGGCTGGTTTGTTCCCTTCAATTGCCCCGATATTCCGCACCTGCGAGGCTCGCCAGCTGTCCAGTTTATAATGAAAACTGTAAAAAACTTGTCTCTTGGTCGCCATAGCTAATCTCCTGTCAGAAAGGAAATGGAAAAGACGGCTGCTACGAAGAAAATCTCCATGCCATAAAACAGATTTAACGTGCAGGAGAAGAAAGACCGCCAGAATTTCAACTGGTCTTTTCGGTCGCCTTTGTGCTTCGTCAAATCCATCGAGAAATCCGTAGTCTCCTGCTGCCGAATTTCGTCATAAAGCTGCCGGAACAATCTTTCTTGCCAAAGAAAGTATGCATCCAGAATCCAAAAACCGAATACGGGAACGATAAAGGCCAAAATAACGCAATCCGAGCGAACTTCGCCCCGCGTGATGAAAATTACTCCCGCAGCCAAGAGTGTCATGCTCCAACCCTTGACCAAGAAAGAATCATGAGCTAAGCGGCTGATAACTCCTTGGATCATTTCCATGTGTTTGACTACTCGCGTTTTGTCATCCATTTCCTAGCCCTCATTCTCAATCATCTACGGTCTTTGTGATGTCGTAATCGTCCATTTTTTCCCTGATATTTTCAGCTATCTCCAGATACCTGTCCTTGTCGTCCTTGAAGTCGTCCCATTTAATAGAGTGAATGTATGAAGAATATCCAGTGTAAACGGGGTTATTATCGGCATGGTGCGGACAGTTGTTATACACAGGGTCTTTTATGTTGAACATATTGTCCCGCAGTATCTGGAATAGTCTCCCAGTATGCAAAGTACAGCAATGGCAGGAGGAACATGTGTCATCTTCTAGAAAGTATCTGTAGGAAGAGTTCCAATCTGGCAAAACAATCGCCAATACTGCATTTGTCCGGCTAGTGCGGTCATTCCGAGAAATTGCCTTAAGGGAATACGAAATTTCCCAAGGAATAAACTGATCCGATTCTTTTTCACCACTATCTTTCATATCTGGCGAAATCAGTACCAACGTGATACTGCTGTCGTATATCTTGTCTCGCAAGTGAGATTTTATGGTTTCATCCTTAAATTCACTCAAGTCTTCATCGGCTTCCCCTTTGTAAATTTCATCCTCATCAAACAACTCGATGAGCTTATCCACATAAGCACGAGCAGTGTTATCGCCATCTATAGGCAATACTGATGCGTCTTCATGTTTATATGAAACGAATATCTTTCTAGCCATCTTTGATGATCTCTCTCACTGGTTATCAATCACATAATTAATATTAAAATTTCGGGGAAAATGTAACGCATTTAGGGTGAAAATTTACCGCATTTAAGGTAAAAAAATTTTAGGGGCAGGAACGTCTTGCCGGTGCCCCAGCTCCGGCTGCTTTAGCGATAAGTCGGGATCTTTCGCCGTCGATGCGTTTTCATTCATTTGCTGTACCCCTCTGCCCTTTATCCATCATCAAACAGGTCGACGTAGGGCTGATATTTGAATTTTCGGTTGCGCACCCGCCCTGTGGACTCAAGCAAAATATCGTTGTCAACCATACGCGAGACAAGGGTGTTTGCCGCCGGATAGGTGGTGTCGCTCAAGTTCCGCACGTCGCCCACCGACACGATAGGACATTCGTAGAGGTGCTCCAGGACACGATGACCGTTACCGGCGGCATAACCGAACTTCTCGGTTATCAGGTTACGATGTGCTTCACGAAGTGTAATGATCCGTTGCGCCGTGTCACTTGCCTGCCCGCTCACTTCCACGACGCCTTTCAGGAAGAAGGCAAGCCATCGCTCCCAAGTGCCGGCATCGCGCACGGACTGTAACTCTTCGTAATACCGTTGCCGATGTTGCTTGAAGAAATAAGACAGGTAGAGGACGGGTTTTTGTAATGCCTTCTGTTCACAAAGTAAAAAGGTTATCAGTAGCCTGCCGACGCGACCATTGCCGTCAAGAAACGGATGAATCGCCTCGAATTGGGAGTGCACAAGCCCTATCTTGATCAATAGCGGCAATTTTGTGTTGGCATGGATAAATCGTTCCAACTGCGACATGTTTTCCGCGACTTCGCGGGGCGGAGGCGGCACAAAAACGGCCTCCTTGAGCGTACAACCGGCAGGGCCGATCCAATTCTGAGAGGTCCGCAGTTCGCCCGGCATAAGACGATGCCCCCGTACACCCTGTAGAAGCTTGGCATGAATCTCGCGGATCAACCGGGTAGAAATGGGTAACTCGGATAACCTGTCCAAGCCGTGATTCATGGCGGCCACGTAGTTCACCAATTCGTCTACGTCGCCGGCTTGATTTGGCTTGAGTATCTTTGCTTCGGCGGCTAAAAGATCCTGCAATGAACTCTGTGTACCTTCGATCTTGCTGGAGAGTACCGCCTCTTTACGAATGTACATGTAAACGAACAGGTCAGGGTTGGGTAGCGTTTTAATGGATCCATCCAAACGCCCCAGTGCATAATTGGCTTCATAAAGTAGTGTTTGTAGCTCCCCGTCGATTTGAACGGGTGGTTTAGGCGGTAACGGCGCCGGAAGAAAGGCCTTGTAGCCGGTCGACTGCCTACTATATCGCCCTGCCCGAGTTGAGGTTGAAAGATGGTTTTCCATAGTAAAGACTTGCTTTCATATAGACGATTAAAGGCCTTATAATAAAGTTAGGCTTTAGTATAAGGCTATGCTGTAGCTTTAATTAAAAATACTTTAATATAAAAGTGTTATTGCTCCCTTAATAAAGAGAGCCTTTAATATAAAGCATTGCCTTAGCTATAGTAAAGAGAAACTTTAATATGGATGGCCGTTGCAGCTCTAAATTAAAACTAGGCTTTAATACAAGATCGTTACTGATCTCTTAATAAAGAGAGCCTTTAATATAGAGGACTGTCGTAGCTTTAATTAAAACCTGGCTTTCGTTACGGCATTTCCGCTTTATCTGCCGAGAATCTCACCTAGCAGTCCCGCGTTTTCTTTTTCCAGCGTCAAAATATCCGTGCGGATTTCATCGGGCGTGCGCATCGGTTTGGGTTTGTAAAAGTGGCGGGTGAAGCTGATTTCATAGCCAATTTTTACGTGTGGCGGGGAATACCAGGCGTGCGGGGCGTAGGGAAGTACTTCTCGTTTGAGAAAGGCTTCAATGCCGCCGGCGTCGGTGAGTGGGATTTGTTCGGTGTCGCGTAGTTCGCTGTCGGGATGATACTCAACCACCGCCGGCTTGCCGTCGACGGTCGCCTCAAACAAGCCATGCAGCGGGTTCGCTTCAACGTCCCGTTTGTGAATCTTTTTGATGAGCGGCGGGGCGTCTTCGGAACGCGCGCTGGTTTCCTTGAGTTGTTTGACTTCGGCGGCCTTGTAGACGCGATTGGGGTCGGTATCGATGATCCGTAGCGGCTGCTCCACCGTGACTTTTCGATAGCCGAACGCCTCGTTGGGAAAGATCTTGGACTGTTCGGTTTCTTCAAAGGCGAGAAAGACTTCGCTGATACGCCGGATGTCTCCTTCCGACAATTCACAGTTTTTATTGCCGAGGTTCTTGGGCAAGGGCCGATACCATTCGGTGGCGTCGATGAGTTGTACTTTGCCGCGTCTCCGCTCGGACTTGCGATTAGTCAGTACCCATATATACGTGGCGATGCCGGTGTTGTAGAACATATTGAGCGGTAGCGCGACGATGGCTTCCAACCAGTCGTTTTCAATGATCCAACGGCGGATGTTGCTTTCGCCCTGCCCGGCGTCACCGGTAAAGAGTGAACTGCCGTTGTGGACTTCGGCGATTCGGCTGCCCAGATCGGTGTGCCGCTTCATCTTGCTCAGCATGTTGACGAGAAACAGCAGTTGGCCATCGCTGGAGCGGGTAACCAGCGAGCGTGAGTATTCGGGGGGGGGGGGGGGGGGGGCATGTTCGATCATAAAGCGCGGGTCGCGCATCCCCTGCTTGCCGCCCATGCGCTCAAGGTCGCTCTTCCAGCTTTTGCCGTAAGGCGGATTGGAGAGCATAAAGTCGAATTTCTCGCTCGAAAAGGCGTCGTTGGCAAGCGTTGAATGTTCCGGCCCGCCGACAATGTTGTCGGCATCGTCGCCTTTGATCAACAGGTCGGCCTTGCAGATGGCATAGGTCTCGGCGTTAATCTCCCGGCCGTAGAGGTGGGTCGAAACCTTTTGGTCGTGCTTGCGGGCAAGCTCCTGTAGCGTTTCTTCGGCTATCGTCAACATGCCGCCGGTGCCGCAAGCCCCATCGTAGAGCAGATAGGTGCCGGACTCTATTTGGTCGGCAACGGGCAAAAAGACAAGGTCGGCCACCAGTTTGACGGCGTCGCGGGGCGTCCAGTGTTCGCCGGCTTCTTCGTTGTTTTCTTCATTGAAGCGCCGCACCAGTTCTTCAAAGACGGTGCCCATGCCGTGATTGTCAAGGCCGAGATGTTTGATCGAGCCGTCGGCGTTTTTCACCGGATGGGGGCTTAGGTTGATGTCGGGCGAGGTCAATTTTTCAATCAGCGTGCCGAGCGCGTCGGCGGCGGAAAGGCGATCAATATGATTGCGAAATTCAAAGTTATTGATGATGTCTTGGACGTTGCGAGAGAAGCCGTCCAGATATGCCGAAAAATCGTCCGCAAGCCGCTGGCGACCGGCACGCGCCTTTAAGGTTGCCAAGGTAAATTTTGAGGTGTTGTAGAACGCCTGTTTTGCCGCCCGGCACAAGGGCGCGTCTTGATCGACTATATCCATCTCGTCAAGTTTTTTCTTCATGGCCAAAACGTCCGCCTTAGTGTCTTCCAACACGACATCCAAACGGCGCAATACGGTCATCGGTAAGATCACGTCCCGATATTTGCCGCGCACGTAGAGGTCGCGCAGCACGTCATCGGCGAGGCCCCAGATATAGCCGGCGATCCAGTTGAGTTGGCTTTGCTGCATGGCAGTGCAGGATACTCGTACACCCTGTATCAAACAAGCATTACATCGGTTGGCAAAAGACGAAGTGAAACGGGTTCGATATAATCAACACACTGTGGATTTTCCCCGCAAAAAGTTTTGGGTTGGCGGCTTATATGGTGTAGAAAGTAGATTATGAGTGCATGCATCGGTACACGCCTGGCCGCCGTAAAAAAGACGATTAAGGAGATGGAGGCCCGGTATCGACGGACGCCCGGCAGTGTCCGCCTGATCGCCGTCAGCAAGACGATGCCGGTCGGCGACGTGCGGGAGGCCAACGCCTACGGTCAACGCGATTTCGGCGAGAGCTACGTCCAAGAGGCGGTAGAAAAAATCACCGCCATCGACAACGAGGATCTATGCTGGCACTTCATCGGCCCCATACAGAAAAACAAGACCCGACTCATTGCCCGTCACTTTGACTGGGTACACAGTATCGAACGTTTGATCATTGCCGAACGGCTCGACGCACAACGTCCCGCCTCACTGGCGCCTCTGCGGGCACTCATACAGGTGAACATTGACAACGAGGCGTCAAAATCGGGGGTCGCTCTTGACGAAGTGGATGATCTGGCACAATCTCTGCGAGGCTTGTCGCGTCTCAAGTTGTGCGGGTTGATGGCGATTCCCCGCGTCAACGACGACACGAAGCGACGACGGCAACGGTTTGCACAGTTGCGCGAATGTCTCGAGCGTTTGAATCGAGGCGTTGGGCAACCTTCATCGCGGAATAATTGGAATCTTGA